>JBGAIM010000004.1:0-453456 GCA_044225555.1 Limisphaerales bacterium | reverse complement strand
AGGAGCATTTTGAGAGCGAGGTCGAGCATGGCTTGGTTGATAGTTGAGGGTTGATAGTTGATAGCTGCGGGTCAGCCCACGGGCTGGTGCATCGAGTCGAGGAAATCGCCGCCGCTGTTCAGCCATTCGGCGAATTCGGCTTCGCGCAACGCAGCGAGCAGGGCACGTTTGGTCCGGCACTCCTCGCGGCGACAAACAGGAAACGCAACGCGAACTGGACGTTTGTTCGAGCACGTTTCAGCGAGCTGGAATAACGCATGCTGTTTCTGCGACCGGCTAGTCGCACCGACGGTTTCAGTGATTCGATTCAATGTCTGTGTTTGCATAGCGTGTGGGTTTTAGCGTGGGTTTGATTTGTTTAAAATAGTGCTTGGGTATTAGGCCTCGCGGAGCGAACCGAAGTGGCCGCGGCGGCGGGCCGCACGAAAGGCACAGGGTTTCCACGGCTCGGGATGCGTGGTGCGAAAGTGCGGTGCCGCCGCAATGCGCGAGCGCTTCCACGGTAGCGGGCAGCTTCGCGGCGGGGTGATCTTGACCCGGAATTCGGGCGCGTACCAGTCTTCGATCAAAATTGTTTTCAATGTTGTCATAATCGTTTTCGTATCGTTCGGTTGTGGTTGTAACGCACCTTGCAGAAACGGGGAATAGCACTTCGGGATTACGGCTTGGCTTCGCTTTACACCGAAGCGCGATTTGTGGGAAAGTGCGTCCTGGCATGAATCAGGCATTTCATGATCATTTCTCCAGCGTGGCGAATCGCTACGCAGATTTTCGACCGCACTATCCCGCGGCCCTGTTTGATTATCTCGCCACGCTCGTCCCGGGAAGCGCAACAGTCTGGGATTGTGCCTGCGGCAACGGTCAGGCCACGCGTGATCTCGCCGCACGTTTTGCCAAGGTCGTTGCCACCGATGCCAGCAAGGAGCAGATAGCGTCCGCCCGGCCGAATCCTAAAGTGGAGTTTCGGGTCGCTCTGGCGGAACAGAGTGGACTGCCTGATAATTCCGTTCAGCTGGTCACTGTCGCCCAAGCGATCCATTGGTTCGATTTTGAGAAGTTCTATGCGGAGGCGAAGCGTGCGCTTAAAACCGATGGTGTGATCGCCGCGTGGGGTTACGGCATCAACGAGGTGGAAGGCGACTCTGTGAATCAAACGGTGCAGCACTTTTACGCGAACGTTGTTGGCCCTTACTGGCCGCCGTCCCGCAAAATGATCGAGGACGGTTATCGCACGATTCCATTTCCATTTACCGAGATCACTGCCCCGACATTTCGAATGGAGGCGCACTGGACGTTGGAACGGTTGATTGGCTACTTCAGCACGTGGTCGGCAACGAATCGCTGCATCAAGGCCACGGGGCAAAATCCGCTCGGGCCGCTTTCTGAAAAATTAAGACAAGTCTGGGGCAACGCCGATTCGCGACGGCTAGTGACGTGGCCATTGACTTTGCGGGCCGGCCACAAATGATTTCAATCGCGCCCCGCCGGTTTGCTCAACACTTCCAGGGCTCGAACCGTTGCGGCGTTGCGATTCTCAAACCCAAGCTTCTCGAAGATGCGGGCGAGGTGGACTTTCACCGTGTTCTCCGCGCAACCGAGAATGGTGGCGATGTCGGCATTGGATTTTCCCTGGGCGACCCAGAGCAGCACTTCGGCTTCGCGTGGCGTGAGCCCGAGTGATTCGAGCGGTTTGGCAGAATCGAAATTAGGTTCGACCTTGGCCATGGCGGCTTGTTCTTTTTCGCGGTGGCGATCAAGGCGGGCATTGATGGCGCTGAGCACGTCTTCCGCACTGGCGGGTTTGGTGAGGTAATCATCCGCGCCCAGGTTCATACCGGTCCGCAGATCTTTCTTGTCGCCCTTGGCGGTGAGAAAGATGAACGGAATCGAGACCGTTTTTGTGTTTGCGCGCAAGGCTTCCAACACGCCGTAACCGTCGAGTTTTGGCATGGAGACGTCGCACAGGATCACGTCGGGCAGTTCGCGACTGGCAATCTCAACGCCAACCTGGCCGTTGGGAGCGGATAATGGTCTGAAGCCTTCCATTTCCAGCATCAGAACGAGATTGTTGCGCGTTTCGGTTTCGTCTTCGATCACGAGGATTTTTTTCATATCGTTGGATTGAATTCCGTGTTCGCAGTGAATAACGGCAGGGTAACGGTGAACGTCGTCCCCTGACCCTCGACGCTCGTAAAAGTGATCTGACCCTCGTGTAATTCGACGCAGCGCTGGACAATGAGCAGGCCCAGTCCCGTACCGGGAATCTGTTGCACATTGCTGCCGCGATGAAATGCCTGGAACAGTCGCTTCTGGTCGGTTTCGGGAATGCCGCAGCCACGGTCGGTGATGCGACAAATCGCAATCTTGCCATCGCGTTGGATTTGGAAATTCACCGGGGATCCGGCGGGCGAATACTTCACGGCGTTGGAGAGCAGATTGGTGAAAATGTGCCGCAAGAGGCTTTCATCTCCGCTCGCCGAAGCGGGCGGGCCGTTCGATTCCAGCTTGATCGGGCAACGGTTTCCGGTTGCCGACGCGATCTCGTCGCACATTCGCCGGCAGAGCTTTTTGAAATCAAGCGGCGCAGGCTCAAACCTCATCCGATCGGTCTCCAGCCGCCCGAGCACGAGCACTTCCTCCATCATGCCAGCCATGCGGCGCACCGACTTGTGAATCGTGCGCAGGAGTTCGTCGCGCTTCTCCGCCGCGAGCCGGTCGTGATAACGTTGCAAGTTGTCCGCTGACGACATGATGATTTCCAGCGGGGTGCGGAACTCATGCGAGACCACCGATACAAAATCGCTCTTGAGCTGACTTAATTCGCGCTCCTTCGCGAGAGCGTTTTGCAGTTCCCCTTCGGCCTCGCGCAACAGGGTGATATCAACGGCGGCGGTGATGGAGTGCGGCTCACCTTGAATGTCCACCATCTGCGACGACAGGAGAATGGTGCGCAAGTCGCCGTGCCGCGGGCGGATCTGCATTTCATAATCGCGCACGAAACCTTCCGCGAATAGACGCGCGCGATACTCCTGCACCTTTTGGGTATCGGTCCAGAAATTCAAATCAAACGGGGTCTTGCCGATGACTTCTTCCCGCGAGTAGCCCATGATCTTCATAAAGGTGTCGTTCACCTCGACGATCTGCGCTGACGGAAAACGAATCACGCTCTGAATCACCGGGCTGTTATGAAATGCCGCGTTGAAGCGCGCTTCGCTTTCCTTGCGTGCCGTGATGTCAACACCCGCACTTAGAAAATGCGGCACGCCCCCGATGTCCACTGGCTGCGTGGACAACAACACGATGAGCACGCGGCCATCGCACGTCCGCAAGCGGACTTCACGTCCCAGTACGAAACCTTTCGTTTCAACTTCCTGCGCGTAGGCTGCCAGTTCGACGGGATCAACCCAGAAATTCAATTCGGGTGCCGCCTTGCCGATGACTTGCTCGCGGCTGAAACCCAGTTTGCCGAGGAAGGTGTCATTCACCTCAACCAATACGCGATCCGCGCCGCGAATCAGGCTCTGCATTGCTGGACTGTGGCGGAAGGCGGCGACGAAGCGCGCCTCGCTCTCGCGCAATTCGGCCGTGCGCTCGACCACGCGGCGCTCGAGAGAGGTTTTTGCCGCCTGTAACTCTGCATCGCGCTGTGCCACGCGGGAAGCCATTTCGTTGAACGCGCCGGCGAGTTCGCCCAGCTCGTCGTTCCGTCCGACGTTTGCGCGCGCAGAAACATCGCCGGTGCTCATTTGTTTCGTGGCGCGAGTCAATTCCGCCAGCGGTTGGGCAATCTGTCGCCGCAGGGTTGTCGCCAAAAACGCCAGCACCAACGCCAGTGAAATCAATCCGGACCACAAAACCCATTGCGCAGACTGAAATGCCTGCCGTTGCAACAACTCACGCGGCATCGTTGTCAGGAAGAACCACTCTGGTCCGGCCAGTTGTGCCACGGAATAATAACAATCGCTGCCTTCATCGTAGTCCGAGAAGTTTCGTTCCGTGCGGGATGTGATGGCGCGATAAAGACTCACCAGGTCGGGTTCGCCGCTGTTCTGCATCTGCAACAGCCCTTTGCTCGAGAGAATGTCCTTAAGCTTGGTCGGGTGGGCAATGATTCGCCCGTCGGTGCGGAAAATGACGTGGCGTGCCCCCGGCAGGTCGCTGTGTGTGATTTCCTCCATCATGCGGTTGACGTATTTGTCGTGGCCAAGTGAACCGAGGAACTTTCCATCTTTGAAGATTGGTAAATACGCGGAGACAATTGGCACTTTAGTCGTCGGTTCTTCAATAACGCCAGTCCAGCCGAAGTGGTCAGTGAGTGGTTGTTTCGGCATCGCCAGAGCGAACCATTCCAGATTCGTGGCGTTGTAATCTGCCGGAGTGTCCCAAACCCACGCCGGAATGCGCGGATCAAAACCAATGTTCAGCCAGCTTGGGAAAACAAAATAGACACTGGGAAACTCGTCCACCCAACCGGGCAACAATTCATCGCAGATGTTTTGGGCGCGCAGAATTTCCGTCTTTAGTTCCGGCGTGAACGCAACGTCCTTATGCGCCCAGAGGGTGGAGTATTTGCGGCCATCGCTGAAATTGGTCCGACTGCGCCAAGCGCCGTCGGGAAAAAGTTCGAAGCGCTCGTTCCACTGCGACTCGAAATTGCGCGGAATCGGCGACTCCATCCGTTTGAGAAACTGGCCCCGCACGAGCGCCAGGTTGATTTCGACCTGCTTGAAGCCGATTTCCTCGCGGCGCGTGCGCTCGCGCACGTAGGTTTCGAGGTGCTTCAGGTCGCGTTGTTTCGCGCCCTCGTACACGATTCCATAAGTCACCGCCGTTGCGACGGCAATCACCACCGCCGCCCCGGCGGCCACGTGTAGGAGAATGCGTTGTGGGATGGTCATTAACTTCTCAGTCTGCTGACGAGTTGGCCTCGCGGGCGGGCGACTGCCGTTTCAAGGTTCGGCTCATGTCTGAATAATACTAATAGTTTGCATGGGGAGAAGTGGTTTTGTGCTGGGTAATACCAAAGTATTATCGCGCCGGTTCCCGGACGGGCGTATGGGAGAGGGGCGTGCGGGTCGCGGCTGATCCGGACCTGGCGAGAGAAACGAATGAGCACCGGATTCGAGGAGAGCGGGAACAAGGGGGCGGCGGGACTGCCCGCTTGGGTGGATTGCGATTACTTTTGCATCCACGACCACGCCGGGACAGGGGCTTCACCCTGCGGCTGGCGTGGGCGATTGCAGGATGCCCACCCGGACGCCACCGCAGCTCAACTCAGTTGTCCTCGTTGCGGTTGCGCGACGCTGTTTCGCCTGCCGTCACATCGCGCGGACCGATCGACCCGATAGTTTCGTTCTGCCTTCGCTCACAACTCCCAGCCCTTGCGATACTGGTAGTGGAGAAATTGATTCGCGTCCGGTTCGTTGGTGACTTTTAGATTCGCGCTATCCCATTCCAGTTTCACGCCGCCGCTGCGGACGCAAACCATCCCCAGCAGCACGGCTTCGGTCAACGGCCCGGCGAATTCGAAGTTCGAACGGGTCGGCGATCCGTTGCGACAGGCGAGCAACCACTCCTTGTGATGGCCGACGGAGCGTGGGAGAGTTTTCGGCGGGCGCTGGTATTCCTTGTCGCGCTTTTGCGGAATGAGCCGTGGTTTTTCGCCGCCCCAGCCTTCGACCAGCATTTTGCCTTTGTCGCCCACGAAGATGATGCCGTCCTCGCGATTGAGTTCGCGTTCGTCGTCCAACTCGGGAGGCCGTGGCGGCGTTATTCCGCCGTCATACCAATGCAAGGTGACGGCCGGAAGTTCGCCTCGCGCGGGAAACTCGTAGTGCACTACGTTTGCTTGTGGCACTGACTCGGGATACACAGGAGTGGAACTGGCATTCACGCTCACCGGCGCGTCCAGTTTCAAGGCGGCGAACACCGGGGCGAGATTGTGAATGCCCATGTCCCCGAGCCCGCCGGAGCCAAAATCCCACCAGCCCCGCCATTTGAATGGGACATACGCCGGGTGATATGGGCGCATCGGGGCCGGCCCCAGCCACAAGTCCCAATCCAACGTGGACGGCACGGGCGGCGTGTCGGTTGGCCGCTCAATCCCCTGCGGCCACCAGCCGGGTAATTTGCCGCGACTCGTTGGTCGGTCCGACCAGACATGCACCTCGCGCACGGGACCGATGCAACCATCCGCGAGCCACTCGTTGATGAAGCGGTTTCCTTCAAACGCCATGCCTTGGTTGCCCATCTGTGTCGCCACTTTGGCTTCGCGTGCGGCGAGACCGATGGCGCGGGCCTCCTTCACTGTGCGCGTGAGCGGCTTCTCGCAGTAAACATTTCGGCCGAGCTTGAGCGCCATCATTGTTGCCGGAGCATGATTGTGATCCGGAACACTGATGACGACGCCATCCAAGGATTTCTCGGCTTCCAAGAGCTTGCGGTAATCCCGATATTTGTTCGCCTTAGGAAACTTCACGCTGCCGCTATTCAGATTGGTTTCGTCCACATCACACAGGGCAACCACGTTGACGTCTTCAGCGCCGGTAATTTCGTTGATGTTGTCCGCGCCGCGGCCGGTAACGCCGACGAAGGCGATGTTTAACTTGTCATTGGCGGAAAGCCGGCGGCGGTCTCCGGACGCGTCCGCTCGCGCCAATAAAGCGGGCGCAAGGGCGAGGGCGGAAGCGGCCTTGCTTGAGTCCGCCAGAAACTGGCGGCGCGTCAGGGATTGGGAACTGGTCTTCATTTGGAATGGGCCCGGTCAACGGTCGGGAGTTTTGGGAACGATGTCAGTTTGCAGCGCCGGATTGGCCGCCCGGCTGGCAGTTTCGGGAAGGCCCAGTTCACGCCGGACGATGTTCGTACCCTGGGCGATGGCGGCGGTTTTGAAAAACGCAATGTCACGATTGCAACCCTGCCGGCCAAAACCGCAGTCACTGGAGACGATCAATTGTTCCGGAGCAATGTGCTTCAAAGCGCCGCGAATCGAGGTGGCGACTTCCTCGGCACTTTCCACCTGCAAGCGGCGATGGCTCACGACGCCGACGCAGATTTTCTTTTTCAACTGGCCCTTGAACGGGGCGAACAATTCAATCTCGCGATTGTTCCGGTCCTTCATTTCCAGCGTCCACACATCGCCGCGACACGCTTCGAGGTAAAGCTGGAACGATTCGCGATAGCTGTCGTTCTCGATGACGCGCTGCATGTTCGGGTTGCCCCAACAAGTGTGGATCCAGAGTTCCACGTCGTCGAGACCCTGCACCTCGCGGTTGTAGCATTCGATCATGAACTTCACATTGTCGTGATCGCGACCGTAGGTGTTCGCCCAGAAATGAAGCGTGGGTTCTTCGATCTGGATGCATTTGCAGCCGGCATCACGGAGCGCGAGCAGTTCCTTGTTCATCGCCACGGCCATGTCCCAGAGCACTTCGCGGTTGTCTTTGTATTTGTTTGTGTGGAGATCAAGAAACAAACCCATGACTTGGGAACAACACGTGCCAAAGCGCACCGGCTTGGAAGTTTTTGCCTGAGCCATGCGCCAGATCTTCGCGTAGTCCAGCGGACGATGCTCGACCTTGTCCACCACGCGCGGCCAGCGCCAGCCGGTGTAAATTTCATTCAGCAACGTACCTGGTGGATAACGCAACCACGGCGAGCGCGTCGCTTCGGATTGCAGATAATCACCCGAGAAGCCCGCCCAGCGTTGGAGCGGGTAATGGTGCCAGGAGCGGCCCGCCATGTCGTCGTCGCAATGCAGGTCGCCGTGTGTGAGGATGTCGAGCCCGGCCCGGTCTTGATCGCTGATGACGGCGGCGAGGGCGTCCTGGAATTTCTCGCGGAAATTGACGTTCATCATGCAGGTGTCGAGCGGGCGGCCCCACATGCTGTCGTCGAACCAGCGCGGGCGGGGATAGGATCCAGTGATAGTGCAGGGGAGAACGGTGTTGGCGGTGATGGTAAGCATGGCGTGGATTTAGTTGGGATTCGTACGGGGAACGATCATTGTTGGGCGACGCGAATCGCAGGTAATGGGCATGACTCTTTGAATAACTGGGTTTGAGTTCTCACGAAAGTTTTTTCCACGCGGCGGCCGCCGCGCCGATCAAACCGGCATCCGGTCCGGTCGTCGCTCGGGCGATAGGCAACTGGCGATGCACGTCCGAATAGATATGCTTGCGCGTCGAGGCGACGAGATTTTCCCAATAGGGACCTTCACTCAGGCCGAGTCCACCGCCGATGACGACGGTTTCCGGATCCAACACATTGACCAGCCATGCGATGGTTGCGCCCAAGGCTTCCGCGGCGGAACGCACGACGCTCAGCGCACCAACATTGCCGGCCTGGGCGGCCGCGAGCACTTCCTGGCCCGATTGAGCGTGGCCATGCAACTGATTGAAACGCGCGACGAGCGCAGGGCCGGAAGCAATCTGCTCCAGCGTGGCGGCAGTGGCGGAATCCCATGGTTGGCCCAAGTGCGGCAAAAGACTACTGGCCGCCGTGCCGGTTACACCGCGGGCGCCGGTGAACGGTTTACCGTCGAGAACCAGACAGGACGAAATCCCAGTGCCCACGGTGACGTAAACAAAGATGCGACTCTGTTTGCCGGCGCCGAATACTGCCTCAGCCAGCGCCGCGGCACGGACATCGGCTTCGATCACGGTGGGCGCGATGGTCGCCAGTCCCTCGCGAACGTCCACGCTTTGCCACGGGAGGCAATTCGCGCTCACAATCTCACCGGCATTGCTCACGAGTTCGCACACGCCCAGTCCGATGCTCTTCACTTGAAAATTGTGCTGACCCGCTTCGGTCGCGATTTCGGTGGCAAGTTGGAACACGTCATCCAGCACTGCGTCGCCGCCTCGCTCTGCTCGCGTCGGAATTTGCCGGCGCAAATGAACCCGGCCTTCGGGAAAAGTCACGATCCCGGCGGCGATCTTGGTGCCGCCGACGTCAATGCCGAGCGCAGTGAAGGGGGAAGTTGTCATGCGTCAGTTTCCTTCAGCCATGCCATCCTTCAGTGCCCGGATGTACGCGGCATTGCAACCACAACAGCCGCCAAGATAGCCGATGCCTTCCTGTTTCGCGGTTTTGGCAAAACTGTGGAATTGCTTGCGCGGCACTTGAATTGTTTCCAGCTCATCGGGAAAGGCGGGCAGACGCGTGAAGCTGTGACATTCCGGTGTAGTGTGAAAGGCGGCGGGTTGGGCGGCCAGGGGAACAGTCGTGGCTCCGCGCATTTCGCGGAGCAGATGGCGCATCCGCGCGGGCTCTTGTTCGCAATTCGCGCCCACGGCAATGGCGCCGCCGCCAGCCATCACCCGCGCGCATTCGGCGGGTGAGTGACCGTCGGTGCATTGGGTGATGAGGGGGCGAAAGCTCATGGTGGCAACGGCGGGCAGGCCGGCAGCGGCGGCGCAGGCAAGGGCGATTTCCATCTCGGCCAGGTGGAAAAAGGTTTCGAGAATGAGAAAGTCCACTCCTGCGTCCTTGAGCAGGCGGATTTGCTCGGCGAGATGGTCGCGGGATTTGCCGAGGGATCCCATGCCTTCACGTTCGGTGAGTTGGGTGCGCGAGACGCTGCCGGCCACGAGCGCGCGGTCGCCGGCAACTTCCTTCGCAATTTTCACGGCGGCGAAATTGATGCGTTCGGTGTCGGCGCCGTAACCCGCACGGTTCAATTTCTCGCGCGTGCCGAAGAACGTGAGCGCCTGGAGCACTTGCGAGCCGGCGTTCAAGAATTCCAGATGTAATTCGCGCAAGGCATTGGGCTGTTCGATGGCGACCTCGGGCGTGAACTGGCCGCTGCCCCGGCCGGTGCCGACTTTTTCCCGGCGCGAACCGCTGTCCACGTAACCGCGACGTTCGAGTTCGATGAGGTAGCCGCCGTCCCCGAGGACGATGCGTTCTTTCAGCAAGTTGGTGATGGGTTTCATGTCATGGGTGTGGGGGAGGGAATGGAGCGGGGCGGCGGAGTTGAAGGGGTTTCGTGCGAGAGTGCGACGACGGATACCAATGCCAGCACGATCCCGATGGCTTCGCGAGGGGCGATGTGTTCGCCCAGAACACCGATGGCAATTGGCAGGCTGACGAGCGGATAGAGAGCGGTCAGCGGCGTAATGACGGAGGCCCGGCCGTGGCCGGCAAAGGCGGCCAGCACGGCAAAATTTCCGAGGGCGAGGAAGAATCCCTGCCCGATGACCAGCAGCCAGGTCCTGGCTGTGATGACCGCGGGCAACGGTTGTTGAACGAGGAAGAACACGCCGAACGGGATGAACGCGCCCAGAAAATACAGGGTGGAGAGTTCCCCGGAAATGTGGTTGGTGGAAAGTTTTTGCAAAAAGCCGGCTGTGCCCCAAAGCCCGATGGGCACGAATGCGAGCAACAGCCAGGGCGAAAAGAACCCGCCTTTTTCGGCGGGCACGTTGAAGAAGTAGATCGCCACAAGGGAAACCAGCACGCCGAGGAGTTGAACCCGGTTGAGTTGTTCCTTGAGCAGCAGCAGGGCGAGGAAGATCGTCGCGAGCGGATAGAGCGCTGTGAGTGGAACGATCATGGCAGCCTTGCCGCCCCGGCTGAGGGCGTCATAGTACACCACGTTTCCCAGGCAGGAAATCGCGCCGGCGGCGAGCGCCAACAAAATCCCACGCCGGCGATTACCCGGAGCAGAAGTGTGTTTCGTGCAGGCCATCGCCAGCATGACCGGTACGATGCCAAGCGTGGAAAGCGCCTGATTGTGCGCGCCGGACAGCGCCTCGCCGATGAGTTTGGCCATGATGGCCCAAACGCCCCAAGCCAGGAGGGCCAGCAAACTCCAGCGCAGCCAGTGGGGCATGAAAAGTGTTTTCACGGGGCAAGCGGAGTCATTCGGCTGAATAGCCCCGGAGCGCGATCGCCAGCGCAGCCAGCTTGCCGCGTGAACTTGAAGGCCACGAATCAATACCAGTCGCAATCGTATGAACGGGGGCGGCGTTGGCAGAAAACGCCGCCGCCGCCGCCAGCAGAACGCGAAGCCCTGTCGGTCTGGGTTTATGAATCATGGTGAACTGACCCGAGCTTACAGCCTGTCGTCCGTTTCGCCATGCCTTGTTTTGGGGGACTCCAACCTTTCTTGAGCCGGGCCGACGGAGTGGCGTCGCGGTTGGAGCGATTACTTCTCGAGGAACTTGATAACCGCCTCGGTGCGCGTATGGACGTTGAGCTTTTCCAGGATGCGCTTTACGTGGCCTTGCACGGTCCAAATGCTGATGCCGAGCGTGTCGGCAATTTCCTTGACGAGGTTGCCCTTACTCAAAAAGGCGAGGATCTCGTGCTCGCGCGGGGTGAGCTTGGCGAGTTTCCAGAAGGGCGGGCCGGAAGGCAGCAACGCCGCCAGTTGTTGGAAATAACCCCGGACGTGGGAGGCGATCTGCTCGCGAGTGGGAGTTCCGACCAATTCTGCAATCGGCTCAAAGATCCGGTGCGGGGAGGTGCGGTTCAACATGTAAACCACCGAGCCACCCGGCGTGGACTTGAACAGTTGATCGGCATCCTCGAACACGGAGTAGGAGAGCACGGCCAGGCCGGGGCGGACGCGGTCCAATTCTTCGAGGCGCGCCTCGCCGGCTTCGTCGGGCAGGTCGTGATTGACCAGGGCAAGATCAACGCGATGGCGGGGGATTTCGCGCAGCGCTTCCGCCACGCTCGCAAAAGTGGCGTCGCAACGAAAGCCTTCCTGCTCGTTGGCGCAGGTTGCCAGGGCGAGGCGGATTCCCCCATCGGGTTCGATGAAGACCACCCCGTGTTCTGGTCGCCGACCCGTTTGGTCCGGGACTGGTTTGGGCGGGTCGTTGCTTTGGCGGGAGTGGAGGGTGGTGTAGGTCCATGCCAGCGGATTGTCCTGCCAGCGTATCGCCAGGGACAACTCACGGGGGAAACAGGCATTGGCATTGGCCCACCCTTTGTTGACCACCGCCCGATAGATGCGCATGGCGAGGGCGGCGGCTTCGTTCTCGTTGCTGGTGCCCAAGGGAAAATACTGGCTGTTGCGGGCGTGTTCGATCCGGACGGAAAACTCGCGTTCAGATTGGGAAGGTCGGGGCTCTGGATACTCCCGGTGAATGAGCCGCCGTTTCCAATACTCGGCGTCATACGGAACGGAGTCGGGGGAGACGAGCGGGCGGGCGGCGCCGTTTGTTCGAGGATGAATCTCCGTCCGCCGCCGGTGAGTTACCGCTTCCCAGCCTTGTTCGATGACCGTCTGGTAAATCTGGCAGGCTTCACCCGCGGCTTGCGCGCGATTGCTGGAACTCAACGTGAATGATTTCCGTTTCCCAAACAGCTGGATTTTCACCGACCAGGAGCGAACCGCGACGCTTTTGCCTTTGTAGGTGAACACGTTTTTGAACAGTCGTTCGCGCCAATAAGCAGGGTCGCGCTTGGAATGGTGCGTGGCTTTTCTCAGACGTTTCTTGAACACTTCATTCTTCTAACGCAAGACCGGTTGGCCGGCAATCTCGTTCACGCGGCGGCAAAGACCGCTTGCGCTCCGGGGCGGCGTCTCCCATTTTCGCCGCGTGACTATGAAACGGCAGCGGTTCGTCTCTCCGGGCTCGCTTTCCCGCATGTTTCAGGAAGCTGCGGAAGCCTGGAAGCGCCAGGATTATCAGCAAACGCTCGCAACCTTGGAACGCGCCGCCCGGCTGGACCCCGCCAATGTCAGCATTCAACTGGATCTGGGTCGAGCGTATGGATTGCGCTACAACTACGCGGAGGCCGAGCGATGTCTGGAAAAGGCGGTTCGCGTGGCCGCGCGCAAAGTCGAGGCACTGACGGAGGCCGGACGGCGCTGCCAGGAGTTTGGCAGTTATGACATGGCGAAAGGCTACTTTGAACGAGCCGCCGATCAGAACGACGTCACGGCGGAGGTGCTTGTCACACTCGCCGAACTTAACGAGCGGCACGCGCGTTTGGAAGAAGCGGCTCGATTCGTGGAGCGTGCGTTGACCCTGGACCCGAACCATCTGCTGGCGCAGTTGGTGTGCGCGCGACTTGATCGGTTGTCCGGCCGGTTGGTCGAGGCTGAAAACCGCTTGCGGACGTTGTTGAGCGGCACCACGGGTGATACCTGGTTGCGGGCGCGCAGTTGGTATGAACTAGGTGAAATCCTGGACCGGTTGGCCCGTTACGATGAAGCGATGGAGGCCTTCCTCGAAGCCAAGGCGCTGATTCGACCGGCGGCGGTGAATCACGCCGCCACCCTGCGCCAGATTCAAGCGCGAGTTCGCGAAATGGAGGAAACCATCACCGCGAGCGCGCTCGAACGCTGGGCCGGGGCAGCGGAGGCATTGTCGCCGTTACGCCGGTTTGCGATTCTGGGCGGCCATCCCCGGTCGGGCACCACGCTGCTGGAGCAAGTGCTGGATTCTCATCCGGAGGTGATTACCGCGGAGGAGACGCACATTCTGCATGACGAAGCATATCTCCCTTTGAGCAAGGGATTCGCGCCCGAAGCCTCAGTACTGGAGGTTTTGGAGTCCGCACCGACCAGCCGGTTGCGGCAGTCGCGGGACGATTACTTCAGATTCACCGAGTTGTTCCTCGGGAAGCAAATCGGCGACCGGATGCTGGTGGATAAGAACCCCGCTCTGAACGTCTTGATTCCGGCGGCAGCACGCCTTTTTCCCGAGGCGAAGTTTCTGATCGCGCTGCGCGATCCGCGCGATGTCTGCCTGAGTTGCTTCATGCAGCCGTTGTCCCCAAATCCAGTGAGTTCCGCCTATCTGAGTCTGGAAGGCACGGTGACGCAGTATCTGTCCGTGATGGGTTTCTGGCGGACCCTGCTGCCCCGGCTGCACAATCCATTCCTCGAAGTGCGCTACGAGGAACTGGTGGACGACCTTGCCGGCGTTTCGCGACGGACCTTGGAGTTCTTGGGAATTGGTTGGGATGACCAAGTCCTGCGTTTCGATGAGCACGCGCGCAGCAAACCGCTTCGCTCGCCTAGTTATGCCGAGGTTAGCAAACCGATTACCCGGCGTGCGATCGGTCGCTGGCATAATTACCAGCGCCACCTCGAACCTTATCTGGCTAGACTGGAGCCAATGCTGAAGGTTCTAGGCTACGTCTGACCTTGCAAGTCTCCGGCTCAAGTCCCCCCTAAACAGGGTATTGAAAACGGCTACGGCGGAATTATAGTCTTCATTAAGCTCCATGGGTTCCGCCTCCATTGACGGATCTTGGGCTGCGGTGTGAGACGACTGAAACCATGAAAATGTCCGCTCCTCCTGACCGACGTACCGGCCCGTGTGCATTCACGTTGATCGAACTCCTGGTGGTCATTGCCATTATCGCCATTCTGGCCGCGATGCTCCTGCCGGCTTTGGCCAAGGCTAAGGGCAAAGCCCAACAGGTTTACTGCCTCAACAACCTGAAGCAGCTCACTCTTGGCAATCAGCTCTACGTGGATGATAACAGCCAGTGGTTCCCTCCCATCCAAGAGCAGTTGGCCGCCGGATTCGAGACCAGCTGGCGTTCCTATCTTTTCAACTTCGTGGGCAAAAACGGGCAGGTGTATGACTGCCCGGTCGAGAAGGATGAAGTTTATTCCAGAGGCTCCCGTTATATGCTTCCACCGGCGCCGCAAATGGTCGGACAAGCCGTGAACGGTGAAATCAAACTGCTCAGCGGCATCAGCGCGGTGGACGTTCATTGGGAGTCCGGCGGTGCTCAGCCGCCGTTTGGCCGTCCGTACGAGAACAACGTTTGCCGGTGGTCGAGAGTTGAGCGTCCCTCCCGGGTGTTGCTCTTTGGTGATGGCCATAGCGACGTGCGTCTGGAGTGGCCGAATGATCGGTGGTGGATTTGGAAATATGATTCGCCCAACACGCCCGGCTTCAACCGGCTGGCGCAAGGTGACAAAGGCTCCGTGCGCCACAATCGCCGGTCCAATTACGCCCTGGCCGACGGCAGCGCCGCCGTCCTGAACCCCGGCGAGATTCCCTGCAACCTCAACGAATGCTGGTGGTCGGTAAAAGCTGATCCGCATTGAAGTGATGCTTGCCACCTCATGAGCACGGCCAACCTCGTAAAACTCGTGTTTGCGCTCCTTCTGCTCGTTGGGGCGGGATTCGGATTCTTTCGTTTTCTCCGCCGCGATACCGCCATCTCCGAGCAGACCTACTTCTACGACTTGAGCGCGAAGAAACTTTTTGCCGCTCCGCGCGATGCCCTGCCTCCCATCCGGGGACTTGACGATGCCACCGAAGATGCGGTCCGTGCCGTGGTGATTTGTCCTCCGGGCAAGCCCGAGGATCGCACGATCGCCTATCTTGAGAAGTACGCACCAGAACTGCGGCAGAATCTCGATCAGGTCCGCGCAGGCAAGGCCGAACCGCTGCCCTCCAAAGTGCGCAACGGCTACCGGTTCGTCCAACGTCCCGGCGACGAACGATGGCAACCCGCCAATTCAGCCGCCGGAGAGCAAATCCTCAACGGGTGGAATATTGCCGGCCAGGACGGCCGGTACCCGGTGGTCTGTTCGCCCTGAGATTTTTTTATTGGTCTCTGAATCCAGCCATCCAAATCGCTCAAAAAACCAGATACGAACGTATGAAAATCAAAAGACTCAATCACTTCCGCCCCGCGCTGGTCGCGTTGGGAGTTTTCCTTGGACGCGGCGCCCAAGCGGACACGATCCTGGATTTCAACAGCGATGCGTCAGCCTGCACGCCGCCGCAATTACAGAACCCCAATAACCCTCCGGGAATAACTGATTTTGGCAGCTTTGCAGCGGCCTCGAGCGGCGGCGTGACTGTTTCAGGTTTTGGCACGCCAAACATCAAGTTGGGTTGGGGCGGCGATCCCTCCCCGGACACGAGGTGGGAATACTACAATGACGGAGGCTCCGTCTGGACCGGAGTCCAACTCCAGAACTCTTTCGTTGGCAGTACCGAAAAGCTCAGTTTTGCTCCGAACAACCCAGCTGCAAGTGTGGTGATCAAGTCATTCAACTTGCACGGCTACTATGTTTCGTCCGAGCGATTCACCTACAAGGTCAGCGTGGTGGCTGGTGGGACGGTCGTGAGTGGCCCCACCACGCTCACGTTCCTATCGGATGGTACCAAGAACCACAATGTCGCCATCAACTACACCGGCGCCCCGGGCCAGACGCTGAAGTTGCGGATTGCCCGCGTGGCTTCGAGTCTAACCGGAGGTGAAGTCGAGGGCGACCCATTCGATATCGCGGTGGATGACATCGTATTTGCCCAGACACCCGCAACGACCTTCCCGGCCGGGCCACAGGTTGTGTCGGTTTCGCCAGCGGATGATTCAACGGGGCTGGCGGCGAATTCGCTGCCTCCCTACGCAGCAACCATCGCCGACGGCGCCAACACGTTGGTCACCGGCTCAGTTCAACTGAGACTTGACGGTAATCTGGTGTCGCCCCCGCCGACAGTTACCCCGCTCGGGGGTGGCCAGACCAGCGTCAGCTATCCGGGGGGCGCCGGTTTACTGACCAGCGGTTCTCACATTTACAAGCTGAGCTACACGGACAACCTTGGCGGGGGCTACACCAACGAAGTGGAGTTTTCGACCCCCTATGCAACGCTCCCTGCGGCGTACGCTTTGCCTGCTGGATCCGGTGTCGTGCGGGGATTCACCTATCGCTCGGTGTCGGCCAACACGGAAGTCAGCACCAGCCTGGCCAGCACCATTGCCCGCGCCAAGGCGCAGTTGAATGGCACGCTCATCAACCCGGATACGACCCTGCCTTATACGAATTCGGCGACCTTGGGTACCAATGCCGATGGCTCTTTCGACATGGATACCGTCCTCAACTTCGACGATAACGGCAGCTCGGGAAATTTCCCCGGCGATGTGCTGTTTCCCGGATTGGAACTCGGCTTCAATAACTGGTTTTCGACCGAAGCCCTGCTGTATCTTGATTTGCCGGTCGGGTATCACCGATTCGGCGTGAACAGTGACGATGGTTTTGAGGTCAGTGCTTTTCCTCCGCAAGGGGTGTCAGGGGCTCCGGTGGTGCTGGGGCTATTCGATGGCGGTCGTCAGGCGACCGACACCGTGTTCGACCTGTTGGTGACGACCCCTGGCCTCTACCCCTTCCGGGTGATCTACTTTGAAAGTAACGGCGGCGCGAGCTGCGAGTTCTTTTCCGTAACCAATCTGGCCACCGGCGACAAGGCGCTCGTTAATGACACTACGGACCCCAATGCCATCAAATCCTACCGCGTCCTCAAGCCGCAGATTACCACCGTGGCCAAGAGCGGCACGAATCTGGCGATTGATTGGGCCTATGGCACTCCGCCATTCCAGGTACAATTCAAGACCAACCTTACCGATGCGGTGTGGAGCAATTTAGGATCGCCCACTGCGAATCGTAACGTAAACGTACCGATGCAATCCGCGACCGGATTCGTCCGGGTGCTCTATGTGCAGCCGTAGTCAACAAACCCGTCGTTAACCCGCTGGCACGCGATGGAACAACCTACCGGGAGCGACTCCAGTTGCGCGTGTTGGCGATGGGTGACGCCATCGCCCTCCTGCCATTGACTGATGAGTGAAGATTGCTCGCCCCGTGCTGTATCGTGCATGAGCCCTTCATCCGCTTTACTTCATCGCGGCGGCGCGTTGCTTGCCATCAACTTGCTGTTCCTCATGGTTTGGGGCTTCGCCGGCCTGGGCAAGGTCCGCAGCGGAGTGCCGGCGTGGTTTGGCGACAAATTTGGGGCGACGATTCTGGCGCGTTTCCCGGGGTTGACTGCTTCCTTCTGGTTGTTGACCCTGGCGGAACTGCTGGCTTTTGCGCTCGCGCTGGTGGCGCTCCTTCGCGGCGAGTTTCTCAGTCGCGGCGCCCCCACCTGGCTGAAGACCATGCTGGTATGGAGCTTGTTTGTGTTTATTCAATTGGGTTTTGGTCAATGGCTCACCGATGAGTTCAACGGCACGTTCCAACTTTTCGCCTACTTCGGCGTCACACTCGTCGCGCTCCAGTATGTCACTTCCCGCGCGGCCCAGGTCGCCAGCGCAAAAACATCCGCTTGAAATGAAACCGCCAGCACTTTCATCAACCTTGGCCAGATCGCTAAGCGCACCTGCTGCAGGCGGATGTTTTGTTCCGCGGTAGGATTGCCTGTCGGTTTCTGAATTAACCAACCCAAATCGCTCAAATAAAAACCAGATACGAACCTATGAAAATCAAAAGACTCAACCCCCTTGGCTCCGGCGCATTGGTTGCGTTGGGCGTCTTCCTCGGCCGCGGCGCGCAGGCCGACACGATCCTGGATTTCGACATCCGGCCCGCCGGGCAGGGGCAAAATGCCGCGATCGTGCAAACCTTCGGCGACTCGGTGGCGGCTTCCAGCGATGGCATCACGGTCAGCGGATTCGGGACGCCGAACATTGACCTCACCTGGCAGGCCACCGGTGGCCGGTGGGATTACTATGTGGACTCGGTCTGGTCGGCGGGCCAGTTGGATAACTCGGATGTCGGAGATGTTCATGAGCTGGTCTTGGCTCCCAACAACCCCGCGGTGTCCGTGGTCGTCAAGTCGTTCAACTTTCATCCGTATTACGTCTCGAGTGAGCGCTATGCCTACAACGTTACCATCGTGACGAATTCCGTGGTCGCGAAAGGACCAATCAGTTTCAATTTCATTTCCGAGAGCACGAAAGTGCCGGTGAGCCTCAACTACACCGGTAGCATCGGCCAGACTCTGACGCTGCGCCTGACCCGGGTGGCTTCGTCGCCGGGGGCGGGAGAGGTCGAAGGCGCCGGTGGTAATATTGCCACGGATGACATCACCTTCGCCCAACTGCCCGAAACCGAATTCGCGGTCGGGCCACAGGTGCTAAGTGTTACGCCGGCCAATGGCCAGGTCGGGGTCGCCCCTGATTACCTTTATCAGGCCACGATTACGAACCTCACGACGGCCATCAACACCAGCACCATCCAGTTGAAGTTCGACGGCAGTCCGGTCGTGCCGGCGCCGACGATCACGCCGAATGGCGGGTTGACCACCGTGAGTTACCAGTTGGCGGGCCTGCTGCCGAGCGGGTCCACCCACAAGTACACCCTTACCTACAATGACAACGGCGCCCCGGTGAAGAGTTACACCAACGAGGTGCAATACACCGTGGCGGCGTACGTGGACATCAAGTTGCCAGCACCCATCGTCTTCGAAGACTTCAACAGCACTCCGGAGGGCAACCTCCCCGCGGGTTGGACGGGCATTAACCTCGATGGTCAAAGGGACCCGACCTCGGAACCAAACCTCACTGTCACCAATCTGGATTCCGCAGCCTACACAAACTGGACCGTCGTGGATGTGTCACGTTTCACCGATGCGTTTGACGTTTATAGCACGTACTTCAATGGCGGCACGCCGGATCCCACTTGGACGACCGATTACCAGCGCGTTCTTTCGGTCAACCCTTCCAATGTCGTCAACGGAGTGTTCCAGCGCAATCTGGCGACTGGGCGCATGGTGTTCGGGGATTCCGGCTACCGCAACGACCTTTTGGGACAGATGCTTTATCTCTTCTCGCCCGACTTCAATTTGACCGGGCAAACCAATGTCTATCTATCCTTTCACAGTTTGTGGGAGCAGAACCAGGACAGCATGGCAGCGGTGGAATACTCCCTCGACCAGGGAACGAATTGGCTGCCCATCGTTTACATGCTCAATCGTGCCGGTGACGTAGCCACGAACCTCGACGGCTCGATTGACGCCCTGGCCACGTTCACCAACGTCTGGAGTGATGTCGCCACCTATGTGGACCCGGACACTTTTGAGATTCGCGGAGGCTTCTACGGCGCCTTCATCGGCGTGGACTCCAATCGATGGTCCACGCTGGCCCCCTACATTAGTCCGCGAGCGGATGACAACACCGTGGAATCAAAACGGGTGGAAATCCTCCGCCTGCCGCAGGCGGACAATCAACCCAAGGTCCGCCTCCGCTTTGCTCATGCCGGTACCGACTCCTGGTACTTCGGCGTTGATGATGTTGGGCTTTACAGCGTTCCGGCGCCGCAGATCACCAGTATCGTGCGTAGCGGCGGCAACGTGAGCATCTCCTGGGCGGGTGCCGCGGGCACGAAGCTTCAGAAATGCGCCAGCCTGAGCACTCCGAACTGGCAGGATGTCCCCGGCAGCAACGGCGCCAGCAACGTGATCGAGCCGGCTTCCGACCCGGGCGCGTATTATCGGCTGGTGCGGCCGTACTGAGTGCCTGATGCTTGCGGTTGGTCTTCGCTGTGGAGCGGTGGCAAGTGCCAGCCACCGCTCCCACTGCGTAGGCGCCGCCAACTCCGCGTGCGATTCGTGGCTGCAGGCGGTTGGTAAGGGGACTGGCACAAACTGCCGCGAGTTGATCTGTTGGTTCCGGACCGGATTTGCATTAAGGACATGAAACAAGGCTGGCAGCTATTGACCCTGCTTGCGGCAGGCTGGATTTCCGTGGTTTCCGCCGAGGCTGCCAGCGGCACGTGGACCAATCGCAACAGCGGCAGTTGGACCAATGCCGCCAATTGGAACGCCGGCATCATCGCCGACGGTTCCGGCAACACGGCCAACTTCAATACCCTCAGTCTTTTGTCGGATGTCGCCGTGACGCTCGATGCCGCACGCACTATTGGCAGCTTGAGCTTCGACGACCTGAACGCCACCAAACACAATTGGTTCCTCAGCCCCGGCAGCAGTGGTGTACTGACGCTGGCTGGTGGCAGCCCCGCAATCACGGTTGGAGGTGCGGTCGCGACGATCAACGTATCCATCGCTGGCACGGCGGGCTTGAACAAGACCGGCGCTGGCCGATTGAACTTGAACGCCGCCAACGCCTACTCGGGTATTACCACCGTGACCGCCGGAATTCTCGGACTGGCCGGCGCCACGTTTTCTTCGACTAGCCCACTGGTTATTTCTGCCGCCGGTGCTTCCGTCGAATCCACAGGGACGCTGAACTTTTCGGTAAATTCCACCGCCACCACAATTGCGGTTACCGGCTCCGGGACGCTGCGGTTGGTTGCGACTACCAATGGCCCGACCTCACCGGACCTCTACTTCGGGCCGAACCACAGTGGCAACAGTTATTGGGGCGCGCGACTCGCTGCCGCTTTGGATCTCGGCGGCCAGCAGCGGTACATCTTTGGCAAGACCGGCCACGACGGTATCGGCGTGTATGGTCTGACCAATGCGGATTGCCAGTTCGGCGGCACCATCGTCGGCAGCGGTGGGCTTACTTTCATCGCCCAGAACAACTGGACGGGCTCCGGCCCGATGGAAACCGGTTTCGCCCTCAACGCCTCCAATGCGTTCTCCGGTCCGGTGGAGATTCAGCGCGGCTCGGTTTATCTGGGCAACGCCAGTGCATTCACGCGGACCAATGTCCTGACCTTCAATCCAGCGACTGGCAACAATGCCCGCCTTTTTCTCTACGGCAACAACGCCGTGGTGGCGGACCTGTCTTCACCGGGTGACGGTGCTGCGGCCATTGCCAACGGTAATCTCGCGAGCGGTGCGGCCTTCTCCGTCGGCCCCGTGACCCTGACGGTTCAGCAAAACAACGACACGGTGTTTGGGGGAGCGATCACGGACACCTTGCTGGAGTACGCCGGCTCCGGCAGCGGCACCACCGGCCCGCTTAATCTGGTCAAACGCGGTCCGGCCACGTTGCGCCTGACTGGCGCCAACAGTTATTCCGGAACGACCACGATCAGTGGAGGCGCATTGGGCGTGGACGGAAGCCTGGCCGGTTCGAGTTTGATTGTTCAAGCCGGTGGCAGCTTGAGCGGCATCGGTTCGATCAACTGCCCGGTCACCATCCAAAGTGGCGGCAACCTCGCGCCGGGTAGCAGCACCGTCGGTGCGCTCACCATTCTCAATACGCTTGATCTGTCCGGCAACACGCGGATGCGCGTGGCCAAGGCCGGAATGTCCCTGACGAGTGATCAGGTAGGCGGCGTGACTCGCGTCAGTTACGGCGGCTCGCTCACGGTCACCAATATCGGTGCGTGGCCCCTCGAAGCTGGCGACAAGTTTACCCTGTTCACCGCCAGCACTTACACGAATGCGTTTACCAGTTTTACGCTGCCGCCACTGGGCGCCGCGTTGGCCTGGGACACTTCCAATCTGGTGTTCAATGGCTCCATCACGGTCATCAACTCGACGAGCGCGCCCGTGATCCTTCACCAACCGCAAGGCCTGACGCTGAATGTGGGAAGCCCCGCCAACTTCAGCGTCGTTGCGGCGGGCAGCCGGCCGCTCGGTTATCAATGGCGCAAGAACGGCGGCAACATCGCTGGCGCCACCACCAGTTCCTACCAGCTGCCCGCCACCAGCACCAATGACTCCGGCGCATACACGGTGGTGGTGACGAACAGTTTTGGCAGCACGACGAGCGTCGTTGCCACATTGAACATCCTGCCGCCGGGCCAATCCGCCTCCGTGACCAACTCACTGGTGGTTTACTTGAATCTCGACAACAACCTCGCCGCGCAAGCGGGCACGACCAACAGCGGCGCCATCTACACCGGCGGCGCCACGCTCGGCCCGCGTTATGTTTCAGGCATGATCGGCTCAGCCGCTACCTTCACGAACGCCTCCACGGCCGGACAGCCGAATGACTGGGCGGTGAACCTCGGCAATCTCGAATGGATTTACGCGAACAGTTTCAGTCTCTCATCATGGATCCGCACCTCCGCTAACAGCGATGGCGCCATTCTTGGCAACAAGGATTGGACCTCTGGCGCCAACGTGGGCTGGGTCATTTCGAACTTCGATCCCAAGAACGTGAACTGGAACGCCGCCGGCGGCACACGGCGCGACATCGGATTGAACCCGCCGTTCTCCGACGGCAATTGGCATTTGATCACCGTGACGTTCAATCGCACTGCCAATCAAGTGATCAGCTACGTGGACGGCCTGCCCGTGAATACCAGTGACATCAGTCCGTCGGGCGCCGCTTCCTTCAACGCCGGATTCAACACGCTCCTCGGCAGCAGCGGCAACGGCGTCTATTCCGGCTACGCGGATGTGGATGATCTGGGCCTGTGGACCCGCGTTCTGAGCGCCCAGGATGTGTCGGGCATTTATGCGGCCGGTTTGCAGCACTTGCCGCTGACCGCCGCGGTGCCGGGCGTCCCGCCAGCAATCACCAATCAGCCCGTGAGCGCGACCGTTGCGTCCGGCGGAAGCGTGACCTTTAATGTCGGGACCCTGGGCAGCGGTCCTTTCACCTATCAGTGGCGGTTCAACGGCACCAACATTTCGGGCGCGACGAACGCTACCTTGGTGCTCTCGTCCGCTACCTCGGCGAGCCAGGGCGTTTACACGGTGCTCGTCAGCAACGGCTCCGGGGCGATTCTGAGCAGCGGCGCGGTGCTGACGGTTTACGAACTCGCAGTGACCGGTCAATGGGACTTCGATCGCGGCGATTTGCGCGCCACCGTTGGCAGCGAACTCGAATACGTCGGCAGCACCGCCGACCAGACTTCGTTCCCCTTCCTGAACCTCAACGGTCAACTGGCTCAGGTCATGGCCTTTGGCAGCAACGCAACGAGCCAGGGATTCTACCTGCGCCATGGTGGCCGGCCCAACGGCGGTGGACATTTTGTGAATCAGTACACGTTGATTCTGGATGTGATGTTCCCGGCGGCGAGCAGCGGCAAATGGCGGGCATTATTCCAATCCGACCCTTTCAACCACGACGGCAACGACGCGGAATTTTTCGTCGGCAATGCCGCCACGCTTCCCGCAGGCAACGGGATTGGTGCCGAGAACCAATACGATGGGGCACTGGCCCCAAACACCTGGTATCGGATTGCTTTCGCCGTGGATCTGGCCGCGCCTCCCGGCCAGCAACTGACCAAGTATGTGAATGGCGTGCCCGTCGGCAGTCAATCGCTGAGCGGCGGCGTGGATGGCCGCTTCGCCCTCGGGCCGACTGCGCTGCTTTTGACTTCGGGCAACCCGGGCTTCACCCAACCGGGTTTCGTGAACAGCATACAATTTGTCAATGGCTGTCTGCCGGCCGCTGCCATTGCGAATTTGGGCGGGCCCACGGCGGACGGGCTGCCTCCGGCCAATGGCGTGCTCAAAATCCAAAGTTTCAGCCAGAACGCCACGATGGTGAATTTGGTTTGGACCGGGCCCGACGGCGCCGGGCAGCTTCAGGAATCCACCAACATCGCGGCATCCGCGTGGCGGGATGTGCCTGGCCTGGGCACCAACCGCAACCTCACGCTGCCCATCGTGGGGGAGAAAGTCTTCTATCGCATCAAGCAGTACCGGCCGGACATCGTGGTGGGCCAGTTGCCGGATGAACAGCAATCGTTGCCTTCGAAGCAAATCCTGCGCGCCGCCGGCCAGCAGATTCAGTTCGGCGGACGGCCCGTGGACCTCGTTCTCTCGCCGGATGGCCGCGCGGCCTACCTGAAGAACATCGATAGCCTGGTGGTGGTGGATGTGCTCACCTGGCGGATCATTCAAACGTTGGCGTTCCCCGGCAGCGGTGCTTCCATGCACGGCGTGGCCGTCAGTCCCGACGGCTCTCACGTTTATGCCACGGGCGCGGGCAATGAACTTTACGATTGGTCGGTGGCGACGAATGGGTTGCTGTCTTTCTCCCGAACCATCGCCATGCCGGGCGGCTCCGATCCCTGCGGGCTCGCGCTTTCAAGCAATGGCAGCAAGGCCTATGTCTGCCTCTCCATCGCCAATAAACTCGCGGTGGTGGATCTGGCCGCGGGAACTGTCTCGCAACAGATTTCCGTGGGCGTTGCCCCGTGGGACGTGGTGCTCTCGCCGGATGGAAATACGGCCTACGTTTCCGACTGGGGTGGGCGCTTTCCGACCGGAGGTGATTTGACCGCGCCATCCGCGGGCACACAAACCGTCGTCGATAGCCGCGGTGTGGCGGCGAGTGGCGCGGTTTCCGTGGTCAATCTGGTCTCGGGCCTGGAAACCGCGAAAGTCACGGCGGGGTTGCATCCTTGTGATCTCGAATTGAGCGCGGATGGAACGACTCTCTACGTCGCGAACGCCAATTCGGACACGGTGACGATCATTGATACGCCGACGCGAACGGTGCGGGAGACGGTGTTGGTGCGGCCCGATCCGAGCTTTCCTTACGGCAGCGCCAGCACAGGCCTGGCCGTGAGCCGGGACGGCAAGTCGCTCTTTGTCGCCAGCGGCGGGAACAACGCAGTTGCAGTGGCGGAATTGCCCAACGCGCAGCACACGAACAGCCTCCTGCGCGGATTTCTCCCGACCGATTGGTATCCTGGCGCCGTGGTCGCCGACAGCAATACGGTTTACGTCGTCAATGTAAAGGGGCTGGGAACCCGGTTGGGACAACCGGCAACCACGAGTTGGCAGATCGGTGCCGCCCTGGGTACGGCCAACAAAATTCCCGTGCCTGGCTCCGAGGCGCTCTCGAAATACACCGCGCAGGTCTTCGAGGATGGCCGAGTGCCGCAGATCAAACAGACGCAGTTGATGCTGCGCGCCGGTCAGCCGCCTGTGCCCGTGCCCGCGCGCGTGGGCGAGCCGTCCGTCTTCCAGCATGTCCTCTACATCTTGAAGGAAAACAAAACTTACGATCAGATGTTCGGCGATCTGTCGCAGGGCAACGGCAATCCCAGCCTGTGCATTTATCCGCGGCTGGTTTCCCCGAATCATCACGCGCTGGCGGAGCAATACGTGTTGCTCGACAACTTTTACTGCAATGGCGTCAATTCCGCCGACGGCCATTCCTGGAGCACCGAGGCCAACGTCACGGATCACCTCGAAAAATCCTTTGGTGGCTTTAGCCGCAGCTACACGTTCGGGGATGACCCGCTCACCTATTCTTCAACTGGCTTCATCTGGAACAACGTGCTGCAACACGGATTGACCTTCCGGAATTACGGCGAGATGGATTATGCTTCAACTTCGCCCGCCAAGACGTGGGCGGAGATTTACCAGGACTACACGAACGGGACCGGCGCCATTCGTTACGTCCAAAACATCGGCGTCGCTTCCCTGCGTCCCTACAGTTCTACCAACGTGCCGGGCTGGAACATGGGCATCCCGGATGTGGTGCGTGCTGATGGCTTTATCAAGGAGCTCAACGCCGCGCAGTCCAACGGCGTTTGGGCTGCCTTCCACCTGCTGTATCTCCCCAACGATCACACCGGCGGTCCGCCCACGCCGCGCGCCCAGGTGGCGGACAATGATCTCGCGCTCGGCCGTGTTGTCGAAGCAGTCACCAAAAGCGTTTTCGGTAGCAACACGGTGATCTTCGTCATCGAGGACGATCCGCAGAGCGGCTACGACCACGTGGACGCGCATCGCTCGATTTGCCTCGTCATCAGCCCCTACACCAAACGCGGCCAGGTGATCAGCACGTTCCTCAACCAGGCCGGCGTGTTGCACACCATGGAACGCATCCTGGGTCTCCCGCCCATGAACCAGCAGGACGCCATGGCGCCGTTGATGTTCGATTGCTTCACGAACGTTCCCAATTTCACGCCCTACACCGCACTGCCCAACAACATTCCGTTGGAGGAAGGCGTCACCCTCGCCGCCACCGCGCCGACTCGGCAGCAGCGTTACTGGGCCAAGCAACTGGAGAAAATGGATTTCACCCGGCCCGACCAGATCGATGACGATATGTTTAACCGCTATATCTGGTGGACTGTCAAAGGCGATGAACCTTTCCCGGCCCGATTTGTCGGCGGCCACGGCAGAGGGCTCAAGCAACTCGGCCTGGTCCTGGATCCAATTCAAGGCGATGACGATGATGACGATTGAGCCGCGCCAGTGACATCAGCCGACGCGAGCAATCGCAGCATTAGAAATGCACAACCTAACTTGGTATAAGCCCTAAAAACCCATGAGCACACCATCCCCCACCATGACCCGTCGTGCCTTTACCAAAACAACCCTGTTGACTGGCGCCGCACTCGCTTCCGGTGTGCTCTCCGTCCGCGCGGCCGAAACCAAGCGCATCCGCACCGGCATCATCGGCTGCGGCAGCGTGTCCGGAGCATATTTGCCCGTGCTAACCAAGTGTCCCTATGTTGAAGTGGTCAGCCTTTGCGATATCCGACCCGAGCGCGCGCGCAAACGGGCCGAGGAATTCAACGTCGCGCATCACTATCCGCACATTGACAAGATGCTCGCGGGCGAACCGTTTGAGTTCCTGATCAACCTGACGGACATGCAGGAGCACGAACATTTGAACCGCCAGGGAATCGCCGCTGGCAAGCACGTCTGGAGCGAAAAACCGATCGCCAATTCCCTCGCGGCCGGCCAGAAGCTCCTACGCACCGCCCGGGAAAAAAATCTCCGGCTCTGGGGTGCGCCCATCACCGTGCAAAGCCCGCAGTTTGCTTTCATGGCGCAGACCCTCGCCAAGGGCTCGCTCGGACGAGTAGCGGCGGCGCATGCCGACTACGGCCACGAAGGCCCGAACTGGTCCTCCTTCTTTTACGAGGTCGGCGGCGGCAGCATGCCGGATCTGATGGTGTACAATCTCACGTCACTCACCGGTTTGCTCGGGCCGGCGAAGCACGTTACCGCCATGCTGAGCATCGTCACGCCCGAGCGCGAAATCACGGACAAGGGCAGGATCAAAGTGACCGAGGAGGATAACGCCATGGTGTTGTTGGATCATGGTAAGGGCATCATCTCGCACGTGCAGTCCGGCTTTAATTTCTTCAACCCGCACGGCCACGACGGCAGCAAGGAACAACGGCACACCATTTCCATTGTTGGTTCGAGCGGCTTTATGGGATTGGTGGGATACGATTGGGAGCCGCACGGGGTGGATGTGGCGACGCATGATCATCCGCAACTTGAACGATTCGCCACCGATGCTCAAGGCTACATCTGGCAACAAGGGGCTGCGCTGGCCGCCGAATGCCTGGCTACCGGCAAGGAACTGCTCGTCACACCCGAGCAAGCGCTCCACGTTTTGGAGATCATCACCGCTGCCCGGACCTCGCAGAAGACCGGCAAGCGCATCGCGCTTACTTCGACTTTCAAGTGGCCAATCGTCAGTTGACACGGCCCGCACCGGGTTGGCAGCTTGAGTTTCAATGAAATCTCCCACCGTCGTTTGCGATGACGCGGAAGACCTCAGCCGCAAGGCGGCGAGGCGCGTGTTGACGGCGTTGGCAAGCAAGCCGGATTTACTTTTGTGCGCCGCCGGCGGTTCAACGCCGTTACGCACCTATCAGGTCCTGGCCCGGCATCGTGAGCGACAGCCAAACGTGTTTCGCCGGCTGCGCGTGGTGAAACTCGATGAATGGGGCGGACTTCCAATGGGTGGCCCGGGAACCTGCGAGCAACAACTCCAATCGCATCTGCTGGCGCCGTTGGGCGTGTCGGGCAAACGCTACCTTGGCTTTCGCAGCGATCCTTCTGATGCGGAACAGGAGTGCGCTGGGATCCGTCGCCGACTTGCTGCGGAAGGCCCGATTGATCTCTGCATCCTAGGTTTGGGCATGAATGGCCACGTGGCCATGAACGAGCCTGCGCCCGCGCTGCAACCGCAAGCCCATGTCGCCCGGTTGGCTGACCTGACGCTGCTGCATCCCATGCTCGCGGATGCAAAATTGAAACCCACGTTTGGACTGACGCTCGGTATGGCGGAGATTCTAGCGGCGCGCGAAATTCTGCTCCTGGTCAGCGGCGCGGCCAAACGAGAACCACTCCGAAAGTTCATGCAACGCGAAATCACCACCAATTTTCCTGCCTCGCTTTTATGGCTGCACTCGAACTGGACCTTGCTCTGTGACCGCGACGCGGCCAAGGGGCTTAAGGTCGAATGACCCGCACTGTTTATGACTACATCGGTGAAGTTCATCGTTCTCACATTTGCGAGTTTGTGGCTTGTGAGTGGTTGCGGCACCAGCAACCACAACGAGGTGAAAGCCAAATGGCAGGTGCTTTTCGACGGCAAATCCAAGGATGCCTTTCGCGGTTTTAAGCAGGCGACGTTTCCCACCAACAGTTGGGTCGTGGACGGTGGCGCATTGAAGTCGCTGCCGAAGGTGCAGGTTGACTTGATTACCCGTGAGACCTACGAGAGTTTTGAATTGGAACTGGAATGGAAGGTGGCCAGGGAAGCCAACAGCGGGATCATGTTCCACGTCTCGGAGGTTGAAGCGGAGACCTACATGAGCGGACCGGAAATGCAGGTCGTTGACGACGCCAATACCGAGGACGGCGCGAATCCGAAAACCTCAGCCGGCTCGCTCTATGATCTGATCGCACCGACGAACAAGCAGTGTCTTCCTGCTGGCGAATGGAATCGTGTTCGCCTGATTGTGCAGGGCAATCACGTCGAGCATTGGATGAACGGAGCGAAGATTGTGGAATATGAACTGGGCAGTGAGTCATTGAAGGCATTGATTGCCGATTCCAAGTTCAAAGCCTGGCCCCGGTTTGCCCAAGAAAAGACCGGTTACATCGCGCTGCAAAATCATGGCAACAGCGTGTGGTTTCGAAATGTGCGTGTCCGCCGTTTGTGACCCCATCTGAAGAATTCCTTCCTATGAAACAACGTGTTCGGGTCGGCCTTATTGGGTCGCAATTCATTTCCCACATCCACAATTTGTCGCTGCGCCGCTGCGCCGCGGCGGAGGTTTTCGCGGTGGCTTCGCCCACGCCCGGCAACGCGCAGAAGTTTGCCGTCAAGAACGACATTCCTCATCACTTCACGGATTACAAGCAGATGCTCGCGATGCCGGAACTGGACATGATTGTCGTCGGTGCACCAAATGATCTGCACTGCGCGATCACGCTCGACGCGGCCGCGGCGGGCAAGCACATCGTAATGGAAAAGCCATTTTGCCTGAACCTGGCGGAAGCGGACCGGATGATCGAAGCCTGCCGTCAGGCCAAGGTGAAGCTGATGTACGCCGAGGAGCTTTGTTTCACTCCGAAGTATGTCCGCCTGAAACAACTGCTCGACAGTGGCGCGTTGGGCGTGCCGACGTTGTTGAAGCAGTCGGAGAAACACGATGGTCCGCACGCGCCGCATTTTTGGGATGTGAACCGCTCGGGTGGTGGCGTGACGATGGACATGGGCTGCCATGCGATCGAATTCTTTCGCTGGATGCTGGGGCGACCGCCCATCAAATCCGTTTACGCGCAGTTGAGCACGCAGGTTCATGGCGACAAGACGCAGGGTGACGACAACGCAATTCTGATTCTTGAATTTGCCAACGGGGTAATCGGGTTGGCTGAGGAAAGCTGGACCAAAATGGGCGGGATGGATGACCGGGCCGAAGTGCATGGATCGAAAGGCGTCGCTTACGCCGACCTGTTGCATGGCAATGCCATCGAAACATACAGTGCGCCTGGCTACGATTACGCAGTCGAGAAGGCTGGCTCGACGAAAGGCTGGTCCTTTGCGATTTACGAGGAGGAATGGAACTACGGTTTCCCGCAAGAGATGGCGCATTTTGTGGATTGCGTTCAAAACGACCAGCCGCCGCTCGTCACCGGCGAGGATGGGCGCGCGGTGTTGGAGGTAATCTTTGCCGCGTACGAATCAGCGCGCACCGGTTGCAAAGTCGAACTGCCCTTCAAGACGGATGCGAAAAAGCCGTTTGATTTGTGGAAGCCATAATCGCCCAGTTCTTTGCCAGGATGATCAGCTAAAGCCCGATTTCCTGGTCGCGGATTTATTTTTGTCAGGGGCTGGAAATAACAGGCTTGAATTTCCCGGCAGATTATGGCGTCTGGATGGTGCTGACGCGGCATAAAGGATGTTTGCGTCGGCAAGTCGCCAAACCAAAAAATCTCATGCAAAAACTTTTCGCCATTGCCTTCAGTGCGCTACTGACCTCCATGATTTCCCAACCGGCGCCGGCTGCGACGGCGGAATGGTCGCAGTGGCGCGGTCCCAATCGTGATGGAAAATCTCCGGAGACTGGATTGCTCAAAGAGTGGCCGGCGGGTGGCCCGCGCTTGGTGTGGAAATCCACCAATCTTGGTGGCGGCTACGGGAGCATCTCTGCCTCGGGCGACCAACTGTTCACGACGGGCGACAAGGAGGGTGACTGTTATGTAATGGCGTTGGGTGTGACGGACGGAAAGCTGCTTTGGCAAACCAAGCTTGGCAAGGCGGGAGCGCCGGGCTGGGGCGGGTTTGCCGGGCCTCGCGGTACGCCGACTGTTGCCGGCGGATTGGTGGTGGCGGTGGATCAATGGGGAGACTTGATTTGCGTGGAGGCGGCCACTGGCAAGGAGCAGTGGCGGAAAGAGTTTGAAAAGGATTTCGGTGGTAAGCGGCCTGAGTGGGGCTTTGCCGAGTCGCCGCTGGTGGATGGTAACCGGGTCATCATCACCCCCGGCGGCAGCGAAGGCGCGATGGTGGCTCTGAACCTGAAGACAGGGGAGACCCTCTGGCGCAGCAAGGGGTTTACCGACAATGCGCAGTACAGCTCTGCCATGATTGGAGTCATCGGTGGCGTGCGGCAGTACGTTCAGTTGACCATGGAGAATCTGGTCGGCGTCGCCGCTGATGATGGCCGCGTGCTGTGGCAGGCGAAACGCAAGGGAGCTACGGCGGTCATTCCGGATCCGATTACCGACGGCAATCAGATTTATGTCAGTTCCGGCTACGGGACGGGTTGCAACCTTTTCAAAATAAGCGAGGGCAGTCCCTTTTCGGCGGAGCAGAAGTACGCCAACAAGGTCATGGTAAACCACCATGGCGGGGTGGTGAAGGTCGGGGATTCTGTTTATGGGTATTCCGATGGCAAGGGTTGGACGTGTCAAAATTTTCAGACAGGTGAGGCCACTTGGGCGGACAAGGATAAACTCAAGAAAGGTTCCATTGCCTTTGCGGATGGCATGCTCTATTGCCGCGAGGAAGCGGGTAACAGCAAGACGGCCAAGGGCACCGTGGTTTTGCTCGAAGCGACGCCCAAAGGTTTCGACGAGAAGGGACGATTCGATCCCCCGGATCGCAGTGATAAGAACAGTTGGGCGCACCCGGTCATCGCCGGAGGCAAGCTGTATCTGCGTGATCAGGAAGTGTTGCTTTGCTATGACGTGAAGGCAAAGTGAGCTACCGGTGTTCGTATTGCCCATCGCGGGGGGACGAAGTGCGAATTGCTTTGTTTGCGGTGGCGGTGGTGCCATCCCTCAGAAAAGGGGTTGCCGCGTGCGCATTTATCGTGCTCCCAAAGCCGGGCTTGTCCGTTCCCTGATTATAGATGTCCCAATTATGGGTAGAAATCCACGGTCACTTTGGCGTATTTGTCATTGTTGTTAAGTTGAATGGTGTTCGGCTTCACCGGCCAAGTCGTGGCGGTAGCAGCCTGAAATCAGCGCTGAATCTTGTGGACAATGCATCTTTAGTATCCGCGAAAACCATCCTGCTGGTGGATGATCAGGATGGCAATCGCATCATGACGAAGTGGTTTCTCAACAACTTTGGTTACACGGTCGAGTCCGCGCGCAGTGCGGAGGAGGGGCTCTCTGTGTTTAGTCCCAAGGTCCATGATTTGATCATCACCGACAACTCGATGCCGGGGATGACCGGGGCGGAGATGGCGCACATCATCAAATTGCGGTCGCCCACGACACCGGTGGTGATGTTCACCGGCGCCCCGCCCGCCGACCGGTCGTGCCTGGATCTGGTTTTGCAACGGCCCATGCACCTCCTGCGTTTGAAGGAAGCGGTGGATCAGCTCCTCTCCGGTTCGTCACTGCGGGCCGTGGCGTTGGAAGAATCGGACCTCCACTCGAGCTTGCTTTGATTCCGCCGCGCCGGGTTCTGCGAAGGGATCGTTCTCGGGCGAACTGACCTTCTTTCATTTCACGGACAATTTCCCGACGCCGCTGCCGCCGGGCAAAACGCTCCGAAACCGGAACGAATCCGGAACAACTTCGCGGCTGGCCGTTCCCGCCAAAATCACCACCGCAAGATTTATTCGACTCTCCTGCTGGTAGCAACAATCACAATCGCCAATGACTGCGGGGCTTTGGACGAGGCGTTGAATCTGCGGCGCGGCCCTCCGTATTCCCTGATCAGGCTTCGGCACCGCCGTTGCTAATTGGTGTGCCAAGCCTCCGTGTGTGCTGCGGGCAGAGTAGCAGTCAGCGGCAGCAACCAACCAAAACCAAAGTCCGATAATGAAAACCTGTTCGTTCCCCATTCGATTGAATCCCTTCCTGGCCGCGTCACGCGGGACTCGGTTCGCTTCGCTGCTCGCCACCACCTTGCTGGCAATGTCAGCCACAGCCGCGGACCTCGTCTGGATCGGCGGCACGGGCAATTGGGATGCGGCGGCGAACTGGAGCCCCGCCCAATTGCCGACGGCTGCGGACAACGTTTTCATTACCAACACCGGTATTTATACCGTTTCGATTCCTAATGCGGTTGATCCGACAGTCGCGAGCCTGACGCTTGGCGGCGCCAGCGGCGTGCAAACTCTCTCGCTCGGTCGCTCGATTCTGACCCTGAACGGCGGGAGCATCGTCAACGGGAACGGCCAGCTCACGCTCACCGTCGGCAACAGCACCGTCACCGGTCCGGGCGCCTTGACGGTGAATGGCACGCTCAACTGGGCGAGCGGCACTTTGAGCGGGGCCGGTCAGATATTCATTGGCAGCGCTGGGGTGGCAACGATCAATGGCGGTGTCACGCTGACGACGCGCACCTTCAACAATACCGGTCACGTCTCCTGGAATTCCGGAAACCTCACCGCGGGCAATGGTGCGGTGATCAACAACCTCTCGGGCGGCACGTTCGATGTCACGTTCGACGGCCGGCTCAACGTGGGGACCGCGCCCGCGACCTTCAACAACGCCGGGGAGTTCCGGAAAACGGCGGGAACGGGCATTGCCAATCTCATCCTGCCATTCAACAACAGCGGAGTGGTGCGGGCCCAATCCGGGACGCTGAGTCTGGATGACGGCGGCACGCACTCCGGCCTTTTCAGCAACACCGCCGGAGCCACCGTCAATTTCGGGGGCGGCAGTCACGTGCTGACATCGGCAGCTTTTGTCACTGGCACTGGAACGATGGCCATCGGCGGCAATGCGACCACCCTGAGCGCGAGCGGTTTCTTCGACACCGGCGTCAAATTGAACGTCACTGCGGGCGTCGCCACGCTCACTGCATCGGCCAACGCACTCCTCGCTACTTTGAATGTCGCCGGTGGCGTGCTCAATTTTAACAGCTCCAGCGCGGTCGCTGTGGTCAATGTCACTGGCGGCACCCTGGGCGGCACCAGTCCCGTGAGCGTTACCGGCCCGCTGACATTGAGTGGCGGTGCGATCACGAACGCGCTCGTCACCGCGAACGGCGGATTGAGCCTGGCCGGCGGCTTCACTCTCAACGGCGGCAAGTTGATCAATCCCGCCACCGCCATCTGGAGTGCGGGCAACTTCACCGGCGCCAACGGCGCGGTGTTCAGCAATCTCCTCGGCGCGACGTTTATCACGAGCTTCGACGGCAATGCCCCCTCGGGCGCCGGGGCCACGCCGACCTTCGTCAATGCCGGACTATTTCAAAAGACGAACGGCACCGCGGCGTTGGGCAATACCTCCATTGACTTTACCTTCATCAACACGGGCACCATTGAAGTCCAAACCAATGCCCTGCGTTACAACATCAATCAACAGACTGCCGGACTCACGCTGCTAAATGGCGGCGGACTCACGGCGCAAGCCCAACCGCTGCAATTCCTGGGGGGGAGTCTGGTGGGAACGGGACTGGTCACCGTCGCGAACGCGCAAAATGTCGTCAACTCCGCGACGATCAGCCCGGGGTTGCCGTTGGGCCGTTTGGACATCGCCGGGAATTATCAACAGACTGCTGCCGGAACTCTGAACATTGACCTCGGCGGTTATTCGCCCGGGACAACGTTCGATCTGCTGACGGTGACTGCGGGTGGCGCCGGGGGAGTGGCATCGCTCGGCGGGACGCTCAACGTCACTCTCGCCAACGGTTTTTCGCCGACGAACGGGGCGACGTTTACCTTCCTGACTGCGAACAGCCGCGTCGGCACGTTTGCCGCATTCAATTATCCTTCCAACGAAATCGGGATGCAATTGAGCATCGACCCCACCTCAGCGAAGATCATGGTTTCCAACCTGAAGCCGGTTGTTGCCAACCCGATCACCGATCCGGCTGCCGTGACGTACGGCTCGGCCTTCAATTTCCAATTTGCGGCCAACGTCTTTGCCGATCCGGACGGCAATCCCCTGAGCTTCACGGCCTCGGGATTGCCGCCCGGCATTTCATTTGCCGGGGCGACGCGCACTTTCTCCGGTGCCCCGACTGCGGCGGGAGTTTTCCAGGTCGCGGTCATCGCCAACGACGGCGGTAGTCCGAGCCTCACCGCGACCAACCTGTTCACCATTACGGTAAATCCAGCGACGCTCGCGATTACAGCCGAGCCGCAACTCAAGACTTACGGCGCATCGGATCCTGCGCTGACATTCACCGTGGGCGGACTGCAACTGAACGACACGCCAGCGTCAGTGCTGGGCGGGTCGCTGACGCGGGTCGCGGGTGAAAGCGTGGCAGGCAGTCCGTACGCCATCACCCAGGGCAACCTCGTGGCCAACAGCAATTACACGATCAACTTCACTGGCAGCACGCTGGCCATTGCCCAAGCCGCGTTGTCCGTCACTGCTGACGCCAAAACAAAAATCTACGGCGCCGCTGATCCTGCGTTCACGGTGACTTACTCCGGCTTCGTCAACAGCGAGACGCCAACGGTCCTCGGCGGCACGCTGGGTTTCACCCGCGCTCCGGGTGGTAACGTCGGGAGTTATCCGATCACCCCCGCTGGCCTGACCAGTGGCAACTACACGATCACCTTCAATACCGGGACGCTGAGCATCACGCCCGCCGCCTTGACCATCACTGCCACCGCCAAGAGCAAGACCTATGGTGATACGCTCGCACTCAATGGTGCGACTGATTTCATTTCATCCGGCCTCCAAAGCGGCGAGACGATTGGCTCCGTGACGTTGGCGGCGAGTGGCTCCCCCGCAGGGACTGTCGCGACCGCGGCGGCGGGCGCTTACGCCATCACGCCCAGCGCGGCGACGGGCGGGACATTCAACCCTGGCAATTACACGATCAGTTACGCGTCCGGCGTACTGACCGTGAATCGAGCGGCTTTGTCCATCACTGCGGATGCCCAGACGAAGGTTTATGGCGCGGATGACCCAGCCTTGACGGTGGCCTACGCTGGTTTCGTCAATGGAGAGTCGGCGACGGTCTTGGGCGGCACGCTGGTGCTTAGCCGCGCGCCTGGCGAAAACGTCGGGAACTACCTGATCACCCCGGGCGGTCTGACCAGCGCGAATTACAACCTCACCTTCAATACTGGCACGTTCAACATTACCAAGGCGGTTCTCACCGTCGCTGCCACTGCCAGGACGAAGCCGTACGGCGCGGGTGATCCTACCTTGACCTTCACGGTTGGCGGACTGCAATTCACCGACACGCAGGCAACCGTATTGACCGGCGCCCTGACGCGGGCAGCAGGTGAGACCGTGGCGGGCAGCCCGTATGCGATTACGCAAGGGAACCTCTTGCCCAATGGCAATTACACCATCGACTTCACCGGCAGCACGCTGACAATTTCCCCGGTGCCACTCTCCATCACGGCGAACGCCGAGACCAAGGTTTATGGTACGGCGGACCCGACGTTCACGGTGACCTACGCTGGCTTTACCAACAGCGAGACTTCTGCCGTGCTCGGTGGTACGCTGGCTTTCAGTCGCGCCCCCGGCGAGAACGTCGGCAGCTATTTGATCACGCCCAGCGGCGAGACGAGCGGCAATTACACCATCACCTACAGCACTGGCAATCTCAGCATTACCAAAGCGCCGCTGTCCGTCACGGCCGACGCCACCGCCAAAACCTACGGTGCGGCGGATCCCGCGCTGGCTTTCACGGTGAGCGGATTGAGGTTCAACGACACAGTCGCGGGCGTGCTGGCGGGCGTGCTGACGCGGGTGGGCGGCGAAACCGTGGCGGGTGGACCTTACACCATCACGCAAGGCACGTTGACGCCAAATGGAAACTACACGTTGAACTTCACTGGCAACACATTCTCGATCACCAAAGCGGCCTTGGCCATTACCGCGGATGCAAAATCGAAAACATACGGGGCGGTCGACCCGGCCTTCACTGCGAATTACGCGGGCTTCGTCAATGGTGAGACACCAGCGGTGCTCGGGGGCGCCCTCAACTTTACTCGCGCTCCCGGCGAAGGGATCGGCAGTTACCCGATCACCCCGGGAGGCCTGACGAGCGGCAACTACGCGATCACTTTCAATGCCGGCCCGCTGGTCATCGCTGCGCCGACGCCTTTGATGCTCCCGCTCAGCTTCGCCGGCGACAACGTCACGATCAGTTGGAATGCCGTCAGCAATGCCACCTATCGCGTCCAGCATCAACCCGTGTTGAACACGACCCATTGGACCGATCTGGCGGGGGATGTCACCGCCACCGGCAACGTCGCATTCAAGGCGGACCTCAAAACCACCACCAATCGATTCTATCGCGTTTTGGTCTTGCCCTGAACCCGGGCCAGCGCGCAGTGCCTTTGCCCTTGCACTGCGCGCTCGCCTTGATTTTTCGCTTCGGCTAGGCTCGGATCAGCATGGTAATTCCGAAGGCAACGCCGGCGCGCGGGCTCGTCGCGCTGGGGCTCGCGGCGGTCGTGATGATCGCAGGTTGGAGTCTGCTGCTGCCGGCTTGGCCATGGGCTGCGATGTTTCGACATGGCAGCTACGATGCGCTTCATCAACTGCACGGAGCCGACCTCTCGGTGTCGAGTGATTCGCCCGTGGTTATCGTCTATCTCGACCTGAATTCCTTCGGTCTGCTGCAACAAGATCCCACCCGGCCGTGGTCGCGTGAACTGCACGCGCAGTTGCTGGGCAAACTTACGCGGGCCGGGGCGAAAGCGGTGGTCTTCGACATCGTTTTCAGCGCGCCCGGGGAAATTCCTGCGGCCGATGACGCGCTGGCGGGGGCGATCGAAGAAAACCAACGGACCATTCTTGCCGGTGAATCGAGCGGCAAGAACAGCCACGAAACCACTCCCGGTGTGGAATGGACGCGGGTTTCAACGATTGTTCCTCCCTGGGAACGCTTCGCGAGCAAAGCCGCGGGCTGGGGAATCGCCTCCCACATCATGGACGACGATTACGTCGTGCGGCGGTACGTCGCGGGCGGTTTTGGCTCTGAGCAACAGCCTTCTTTGACCTGGGCCGTCGCCAAACTTCTCCAACTTCCGGTCACGCAACCGCCGGATGCGCTGCGTCGCGCCAATGGCGCGAACCTCCGTTACTACGGCCCGCCGCTCACAATCCCGCACGTCAGCTATGCCGAGGCACTCGCCACCAACGGCACGCCGGAGAACTTTTTCCGCGACAAGATCGTCTTCATTGGCGCGCGACCGCTCACCGAATTTTTTCGCGGACGCCAGGACGAATTTCGCAGCCCTTATCATTCCTGGGCCAACCGGGAATCGTTTCATCCCGGCGTGGAAGTGCACGCCACCGAGATGCTGAATCTGTTGCGGAATGATGGATTGATCCGGACCTCGGAGCCTGTTGAGCTCGTTATGCTCCTCACCGTGGCGTTGGTGTTTGGAGGGGGATTGATTCTGCTGCGCCCGGTCCGGGCCACGATTGTCGCGCTCGCGGGCGCAGGAGTTGTTTTCACACTCGCTGCAATCACGTTCTCCCGCGGTGTCTGGTTTCCTTGGTTGATCATCGCGGGCGCGCAAATCCCGCTCGCGCTCGGCGGCTCAATTCTCTTTCACTCGGTGGAATGGTATCGCGCCCGGCGGCGTTACGAGGCGCGGATTCGCGAACAGGCCGCGTTGATTGACAAAGCGCACGACGCGATTCTCGTGCAGGCACCTGGCGGTCGCATCACCTATGTGAACCCGAGCGCGGAACGGCTTTACGGCTGGACGCTGGCGGAACTCCAGAAGGACGGGGCGCAGGAGGAATTGTTTCTGCCCGATGCGGAGGCGGCGCGGGGGGCACGGAGCACGGCGTTGAAGGATGGTGAGTGGAATGGCGAACTGCGGCAGCAAACCCGCGCCGGGCAGATCATCACGGTCGCGAGCCGCTGGACGTTGATCCGTGATGCCGCCGGCCAGCCAAAGAATGTGCTGCTCATCAATTCCGACATCACCGAGCAGAAGAATCTGGAGCAACAATTTCTCCGCACCCAACGCATGAACACCATCGGCACTCTGGCCGGCGGCATGGTGCATGACTTGAACAACGCGCTCGCGCCAATCCTGATGGGGGCGCAGTTGTTGCAGCGTAAGACCCGTGATGCCGAGGCGCGCAATCTCCTCCGGTTGATGGAGACCAACACCCAACGCGGCGCGGACATGGTGCGGCAGGTTCTGCTCTTTGCCCGCGGACACGGCGCCGAGTTCGAGCGCTTGGAACTCCCATCCATCGTCAAGGAGTTGGAGAAAATGGTCCGCACCACCTTTCCCAAAAACATCCGCCTCAAGACGTTTGTGCCATCGGATCTCTGGCCGGTGCGCGGCAATCCCACGCAGCTTCATCAGGTGTTGTTGAACCTCTGCGTAAACGCCCGGGATGCGATGCCCGACGGCGGCACCCTTTCCTTCGTGGCCGACAACTCGACGTTGACCGCAATCGAGGCGGGACAGATTGAGGAGGCCGGCCCGGGCGATTTCGTTTCCATCTCGGTTTCAGACACCGGCACGGGAATGTCGGCCGAGGTGCGTGCCAGAATCTTCGAGCCGTTCTTCACAACCAAAGGCGAAGGGCGGGGGACCGGCATCGGCCTTGCCACGGTGCTGCGGATTGTGAAGGCGCACGGAGGTTTCCTGCGGGTGGAGAGCACGCCGGGCGAAGGGACAAATTTTGAAGTCCTGCTGCCGCGGCTTGCGGAAGTCGCGCCCGTTTCCGTCGCGCCCGCGAGGACCGAGTCGGTGCGGGGCCGGGGCGAACTGATCCTGATGGCGGATGACGAACAGGCCATGTGTGAACTGATGCGAACGGAACTCACCTCGTTCGGTTACCGGGTGTTGACCGCGGCCAATGGCGCCGAAGCCCTGGCGATATTCAAGGAACACGGGGCGGACGTTCACCTCCTCATCACGGACAATGCCATGCCCGTGATGGACGGACGCACCGTCATCAACGAAGTGCGCAAGCTCAAGCCCGGGTTGCCCGTCATCTTCACCAGTGGCGAAGGCGACGCCGGGCCGATGGCGAACGTTACTGGGTTGGGCAAACCGTTCGCGTTGGAGGAGCTGCTTGCGGCCATTCGACGGAGTCTCGGCGGTTGAGGGTGACGCATTTCCCCGCTTGGATTCTGTCGCTGTTCCGTTACATTTCCGGCACATGGCAGCAACGGGAAAATTTTCGTGCCTCCTCGTGGAAGATGACAGCGCGTTTGCGACGATGGCGGCCCAGGTGGCACGGGATGAGGGGGGCGCGGTGATCCAGGCGACCACCCTTGCGCAGGCGCGCGAAGCGTCGGCGGATCGCCTCTTTGATGTCGTCCTGCTCGACAACCATCTTCCAGACGGCAAGGGCTACGATTTCTTTGATCAACTCGCGCGCCGCCATCCCGACGCCCCGATCGTCATGATCACCGGGCTGCCGGATTTGGGGGAAGCCGTCACGCTCACGCGCAACGGGTTGTTTGATTACCTGACGAAGCCAATTTCGGTTGAAGCGCTCGCGGCCTGTCTGCGACGCGCCAAACTCCGGCTGGCCACCCGGGATGTCGCGGTGGGATCGAACGAATTCTTTGGCGAATCACCGGCGATGCGCGAGGTGCTTTCGCAATTGCGCCAGGCCGCGAAGCACACGGCGAGCACAGTGTTGCTGACCGGTGAAACCGGCTCGGGCAAGGATGTGGCCGCGCGCACCCTGCATCAAATCGCGTTCCCGGATGGCAAAGCTCCGTTGATTGCCGTGAATTGCGCGGCCCTGCCCGCGGAGATGTTCGAGTCCGAATTGTTCGGCGCGGAGCGCGGCGCCTACACCGGGGCCGATCGGAAGCGCGCGGGGCTGGCCGGCGCGGCCGCAGGTGGAACCTTGTTTCTGGATGAAATTGGCGAAGTGCCGCTCGCGTTACAGCCCAAACTCCTGCGGCTGCTGGAGGCGCGCGAATTCCGCGCGCTCGGCAGCACGGAAAGCCAGCCGTTCACCGGGCGCTTCGTCGCCGCCACCAACAAGAATCTGGCCGACGAAGTCAAGGCGGGTCGTTTCCGCGAGGATTTGCTTTATCGGCTCGATGTGTTTTCCATCGAACTGCCACCGCTGCGCAAGCGCCGATCCGACATCGTTGGTCTTGCCGAATTGCTGCTCACGCAACTGGCGACAAAGTACGCGCGCAGCAAACCGATGTTGAAAGCGGAGGACTTGACCGCGCTCAATGCCCACAACTTTCCTGGCAATGTTCGCGAGTTGCGGAACGTGCTCGAACGCTCGTTGCTCCGCACGGCCGACGACGCGAAATGGCTGGCGCTGGATTTGAACTGGCTCAATCGCGGCAGCGCAACTCCGACGCCCGCTGGGTCGTCCGCGCCCGCGGCGAAGGAGGAAGCTTTGCCCGCCGATCGCAAACTCACCCCGGTTGAAGCGCAGGAATACCGGCTGATCCGTGACACGCTCCGGGAGACGAACGGCGGCATCCGCCGCGCTGCGGGCAAGCTGGGGATGTCGCCCCAAGCTCTGCTGCGTCGTCTGGAGAAATGGCCGGAGCTGCGCGTCTCCTGATTCCGGTCTGATTCACTCCGCCGTTCCGGTTTCAAAACTTCCGCCGCCGGAATTTTACCTTTTTGTTCCGCCATCGGAACGTTCCCCGCCGTTTCGCCCCCACGCAACGCATGGCACACGAGCGGCTAAAGAGCCGACGGATCGAACCAACCGAAAGACAAAGCCATGCGATACATGTTTTACTCCCACGACGGCATGGGCCTCGGTCACACGCGACGACATCTCGCCGTGGCGGAGGCGCTGACGGAACTGTCACCCGAAGCCACCGTCCTGCTGGTCACCGGCGCCAACGGGATCAGTCGCCTTGGACTGCCGCCGAACGTGGAGATTCTCAAGCTGCCCAGCATCCGCAAAGTTGCCAACGGCGAATATTCTTCGCGCAGTCTGGGTGTGTCCTCCCAGGACATCCGCGAACTGCGTTCCAAGCTGCTGCTCACCGCGGTGAAATCGTTCCAGCCCACCGTCGTGCTGGTGGACAAACATCCGTTCGGGGCGGGCGGTGAATTCAAAGCCGGGCTCAGGGCCTTGCGGCGGCAGGGCGGTTGCGCGGCGCTGGGGCTGCGGGACATTCTCGACGAGCCGGCCCACGTGTTGAGCGAGTGGCGACCTTATCGGATGCAACACCGGATCGCGCAATACTACGATCACGTTTTCATCTACGGCCACCGCGCCATCCTGGATCCGATCAAGGAATATCAATTTCCGCCCGCTTTGGCCGCGCGCACCCGGTTCTGCGGTTATGTGGTCAACCGCGATTCCACCCATGAGCTGGTGGATTTTCAATCGCTGCTACCCGATCCGGCGAAAGATCCGCGACCCATCGTCCTCGCCACGACCGGCGGAGGCGAGGATGGTTTCTCGCTGCTCGAGAACTTCATGCACGCCGCGTCCGGGGCACCGTGGCATGGCGTGGTCGTGGCCGGGCCGATGACGCCCGAACCCCAGATGCAAACGTTGACGCGGCGGGCGGCCGAGAATGGCGTGACGCTGCGACAGTTCGTGCCGCAACTGCCCACGCTTTTCAAGTCGGTGGCGGCGTTGGTCACCATGGGCGGCTACAACACGATTGTGGAGGCGGTTTCCAAAGGGGTGCCGACGGTTTGTGTGCCACGCATCGTTCCCCGCACCGAGCAATTGATTCGCGCGGAAGCCTTCGAGCGGCTCGGCCTGTTGCATGCGGTTCCTCCCGGCCAACTCAATCCGAAAACACTGCGCGAACGCATTGCGGCCGCCATTGCCACGCCGCGCAACCAACTCCTCCAACGCGCGACCCAGCAGTTGCGATTCGACGGGGCGCAGCAGGCCGCTCGTCATCTGCTTGAGCTAGCCAATACGGTCACTGTGAGGGAACTCGCCGTGGCTTGAAGTCGTATGCTGAGAAATCCGTCACTCAATGTCGAAACCCCCTGAACTTCAGCAGAGTCTGCCTAGCCTGTGGCGCATCACGCGCTATTTCTGGCCGCATCTGCGTCAGTATCGCGGCTTGATCGCCGGCTCGCTGACCGCGCTCTTCCTCGAAGTCGGTTTGCGGCTGCTCGAACCGTGGCCGCTGAAATTTGTTTTTGATTATCTGCTCGGGGCGAAGGCCACGGGAAAGATCAAACCGTTGCCCGATTACTTGAAGCCCTACGATGCCGTCACGCTGCTGAACTTCGCCGCGGTTGCAGTTGTCGCCATCACAAGTCTGCGTGCGCTCGCGGCGTTCTGGCAGACGATTGGTTTTGCCAAGCTCGGCAACCGCGCGCTTGGCAAGGTTCGCAATCAGCTCTATCGCCACGTGCAATATCTCTCGCTCTCGTTCCACACGCAGGCCAAGACGGGTGATCTCGTGGTCCGTTTGATCGGTGACGTGGGCATGCTCCAGGACGTGGCCGTGACGGCGTTGCTGCCGATGCTCGCCAAAATCCTGATCGTCAGCGGCATGATCGGGCTGATGTTCTGGATGAACTGGCAACTCGCGGTTATTGCCATCGGCGTTTTCCCGCTGTTTTGGCTGCGCACACTGACGCTGAGCAAGCAGATGCAGGAGGTCGCCAAGAAGCAGCGCCGCCAGGAAGGCGCGATGGCCGCGGCGGTGGCGGAATCCATGCAGGCCATTCGCACCGTGCAGGCGTTGTCGTTGGAGGAGCGGTTTTCGGAATCTTTCTCCTCTGAAAGCGATCGTACCGCCAAGCAGGATGTGCGGGGCAAGCGCCTTTCCGCCGCGCTCGAACGCAGTGTGGATGTGCTCGTGGCGCTGGCCACCGCCCTTGTGCTCTGGTTTGGCACGCGCCTGGTGCTGGATCACAAAGCAACGCCCGGCGAATTGCTCGTTTTCCTTGCGTATTTGAAGTCCGCCTATCGTCCCGTGCAGGATTTCGCCAAATACACTTCCCGTCTCGGCAAGGCTTCCGCCGCCGGGGAACGGGTGATTGACTTGCTGGAGCGCGTGCCCGACGTGCGCGATTTGCCGAGTGCAGTTCGGGCGCCCGTGTTGACCGGAGCGGTGCGGTTTGAACAGGTAAGTTTCAGCTACGAGCGGGAGCGGGAGCTGTTGCAGGAGATTGATCTCGACGTGAAACCTGGCCAGCACGTCGCGTTGGTCGGGCCATCCGGTGGCGGCAAGACGACCTTGTTCAGCCTCATTTTGCGCCTCTACGACCCGGTCAAAGGGCGGGTGTTGGTGGATGGCTGCGACCTTCGCGAGTTCACGCTCGAATCGCTCCGGGCGCAAATCAGCGTCGTCCTCCAGGATAATGTGCTCTTCGCCGCGAGTGTGAAGGACAACATCGCGTTTGGAGCCCCCGGGGCATCCTTGGAGGAAGTGCAGGCGGTCGCGCGTCTGGCCAACGCGCATGATTTCATCAGCGCCTTGCCGCAGGGTTACGACACCGTCCTCGGCGAACGCGGCGTGACACTTTCGCACGGTCAGCGTCAGCGAATTGCCATCGCGCGTGCCGCCATCCGCAAAGCGCCGATCCTGATTCTGGATGAACCGATGACGGGCCTCGACCGTAAGAACGAGCGCGAAGTGCTCGACGCGTTGGAAGGATTGTATGGCCAGCGGACGACCTTTCTGATCACGCATGATCCGCGGCATGCGGCGACGGCGGATTTGATTCTGTATCTCGAACAAGGCCGCATTGTGGAGCGTGGCACGCATGCGGCGCTGATGCGGTTGAACGGTCGCTATGCAGCCTTGCATCGCGTGCGTTCGTTGGAACATGCCGATGAAACCGCGCCCGTCACTCCGGAAACCTTGCCGTCGCTTCAGTCACTGGCCGTTCCCATGTCCCTATGAAGATTCTCTACCTCTGCGCGGATGCGGGAATTCCGGTGCTGGGCCGAAAGGGCGCGGCGGTGCATGTGCGTGAGATGTGCGGCGCCTTTGCGCGCGCGGGACATCGGGTCACGCTTGCGGCTCAAGCCCTGGTGAAGTCGGAGGATGAGGAACGCGCGCAGGTGCGCGCGCGGGTGATCCAGGTTCGGTCGAGTTCGGCGGCGACGAGCGCGGTCCAAGCGTGCAAACATTTCAACGAACAACTTGGTGTGGAGAACTCCCTCCCCGGCGAACTGAGACGGGTGCTGTTCAACGAAGCGCTCTATCAAGATTTGAAGCGACGATTTCTTCGTCAGCCGCCGGCCTTCATTTACGAGCGCGCGTCCTTGTACAGCACCGCAGGTGTGCGGCTCGCGGCCAGATTCAAAGTGCCGCTCATCGTGGAGCTTAATGCTCCGCTGGCCGTCGAGCAGGCCACCTATCGCGCCACCGGGCTTGGTGATCTCGCGGCGCAGGCGGAGCGCTGGTTGCTGAATCAAGCGGATGCGGTCGTGGTGGTGTCAGGGCAACTGGCGAAACACGTCCGTTCGCTAGGCGTGAAAGGGTCGAAGATCGTTGTCCTGCCGAATGGCGTAAACCCGGAGTTGTTTTGTCCGCATGGAATGGAGCGCGGTCTTCAGGCCGCTTCAGCTTCCGCGGTTGGTCGGCGTTCGGAGATCTCGACGCACACGATTCACGAACGCCGAAGCCGGCTGAAGCCCGCGCTCCGAAACGGTGCCAGCGCGCCGGTGCTGGGTTTCGTCGGCGGATTGCGACCGTGGCATGGCGTGGAAGTTTTGCCGGAATTGCTGGCCCGTCTTAATAAGCGACGGCCTGGCACCCGACTGGTCATCGCGGGTGATGGCCAGTTGCGCGGTGATCTTGAGCTCGGGTTTCGCCGGCGGGGCGTGGAGAAGCAAGTCACGTTCACGGGCGCGCTGCGGCATGAGGAGATTCCGGCAGTCATCCGGAGTTTCGACGTGGCGCTCGCGCCGTATCCAAGGCACAGCCACGATTTCTATTTTTCACCGCTGAAACTTTACGAATACATGGCCTGCGGCGTGCCGGTCGTGGCGGCGAGGCTCGGGCAGATCGCCGAGTCGGTGAAGCACGGCAAAACCGGGTGGCTCTATCAAGCCGGCAATGTGAACGCACTCGCCGCAGGCTGCGAGCGTTTGCTGGAGGACGCGCACTTGCGCCAGCAGCTAGGTTCGTCCGCGGCGAAGTTGATTCACGCGAAGTTCACCTGGGAGCACAACGCCGCGCGGGTCCTCGCGCTGGCCAAACGATTGCAGTCATGAGCATCCAGCGCATCGCCTATGTGCTACATATCTTTCCGAAGCTCTCGGAGACGTTTGTCGCCGGGGAGCTGGCGGAACTGCGGCGCCGTGGGGTCGAACTGCGGATTCTCTCCCTGCTGCCGCCGCGCGAGGAGCTGCAGCATGCAATCATCCGGCGCGCAGGTCTGGCCGAAATCACGACTTATGATGTGGCGAGGTTCCCGGAGGTGATCCACGAGTTCAAACCGCAATTGCTTCACGCGCACTTCGCCACCGAAGCCACCGCGAAGGCGCAGGAGCTTTCAGCCCAGTGTGGTATTCCGTTCACGTTCACGGCGCACGGCTACGACATTCACCGAAAGCCACCAGCGGATTTCCGTGAGCGGGCGCTGGCGGCCCGGGCGGTCGTAACCGTCTCGGATGCCAATGCGGACTATATTGCGAAAACATTTGATGTTCCTCCGGAGCACCTGCGCGTGATTCCGTGCGGCGTGAACACAGATGAGTTTCGCCCGGCGGCCAATCAGGGCGGCACGAAGGGCGAGCCGCCTTGGATCGTTTGTGTGGCCCGCCATGTGAAGGTGAAGAATCTGAACTTGCTGCTCGAAGCCTGTGCCGAGTTACGACGGCGCGGGGTCGAGTTTCGTTGCGCGATGATTGGCAATGGGCCGCTGCACGAGGAGTTGAAACTGAAACGGACGGAGTTGGGGTTGCAAACCATTGTCCGCATGCCCGGGGCGCTGGAGCAGCGCGAAGTGTTGAGTTGGTGGCAACGTGCGGCGGTAGGCGTTTTATCGAGTGAGAATGAAGGGATGCCGGTCAGCCTGATGGAAGCGGCGGCTTGCGGGGTGCCCGTGGTGGCGCCAGCCGTTGGTGGCATTCCGGAGCTTGTGCGGCACGGCGAGACGGGGCTGCTGGCCGAGCCGAACGACCTTGTCAGTCTGGTGGTGACACTGGAACGGCTCTTGCGCGACCCGCAATTGAGAACCGTCTTTGGGGCGGCAGCGCGACGACGGGCGGAGACAAAATTTTCCGTCAAGCATCAGGTGGATCAGTTGCTGGCCCGGTGGTCGGAGATACAACCGCAGCCGGCGGCTAATGGCGGGCCGGCTGGGGCAACGCTCGTAACGGCGCCCTTAATGATCGCGGTGAGTGATCCCTTTAACGCGACGGCTGACGCGGTGTTGCCAGAGGTTGTCACCGCGCTGAATCCGGAGCTGGCAGCGGCCGCGTTGAAAAGGCATCTGCCCCGGTTGTCCGGCGATGGCCGGTTGAAATTGAAAGCGATCCGGGTGGTCCGGCACAAACCGGGCAAGCGGTGTGTGGTGGAATATGACGTCAAGGTGAAGCGCCCCGATCAGCCGGACAGTCTGGCAACGCTGATCGGCAAAGTTCGCGCCCGCCGTTCGGGCAATGAGGGATTTCGGTTGCAAGAGATGATCTGGAACGCCGGTTTCCGTGCGCGCAGCCCGGACGGCATCTCCGTGCCCGAACCCGTCGGAGTCGTGTCCGAACTCAAGATGTGGTTTCAACGCAAGGTGGCAGGTGAGACCGCTACAAAGCTGCTGGCCGGGCCCGAGGGGGCGCAAATCGCCCGGCGAATTGCGGAAGCGATTCACAAACTGCACCGAGCCAATCTGGTTACCGACCGGACGCATTCAATCCTGGATGAATTACGAATCTTGCGCGAATGCCTCGACAAAGTGTCGGCGGAAAAGCGCGCCTGGACGGGGCGGCTGGCAAGATTGATGGTGGGCTGCGAGAAACTGGCCGACCGTCTGCCGGCGCCAAAGACTTGCGGAATACATCGGGACTTTTATTCGTCGCAGGTCATCGTGGATGGCACCCGGCTGTGGTTGATTGATTTCGACTGTTTCTGTCTGGGCGACCCGGCATTGGATGTTGGCAACTTCATGGGGCATGTCACGGAGCAGGCCTTGCGCGAGCGCGCTGACGCCAATGCGTTTCAGGAAGTCGAGCGGGCATTGGAGGATCGGTTTGTGGAATTGAGCGGTGAGGAGACGCGGGCGGCGGTGAAGGCCTACACGACGCTTACACTGGCGCGGCACATTTATCTCAGCACGCAATTTCCCGAGCGAGCGCAGACGACGGAGGCGTTGCTGGCATTATGTGAGGAACGGCTCCGCGGGTAGTTGGGCCGGACTCACAGTCAGCGGCCTGGCAGCCCGCCACTTTTCTTACTGCACTTTGATCCGGTAGAAGCGAGCGGCGTTTGTCGCCGCCGGGTCAATCTTCGACATCACACTGCCATTGCCGATGACTCCCGGCGCGATGGCCGTCCAAGTTGGCGAAGCGAGATTCGTTTTGAATTCGAGGATATGGTTGGAGCCCGTGAGCGTAGGGAAGAAGACCGTAACGATGTTTCCCGTGCGAGACAGCGAACTGATGGTAACGGTGGGTGACGAGGAGCCACAGGGATTGTTGTAGGTGCCGTGCTTGATCACGTTGCCGATGATTGTGCCGCAACCGGTGACGGTGGCATTGGGTGAGATGACCAGGCCGTTGGCAAAGGTGTAGGTGCCGCCTTGCAGTTCCAAAGTGGCCGGATTGAGGCCATCGCCCACCGTAAACGGCTGGCCATTGGACACCGTCATGGCCTTGGCCCGCAGCAGTCCGTGGTTGAAGGCGAATTGTCCCGTGGCGTTGGTCATCACCAGCGTGTCGGCGACAATGGTCCCTTGGTTGAAGGTGAACGTGCCGTCGGCGATAATCAGGCTCGCATTGCCGAGGCTATTGGTCGCAATCAAATTCCCGCCGGACATCACGGCTGAACCGGACGACAGCCCGCTGGTGCCGAGGGAGAAGCCGGCAGAGAGCAGCGTGTTGCCGCCGGTGAGTTGCAGCGTGCCACTCGGAGCGTTCGTGCCGTCGTCGGAGCTGCCGACGTGCAGGTTCTTGGCGCGCACCGTTCCGCCGGACACGGTCATATCACCCGAGCCACCACGACCGACCCAGATATCGTCGTTGGTGATGGAGAGCAACCCGCCATTGACGAGCAATTGTCCGGCAGCGCCCGCGAGTCGTCCCAGCGAAAGGTCCGCGATGAGGGAAACACTGGCATCAGTTTGCACGGTCATGATGCCGGAACTGCCGAGGTGACGACCCACGGAGGTATTGGTCAGCACCACGAACGCGTTGGACACGGTCAGGCTGCCAGTTCCTTCGCGCCCGATGGCAATCAGATCATTCGTTGCGAAGAACTGCCCGCCGGTGAGGTTCAGGTTGGCGATGACCCCACTAAAGTCGGCCACGTGAATTTCACCGCGGATGATGGCGATTCCGCCGCTTTGATTGAAATCGCCGTTTTCCAAATTGCCGATGATGGTGAGATCGGTGTTGGTGCGCGGTGTCACAGTAAATGCGCCGCCAATCAGGTTGTAAGTCCCAACGCCCAGGTCGCCGATGCTCAAGTCGGCGAAGGCCGCGGTGCCGCCGCTCTGAACAAAGGTCGCCGTGGCGCGGTCGGCGATCTTGGTCGTGCCGTTGGTCACGATGAGGTTTCCGGCGGTCATCGTGGCGTTGCCGGTGGTGGCCGGTAACTGCGCCAGGCTGAGGCTGTCTGCGCAAATCAGATTTCCACCCGCGAGCGTGAGATTGTTTTGCGAACCGCTGACCGAGCCGAGCGTGACACGCAGGGCGTTCACCGTGCCGCCGTTGAGCAGGAGGTTCGCACTCGCACCGGCGAAACGGCCCAGGCGGATGCCGGTGGTGCCGAGCGTGGCGGTGAGCGTGCCCGAGTTCACGATCAGGCTGCCGGATTGCAGGTCACAGTTCACTCCACAGGTGAGGCTGCCTGAATCCAAGATTACGGCGCCATTCAAAATATCGAAACTGTCGGCGGGGTTGATGTTGGCATTGGTGATGGCAAGAACCCCACGAGTGCCCACGAGAAACGGATTCGAGGTGGTGAGTGGCGTAACAACATTGACGAGAGCGAGAATGTTCGTTGAGCCCACCGGCGCGGAGATCGTAAGGCCGCGGACGGAAAGATTTCCCGCCGCCGTCGCTGAATCAATGGTGACGGTCTTGGAAACCGCGTTCGTGATTTGGGTCGGGTTTTCGTTTGAGCGATTGGAGGGGGGAGTGGCCAGCGACCAGTTCGCGGCAGTGCGCCAAAGTCCGCTGGTGGTGGTATTCCAGTCGTTTGCAGCCTGGGAGCTCACGACGGGCAGCAGAATCACAAATGCCAGTACCTTGACGCAGGGCCGAGGACCGAAGACAAACTTGTTCATATCAATTCAATGTGGCGGCGGCGGACAAAACGAAAACTGGGTCTGCGGCTTTTGCCGTCAGGCGCGGTCGTGATCGAACGAGGCGCGCGGGTCTGCGTTTCGGATGCTCCTTAGCAGCGCGCTTGCCACGGGAAAATTCGTTTGATTCGTGCGGTTCACGCCGCCTGCTCGGAATCTGAAATGAGAGTTCGTTCCGCCAGCGGAGTGAAATCGTTCCGAATTCGGTGCGATCTGCAGTTTCCCGGCGCGCATTCGGCCTCAAACGTCATTGGTCTGGATTTTGCATAGCGATTATTTGTCGAACATGAAAACCAGATTCTCATCCCCGGCGCGTCACCGACTCGGAACGCGTGGCGGCTTCACGTTGATCGAGCTGCTGGTGGTCATCGCCATCATCGCGATCCTTGCCGCGATGTTGCTGCCCGCCCTTTCGATGGCGAAAGAAAAGGCGCGGGGCATTTCGTGCGTGAACAATCTGAAGCAAATCGGCCTGGCCCTCACGATGTACGCGGACGATAACACCGATAATCTCGTCCCCGCGGAATACAATCTGCGCAACGGATCGCCGTTCGAGGAAGGCTGGCCCACGATTCTCTACAACGGCAAGTACCTCCCGGCCCAACGCGCCCCTACTTATTACCGGATCGCCGATCAAGGCAGTGTCTTTCGTTGTCCGTCAGCACTGCCGAAGGTTTACAAGTTCGGACCGGTGACTCGTGACGATCCCGAAGGAGCAATGGCCTGGCCCTACACGTCGCAAAGCACCGGCAAACAGTTTCACCTGGATTGTTGGTACGGTATCAACGGTTCGACCGGCAATCCGCAGAAGTGGCCATTCGTGCGTCTGCCCATGGATGGCACGCACGCAACCAAAGGCAATAAACTCAGCAAGGTCGCGCGCTTTACCCGGATGCCGGCGATTTTCGACGGCTATTACATCCACAACGGCAAGGATGAACGTGTAAACGCCCGTCATAGCCGGCGCACGCGGACAAATCTGTTGTTCTTCGACAACAGCGTGGCCGGTTACGACACCTTTCGCATTCCGAGCGTGCGCGAGAAAGCGCCGACGGGCGACATCCAGTGGCGTTTCCCGGTTGAATTGAAATCCGAGTAGCCAAATCCCATCCGGCGCGATGACCGCGAATTCCAAAACCACCCTGACGATTCTGTTCTGCGTGCTGGCCATTGCCGGGTCGGCGGCGTGGATCTACTGGCGCGAATTCAAGTCACCTCAGCACGATGTGGAATTGCACCAACGCGTGGGTGAAATCATGGCGGAGCAGACGGCGCGGGTTGCCGGACCACAGGGAAAGATTGTGGTGATCGCCATTCCCACGGGCGGCCTGCCGGAACTCAAGACCCAGCTCGAGTCCTTCCGGCTCGCGCTCAAGAAACTTGGCAGCTACGACCTGCGCGAATACGAAATGGATACCAAGGACCAGGACAAATACGGCGTCGGGACGGGCTTGTCGGGCCGCCGCTACTTGCGGACCGCAAACAAAAACCTGGATGCAGCGGCGGTGGTTTCCTTCATCGGCGCGCCCAACTTGAAGGACGAAGAGATTGCCGAATTGCAGAAAGTTCCGAAGTTCGTCGCCGAAGCGCGGGCTGTGGACAACCTACCCAGGCTCTTCAAGCGGGAGCTTATCTCCGTGGCGGTGGCATCGCGTTTCGCGTTTCCCGCGCCCGGTCCCTTTCAGGCAAAGACACCGCAGGAACGCTTTGACAAGCGCTACCAGCTCGTCGTGGCCGCAAACGTGGCGAGTATTCCGAAGCCGGAATGAGCTTTGGATGCCAATGCCATCCCAGTTCCGGAAGCGGAACAATTCTGGGCTGGTCACGGCTGGTGCCGGCGAATGTTCCCGGTGGCATTGGCCGTGCTAGGTGACAGTTGAATAACTCCAAGCGTGAAGACGATGCAACAACAACCCAAGTTCCGCCTGCGGCTCCTAGCCGGCTGGTGCGGGCTGTTGTTGTATGTGGGCGTGTTCTCACCGGTGGGCATGGGGGTGGTGGCGCTGTTGGGGACAATGGACCCTGACCATCACGCGTTCCTGCAACCCGGCCCCGGCGGAATGCAACTCGTGTTGCATCACGATGCCAAGTGTAGCGGGCATCAGCACCATGGCGTCGCCCGTGCGCTGACTTTCTTTTCGCAGCCAGCCGGTGCAACCGATCCCGATCACGTCGTTCAATTCGCCGCTGGCGCTGGCATCTGGTGCGATAACCAGCAAATTGTTTCTAAAGAAATCGTCGGCGAGCAAACTGAATTCGTCCACGTTGAATCTGTTTCTTTCGCCGCTCATCAACCGACGTATTTCCTGCCGCCACCGGGACCACCGCCCGGCACCGTTGCAGGACTTCTCAACCTCCGTTCCACGGTCCTGCTGATTTGATGCTGCCCGCCCGGCGGTGACGCAAGCGTGCGCCGCCCTGCCGGGCATTTCCATTCCTCCCGCCGGGCGCCTGTGCCGGAGGAATGGCCGCTCCTTCGCGCCCGGAAATCCTTTTGAAACACAAAACTTTTATCCCGTCATGAAAACCAGAATCTATGTCGCAAGTTTGATCGCCGCCGGCGGATGTCTGCTCATCGCTCCGAAAGCGGAGGCCGCCACCAACATCTTCTTCAACGCGTCGCAGACGGCGGCTGTGGTGGCGTCCAACGCAAACGCCGTCACGTTGAGCACTGGCGATTATCTGTTCACCTATTCAGTGGACGGTTATTGGGCCGTTTGCCCCGGCTGCAATCCGACCGGAAGGTTTTTCAGCGTCTTTTGGCCTGCGGGCGTCCAGGCTCAGGCCATCACCGCCGGGCCTTTGCTCGGGAAGGGTGCAAACATCACCATCAAGCGCGCCGATGGAAAGCTCTTCGACCTGCGAGCGTTCACTGGAAAACTGCTGGCTAACACCGCTGGTACAGGTGCGGCGTTCGAGGTCATGCCGCAGTTGAACGGGGAAGATGCGCTGAATGATCCGTTGATGTTCGACGCCTCGGGCTACGGCGGGCAAAGCTTTTCCCACACGCCGAATTTGGCTGGTTACGACACTTACAAGTTTCACCTCTTTGTGGATTGGGCACTGACGGCGTTGAGGCTCGTGGATACGAACACCTCGCCGCCGACTCCGACGAATACGGTCACCGCCAGCGTCTCACCGACAGGAGCAGGAACAGTGATCGGCGCGGGAAATTATCCGAGTAACAACACCTGCACGCTCCTTGCGACGGCCGGTCCCGCGTGGAGTTTTCAGAAGTGGACGGAGAACACCGCGCAAGTCAGCGCGTCCGATAGCTACACATTCACAGTCCGCTCGAACCGCGCGCTTGTGGCAGTGTTCGTTCCGTTATCGCCTGAGTTGAAGATTGTGCCGGTCACCCCGGGCACATTAATGCTGACATGGCCGACAAACTCGTTCGGCTTCACGCTCCAGCGAAACACGGATTTAACGACGACGAACTGGTTGGCCGTCACCAGCGCGCCAGTCGTCGCGGGAACGAACTTCCAAGTCAGCCTCACACCACAAGGCGCTGTGGAATTTTTCCACCTTAAATATCCATGAAAATTTTGGTCAAGGTGCGGGCGTTCTCTCCAACGCTGCGTTCTCGGAGCTGTTCTCCAGATTCGATAAATCGCACCTTGACCTTTCCCTCGAATGCAAAGGATTACCGGCGATTATTTCCAACAACCCCGTGTAACCCCAACCAGCCTCACGGCTCACAACACTTATGAAAAAGCGCGCTCTGTTTCTGTTTGCCACCGGCCTTTCGCTCTGCCTGCCATTTCTGGCGCCCACCTCGTCGTCCGCCGCCAGCGCGCAAATTCTCGGCTGGAACAATCTCGGCATGCACTGCATGGACAGCGATTATTCGGTATTCAGCATCCTGCCGCCGTACAACACGATCGAGGCGCAACTCATCGTGGCTGGCAGGTTGGTCACGAATAACAGCGGCTACACGGTGACCTATCAAGCCGTGGCCGACCCGGACGGCTCAATCAACAAATCGTCCGTCGGGAAGGGAAACTGGCTGCAATTCACGCCGCTGCTTTATGGCGCGGTGGCGGGGGATCAAGGCCTGCCGTTTCCCGGGCCGGATTCATTCTGGATGCCGGGCACGAACAACACTCCGCAGGGAATGTTGTTTGATGCGGGCCTCGACTGGTTCTACGCGTACGGCGTGCCCATCACGCCGTACGATGATGCCGGGAAGAAAAATCCTTACCCAATGATGCGCCTCATCGCGAAGAACGGCGCGACGCCCATCGCCACCAATGACATTGTATTGCCGGTCTCCGACGAAATGGACTGCCGCACCTGCCACGCCTCGGGAACTCAAGCCGCGGCGCAACCGGCGGCGGGTTGGGTGTGGAGCGACAATCCCGAGCGCGATTTCCGGTTGAACATCCTGCGTCGCCACGACGAGCAGAATTTTGCGCAGCATCATGATCTTTATGTTTCCGCGCTCGCGGCTCGCGGGTTTAATCCCCAAGGGCTTTATCGCGGAGTGGTGGCTGACGGCAAGCCGGTGCTCTGCGCCGTGTGCCACGCGAGCGAAGCGCTGGGCACGGGTAGTTACAGCAACATCCCGCCGCTCACGGCGTCGGTTCACTCCAAGCACGCCACCGTGCAAGACCCGGAATTGAATCTCACCCTCGACCATTCCGACAACCGCTCGGCATGTTACCGCTGCCATCCCGGCTCGGCGACGAAATGCCTTCGCGGCGCGATGGGCGGGGCGATTGCGAGCGACGGCTCGATGTCCATGCAATGTCAGGGTTGCCACGGCAACATGAGCCAAGTCGGAAAGACTGGTCGCACCGGTTGGTTGCACGAGCCATCGTGTCAGAGCTGTCACACGGGCACGGCCACGAGCAACGAAGGTCAGATTCGTTACACCTCCTGCTTCACCGACACGAATTGGACGGTGCGCGTGCCGGCCAATCAGACTTTCGCCACGAAATCCAACACCCCCATCGCCGGTTCCTGGTTGTATCGTTTTTCCGCCGGTCACGGCGGGCTGCAATGCTCCGCCTGTCACGGTTCGACCCATGCCGAGTTTCCGGCCACGCACAAAAACGACAACGTGCGCAATGAAAAGATTCAAGGCCACGCCGGGGTAATGATCGAATGCACCTCCTGTCACACGTCCATGGCGGTGAATTCCACCAGTGCGCGGGGCGGTCCGCACGGAATGCACCCGGTCGGTTCGAGTTGGGTCAGCGGGCACCACGATTTCATCGGCGGCCTCGCGAACTGTCAGGTGTGTCACGGCGTGGATTATCGCGGCACGCCGCTCTCCCGAATGCAAGCGACACGCACCATCAATGTCAGTCTCGACGGCACGGCCATCAGCTTTCCCGCCTTCAAAGGCGCGGAGGTCGGCTGCTACAACTGTCACAACGGACCTTCGAGTGAAAGTGCCAATACCTCGGCCAATCCAGTGGCGAGCAGTTTGACGACGAACACGCTGAACAGCACGACCCTCACGTTCGCGTTGCCGGTCAGCGGCTCCGGCGCGGTGGCGCGCGTCATGGTCCAGCCGGCGCATGGTTCGGTCGGAGTGACGAACAACGTGGCGACGTACTTTCCGGACGCGGGCTTTGTCGGAACGGACGCTTTCACCTTCGCGGCTTACAACGGTTCAAAAAACTCCTCACTCGCCACTGGGACGATTGCGGTCGCGCAAGGGCCGTTCAGCCTGACGTTGCAGGCCTATGTGCCGGCAACTTATCCGGCCACTTGGGCCGTGCCCTTCACGGCCGTGGCAACACCGGTGAATGTGAATGCAACCCCGATGTTCGATTGGAATTTTGGCGATGGCTCCTCGCCGGGCACGAACCGGTTCCTGGTGCATGAATACGCGGCTCCTGGAACCTACAACTGGAGCGTGACGGCCAGGGTGCAGAGCGGTGCGTCCACTGCCACCACGAATCTGAGTGGCGTGATTACCATCGGAACTCCGCTGATTTTGACCGCGGCAGCCACCGGTGACGCGGTGATGCTCTCGTGGCCGCAAACCCTGGCGGATGCGCTGGTCGAGCAGTCATCGGTGCTGGGGGCGGACGCCCGTTGGACGGTGGCAACCAATGTCGTTGCCAATGTCGGTGCAGTTTTTTCGATTTCGACACCAGCCGTCGGAGACCGGTTCTTCCGGCTCAGAAAATTGTAAGCGGCGGCGGTAGGAGATTTGGTCAAGGTGCGCGTGTTCTTGCCCACGCCTTGTGCTACGAGCGGCTCTCCAGGTTTGAAGACCGCACCCTGACCTTTGATTTGAGTCGCCGGCCGGGTATTTGTTCCGCCAACGGAACAATTGACCGGAACGGCCCATGGCTCGCGGGCTGAATTCGCGAAAAACAAGGCCATTTGTTAGCTGGCAGAAGGGTTGCTAAAGAAAATCCACGCCAACATGGCAGTTTTGTGTCATGCTGGCGCGGTAGCAAATGCGAACTCTTGAATCTCAAGCCGGGATATGTTCCTGCCACGGCAGGCGGCAGGGCTTTGCCCTGTTGATAACGCTCGGGCTGGGGTTGTGGATTTTCATCGCTCCGGCCAGCGGACAGACGCTTCAGGATTTCTTCACCAACCGCGAGACCATCCTCAGTGTCAACGGGCAAATCGAGCGTAGCAACAGCGATGCGACTTTTGAAGTCGGTGAACCCCAGCACGGTGGCAAACCCGGCGGACATTCGCTCTGGATCTCGTGGATCGCGCCAACCAACGGGGTCGTGCAGTTCAAGACCGAAACCAGCCGGTTCGACACCTTGCTCTCCGCCTATCAGCTTACGAATGCGAACGGTTCGACGTTTGCCGACCTGCGCGAAGTGTCACGCGCCGACGATTCCGAGGGGTTCGAGCATGAGAGCGAGATTGAATTCGGCGTGCTGGCGGGGGAGCGCTATGAGATCGCGGTGGACGGATACTATGGGGCGGTGGGCAAGGTGGAATTCCGCTGGGAGTTCAATCCCCTGCCTGTGCTCCCGGCGCAAATCCTGAGTTCTCCCCCGGATCGCTCGGTGAATGTGGGGGATACCGTCTCGCTCTCCGTGAACGTCACCAACGCGGCCAACGGCCAGCTCAAGTGGGTTTTCAACGACACCGATCTGGCTGTCACCACGACCAATCTGATCATTCCCAATTTTCAAAGCACCAACGTGGGCCGTTACAAGCTGCGAATCTCCTTCAACGGCGGCCTGCGGTTCTTCTCCGTGCCGACGGAGATTCAGATCAACACCGACGGCGCGTCGAACACTCTGGCCCAGGCTAAAATCCTCGATTCGTCCTCAACCCCGCTGATTGGCGGCGACGGATTGTCATTCGGGGCGAAGCCGGCGGCAGCCGCGTTTGGCGGTGGTATTGTTGTCAACGGGGGGGCTGGAGCGGGTCTGCTCAGGGGTTACAACGGCAGCCAGATCTTCAACACCACCTACGCCGTCGTGGACACCAATGAACCGCCGCACTGCGGGGTCGCGGGGGGCAAGTCCTACTGGCTTTACTATCAGCCTCCCACCAACGGCACCGTAACGCTCGACACCTTGGGGAGCACGTACGACACCGTCATGGAAGTTTATACCTTCAACGGAGCGCTCGTTGGATATCAGGACCTGATCCCCCTTGACTGCGCCAACGACAGCTTTGGCACCAACGGCCCGTCGCGCGTGCGTGTGCCGGTGGTCAAGTCGCGCCAGTACATAGTGGTGGTGGCCGGGGTCAACGGCGCGTCCGGCACCGCGTGGTTGAATTACAATCTCAACGCCACGGAATTGCCGCAACCGCCCACCCTTACGGGCACGCCGCAACCCCGCACGGTAGCCGCGGGTTCGACCGTTGTTCTCACGGCGCCGGTTACCGGTAGTCTGCCCCTCGGTTTTTCGTGGCGGAAGGACAATGTGTTGCAACCCGGGCAAATTGCTCCCGCGCTCGTACTGGTCAACGTGACCAACACCCACACGGGCAATTACTCCTTCACGGTGAGCAACGATGTCGGCACGGCTTCCGGTACCTTCGCGCTGAAGGTCGTCGTCGCGCCGGAATGCCTGCTAACTCGCCTCGCCAATGGAATGCAGTTGAGCTTCGCCACATTTTCCGGGCAGACCTACACCATCGAGCAGAGCACCAACATTGCGGGAGGCTGGATTCCCTGGCCCGGTTCATTCGTCGGTAACGGGCTGACCAATTACTTCAATGTCGGAAATCTGGGGACAAGATTCTACCGCGTGCGGGTGGAATAGCGTCTGGTCGGAGTCCGTGTTCCGCCCGCGGAACAAGCCATCGCCCCGCATGCCTCACTTCCGCTGGTTTGCTCCCAAAAATTGCGTTGGCAGAAGGACTGCTTGGAATCCGTTGGCGAACTGCCGTCCAGCACGGCGCTCGCCGAAACCAGAGTGAAACCGGCCATCACGCACCATCGAGCAACGAAACGCGGTCGCGACGTTTCAATCCGTCTCGTCGTTCAGTTTGGTGAGCCGGGTGCACCGTCTGTCGTGCCCATACGCCCGAGTCCCGATGCCGGGAGGCGACCGGAGAAAAAGTCGAGCGCGTTGCGAGGTTTGCCATTTCGGAGGAAGGCCTCGCGGAATTTCGGAGTTCATTTTCCGCCGTATCTGTCGCATCATCGAACCGTGCAGCGGCTTTGTTTCCTGGGATGTTTCTATGCACTCGTAATCGGGGTTGCGCACGCGCAATCCTCGAATCCGCCGCCTGCCCGCGCCCAGACCAGCTTGCTGAGTCGCGTTATCGAAGCGGCGGGACAGGTTGAGTTCAACTCTGGCGGGGGCACAAACTGGAACGTCGCCACCAACGGCCTCGTGCTGCAACCCGGCGACAAGGTCCGCACGCGGGTCCAAAGCCGCGCCGCCGTCCAACTCTCCGACCGCAGCGTCATCCGCCTCAGTGAACGCACAACGCTGGAGATCCTGCCGCCGCGTCGCGCGGAGAAAAAGCGGTTCGGCCTGCCCGGCGGCTCGATTTTTTTCTTCAATCGCGAGAAGCCCGCTGACGTGGAATTCGATACGCCCCTTGCCGCCGGAGCGATTCGCGGGACGGAGTTCCTGCTCGAAGTGGCGGAAGCTGACGCGGGCGTCCATCTCGCGTTGATTGATGGCGCGGTGGCCTTGAACACCAGCGAGGGTGAAGTTGCGCTTCAACGCGGCGAGGACTTGCGATTGGCTCCGGGCCAGCCCGCGCAGATAACTGCACTGGTCAATGCGAACGCCGTCATCCAGTGGGCGCTCTACTATCCGGCGGTCATCAACCCGGACGATTTGCACCTCGAAGCCAGCGAACAGGTCGCGTTGAAGGATGTACTGGAGAAGTACCACTCCGGTGACCTGGTAGCGGCCCTCGCTGCCTGGCCGGAAGGTCTGGGCACAGGCGGGGGTCCAATCACAATGCGCGCCCAACTCGAACTCGCGGTCGGTCGGGTTGCGGTTGCAGAGGCTTTACTTGCCCTGGTGTCGAATGAGGCTGAAGGCCGACTGGCGTTGGAGGAATTGATCGCCGTGGTTCGCGGCGATCAAAGGGGCCGGGGAGGGTCGCCGCTAAATCCGGCGCGGACCAGCAGCGAACTGCTGGCGCGCACCTACACACTCCAAGCGCGCACCGATTTGAATGGTGCGCGGGAGGCAGCGAGGCAAGCGGTTGGCTTGGCGCCACAGTTCGGATTCGCTTCTGCCCGGCTGGCGGATCTGGAGTTCGCCTTTGGCAATCGCCGCCCGGCTTTGGCTGAACTCAAGCGCGCGCTGAAGTTGTCGCCCCGGCTGGCGCCGGCGCACGCCTTGCAAGGTTTCATTTTCCTGGATCAAGGTGCGACACGGGCCGCCCTGATGGCTTTCGACCAGGCGCGCGAACTCGATGCTGCCTTCGGCCCGGCCTGGTTGGGTAGCGGCCTTTGCTTGATGCGCGAGCGGCAGTTCACCGCGGCCTTGACGGAGCTGCAAGTCGCCGCCGCTTTGGAGCCGCAGCGCGGGTTGTTCCGCGCCTACCTCGGCAAGGCCTCCAGCGAACTTGGGGATTCCAAAGCGGCTCAGAAAGAGTTCCATCTGGCCGAACAACTTGATCCCAATGATCCAACCGCCTGGCTCTATTCCGCTTTGGACTTGTGGCAACACAACCGCCTCAACGAAGCCATTCGCAGTCTCGAGCACTCGGCGGACCTCAATGACAACCGGGCCATCTTCCGTTCGCAACTTCTGCTCGACGAGGATCGCTCCGTGCGCAGTGCCAACCTCGCGGCGATCTACGCCGACGCGGGCCTGCCCGAAGTCAGCCATCACACCGCTGTCCGCGCGGTTACCGAGAGCTATGAGAACTTCTCCGGCCACCTGTTTTTAGCCGACAGTTATCAGGCGATTCAGAGCGCGAACAGTTTTGATCTGCGGATGGAGACGGCGCGGCAAAGCGAACTGCTGGTGGCGAACCTGTTGGCTCCGCCGGGCGGCGGTAATCTTTCGCAACTGCTCTCCGAACAGGAGCACCTCCAGTTCTTCGATCCGCGCCCCGTGGGGGTGAGTTCCCTCACACAATACGGCAGCAACGGCGATTGGCGGCAGGTGGGCACGGTCTTCGGTACGGTCGGAGGACTCAGCTATGCGTTCGACGCCTTGTATGAAAAGCTCAACGGCGAGCAACCGAACGGCCAGTCGGAAACGCGTCAATTGATGCTCACGCTCAAGCAACGCATCACGGCGAATGACGAGGCGTATTTTCAGATTGGCAACTACAAGGCGGAAGCGGGCGACGTGGCGAACTATTTCGATCCGACCAACGCGACGCCTGGATTCAATGTCGAGGAGCGCCAGGAGCCGACGCTCTATGCGGGCTGGCATCACACGTGGGCGCCGGGCAGTCATACCTTGTTCCTCGCCGCACGGCTCAATGATCAGTTGTCGTTGCACGATCCGGACAAGGACATTCTCTTTCTCTACACCGGTTTGTTCGGCCCGCCGATTGTTCAAGTCCAATCCGGCCCGGTGCTGCCACCGGTGGACCTGAACTTCGCCAGCGACTTCACGCTGTATTCCGCGGAACTCCAACAAATCTGGGAGACGCCTCGTTACTCGCTCATTGTCGGAGGACGCTGGCAGTCGGGTGACGTGGATTCGCAGGCGGCGATGACGCGCACGCTGCCCGCGCTGGATCAACAGGTGAACAGTTCACTCGAACGCGGCAACGCCTACGCCTATGGCGCGTGGCAGGTTCTCGACCCGCTCCGATTGATTGCGGGAGTCAGCTACGATCACATGACGTTCCCCAATAACGCCGATCTGCCGCCTTTCGAGACCGGGGAAACCGCGCGCGAACTCCTGGCGCCGAAAGCGGGTTTGCTCTTCGAGCCCTGGAAGCGCGGTTTGTTCCGCGGGAGCTACGCGAAATCCCTCGGTGGACTTTACTTCGACAACAGCGTGCGCCTCGAACCGACGCAGGTGGCCGGTTTCAATCAGGCGTTTCGCAGCTTGATTCCGGAGAGCGTCGCCGGTCTTGTGCCCGGCACGGAATTCACAACGGCGGGTGTGGGCTTCGATCAATCGCTCCCGCATGGTACTTGGTTCGGGATCGAACTGGAGCAACTTGAGTCAAACGGTTCCCGGGATGTCGGCGCGTTCAGCAGTTTTGCCGAATTGATCGCTCCCTTCACTGCCACCAACACCCGCCAGACGCTGGATTTTCGCGAACGCAGCCTGGCCGCCTATGCCGGCCAGTTGCTCGGCGAGAACTTTTCCTTCGGCGCCCGCTACCGGGTGAGCCGGGCGGAATTGAACCAGCAGTTTCCCGATATTCCCGACGCGGCGATCAACCTCGACCAACTGGAAGCTGGCGAGCGGGCGACGTTGCAGCAACTGGGCTTGTCGTTGAATTTCCATCACCGCAGCGGCGTGTTCGCGCAGTGGGAATCGGACTGGTATCACCAGAACAATTCCGCCTACCCCGACGAGGATTTCTGGCAACACAACTTGATGGTGGGCTACCGCCTCCCGCGCCGGTATGCCGAGGTGCGCTTCGGTCTGCTGAATCTCTTCGACACGGATTACCGGCTGAATCCCCTGAACCTGCATGCGGCACTGCCACGCGGGCGGACGCTCGCGATCAGTCTGCGACTTAATTTTTGATTCCGTCTCCTGGCTTCGTTGTCGCGTCACGCTGCCGCCCGCCCGTCAGGTCCCAATGATTCACACTCAGTCCCGCCGTGGCGACCAGGCTGGCGCTGACCGGTTCTAAAAACTTCCGGTCATCACCAGGCAAATGGAGTGGATGCAGACGTTGTCCACGCCGAGTCGAAAGTTGGCGCCGTTCCACCATTCGACATTCCAATCCTGACTGGCTGTGGCGAGGAAACGATAGGTGACGCCGATACTCCATTGTTCCGCGAACCCGTACCGGATACCGGCGAATGCTTGGAAGGCCGGGGCGAAATCGGTGCCTTCGCCGTCGGAATCGCTGTAGTAATAGTCGTAGTAATTGCCAAAGGTCAGGCTGCTGAAAACCCCGCCCGCCCCCACCCCCGCGAACGGCACAAGCCGCCCGCGCGGGTACTCGACCATGACATTGGCCATCATGGACATCTGGGAGAGGGCGGAATCCGGATAGGACCAATTGCCCACCGAGTTCACTTCGTTGAAGGTGAAGCCCAATTCTCCGCCGACGCTGAGCCAGGGCGTGATGCGGTATTCAAGGGCGAGGTCGAACTGCATGCCCGCGGACAAATCCATCTTGCCGCCGCCGGTCACCGGCCCGCCGATTTCCGAAAGGCTCGGGTCTTGAGGGAGGGACCCGCCAATATCAATCCGGCCGCGCCATCGCTTCGACAGCGAAAAGTCCTCCTCGCCAAATGCCGACCAAGCCAGGCAAACCGTGGAGACCAGAATCAACCGCGTTGTTGTTTTCATAGGGAACCTTTTCGTGTGTTTCTTCGAACTTTGCAACCGTGCCGTGCCCGCAACCACACTTGCTCTTCATAAACGGATCCCCACCAGGACGCCCACCACGGCCAGTGGGACGTCCCTAACGGCGGCGGCGCGGGCCGATTCCAAGGTAGCACGTCGCGGATCCTGCCGTCCCGACTGGTGCATCCGCTCAGTAGAACAAGCGCGCCGCCCAGCACCCGGCACGTCATCCGGATACAGCGGGTGGCTGGCTTGGCGCGGTTCATTTCCAGGGAGTTTGATTGTTGACGAGTGGCGCACTGCCGCGGCGCCACCCGCAGTCGAGTTGTTGATCGCTTCTCAGCGGCAGAAATGCGAGCGGAACTTCGGCCAGTGTGACGCCGGTTTTGGCGCGTGTAGTTGCCCAAACCGGAAGTCCGCCGTGAGCATGGCATGATCCGAGGCCCACAACGGCGGTTCTGACCGGCCCAGCCCGAGGTCAAGCACGTCGGAATCAGTCGGGGCGATGCCGTTTCCGCGGAACAGAATGAGGTCCAGTCGCCAGATAAACGGCACGCCGGGATCCGCCAGGAATTCATCGTGCCCCCATGTGAGCCCGCCGGCTGGATTTGCTTTGTTCAACTCGCCCCAAGCGTCGTCAAAACCCGCCGCGCCAAATACGTCATAGGTTTCCGTCCCTGTGCGATGGAGCGGATCGCTGTTGAAATCGCCGGAGAGGATGACGGGCAGGCAAACGGCATCCAGGCTATCCATGAGTTCCACCGCCTGGAGCATCTGGATTTCCGGTGAGGTTTCCTCCTCAAGGTGCGCGCAGACGTAACGGAATTTTTCACCACGGACGAACACATCCACTGAGCACCAACCGCGCACCACGGATAGCCCGAGGGCGGGGAATTGAATGACGTTCGTGAAATGACCGCTTTGCGGATGTGCCACCCGCAGATGACCCGGAGGCAAATCCGTGCGGACCAGAATCGCGTCGCGATCCGTCTGGCGCACGTCGTCGAGGGTGCCGGTTTGCAGGTTGAGCATCGGCATTTCCACCTCCCATTCCTGCGCGGTGGCGGCCACGGCATAATGCGCGCCGCGCGCCGCGAGCGAGTCCACGAGCAGTTGGAGATAGTCGAACACCACGTTGGTGGCCGGACTGGCCCCGCCGAGGACGAGATCACCAGGCGATTGATTGCGGATCAATGTGGCTTCCTGCACCGCGACCAGATCCGGCTGACGGGCGGCGATTTCATCGGCCAGAGCGCCAATGCGGACCGGTGGTTGGGAGGCGAGTATTTCATAGTAAACCGCAGTTACGGCGCCGACCAATTTGGTGAGGTAGTCCGGGTCCGCTGGATCCAGGGCCAGGATGCGTTCCGTTCCCGCCCCGAGGTAGAGGTTGGCATTCATGGTGTTGACGCCGCGCTTGCCCCCCAACTGGGAGGGGTCAGCCTGCGCGGTTGCAACGGTCGCAACCAGCATAAAGATAAACATCCATTGAACTGCAAAACGTAATGGCCGTGCCGCCGTGCGACGGTTGGTCCGTCTGGCGGAAGGGCTCGAGGTTTCATATCTGCCCGTGGTTTTCATAGTTTTTCCCGTTGTTGTCCCGGTGGGAGTTGTTGTCGTCCGAGTCGGCCCCACCTGTCGGCCCGGGCGAATCTGCTGCGGCTGCCTGTCGGCATCAAAGATGAGGTCCCCCGGCGCCACCGCCCAAGCAAAGGGCCAACAACACGGCCCCGACAATTGCGGCGTCGGCGGCTACGGCCAGGGGCAGCACGCAAATCCGGAGCGCGGTCTTTGGTTCCTCGTTGGAGGCGGGCAGTTCGAACGGACCCGGCGAAACCTCCGAAATGTGAACGGTCAAATTCCGGTCGCTCGAATTCCAGACTGCGCAGCCTGACGGTGGAATGGTCGGGTCCGGGCGGACGTCACCGCTGTTTATCCAAAGCGGGATGGTCTTCGGTGCCGGGCAGGCGTTGGTGAGTTGATAGATGGCTTGCGGACCGACAGCCAGTTCGTTGTTTGGCTGGCCAAGTCGCCAGCCCACGTTCCGGACCACCCCGGACGCTCCGGCCTCTGACTGGCGGAACAAGACTATCACCGCGGGTTCATGGTTCGTGGAGTCAACGAGGAGCAACTGGTCGGGCGGACTGGATTGCCAATCGTGGGCAGCGGTTTGTTTCCAAAGGGCAGGGGTGGCGCAGCCCGTCATGAAAACTCCCAGCACCATCGCGAATCCCGTCCTTCGCACAGTGATGACTTCGTTTCGCATAAACTTGGTTCCGCTTGAAATCTGCTGGTCAATCCGGTGGCAGATTAACTCTGTCTTCACCGGGGGCGTTAATCGAAAAGTCCGATGGGCGCCCCCGCAAAATCAATTCTGGTTGGTGCTGGATCACGGAGCCCGCTCCGCCTTGCAGGCGCTGGGCGCGCACTGTGCGCTTGCATCGTCGCGTCAAAACCGTCATTTGAATACTCCCATGTTAACTAGTGGATGCGAAACCGGCGGTGCGCGCTTGCAAACCTATCAGACGCGCGTCTTCTGGTTACTGTGGAGTGCCTACGCTTCTTACTACCTGTGCCGGGTCAACTTTGCCGTGGCGCAACCGGCGATCCTCAAGGAGTTCCCCGGCTGGACCGCGGCGCAAATCGGGACGATTCCCTCCGCGTACGCGGCAGTTTACGCCATCGGGCAGATTGTCAACGGCACGCTCGGCCAGCGCTACGGCACACGTCGTTTGATGACTCTGGCCATGTTGATCGCGTGCATGTCGAACGTGCTCTTCTTTTTCACGTCGTCGTTTGAGGTCATGCGACTGTTGTGGGTGCTGAATGGCTGGGGGCAATCCGCCGGCTGGTCGCTCATGGTTGGAACGATTTCCACTTGGAACACTTCGGCGCGGCGCGGCACGTTGATCGGACGGTTGTCCACGTGCTACCAGGTCGGCAACGTCGCCTCGTGGTTGTTGGCAGGCGCGCTGTGCGATTCGGTCGGCTGGCGTTTTGCCTTTTTGGTGCCCGGGTTGTTCATGCTTCCCATGGCGGCGGTCTTCTTCACGTTCCTGCGCGACACGCCCGAGCAGGCGGGCTTTGCTCCCGTGCGGGATGACGTCGCGAACGAATCACCGTCGACTTGCGCCGCTGAGTCCAGGACCGAAGAGTCGGGGTGGGCCACCACCTGGTATGTTTTGAAACTGACCCTGACGAATCGCATCCTCTGGATTCTCGCCATTGGTTTCTTTGTCTTGAACGCGGTGCGCTACAGCTTTATGAACTGGACGGTGCAGTACATGGCCGATTTCCACGGGCGCAGCATTAAGAACAGCGCGTTGACCGCGATCATGGTCCCGCTCGCGGGTTCGCTGGGCGCCTTGTCGGCCGGGTGGGCTTCCGACGTGTGGTTCGGCAAACGCCGGGTGCCCGTGTGCGTAATCATGCTGCTCGGCTTGTCGCTGGTTTGCGGCGCGATCACCGCCATACCTCAAGGCGATTGGGGGGTGGCGACGGTGATGTTGGGGCTGGCAGGTTTCATGATTTATGGTCCCGACATGTTGATCAGCGGAGCAGCTACTGCGGACCTCAGTCACCCGAAAGCTGGCGCTATGGCAACCGGGTTGACGATGTGTCTTGGCGCGCTGGGAGCGATCTTCTCCGGGGCGGGCATCGGCTACGTCAAGGACCTCGCTCGCGGCGATTGGTCCGTGGTGTTTTGGGTGCTGGCGGGTATGGCGCTGCTGCCGGCGGCGCTGTTGACCTCGATCTGGAACGCGCGCCCGAAAGGGAGCAAGTAAGGTTGGCCTGCGTTGACGCTGGCCAACCACGACGAACGGACTTGCCAATCCGCTCACGTCGACTTCTGCTAAATCTGCTCGAAGTAACGGCGGCGTTCCCAATCCGTCACCGCGCTTTCAAAAGCCTGAACCTCCAGGCGCGCGGTGTGAACATAGAAGTCCACGACGGGGTCGCCAAAGGCCTTGCGCGCGAGCTTGCTGCGGTCGAGTCGGTCCGCCGCTTCGCGGAGGGTGGTAGGCAACGCAGGCAACTTGGCGTCCACGTAGGCATTGCCAACGTATTCCGGGCCGCAATCAAGTTGCTCCTCCACCCCAGCCAGGCCCGCCGCCATCATCGCCGCAAACGCGAGATACGGGTTGGCGTCCGCGCCGGGCATGCGGTTCTCGATGCGAAAGGAATCGCCGTGACCCACCACGCGGAAGCCGACCGTGCGATTGTCGTGCGACCAGGCCATCCGGGTCGGCGCCCAACTGGCGGCTTGGTAGCGCTTGTAGGAATTGATGGTGGGCGCGAAAAGACAGCCAAGTTCCGGCGCGTATTTCATCAGTCCGCCGAGAAACTGACGGAAACATTTCGTGCCGCCGGTCTTCCCGTCCCAGAAAAGATTTTTGCCTCCACGCCACAGGCTGATGTGAATGTGACAACTGCTGCCCACCTCGGAATGCCACGGTTTGGCCATGAATGTGATGGCTTTGCCCTGTTGCGCCGCGATCTCCTTAAGGCCCTGCTTGAACACGACATGCCCGTCTGCCATCGCCAGTGGCTGGTCGTACACAAAATTGATTTCATGCTGGCCTCGCCCCCATTCGCCCTTACTGGATTCGACCGGCACCCGCGCGGCCGCCATCGCGTTGCGCACAAGTCGCAGCAGCGTTTCATCGCGCGCCGGCTGCATGGTGTGGTAATCAATCCGGTAATCGCTGGACGGAATGAGATTCCGGTAATCGCTCGCGAAGGCGTCGGAATAACTCTGATTGAACAGGAAGAACTCCAGTTCGCTGGCGACGGCCGCGGTCCAGCCGCGTTTCGCCAACGTGTCCACCTGCTGCCGCAACACCGAGCGCGGCGCTTCGGCAACCCGCCGGCCATCCGCGTGAATCGAGTCACAAATGACCAACGCTGTGCCGGCCTGCCAGGGCAGCACGCGGAGCGTGGAAAAATCCGGCCGCATTTCAAAATCGCCAAAACCCTTGTCCCAATTGGCCAGTTGAAATCCATCGAGCGGATCCATCTCGATGTTCACCGTCAGGAGGTAACTGCAACCGTGCGTGCCGTGTTGGGCGTGCTTCCGGAAGAATTCGCCGGTGCAACGTTTGCCGACCAGTCGCCCGAAGACATCCGGGAACGCGACAATGACGGTGTCAATCTCGCCGCTTTTGATCTTCGCCAGTAGGGTGCGCAGGTTCATGAGTTGAGTGGTGGTAGTTCAATCGGCTACGTAAATGTTTTTCAACTCGGTATAACCTTCCATCGCTGCCATGCCGAGATCGCGACCGATGCCGCTTTGTTTGAATCCGCCGAAGGGCGCTTCGACGTGGACGCTGCTGTGAGAGTTGATGCTCAACACCCCGCTCTCGACGCGGCGAGCGACGCGCAACGCCCGGCGCAGATCGTTGGTCCAGATCGAGCCGCTCAAACCGAAGGGCGAAGCGTTGACCGCACGCAGCATGGCCGCTTCATCGTCGAACGGTGTGATGCAAACGACCGGGCCGAAGATTTCCTCACGCCAGCAGCGATCAGTCTCGCCCACGTCGAGCAACACGGTAGGCTCCAGATAGAATCCTTTGGGATGCGGCCGCCCACCGCCGCAGGCGAACTTGTTACCGCGTTTTCGTGCGTCCGCGAGAAATTCCTCCACCGTCGCGCGCTGATTGGCGGACACGAGCGGACCGAGTTGGGTCTCCGGTTTGGTGGGATCGCCGACCACGAGTTTTTTCGTGGCGGCCACGAATCGTTCCACAAATTTTTCGTAGATGCTGCGTTCGATAAACATCCGGCTGCGCGCGCAGCAGTCCTGGCCGGTGTTGGCGAAGACGCTCATCGGCGAAGCATCGGCGGCGACCTGCCAGTCCGCGTCGGCGAAGACGATGTTCGGCGACTTGCCACCCAGTTCCAGCGACACGCGTTTGAAATCGCGGGAGGCGAGTTCCATCGCACGACGACCCACTTCGGTTGAACCGGTCAGGGACACTTTGCGGATGTGCGGATGGGTGATCAACGCCTCGCCAATCGCACCGCCCGGACCGGGAAGCACCTGCAACACTGCCGGCGGCAAACCGGCAGCGTGGGCCAGCTCACCCAGCTTGAGCGCCGTGAGCGGGGAGAGCGACGCCGGCTTGAGCACAACACAGTTGCCAGCCGCGAGTGCAGGCGCGGCTTTCCAACAGCCGATCGGGAACGGAAAATTCCACGGCACGATGCAAGCCACGACGCCCATGGGTTGCCGCAAAGTTAGATCAATCCCACCACGCGCCACGGGTAACGTTTCGCCGCCGAAACGCGAAATTGCGCCGGCGTAATACTCGAACACCCGCGCACCCAAACCAATCTCGTCGCGGGCGTCGCTGATCGGCTTGCCAATTTGCAGCATTTCCAGTTGAGCAATCTCCTCCAGGTTTTCGCGCAGCTTGCGGGCGACGTCGAACAGGATGGCTGCGCGTTTCCCGGGTGCGAGATCGCGCCAGCCGGATTCCCAGGCGCGCTGCGCTGATTCCACCGCGGCGTTGACGTCTGCAGCTTCGGCAGCCGCGACGTCACAAAGCACGGTCTCGGTTGCGGGATTGATGAGCGGGGTGCGCCGACCGGATTTGGCGTCGCGGAAAGCGCCATCAATGAAAAGTTGAGTCGGATAATTCATAACACTTCGAGGTAGAGATTTCGGAAATCATCAGCCGTCACCGGCACGACATTGGTCTTGTGACACGGATCGTCCACCGCCTGCGCAACGAGGGCGTCGAGTTGCTCGCGCTTGACGCCGTGATCGCTAAGCCGGGTGTTGAGCCCGATCCGCGCCAGGAAATCGGCGATGAAGCGGATGGTTTGTTGATCGGCTTCGGCGGGTGAACATTTCAAAACCTCGAGCCCGCAGGCGAGGCCCACGCGACGGTAGGTGCCGGATTTGCGGGCGGCGCAGAACTTCATGCCGGCCACGAGGCACAGCGCATTCGCCAAGCCATGATGCATCCCGCAAATCGTTGAGAGCGGATGCGCGAGCGAATGGACCACGCCGAGGTCTTTTTGAAACGCCACCGCGCCCATCGCGGCGGCCACGAGCATGTGCCCGCGCGCTTCGAGGTCGTCACCTTTCGCACAGGCGCGGGGCAACGCTTCAACGATCAAGCGGATGGCTTCAAGCGCGATGCCATCGCACATGGGATGAAACTGCGGGCAGGTGAAACTCTCAATGCAGTGCGTCAACGCATCCGCGCCCGTCGCGGCGGTGAGCTTCGCCGGCAAACCGACCGTGAGTTGCGGATCGAGAATGACCAGCTTGGCCAGCAACTCGGGATGAAACAGGACGGCCTTGCGATGGGTGGCATCGAGGGTGATGACCGAACTGCGTCCGACCTCACTGCCCGTGCCGGCGGTCGTGGGGATGGCGATGCAGGGAGCGAGTCCGGACCAGTCTGGCTCGTCGTAGAATTTCGCGAAGTCGAAGCCCGGGCGTTTGACCAGCAGCCGCGCGGCTTTGCCGGCATCCAGCGGGCTGCCGCCGCCCAGAGCGATCACGCCATCGCAACCATGATCGCGATAGCATTGGGCGGCTTCACGGACGTCCTGTTCCACCGGGTTGGGATGGACTCCGGAATAGACGAACCAGTCTTTTCCTTTCCGTTCGAGACCCGAGTCGCTCGGTGCGCTGGGGCAACGCGGCCACGGCGCCCGCGCCAAATAGAGTCGGGGTGGGAAAGGAAAATGTGGTGAAATTCATGTTCAGAGTTGGTTTCTAAAACAACGCCGGGCATCTTGCAAGCACGTTGGCCTCCCCTAAAAGGGCGATGGCGAGTCACGCATTCTCTTGGTAGGAACTCTGGTGCTGTCTGGACCTCAAATGAAAGTGCTAAAGCATGTCCGCGAAACATACAGACCTTAGCCGCGTTGGCCCATCGCCGGCCACGGTGAATGCTGCCCCTTGGAATCAGGGGATTCGCGCGCAGCTTCAGGAATTGATTGAAACGGGTGCGGGAAAAAACCTGCCGGTGGTATTTGATTTCGATAACACCATCATCCGCGGCGATATCGGGGAGGCCACGATGGCGGTGCTCGCGCGCTCGGGACAACTGACGCCAAAGACGGTGCCCGCCTCGCTTTGTCCGGTGTTTCGTTCACCGGGACAGGAGCGACGCGAACTCCAGTCGTGTGCTGATATCGTGGAATACTACCTGGCGTTGCTGGCGCCAACGGCGCATGGCAAGAATGACCCGACGCCGTACGCCACGGGATACGCGTGGGCTGTCGAGGTCATGACCGGACTGCGGCTGGCGGACGTTGTTGAGGCCACGCGCACGGCCATCGCATTATCGCAATCGCGGAGTTCCGATTTCATCGAGGTCACACCCGGCCGAACCTCCATCCTGGTCCCCGCCTTTTACCCCGAGATGGTGGAACTGCTGGCCGAGCTGATCCGGCACCAGTTCGACGTGTGGATTGTTTCTGCCAGCAATGTCTGGAGTGTGCGTTATATGGTGCTGCAGGCGTTGAATCCATTGTTGCGCGAGCGCAAGGCCGGGGCTGGAATCCGGGCGGATCATGTCATCGGCATTTCCACGCTGCTCAAGGACGATCGGGATCGCCTTTTCAAGGATGCCCTTTTGGTGAAAGAGAACGCCGGATACGCGTCGCTGGCATCAGATGCCGCGGGAGCGTTTTGTCTGACCAGTCACCTGCAATACCCTCTGCCGACTTACTCCGGCAAACTGGCGTGCATCTACGACGCCATCGGCCGCCGACCTTACCTCGGCGCGGGGGACGGTCCGGGCGATCGCGCCATGGTGGATGTCAGCGAGCATCAACTCTGGATTGAGCCGCAACATGCCACCCGTATTCAGCCGGTGTCTGCCAGACTCCTGCGCTCCGCCAGCGAGGCGAATTGGACGACGCCACGGAGCACGCGACCACCGCGTGTTGAGCTTTCAGGGCGGGCGGGTGCGCGGGCTTAATGCGATTTTTTGCCCGGCGGTCTTCCTGCGGGTGACGTGATCCTGCTTCCGTTATTTCTCGAAGAATTTTGCCACGGCCTCGGCACGCGTGTGAACGCCCAGTTTGTCGAAGAGGCTTTTCATGTGCGTATGTACCGTCCACGAGCTGATGCCCAGCATCGTGGCGAGCGTCTTGTCCGTGTGGCCGCGACGCAGGCCCAACAGCACGTCCCGTTCGCGATTCGTCAATCCCGGAAACGCTTCTTCGGGTGCCGCGCGCAGCCCGAACAGGGTCTGGACGTGGTGGCGCAGTTGGGTTTCCACCGCATCCCGGCTCGGCGTTTGCGTCTGCCACAGGCCGGAGATCGGATCCAGCAACTGTGTGGATTGGCGGCGCCGATAATAATACCCGCCGTCCACGCCCGTGACGCAATGCCAGGCGTGGTCGCTATCGGTGTAGATGCCGTAGGGAAAGCCGACCTGCCCGGGCAATTCCTTCGCCAGCTTATCCTGGATATGTTCGCTGGCAGGTGCGCAGGGGGGATCATTGAACAACGCCAGTTCGGGACGCGCACGCGCGACAGTTTTTAGAAACGCGGCGGCGGAGTCAGTCGCGACTGAGCATTCATAACCCGGGAGTTGGTTGAGCCAATGGACGAGTCCCCAGCGGACTTGCTCGTCAGGTTCAAACAACGCCACGCGCACTCCCGGCGTCTGTGGTCGGCGCGGTGCCGGCGGCGATTCCAATTCGGTAAAGAGGGTGGCGTAGGTGCAGGTCAGCGGGTTGGGCAGCCAGAAAATGGCCAGGGTGAATTCGCGAATGAACTTCGTACCGGCTCCGCGCCAACCCGACTGCGCCACAACGCGGCGCACCGCTTCGCCCTTGCGGCTCGCCACTTCCCGCCGGTTGGTCGCGAGCGGGAAGAAGGCCGTCTGGCCTTCGTGTTCGATGCGCGCAAAGAGTTCATCGGTGATGTCGGGTCGCAGATCGGCCACGTATCGGCGGCGCAAGATGCTGAGCGAAGCGCCAGTGGCATCCGGCTCCGGGCGTTTTACCGCCAGGTCCTCGCGGATATTGCGTTTGGAGTTTTTCATGCAGCCCTGACTTTCCCTAGGAGTTTTCTTAGGCGTTCAGCATCGGCGACACACCTTGCTCACGTCAACCTTGCATTGTCCCGCGTCTCGCGAATGGACTGTTTTTGTCGTCCTGCAAATGAGGGGAGAGTGCTGCCCGCGGAGTACGGGGAGGCTGAACCGAAACTACTCCGACCAAAAGCGGAGGCGTGGTGCGAGCAGTCTCAGGGGCCGCTGCGACTTTCGTCCTGGCCTGTCTCGTAGGAAATTACCCAGTTCATTCCACCTTTGACGAACTGAACATGACCGTCGCAGAAGAGGATGTTCCCGCCTTCGGCACCATGGTCGTCGTTCTTGTCGGGGTAATTGCCGATGGCGCCGGGCCCCTGGCGGTCGCCGTCAAAAATCAGCCAGATTTGCGTGGGGCTGACCCGCTGATTTTGCAGTCCGAAGGGGCGGTTTTTGTGCGTGTAGTTTTGAATGGTGCGCTCAGACTTTTTGATCCCGGCGGAGGTCACGGTCTGACCGTAGTAAAAGTGCTTGGTGCTGATGCCGCCGTCATTGTTCATGAAGCCGTAAATCTCGTAACTGGTGCCGCGCACGTCCGCGTCCCCGGCGCTTTGCCGCCGCTTGTAGCGCGCCTGAACCAACATGTCCGACAGCACGGTTCGGCCATTCCGCGGATGCACGGCGGTGTTGGTGCCGATGTAGTTTTGCGTGGAGGGGCAAACAAACACGGATTGGGCCACAGCCGATGAAATGTATTCCGGATACAGCCAAGTGAGGTCGTCATCGTAATCATCGTACGTCCCGGACAGATAGCCGTGGGAATCATCGGCCCCGTACATCAACATGCCCACCCCCATCTGCTTGAGATTGCTGATGCAGTTGGTCCGCTTCGCCTTCTCCTTGGCCTTGGCGAGGGCGGGCAGCAGCATGGCCGCCAGAATGGCGATGATGGCGATGACGACCAGCAGTTCGATCAAGGTGAAGCCCCGGTGTCCGCGGCGGACAGTCGCTGGCAGTGATTTCCTCATAAGGTCGATCCGACAATGCTCAAACTGACCCGGGGGAGCGCCCGCGCGCTCGCCCACACTTTTATGCTACCAATAGCGGTTTCGCTCACGGGTTCAGGTGGTGGCATCGGTTTAAGGACTTATTAAAACACTCTGGGCTTGTCCGGTATCGCCCGTTTAGGGGAGGTGATGTGACAATAAGCTCGCTTCGTTAGTGGCCTCCCCTAAACGGGCGATACAAGGCGACGTGGTCATGTGATAGTTCTTCGCCTGCAAATCAATCTTAACAACCACCAACTTATGAAACGTGTTCTCACCTACCTTACCATGATCCTGGTCCTTGGTCTTGGGCTTCCGCTGCGCGCGGCTGTAACCGGCCAATGGGATTTCAACAATAGTAATTTCGTCGCCACGGTCGGCGCGGATCTGGCCGATTTCGGCATCACCCCGACCACCTTTACCACCGCCACCATCGGTGGCGGTACCGCGGTGGTCATGAACTTCCCAGCGGCAGATGCGACCCAGGGCTACATCATGACCCACGGCATTGCGCCCAATGGCGGTGGCAGCTACGTGAATCAGTACACCCTGATCATGGATATCATGTACCCGGCGGCGAGCTCAGGTACGTGGCGTGGCCTCTTCCAGACGGCTACCGGCAACGGCAACGACGCGGATCTCTTTGTTGATAACGGCAATGGCATCGGCATCAGCGGCAACTACAGCGGATCGATTCAGGCAGATACCTGGCATCGCGTGGCCTTCGTGTTCGATCTCTCCGCAGCCACCGGCCAGTTGAAGAAATACATCGATGGTTCGTTGGTTGGCTCGCAGGTTCTGGACACGATAGCGGTTGATGGCCGTTGGGCGATGGATCCCACCGCGTTGTTGTTTACGGATAACGATGGCGAGACTGCGGTCGGCTTTGTCAACAGCGTCCAGATTCATGATGTGCCGCTCACGGATACCGACATTTTCGCGCTCGGCAAAGCGACGGCGGCGGGGATTCCCACCACCATTCCCGTGTTTACGAATTTGACCGTCACGGTCACCCCCACCAACCAATCCGATGTCGTGGGAATGAACGGCACCTACTTCAACGCCTTCGCCGTCGGCTCCGGCACCTACACCTATCAATGGTATCACAACGGTTCGCCGGTCTCCGGACAGACGAGCGCCAACCTGCGGCTCTTGAACGTTCAGGCATCCGATGCTGGCAACTACACCGTCGTGGTGAACAACGGAATTCAATCCACCACGAGTTCTCCTCCGTGTGTTTTGACCGTCAGTCCCACGCCGGCGGCCTTCGTCACCGGCCAATGGGATTTCAACCAAGGCGATCTCTCCGCCACCTTCGGTCAAAGCCTGCAATTCTTCGATGCGGCGGTGCAAGCGGACACCACATTTGGCACCACGACTACATTTGGCATCGTTGACATCGCCGGCCAGCCAGCCAACGTCATGTATTTCGTGCCCAGTGCCAGCTCGTGGGGCGGGTACGTGATGACACACAACATTGGCGGGAATGGTGGCGGCACGAATGCGAACCAATACACCCTGATCTTCGATCTCTTCTGTCCGAGCAGCAGCATGAACGCGTATCGGTCATTATTTCAGACCAATCCAACGAACACCAACGACGCGGAGGCGTTCTTCAATCCGGGGAATGGTTTGGGAATCAGTTCGACCTATCAGGGGACCCTGACCGGCGACGAGTGGCACCGCGTCACGCTTGCGTTCGACCTGACCAAACGTGAGTTCGGCAAATACATTGATGGCACCAACGTGCTTAGTGGTCCCGTTGGATCGTCACCCCTCGGTGCCCATGACGCCCAATACCTCTCAGCCAGTCTCGATCCGCTGGCCGGCGGCGGGGTTGACCTCCGCTGGTCGCTGCAGCCAACGGCGTTGCTGCTGGGCGACGAAGATGGGGATCTCCAACCGATGTACATCAGCAGCATGCAGATTCGCAACGGTCGCATGACGGACGCCTCCATCGCAGCGATGGGCACGCCCACCGCCAACAAGATTCCTGGTGCCATCAAGGCCACCAAGTCTGGCGGCAACGTCGTGATTGCTTGGACGGGGAACGTCCTCGAAAGTGCCACCAGCCCCGCTGGTCCGTGGTCGGTCGTTACGGGGGCCGGGCATCCCTATACGGTTACCACGCCCACTGGAAATCAATTCTTCCGGGTGCGCCAATAAACGCCCTGGGCCGATCCTCGGCGGGCTTTGGACCTGCGAATTCGCAGGCAACCAAAGCCCGCACTTTTGTAACATGAGACGGATTTTTGCCTGCTTGGGTTTTGCACTCGTCGTCGTCGCGAGTGAATCCGCTCGTGCGGCCGTCACTGGCCAGTGGGATTTCAATGGCAGTAATCTTACCGCCACGGTCGGCACCGCGCTCGCCTATCGAGGCGACACGGCGAACACCACTGTATTCATTCCAGCGACGATTGGAGGACAGAGTGCCGTCGTCATGCGCTTCCCGGCCACCACACCTACGCAGGGATATGACGTGACTCACGGCATCGCGCCCAACGGCGGCGGCAGTTTTGTAAATCAGTACACCCTGATCATGGACGTGATGTTTCCAGCGGCGAGTTCCGGACAATGGCGCAGTCTCTTCCAGACCAACCCGGCCAACAGCAACGATGGCGATTTTTTTGTTGATCCGGGCAATGGCATCGGTATTTCCGGCGTGTATGCCGGGAATCTCCCGGCGGATACCTGGCATCGCGTCGCCTTCGTTGTGGACTTGACGCTCCCGGCCCAGCAGTTGCGCAAGTTTATTGACGGCATCTTGGTGGGAACTCAGGACCTGGGGGAGGGTCTTGATGGTCGTTGGGCTTTGGATCCAACCGCCTTGTTGTTTGCCGATGAGAATAATGAGACTCGTATTGGATTCGTGAACAGCATTCAAATCCGGTCCGAGGCCATGTTGGCTGCGGATGTTACTTCGTTGGGTGGCGCCACCGCAGCCGGGATTCCTTTGCCCGCCGCACCGTCATCCCTTCAAGTGGTCGCTCCGAATGGCGGCGAGAACCTTCAAGCCGGAACCATGCAGACGATTTCATGGAAGGTGACGAATCCCAGCGGGCTCGTTCAGATTGATCTCTATCGCGGCGGAACATTTTTTCAGAATCTGGCGCAGGTTGCCATGGGTCAGAGCAATTACCTCTGGGCCATCCACCCCGCGCTCGGCGACACAAACAATTATCGCATCAAACTGACGGCTGTTGGTTATCCGGCAGTGACCGATTCGTCAGACGGCGACTTTTCCGTGTTTGGCTCCAGCGGCACCATCAATCCGCTCTTTGGCCAGCCGCTGCAGGCCAATGGCGGTTTTGAATCGTTGTTCGCCAACTGGCAGACCGTCGTTGGCACTCCGCTCGTGCTGACCACCAGTGGCGGCAAAGGTGCGCCACACACGGGTGCGAATTTCTTCCACGGTGGTATCAACACCACCGCCAGCAACACCGTGATCCGGCAGGACATTGATCTCATCGCCACCGGGTTTACCACCAACGACCTCGACACCGGCGCCGCCCTGGATGCCGAAGCATGGCTGCGGAATTTTTACGGCGCGGGCACGTTCGACGATCAAGTGTTTTATCGCGTAGGCTATCTCGATGAGGCGGGGCAGGAGATTTCTGCCGTGCGCTGCATCATCGCCGCCGACAGCGTCTGGTTGCAGCGCAATCTCTCCGGTCTGCTGCCGGCGGGCACGCGGAAGCTCCGGCTCGAAGTCATTGGCAAACATCGTCGCGATGCCGACAACGACAGCATGGCGGACGATTTGATTGTGCGATTGCAGAAGCCATTTCCATTGCCAACGCCCAACATCACCAAGTTGCCCATGCTGCAGGACGTTCGCCGGGACGCCATGACGTTGATCTGGGAAACCGACGGCAACCTCGCGCGGCATTACGTGGATTGGGGGCGCAGCAATGTCACGGAGCACACCGTCAGCCAGATTGAGACGTTGCAGATTGATGCCACGCACTTCGTGCATCGCGCCACCATTCCGGGGCTGGAGGCGGAGGGGCGTTACGTTTATCGCGTTCGCAGTGGCATCAACGCCACCGCCACCTACTCCTTTCGTACCGCACCGAAATCCACGAGCCCGTTCGTCACCGCGTGGTGGGGCGACAATCACGGTGGTACCTCCATTCTGACCACCCATGTCACCAACCTCCTGACCCATGCGCCGAATATGATTTGCGTGGCCGGCGACATGGTGAACAGTGGCAACGCGATTTCCGAATGGCACAACTACTGGTTCAAGCCGCTGGAAACTCTGAACGCCGCCCAGACTACGCCGGTCATTTACGCGCGCGGGAATCACGACGGCGAACACGCCCTGTCCTACGCCTACAGCACGCTGCCCGGCAACGAAGCCTGGTTCGCTTTTGATTACGGCAACTGCCGCTTCATCTTTCTCGACAGCGAAGTCAGCACCAGCACGTCGGGCGATCAATACAACTGGTTGTTGGCCGAACTTAACCGGCCCGAAACCCAGCGAGCCGCCTTTCGGATCGCCGTTTTCCACCGCCCACCGTACGTGAACCTGTGGAACGGTGGCGGGTACACGGGGGAGACTTTTGTGCAGAACGATTGGGTGCCGCTGTTCATCCAGAAGCATGTGGACCTGGTCATCAGTGGCCACATGCACGGTTATCAACGAGGCCTGACCAACGGCGTGATGTATGTCGTCAGCGGTGGCGGCGGTGGCACCATTGACACCGAGGTGGTGGCGGACTGGCCGTTGGTGCAAGTGGAACACAGCCAGCATCACTTCGACATCATGACCGTCAACGGCCGGGAGCTTTCATGGGAGACTTACAATACCAGCAATCAACTTCTCGATTTCTTTGACCTTTCGAGCCGGGTTCCGCTTGTCGGGTGGCAATCGTCCGTGCCGGTTGGGGGCGCGCTAACACTGACGGTTGCGGGCAAACCCGGCTCGAGCTATGTGCTGGAACGCTCGGCCGACCTGGCCAACTGGGCGGCGTTTGCCACGAACACCATTCCCACCGGCGGCCCGGCCCTGTTCACCAACCAAGTCGCCGCGAATTCGCCCTTTCAGTACTTCCGGGCGCGGGCCCTTCCGTGAGTTGAATTGGTGGTACGCCAAAACGGATGATCCCGCTCCGGCGTAATCTTCGGGAAATGCTTGTTTAAGTCGTGGGCGTGGCGCCATTATGCCTGCATGAATACGATTCTCGCTGAATTGCCCATTAGTCTGAACCTGGTGCTATACGGTGTGGGTGCGCTGGTGATCCTGGTGGTGCTCATCCTCGTGCTGAACTTCGGCATGATCTATATTCGCGCGCTGTTCTCGGGCGCGAAAGTGACGTTCACCGAGCTCATCGCGCTGCGCCTGCGCAGTGTGCCGGTGGGGATGGTTGTGGATGGGCGCATCACCGCGGTGAAGTCGGGGCTGCCCCTGACCATTGACGATCTCTCCACGCACTATCTGGCCGGCGGCAATGTGCAGATGGTCGTGCTCGCCCTCATTGCCGCCAAAAAAGCGGCCATCAACCTGCCGTTCGACCGGGCCTGCGCGATTGACCTCGCCACGAAAGGCACCGGCAAAACCGTGTTGGAAGCCGTGAAGACTTCGGTCAACCCGAAGGTCATTGATTGCCCGGCCCCGAGCGCGGGCAAAACCACCATTGATGCCGTGGCCAAGGACGGCATCATTATCAAGGCCAAGGCCCGCGTCACGGTGCGCACGAATCTGGATCGGTTTGTGGGTGGTGCGACCGAGGAGACCATTATTGCCCGCGTCGGCGAAGGCATCGTCACCACCATCGGTTCGTCCGGCAGTTACAAGGATGTGCTGGAAAATCCCGACCGCATTTCCAAGACGGTTCTGGACAAGGCGCTCGATAGCAACACGGCGTTCGAGATTCTGTCCATTGATATTGCGGACGTGGACGTCGGCGAAAATGTCGGCGCGAAACTTCAAGCCGAACAGGCCGAGGCGAACAAACTCATTGCGCAGGCCCAGGCGGAAGTTCGTCGCGCCGCTGCCGTTGCCACCGAACAGGAAATGGTGGCCCGCGTTTCCGAAATGCGCGCCCGGGTGGTCGAGGCCGAGGCGCAAATTCCCATCGCCATCGCGTCGGCCTTTCAGAAAGGGCATTTGGGAATCATGGACTATTACCGCCTCAAGAATGTGCAGGCGGACACTGCCATGCGCGAGAGCATTGGCGGCGAAGGCCCGGAGCCGTCCTCGGGCGCGCAAAACGCGAAGAAATAAAATCGCGACCTTGCTTTCATGAATCCGATTCTGGCTGCCGGCCTGTTTGACAATCCGCTGATTGTCGCAGTGATCATCATTGTCGGCGCTTTGATCAACTGGCTGTCCCAACGTCGGCAGGAAAAACAGCAACAGCGGGAAGCCCGCCGGTCGCAGGAGACCACCCCGGAGTCACAGCAAAAGCCCCAAGGAGAATTCAACGTGGAAGAAGCGTTGAGGCGGCTCTTGGGCGAGGCGCCACCTCCACCGGCGACCGCACCTCCACCCGCTCCGCGTGTGAGCAGCAGGCCTGCTCCACCACCACTGCCACCGGGCAGGGCAAGTTCTTCAATCGTGTTGCCACCGCCCATTGCGGCGACTTTGGTGACCGAGGAATCGCGTGAAGCCAGCGATGTCGAAAAACAGGCGGCCTTGCGGTTCGCCGAAACCGACGAACAGGTCCAGCATCATCTGATTCGAACCGGACCAAAGCGGCGCGCTCACGGAAGCAAGTGGTCCGGGCTCTGGCGCGACCGCGCCGGCGTGCGCCGGGCCTTCGTCGGTTCGCTGGTTTTTGGGCCGCCGAAAGGTCTGGAACCTTGAGGCACAATTGATCTGGACGGGAAAACCATGGCACTGATCGTCACATTGCTGATCCTGGGTGCGGTCTTGTTGTTCCTCGAGACGCTGTTGCCCGGTATGATCGCCGGGATCATTGGCGGCATTTGCCTGGGGGCCGCGGTCGTGCTGGGTTATCGCGACTATGGTTTTCAGGCGGGCACGTTGATCCTGGCCGGCGTGATTGTGGGGTTGATGGTGGGCGCCTGGTGCTGGCTCAGATTCTTCCCCGGAAGCCGCATGGCGAAGAAGTTCATCTCTGAGCAGGCCGTCGGGGAACTGGGCGTGGACAAGTCGGAACTGCTGAATGCCACCGGTGAGGCGCTGACCCAGCTGCGCCCTTCCGGCACTGCGAAACTCAACGGCCAACGCGTGGACGTCGTGACCGAGGGTGGCCTCATCGAGCGCGGGACCAAACTCAAGGTCGTGGCCGTCGAAGGCACGCGGATCGTGGTTCGGGCCATTTGACCCTCCGCGCTTTGCGCCTTCGGTCCTTCGAGGCCGGATGGCATTGTATCACCGGCTGACTGACCCTCGGCAAATGGCTTTCGTGGCGCGATCTTTTGAAGGCTTGCTTCCGTCACGAGCCCGACAATCTCCGGTCAGCAAAAGCCAATTCCCGATGAGCGTGATTTAGCAAAGTGGCTAAGCATGTGCCAGTCACTATGACAGCCACCGCCCAAGCCCGCTACCAGAACCAAGCCCGGATCATCAAAGCCCTCGCTCACCCCACTCGCTTGTTCATCGTGGACGAACTCGCCCGCGGCGAGCGCTGTGTGTGCGAACTAACGGAGTTGATTGGCGTGGAAATGCCCACGGTTTCGCGGCATCTGAGTTTGCTTAAGAAAGCGGGCATCCTGATGGACGAGAAGCGCGGCGCGCTGGTGTATTACCGGCTGCGTGTGCCGTGTGTACTGAATTTCTTCAAATGCGTTCAAGCCGTGCAGGAGAGCGGCAAAAGTTGAGCGCGAATTTTTTTGCCCGCGCATTTAGCGGGTTGGCTAAATGACAACGAACTGGAAAACCGAATGGAAGCCGCTGGCGCTGATCGCCGGACTGTTTCTCGCGTGCTTCTATTTGCCTGTCGGCGTGCCGCGCTTCGACAACGCCATCACCGAGGCGTTTGAACTCGTGAAGTGGTATGCGCGAGAGCATGTCATTCTTTGCCTCGTGCCGGCGTTCTTCATTGCGGGCGCAATCGGCGTATTCGTCAGCCAGGCGTCTGTGATGAAGTATCTCGGGCCGAAGGCGAACAAGGCGCTCGCTTACGGTGTCGCGTCGGTGTCCGGGACAATTCTGGCGGTGTGTTCCTGCACGGTGCTGCCGTTATTTGCGGGCATCTGGCGCATGGGTGCGGGGCTCGGCCCGGCAACGGCGTTCCTCTATTCCGGTCCGGCCATCAACGTGCTAGCCATCGTCCTCACGGCGCGCGTGTTGGGATTGAAACTGGGCATCGCGCGAGCCGTGGGCGCGATTGTGTTCAGCGTGGTCGTCGGATTGCCCATGCACCTGATTTTCCGCAAGGAGGAACTCGCCAAAGCCGAAGCGGCGGCGCAAGACCCCGAGCCGGAGGTGAAACGGCCGCTGTGGCACAACCTCATCTACTTCGCCTGCATGGTGGGCATCCTCGTGTTCGCCAATTTGGGCAAGCCAATGGAGGACGCAGGACTCTGGCACGCCATCTGGCTCTGGAAATGGCCAATCACGGCGGCTTGTGCGGCGGGGCTGAGCGTCGTGCTGGTGCGCTGGTTCGCGGTCGCGTGGTGGAAGGTTGCCGTGATTGCTATTCCCGCCGCAGCGCTTGCCTTCGCGTTTCCGCAGCAGCCGATGATGGCGTTTGTCTTCGTCGTGATCGGGCTTTCCATTGTCACGAGCACCAGCGACGGCGAGACGGGCGATTGGTTCTCGTCCACCTGGACGTTTGCCAAGCAAATCATCCCGCTGTTGCTGTTCGGAGTTCTGGCGGCGGGCTTCTTTCTCGGACGACCGGGCAAGGAGGGCATTATTCCATCCGAGTGGATCACGCAAGCGGTGGGCGGCAATTCGCTCCGCGCCAACCTGCTCGCGTCGGTCGTCGGCGCGTTCATGTATTTCGCCACGCTCACCGAAGTCCCGATTCTGCAAGGATTGATCGGCAGCGGCATGGGCCAAGGCCCGGCGCTGGCCTTGTTGCTCGCCGGCCCGGCGCTGTCGCTGCAAAGCATGTTGGTTTTACGCACCGTGATGGGAACGAAGAAGACGGTGGTTTACGTCACGCTCGTCGTCGTGATGGCCACGATCACGGGACTGATTTACGGAGCACTGATCGAATAGGAGTCACCATGAAAAAACTGCAAATCCTCGGAACGGGCTGCGCCAAGTGCAATGCACTGACGATGGCCACGGAAAAGGCCGCGCAAACGCTCGGCCTCGAATACGAACTCGAAAAAGTCACCGACCTGAACCGCATCATGTCGTTTGGGGTGATGATGACGCCCGCGCTGGTGGTGGACGGCAAGGTGAAGGTGAGCGGCAAAGTGCCGTCGGTGGACGATCTCAAGAAACTGCTGGTATGAACCACCGGCGCAAACCGTGAACGAGAAAGGCTAAACCATGACAAACAAATCCATTGGATTCATCGGCGGCGGACGGGTGACCCGCATTTTCCTCGAAGGCTGGCAGCGGGCCAACGCCATGCCGGGCAAAATCGTCGTGAGCGATTGCAACGCGGAAACGCTGGCGAAATTGCCGAGGCGCTTCCCGCAGATTGAAACCGCACCGAGCAACAGTGCGGCGGCAGCGGCGCAGGACATTGTCCTTCTGGCGGTGCATCCGCCCGTGATGACGGAAGTGCTCGCCGGCATCAAAGGCAGTTGCTCGGCGGCTTCGCGCGGTTAGCGCGGGTGATTCCGAACGCGCCCTCGGTCATGAATCTGGGCTTCAATCCCGTTGCCTTCGGTCCGGCGTTGCCGGCAGCCGACAGGGCTGTGCTCGCGGATTTGCTCAAGCCATTAGGTGACTCGCCAGAAGTTGCGGAATCAAAGCTCGAAGGCTACGCGCTACTGTCTGGTATGGGCGCGACGTATCTGTGGTTTCAACTGCAAGCCCTGCGCGAAGTTGCGACGGGTTTTGGCCTCAGCGACGCGGACATTACCCCGGCGCTCAAACGCACGGTCTGCGGCGCAACGCGGACGTTGCTCGAATCCGGCCTGCCCCCCGCCGAAGTGATGGACCTCATTCCCGTGAAACCGCTGGCCGAAATGGAGCCGCACGTCACCGAGATGTATCGCACGCGGCTGCCCGCGCTTTACCAGAGAATTAAGCCTTGAATGGAGTGCCTTATGAAACTGAAAGCTGTTATCGGCATCGTCGGACTGGTGTTGGCTTGGTTCGGCTGGGCTGCCATCGCCGGAGATTCGACCCCGGCGACCAATGCCCCCGTTTCCACCAATGCGACCGCGAAAGCAAAGCTGCCGCGTCTCGTGGACCTGGGCGCGGGGAAGTGCATTCCTTGCAAAAAGATGGCGCCCATTCTGGAGGAATTGAAAAGGGAACAGGCGGGGAAACTGGACGTGGATTTCGTTGACGTGTCGAAAGATCCCGCGGCCGGGAAACCCTACAAAATCCTCATCATCCCGACGCAAATCTTCTTCGATGCCAAAGGCAAGGAGGTGTTCCGGCACGAGGGCTTTTACGGAAAGGAGGATATCCTCGCGAAGTGGAAGGAACTCGGCGTGGAACTGAAAACCAAGCCGTGACGAAAGGCGAAGCGTGGAAGAACTGTTCAGCAAACTGAGTCACGCGGTGGAGGGAGCGCCGCTGGTGGCGCTGGGCGCGTCGTTCGTGTGGGGCATCCTGAGCATCGTGCTGAGTCCCTGTCATCTCGCGAGCATTCCGCTGATCGTGGGGTTCATCAGCGAGCAAGAACAGGTCACGGTGCGGCGAGCCTTCTGGACCGCGACGCTGTTCGCCGTGGGGATCTTGGTGACGATTGCCGCCGTGGGGGCGATCACGGCGGCGCTGGGTCGGATGCTGGGCGACGTGGGGCGGTATGGGAATTTTTTCGTGGCGGTCATTTTCTTCGTGGTCGGCTTGCATTTGATGGGCGTGATTCCGCTTTCGTTTTCCGGTGCGGGGCCGGTGGGGATGAAGCGAAAGGGATTGCTGGCCGCCTTCATCCTGGGACTCGTGTTCGGAATTGCGCTCGGCCCTTGCACGTTTGCCTACATGGCGCCGATGCTTGGGGTGACGTTCCGGCTGGCGAGCACGGACTTCCTTTACGGCGCGTTGTTGCTGGTGGCCTACGGGGTGGGACATTGCGCGGTCATCGTGCTGGCGGGCACGTCCACGGAATGGGTGCAACGCTACCTGGACTGGAACGAACACTCGCGGGGCGTCAAGGTGGTGAAACTCGTCTGTGGCGTGCTGGTGCTGGCGGGCGGCGGCTGGCTCATCTACTCGGCTTTCTGAGAAACTGGAGTTGACACAGGGATCGAGCGCCGCTATTTATATTTCGTTGTTTGGCGAAATGACAAAGTATGAACGAATTCATGGCCATCACGAAAGCGCTGTCCGATCCGAACCGGGTGCGGGTGCTGCTGGCCTTGCGCCGCGGTGAATTGTGCGTCTGCCAGATTACCGAACTGCTGGATCTCGCGACCTCCACCATTTCCAAACACCTTTCCATCCTGAATCAGGCCGGGCTGATCCTGTCCCGCAAGACCGAGCGGTGGGTGTATTACCGATTGCCGGATAAATCCGCGCCGGTGGTCGTGCGCGAGGCGCTGGATTGGGTGGACAAATCGTTGAGCAAGACGGATGAGGCGGCGGCGGATGCGGCGAAGTTGAAAAAGATTTTGAAGATTGAGCCGGTGGAACTCTGCCGGCGGCGCTGTTGTTGAAAGGAGAAACGAAACCCATGAGCACATTGAACCATCTGGATAATGAACAGGCTGTGCGCGATCTGGTGCGCGGCGGCTATGCGAAGATCGCGCAGGAAACATCGGCGGGCTGCTGCAGTCCCGGGGTGTCGTGTTGCGGGTCAGCACCGCAGGACGCGGACAAGCTGGCGCGCGAACTGGGCTACACCAAAGACGAGCTACAAGCTCTGCCCGAAGGCGCGAACATGGGGCTCTCCTGCGGTAATCCCGCAGCGCTCGCCGCACTCAAGCCTGGCGAAACCGTTCTCGATCTCGGCAGTGGTGGTGGGTTCGACGTGTTCATCGCCGGGCGGAAAGTTGGTGCGACCGGACGCGCCATCGGCGTGGATATGACGCCGGAAATGCTGGCCAAGGCGCGCAAGAACGTGGCGTTCTATCGCGAGCAAACCAAGTTGGAGAACGTTGAGTTCCGGCTCGGTGAAATCGAGCACCTGCCCGTGGCGGATAATTCCGTGGATGCCATCATCTCGAACTGCGTGATCAATCTTTCCCCGGACAAGCCGCAGGTGTGGCGTGAAATCGCGCGGGTGCTCAAGCCCGGCGGGCGCGTGGCGGTGTCGGACATGGCATTGCTGAAACCGCTGCCGGCGGAAGTGCTCAGGTTGGTGGAGGCGCTGGTGGGCTGCGTGGCTGGCGCGGCGTTGGCGAGCGAGACGGAACGCTGGGCGCGGGAGGCTGGTTTGACCGACATCGTGCTCAAGCCCAAGGCGGAATACATCGAGGCGATGACGAGTTTTGAAGACCCGCTCTACAAACAGATCATGACGCATCTGCCGGCGGGAGCGAAGCCGGGCGATTACATCGTGAGTCTGGAAGTGCAGGCGCGGAAGCCGGGCAAAGACTGTTGCGGAACTGAATGCTGCCAGTCATGAGTAACGAAAGTCAAAGGGCCACGCCCGAAGCCGTCGCCAAGAACATGTCGTTCCTGGACCGGTATCTCACGGTCTGGATTTTCGCGGCGATGGGGCTCGGCGTGTTGCTGGGCAATTTCGTGATCAGCGATCCGGCGGCGTTCTTTGCCCCGATGACCGTCGGCACGACGAATCTGCCCATCGCCATTGGTTTGATTCTGATGATGTATCCACCGCTGGCGAAGGTGAAATACGCGCAACTGCCCAAGGTGTTCGCCGACAAACGCATTCTCACGCTTTCGCTGGTGCAGAACTGGATCATCGGCCCGGCATTGATGTTCGGGCTCGCGATCGTGTTTCTGCGCGACAAACCGGAATACATGGTGGGGCTGTTGCTGGTGGGCATTGCCCGCTGCATCGCAATGGTGCTCGTGTGGAATGATCTGGCGCAGGGCAGCCGCGAATACGCCGCCGGCCTTGTGGCGTTGAACAGCATCGCACAGATCCTGACCTACAGTTTTTACGCGTGGCTGTTCATTACGGTGCTCCCGCCATATTTCGGCTTGAAGGGCGTTGTGGTGCCGGTGCAGATGAGCGACATCTTCTGGAGCGTGATGATCTATCTCGGCATTCCGTTCACGGCGGGCGTGCTGAGCCGGGTACTGCTCGTGCCGCTCAAGGGCGAAGACTGGTATGAACGCGTGTTTATCCCGCGCATCTCCCCGATTACGCTGACTGCGCTGCTGTTCACAATCGTGGTGATGTTTACGTTCAAGGGCAACGCCATCGTGCAACTCCCGCTCGACGTGCTGCGCATCGCCATCCCGCTGGTGCTCTACTTTGCGATCATGTTCCTGGTGAGCTTCGTCATGGCGAAACGGCTCGGGGCGGATTATCCACGCTCGGCGACGCTGGCGTTCACTTCGGCGGGGAACAACTTTGAACTCGCCATCGCGGTGGCCATCGCGGTTTTTGGGCTGGGCTCGGGCGTGGCGTTCGCGGCGGTGGTCGGGCCGTTGATCGAAGTGCCGGCGCTGATCGGCCTCGTGCATGTCGCTTTCTGGTTCCGGCGGCGATTTAGTCCGCAACCCTCCAATTTATGAAACCCACTGTTCTCATCCTTTGCACCGGCAACTCCTGCCGCAGCCACCTCGCCGAAGGCATCCTGCGTAAAGCCGCCGGCGATTTGGTCAACGTCGCCAGCGCCGGCAGCAAACCCGCGGGCTACGTGCATCCGCTGGCGATCAAGGCGCTAGCCGAACTCGGCATTGATATTTCCGGCCACCGCTCGAAGCATCTGGACGAATTCCTCCAGCAACCAGTTCACACGGTCATCACCGTTTGCGGCAAGGCGGATCAGGTGTGCCCGATTTTTCCGGGGCAGGTGAACCGGCATCACTGGGGCTTTGATGATCCGGCGCACGCGACCGGCACGGAGGCGGAGCAGATGGAGGTGTTCCGCCGGGTGCGGGATGAGATCCGGCGCGTGTTCGAGGCTTATGCGGCTGGGTTGCGCGATGCGCGCGGATGAACGGGCCCTCGCGCTTCAATTCGCGCCCGCCCGCTCACCGACACTTGCGTTGCCGCAAAGTTGCCGCCGCAGGAGATACGCGGCGAGGGCGGTGAAGACAAGATTCCGGAAGAACGCGAAAGCAACGGACTCCAGAAAGCGCAGCAGACCCGGCAGTTTGTCGCCGAGACCAAAAATCTTCAGATCGTAGCAGCCACAGCTTATTTCGAGCCCGCGCATCCAGGCCAGCCCAGTGGCGAGGACGAAAACCACCAGCAATCCGGTGATCATCACCAACGCGGTCTCCAGCCACAAGCCGGCGACCAGCAACAAGCCGCACAGCAACTCCACCCACGGCAGCACCACGGCGGTTATTTGCAGCCATGGCCGGGGCAGGGGCAGTTGATAGGCGTAGATCGAACCGAGGAATTCTGTGGGATTGGCCAATTTCGACACCGCCGCCCAGAGCATCAAGCCGCCGAGCAGTACGCGCAGCCAACGCTGGATTTTGGCCGTGGTCTCGACACTCATGGCGTGGTGCCGCCCGGATTTTTGGCCTGCTCCTGTTGATATTCCAGGTAGCCGCCGGTCATGTATTTGACCGAGGGTCGCTGGTATTGGGTGACGAGCCGACCGGCGACACGCGCGGATTGCGAGCAACTGGTGCTGCTGCAATAAACGATCAACGTCAGGTTGGTGGGATGCTGATTCAGAAAGGCGGCGAACTCTTCCGGTGAACTCGTTTCGGGCAGGGAGATCGCCTCGGGAATGTGCCCGGCGTCGTACACGCCTTTGGCGCGCACATCCACCAACACCGCCTGGCCAGCCGCCACCAATGGCTTCGCTTGCACCCAATGAATGGGCGCAGGGTTCAACCCGGCAGGTGGGGTCGGGGTTGCGGGAGCCTGCGGAATTGCGACGGGCGCTGGCGCCGGGGTTTGCCGGAGGGCGACTTGGGCCGGCGACGGAACCGACGCGGGCGTTGGCGCTGGAATTATTGGCGGTTTCACAACCGGTTTTTCAACCGGCGGTGGCAGTGGCGGCAGTAATCCCGTGCGGTTGGTGGGGACAATCGCGGGCGAAATTGAAACCTGATTCGTAAGTGCGATCGGACTGATTTCGGATCCGGAACTGAGTCCGCTGAAACGCACCCCGACCGGATTGGATGCGTTGAAGGCGAAGCCCAAAACCACGCTCGCTCCGAGCAGACCTGCTAACTGCCAGGCGATGCGGCGCGCAATTGAATCCTTTGCCGCGGACGACGAAGGCGGGGAGTGAAGTTGCTCGAGCGGGGGAGAGGACTTTGACGCATCCACCGGCGACTCAAGGTGCGTGTGGTTACGGTCCATAATGACACAAACCTACCACGTAGCAATTCTACTGCAACGAAACTCTGACATTAAACTCAATACTTGTGGCCATTACGATCAAGCGCCTCCCGCCGCAGTTGATGAACGCCGTCGTCGTGCTGCCGAACGCCCGCGCTGTCTAGGGCACATGCAGTCGGAAGAACTGCTGCTGCCCAACGAATGAAATGACATTGGTGAAGGCGAAGTTTCCGGTGGCGTCGAAAGTGTTGGTGGCTACCGACTGCCATTGCACTAGGGGCAGCAACGCGTTCGTGGCGGTCACCACATGATAGATTGCTCCCGGTGCGCCGCCGGAACCGGCGATGATGATCTTTCCATCAAGAACACTGACACTGCCAATGACCGGGACGGTGTTGCTCACCACACGCAACCAACCATCGGAGTTGATGGTGGAAAAATCCCAAGCCAGTCCCGGACCCAGCACAGGCAGGGAGTAGTTCGCGAAAGAACCGGTGCTGGCACCCGCGCTCAACAACCGGAAGCTGTCGTTGGCGGCCAGGGCGTTTCCCGTTCGCGTTACAACCAGTGTTCCTCCGCAGGTCAAGGTTCCACTGATGCTCAGGACATCATTGGTGAGGGCGCTGCCGGACTTGGTCACTTCCATCAACGTGGAGCCTGCGAGCGTGGCGTTGCCGGAAATGGTGAGTCTTCCCACCGAGGCCCCGGGCGCGATCGTGCCGTTGGCGGTCACGCTGCCAACCACCGTCCCATTGCCGCCCAAGGTCTGCGCGCCGCTCAGGACGAACCCGCCGCCCAGCGACGAAACGTCAAACACCGCACCACTGGCAACTGAAATGACGGGAGTTGTGTTCAAAGTTGCCGACGCGCCGAGTTTGAGCGTGCCGGTGCTGACAACTGTTGCCCCACTGTGATTGTTGGCCGCGTTTAGCTGCACCAAACCAGCGCCCGACTTGTTCAGATTCCCGGTGCCGCTCACGCTGTTGTTGACCTGCAACGAATACAAGGCGCTGGAGTTCTCCAGGTAAGCATCGCCCCCGGACAATGTGATGGGGCCGCTCACGGTGCTGCTGACGCCACCTGAAACCGGCCCGCTGTGTGACAGTTTCCCACCGCCTTCCAGGACGACCGCCTTGTTCAGAGCATTGGTGAGCGAATAGAGATTCAACGCGGCGCCACTTGAAATGGTGACACTGGCCGACGGATTTCCGAGGCCGGTCGTGCCCTGTTCCACCGAAAGCACGCCTTGCTGGACAATGATGTTCCCGAGCGCGGCGTCAACCGTCACATTGTTAAGCGCAATGGTGTTTGAACCGGTTTTGGTGAGCGAGTACGACTGACCGCCGCTGTTCAATGCCCCCGAGCCACTGACCGCGCGCAAGTCCCAGCGCGCACTGCCGCCCAGCGTCGCGTCGCCCGTCAGGGTGAGCAATCGCAGCGCGTTGTTCTGGCTCGCGCCGGTGTTGATCACCGCCCCGGTGCCATTCGCGCCAGAACCGGAAACCGAGACGACTTCAGCACCGAGGTTGAATCCGTTGATGTCGAGCGTCGCCCCACCTGCGACGGCGGTGCCGACCGCGGTCGAGCCAAGGGCGGAGACATTGCCGACTCGCAACGTGCCGGCGTTGATCGTGGTCGTGCCGGAATGAGTGTTGGCTCCGGACAAAGTGAGCGTGCCGGCGCCTTGCTTGGTAATCGAGCCGGTGCCGGTGATTGCAGCCGGGTGGGTGAAAGTATCAGCGCGGTCGAAGACGATGGCCGCATTGTTGATCAAAGTGCTCGCAAAGCTGCCGGAGGTTCCGCCAGCGCCAATTTGCAGAGTCCCATCGGAAACCTGACTCGTTCCGCTGGCGGTGTTCGCGGCGGCGAGCGTGAGCGTGCCGGAGGAGAGCTTGTTGAAATTACCGGACCCGGTGAGTACACCGCCGAGGACGAGAGTGCTCCCACTGGCAGTGTCCACAGGGTTGGCGCCGGAGAGACTCACGGTGCCGGAAAAGGTGTTGGATCCACTGCCGTTGGTGATGCGGCCGGTATTCAACAAGAGCACCTTGTTGAGAATGTTCGTTCCGGTGGCAAAGATGCCGAACGCCCCGCCAAAATTCACAACCATGGTACTGGCAGGGTCACCCATGGTCGTAGTGCCCTGGAAGCCGAGCGTGCCTTCGTTGACAGAGAGCGCTTTCAATTGTGTGGCGTCGAGATTGGCCAGCCAGACTTCGTTGCCGCTCACCTTGGTGAGGTTGAAGGCGCCGAGCAGCGAGCCCGTCGGGTTGGCGCGAATGTCCCAGCGCCCATTGCCGCCGAAGGTGGTGTCGCCGGTGAGCGTGACGAAGCGTAAAGCGTTTGGCTGACTGCCAGCCAGGCTGGTGAGGATGGCGCCCCGATTGTTGATTCCGTCCCCCGCGACCAGGATTGGTTCGGCCCCCAGGCTGAAGCCGGCCAGATCCAGCCGCGCGCCCGCAGCAATGGTGGTCGTGCCTGCGGCACTTCCCAACGCTGCGTTGTTGCCAGCCATCACGGTGCCGGTGGTGATGGACAAATTGCCGGCGAAGGTGTTCCCGCCAGCCAATCGCAGGATGCCGGCGCCGGTCTTGTCGAATCCGCCGCTGCCGTTGACCGTGCCTCGCAGGTCCAGCGTGGCCGCCTCCCCGACGGAAGCCGTGACCACACCAGACAACGTAGCCACCCCTGTGAGGTTGTTGTGGCCGGAATCGTTTTGGAGCATGCAGGAATTCAAGAGGATTGCGCGGTTGAAATCATTGTCAAAGGCGTTTCGAAAGGCCAGGGCGGCGCCGGCGTTCACGGTCAAAGTCGCGCCGTTGAATACGAGCGCGTTCGTGCCCTCGAAGCCGAGCGTGCCTTGATTGACAGTGATGTTGCCCAGGGTGAAGCTGCCCAAATTGGCGAGCCAGACCTCGTTCGGTCCAGTCTTGGTGAGCGGGAAGCCATTGCCGATCAGGCTGGCCGGGATGTTCTCGGCGGGAACGCCGCGAATATCCCAACGGGCAGAGCCGCCGATCGTGGTGTCACCCGCCAGCGTCACATTGCGCAGGGCGTTGGTCTGAAGGTCTCCGGTATTGACCAGCACCCCATTGCCACCCGGGCCCGGGCCGGAAACGGTGATGCGTTCGGTGCCGAGGGAGAAGCCATTCAGGTCCAACTGTCCCGTGTTGGCGATGGTCGTACCTGTGTTGGTCAAGCCGAGAGCCGCACTGTTGCCAATCAGCAGCGTTCCCTCCTGCACCAGCATGATGCCACTATAATCGTTGGAAGTTTCAAGGGTCAGGCTGCCGCCGCCTAGCTTGGTGATGAAAGCTCCGCCGCTGAGGCGGCCGGGCCCGCTGATAGTGTAGGCGGTCGTATTGCTTACGGTTACGCTTGCGGGCGCGAGCGCGCCGCCCAGGTTGACGGGCGGGGCGGTTGACCCGGATGAACCGAACAACACGGCATCGCCTTGAAAAAAAGCATCGGCGCCGCTGCTGCCCAGCCAGTTGGTGGCGCTACCGATGTCCCAAAGATTTCCCAACGTGCCGCCTTGCCAGGTGAGCGTCGTCGGGGCGCCGGAAACCGCCACGCGGATTTCGCCCGGCACCGCATCATCAAAGGCGTAGTTGAAACGGGTGCCGGCATTCACGGCCACAAAGTTGGCCGCGCTGCCGGTGAGTGTGCCGCCGTAGGTCAGGATGGTGTACGTGCCATTGGTTTCTGGCAACGCGCCGCCGAAGTCGAAAGCGACCGCGACGGAACCATTGAGTGTGAGGTCTCCGGCGACCGCGATGAGATCGTTGATGCCACCACCGGTGTTCGTGCTTGAGCCAAGGTTGTAATCCAGTGTCGCTCCGTCATTTAGGGAAAGTTGGCTGCTGAAGGTCAACGTGCTTCCGGTGACGTTCGTGCCCGGCGCCAGGTGCGAACCCGCGACGGCGACAACCGCCCCGGTGATGACACCGTGACCGGCAAGAGTCTGAGCCGGGCCCAGAGACCAGCCGCCCGACAGAGCGCTGGCATCGAGAATTGCGCCCGGGCCCACGGTGATGTTTGGGATGGTGGTGATGGACGCCGTGCCATCCAGAGCGAGCGTTCCCTCGACAAGGTTGAGGCCGTTGGGTTCATTGTTGCCCGTCAGGACCAATCGCCCGAAGCCATACTTGGACAAGACAAACGGGCCTTCCACCGTTCCGGCCAGAATCAAATCCGCCGTGGTGGTATTGGTGACCGATAGATTTGTTTGAAGTTGCAGGGGGGCAAGGATTGTATCGTTGAGGCCACTGAATTTGGCAATCCCGGCACTGCCATTGGTGGTGCCAAATCGCAGCCCGCCCGCCCCGGAAGCCTGGAGCGTGAAGGCATGTGTGGAATTGGCGTCGCCCAGCAGCAAGCGGCCGATGGTCACCGGCGCGTCAATCGTGATGCTCTGGTCGCCAGAAATATCGTTGTTGACCCGGGCGATACCGCTCCAACCCAAGGGAAACGTGCCGGAACTCCAGTTGGCCGAGTCCGTCCACGAGTACGTGCCGCCGGCGGTGGCCGCCCAGGCGCCGTCACTGGGCAGGGTGACCAGCAGCGTGTACTGGCCCAGGCTGGCGTAATCGCTGTAACCCGTGCTCAACGGATTTCCGCTCCCGATTCCCTCCACCGACACATAGTAATTCCCCAGCGGCAGTATCAGCGAAATCGAAACCGGCAAGACTCCCGTCGTGGCGTTGTCGGCAATGTTGGTCGCGACGATCAAGCCGCCGTTCCCGTCGTAAAGCGACAACTGGAGGTGTAGATTTGGTCCGCGGGGCGCGGGCGAAGCCGTGATCGTTGTGCGGCCAGCGCCCGCTTCAAACGAAAAATAATCAGCGTCCGTCCGGCTGCCGATGATTCCCCAAAGAAAAGGCCTGACGCCGGCCAGTGGCCTGGCCGAAGCGGTGTTGTCGCCGTAATCGTCCGGGCGGTTGATGGCCCCGAAGCTCAGCATCCGAGTTAGGTCATCCTCGGTATTGTTGGCCAGGTTATATTCCCCCTTGCTCCATTGCACGATCGGACGGTCGTAACCGACACCCATGATCGGCGCCCAGTTGCCTTGGCCGGTGTAGTATTCCACGCCGCTTGTCTGCCCGTCGTGACTCAAACCAAGCGTGTGCCCGGCCTCATGACTGCAAGCCTCGGCGATGTTCTTCTCGTCGTCGGCCAGACCCTTGGGGAAAACCCAGCACGGCCGGTCCTCCGGGTCATCGAAGGAATTCAGATACGCCACGCCTCCCGCGCTCGCCCCGTACCAATCAAGGGAGTCACCACCGATGACGACGCGCACCCCGTAACGGCCCGTGCCCGTGTTCTTCAGCGCCTCCACCCCGGGGTCTTCCGTGGTCACATCAAGGTCGTATTGCAGATAATCCTCGGCCACCCGCGCCCAGATGAACTGAATCCGCTGCCGCTCGGCGGTGCTGAAGGTGTAGGGAGCGCTGTCCAAATCGAACGGCCGGGCAATCGGGGCGGTGCCAAGGCCGCTGCCCCAGATCGTGGTGCTGGCATCGTGACCGTCGAAGTCCAGGTAGATGACCCGGCTCGCTCCCGGACGGCTGTGGAGTTTGAAGGTCTGGCCGAGTGCATAGAGCGGATTCAGCGGCGGGGTGTTGGTGGACTCGCCGACGGGCCCTTGCTGCGGTCGCGGCCCCAATTCGCAGACGTAAATCAGCCGGCCCTGCCGGTCCACCCACAAGGAACGGTCGCGCTGAAACAGGCCGCGCAACGTGTCTTCATCCAAGCGGTGGAATTGCGCCACGTCCCGCATCCGACTACCCAACGCCTGCAACGCCTCCTCGCCGTGCAATCGGCTGGCGAGCGGGGAATCCGCCAACGGCGCGGCCCTTGATTCTGCCTGGGTTGGGTAGATGTGAGCGACGAGAAAGCCTCCGAGAATCAGCGGCAAGGACAGTCGTCGTAACAAGGTCAGCAGGGTTGGCCTCATGCAACTTGGCTGTAGAGTTCGTCTTAATCGCATCGGCGTCAAATCAGGAATGGGAAAATCTTGCGATTCGCCTGACGCCGAAAGCCTCCGGTGGGGAGCCGGTTCCCGGCCCTACGCGCAACGCCAACGGAAGTGGACGCGGGTTGGAGGCTGCGGGATGGCTTGTCTCTTCAGCTCCTTGATTGCCCACGGGCAGGGATGGCCAATCACCGACCGCCCATGGCCTCACCCTGAATGATTCTGCGCGCCGCTTCGACCTGTGTTGCGAACACCGCACGACCTTCCGCCTCCAGCCGCTCGAAGCGCGCGTCATTGAAAATCTCCGCCTGCACTCCTTTCGGACCTTTGCCGAGCGAATCCTTGAGCGCACCCGCCATCGCGGCCACGAGCCGGTCGTAAGTGCCGAGCCGCTCGCGCAGGCGTTCCACCGACCGCGACTCCCAAAACTCGCCCTCGTCCGACACCCTCACGTCCACGCCGAAGTCGCGCCACAAATCCAGCAGGCTGACGACGCGCCGGTGGCACAACAGATAATGTTCCCAGCCGTGTTGCGCCGCATATTGGGTTTTGCACGCGCCGGTCAGTTTACAGTGCGGGCTGCCGGGATACCGGCACAATCCAAACTCCGCTGGCTCGGCTCCCGCGCCGGGCAACACCATCACGCTCCAGCCCGATTCCGCCGGGATGAAATCGCCCGTCGTGTCGCCGTTGGGAAGCTGGCGAAGTTTGATCTCATCCGGCCCGCCGTGTTTTGGCCGGAGCACTTTCTCGCAACCGATCTTTTCGGCAAACGCCTTCGTGCGCACCGCGAGTTCCCGCACCACGGCGTCGGAAAGTTCTCGCTGTGTGGAAAGCGTCCAGTGAATGGTCAGGCCCATGCGCCGTTTGTAGCAACTGAATGAAACTCTCTCAAGCCCGGCGTTCTGGGAGCAGATGGATAATGGTGTTGACGCTCGCCCTCATCCCGGCCTCTCCCCCGGGGAGAAGGAGAATCGTTCGCCGGTTTTTTGGAATGTCGTGTGGCGGTGTTGGCAGGAGTGGCGGCGAATTTCAATGACCTTGCTACTGAGCGGGTCAAACCATCTTGGCCGCCTTTAGCTTCTTCAGACGATCTGCCGGAACGCTTTGCTTAAGGTTCTTTTGCAGGTCGGAAAGGTAGGTGTCTACTGCGTAAGCAATGAAATCGTCCGTCGTAGTCAGCTTGCCGGTCCAATCCATTCGGCCAAGTTCAGCGGCGACTTTGTTGAGAAGCTTTTGAGCAGGCGCATTGTCGCCCTTCTTGTTGAGCAGTCGATTATAGTAACCGCATACTTTTTGAAGTTTCTTGTCGCCGAAAATGACTTCGTCTGTTTTCACTTTGGCGAAAAGGGACATTTGTTCCGGGTCCCATATATCCAGCTTCGCATCCTTGCCGCCTTTCTTCATCCGCGTCTGACGCTCAGAATCGAGACCTATGCCGAGCATGGGTGGCATGATGGGATTGCCTTCACAGTCATAACTCAGGGTGAGGCAATAAACCGGCTTTTTGAGTTTGAGCTTGGCAAGCGTTTTCACTACGGCTTGAAGCGATCGTTTGTGTAGCTCACAGCCGAGTGACTTTAAAGTAGCCCCCTTGGGCAACGGCTTCTCCTTGATGTTTAACAGTTCCACTTCGGAGACGACTTTACCCTTCTCGTCGTAAGTGGTTTTGATGACAACCAAGCCTTTTGGCTCATACTGATTGCCTGCGCTAATCTGGAAAACCTTGCCATTTTTCCACGTGATCGTTTTCCAGGCTGGTTCATCTGAATCAAGCAAATCCAGTCGAACAACTCGCCCCTCATTCAATTGGGCTTCGAACACGCAGGTGAGAATATCCACACCAAGGAACTTCATTCCAAACAGCGTATCATTTTTGTAAATTAAGAGATCAAATTGGGCCGACTCGTCGGGCTCCATTGTCTGGAAAAAAACTACGCGGCCCTTTGAATCATAACCATAGAGGTAATTTGCAGTTTCTTTCAGTGCCCGCTTTGGGGAATTCAGATAATTGACTATGTATTCTGGATCCCAGTGCCATTTCGGGGTTAGCCAATATTCCCACCTCACGACATTGGCTTCACATTCTTTGCGCATTCGCGCAAACAACTTTTCGTCCTGTGGCCCGAGTTCAAAGCGCTCTTCTAGTGTGCTCATCGGAGCTCTATTGCCAATTCCAACCCATCCGGGCAAGCACAACAAATGAAAAAGCGCGTCGGAACCGGCGCGCTATTTGCGAGGATATTGCTGCTTCAATACCTCGGCACTTTGGAATCAATCTCCTCGCTCCACGCGGTGATGCCGCCTTTGACGCTCTTGAGGTATTTGAATCCTTGCTGCCGCAGGAAGTTCAACGCTTCCAACCGTAGCTTGCTTCATTTCCAAGCCCGAACTAAAGTGCAGCCATGAGCGTGACTCTGAATGTCTCGGATGACTTCGCCCAACGGTTGGAAAGCCAGCCAGAGGCGGCGGAGGCCGAATTGCATCTGGAGTTGGCTGTCGCGCTCTATCGTTCTGGCAGTCTGCCCGTCGGCAAGGCGGCGCGGGTGGCCGGCTTGACTGAGGAACGCTTCGCGGAAATTCTGCGCCAGCGTCGGGTGCCGATGCCCTACTCCCTGACCGATCTCGAACACGACATCGCTTATGCCAGCGGTCGTCGTTGATTCTTCCGTGTTGATCACGCTCGCGGCCGGCGAGCAATTCCATCTCTTACGGGAATTTTATTCCACCATCCACATCCCGCCGGAAGTTTGGAAAGAAACCACTGCCGTTCCCAAAAATTTCGGAGTTCAGGAAGTGAAAAAAGCCAAGGCCGATGGCTGGCTCATCGTACAGTCCCCGCAAAACCTGGCCGAAGTCGCAAAGCTCCCATTCAATTTGCAACCCGGCGAGACCGAAGCTTTGGCGCTGGCGCTGGAATTGACCGGCTCATTGCTCCTGGTGGACGACGCGCAGGGCCGCAAAGCAGCAGCGGCCTTGGGCATTGCCTACACGGGAACTTTGGGCGTGCTCTTGCGCGGAAAAGCGGAAGGAAAAATCCCCGCTTTGAAACCCGTGCTCGGCCTGCTGGCTCAGAGAACGACATTCTGGCTGAGTCCAGCAGTTGAGGCGGCGGCATTGAAACAAGCAGGCGAGAACTGAAGCTTCAACCTGCGAAGACGCCACAGTTCGACTGTAGTGTCAGCCATCCTTGGCTGATCCCGCAATGCGGGACCGGGCTTCCCAGCCCGGCGGAAAGAGCCTCACGCAAAAACGAAACCGCCCGAGTTCTCGCTCGTCGCGACAAACTCGGGCGCTTGTTCCGGGTGGCAAGGATGCCACCCTCTACGGCAACCACGGATGGTTGCCGCTACGTTCAATACCGCGGCACGTTGCGATCAATTTCGTCCGACCACGCGGTGATGCCACCTTTGACGCTCTTGAGATATTTGAATCCTTGTTGCCGCAGGAAGTTCAACGCCTTCAATGAACGCACGCCGGCTTTGCAGTGAAGATAGTATTGCTGGTTCGGATCGAGTTCGGTGAAGCGTTCGTTGATCTGGCTCAACGGCAGCAACGGCACGCCGTCCACTTTGGCGATCTCGTATTCGTCGGCTTCACGCACATCAATGACCTTGATGCCGAGGCTCGGATTATCCAGCGCCTTCTTCATGTCCTGCACGGTGACTTCGTCGGGATTGCCGACGGGTTCGGCGGGTGCGGGGGCGATGCCGCAGAATTGTTCGTAATCAATCAACTCCTTGATCGTCGGATTGTCGCCGCAGATCGGACACGCCGGATCGCGACGCAGCTTGAGTTCGCGGAACTTCATGTCGAGCGCGTTGAACAGGAGCAGGCGTCCGACCATGGACGTGCCTTTGCCCAGCGCGAGCTTCAAGATTTCCGTCGTCTGGATGCAGCCGATGATGCCGGGCAACACACCGAGCACGCCGCCTTCCGCGCAACTCGGCACCATGCCGGGCGGCGGCGGTTCGGGATACAGACAGCGATAGCACGGTCCGCCGAGATGCGGTGCGAACACGCTGGCCTGGCCTTCGAAGCGAAAGATCGAGCCATAGACGTTCGGCTTCTTGAGCAGCACGCAAGCGTCGTTGGTGAGATAGCGCGTCGGGAAATTGTCCGTGCCGTCCACGACGATGTCGTAGGGGCGGATGAGGTCGAGGGCATTGCCGGAATTGATCGCGGTGTTGTGGATGACCACTTCGACGTTGGGATTGATGCCCGCGATGGTTTCCTTGGCGGAAACGGCTTTGGGGCGACCGACGTCGGCGTCCGTGTGGAGAATCTGGCGTTGCAGATTGGAATAATCCACAGTGTCGAAATCCACGATGCCGATCTTGCCGATGCCCGCGGCGGCGAGATACATGGCGATGGGCGAGCCGAGTCCGCCCGCGCCGATGCACAGCACGCTGGTGGCTTTGATCTTCTTTTGCCCGGCCAGACCGACTTCCGGCAGGATCAGATGCCGCGAGTAACGGCGGATTTCTTCGTTGCTTAGGTTCATAAAATCAATTTCGGTTCGCCCCTCACCCCGGCCCTCTCCCCATCTGATGGGGCGAGGGGAGGTAACCACGAATCCAAACGGATTCGAGTGTGTCAGCGTAGGGGAGATTGGGGAGAAATCAAGCCGGGCCATTTGAATTTGGCCTCCAACGCCCGGCTTGACGCAGCTTGGGTTTGGGGGATACTCGAGGAACGATTCTATCTTCGATCAGAAAGGTCATCATGAAGACACGCAGGCGCTGTTTTTCCCAACTTCGGTTCATCCCCAGAACTGTGTGCCGGCTGGCGGCGGTCGTGGTTGCTTTTGTGGCATTGGCTTTTCAGTGCTATGCCCAGGGCACGGTTTACACGGATCGCTCCTTGTTTACTGCCGCGCTGCAATCGAGCACGACGATTGACTTTACGGGCATGCCCGACCCGTTTCCCGGAACGGGCCGGTCGCCCATCACGATTTCGGGGGCGACGTTTACGAACAACGAAGCACGTTTGTTTACCGGTAGCGGCAACCTCTGGAACTTCGATTCGAGTTATCCTGTGGGCGTATTTCTGCCAGGGGGAAGGAATGCCTTTGGCGCCGATTTCTCCGGTGGGATCGTCCAGAACAGCCCTTTCAACGCCACTTTGACATTCACGCTTCTGAATGGGCAGACTTTCACCCACAACTTTACGGGCCAGCTGGGCAACTGGACTTTCCTTGGCTTCACCTTTTCCCAGCCAATTCGCAACCTGGTGTATGACGATGGCGGCCCGTTCCTGCCGGGTGCGCACGAAGAGATGTTGGACAACGTTACCTTTGGCGTTGCGACAGTGCCGGAGCCGCAAGTGTTGTCGCTGGCTGGCGTTGCAGTGTTTGTGCGATTCATGTCCCGACGGCGTTGAGGCGCAAGTCGCGGAGCGAAAAGCTTGCAGCGCAGCGGCGTTGCGGACGAAATCAAGTCTGGCAAGGGATTCAACTTTCAGACCCGTCGCCAAGCTGTTTAAGATGACACCAGCATGGTTAAGCCCATTTTAGTATTTACCGCTGTCGTCGCGCTATTTCAGACTTCGGCCCGGGCTGACTACACCACCGTGATTAATCCCCAGACAACTTGGGGAACCTGGGAAGGGTGGGGGACTTCGCTCTGCTGGTGGGCCAATGTTTTCGGCGCGCGGAACGATCTGGCCGACATCGTTTTCACCACCAACTACACGTCGTTGAACGGGCAGAGCCTGCCTGGTTTGGGGATGAACATCGCCCGCTACAATGCCGGCGGGTGCAGTTCGAACTCCATCAACGGCGAGATAATGCAGTCGTCGGCGAACATTCCGGCATTCAAGAAGATGGCTGGTTACTGGCTGGATTGGTTCAGCAGCGATCCCGCCTCGGCGAGTTGGTCCTGGACCGCGGATGCGAATCAGCGGGCGATGTTGCTCAAGGCCAAGGCGCGCGGGGCGAACCTGCTTGAACTGTTCTCCAACTCGCCAATGTGGTGGATGTGTTACAACCATAATCCATCCGGCGCTGACAATGGTGCGAATGATAATTTGCAATCGTGGAATTATCAGCAGCATGCGATCTATCTGGCGACCGTGGCCAAGTACGCCAGTGACCACTGGGGCATTACGTTCGATTCGGTCGAGCCCTTCAATGAACCCATCGCCAATTGGTGGAGCGCTACCGGCACGCAGGAGGGCTGTCATTTCGATACGGGTACCCAAGCCACCGTCTTGGGGCAGCTCCGCTCCGAACTCGATTCTCGTGGCTTGACGTCCATGAAGGTCGCAGCCTCGGATGAATCTCTTTACGATCAAGCCACCAGCACTTGGAATAGTTACAACGCGGCCACTAAAGCCCTGGTTGGCCGCGTCAATGTGCATGGCTACCAATACGGTGGCGGGCGACGCGATCTCCTTTACACGGCGGTAGCGGGAAAGCGCTTGTGGAATTCGGAATATGGCGAGGGCGATGGCACCGGGGTCTCGCTCGCGAGCAATTTGAATCTTGATTTCCGGTGGTTGCATCCGACGGCGTGGTGTTACTGGCAACCGTTTGATAGTGGCGGCTGGGGGTTGATTCAATCCAATCCGGGCGACAACTGGATTGGTACTGCCAATCCGAAGTACTATGTGCTGGCGCAATACACCCGCCACATTCGGCCCGGGATGACCATCGTGGACAGCGGTGAAGGCAACACCGTCGCCGCCTACGATGCCGGCGCGCGCAAGCTGATTATTGTCACGATGAATTACGGTACCGCGCAGACCATCACCTATAACCTCACCAACTTTTTCAATGTGGCCGGCCCGGTGCGCCGCTGGGTGACCGCGACGGGGGCCGGACCAAAATACGCGACCTACGCGGATACGGTGGTGAACAATAAGTTCTTTGCCGCTTCCTTCGCGACGAACACGATTCAGACCTTCGAGGTGCAAAACGTGGACCTCAATGCGCCGCTGCGAATCACGATCAGCCGTCGTTCGGGCGACGGACAGATCCTGCTGTCCTGGCCGGATTGGGCGACTACCTACCGGCTTTACAGCACCACCAATCCGGCCGTGCCGCTGTCATGGTCGCGAGTTTTACAGCCGCCCGCAGTCAGCAATGGGAACTTCAACGTAATCCTCTCACCCACCAACCGCCTTCCCCAATTCTATCGCCTCTCGAACCTGTGAGTCGGAGCGGTAGTGACGGCTTGAAGCGGAATGCCGCAAAACAAACTCGGGTTCGCCGCTTGCCCCGGCGTGGCGAGTTATGGCTTAATCCGCCGATGAAGGCGACGGTTGCTCGTATTCAACGGCTCTCGCGCTTGCGCCCGACGCTCGCGTTTGTGCTGGGCAGCGGCTTCAAGCATGTGGTGGGCGGATTGAACGTGGAGGTGCAGGTGGCTTACACCAAGTTGCCGGGCTTCCCACAAACGAACGTGGCCGGGCACGACGGGGAATTGCTCGTCGGCAGACTGGGAGATACGCCGGTGATGGTGCTCAGTGGGCGGGCGCATTTTTATGAAGGCCATGCGATGGAGCAGGTGACGTTCGCCGTTCGGACGCTGGCTGCCTGCGGAATTACCGATTTATTGCTGACCAACGCCGCCGGCGGCATCAACCGAAAGTTCCGCGCCGGCGACTTCATGATGGTGACGGATCACATCAATTTCATGGGTGCGAATCCGCTGCGGGGCAAAGAGGCCTCGCAATCCCGGCCGCGCTTTGTGGATTTGACGCAGGCTTACGACCTGAAGCTGAGTTCAATCCTCGCTTCAGCTGCGAGCGGGTTGAAGGTTAAACTGCAACGCGGAGTCTATCTGGCCGTCAGTGGGCCAAGCTACGAGACGCCGGCGGAGATTCGCGCCTTTGCGCGACTCGGCGCCGATGCCGTGGGGATGAGCACCGTGCCGGAGGTGATTGTCGCGCGGCAATGTGGGATCCGAGTGGCTGCCTTGTCCTGCATCACAAATCTCGCGGCGGGCATCAGCCGGGCGCCGTTGTCGCATGAGGAGGTGCTGGAGACTGGCGAACGGGTCAAGGTTGTTGGGGCGCGGCTGTTGCGGGAATTCGGAAGGCGTTATGGTCAAGGTCAATAAAGCACGGCTTATCCGGGCGGCGGCAAAAGCGCGCAATGGCGCCGTCGCTCCGTACTCCAAGTTTCTGGTCGGCGCGGCGTTGTTGACGCGAGGAGGTGAGGTCATCACGGGGGCGAACGTGGAGAGTGCAAGTTATGGTTTGACCTGCTGTGCGGAGCGCGTGGCCTTGTTCAAGGCGTTGACGGAGGGCAAACAGGGTTTTGTCGCGGTGGCCGTGGTGGCACGGGCTAAAAACGGAGCGATGCCATGTGGGGCGTGCCGCCAATTGCTGGCTGAATATGCGCCGCAAGCACGGGTGTTTGTGGCCGACAGCCGGGCGTTGCAACGGGTGCGGGAGTTCAATATGGCGGAGTTGTTACCGGGGGCGTTCGTAAAACTAACCTGATGAAGAGGACAATAAATGGTTAGTTTGTGGCAATAACGCAAGTTGACGGATAAGCAACTTTGGCATTGAATCACCTTATGCAAATTGAAAGCTTAAAAGTCTTCTGCGATCTCGCCGAAACGGAGAGTTTCACCAAGGCCGCGCAAATCAACGGCGTCACCCAGTCCGCCGTCAGCCAGCAAATCAGTTCGCTGGAACGGCAGTTCAAGTCCCTGTTGATCGAGCGGAGCAAAAAGAAGTTCCGCCTCACCCGTGAAGGTCAGGTGCTCTACGATTACAGCAAGCAGATCATCCAGACCTACGATGGCCTGCACAGCAAGCTGCAAGAGATCAAGGACATCATTTCCGGCACCATCCGCGTGGCGACGATTTACAGCATCGGCTTGCACGACCTGCCGCCGTACATCAAACGTTTCCTCAAGGACTATCCGACCGTCCACGTCCACGTCGAGTACCGGCGCGCAAACCAGGTTTACGAGGATGTGTTCAGCAACGTGGTCGACCTCGGGTTGGTGGCGTATCCGACCAAGGACGCCAAGTTGGAAATCGTGCCGTTGCGCAAGGACCCGCTGGTGTTGATCTGCCACCCGCAGCATCCGTTCTCAAAGCAGAAGAGCGTGAAACTCAAAGCGGTCGCCGACCAGAAATTCGTGGGCTTCGAACCGGACATTCCCACGCGCAAGGCGCTGGACAAGGTGCTGAAGGAATACGGCGTGGAAGTGAAGAACGTGATGGAGTTCGACAACATCGAAACCGTGAAACGCGCGGTGGAAATTGACGCTGGCGTCTCGATCGTGCCCCAGGGAACCGTGGCGCAGGAGATCGCCAAGCAGACGCTCACCGCGCTGCCGATCGAAGATGCGGAAATGTTCCGGCCCCTCGCCGCGATCTACAAAAAGAACAAGGTGCTCTCGCCGGCGATGAAGCAGTTCATCAGCATCATCAAGGAAGGCGGGAAGCCTTGACGGCATGAGTACGCGCGCCGGGGGACAGGGGGGGGGATTTCCAATAGTACGCCCGCGACGCCTGCGACAATCCGTCGCGCTGCGCCGGCTGGTGTGTGAAACGCGCTTGAGCCGCGAGCAACTGGTGTTGCCGTTGTTCGTTCGCAGTGGTCGCAAGCTGCGACAACCCATCGGCTCGATGCCCGGGGTATTCCAGCTCTCGCCGGATGAACTGGTAAAGGAAGCCGAGCGGGCGCACTCGCTGGGCGTGCCCGCCGTCTTGTTGTTCGGCATTCCGGATCGCAAGGATGAGCGCGCCTCCGGTGCCTACGCGCGGAAGGGGATTGTGCAACAGGCGGTCCGACGCTTGAAGCAGGAACTACCCGAACTGCTGGTCATCACGGACGTTTGTCTGTGCGAATACATGAGCCACGGGCATTGCGGGTTGGTCCAGGCGGGCCCGCGGGGGGCGAGAATTCTCAACGATCCGACCCTCAAACTACTCGCTCGCACTGCGTCCAGTCATGCCGAAGCCGGAGCGGACATCGTTGCGCCCAGTGACATGATGGACGGGCGCGTCCGCGCGATTCGTGAGGCACTGGATCGCTCGGGATTTACGGATACTCCGATCATGTCCTACGCCGCCAAATTCGCGTCGGCGTTTTATGGCCCGTTCCGGGAAGCGGCGGAATCCACACCGAAGTTCGGCGACCGCCGCAGTTACCAGATGGAGGCGGCAAATGCGAACGAAGCGTTGCGCGAAGTGGCGCTCGATATCGCGGAGGGCGCGGACATCGTGATGGTGAAGCCGGCGCTGGCGTATCTGGATATTTTACACCGCGTGAAGGCGGAGTTCGGTTATCCCACAGCGGCCTACGCCGTGAGCGCGGAGTATTCGATGGTCAAGGCGGCGGGGGCCCGGGGCTGGATTGATGAGCGCGCAGTGACGCTGGAGAGTTTGCTCGCGATGCGCCGGGCTGGGGCGGACCTGCTGATCACTTACGCAGCGTGCGATGTTGCGAAGTGGTTGAAGGAGCAATAAAAAAACCGCCGGATTTTCATGCCGGCGGCTTCCTAAAATTCCAGATGCCGGGTTACTGGCTGGCGGGGCTTGCTTTCATCAGGGCGACAACCACCAAGGCGACGATGATCACACCGAGCACAATAGCGCCGATCAGAAACATCCGGTTCGCCTTGTTGTTCTTCTTGGTAAATCCTTTGCCTGCGGTTTCAAAACCGCGGGGCGAGCCCGTTTCGAGATCGGTCAACTTCACGCCTTGCTGCATGACGACCGTCTCGGCCTTCTTGCTGGGCGCCGGCGACGCCGGGGCCGCCGCAGCCACGGCGGGGGCTGGCGAGGCGGCGGACGCCGAACCATCCGTTTCCAAGCGCAACTCAATCTGGCCGAGGCGCAGCGTCTGGCCCGGCTTCAAAACGGATTCCGTGATCTTTTCCCCGTTGATGAACGTACCATTGGTGGAATTAAGATCGTGGACGACCACGTCGGTGCCGCGCAACAGCACTTCGCAATGATGACTGGAAACGGAAGCCTCAGCGATGGGGAAGGTATTGTCGTCCACCCGGCCTATGGTGGTCTTGTCCGCCTTCAACTCGTGTGAGCGGCCGGTCATGCCCTGACTGAGGATTACAAGTTTGGCCATATTGGTTACCCGGGGGAAAGTATCTGCCCCGGCAAATTCAAGTCAAACGCAAAGGTTTCGGTTCGGTGACAATTATTTCCGGGGCCGGCGGGCGGAATTCCGGCGGCGGAAACTATTTGCGCGCGATTAACTCCCGAAATTCGGCGAACAGCGGCGTCGAATCGTGCGGGCCCGGCGACGCCTCGGGATGATACTGTACACAGAAGATCGGCTTCGTCTTGTGGCGCAAACCTTCCACCGTTTGATCATTCAAGTTGATGCGGTTTACCGACACGGCTGACGGCAGCGACTGCGCGTCCACGGCGAAACCATGATTCTGCGAGGTGATCTCCACTTTGCCGGACTCCAAGTCTTTCACCGGCTGGTTGCCACCGCGATGGCCGAATTTGAGTTTGAACGTCTTCCCACCCAGCGCCTGACCAAGAATCTGATGGCCGAGGCAAATCCCAAAAATCGGGATGCCCGTTTTGATGAGATCGCTTACCGCCTGCACTGCGTAACCGAGCGCGGCGGGATCGCCGGGGCCGTTCGAGAGAAAAATGCCCGCGGGCTTGTGCTTCATCGCTTCCGCAGCCGGAGTCGTCGCGGGCACGACATGGGTTTTGAACCCGTGCTGCCGCAACCGGCGCAGGATGTTGTATTTCATCCCGAAATCGAAGGCCACGATGGGGACTTCCGCGGGCGGCAACGGTTTGTGATGTTTCCGGGCATCGAGTTTGGTATTGCCGCGCACCAGATCGAAATCGCCGCTCTGCTCGTCCTTCTCATCCCAGCCGAAGGCTTCCTTGTGCGTGACTTCCTTCACGTAATCCACGCCCACGAGACCGGGCCAATCCTTCGCCCGCTTCACGGCTTCGTCCGCTGAAATGTTCTCCGTGGTGATGAAGCCGTTCAACGCCCCGCGCACGCGGAGTTTCTTGGTGAGGGCGCGGGTGTCAATGCCCTGGATGCCTGGAATGCCGTTGCGCTCGAGATACTCGGCGAGCGAATAATCCGCACGCCAGTTGCTCACAACCGGCGAAACCTCACGCACCACAAAGCCCGCGACGTGGGGTCGCCACGATTCCACGTCCACAGTGTTGACGCCGTAATTGCCGATGAGCGGATAGGTCATCGTCACAATCTGGCCCTTGTAAGACGGGTCGGTGAGAATCTCCTGGTAGCCGGTCATCGAAGTATTGAAACAAACCTCCCCGCAGGCTGAGGCGCGCGCGCCAAAACCTGTGCCGAGAAAAATGGAGCCGTCTTCCAGTGCGAGAATTGCTTTCATGCCGTCCACGACAGCGCGGATGCTAGGTCGGAAACTCGCGCGGTCAAGTTTGAAGCACGGTTCGCAGGGCAAAAAACGCACTGACGCGCCCGCGCCCGCGAGTCAACTGGCTGATGAACCGGGTTACTTCTTCAACTTCTCCAGCAACGCGATGAACGCCTGTGGCTCGCCCGGTTGATCCTCGAGCACGCCGAGCTTCCGGCCGTCGCTGTCGAGCACCACGATGGTCGGGTAACTGTCCACCTGGTATTTCTCGGCCAGCGCCGCATTTGCCTGTGCCTGCTCCGGGCTTACCTTTTTGCGCAAGGGGAAATCCACCTCCACCAGGACCAGATTCGTCTTCGCGTAATTTAGAAACGCTGCCTGGGAGAAAACGTCTTTCCTCAGTTTGAAGCACGCGATGCACGAATCGGAACTGCTGAAATCCAGCAGCACCATTTTCTTTTCCTTCGCTGCCTGGGTCTGGGCGGCGGTCAGGTCGGTGTGCCAGTTCGGGTCCGCCGCGTGGGCGATGGTCAGCGCCAGCACGGTGGCGAGGGCGACGAGCGGCAATTTCATCTTCATGTCAGGACTCCAGGTTCGTTCCCATGAGGTTTGGACGGGTTTGGGGGGCGGCTGTTCAATGGGAAATCCTGCCGCGGTTCAACGGAAGAAGATCAGCCACACGATCAAGAGCATCGGCACCATGAAGGGCAGCGTGAACTTGAACACGTAACCCAGAAACGTCGGCGTGTTCACCTTCTGCTGGTCGGCGATGGATTTGACCATGAAGTTCGGGCCGTTGCCGATGTAGGTGTTCGCGCCAAAAAACACCGAGCCGACGCTGACGGCGATCAGGGCGACCGGTTGCGTCGCCAGCAGATGATGAATATCCGCATCGTGGGTTGCGCCCATCAACGCGCTCAAAAAACTCAGGTAGGTGGGCGCATTATCCAACACGCTCGAGAGCACCCCGCTGCCCCAGAAGAAGAAGCCGGGCGTCGGATTGCCGAGTTTGCCGGCGTTCAGTTCCAGCCAGTCCAGCGCCGGCATCATCGTGGCGAAAATCCCGAGGAACAGGATCGCCACCTCCTTGATCGGATGAAAATTGAAGTGGTTCGCTTCGTGGATTGGTTTGCGCGTGGTGAAATACGATCCCGCTGCCGCCGCCAGCATCAGGGTTTCCCGCAGGAAGAGGGGATGGTTGATGAACACCGCGCCGAGGATGACGGCGAGGAAGAACATATTACCCAGCCCGTCGAAACGCCAGCGTTCGTGGGCAGTTTCCTTCTCGCGGATGATCATGGGCGCGCGCTCGAAATTCATCAGGTCCACCACGAAGAACATCGCCAGCAGGATACCCAGGCCCGTGGCCCACATCGGCCAGCAATGCTCCGCCACCCACCAGAACGGCACGCCCTTGAGATAACCGAGGAACAACGGCGGATCCCCGATGGGCGTGAGGCAGCCGCCCACGTTCGACACGATGAAAATAAAAAACACGATGTGATGTGCCGTGATGCGATACTTGTTCATCCGGATCCACGGCCGGATCAACAGCATCGAGGCGCCGGTCGTGCCGAGGAGATTGGCCACCACCGCGCCCACGAGCAGGAACAGCACGTTCATTCCCGGCGTCGCTTCGCCCTTCACATTGATGTGAATGCCGCCGGACACCACGAACAGCGAACCGATGAGTGCGATGAAACTGACGTACTCGGTCGCCCCGTGCAGCACCCGCGGGTAGGCGTGCAGACCGATCAAATAATAGCCGAGCGTGATGAGGCCGAGGGCGAACGCCACCTTCGGGTAGTGTTTCGACCACCAATCTGCCGCGAAGAGCGGCGCCAGCGCAATCGTGCCCAGCAGCACGACAAACGGCAGCACCATCCACGGATTGGGGGAAAGGGTTTCATGGCTCATGGTGCGGATAGGGGTTAGACCTCGGCGTCCTCATCTCTATAGATTCAGTCCTTCCGCTGCCTTCTCGACGGTCCTCGGCTTTGCGAAAAGGCCGACGGCAACGAAAGCCAAACCGATGATGCCACCAATGATCAAGCCAGCCGGCGGATAGTCGTGCTCTTCGTGCAAGAATCCGATGATCACCAGACAAAGCAGAACGCAGCCGATGCCGCATAGAATCACGCGAGCGCAATCCGTCCACAGCGTCGTTCGACTTTTCTTAGTCGCCTTTGTGTGGCTCGATTTCATGATGGTCGCGCGGACTAGACCTTGTGGCTTCGCATGAAAGCGAAGCGGGTGTTTGATTTGGGTTGATAACCGAGTGATGAAACCAAACACCCATGAACAAAATAATCCATTACCTCGGCCTCGACGTCTACAAGGAAAGCATCGCAGTGGCCATCGCGCCCGCCCATGCCACCGAAGTGCGGCGTTACGGCATCGCCTCAACATGACCTCCCCCGAGAGGGTGGACGAGGGGCAGCTGATTGGGGACGAGTTATTTTCCGAGGCAAAACTGGCGGAAGATGGAGTCGAGCAGGTCTTCGGTCGTGGTCTTCCCGACGATTTCGCCCACGGCGCGGACGGCGAGGTGGAGGTCGAGGGCGACGAATTCGAGGGAGGCGTCGGCGCGGAGGGCCTCGAGGGTGAGGCGGGTGCTCTCTCGCGCGCGGCGCAACGCATCTTGATGGCGGGAGTTGATGGTGACTTGGGACATTTCGGCGTTGATCTGTCCGGACCAGACGAGGTTTTTGATGGCGTCTTTCAACGCTTCGATGCCTTGGCCGGTGGTGCAGGAGACGTCAATGATGCGGGATGGATAGGACGGATGGCTTGAGGGGAGGTCCGCCGCCCCACTGGATTTGGGCCGAGGCGGTGCTCGGCGCTCCAGGTCTTCCACGGTCAAGCGTTGGGGTAGATCGGTTTTGTTGCGGACGAGCAGGCGCTTCTTGTGGGCGAACTCGACGAGGAGTTGTTCGTCTTCGGTGGTTAGCGGTTCGCTGGCGTCAAGGACATGCAGGATGAATTCGGCGCGGGCGAGGGATTCACGGCTGCGGCGGATACCTTCGGTTTCAATTTCGTCCTTGGCCTCGCGCAGACCGGCGGTGTCAATGAACACGACGGGCAGGCCGCGGATGTTGACGGTTTCTTCGATGGTGTCGCGGGTGGTGCCGGGAATGGGCGAGACGATGGCGCGCTCGTGACCGAGGAGTTGATTGAGCAGGCTGGATTTGCCCGCGTTGGGCCGGCCCACGATGGCGGCGCGAATGCCGCGTCGGAGAATCTGGCCTTCATTGGCAGTAGCGAGGAGTTCGTCCATGAAGGCGATGCCGCGTTCGAGGCGGCCTTCGAGTTTCGCGCGGGTGTCGGGTGCGATGTCTTCCTCGGGGAAATCAATGTGGGCTTCGATGTGCGCGAGAGTGTTCATGAGCTCATCGCGCAATTGATTGATGCGTTGGGAGAGTTTGCCGGCGAGTTGTTCGTTGGCGGCGCTGAGTGCGAGTTCGGTGCGCGAATGGATCAAGTCGGCGACGGCCTCGGCTTGGGCGAGGTCGAGGCGGCCATTGAGGAAGGCGCGCTTGGTGAATTCGCCGGGCTCGGCCAGGCGCGCGCCGGCTTCGAGCACAATGTCGAGGACCGTCTTGGTGGAGAGAATGCCCCCGTGGCAGGTGATCTCGACAATGTCTTCACGGGTGAACGTGCGCGGGGCGCGCATGACGGCGCAGAGGACTTCGTCCACTTGCTGCCCGGCCCGGAAGACTTTGCCGTAGTGAATCGTGTGGCTCTCGGCGGCGCTCGGCTTGCGGGATTTGTTTCCAACCGGGACGAAGGCGGTGTCGGCCACGACCAGGGCGTTTTTGCCGGAGATGCGTATGACGGCCAGCCCGCCTTCACCGAGGGGCGTGGCGATGGCGGCGATGGTGTCGTCGGGAAACATGGTCAGCGTTTGCAACTGCCCTTTTGAATTTCGGCGTAACTGCCTTCGAGCCACTGGCGGGCTTTCTCGTAGCTTTTCTTTTGAAGGTAGTGCAGGAGATCTGGTGCGGTGCTGCGGGGCAGTTGATCGGCGAGTTCCTCGATTTGTTGGAAGCGCGGGAGCAGGTTCGGTTTGGGATTGGCGGTGGGCAGGGACTTCACGGCTTGATCAAGTTCGATCAGGCAGTCGAGAATCTGGCGTTCAATCGCAGTCATGCGGAATGGGATAACCGTTTGGCGCGAATTTTTCCATCACGGACTTAATTGTTTGAATTGCCGGCAGGCTGGCCGAATAATCTCCGTCATGCGCGCCAGCCAACAGACGCCGTCAAGCTTCCTCGTTCGTTCGACACAACTTTCGCCGACGGAACGGCGCAATCCCCGCTCACGGAAGCTGGATCGGATGTCCGTTAGCGCGGCGGTGGGATTAATGTTAAGCGAAGAGGCGAAGGTGACGCGGGCGCTGTTGAAGAGGCGGACGTTGCTGGCAAAGGCGGTCACGGCGGTGGCGCGAGCCTTCCAGGGCGGGGGAAGTTTATTCTACGTGGGCGCGGGCACGAGCGGACGGCTCGGCGTGCTGGATGCCAGTGAGTGTCCGCCCACGTTTCGCGCCGAACCAAAGCTGGTGCAAGGCATCATCGCCGGTGGCGACGTGGCCTTGCGCAAATCTGTCGAGGGGGCGGAGGATGATCCAAAGGCCGGGGCCGGGGCGATTCGCAATGCACGAGTCGGACGCAAGGATGTGGTGGTGGGCATTGCGGCGAGCGGAACGACACCGTTTGTGTGGGGCGCGTTGCGCGCGGCGAAGCGGCGCGGGGCGATGACGATGCTGGTTTGCTTCAATCCCTATCTGGCGATTCCCAAGGCGTGGCGACCGGACATTGTCATGGCGACAGATCTCGGGCCGGAAGTGTTGACGGGTTCCACGCGGCTCAAAGCGGGCACGGCGACGAAGCTGGTGTTAAACATCCTGACCACGCTCGCGATGGTGCGGGTGGGCAAGGTGATGAGCAACCTGATGGTGGACGTCCGCCCGACGAATGCAAAGTTGCGCGCGCGCGCGGTGCGGATCGTGCGCGAGTTGACCGGAAAGGATGAATGTTCGGCGGAACGGGCGCTGCGGGAGTCGGGTTGGGTGATCAGGAAGGCGTGCCGCCGGCCAGGTGGATGATGAATTTTTCGGCTTCCGGAAAACGGCCCATGAAGTAGAAGGAGGAAACCAGCCGGATCATGCCGTTGATGACGGCCAACGTCAGGCTGGTCATGAAGAACAAGCCGAAGGCGTGCGGCGGATCGGGTTTGAGAATGCAGGGCAGGCCGTGGTAAAGCACGGCGATGGTCAGCACCATGCCGGTGGCCCAGGGAATCCAAGGATTGAGCGAGGCGGACAAATCACCCAGGCGCAGGGTGATCAACGGCGCGCAGCCGTAGGCCACGGCGGTGAAGGCGTGCCGGAAGGTATGCCGCCGATGGAACGTGCCGGCAAAAGCCTTGGCCGAGTAAGCGCCGAGGAAAACCATGCCGACGAGCAGGAGGCTTTGAGCGGTTTCAATGAGGACAGCCTCCTTGAGTTCGTAATGCTTGAGGAAATTCATTTCCCCCTTGTGATTCTTGCCATAGTGCATCAGGCCGTAGCCTTCGGCGACCGAGGTCAGGATGATCAGTGGCAGCAGATGCAGGCAAAGAACGTAAGCAATGCTGCGAGCCGACCGGTCAATCCCATCCCAGGTTTGAACCGGACGAACGAGCAGCAACAACGCTTTGATCATGGTCCGATACTAATAGCGGTCCGGGCAGCCACTTACAATAACAATACCATGGCGGGGGCGGGGGGATGATTACGGAGTTCGGGAGCATTGGTGAGGCGGAGTGTCCCGCGAGCCGACGGCTCAGCTGGCAGGCGGGCGGCTATCTTGCGTTCTGCCCGGCAGCACGTAACATCCAAAGGCATGAAGTTTTTCGCAACGGCGAGGTGGTGGTTACTGTTATTGGTGGTGGTGGCGCTGACGGGTTGTGCCACGAACAAGATCAACTGGGCTGATCGCGTGGGCAGTTACACGCATGACCAGGCGATCACCGAATTGGGGCCGCCCGACAAGGAGGCGAAGTTGACCGACGGCGCGGTGGTATCCGAATGGCTGACTCGTCGGGGGCGGGGCGTGGCTTACACGGGCGGCGTTGGATACTATGGTCCGCCCGGTTACTACGGCGGGTTTTATCCCACCTACGTCCAGTCGCTGCCGGACTATTTCCTCCGACTCACCTTCGGGGTGGACGGCAAGCTCACGGCCTGGAAGAAGTTCGCGCGGTGAATTTCTTTCCTTTCGCCGGGGCGCCGCGCGTGTTTTACTCGGAGCGATGAACGTGGAAGACAGCATTTGGGACAAGCTCACGCGCGTGGTGATTTGTTTGTTGCTGGTCGCCGGGCTGGTCGGCATCGGGGTGTGGTATCTGCCGCTCATCCGGCAAAACGAGCGTATGCGCAAGGTGGTCCTCGAACTCGATCAAAAGGTGCAACGGGAGCTGGCAACCAAAAAGCAGTTGAGCGCCTCGATTGACGCCATGAACAACGACCCCAAAGCCGTGGAACGGCTCGCCCGGGAAAAACTGGGGTATGCGAAGCCGGGGGAAACCGTGATCAAGTTTGGGGACTCTGCGACCAATCGGACGACGATTCAGTAGGGGGAAGCTTTACTTCAAGCCCGCGCTTGGCCTGCCGGGGTGAGATTAAGCTTACGAGTAAGATCAAGCGCAGGACCTTAACGCCTCACACCGTCATGATTTCTTTTTCCTTGTGGACGAGGTGCTGGTCAATCTTGCCGATGTAATCGTCCGTGAGTTTCTGTAAATCCTTCTCGCACTGCTTCTCCTCGTCCTCGGTCACGCCGCTATCGTGGCTGTGCTTCTTGAGTTGATCCATCGCGTCGCGGCGGACGTGGCGGATGGCCACGCGCCCGTCCTCGGCCATCTTCTTGATGATCTTGGTAAATTCCACGCGGCGTTCCTGGCTGAGTTCGGGGAAAAATATCCGCAGCACCTTGCCCTGAACGGCGGGGTTCATGCCGAGGTTGGCCTTTTGAATTGCCTTCTCAATTGCGTGAACGTTGCTGGCGTCCCACGGCTGGATGGAAAGCGCACGGGGTTCGGGTGTGGTGATGGTGGCGATGTCGCGCAACCGCATGTTCGCGCCGTAAACGTCCACCTGGATGTTTTCGATGAGCGACGAGGAGGCTTTGCCGGTGCGCACGCCGGAGAATTCATTGATCACAACCTGCTCGGTCTTTTCCATCTTCTCTTCCGCTTCCAGTAAAATGTCGTCGAGTGCCATAGGCTTTGAACGTTAGCAAACCGGCCAAAACATGTATAGCCGCAAAACTCCGGAACTCAGAACGCGTACTTCAATGCGAGTGAAACCAGGTGGCGCGTGTATTCACGGCCGGACGTGTCCGGCACGCGGGTCGTCGCGTCGTCGTAGGTGTAACTGATTTCGCCGCTCAGATGTTTGGTGGGCGCGTAACGGAGCAGGAGGGTCGGGGTGTAGATCCAGTCATTGCGTTGCACCGGCGTCACCCAGTCGCCGCCATAGGCGCGGAAGCCGATGGTGGTGGCGAATTTCGCCGTGAACTCATGCCGCCACAGCAGATCGTAGGTGATGTCCTCGTAGAACGACGGATTGCCGAAGGCCGGCTGGCCGAACTGCCGGAGCACCACGGTAATGGTGTCGCGCTTCGTGGGCGTCACGGCCACGGTGGCATCGTAGTAGAGGATCGTTTGATGGTCATCAAAGCCTGCTGCGGTGGTGCCGGTGAAATCGCGATAGTCCGGCCCCACCACGCCGGTGACCTTTAACCAGCCGGTGACCTTGCCCTCGAAGCCAAAGACGAAACGGTTGTAATGATTCGAGTAATCAATGTTCGACCAGGGCAGGGGCGGTTCATCCTGATAGCCGTAGCGATAGCCCACGACGAGATAGGCTTCCCGTTCTTTGAATGCCTTGTAACCGACTTCCATGCCGACCGTGAAATCATTCCGGTCCACATAATTCTGATAGCCGGGAAGGTTTTGCTGGTAGGTTCGAAAATCGTGGACGTACGACCAGGCAACCGGGCGGAAGAAAAAGTCCCCATGCAGGTGCAGCGCGCGGAACCCATTGCGATAAATCAGAGCCGCCCGCCGGTCGCGGATGGGGATGCCGCCAATGGCCGGGGCATTGCCACCGCTGGGTGGCGCCGCCAATGGTGGGCCACCGAAGGTCAGTCCCTCGCGGCTGCCGTCAATATAGGTCACGGTGTTGAATTGTTCCCATTGCACGACGCCCACTTGTCCGGAGAACGTCAGCGCCCCGCGATGGCTGACGTGATTTTCTCCGGAGTCGGCGTGATATCTCACCACCTCGGGCGCGTAGAACGTGGCGAGGTTGAATTCCTTCATCGGTTTCCAATCCAGTGCTACACGCGGCGTGACTGAGGTCACCATTGAATCTACAAACGGCTTCACCGCGTTCGTAATGGTGGGCGAGGGCTCGACGTTTTGGAGGTAGATGTTGCTGTCGTAGGTTTCACGCAACGTCAGGTCCGCGTTGAGCGTGAGGTTGGTGGTGGGACGCCAGCCTTGGGCCCAGCCACGGAAACCAATCCCGAGTGCCAGTAGCCCAATGCTGCCCGCGCAGGCTACCCGTTGAATACTCGATCTCCCCATAATTCCCTTTGTTCTCCTTCGTCTGGTAAGTCCGGTTTAAGCGGCTGGTTTCGGTGGCTTGATCAAGAAAGTCAAACCGGCGCCAACCAACAGTAACACGCCAGCGGTGATAAATGACGACTGGTAACTGCCGTGACTCTGCGCGGTGAGCATCTGTTGCAGCCGGCTTAAGACAAGTCCACCCACGCCCCAGGCGGTGAACAACACGCCGTAGTTCATCCCAAAGTTTTTCAAACCCCAGAGGTCTTTGGTGTAGGACGGAAAAAGCGACAGGTTCGCACCGTAGTTGGCGCCGATCATCGCCGCCACCAGTACGATGACGACCGCGGTCATTTCCTTCGAAGCGGTGACAGGAATCGCCACGAACATCAATACCGCCTGAATCAACAGCACGATGAACAACGTCCAGCGTCGGCCGATTCGATCGGAGAGCGTGCCTGCAATGATCCGTCCGCCCGCGTTGCCGATGGCCATGATCGCTACGGCCAGGAACGCGAGTTCACCCATGCTTTTCTTGGCCATGCCGCTCATGCTGCTGATCACCATCAAACCCGCGCCCGAGCCGATGAAGTAGATGACCCACAACAGCCAGAAGGTGGGCTGGCGGAGAATCTCACGCGGCGTGGCGTTGATGGCAGCCGGCTTCGCGGTGGCGCCCGCAGTCTTTGCTCCCGCACTGTAACCTGGCGGTGGATTGACCAGCAGCTGCGCCAGCCCGCAGACGATGACGACAAACGCGAGCCCGAGAATCAACATGGACTTTTGCACCTGAAAATGTCCCAGCAGATATTGCGAGGTGGGCGCGAGATAAACCGGCGCGAGTCCGAATCCCGCGACGACGAGGCCGGCGATCAATCCCGTCTTCGCAGGCGGAAACCATTTCAGCGCCGGCGGCGTGGCGGACGAGTAACCAAAACCGATGCCGATGCCCGCCAGCACGCCAAAGCCCAGCAACCACATGCCATAGCTGTTGGTCGTCGAGCAGATTACAAAGCCCGCGCCCACCAGCAGGCCACCAAGCGACGCGGTGACACGCGGCCCAAATTTGTCCTGGCAGCGTCCGGCAAAAATCATGGCCACCGCAAACACGATGCAGCAGAGCGCGTAAGGGTCGTTGAGTTGCGAGCCTTGCCAGCCGAATTCCTTTTCGATGGCGCCCTTGAACATGCTCCAGGTGTAGAGAATGCCGAGGGCGAGGTTGACGCCGGTGCCGGCAAACGTGACCAGCCAACCGCGGTTGCCCGTGGTGGCTTCACCCGCATTGCTTTTCTCCCCAGCAACGGTGGCTGTGGGATTCAATATCTGCGTGCCCATGTCCATTCCCTTTCGTAACCGGTCTCGGAGCGAGCCGGTGGCTGCCGGGGCATTGCACCCCGGCAGCGTCTGTTCTCCAGCGGCGCCTCAGCGCCGTACCTACTAACCTACTGACTGACTACTGACGTTCCTTGACGAGGACTTCGACCACGTGCGGATCGGCCAGCGTGGTGGTGTCGCCAATCTGATCGGGCTGGCCCTCGGCAATCTTGCGCAAAATGCGCCGCATGATTTTACCCGAGCGCGTCTTCGGCAGGCCGGGCGCGAACTGCAGTTTGTCCGGCGCTGCGATGGGCCCGATTTCTTTCCGCACGTGGGCGATCAATTCTTTTTTCAGCTCCTCGCTCGGCTGGATGCCGTCTTTGACGGTGACGAAGGCGTAAAGTGCCTGGCCTTTGATGTCATGCGGCATCGGCGCGACGGCTGCCTCAGCGACTTTTGGATGACTCACCAGCGCGCTCTCGACTTCCGCCGTCCCGATGCGATGACCGGAGACGTTGACCACGTCGTCGATGCGCCCCATCAACCAGTAATCGCCGTCCGCGTCCGTGCGGCAACCATCGCCGGTGAAGTAGATGTTTTTGTACATCGTGAAGTAAGTATCAATGAACCGATCGTGATCGCCGTAGGTCGTGCGCATCATGCCGGGCCACGGTTTCTTGATACATAGCTTGCCGCCTTCGTTCGGTCCGCACTCGGTGCCGTCGTCGCGGAGGACCACCGGCTCGACGCCAAAGAATGGCCGGCTGGCGCTGCCGGGTTTCAACGTGTGCGCGCCGGGCAGCGGCGTGATGAGATGCCCGCCCGTCTCGGTCTGCCACCAGGTGTCCACGATGGGGCAACGCTCCTTGCCAATGACTTTGTGGTACCACATCCACGCCTCGGGATTGATGGGCTCGCCGACCGAGCCCAGCGTCTTGAGCGAACTGAGGTCGTATTTGTTCGGCCACTCATCTCCCAGCCGGATGAGGGAGCGGATGGCCGTCGGCGCGGTGTAGAATTGCGTGACCTTGAACTTCTCCACGATCTGCCAGAAGCGGCCGGCATCGGGATACGTCGGCACGCCCTCGAACATCACGCTCGTGAAGCCGTTGCTCAACGGTCCATAGACAATGTAGCTATGGCCCGTGACCCAGCCGATGTCAGCCGTGCACCAGAAGATGTCCGTGTCGTGAATGTCGAACACGTATTTCGTGGTGAGGGCTACGTGCAGGAGATAACCCGCTGTGGTGTGAACGACGCCTTTGGGTTTTCCCGTCGAGCCGGACGTGTAGAGAATGAACAGCGGGTCCTCCGCGTTCATGGGCTCCGGCGGGCAATCCGCGCTGGCCTTGGCCATCTGTTCGTGCCACCACTGATCGCGAATGGCGACCATGTTGCAGGGCGTTTCATTGCGCTTCACCACGATGACCTTCTCAATGCTCGGACTATGCTTCAGTGCTTCATCGGCAATCGCCTTCAGCGGAATGGCCTTACCGGCACGCAGTGAGGTGTTGGACGTGATCAGCAGTTTGCACGCGGAATCCGTAATGCGCCCCGAGAGCGCCTCAGCGCTGAACCCACCGAAAACAATTGAATGAACCGCCCCAATGCGCGCGCACGCCAGCATGGCGATGGGTAACTCGGGAATCATCGGGAGATAAATCGAAACGCGGTCGCCCCGCTTCACGCAGTCGTTGATAGGTGAGCTTGATGACGTCGTCCTCGGGTTCGCCTTGGAAGAGGATTGCCACCTTGTCGCCGCGACCGGCCTTCACCTGGCGGTCGAGACAATTCACCGTCACGTTGAGTTGGCCATCCTCAAACCAGGTATGCTTCACATTGCGTGCATCGGTGTTCCAGGTGTATTTCCGCGCGACGGTGGGTTTCTTCACCCAGTCCAATGCGGCGCATTGCTCCAGCCAGAAACCCTCCGGGTCGTTGACCGAGCGGTCATACATCTTCTGATACTGGCCATTGTTGATGTAGGCGCGCTGCTTCACCTCGGCAGCCGGCGGAAACGTCCGGCTTTCCTGCATGAGTGAACTGGTGGATACGGTCTTCGCTGGTGCTGTCATGGTTTGCATAGGTTTGACTCGTTTCGCTGTTGAGGGACTAACTTGGATCCGTTGAGGCGACCATTGTTGCTGGCAGAGTGGATGGGCGATGAAGGCGCGAGACCATGGAGGGGGAACAACTTTTCCGTGACGCGCTCGATATTGGCCTGTAACTCGGCATCTACGGACGCGTGTTGTTCGGCGGAAACCGGCCGATGCTGATCGCACAAACCGCCGGCCCATTCGGCGCTGCCCAGCATCACACCTCCGAGACCGAGACTCTCGGCGTCATCGTCATTTTCACCGGCACAGGTCCGCCACGCGAGCGCCCAGGCGCGCACGGTGTTCTCGACGTGATAACCGCCACCGCCCGCGACGATCACGTCCGGCTCGAACGCGCCGATGAGCGGCAACACCGCACGCTCAAACGCCAGCAGGAACGCGTCATCGTAAGTGCCCGCCGGCAGGGAGATGTTCGCGTTGTAACCCAATCCCGCGCCGCGCCCGATTTCGTTCTCGAAGCCGCCCCACGGGAATAGCGTCTTGCCACTTTCGTGCATCGAGATCGTGAACACGTCATTGCGCCCGTAGAAAATCTCCTGCACGCCGTCGCCATGATGCGCATCCACGTCCAGATAAAGCACGCGTTTGTCCGCGAGTGCGAGCTGATGACATGCTAGAGCCACATCGTTGAGGTAGCAGAATCCGCCGGCGCGACCCGGCATCGCATGATGAAATCCGCCCAGCAGGTTGAAGGCGATGTCCGTGCGCTTTTCGAGCAGCAAATCTGCCGCGACGATTCCCGTACCGCACGCCCACGCACCGTATTCGAACATGTCTTTGAACACCGGCGTATCCGGTCCACCCAAACCCATGCGAAATCCTTCCGGAGTCAGATCGCCTCCCGCGGCGCGTTCGAGTTCGGTGAGATAGGCGGTATTATGGATTTGATTCAACTCGGACCACGTGGCTTTTCGCGCGGCCGCTTCCTCGCGTCCGGGTGTTCCCAGCAAGCCAAACGAGATGATCTTCGATCGCGCGAGCGTGGCGCGTCGGGTCTTGAAGGGACAATCGGGCGGGTAAGCCAACCCCTCGATCGCGGGCGCATAAACGTAAGTGAGCCGGCGTTCGTTCATGCAGGCGCGATGCGAGGGGCGGGTTGGGTATGAGATTCGCGTGGCACGCGTGGCGCGCGAAGCGCGGTGGCAGACACCGCGGACTGAAATGTCAGTTTCATCGAACCCTGTCCGGCGTTTCGCTCAAGGCGACGTCCGGCGACCAGTGATGCCGACTGGCTGGGCACAACCTTGTAGGCGCACCGCAGCTTTCGGACGAGGACGAATCAAATCTTGCCGGTGGCAGATGAGCCCGTTCCAACTCCGGCGACCCGGCGAACATTGAAGTCACCGGTCCGAAGCGCGAACAACGTCATCCAATCTGATGCATCATCGTCTTTGGATAAGAACGCTACGAGGTCGCCGCCGCCGGTGCTTCCCGCTTTTTGCCAAATGCTTACCGTATTTTGGGAGCAGCCGTTGCGATACGAATCAGAAGACTGACGAACAGTGCGATTCTTGAAAGCAAAACCGCCGGACGCAATGCCCGGCGGTTTTCGAAAGAAGTCGTTGCTCGACGCGACTTACTCGAACGCCATTTCGAAACTGACCACGCCGGTGCCAACTTTGCTGTGCACCTTCGTGTTCGACTTGTTGATGACGGCCTGCATTGGTTTGTTCTCCACCAGCACTTCGGCAGTGAAGCCGCGGATGCCGTTGCGCCGCGCGATGCGCATCAGGTGTTTCAACAGGAACGTGCCGATGCCGTGGTTCTGCCAATCGTCGGAAACCACAAAAGCCACTTCGGCCAGGTTCGTCTTCGGGTCGAGATAATAGCTGCCCACCGCGATGATGTCTTCACCGTAGGATTCGGGCAGCGTGCCGACAATGGTGACGTCGTTGCGGTGATCAATGTAAACGAAGTCCTGAATCTGATGGCGCGAGACGCGTTTCTGGTGGCCCATGAAGCGGTAATACATCGTGGCTTCGGAGAGCTTGTAGAACAGATCGCGCATGCGCGGTTCATCCGTGGGATGAATCGGACGGAAGTTGAGTTGCGTGCCGTCGTTGAGCAGATACGTCGTGCGCAGCTCCTTCGGTCCGACGAGAATCTTACCTTCCTTGTCCGCGAGTTCGGCGGAGAGGTATTTCGCCTCAATGGCTTCCTTGAGCAGTTCGGCGCGGAACTTCGGATGCGCAATGCTGATCAACGCCAGCGCGCGTTCCTGCACGCTCTTGCCGTGGAGATAAGCGACGCCGTACTCGGTCACGACGTAATGCACGCCCGCCCGCGTGGTCACGACGCCGGCACCCGGACTCAGGTGCGTCATGATGCGTGAAACCGTGCCGCCCTTCGCGGTGGAGGGCAGGGCAATGATGGCTTTGCCGCCGCGCGACTTGGCCGCGCCGCGGTTGAAGTCCACCTGACCACCGACGCCGGAGAAGAATTTCGAGCCGATGGAATCCGCGCAGACCTGTCCGGTGAGGTCCACTTCGAGCGCGGTGTTCACCGCCACCATCTTGTGTTGCTGGCGGATGATGTACGGGTCGTTGACGTATTCCGTCGGGTGGAACGAGAATGCCGGGTTGTTATCAATGAAGTCGTAGAGCCGCTTCGTGCCGAGCGCGAAGCTGGCGACGACCTTGCCGCGATCCATCGTCTTGCGCGCGCCGGTGATGGCGCCGCACTCCATCAAATCAATGATGCCATCAGAAACCATCTCCGTATGGACGCCGAGGTCTTTCTTGTTCTTGAGAAAACTCAGCAGCGCTTGCGGAATGCGGCCAATTCCGAACTCGATGGTCGAGCCGTCCTCGATGAGCGCCGCGATGTATTCGGCGATCTGGCGCGTGACATCGGTGACTTCCGGCGGCGGCACTTCGAGGATCGCGTCTTCGGACGGCACGAGCACATCAATGTCATGCACGTGAATGAAACAATCCCCCAGCGTGCGCGGCATGTTCGGGTTCACCTGCGCAATGACGAGCGACGCGTTCTCCGTTGCGCTCCGGATGATGTCCACCGACACGCCAAAGCTGCACATGCCGGTTTCATCCGGGGGCGAAACCTGAATGAGCGCCACGTCCAGCGGCATCTGGCCGGTGTCGAAGAGCCGGGGGATGTCGGAGAGAAATACCGGGGTGTAGTCGCCCAGGCCCTCCTGGATGATGTCGCGCACGTTTTCGGCGATGAAGAAACTGTTCACGCGGAAGAATTGCGCCAGCTCGCGGTGCGCATAAGGCGCGTCACCGAAAGTGAGCAGGTGAACGATTTCCGTGTCCGGCAGTTCGGTGGCGCGTTTGCTCAACGCGGTGACGAGTTCGAGCGGTTCACCGCAGCCGGTGCCGATGAAGATGCGTTGGCCGGGGCGGATTTTTTTGACCGCCTCGGTCACGTTCATGGTCTGGGCGGCGTATTTTGCTTTCCAACCGTGGTCAGTGATGAATGTCGTGTTGCTCATGGCAGAAAGTGTTTTCTCAGTGGCCGCCGTTGTTCGTGGCTCCGGTTGACAACGTCATCCGGGCGTCGGCGACGTAGGGTTGCATCCCCACCGGACCGACGATCAACGGGTTGATGTCGAGTTCAGCGATCTCCGGATAATCCGTCGCGAGCTGGCTGATGCGCTGCAACGCGCTAGCCACGGCATCGAGATCCACGGGCGCCTGCCCGCGTGCGCCTTTGAGCAACGCATACGATCGCGTGCCCTTCAGCATCTGCATCGCTTCCTCGGCCGTGATGGGCGCGAGGTGGAACGTCACGTCTTTCATCACCTCGACGAAAATGCCGCCGAGGCCGAACATCAACATCGGACCGAATTGCGGATCGCGCGTCATGCCTAGGATCACTTCGCGTCCACGGTCGCCCATCTTTTCCACGAAGCCACCGCGCAGGTAGGCGTTGGGCGCGCGGCGCTGGATGCGCAGCATCATCAGGTCGAACGCGTCGCGCACCTGCTCGGCGTTGGCGAGGTTGATGCGCACGCCACCGAAATCTGATTTGTGAATGATGTCCGGCGAAGAAATTTTCAATACGACCGGGTAGCCAATGCGGTCCGCGATTTCAACGGCCTCTTCGGCGGTGCGGGCTAGGCTGCCCGCCAGGACATTGAAATCGTAGGCGCGGAGAATATCTTTGGCTTCGACCTCACCGACCTGCGCGATGCCGCTGCGGGTTTGTGTCTGGAGAATGCGTTCCACGCGGCGGCGATTGACCGGGAAGCGCGTGACGATGCGCGCGGGACGACGGCGCCACGCGGCGTAGTCGCACATGGCACGGAGCGAAGCCATCGCGCGGTCTGGCGAGGGATAATTCGGAATGCCGGCGGCCATCAACTTTTCCTTCGCACCGGCGACGGCTTCGCCGCCCATGAACGCGGTCAACAGCGGCTTCTTGCCGTTGTGGGTGGCAGCGAGCATTTCAGCCAACGCGAGCGGTTGGGTCATGTTCTGCGGAGTCACCACCACGACGATGGCGTCAATGTCATGTTCCTCCTGCAAAACTTTGAGCGATTCGATGTAGAGATTGGGCGGGGCGTCGCCGATGACGTCCACGGGATTGCCCACGGACGCCGCGGCGGGAAGGAACTTGCGCATCCTCGCCTGCGCATCAGCGGAGGGCGTGATCATCTTCAGGCCGAGCGATTCGGCGGCGTCGGCGGCCATGATGCCCGGGCCGCCAGCGTTGGTGATGACGGCCACGCGATTGCCGGTGGGAATCGGCTGGGAGGCGAAGGCCAGCGCGTAATCGAAGAGCGACTCGACGTTCTCCGCGCGAATCACGCCCGAGCGCCGGAACGCCGCGCCGTAGGCGATGTCCGCACCCGCGAGACTGCCCGTGTGTGACGAGGCGGCCTTCGCACCGGCGGAGGTGATGCCGACTTTGAGAATGACCACCGGCTTTTTGGCGGCGGCTTCCTCGGCGATGCGCAGGAACTTGTTGCCGTCCTTGATACTTTCGAGGTAGCTGGCGATGACGGTGGTTTCCTTGTCTTCGGCGAGGGCTTGGAGAAAGTCAGCTTCGTTGAGGTCAGCCTTGTTGCCAATGCTGATGACCTTGCCCATACCGAGCTTTTGTTGCGCGGCCCAGTCGAGGATGGCCACGCACAACGCACCGGACTGAGAGATGACGGAAATTTTTCCCGCGGGCGGCACCGACGGCGCGAACGTGGCGTTCATCCGATGGTGCGCGTTCAAAATGCCAAGGCAGTTCGGCCCTTGCAGGCGCACCTTGTGCTTGTGGCAAAGGTCAACCAATTCCTGTTCGGCCGCGGCGCCTTGGGCGCCAACTTCCTTGAACCCGGCGGTGATGACCGTGACGACTTGCGCGCCGGCATCAATCGAATCCTGGATCGCCTGTTTGACGAACTTGGGTGGCACGACGATGACGGCGAGATCAATCTTGTCCTTGCACTCTTTGAGACTCTTGAGGCAGGGAATGCCGAGGACGTCGCCGGCATTGGGGTTCACGGGCACGATCTTGCCTTGGTAACCGCTGGCGATCAGGTTGGCGATAAAGGCGTGGCCGACCTTGCCGGGATCGCGGGAAGCGCCGAGCACGGCGACCGATTGCGGATAAAATAGAGGCTCAAGCATAATCCAATGTCAGGAGGTTCGCGTCTTTCGCCGTCCGTGACTCACCAAAGCTTGGCGAGGGTTGTGCGGATTTTGGCGGTCGAATCGCGACACGCCCGCAGGATGATCCCCTCGCGGTGGTTGTGCAACGGGAATTCCAGCTTTGCCGTTGCGTTGGTGGTGTTGCCTGCTAACGTCGGCGTGGAGACATTTATGAAGCATCCGCTGCTTTACGAAATCAACACCCGCTGCTGGCTGCGCGAGTTGTCGGACCGACAGCAGAAGCCCGTCACGCTGGCGAACATTCCCGAGGAAGAGCTCGAAGGCTGGCTACGCCTGGGCTTCACGCACATCTGGCTCATGGGTGTGTGGACAACCGGCGCGCGCGCGCGCGAAATCGCGTTGAACGTGCCCGACCTGCGCTGTGCTTACGATGAGGTGTTGCCGCGCTGGACGGATGACGATGTGGCGGGCTCGCCGTATTCCATCGCGGACTATTCCGTGCCGGTGGCCTTGGGCGGGGAAGCGGGGTTGAAACAATTTCGCGCGAAGCTGAAACAGCACGGCTTGAAACTGATTCTCGATTTCGTGCCGAATCATCTTGGCGTGGATCATCCATGGGTGACATCAAAGCCCGAAGTATTCGTGCAGAGCGCGCAGCAAGTGGATGGGACATTCGAGGTGAAAACTGCCAACGGCTCGCGCTGGATCGCGCATGGCAAGGATCCCTATTTCCCCGGCTGGACGGATACCGCCCAAGTGGACTATCGGCGCACCGCCGCGCGCGATGCGATGCAGGCCCTGCTATTATCTGTGGCAGCAAAATGCGATGGCGTGCGCTGTGACATGGCGATGTTGTTGTTGAACGAAGTCATGGCGCGGACGTGGGCTCATTTGCCGTCGCCTGCGCCACCACTGGGAACTGAGTTTTGGTCGGATGTCATTCCGGTAGTCAAGCAAGCGCAACCGGGTTTCCTTTTCATGGCGGAAGTTTATTGGGGGCTCGAAGGTCGCCTGCAATCGCTCGGGTTTGATTACACCTACGACAAGGCGCTCTACGATGACTTGATCTGGCGCAATCAGGTCGAAGCGCAACACAAATTGCTCACGCACCCGACGGACTATGTGACGCGCAGTGTTCACTTCCTGGAGAACCACGATGAGCCGCGCGTGGCGGAAAAACTTTCTCCGGCGGAGAATCGCGCGGCGGCGCTGGCGATTCTCGGTTTGCCCGGAATGCGGTTCCTACACGAAGGTCAGCTCGCCGGCGCGAAATTGAAACTGCCGGTGCAACTGGGACGAAGACCAGTCGAGGCCGCGCAACCAGAAGTTCAGGAAGCGTATAAAAAACTTCTGACCACGTTGAAGCAGACGGCGGTGGGGCAGGGGGAAGGTCGTCTTCTCCCTCCGCGCGCCGCATGGGACGGAAATCCCACCGCGCAGAATTTCTTCGTGGTGCAATGGCAGTCGAAAGCACCGGCGTTTGATCTGGTGGTGGTGAATTTGGCTGGGAATCGCAGCCAGTGTTACGTGCCGTTGAACGTGCCTGAGCTCGTCGAGCATCACTGGACGATGACCGATCTGCTGGGCACGGAACGCTACGAACGTGTCGGCAGCGACGTTGTGCAACAAGGATTGTATCTCGATCTTCCGCCGCACGGAGCGCAATTGTTTCATTTCGAGCCAAAGGCGTGAGGAGAGTTTCTTGAAACGCTCGCTCTCACCCTGGCCCTTTCAGATCAGATGTTCCCAACGGGATGGTCAGGAGAATTTTTGTCAGTGGAATGGCGACTTGCGGATGATTAGGTCAGGGGGCGTTTTGTTCTCCGCGCAGAAGGCATTCTGTTCGCAAAGTTTCAAATTGTTTTATTGCGCCCATTGGACGTTCCGGTAAACAATAACTAAATTTTATCGAGCCGGTTGGCTCGGTAGCGAACAGAATAGATGAACACCAGAAACCGCGAGCAGAAATCCAGCGAACAATTGCAACTCGGTCCGCCACCGAAGCAGGGTCTCTACGATCCGCAGTTCGAACATGACGCCTGCGGGCTGGGTTTTGTGGTGAACATCAAAGGTCGCAAGGCGCATCAGATTGTCACCGACGCGCTCCAGATTCTCGTGAACCTCGATCATCGTGGTGCGTGCGGTTGCGAGGCCAACACGGGCGACGGCGCCGGCATTCTGCTTCAAGTGCCGCATGATTTCCTCGCGGCGCAAACCGCCAAGCTCGGTTTCAAACTGCCGGCCTTCGGCCAGTACGGCGTGGGCATGTTGTTCCTGCCGAAAAACACCATCGAACGCGACGGAGTGAAACGCGAGATGGAGAAGATTATCTCCGCCGAGGGTCAGGAGCTGCTTGGCTGGCGCGATGTGCCGACGGACAATTCCTCGCTCGGCAAGTCGGCGGTCGCCGCGGAGCCGCACATGGCCCAGGTGTTCATTGGTCGCAGCGCCAAACTCAAGGACGACGCGGCGTTCGAGCGCAAGCTTTACGTCATCCGCAAAGTCGCCGAGCAAACCATCCGGTACGGCAATCGCATTGACGGCGGCAAATGGTTCTACGTCTCCAGCCTGTCCAGTCGCACGATCGTTTACAAAGGCATGTTGATGCCCGAACAGGTCAGCAAGTATTACGCGGACCTGCGTGATCCGGCGATGACCTCGGCGCTCGCGCTGGTTCACTCACGTTTCTCGACGAACACATTTCCGAGTTGGGATCGCGCGCATCCGAACCGCTACATCGCGCACAACGGCGAAATCAACACGTTGCGTGGCAACGTGAACTGGATTCGCGCCGGTCAGTCCAATTTCGTCTCGGACCTGTTCGGCAAAGACATCAAGAAAATCGTCCCCGTCATTAACACGGACAACAGCGACTCGGCGCAGTTCGACAACGTCGTCGAGATGCTCACGCTCGCGGGCCGCGAGCTGCCGCACGCGATGATGATGATGATTCCCGAGCCGTGGGAAAACCATGAGAGCATGGACCCCGCTCGCCGGGCGTTTTACGAATATCATTCCTGCCTCATCGAACCGTGGGATGGTCCGGCCTCGATGGCGTTCACCGATGGCAAGATGATTGGCGCGTGCCTCGACCGGAACGGTCTGCGCCCCTCGCGCTTTTACGTCACCAAGGACGACATGGTCATCATGGCGTCGGAAGCGGGCGTGTTGCCCATCGCGCCGGAAAGGGTTTTGTCGAAGGGCCGTTTGCAGCCGGGCCGCATGTTCCTCGTGGACACGGAGCAGGGCCGCATCGTGGCGGATGAGGAGCTGAAGAGCAAATATGCTTCGGCGCATCCTTACCAGAAATGGCTGGACGAACACCACGTCCTGCTGAATGACCTGCCGACTGCGGAGCAACAAACCGAGCCCTCGCACCGCAAGGTGCTGCAAATGCAGCAGGCGTTTGGCTACACGTTCGAGGATTTGCGCTTCCTGGTCGGGCCCATGGCCAAGGACGGCGTGCAGCCGCTGGGTTCGATGGGCACGGACACGCCGCTGGCGGTGCTCTCGGAGAAACCGCAGTTGCTCTATAATTACTTCAAGCAGCTCTTCGCTCAGGTCACGAATCCGCCGATTGACCCGATCCGTGAGGAGATCGTCACCTCGACGGAAACGATGGCCGGTGCGCGGGGGAATCTGCTCAAGCCGACGCCGGAGAGTTGTGCGTTGATCAAGCTGGAGCAGCCGATCCTCACGGACGAACAACTCGACAAGTTGAAATTCATCAACCGATCGGGTTTCAAGTCGGTGACGTTGCCGATTTTGTTCAAAGCTGCCGACGGCGTGAAAGGTCTGGAAACGGCGTTGAACAATTTGTTCGCCGCTGCGGATCAGGCCATCAAGGACAAGGCGAACATCATCATTATTTCCGACCGGGGCGTGGACGAACAAAACGCGCCCATCCCGGCGTTGCTCGCGACGGCGGGGTTGCATCATCATCTCATCCGCTCGGGCACACGTGGCCGCATCGGCCTGGTGCTGGAATCTGGTGAGCCACGCGAAGTGCATCATTTCGCGTTGCTCATCGGCTATGGTTGCAGTGCCATCAATCCCTATCTGGCCTACGAAACGATTGACGATCTCATCAAGGAAGGCTTGCTCAAGGACACGGACCACAAGACCGCCATCAAGAAATTCATCAAGGCCGCGATCAAGGGCGTGGTGAAGACGATGGCCAAGATGGGCATCTCGACGATTCAAAGTTATCGTGGCGCGCAAATCTTCGAAGCGGTCGGACTCAACACCGAAGTGGTGGACCGGTATTTTACTTGGACACCGTCTCGGATTCAGGGCGTCGGGCTGGATGTGATTGCCGAGGAAGCTGTCGCGCGGCATCGTCGCGCCTTCCCGCCGGTGCCGGTGAATCCGGAACTCGAAGCTGGTGGCCAATATCAGTGGCGTGACGGCGGCGAGCAGCACCTGTTCAACCCGCAGACGATTCACAAACTCCAGATTGCCTGTCGCCTCAACAGCGAAAGAGTTTATCGCGAGTATGCGGACTTGCTGAACGACCGCGCCAAGATTCTATGTACGTTGCGCGGTTTGCTGGACTTCAAGTTCGCCGAGAATCCGATCCCGCTCGATCAGGTGGAGTCGGTCGAGGAAATCGTGAAGCGCTTCAAGACCGGTGCGATGAGCTATGGCTCGATCTCGAAGGAGGCGCATGAGGCATTGGCCATCGCGATGAACCGCATTGGCGGCCGCAGCAACACGGGTGAAGGCGGCGAAGATCCGGCGCGCTATGTTTTGGAAGCCAACGGTGACTCGAAGAATTCCGCCATCAAGCAGGTCGCGAGCGGACGATTCGGCGTGACCAGCAACTATCTGGTCAACGCGAAGGAGCTTCAGATCAAGATGGCGCAGGGCGCGAAGCCCGGTGAAGGCGGCGAGTTGCCCGGCAAGAAGGTTTTCCCGGACATCGCCAAGACGCGTGGCACCACTGCGGGTGTCGGTTTGATTTCCCCACCGCCGCATCACGACATTTACTCCATCGAAGATCTGGCGGAGTTGATCCACGATTTGAAGAACTCGAATCGCCATGCGCGTGTCAGTGTGAAGCTGGTGAGTGAAGTTGGCGTGGGCACCATCGCGGCGGGGGTTTCGAAGGCGCACGCGGATGTGGTGCTGATTTCCGGTCACGACGGCGGCACGGGCGCATCGCCGCTTTCATCCATCAAGCACGCGGGCGGTCCGTGGGAACTTGGCTTGGCTGAAACTCACCAGACGCTGGTGTTGAACAATCTGCGCAGCCGTATTTATGTCGAGACGGACGGACAGTTGAAGACCGGTCGCGATGTGGCCATTGCCGCGCTGTTAGGCGCCGAGGAGTTTGGCTTCGCGACCGCGCCACTCGTTGTGCTGGGTTGCATTCTGATGCGCGTGTGTCATCTGAACACGTGTCCGGTGGGCGTCGCGACGCAGGAACCGAAGTTGCGCGAGCGTTTCAGCGGCAATCCAGATCACGTCGTGAACTTCATGCGTTTCATTGCCATGGAACTGCGCGAGATCATGGCGAAGCTTGGTTTCCGCACCGTCAACGAAATGGTTGGTCGCACCGACCGGTTGATTCCGTGGAAGGCGATTGATCATTGGAAGGCCAAGGGGCTCGATCTGACGCCGATTCTGCATCAGCCGGAAGCGGGCGCGGACGTTGGGCGTTTTCGTCAGATGGATCAGGATCATGGCTTGGAGAAATCGCTCGACGTCACGAAGCTGTTGGACATCTGCAAACCGGCCATCGAGCGCGGTGAGAAGGTGAAGGCCGAGTTGCCGATCATCAACGTGAACCGCGTGGTCGGCACGATCACCGGCAGCGAGATTACCAAGAAGCATGGTCCGAATGGATTGCCGGAAGACACCGTGCAACTCAAGTTCACCGGCAGCGCCGGCCAGAGCTTTGGCGCGTTCTGTCCGCGCGGCATGACGCTCGAACTTGAAGGCGACGCCAACGATTACTTCGGCAAAGGCCTGAGCGGCGGCAAACTCATTGTCTATCCGCCCAAGGCGGCGACCTTCAAAGCCGAGGAGAACATCATCATTGGCAATGTGGCGTTTTACGGCGCTACCAATGGCGAGGCATTTATCCGCGGCATGGCGGGCGAACGTTTCTGCGTGCGCAACTCGGGCGTGAACGTGGTGGTGGAAGCCGTGGGTGATCACGGTTGTGAATATATGACGGGCGGGCGGGTGGTGATTCTGGGACCAACCGGACGCAACTTCGCGGCGGGCATGAGTGGTGGCATTGCTTACGTCCTGGATGAGCAGGGCGATTTCGCCTCCCGTTGCAACATGGAGATGGTGGGGTTGGAGAAGTTGACGGATGCCGACGAGATCGAGTCCGTTTGGAAGATGATCCAACGTCACCAGACTTACACCAAGAGCGAGCGGGCGACGAAGATTCTGGCCGATTGGCAGAGTTACGTGTCGAAGTTCGTGAAAGTGATGCCGCAGGATTATGCCTGTGTGCTGAAGGAATTGAAACTGGCTCACGAAAAAGGATTGAGCGGCGACGAAGCAATCATGGCTGCGTTCGAGGCCAACGTTAAGGGCGGGCACTGATCTCTGCCCGCAATTTAGGGACTTGGAAGACAAACAGAACTAACGATGGGAAAACCAACAGGATTCTTAGAGTTCACTCGGCAGTTGCCAAAGGACCGTACGCCCCTGGGGCGCGTGGCGGACTGGCAGGAATTTCACGAGCACATGCCGGAGGCTGACCTGAAGAAACAGGGCGCACGGTGCATGGATTGCGGCATTCCATTTTGCCACATGGGCCAGCTCGTCAGTGGCATGGCCAGCGGCTGTCCGATTCACAATCTGATTCCTGAATGGAACGACCTGGTTTATCGCGGACTTTGGAAGGAAGCGCTGGAGCGGTTGCACAAGACGAATAATTTCCCCGAGTTCACCGGTCGCGTTTGTCCCGCGCCGTGCGAAGGTTCGTGTGTATTGGGCATCAACAATCCGCCGGTCACAATCAAGAACATCGAGTGCAGCATCATTGATCACGGCTGGGAAAACGGTTGGGTAATTCCCGAACCGCCGAAGAAGCGCACGGGAAAGAAGGTCGCTGTCGTTGGCAGCGGTCCGGCTGGCCTGAGTGCCGCCGCGCAGTTGAACAAGGCGGGGCACGAGGTCACCGTATTTGAACGCGCGGATCGCCCCGGCGGCTTGCTCATGTATGGCATCCCCAACATGAAGCTCGATAAAAAGGAAGTCGTGCTGCGTCGGCTGAGTTTGCTGGAGAAGGAAGGCGTGAAGTTTGTCTGCAACACGGAAGTCGGCGTCAATTATCCTGCAGAGAAGCTCCTCAAGGAATTTGACGCAGTGGTGCTCGCTACCGGCGCCACCAAGCCGCGCGATCTGCCGATTGAAGGTCGCCAGTTGAAGGGCATTCACTTCGCGATGGAGTTCTTGACCGCGAACACCAAAGCGGTTTTGGACCAGCACAAAAACGGCAGTTTCATTGACGCAACCGGCAAGGATGTCGTCGTCATTGGTGGCGGTGACACGGGCACGGATTGTGTCGGCACTTCAATGCGCCACGGCTGCAAGTCGCTGGTGCAAGTGGAGATTTTGCCCAAACCGCCGTTGGAACGCGCCAAGGACAATCCGTGGCCCGAATGGCCAAAGACTTACAAACTGGATTACGGTCAGGAAGAAGCCGCCGCGAAGTTCGGTGCGGATCCGCGCATCTATCTGACGACTGCGACAAAGTTCGAGGCCGACGCTCACGGTCATGTCAAAGCCGTTCACACTGTGCAAGTCGAGTGGGCGCGCAACGACAAGGGGCAGTTCATCCCGAAGAACGTTCCGGGCACAGAGAAAGTTCTGCCCGCGCAACTCGTCTTGCTGGCTATGGGTTTCCTCGGACCGGAGCAACCGTTGCTCGACGCGCTCAATATCGAACGCGATGCCCGCAGCAATGCCAAGGCCGAGTTCGAAAAATACACCACCAGCAACCCGAAGGTGTTCGCGTGCGGCGATTGCCGTCGCGGCCAGAGTCTCGTGGTGTGGGCGTTCAACGAAGGCCGCGGGGCGGCGCGCGAGTGCGACCGCTTTTTGATGGGCGCAACGGATCTGCCGTGAGCCGCTTGTGTCTTTGTATGATTCGGTTTCAAAAAGGGTCGCCTGCCTGGCGGCCCTTTCCGTTTCGGGAGGCGGTCGGAAGTTGTGGCGCGGTCAGGTTGACACGGCTCGGGTGAAGCGTTAGAAACCAATATGTCGTTCTCTTTGCAGCCAGCGCCGCGAAGGCAGATGGGACGTGTTCTGGCTGCGCGATTTGGCTCCGGCGCGGGAACTCCCAAGAGCTTGGCGCGGTATTTCAGACACTGGCTAATGGTGCTGGGTTTGTTGGTCACGACCGGCGCCCGGGCGGCGTTGGCGTTGCCGGCGATGGACTATGTCGAGGGCGAGGTTTTGGTACGCTTCAAGGCCTCAGAAACGCTGGCGGCTGCCCAGACAGTTGCGGCTCAACACGGACTCACGCTGGCCCGGCATTTCGACTGGTTGTCGGCGCACGAAGGTCAGGTCATCGGTCTGCTGCGATCCGCGACGCAGAACACGGCGGGTTTGCTCGCGGACCTCAAATTCGAACCGGCCATTGCCTTTGCCGAGGCGAATTACCTACGGTGGCCGACTGATCTGCGTTCGCCCAACGATCCCAAGTTCGGCCAGCTATGGGGGCTTCAAAACACCGGGCAGTCGGTCAACGGTTCCGGCGGCACCGCAAAGGACGACATCGGTTTCCTCAAGGCGTGGGGACTCGCGCGCCCGGCCACGAACGAAATTGTCGTGGGCGTGATTGATACCGGCATTGATCCCACGCACCCCGATCTCACCAACAATCTCTGGATCAATCCGGGGGAAACCCCCGGCAACGGCATGGACGACGACGGCAACGGTTACACGGATGATGTGCATGGCTACGACTTCGTGCTCGGCACCGGTGCGCTGACGGATTCGGGCGATCATGGCACCCACGTCGCCGGCACCGTTGCCGCCAGCGGCAATAACGGTATTGGCGTGGTGGGTGTGGATTTCCAGGCCCACCTCATGGCGCTCAAAGTATCCAGCGATGGCACGAGCATTGATAGCGCCGCAATCATCGCCGCGCTGCAATACGCCGCGATGATGAAAACTCGTGGGGTCAACGTCGTGGCGCTGAACGCTTCGTATGGTGGCGGCAGTTCCAGCAGCACTGAACGTTCGGCCATCCAGGCGGCGGGCACCGCGGGCATCGTCTTCTGCGCGGCCGCTGGCAATGAGAACGCAAACAACAACATTACGATGCAATACCCGGCCTCCTATCGGTTGCCGAACATGATTGTCGTCGCGGCCACGGACCCGAATGACGCCCTCGCGAGCTTTTCCAATTACGGCGCCACGACCGTTGACCTGGCCGCGCCCGGCGTGAATGTCCTTTCCTGCCTGCCGGTGGCGCAGGCCGGAGAACTCTCCTACGTGCGGCAAGCCACCAACGTTTTTGCGGCCGACGAGCTGACCTTTTCCGGTCTGACCTCAACCTCCGGGATCACCGGGGCGATCTATTATTGTGGGCTTGGCAATCCTGCCGATTTTCCCGCGGCCGTCAGCAATAACCTCGCGCTCATTCAGCGCGGCACGCTCAACTTCTCTGTCAAGGTTGCCAACGCCATGAATGCAGGCGCGCGGGCCGTGATCATTTTCAACAACGTCGCGGGCAACTTCCTCGGCACCCTCGGGTCGGCCAATAATTATGTCCCGACCATTGGGATCTCCCAGGCCGACGGGCAGGCACTTCAAGCCGTGCTTCCCGCCACCGGCACCGTCTTTAACGCGCCCGATCCCACGCAGATTTATCAATTCCTCGACGGCACTTCCATGGCCACGCCGCATGTCACCGGGGCGGTCGGCTTCGCCGCCCGGAACTTTCCGAATGATTCCGTGCCACAGCGCATCCAGCGCATCCTCACCAACGTCACGCCGGTGCCGGCGCTCGTGGGCAAAACCATTACGGGTGGCCGTCTCAACCTCGCCGGCATCGTGGATTCAGACCACAACGGACTTGCGGACTGGTGGGAACTTCAATACTTCGCCCACCTCACCGGCACGGACCCCAATGCCGACCCGGATGGCGATGGCGCGAACAATCTCGCCGAATTTCTGGCAGGCACGACTCCCACAAGCTCCGCTTCCGCCCTGCGCTTGACGGCGCTGCGCGGCCCTGGCGTCAATCAAGTGACTCTCCAGTGGCCAGGCGTCCCCGGACGATTTTATCGCCTCCTGCGCGCCACCAATATTCTCAGCGGATTCAACACGATCCTGCAAACCAATCTCAGCGCCACCCCGCCATTCAACACCCTGACCGACGCTCCCCCGGTCAGCGCGGCCGGCGTCTTCTACCGCTTGGAACTCGAGCCTTGAGCGGGAGCCGGCTGTCGCGCTCGTCGTTTCCAGCCTGTTCGACCATGGCTGCGCGGGTTTCCTTTTCATTCGCCCGGACGCCCCCGGGTTGTTACGCTGCGCGCTTGAATCGAATGTCAGCTCATCATCATAACGGCGACGGCAGTGACTGGGTGGCGCAACTGAAAGCGGCTGCTGAAATCCTGGAGCGGGCGGCGGCGAATCGCGCGCTGCTGGGCCAGTTGCCCGAGGCGGAACGGACGCGCCTGCTGAAGGCGGCGGGCGACATTTATTGCCCGGACGTGCGGGAACGGCGGCGGTTGGTGAAGGCGCGGGTAAAACAACGCAAGGCGGACAAAGTTCAGCGCGATCAATCGAAGCTCAATGAGACGGGCATTCGCAAGCTGCGGCGGGAAAAAGTTTTCACGACGCCGAATGTGTTTCCACCGGCGGATTTTCAGCAGCAGGAAATCGGGGACAACCCGGATTTCCGCGAAGTGGTCGAGCCGCAGAATTGTTATATCTGCAAACAGGACTATTCGACCATCCACCACTTCTACGACCAGCTTTGCCCGGCGTGCGCGGAGTTGAATTTTCGCAAACGCACCGAGTCGGCGGATTTGCGTGGGCGCGTGGCGCTCCTCACGGGCGGCCGCGTAAAAATCGGTTATCAGGCCGGCATCAAACTCCTGCGGGCCGGCGTTCATTTGATTGTCAGCACGCGTTTCCCGCGGGATTCAGCGGTGCGTTACGCGGCGGAACCGGACTTCAAGGATTGGGGACATCGGTTGGAAATCTTCGGGCTGGATCTGCGGCACACGCCGAGTGTGGAGGCGTTTTGCCGGCATCTGCTGGCGACGCACTCGCAGTTGGACTTCATCATCAACAACGCCTGCCAGACGGTGCGGCGTCCGCCGGATTTTTACGCGCACATGATGGAGCGGGAGAACGGGCCATTGCATGATCTACCCGAAGAAGCGCGCAGATTGCTCGGCGCGTACGAAGGATTGCGTGGTTATCACCTGCTGCCTGAGGGTAGGGCCGACCTGCTGGTCGGCCCGGACGCGCAGCAGCGCGTCCCGACCGAAGCGATCGCCGGCCTCACGCACGCCGCGGCGCTTTCACAAGTGCCGTTGCTGCCGGACGAGCTTGCGGCGCAGCAGGGTTTGTTTCCCGAGGGCCGGCTCGACCAGGATTTGCAGCAGGTGGATTTGCGCGAGCGCAATTCGTGGCGGCTGATGATGGCGGAAGTGCCGTCGGTGGAACTGCTCGAAGTCCAGCTCGTCAATGCCATCGCGCCGTTCATCCTGAATGCGCGGTTGAAGCCGCTCATGCTGGGCACGTCCGAGCGCGATAAACACATCGTCAATGTCTCCGCGGTGGAGGGACAGTTCTATCGGAAGTTCAAGACCACGCGGCACCCGCACACGAACATGGCCAAGGCGGCCTTGAACATGATGACGCGCACCTCGGCGGCGGATTATCACGCGGACGGCATTCACATGAACGCGGTGGACACGGGCTGGGTGACGGACGAAGACCCGGTGCAGATTGCCGCGCGCAAGCAGCAGGAACATCGGTTTCATCCGCCGCTGGACATTGTGGACGGCGCGGCGCGCATCGTTGACCCGATCATCGCCGGCTTCAACTCCGGCACGCACATCTGGGGAAAGTTTTTGAAGGACTACAAGGAAACGGATTGGTAAACCAAGTTACCCTCAGCGGCCGCGGTGAACGAAGGTGCTTGGGACTTCGCTACCTCGTTAGCGCGGGTTTTTCCTCGCGCTTGTTGGTCTGCGCCGGAAGCGTGTTCGAGACTAATGCCGCGCCGAGGGATGCGAGGAGTGCGAGCGGTGTTGCCAGCCAAGTGCGCAAGTGCATTGTGGAGTTTCCTTTCAAGTTGTGATCAACGAAGAGTAGCGGCATTACCCGATGTTCCTGGCGGCCTAACGACAATATGCTGGGCGAGTAGACAGGCCCGGCGAACGATCTGCATTCCGAATGGCAGCAGCAGTAACGCCAGCGCCGAGGGTTCGGGAACGACCGTAAACTCTGCTCTGAATGTTTGATCGAATTCTGGATAACTTTGCCAACCTGTAAAGCTGCCAAACCAAAAGCTACCACCCCCGCCATAGCTATCAGTGCCGTACCGCACGCTAGCTTGGCTGTACGCTATGAAATCTGTTACTGCGCCGTAAAGTTGGCCAGATGTCAGCGAAAGATTGATATCAGATATCACCGGTGTGGAGCTGTTCGTTCCCCATGGGATTGATGTGCTATATAGAGCTGCACCGGATGGAGCATTGCCGGACCATGGCACTATGGAGAAGCTTATGTTGCCGTTGGCGGCTCGAGCCGCCAGAGAAAACTGCCAAGAAACCAATAGATTGTTTCCAGCCGGAGTTTGAAAGGTTTGGGCCATCCCCCTCCAACCATTTGCTGTGTTATTGCTCGCCGGAAGTGTATCGATTACCGCATTTGCTTGCGCAGAAATTGTGGCGATGCAGCTCAAGACTGTGAAAAGGTGTTTTGTCATACATGCCTAAACCATTTTCGAGACCGCTGTCAGTGGGCAGCCTTGCTATTACTACAATGGCAGGGCTCGGTCTACCCATTTTCCGCAACGGCATGGCGTAAAAAGTAAAGTTGGTATAACGCCAGTCTTGCTGCGAATGGCTTCCGCCCTATACTGTCGCGCTGTGGTTGCGGCGAAGAAACAACGCGTGGTTTGTGGCATGAGCGGAGGAGTGGATTCCTCGGCGACGGCGGCGCTGTTGCTGGAGCAGGGCTACGACGTGGTGGGCATCACGCTCAAGCTCTGGCCGCAGGATTGCATGAATCGCGCGGAGGACAAGTGCTGCGGGCCGCAGGCGGTCACGGATGCGCGGTCGGTCTGTCACAAGCTGGGGATTCCCTACTACTTGATTGATGAGGCGGCGGAGTTTCAGAAGCACGTCATCCAATACTTCGCGGATGAATACAAGGCCGGGCGCACGCCGAATCCGTGCGTGATGTGTAATCAGAATTTGAAGTTCGGTCGGCTGATTGATCGCGCGGATCAATTGGGGGCGGACTTTATTGCGACGGGACATTTTGCGCGGGTGGAATTTTCTACTGCTTTGGATGGTAGGGCCGACCTGCCGGTCGGCCAGGACGCGCAGCAGCGCGTCCCTACCAAACCTGCGCGTCGTTATCTCCTCAAACGTGGGCGGGATTTGCGGAAGGACCAGAGTTATTTTCTGTTCTCGTTGCGACAGGATCAACTGGCACGGGCGATGTTTCCGCTTGGTGAGAAGACCAAGAGCGACACACGCGAGGTGGCGCGGCATTGCAATCTCAAGACCGCCGACAAGGAAGAGAGCATGGAGATTTGCTTCGTGCCGGATAACAATTACGGCGGCTTTCTTCAGCAGGCGAACTTGGTGCAGAAGCATCGAGGCGAGATCGTGGATGTGCGCGGCCAAGTGCTAGGGCATCACGAGGGCATTGCGTTTTACACGATTGGGCAGCGGAAAGGATTGGGCTTGTCGTCGCCAAAGCCACTTTACGTGGTTGAACTGGACGCGGAACAGAACCGCGTAGTCGTAGGCGATGACACAATGTTGGATCGCGATGAGTTCATTGCCGAGCGCTGCAACTGGCATCCGTTCGAGCAATTGGCCGGGCCGGTCGAAGTCACGGCAAAGATTCGCTACAATCATCCGGGCACGCCGGCGACGGTGACGCCGGTGGAGCAGGGCAGGGTGAGGGTGAAATTACACACACCACAACGTGCCATCACGCCTGGGCAGGCGGCGGTGTTTTATCAGGATGATCTGGTGGTGGGAGGCGGCTGGATCGTGCGTTGAACGAGTTTGGTTGGTGTCTTGCAAATCAAGCCGGGCCGGCTAGACTGCGACTGTTCGTTGACCGTCAGCCCATTTACTTTTATGAAGCTTCAAGCATACGCCCCGGCGAGAGTGGTTGGTGATAAACCGATGTTGAGCGCTTTATTGAGCGGGTTGTTGTTGGCGATGATCGCGGCGCCTTTTGCATGGGCGGATGAAAAGCCCGTGAGGCCGCCGGTGGTGGAAGACTGGTCCGACGTGTCGCGTATCACGAAGGACAATGACTGGTCGGCCGTGCCCGGATTTATGGGGTATCGAGGGGACAAGCTGGCGGGCAAGCCGGGGATGAATCCACAGACCCTCGTGGCGGACGGTTTGTCCACGCCGGTGGACGTGATTGCGAATCAGAAAAATCCCAACTCCTTGCGCACAGGTGGCGTGGCGGAGTTCGACGGGATTCCGAATCCAACGATTGCTCTCAAAGGTTCCGGGACGGCGAGCGCGCCGTTCCTGTTGTTGAATCTGGATACGCGCGGCAAGCACAATATCACGATTGGCTACAAGTTGCGGGACCTCGACGGCTCCGGCAACAACTCCGTGCAAGCGGTGGCGCTGCAGTACCGAACCCAGGCGGATGCGCCCTTCACGGACGTGGCGGGCGCTTTCGCTCCCGACGCGAGCACAGGACCGAATCAAGCGACCCTGGTGACGCCGATCGTGGTCATCCTGCCGGCCAGTGCAGACGATCAAGCCTTGTTGCAGGTTCGCTGGATCACCGCCAATGCCGACGGGAACGACGAGTGGATCGGCGTTGACGACATTGCGATCATCGGGGACGACCTGGCAACCACCGCGGCCACGCAAGGCGACAAGGGCCGGACCGCCAAGCCGACGAAACCGCAGGATGTGACCAACTAAAGCAGCGGGCAAAGGAGGGCCGCCAGTTGGCAATTTGCTCTTGCCGGGCGGCCATTCACTGTTAAAGTTCCCGCTCATTTCGCCCGACTTTCCGGGCGGTTTTTTTATTTGAACCAGACCAACGATTCGGACCCAAGGCAACTTGTGAAAGTTTTTAGCGGAACCGCCAACGAACCTCTGGCCCACGCGATCTGCGATTACATCGGGATCAAGCTGGGCAAATGCAGCATCCGCCCGTTTCCCGATGGCGAGACATTTGTCAAGATCGAGGAGAATGTGCGTGGCGAAGACGTGTTCATCGTCCAGCCCACGTCGCCACCCACGAACCATCATCTGATGGAGTTGTTCATCATGATGGATGCGTTGCGGCGCTCGAGCGCGGCGCGCATCACAGCGGTGCTGCCATTTTACGGTTACGCGCGCCAGGATCGCAAGGACCAGCCGCGGGTGCCCATCACAGCCAAGTTGGTGGCCAATCTCCTCGTGGCCGCCGGCGCCAATCGGGTCCTCACGATGGACCTGCACGCGCAGCAGATTCAGGGCTTCTTCGACATTCCGGTGGATCATCTGTATGCGGCCCCGGTGATTTACGAGCACCTGCAAAAAAAGAAATTGAAGGACTTGGTGGTGGTCAGCCCGGACGTGGGTGGCTTGAAGATGGCTTATGCCTATTCCCAACATCTGGAGGGCGGGTTGGCGATCATTGCCAAGCGCCGCAAAAGCGCCACGGAAGTTGAGTCCATGGCCGTCATCGGCGAGGTGCGTGGGAAAAATGTATTGTTGGTGGATGATCTAACCGAGACGGCGGGCACCCTGACCAAGGGCGCGGAATTGCTCAAAAAGAAAGGGGCCAAGCGCATTCTGGCCTGTGTTTCTCACGCCATCTTGAACGACGTCGGCATCGAAAGATTGCGGAAATCGGTCATTGACGAGCTAATCACAACTGATACAGTCCTGCGCCCTGCAATCCGGGGTGTGAAGATAACCACGCTGTCGGTTGCTGGGTTATTGGGCGAAGCCATCAAACGAATTCACAATAATTCGTCGGTGACTTCGCTGTTTGAATCGAAAGGCGGGCGGACCAGTTAGGCCGTCCGAAGATAGAATTAGACATGAAATCAGTACCATTGAACGCCTTTCCGCGCACGCAAGCTCGTCGCGCCGGAGCCAAGAAACTTCGCGACGCTGGTCGCATCCCCGCCGTCATCTACGGCCGGCAGACCAAGCCAGAAAACCTTGAACTGGTGGGCCGGGAACTCGGCGACCTCATCAAGCACTCTTTGTCGGAAAACATCCTCGTGGACCTCGCGGTGGACAAGGCCAAGCGCCTCGCCCTCGTGCAGGAAGTCCAGCATCACCCGTTGAGCGGCCAGGTGCTGCATGTTGACTTCCACGAGGTCTCCGCCACGGAAAAAGTCACCATCATGGTGCCGGTGGAAACCACGGGCGAAGCCGTGGGGGTCAAGACTGGCGGCGGCGTGCTGGAGCATGTCCTCTTCAAAATTAAAGTCCGTGCGCTGCCGAAGGATTTGCCGGAGCAACTCATTGTGGATGTGACGCACCTGGAAGTCGGCAAATCAGTTCATCTCGGGGACATCAAGGCGCCGGCAGGCGTGGAAATCCTCGGAGACAAGAAAGTTTCTGTCATCTCCGTTGCGCTCCCGAAGACCGAAGCCGAAGAAGCCGCGGCCACCGAGGCGGCCCCGGCTGGCGCGGGCGACGTCGAGATGATCAAAGAGAAGAAGGAAGACGGCACCGAAGGTGCCGCTCCGGCGAAGGGCGATGCCAAGGCGGCCCCGGCAAAGGGCGACGCCAAAGCGGGCGACAAGGCGGCCCCGGCAGGCGACAAGAAAGCCGCGGCGACGGCAGCCGAGAAGAAGAAGTAGTTTTGGCAGCGGTTGCGCCGCCCGCAATCCGCCGCGTCCGTCCCGCGCATGGAAGACCGGTATCTCATCGTGGGTTTGGGCAATCCCGGTGCGGAATACGCGAAGACGCGTCACAATGCCGGATTCATGCTCGCCGATTTGCTGGCGAAGCGCTGGCGGGCGGATTGGCACAGCGAGAAAAAGTTTCAAGCGCGCGTGGCGAAGACCGAACGAAACGGCCAGCGGTTGGTTGTGTGCGAGCCGCAGACGTTCATGAATCTGAGCGGGGAGGCCGTCGGGGCGCTGGTGAAGTATTATCAATTGCCGTTGAAGCAATTGGTGGTGGTGGTGGACGATGCGGACCTGCCGCTCGGTGAAATCCGGTTGCGCCCCAGTGGCAGCAGTGGGGGCCATCACGGTCTGGAGTCCATTGAGCGGCATCTGGCATCGCGTGAGTACGCGCGATTGCGGATTGGGATCGGGCGCCAGGACAGCCGGCGGGAGATTTCCGGCCACGTGTTGGGAAGGTTGAATGCGACCGAGCTGGCGATGATGGAAAAAGTTTTGGCGCGCGCGGTGGAGCAGGTGGAATGCTGGCTCGCCCACGGGTTGCCGAAAGCGATGAGTCAATTTAACGGAGTCGGGGAAGACTCCAACAACGAAGGAAAGAAGCAGTGAAACGATACGAAGGTTTGTTCATCTTGAACACGGCGGGCAAGGAAGACGGCATCAAGGATGCCCTCGACAAGATTTCCGCCGACATCGCCGCCGCCGGTGGCAAAGTCGAAACGGTCCAGAAGATGGACCGGAAAACGTATGCCCGCGTGGCCGACAAGAAGCACACGTCGGGTTACTACGCGAATGTCATTTTCAATGCGGCGCCGGCGGCGATTGCCGCGCTGCGCAGCAAGTTCGCGCTGAACGAAGAGGTGTTCCGCGTCATCTTCACCGACTCGCCCGAACCAAAACCCGCGAAGTAAATCGCAAACCCAACGGAGGCCCCATGGCCAGCTTTAACAAAGTCATCCTCGCCGGCAACCTGACCCGCGACCCGGAATTGCGCTACACGCCCAAAGGCACGGCGGTGGCGAAAATCGGGCTGGCAGTCAACCGGACCTGGACTGGCGAAGACGGCCAGAAGAAGGAGGAGGTCAATTTCATTGACGTGGAAGCTTGGGGGCGACAGGGGGAAGTCATTGCCCAATACATGAAGAAGGGCCGCCCGCTGCTGATCGAAGGCCGGCTTAAGCTCGATTCCTGGGAGGACAAGAACACCAAGCAGAAGGTCAGCAAGCTCAAGGTCGTTCTCGAAAGCTTTTCCTTCATTGATTCCAATCGCGGTGACGCCGGTGGTCCGGCGCCGGCCCCGGCCCGTCCGTCAGCTGCTCCGGCGGCCCCGGCCGGTGAACCGCTCGAAGGCGATGGCCCGCCCGAAAGCGACGACGTCCCGTTCTGATTTTCACGTTCCACGTTTTACGAATTATTTTTTATGAAGACCGAAGTTATTCTTACCAGCAACATCGTCGGCTTGGGCGGCGAGTCCGATCAGGTCCGGGTCGCGCCCGGCTACGCGCGCAACTATCTTTTCCCGCAACGTCTCGCGATTCCCCTGAGCCAGGGCAACAAGCGGCGGCTCGAAGCCCTGCGGCAACGCCGCGCCGAGCGCGAAGCGCATGAGTTCAACACCATGAGCGAACTCTCGAAGGGCCTGGCCAAGCTCGTCTGTGTGCTCAAGGTCAAAGCGGGTGAGGACGGCAAGATGTTCGGCGCCGTGACCTCCGGCATGATTGCCGATGAACTGAAGCACCAGTTCGACGTTTCGCTCGACAAGCGCAAGATTCACCTGGAGCACCCGATCAAGATGCTCGGCGAATACGAAGTCGAATTGCACCTGCACGCCGAGGTGAAAGGCACACTCAAGGTTCGCGTGGAAAGCACCACGCCCGCGGCCGCTCCGGTGGCCGACGCCGCTGCGCCCGAGGCGCCCAAGACCGAAAAACGTGGCAAGCGCACCGAGAAGACTGAAGCCGTTGAGGAAAAACCCAAGGCTGCCGCAAAAACTGACAAAGTTCCCAAGCCTGAGAAGAAGGCCAAGAAAGCCGAGTAAACGGAGGTTCGAAAATTTCAAACCACGGCTCGCGCCGTGGTTTTTTTGTCTGGTCCGGACCGCATTCGGCGCGGCCGATAGTGAGCGCGACCTGGCCGCGACTACCAATCCTTGAACTGCTTCGACCGGTTCTTCGGTTCATCCGGCGGACGGAAAATCAGCACCTGCTCGTCGTCCTTCTGGGCATCAAGCAACTGTTTTGCCTCCTGCGGCGTCATCTGGTGCGCCGCGACCGGCGGTGGCTCGCCCGTCTTTTCCTCCGGCTTGTCCTTTGACTTGTCGCCGGACTTGGGCGGTTGCGGCTCCTTCTGCGGTTGGTCCTTTTTGTTCGGCGACTCCTTTTGCTTCTGCTCTTCGTCTTTCTTTTGCTGATCGTTCTTGGCTTGTTGATTTTTCTGGTCGTTCTGTTTCTGCTGATCCTGCTTTGGATCCTGTTTCTTCTCGTCCGGCTTGTTCTGCTCCGGTTGTTTTTGATCCTGGTTTTGCTGTTGTTGTTGCTGTTGCTGGTTCAGCAACTCATAAAGCTTCTTGAGCTTCGCATCTTCCGGGAAGCGTTGCAGGCCGTTGGTGACGACTTGCAGTGCCCCGGGGATGTTATTGGAAAGGTAGGACATCGCACCCCCGTGGAAGAAATCATCGGCGGTTTGCGCGCGTGCCCCCAACAAGGTCAGGAGCAGCAGGCTAAGGCTGAGTGGGATTCGCAATGTCATCAATGCTCTTCAGTTTCTTGGTGAACTCTTCAAACGGTTTGGCGACCACCTGTGCCTGCTGCATTAACTGCTCCATGATCTGCAGGGCGCCGTGGTAATTTCGCTGCCGGGTGGCGGCATCGGCGGCGTCTTTGGCGCGCCGGGCCATTTCGCGCAGCAACGCAATCTGTTTCAAGCGCTCTTCGACGAATGCCCGATTGAAGGTCGCATCCTGGCTGGTATTGTCCAAGTCCACGGCGTGCTTGTACTGTCGGGCAGATTCCTGCCAGGCCTCCTCCAGTTTGTCCAGGTCCTCGGCTTGCTGGCCGAGCCGATAATGCACGTTGCCGAGATTGTAGTACGCCTTGGCCTGCAGCTTGATGTCCTGAGCGATGAGCGCCGCGTTGAAGTGCTGGATCGCGGCGCTATAGTTTGTGGCCCGGTAGGCCGCGTCCCCGGCGTTGAAATGCAGACGCAGGTCGACCGGCTTTTGCCGTTTGGTTTGCTCGTTGAGCAGCCGTTCGTATTCCGTCAGCGCATTGGTGAAATTACCGGCCCGGTAATCCTTCGCCGCGCTGGATGGCGATGCCAGCGCGGTCATTGGCAGCAGCAGGCCAATGACGAGCCCCAGTGCGGCTGTTTTGCCCAAGGCGGTCGTGCGCTCGCCTTTCGCCTGCGGGAGTGGAGGGATGTCGGCTGTGGCCTGCTGGCGCTTCCGACCCCGCTCCGGCATCAGCATTTCAACGAGCAGCAAGGCGATGGCTGTGGCCAGCGGCCAGTGGTAACGCTCGTGCATCCGCTTCACCAGTTTCTCCTGGCCTTCAGACTTGGGCAGCGGCGCGAGGAATGTTTCATACAATGAGTCAATCGTCTTCGCACCTGTCAGCCGGTAATACGCGCCGCCGTCGGTTGCTCCGGCAATTTGCTGCAGCAGCGCTTCATTGAGGCGCGACTTCACCACGTTGCCCTGGGCGTCGCGGATGTAATCCGTCCGGCCTTTCGCGTCCTTCACGCGGAGCAATTCGCCGTCCGCAGTGCCAACGCCAATGGTGAAGATCTTCAGGCCCTCTTTCGCGGCGGCTTGGGCGGCTTCGAGCGCGTTTTCGTCGTTGTCTTCGCCATCCGTGAAGAGCACCAATACCTTGAAGTTGTCGCCTTCCTTGAAGGCGCTCAAGGCGGTGTTGATCGCCTCGGCCAGGGCGGTGCCGCCTTGCGGGATGATGTTCACATCCAGGGTATCGACACTTTGCCGGAACGCATTGTCGTCAATTGTCAGCGGGCATTGCAGAAACGCACCGCCGGCGAAGGCCACGAGCCCGAGCCGGTCCGACTTTGCCTGTTGCATCAGATCGAGGGCGGCAAGCTTGGCGCGTTGCAGGCGATTGGGTGTGATGTCTTCGGCCAGCATGGATTTCGACGTGTCGATCGCCACGACGATGTCCAAGCCCTTCTGTTTTGATTCCTGCCACGTGAAGCCCCATTGCGGCCGGGCCATGGCCACAATGAGCAGCGTGAAGGCGGTGACGATCAAGACCAGGCGCACCTTCTGCCGCGCTGGTGAAACTCCGGTGATCAGGCCGGGCAGCAATCGCGCCTGGATGAATTGCGCCATCAACCGCTGTCGCTCGCGCCATGCCCACCAGAAGAATATCACCAGCAGGGGTGGAATGATCAGCAGCATCCAAAGAATATGTCCGTAGGCGAAGTTCACGGCAGCCTCCTCAGCACGGTCTGGCCCAGGGCGATTTCGGCGGTCAGCACCAGGACGCCGAGGGCGATCAGCCAGTGAAACAATTCCGTGTGCTGGGCGAACTTCTTCACGTCCGCCTCGGTCTTTTCCAGCTTGTCAATCTCGGCGTAGATCGCCTTGAACTTCTCGGCGTTGTCCGCGCGATAATATTTGCCGCCCGTCAGGTCCGAGATTTTCTGCAGCGTGCCTTCATCAATGTCCACCGGCACCATCCGGTAAACCCGCCGCCCGAACATGTCGGTGGTTGGGGTGGGGGCCTGGCCTTGCGTGCCCACGCCGATGGTGTAAACCTTCACGCCCAGCGCCTGGGCCGCCTCGGCGGCGGTGAGCGGCGCGACTTTGCCGGCGTTGTTCTGGCCATCCGTCATGAGGATCACGATCTTGCTTTTCGACTTCAACTCCCGCAGGCGGTTTACCGCCGTGCTCAAGGCCGAGCCGATGGCGGTCTGGTTGCCGTTGATTGTGTTAAGATCGAGCCGTTCCAGATTCTTCAACAGGAAGTCGTGATCCAGCGTGATCGGCGAGGCGATGTAAGCCTGAGTCCCGAAGGCCACCAGGCCGATGCGGTCGCTGGGTCGCTTGGCGATGAACTGTTCCAACACGGCCCGGGCCATGTTCACCCGGTTCACCCGCTGCCCGCGAATTTCAAAATCTTCCGCCTCCATGCTGCCGGACAGGTCGAACGCCACCACGATGTCCACGCCGCTGGCCGTCGCTTTGGTGGTGTCGAATTTGGTGAAGCGCGGCTGCGCCAGCGCCACGATGAACAACGCCAGCGCCAGCCAGCGCAGCGCCGCGAGCAGGCGTCCGGCCTGCGATTTCGCGATGTCCTGCACGCCCCGCAACAATTGCACCGAGGAATAAACGAACGCCGGTGGCTGGCCGCGCCGGCCTTTCAGCCAGGCCGCCAGGGGCAACAGCAGCAGCAGCAACAGAACGTAGGGATGGGCGAAAGTCATACCGGCTGCGGGCTTTGGATTTCGGGCTGCGGGCCCGGGACTTCAGGCGGTTCCGTCTCCGCCACCAGCCTTACCGCCGAGCCATGTAGATCGCGCAATTCGGCCTCGCCGGGCTCGTATCGGGCAAACTTGACCAGGTCGCAGCGCTCGAGGAACGCACTGAGACTTTCCTTTTGGTCGCGGGTGAGCAGGTCTGTCCGCTTGAGATCCAGCAGGAATTCCTCGGTCGTGCGCTCGGGCGCACGGAAATTGAACCGTTCTTCGAGATAGCTGCGCGCCGCGTCGGATACGGCGATGACGAAGGGCTTGGGCTGGGCAATGAGCGCCAAGGCTTCCTGCAACTTCTGCTTCGCACGGATATGGGCGGGCTGGGGAGGAATGACCGGAACTTGCGTGGCCCGCTTGCGCCACCAGCGCGCCAGCAGCATCGCGGCGATCAAAACCGCCATTGCACCGAGGGTCCACCACAACCATTCATAGCCGCTTGGAATTTCCACCAGCGGTGCGATGTCGCGGATGTCCGTCGCCGTGGGCGCGGCCGGCAGGGCTGCCGGGGTTGCAGTGGAAGCGTTAGTGACGAGTGCCATAAACTAACCCCGGGCCCTCCGCTTCTCCCGTGTTTCAAAAAACTTTCCGAGCGCCGCGCCGTAAGGCTGGTCCGTACGCAACTGGATAGAGTCAATGCCCGCCGAGCGAAACAGGCGTGCGGTATCGTTCTGCGCTTTGAGCTGGCGTTCGGTGAAGGCGGCGCGCTTGCGGGCATCGCCGGTGTTGATCTCGATGACTTCACCGGTTTCGGCGTCGCGCAGGACGAGGCGGCCCAGCGCGGGCAATTCCAGTTCGTAGCGGTCGGTGATCTGTACCGCGACGACGTCGTGGCGGCGGTTCACCTGCTTGAGCATCGTGAACGACGCTTGCGCCAGCGATTCGAGCAGCATCATTTGCGGGCGCAACTTGCGGCGGCTGGCGGTCTTGGTCTCGGCGGGTGAACCGATGAAGTCCGACACGACGACGGCGACAGCCTTGTGCGATTGCACGCGTAGGAGAAATTCCAACGCCGCATTCAAATCCGTGCCACGCCGTTTGGGTTCGAAGAACAGCACTTCGCGGATGACGCGGAGCACGTGGCTGCGGCCTTTGCGCGGCGGGATGAATTTTTCCACCTCGTCGCTGAAGAGGATGAGGCCGACCTTGTCGTTGTTGCGGATGGCGGAGAAGGCGAGCACCGAGGCGATCTCGGCGGCGAGTTCGCGCTTGGACTGGTCGCGCGAGCCGAACAGGCCCGACCCGCTCACGTCCACGACGAGCATGAGCGTGAGTTCGCGTTCCTCGACGAACTTCTTGATGAACGGATGATTCATCCGCGCGGTGACGTTCCAGTCAATGGCGCGCACGTCGTCGCCGGGCTGGTATTCGCGCACCTCGTCGAAGTTCATGCCCTGGCCCTTGAAGACGGAATGATACGCGCCCGCGAGCGATTCGGTCACGATGCGGTTCGTGCGAATCTCGATCTGCCGGATTTTTTTGAGAATCTCGCGGGGAATCATATTATTAGTAACCCAGGTCAAACCGCAAACCGGTGAAAGTTTTTTCGTCTGGCAAGTAAACGACACTCCACCACCGAGCACCGCCGTCATATACTTTGATAAATCGCTGCTGCCAGTTTTCCGTGAAAACACTTCTGTCGGAGGGGAGGAAATTAAGCAGAACTCCCTTACGACCCTCAAATGTGATTCCTACGACTTGGCAGATGCTTGTGGGCAAGTTTTCTTTGGCGGGTAAGCACTTTTCTGCGTAGAGCGGATGCGCAAGAGGACCTTTGTTTGTGGACAATAAATAGTTGGGAAGCTGGTTGAGAGCGTCTACTACGATATTTGTTGATGGTGTCCAGAGCGGCGGAGCATCTCTTCCTAGATATTTCGAGATAGCTTGCCTCGTGTCCGGAAAAATAACCAAGCCAGCCAAATGCACATGTTCGGGTTGAACTAGAGTGTCCGCTTTTTCGGTAGCGTCTATCCAGTGTTCGCGTCTTGAAGCAGAACAACCAAACGAAGCGACAGCAAACGCCAGCACAACGGTCAATGCCCCAAATTGGCTTTTGGAAATCAATTTCTTCACGGCACGGGCAGTTCATCAAAGATTTTCTGGATGACCGTTTCGCTGGTTTTTTCCTCGGCCTCGGCTTCGTAAGTGATGGCCACGCGGTGGCGCAACACGTCCATGCCGATGCTCTTCACATCCTGCGGGGTCACGTAGCCGCGGCCCTTGAGGAACGCATACGCCTTGGCCGCCAGCGTCAGCGCGATGGTCGCGCGCGGCGACGCGCCGAGCTGGATGAAATCTTTCACCGCAATCTTGTATTGGTCGGGATCGCGCGTGGCGCAGACGAGGTCCACGATGTAATCCTTCACCTTGTCGTCCACGTAAATGTCGTTGATGACTTCGCGCGCCTTGAGAATCTGCTCCGGGTCAACGACCGCGCTGGCGGTAGGCGTGCCGGACGTTTTCGCCATCACTTCGAGAATCTGCCGCTCCTCGGCGCGCGTCGGATAACCGATCTTCAATTTCAACATGAATCGGTCCACCTGCGCTTCGGGCAACGGATACGTGCCTTCCTGCTCGATGGGATTCTGCGTGGCGAGCACGAGGAACGGTTCGTCGAGTTTGTAAGTCTGGTCGCCGATGGTGACCTGCTTTTCCTGCATGGCTTCGAGCAGGGCGCTCTGCACCTTGGCGGGCGCGCGGTTGATTTCATCGGCGAGAACGAGGTTGGCGAAGACCGGCCCTTTGCGCGTGCTGAAGCCGCCGGACTGCGGATTGTAAATCTGCGTGCCGACGACGTCGGCGGGCAGCATGTCCGGCGTGAATTGCAGGCGCGAGAATTTGACGTGCATGCAGTTCGCAAGTGATTTTACGGCGAGCGTTTTGGCCAAGCCGGGCACGCCTTCGAGCAGGACGTGGCCGTTGGCGAGCAGGCCGATGACCAGCCGCTCGGTGAGATATTGCTGGCCGACGATGACCTTGCCGAGTTCGTTAAACAGCGGTTGGGTGAAGGCGCTCGCTTCCTTGACCGCTTCGTTGATGGCGTTGATTCCTGTGCTCATGTTTGTTTTCCGATTCTACGGACTGATGGACAGGGAATCCAGTCGGAGTGTTCAATGGATTTTTGACCGCGGATGGACGTGGATCTACACGGATGGGGAAAATCAGGCGAGGCCGCTCTCCAGACCGGAATTAATCCGTGTCTATCGGTGTCCATCCGTGGCTAGAATCTCGTCCGGGCTTCGGCGATGTCGCGGGCGATCTGGGCCTTGAGTTCGTCGAGGGAGGCAAACTTCTGCTCGGCGCGGAGCTTGGCGGTAAAGGTCACTTCCAGTACCTGGCCATAGAGATCGCCGGAGAAATCCAGCAGGTGGACTTCGACGCGCGGCGTCGGCGGGGGATTTTGTACGGTGGGACGGCGACCAATGTTCAGCACGGCACGGTGCGCCTGCCCGCCAACCACGGCGTGCGCGGCATAAACTCCATGCGGCGGAAGCAGCAGGCCGGGCGTGGCGAGGTTCGCCGTGGGAAAACCGAGTTGCTGGCCGAGGTGGTCGCCATGCGTGACGAGGCCCGCGAGCGAGTAGGCGCGGCCGAGCATCTGACTGGCCGCGTCAAAGTCGCCAGCGCGAATGGCTTCGCGGATGCGCGTGCTGCTGACGGTTTCGCCATCAAGTGCGACGGCGGAGAGGCCGTGAACCTGAAAACCGAGGTCGCCACCGAGCGTCCGCAAGAGCGCGACATTGCCGCTGCGCTTGCAGCCGAAAACAAAATCCGCGCCGACGCAGATGCTGTGGATGCGGTGCAGGTCGCGGGCGAGCGAGCGGATGAACTGTTCGCCGGTCTGCTGGCTGAAAGGCCGGTCGAAAGGAATTTCCAGCAGAGCGTTGGCCCCGAGGGATTCAAGGGCGTGGAGTTTTTGCGAACGGGAATAGATCAGCGGTGGCACTTTGTCCGGCGCGACGATGGCGTTCGGGTGTTGGTCGAAGGTGACCACCACGGCTGCGGCTTCGTGCGATTGCGCGTCGGCCACCGTCTGCCGAATGATCTGCTGATGGCCGAGGTGCACACCGTCGAAGACGCCGATGGCGAGGCAGACTTTACCCGACGTGATTTCAGTGGCGGAAGGGACGACTTTCATCCGGGCCAAAGTTCCAACATCCAGGCGCCAAGCTCCAGAGAAATTCCCGGCACCAAAGACCAAACGAGCTGGCCCCGGTGACCGCAGCTTTTGAGGCTGGAAGATTGGAGCTTCCTGGGAGGTGGGAGGCTGGTGTTGGGTGCTTTCACGCTGCGGCCAGCTTCAAGAACGGAATCACGCGTTGCTCCAATTCCGAGACGGAAAGCTTGAGGACCTCGTCCAGCGGCTTCGCATCGGCGACGTCGAACTTGCCGGAGACCGAACGGCGCAAGGTGGCGAGGTGAGCGCCGCAACCGAGTTTCTGACCGAGATCGTGAGCGACGCTGCGGACGTACGTGCCCTTGGTGCAGGCGAGCTTGAAGGTGGCGAGCGGCTCCGTGTATTCCGTGAAGCGGAAGTTGTAGATGTGGATGAGGCGCGGCTCACGTTCCACTTCCACGCCTTTGCGCGCCAGCTTGTACAGCGGCACGCCGGCCTTTTTGATGGCAGAAACCATCGGTGGCACTTGCATGATGTCGCCGATGAACGTGGCGGCGTCCTCGTTCAACTGGTCAAGGGTGAGCGGGGGGACGGGCAGGGAGTCCGTGAGTTCGCCGTCGGCATCGTAGCTGTCGGTGGCCTCGCCGAATTTTATCGTGCCCTCATAGACCTTGTCGTCGCCCATCAGTTTTTCGGAAAGCTTGGTGCCGCGTCCGAGGACGATGATGAGCAGGCCGGTGGCGGCCGGATCGAGGGTGCCGCAATGGCCGACTTTCTTGATGCCGAACTTCCGGCGGATGGCGTCCACGACATCGTGCGAGGTCGGGCCGCTGGGTTTATCAATGAGGATGGCGCCGTCGAGGGCGGTGAAGTCTTGCATGGCGGGTCAGCGCGCCTTGTTGATGGCCCGTTTGACCGCGGCAATCACGCGGCGCTGGACGGACATGGGCCGGCCCGGGATGCGGGCGCCCGCCGCCGCGGAATGACCGCCACCACCGAACTGGCCGCAAATCTCGCTGACGTTCACCTTGTCGCTTTTGGAGCGGAGGCTGATGCGGGTGAGTTCGGGTTCAAGTTCCTCGAAGATGCAGGCCACGACCACGGGTTCGATGGCGCGGATATGGTCAATCAAACCTTCGGTGTCGTTGCTGTCCGCGCCGGTGCGGGCGAGCGCGGCTTTCTTGAGCCAGAAGTAGGCGACGCGGTCGTTGTGGGTCAGCTTGAACTTGCTGTAAAGCAGCTTGAGCAGCCGGGCGCGCGAGAGCGGGAACGACTGGTAAACCTCGTTGCAAATCTTGGCGAGGTCCGCCCCGCGGGTCACGAGTTCGGCCCCGACGTGAAATGTGCCCGGGCGGGTGGTGGCGTATTGGAACGAGCCGGTATCGGTCGAGACGGCGGTGAACAGCAGGTCGGCGATGCGCGGGGTGATGGACCAGCGGGCCGTTTTGAGCAGGCGATAAATGAGTTCGCCGGTCGAGGGTTCGCGAGGCGAAATCCAGTTGAGGTCGCCGTAGCGGGTATTGCTCTCGTGATGATCAATGTTGATGAGCTGTTTGCGTTGCTTGACGCATTCGCCAACCTTGCCGAGGCGCTCGAAGCTGGCGCAGTCGGTGGCGATGACGAGATCGAACTCCTCGCCCGGCTTCGGCTTCTCGTAGTCGCGGTCAGGATCGAGGAAGCGGTATTTTTCGGGAACCGAGTCTTCGTTCCAGCAAACGGCCTTTTTGCCCTCGGCGCGCAAGGCGAGCATCAGGCCGAGTTGGGAGCCGATGCAATCACCGTCCGGACGGACGTGGCCAACGATGCAGATCGTCTTGGCCTCACGAATGGCTTCGATGATGCGGGTAACGATGGCAGGTTGCGATTTCACGGGTGTGGGGAATGGAAATGTTGGGCGGTTGAGCGCTGGTTGGCCGTGTTCATTCCTGGTCGGATTTCTTTTCGCTCACCGGCGAGGTGTTGTCGAGTTCCTCGATGATCTGCAAGACGCGGTTGCCGCGCACCACGGAATCATCGGTCACGAAGCGCAGGGTCGGGGTGTACTTCAAGATGACGGCCTTGGCCATCAGGCCCTGAATGCGGGCACGATGTTCGGTGAGCAGGGCGAGGCCGCGCTTTTGCTGGTCCGCGCTGCCGAGGATGCTGATGAAGACCGTCGCGGACTTGAGGTCGCCCGCGCATTCCACATCGCTGACGGAGATCAAGCCCGCCTCGGTGACATTGAACTCGCGGCGGATGGCTTCGCCGATCGCGCGCTTGAGCAATTCACGGACTCGTTCGTGACGGAGAGCAGGCATTGGATTTACGATTTTTGATGGGTGATTGACGATGGTGCCGGCCCTGGCTCCCCAGCACCTTCGTCCAAAAATCCATTCCTCACAGTTTCTGCGCGACTTTTTCGATGGTGTAACACTCGACGACGTCGCCGACCTGGATTTCGCTGAAACCCTCGATGCGAATGCCGCATTCGAGGCCGGCCCGGACTTCGTTGACTTCGTCCTGAAAACGCCGCAGCGACTGGGTGACGCCTTCGTAGATGACATCTTTGCGGCGGCGGACGCGGACCTTACCGCGCACGATGCGACCGGCTGTGACCATGGAGCCGGCGACGGGCACGCCTTTCGAGAGTTCGAACACCTGCCGGACTTCGGCCGAGCCTACGATGACTTCCTTGGCCACAGGATCAAGCAGGCCGGCCATGCCGTCCTTCACCTGATCAATCAGCTCGTAGATAATGGCGTAAAGCTTGATCTGCACGGTCTCGCGCTTGGCTTTTTCGGCCGCGGTGCTGTCCACGCGGGTATGGAAGCCGAGGATAATCCCGTGCGAAGCGGAGGCGAGGGCCACGTCGTTTTCGGTGATCGCGCCGACATCACTATGGATGACTTCGAGCGCGACCTTGTCCGACTCAATCTTTTTGAGGGCCTCCACGATGGCTTCCACCGAGCCCTGGGTGTCGGCCTTGACCACGACCTTGAGGGTTTTGCCCTGTTGCGAATTGAGCGTGGCGAAGAGATTTTCCAACGTAACCTTGGACTTGGCTTCGAGGCTCTCGGCCCGCCCGGCCTGCGCGCGTTCGGAGGCAAGGTCGCGGGCGGTGCGTTCGTCCTCGACGACGCTGAATTCCAATCCGGCATCAGGGACGCCATTGAGGCCGAGTACTTTGACCGCCACCGACGGACTGGCCTCGTCGAGACGCTTATCCTCCTCATTGATGAGGGCGCGGGCCTTGCCGTAATACTCGCCGCAGATGATGACATCGCCCCGGCGCAGGGTGCCTTTGCGCACAAGGACGGTGGCCATCGGGCCGCCGGGCTCAATGCCGGACTCGATGACGTTGCCTTTGGCCAGGCGGTCCGGGTTCGCCTTGAGTTCCAACAGGTCAGCCTGGAGCAAAATCATTTCGAGCAATTTGTCCACGCCCTGTTTGGTCAGCGCGGAACAATCCACGAAGATGGTGTCGCCACCCCAATCGTCCGGGGCGAGCCCTTTTTCCTGCAATTGCTGGCGGACCTTCATCGGGTTCGCGTTCGGATGATCGCACTTGTTGACCGCAACCAGGATCGGGACTTTGGCGGCCTTGGCGTGGTTCAATGCTTCCAGCGTTTGCGGCATGACGCCGTCATTGGCCGCCACCACCAGCACGACGATGTCGGTGACGTTCGCGCCGCGGGCGCGCATAGAACTGAACGCCGCATGGCCGGGGGTGTCGAGGAAGGTGATCTGCTGGAGGTCATTCTTCCGTTCCGGATGCGGAAAGGAAATGGTGTAGGCGCCGATGTGCTGGGTGATGCCACCGGCTTCGCCAGCGGCGACGTTGGCCTTGCGAATCACGTCGAGCAGCGAAGTCTTGCCGTGGTCAACGTGGCCCATGATGGTGACGACGGGCGGGCGCGGCTTGAGTTGTTCGGGTTTGTCCTCAGTATCAACTTCGACCTTTTTGATGGGCGCGTGAACCTGGCCTTCGCCTTTGGCGCGCTTCTCGACTTCGAACTTGAAGCCGTATTTGGCGCAAACCTGGACGGCGATCTTCTCGTCAATCGCCTGGTTGACGTTGGCGAAGACGCCCACTTCCATGAGGTCGGCAATGATCTTGAAGGGTTTCTGCTTGAGCTGCTCCGCCAGTTCACGCACGACGATGGGTGGCTTGATCGTGATGATTTGCGCGTCGGCAGGCAGGTTGACGCGCGGCGTGGAGGGTTTGGCCGGCTCAATCGGCCGCTGGCCGGGCGGCCGGGACTGGCCGGGCGGTGTGGTGCCGCCGCGCACCTGGCGAATATCGCCACGGCGCATGAAATCGGTGCGACCGCCATCCGGTCGGGGAGGGGGCTTGGCGCCGCCGCGTTCGGGCGGACGGGCCGGAGGTCTCGGGGTGAGCTGGATGAAACCAACTTTTTCGCCGACTTTCGGTTTGGGCGGTTCCGGTGGGGTTGGCGGGGCAACTGGTGCCGGTGGAGCGATGGGTTTGGGCGGCGCGACCTCGACGACGGGTGCCGGTGGAGGGGGTTCGACCGGGACCACCGGAGTTTCCACCACGGGCGGTGCCGGTGGCTCGGCGATTACGACCGGCGGCGGTTCGGGTGCCGGTGGCGCCTTAATGATTTCGATTTTCTGTTCGACGGGCGCGGGTTTTGGCTCGGGGGCGGGGGCGGCGGGCTTGAGTCGGGCGGCAGCTTCCGGGTGCGTCTTGAGGATTTCCTCTTCGAGATACTCGGCGGTGATTTTATCGAGCGAGCTGGACGGGACCTTGGCCGTGGCAATGCCCAAGGCTTTGGCGGCGGCCAGGACTTCCTTGTTTTCCAGGCCAAGCTTCTTCGAAATATCGTAAATGCGTACGGGCATAATTCTTCCACACCGACAGTCCGTGGAGGCAACACGCCTTCATAGACTCAAAAACCAGGCGGCAATGTTCTCTGCCGTGCTCATGCTAACCAGACACCGGCGATTCACCAACCTTGAGCGTGCGCCGCAGGGTTTCTGCGCGTGCAGCGTTCAACACGGCGCCGGCCTGTTCCCCAATCACCGGGATGTCTTTCAAATCGCTCTCGTCGGTTTGCAGCAAGTCCTCCAACCGGGTGAGACCTGCGTGAACCAGCGCATCCGCCTGTTCGCGCGTGATGCCTTCGATGGCGGCCAGTTGTTCCACCGCTTCGGCCACCTTTTCCTCGAAGCCTTTGGTCACCACGACTTCGGCTTCGATGTCCACCTGCCAGCCCGTGAGCTTGGAGGTAAGCCGCGCGTTCTGGCCGCGTTTGCCGATGGCGAGCGAAAGTTGATCGTCGCTGACGAGGATCTTTACGCGCTTGGTCGTCTCATCCACCTCGAAAGTCTTGAGCTTGGCGGGCGACAGTGCGTTGGTGATGTAGTCCCGAACGTTCGGTGACCACTTGATGATGTCCACCTTTTCGTTGTTGAGCTCGCGGACGATGTTCTTCACGCGCTGGCCGCGCAAACCGACACACGCGCCGACCGGGTCAACCTTTTCATCGCGAGTCCAGACGGCGAGTTTGGTGCGGAAACCGGGTTCGCGCGCAATGCCCTTAATCTCGATGGTGCCATCGCTGATCTCGGAAACTTCCACTTGGAACAGCTTGATGACGAAACGGGGGTCGGCCCGGGACAGGATAATTTCCGGCCCATGCGGTCCTTGCTCGACGGCTTTGACAAAGCAACGGATGCGTTCACCGATCTGGTATTCTTCGGTCGGGACGCGCTCCTTGTTGGGAAGCAACGCTTCATACTTGCCGAGGTCAACCAGTACGTCTGAACGGTCAAATCGGCGGACGGTGCCGCTGATGATGTCGCCGACGCGATCCTTGAACTCGGTGAAGATCAACGCCTTCTCGGCGCGGCGGATGTGTTGCATCAACGCCTGTTTTGCATATTGGGAGGCAATGCGGCCAAAACCGGTTGGCGTGACTTCGATCTCCAGTTCGTCACCGACTTGGGCGTCGGGCTTGATGCGGCGAGAGTCAAACACGGAAATCTGGTCGTGCTTGGAAATGACTTTTTCGGAAACAATGAGCTTTGCGAAGGCTTTAATGTCACCGTTTTTGGGATCAATGGCCACGCGCAATTCGCGGGCCGGGCCGACAGCCTTCTTGGCGGCGGAGAGCAGGGCCTCCTGTACAGCCCCGACCAGGACATCACGGCTGATGCCCTTCTCGCGCTCCCAGAATTCCAAAACTGCTAAAAAATCGGCATTCATACGCTCGTCACTGCGTTCCCACCGGGGGAACAAAAAAGTCGGCAGATTGTTACTCTTCCGACTTGGCACGCCGGCTTTCGCCAGCCCATCTATCCGTTCTAACCAAAGAGTAGAAATATGGCGATACTACGTCAAGCGCAAATCGGGTGACTCCCGCACGCTGGTTTCCGGGCGATGCTCAAAAGCCTTCACATCCCCGAGCGGTTCCTTAAAATCCGCCCATGCCGTCATTCGATATTGTTAGCGAAGTCAACTCGATGGAAATCGAGAACGCGGTGAACATCGCCAAGAAGGAACTGGCGAACCGATTCGACTTCAAGGGGAGCAAGGCCGAAATCGTCCTCGAAAAGAACGAGATCAAGCTTTCCGCGGAGGACCAGTTCAAGATCCAGGCGTTGGACGAAATCGTCATGGGCAAGCTGGCCAAGCGGAACATCAGCATGAAGAACGTTGAACCATGCCCGCCGGACGTCTCACCGCTGGGGCACGCGCGGCAGGTTATCAAGATCAAGCAAGGCATCGCAACGGACATTGCCAAGCAGGTCACGGGTTTCATCCGGGACGGGAAGTTCAAGGTGACGACGCAAATTCAGGATTCGCAGATTCGCGTGACAGGCAAGAGCCGAGATGAATTGCAGGGCGTCATCGCGGCGGTGCGCGCCAAGGATTTTCCTGTGGCCTTGCAGTTCCAGAATTTCCGGGATTGACCTCGACGCCGGACGCTCGTTCGGCACACGAGCTGGTAAAATGACAAACCTGCCGGAGCACGTTGGACGATCCGTTACGGAGCGTAAGCTGTTTGACAATGGCGGGAGAGTGCTCGTGGCGGTTTCGGGGGGGCTGGACTCGATGGTGTTGTTGCACGTGCTCCATGAGTTGGCACCGCGTTTCGGCTGGAAGCTTTTCGTAGCTCACTTCAATCACCAATTGCGCGGTCGGGCCAGCGATGCCGATGCGCGGTTTGTGCGGAAGGCGGCAGCCGCCCTGGGTTTACCGTTCCAGACGGGCCGGGCATCAGTCAGGGCGCTGGTGAGAAAACGCGGACTCTCAATCGAAATGGCCGCCCGTGAACTGCGGCACAAGTTTCTGGCAGGCGCCGCCCGCCGGGCGAATTGTCGCGCCATCGCGGTGGCCCACCATGCGGACGATCAAGTGGAGTTGTTTTTCCTGCGCGTGTTGCGCGGAGCAGGTGGCGATGGTCTGGCAGGCATGAAGTGGCAATCGGTTTCACCGGCGGACGGGCGGCTGAAGATTGTCCGACCGCTGCTGAACGTGACCAAGGAGGCGTTAAGGCAGATCGCGCAGGAGTGGCGAATTCGCCATCGGGAAGACGCCAGCAATAGTTGCGGTGACATGCTCAGAAACCGCCTCCGGCACGAACTGCTCCCCCGGTTGCGTCGCCGCTTTCAGCCTGCCTTGGATCGGATGGTCCTGCGGATGATGGAAATTATCGGGGCGGACGCTGACGTCGCCACCGAAGCCGCACGGACCTGGCTCAACCTCAAACCGGCGTTGCGCCAAATTGTCAGCCAACCGGTGGGTCTCCAGCGACGGGTGATTCAACTCCAACTCCGGCAGCGAAATCTCGAAGCGGGTTTTGATCTGGTCGAAGCTCTCAGGTGTCCGCCGGGTCATCCAGTGACGGTTGCTCCCGGTCTTCGTCTCCGCTGTGACGAGGCGGGCCAGATTTTACAGGTGACGACCATCCGCGGAAGTTTTCGGCGGCAGCGCCAGGTCGTCAGGCTGACGAAGCAATCGGATAATGCGGAATTTGCCGGGGTGAAAATCAGTTGGCGCCAGGTTTCACGTCGGGGCAAGCGCCGGAGCAAGCCGGCTGCAGGGCGGGAGATTTTTGACGCCGACCGGGTAGGATCACGCATCGTGCTGAGGCATTGGCAGCCGGGAGATCGTTTTCAACCGATCGGCATGTCGGCCGCGGTGAAGCTCCAGGATTGGTTCACGAACCAAAAGATCGCGCGCGAGCGGCGGCAGAAGCTGATCGTCGCCACGACTGCGTCCGGGATAATTTTTTGGATCGAAGGCCAGCGCATCGGCGAAGAGTTCAAACTTAGGCCGGACACGCGACGGCGACTGGACTGGCGCTGGGAACGCCCCTAAACTACCTCATTGCGGGGCTGATGCCACCATGCTAGGTTGGCCGCGCTATAATACCATGGCTGAAGACAATCGAAACAACGACGACGACAAGAATGTGAAAAAGGGCGGGGAGTTTCGCCTGCAACCCCGCACTTGGGTGGTCTGGGCCGTGATCATTGGCGGCATCGTGCTGTTGGCAACCATGAAGGATCGCATGGGCGGCGTGCAGTACAATGTGCTGACCCAATACGAGTTTCAGCAAAAGGTGGATTCCAACCTCGTTGCCAGTGCCACCATCAACTATGGCGCCCAGTCCTCTTACCTGACGGAAATTGTCGGCAATTACTACGCCACGGACAAAGAGGGCAACAAGATCCTCAAGGACGGCAAACCCGCCGAAGTCCCCTTCCGGACCAAGGCCCGGCTGACGGAGCAGATTGAGAACAAACTTCTCGGCGTCGAGAAGATCGAGCCGCGGGAGTCGAGTGCGTTGCTTTACAGCATCGGTATGCAGTTGCTCTTCTTGGGCATCATCGGCCTGTTCCTCTGGTTCTTCTTCATCCGCCAGATTCGCATGGCGGGCAAGGGCGCCCTCAGTTTCGGCAAGAGCAAGGCACGCCTCCTAGCCAAGGAACGCAACAAGACCACGTTCAAGGATGTGGCCGGGGTGGATGAAGCGATTGAGGAAGTTTCCGAACTGGTTGAGTTTCTCAAAGACCCGAAGAAGTTTCAGCGCCTCGGTGGGCGCATTCCCAAGGGCGTGCTGATGATTGGCCCGCCCGGCACGGGCAAGACGTTGCTGGCGAAGGCCATTGCCGGCGAAGCCGACGCGGCGTTCTTCAGCATCAGCGGTTCAGACTTTGTGGAAATGTTTGTTGGCGTCGGTGCGAGCCGTGTGCGCGATATGTTTGAGCAGGCGCGGAAGAATACGCCGTGCCTGGTATTCATTGACGAAATTGACGCCGTCGGTCGCTCGCGCGGTCATGGCCTCGGTGGCGGCAATGATGAACGCGAACAGACGCTGAATGCGTTGCTCGTGGAGATGGATGGCTTCGATACGCAAGAGGGTATCATCATCATTGCTGCGACGAACCGACCTGATGTGCTTGATCCCGCGTTGTTGCGCCCTGGCCGTTTTGACCGCCAGGTCACTGTCAATCTGCCGGACGTGCGCGGGCGCGAAGGCATTTTGAAAGTTCACGCCAAGAACGTGAAGCTGCTGCCTGAAGTTGACCTTTCGATTATTGCCCGTGGCACGCCGGGGTACTCCGGTGCTGAACTGGCAAATCTTTTGAACGAAGCTGCCTTGCTGGCTGCCCGCACCAACAAGAAGGGCATTGGTATGCCTGAACTTGAAGAAGCGCGCGATAAGGTCCGTTGGGGCCGCGAACGTCGCAGCATGGCCATGTCCGACGAGGAAAAGAAAGCCACGGCCTGGCACGAGGCCGGACATGCCCTCGTCAATGTGATTCTCAAGCACACGCACCCGCTGCACAAGGTCACCATCATCCCGCGCGGCCGCGCGCTGGGCGTGACGATGTCTTTGCCCAAGGAAGATGTGTTGAACATGCGCAAGAAGCAGGCGATTGACACGATCATTATGACGATGGCCGGGCGTATCGCCGAGGAATATGTGACCGATGATATTTCGAGCGGCGCCGCCAGTGATATTCAACAGGCCACCGGCATGGCCAAGGCCATGATCATGCATTGGGGTATGAGCGAACGGTTGGGGCATGTGCTTTACGGCGAGAGTCAGGAATATGTCTTCCTTGGCCGCGATATGATGCGCGCGAAGGATTACAGCGAACAGACGGCGCAGGAGATTGACACCGAGGTCAAGCGGATCATTGATGAGGCCTACAAGACGGCGAAGAACATCATTGAGACGAACCGTGACAAACTGGAGTTGATCGCCAAGGCGCTGCTCGAGATTGAAACTTTGGACGGGGCACAAGTCGAAGAGATTGTCCGTACCGGCAAGTTTACCGCCCCACCGAAACCGCCGGAGGCTGGCCCGATGATGGGTGCGCCTGCCGGTACGCCGTTGCCCGAGCTGCCGCCGAAACCCACGCCCCCTTCGCTCCCGGGACTAGGGACACCAGCCCCGGCGCCGGCAGCCTGAAAATCTTCCAACTTCCCACGCGTGGCAGCTTCTGGTTAGCTGTCGCGCATGATTATCGCGCCGTCGCTGCTGGCCGCTGATTACGGGAACTTTGCCAAGGACACCTTGCGTGCTTCCAGGTCGGGCGCGGAGTGGCTGCATCTCGATATCATGGACGGGCATTTCGTTCCCAACATCTCCTTTGGTCCTGCGGTGGTGAAGACCATCCGCCCGTTGACAAAAATGTTCTTCGACGTGCATCTCATGTGTTCCAAACCGGAGATTCTGCTCGAACCCTTCGCGCGGGCCGGGGCGGATCAGATTATCCTTCACGTGGAATTGGGTGACCACGTCACGCCCTTGCTGTGGAAGATCCGCAAGCTGGGCAAGAAGGTCGGTCTCTCGATCAATCCGCCCACCAGCATCGGCTTGGTGCAACCTTTCCTTGAGCAGATTGATCACCTGCTGATCATGACGGTGAATCCTGGTTTCGGTGGGCAGGAATTTATTTACGAAACACTGCCCAAGATTCAACAGGTCAACACCTGGCGGCGCGAACGGGAATTGTCCTACACCATCGGCGTGGACGGTGGGGTGAATTTCAAAACCGCCGGCGAATGCGCCCGGGCCGGGGCGGACGTTTTTGTCAGCGGCAGCGCCTTGTTCGCCGCCCATAGTCTAAAACAGGCGGTGGCGAAGATGCGCAAATTGGTACAACACCATGATCCGGCGCTGGCGGACTTGAAGGTCTGATTTTTCATGAGCATCAAATTCGGCACCGACGGCTGGCGGGCGGTCATTGCGGAGGACTTCACCTTCGCGAACGTCGCGCGCGTGGCGCAGGCGACGGCGGATTATTGGCGGGCGAACCCGGTCTCCGGCACCGAATCCAAAGTCGTCGTTGGCTACGACCGGCGCTTTCTGTCCAACGAGTTCGCCCGCATCGCGGCGGAGATTTTTGCGGCCAACGGTTTCGCCGTGGTGCTCACGCCCGAACCCACGCCCACGCCGTCCGTGTCCTTCGCCGTCAAGCGACAGCGTGCCATTGGCGGCGTGATGATCACCGCCAGCCACAATCCGCCGACGTTCAATGGGTTCAAACTCAAATCGCACTACGGCGGCTCCAGCGATCCGGAAACCTGCAAAGGAGTGGAAGGTTATCTCGATCGCAATCCAGTACGCCGTCTGAAACTCGCCGATGGCCTCAAAGCGAAACAGATCGTGGTCCGCGACGTTCGCCCGGAACATTACGCGGCGCTGAAAAAGCTCGTGGATTTCAAGTTGATTGCGAAGTCACGACTGCGTTTTGCCCATGAGGCATTATTCGGGGTCGGCGCGGGTTGCTTTGAACAATTGCTGGCGGGCACGACCTGCAAGGTGACGACTTTGAACGGCAATCACGATCCGCTCTTCGGCGGCATCAATCCCGAACCGGTCGAGGCCAACTACAAGCGCAGCCAGACGTTCCTTCGCCAGCATCCGCACGATCTCTGCCTAGTGACCGATGGTGATGCCGACCGCGTCGGTGGCATGGACGGGCGCGGCAATTATCTCACGACGCACATTTTGATCTGCCTGCTGCTGCATCACTTTTTCAACAATCGCAAAGGCAAGGGCCGCGTCGTGAAGGCGCTCACTACAACTTCAATGCTCGACAAAATGTGCGCCGCCTACGGGCTGGAACTCGTCGAAACCGGAGTGGGCTTCAAATACATCTGCGCGGAGATGCTGAAAGGTGATGTGCTGCTTGGCGCGGAAGAAAGCGGTGGCATCGGCTTCCCCGGCCATATCCCGGAGCGCGACGGCATTGCCGCCGGTTTGATGCTGCTCGAAATGCTGGCTTTCGAGCGCGTGTCGTTGAACAGGTTGATCGCGAAACTCGAAAACCAATTCGGTCCGCACCGCTATGGCCGCATTGACACGCATTTCCCTCTGGAAAAGCGCGGGGAACTCATGGCCTTTCTCAAGGCCAATCCACCGGACAAGCTGCTGCGTTCGCCGCTGGCGGAAGTGAAATCCTTCGACGGCGTAAAATACGTGGCGCAGGACGGCTCGTGGCTGATGTTGCGTGGCTCCGGCACGGAGCCGATTCTTCGCATCTACGCCGAGGCCGGGACGGACGCCGCAGCCCGCAAATTGCTGCGGTTGGGTGTGGCGTTGACAAGCCGCGTCTGATTTGAGACTCTCAAATGGTTAGGCAGTCGCGCTTCCTGTGACTGCGAACCCCCGTTGGCGAGCCGCCTTTGGCACAGCCATAGCTTTTATCCGGCTGATGCTCGGTGTTTCCCTTAGTCCGGAGATGGCCGATGTCGTGTGTTTGCCAACGTGGAAACAAATGAACTGAAACTGAACCTTGTGAACCGTATGAAAAAGACCACCACCAAGAAAGCGCCCGTATCCGCTGCCCCGGTTGTTGCCGCCGCTCCCAAAGCGCCTGTGACGGCAAAGCCCGTTGCGGCTTCAATCGCGCCGGTAAAAGTCGCCCCCGCCAAGTCTGCCACCATCACTGCCGGTGTGCCGATCACCATCGAAGCCAAGGTTGATATTGGCTTCGGCAACAACCTGTTTGTGCGCGGGCAGGGCGCTGGACTCTCCTGGGATCACGGTTTGCCCTTGGAAAATGTGGATTCCCAGACCTGGCGCTTGACCGTGCCGGCGAAGGACAAAGTGCAATTCAAGCTGCTCATCAACGATAGCGTCTGGGCGCAAGGTGAAGACATCGTGGCCACCCCCGGCAAGAAGGTGGAATTGACCCCGGCGTTTTAATTGGAGCGCCGAGCATTGCCCGGCTCGATTCCAGTTTGATTGGTATGCCGAGCAATCCTCCGGCGCTCTGTATCATTCCGCAGCATAAGTCTTCGCTGCGGTTGTTCGTGCAACTTCCGGCGGGAAATGCAGCTTGCCGCGGCGGTAGTCGTTGATTCGCCATTGAAGAAACGGCGAACACTTCGCCGTCGTGGCCTTGTTGCGTAAAGGCCAGTACGCCTTGAACTCGCGTTCAAGCCGGCGCAAGGCACTGATGCCGGCCTTGGCGAGTCGTCCAGCTTCGTCCTTCTTTCTGCCGGCCAATGCCTGTTGCCAAAGCATGATGTGGCAGGACTGTGCGGCCATGCGCGCGGCGAGATCGAGTTCCCGTTTGAGAATCGTGCCGGCTCGCGAGGTCGGCCTCGCCTTGGCGAGCGCCGCGCGTTGGCGTTCAACTTCCGCGAGCGCGGCACGGATTTTCCTGGGGTTGATTCGCGCGTAGTACTTCAGCCCGCTGCGGCAAAATAGTTCTCGCGTTTCCGGCGGTGGCGCCGCGATGACCGCCCCAAACGGCGTGATGTTCGACTCCAGATAATCAAACTTCCGATGGGCAAAACCCAGGTCGAGCGCGGCTTTTGCGACACGTTGAGTGGGGTCTTCGTAAACATCGCGACTCAACACCGGCACGAGCAGTCTCTCCTCAAAAGTCTGGCTGCACCAACCATACGCTGCCCCAATTGCGAAAAGCGGCCAACTCACCGCCAACGGCTGCGGATGGCCGCCGTCGCCCCAGTCGGTATTGAGATAGCCCATCGCGCCGTGCTTGCGACCGGCCTTGGCCGCAAGCCGGAGATTTGCAAACGCCGTATCGTGGCGGCCAATCAATGTCATCCAGGTTGCCGTGCCAGGGCAGACGTAGAACGGAATTTTCGACTTCGCAAAAGTAGCCGCTTCCGTCTCGAACGGGTGCGTTGCTTCGTAACCCCAGTTCAAGGCGATGACCCCTTTCGGCAGTCGTCGGATAAGTTCGGGGTGATGCAAAATGATGTCGCCCCAGAACATCATGCGTCGGCCGCGCTTGGAAGCTTCACGGTGAATCTGCTTCAGGAAATCCACATAGACGCGACCTTTACCGCGCCGCTCGCAAAGCTGCTTGCTCTGACCGCGACCCAGATCCCATGTCTCATCGCAGCCGACGTTGAGAAACTGGCTGGAGAAGTTCGGCAACAGCTCGTCGTAAAGCTCACGGATGAATTTGATCGTGCCGGGATGGTTGGGCGCGAGCGTGGTGGGGAAGCGCAAGAAATCACCGGTTGAACCTTCGTAGGGCTCGGAGATTTCGGCGAGCCTTTTGACCTTGGGGTGTTCGAGAAAATAGCGCAGATGGCCGAAAGAATTCTGGTTCGGCACCAAATCAATGCCGAGTTCGCGGCAGCGGGCGTCGAGCTTGCGAATCTCCGCCGCCGTGAGCGCGCCCCAGCTTTGCCACACGGATTTGTAGTTGCGATAAGCGAACGTGTGCTCGGTGTAGAGTTGAAACTCGTTGATCTTGAAATCGGCCAGCCGCTCCACGAGGTCGAGCAATGTCTCCAGCTTTGGCACGCGACCGCGCGAAATGTCGAGCATCACACCGCGCCGCGCGAAGTCCGGCCAGTCGCGAATCCTGAGGCAGGGCAGGCGGCGGCCGTATTCGCGGAGCAATTGCCGCAAGGTTGCGCCGGCCGCGAGCAATCCTCCCGTTTCACGGTATTCGACACGCACGCCGCGCCGGTCAATCGTGAGCGAGTAACCCTCGGGATGATCGGGAGCTTTGGCGCTGCGAACCCAGGCGATGCCTAAAAGCGGCTGCTCTTTCGGCAAAACAAAAATTCCCGCTTGCAGTTTAAGGAAGCGGGGAAAGGGGAGCAGATTCATTTGCGAAAATCACTTCGCAATCATGCCACTGTTGCGCGCGAAGTTGAACAAACCGCCCGCATCCACCACGGGACGGACGTCGCCGAGCGGTTTGAATTGATACACCTTGCCGGTGGCTTGCACGGTCACGCTGGCTTTGTCGAGGTCCACGGTCACGACGTCGCCGGTCTTGAGAATGTCGCAGAGGCGATCGGCGCATTCGCAGGGATACAGTTCGCCGGTGGCGACGCAGTTGCGGAAGAAGATGCGCGCGAAACTTTCCGCGAGCACGATCTCGCAATTGGCCGAGCCCATCGCGATGGGCGCATGTTCGCGGGAACTGCCGCATCCGAAGTTTTTGCCGGCAACGACAATCGGATACCTGCTGTCGAGCTGGCCGGCTTCGACGTAGCGCGTGGGATAGAGCGAAGCGGGCAGGCCGTCGAGGGCGTAGCTGCCGAGCTTTTCGTATTCCTCGGCGATGGTGGGCACGAGGTTCAGGTATTGCGCGGAGATGATTTGATCGGTGTCAATGTTATCGCGCACCACGTAAACCGGCCCGGTAAAAACAGACTTACTCATGGCTAAAGTGTGCGGCGACGCAGGGGAGTTTTCAATCAGATTTCCAGCCCGGTAGCCGCTGAAGCAAGGAGGTGGATTGATCCGCGTGGAAAAGTCCGCCTCCTCATGTCGTCCACGAGCACTTTCCAATTTGAACTTCGCGGCGCAAAACCCTAGCCTGTCGGCGTGAGCGATGAATTGCCGAGCGTGACGGTCATCATTCCGGCGCGGCCTGACGAATCCGAAGTTCAGGCGGCGACGGTGGCACGGCAATTGGATTATCCATCGGACAAGCTGGAAATCATCCTGGCGCGGGGCAAACAACCTTCGGTGCAACGCAACACAGCGCTGCGGGCTGCAAAGGGTGAGCTGATTTACTTCCTAGATGACGACTCGCTTCCACCGCCCGGCAATTTGCAGAAAGCGGTCGTTCACTTTCGCGATCCGCAGGTGCAGATGCTCGGCGGGCCGAATCTGTGTCCGCCGGAGGCGCCGGAACTGGAGCAGGTCTTCGCACTGGTGCTGTCAAGCTGGCTGGCGTTCGGACCAAGCCGGGCACGATACGCCAAAGTCGGCGCGGTTCGTCCTTCGAGCGAGAAGGAACTCATCTTGTGCAACCTGATGGCGCGACGCGACACGTTGCTGAAGCATGGCGGCTTCAACGAAGCGCTTTATCCCAACGAGGAGAACGCGCTGATGGACGAAATCCAGAAGGAAGGCGGCAAGTTGATTTACGATCCGGACTTCATCGTGCATCGTCGTCCGCGTCGGACGCTGGGGGCGTTTTGTCGGATGTTGCGGACTTACGGGCGCGGGCGGGCGGAGCAGTTTCGTGAGACGCCAACATTCGGATCAGCGTTGAACTTCGTGCCGCCATTGTTCCTGGTTTATTTGCTGACTTGGATCATCGTTGTGAACATTACTTTTGTTCCAAGGGCACGGTATTTCCCCGAACTTTATAGTTTGCCACTGGCTTTTTACGCGGTTGCCGTGCTGCTGCAGGTTCTGGCGCTGGTGCCGTCGGGTGGCATCGTGCGCAGCCTTTGTGCGTTGCCGTTGATTGCGTTGACGCATGTGCTTTATGGCTTCGGTTTCTGGATTGGTTTGTTCACCACACTCAAACCGCCCGGCGAACGTCCAGATGTGCCGGTGAAACTGGAGCTGGTGGGAAAGTGAGACCGCCGCGGGGTGAAGGCTGAACAAATGAAGAATCCAGGCTGGGGCAAAGCCATCAAAGCCGGTGCCGACTCGCAACGAGCCCAGACTGTATTCGACCGGCTGGCGGCCGCCGGAGCGGGGAAATCATTGGCGGGCGCTTCAGCCGAGACGGCGCGGGTGCTGGTCGCGTTGTTTTCCGGCTCGCAGGCGTTGAGCGACTTGCTGGTGGCGCATCCAGACTGGCTGGCCTCCCTTGAAGCAGAGCATATTCAATTTCCGCGGCGCAAGCAGGGCTTGCAGCACGAAGTGACCGGTTGGTTGAAGCCACGCTTGGCAGCGAGCGATTTCGTCGGGGCGTTGGCGCGCTTGCGGGAATTCAAACAGCAACAGATGCTGCGGATCGCGACCCGAGATCTAGCAAGACTGAGCAATGCGGTTGAAATCACACAGGAGATTTCCGACGTGGCAGACGTTTGTCTGGATACGGTATGGCAGGTTTGCACCCGACAACTCACTGCGCGGTTTGGGCAGCCGTATCATCAAGATGCCCATGAACGCTGGCACGAGACGAAATTTTGCGTGCTGGGCATGGGCAAGTTGGGCGGGCAGGAATTGAATTACAGTTCGGACGTGGACGTGTTGTTCGTGTACACGGACGAGGGCCAGGTTTTCAAGGAGCCGCCCGCAAACGGAAGTGCGCCGGGCCGGCGGCCGGCGGCCCAATCGAAGCTACCGCGGGCGGTGATGTCGAATCATCAATTCTTCAACAAACTGGCGGAGTCGTTCATTGCCGAGGTGTCACGAATGACGGGCGAGGGAAGTTTGTTCCGAATTGATCTGCGGTTGCGGCCCGAGGGGGACGCGGGCCCGCTCACACGGTCGCTGGAGAGCTATGAGAATTACTACGCGCAATGGGGACAAACCTGGGAGCGGATGATGCTCATCAAGGCACGTGGCGTGGCCGGGAGTGAGTCACTGGCGGGCGAGTTTCTCGAAATGGTGCAGAATTTTCGTTATCCGCGCTCGGTAAATGAGAATGTGTTGCGTGAAGTTGCCGCGATGAAGGCGCGGATTGAAAACGAAATCCTGTCCGGTGACGAACTGGATCGCAACGTGAAGCTCGGTCGGGGCGGCATTCGCGAAATCGAATTCGTAGCGCAGGTACTGCAACTGATCCACGCCGGGCGCCAACCGTTTTTGCAACTGCCGCAGACGTTGCCGTGCCTGGCGAAACTGGCCCAATACAATTTGATTGATGGCGGTGATGCCACCCGGTTGGACGCGGCGTATCGCTTTCTGCGCGACGTGGAGCATCGGTTGCAGATGGACCACAACTTCCAAACGCACACGTTGCCCAAGGATTCCGCGGTGTTGGAGCGGATGGCGCGGTTGATGGGCTTCAAGACGGCCAAGGCATTTGAAGCCGAGCGGCGCGAGCACTCGGCCAGCGTGCGAAAGGTCTATGACGGGTTGTTGTCGGTGGGGGTGAACGAGTTTCAATCGGAGTATCCACGGCAATTCGACGCGGCGGAGACGGAGTGGAAGGAGATTTTGCGGCGACACGCCTTCCGCGATCCCGATACGGCGTTCCGGCGGTTGAAGGAGTTTGTCGAAGGGCCGGGGTTTGTCCACGTGTCGCAACGGACGACCGAACTGGCGCGCGAACTGTTGCCCAAGTTGTTTGGGATTTGCCGGAAGGAAGGCCGGGCAACAGCCAACATTCAACATTCAACTCCCAACGCCGCAGAGGGCAAACATCAAGCCGGGTCGGAGACCGGCGCTCCATTCCTTTCCGATCCCGACCGGGTGCTGACGCGATTGGACACATTCATCCAGGCCTACGGGGCGCGGGCGACATTGTTTGAACTTTGGAACAGCAAGCCGGCCTCATTCGAGATGTTGCTGATGTTGTTTGATCGCTCCGAGTTTCTGGCGGAGACCGTGATTCGTTCGCCGGAGTTGCTCGATGATCTGGTGGTGGGCGAGCGGTTGCGTCAGCGTAAGAACACGGCGGAGATTCTGCGCGATCTGCAGCACGGCGCGGACGACGCGGATCAGTTTGCGTGGTTGCGCCGGTATCATGAGGCGGAAAGGCTGCGGATTGGATTACGCGATATTCTGGGGCTGGCGGACTTCGAGCAGAACCTCGCCGAATTGTCCGGCCTGGCGGATGCCTGTCTGCAATACGCACTGGAGGTGGTGATGCGCGAGAACAGGTTGAAGTCGGCCCCGTTCGTGATCGTTGGGTTGGGCAAGCTGGGCGGGATGGAGATCAACTACGGTTCGGACCTCGACATAGTGTTCGTTACTGCGGCGGGTGCGAAGGGGCTGCCAAAACTGCAGAAGTTCGCCGCGCGGGTGATGGAGCTGCTCTCGCGCCGGACCGAACGCGGCCTGGTGTGCGAGACGGATGCACGGTTGCGGCCCGATGGCGAGAAGGGGCTGCTGGTGAATACGCTCGCGGCGTACGAGGAGTATTACCGGCAACGCGCGCAGTTGTGGGAAATCCAGGCGCTGACGCGCACGCGACCCGTGGCGGGGGATTTTGAACTGGGCGAGAAGTTCCAGAAGTTGGCGGGAGAGTTGACGGATTTCAGCAAAACTCAGAGGTCGAAAGTCAGAAGTCAGAGGAGGGCAGAGCCTCCTCACGTCGGCTGCTACGAGAAGAATTGGAAAGCAAAAGTCCACGAGATGCGGATGCGCATTGAGAAAGAGCGCACGCCGGCGGGACAGGATGAACTCGCCATCAAGACCGGGCGGGGCGGCATGATGGACGCGGAGTTCATGGCCCAGGCGTTGTGTCTGGAGCATGGCTGGAGGGAGGCGAACACACTGCGGGCACTGGAGCGAGGCCGCGACGCAGCCGCGTTGCCGGAGGCGGAGGAATTCATTGGGAATTATCGTCAGCTCCGGCGGTTGGAGGGGATTTTGCGCCGCTGGAGTTACGAGGGCGAAACAGTTTTGCCGGATGATCCCGCGCCATTTTATCGCGTGGCCGTGCGGTGCGGGTTTGAAACCGCGGACCAATTTCGACTGGCGTTGGCACGCTGGCGCACCGGGGTGCGCGAGGTTTACTTCAAATGGTTCGAGGTGGGGACCGTTGGAAAATGACCTGTCCGCGCTGGTGAATCAGGGGACAAGGAGCGCGCGGTAGAACTGGCGGTCGAGCGTGCCATTGGTGGCACTCGGCGTGTTGGTGTAGAAGTGGCCTCCGGCGGCCATGGTGATGGCTGCGGTGTTTGTGTACCAATCCAGAAGATTTGTCGAACCCAGCAGCACGTAGCGTTGCCAGTCCACGCCGGTCAGGGCGAGTTGCACGTCACCGTTGGGCAGGTTGGTGAGGGTGAGCAGGCAGTTCATGTTCCAGTTCAATCTAATGTCGCCGGTGTCGCCGCCGAAACCATCCACGGCAATGTAATAGTTCGTTCCCGCCAGCGCGTAAAACCACGCGCGGCTGCTTTGCAATCCACCACCCTCCGCATCGTCGTCGTTCATGGCCACCGGCAGATTGGATGAAGTCAGAACGGCGTTGGTGTAGATGGCCAGCGTGGTGTCGTAGCTGCTGCCCAGCGTGTTGAAATCCACAAACCCACTGCCAGGTGCAACCCACTGGTACCAGACGGAAGCGCCACCGACGTCGCTCGCGTGAGCGGTTTCCGAGGTTTGTTTGCTGGCGCCAAGATTCGAGCCGTTGGTGGTGCCGGCGGTGTTGCCGATGAGCAGGCGATTGATGAAATCGTCATTGGCCGGCGGATTGACGTTCAGCACGACCGTGCCGACCGCCGAACCAAAGCCATCAACGGCCACGTGATAGGTGGTGCCGGCGATGGCATTGAAAGTAACGCGGCTCTGGGAGTTGCTGAGCGAAATGTCATCATTGCTGGCAATCAGGCTGAGGGCGTTCACAGCGTCGCCGGTGTAAACCCCGAGTTCGGTGTCGAAGGAACTGCGGCGAGTGGTGATGACGGCGGTGTGATTGGAGGTGGGCGTCCAGTTGAACCAGACGGAGTGGCCACCAGTGTTTCCGGCATGATTCGGTTCGCCGGATTCCTTGGTGGCGCAATTGTTGAACTCCGAGGTGCTGAACGGCGAGGTTGGCACGACGGTGGCGGTGGCGAAAGTGTCGTTGACTGGCGCGGTGATGCAATTCGTCGGCGGAATGATCACGGGCACGAGGGCGGTGTTGTTTTGGAGATCGGCTTCGGCGAGCAAGCCATCCGGATTTACCGTGAGTTGCAGGTAGTATTCGCCGGCGGGCACGCCGGTGATGTCAATGAACTGACAGTCGAGGTCTTGCGTGTAAACGTCCGCCCAGCCCGCCTGGATGCCGTTATTGGCGCAGGTGTACTTCAAAGTCGAGGAGGCCGACGGCAACCAACGGGCGACGTCTTCAATGCAGAACCCGACTTTGCGGCCCACGACCACATTCGTGCCGAGCAGAACGGGATTCATATTGGTGTCGAGCAGCGTGTACTGGGCGAATGATTCAAAGTGGTAGTGTGCGTGGCAGGTGGCGAAGTAGAACAAGGAGTTGGTGGCCGGGTTCCCGATGACAAGATCGGCGGTGCCGACGTTGCGAGTCTCCATGTTGAAGCGAAGCAGCTTGCGCGTGCCGGCCACGGCGCAGCCTTCGAGCACCTGGCAATTGTTGGCGGCAAAAGTGGTGGTGGTGATGAATGGCGCCGAGGCCGGCCCCCAGACGATCAGGTCCGGCAGGGAACCCCCGGCCTGATTCCAGTTCAATTCCACGTTGCCGGAAGCCCCGCCGAAGCCATCTACGGCGATGTGGTAGGTCGTGCCTGTGGTCGGCGTGAACACGACGCGGCTCATGCGGTTGGTGGCGCCGGCGATGTCGTCGTTGCTGTTGACCAAAGTGAGGTTGTCCGCGCTGTTGCCGGTATAAACCGCGAGCACCGTATCGAAGCCGCTCCCGATGGTGGTAAACGTGACTGGTTGGTTGGTGGGGGCTGTCCAGCAATACCAAAGCGAATGGCCGCCAGGATTGCCCGCGTGATCAGGCTCGCCGGGCTCCCGGGAGGCTGTGATATTGTTATCGTTCAGCGAGCCAACCTTGCCGGACAACGCCACGCAAGTGGCGAACAGGTCGCTGGCGCAGAGGTCGGTGGCGAGGGATTCTTCCGTGCGTTGCGCCAGGTTGACATCGTTGGTACTCGAACGGCGATCATCGGGGTTCGCCTGGCCGTAGCGATAGATCAGCACCATGTAGTCGCGGCAATCGCAGTTCGTTCCCATTTGAATGTCGAGATAACGGGAGTCGGTACTGACGCAGCCGGTGATCTGGTGGGGCGCATTGGTGTAGATGGAAATCCAGGTGGCCGTGCCGCAGGGACGAAAGAGCACTTTCTCCTGAACGGTCAGCGTGCCGTTGCAGTTACTGACATCGGGAAACCAGTTCAACCGCGCGAAATTGCCGGCGAGCGTTCCGGCGTAGCAGCCGTCGCCGTCGCAATCCTGCTGGTATGTCCACCAGGCGTCCGAGAGCTTGGCGGTTTGTGCCTGAGCTCCGAGCGTCAAGCCTAGCAGCAGGCACAGGTAAAGAACGATCCGGCCGATCATTCGGCCTCGACCCGTTGCGTGCTGGTTGCCGTTGCACCAAAAAAATAATTCCATCTTTTACCCTCGGTCGTATTCGGTCTGATCCGGTTCCGGTTGGATCGCTTTGACGCCGTCCCGATGGACGGCGGCATTCAGATAAATGCCGCCTCATTAAATCAATTACAATGCCTTGCTGTCGAATGTGGATTCTGCGCAGGGCAGTCCGTACAACCACTGTTGGCGGGCCGGTTAACGGTGATTGTTTGCGCGATGAACCCGGCCGGAATAGGCTGTTTCCACGTTGCGATGAGCAGGAATCTCAATTGGCTTTTGGCGCTGCTGCTCGGCCTTGCGGTGGGGCCGGCGCAGGAAGCTGGTCTGCCAGCAGAGGCCATTTGTGGTTACGGCGCGCGGCTGGTGGTGATTCCTGCCGGGCGCCAGCGAACCGGGCTGTCCGTGGAAATGCTCGCCGGTGACGTGCTCGCCGGTCAAACCGTGCCACTGCGGTTTCGCGTCCGGCGGATGCCGGGTGACGTGCCTGTGGACGATTTGCAGGTCGAGCATGAGAAGCTCATGCACATCATCGGCGTGCGTGACGATCTCGGAGAGTTTTTTCACATCCACCCGCAACGGACATCGCCCGGCCTGTGGCAGGTGATTCACACGTTCACCAACGGTGGTCGTTACCAGATCTGGTCGGACATCAAACAGCGCGGGACGGTTTACTCCTTTGCGCAACCGATGCTGACCGCGGCGGGGCCGATTCGTCCCACGCCCGCGGCAGTGGTTCCGAAATGGCGGGACACCAAGGCGGGATACGAAATCACCCTCAGCAACGCTGACGGGTTGCGGGCGGGAACGACCAACTGGCTTCAGATCGTAGTGCGGGACGCAAATGGCAAACCAGTCGGCTTGGAATTCTACCTGGGCGCGCTCATGCATCTGGTCCTGGTGAAGGACGATCTTACCGTGTATTTGCACGGCCACGCCGAGAACCACGACAAGAGTCAGCCGACCATTTTGTTCAAACCGGTGTTCCCGCAACCGGGGAACTACAAACTGTTCGCGCAATTTCGTCCGATGAAAACCAAACTGTCGCCGGACGACGCGATTCTGGCGGAGTTTTGGGTCACGGTGGCGAAGGCGGAGTGAATTCAACGCCGTTGGCGGCTGGCCTCGTAAAGAAACACCGCGGCGGCACTCGCGACGTTGAGTGAATCCACCGTGGGTGGCATGGGGATGGCCACCGCTTCATCACAGGCGGCCAGCACTGGGGCGGAAATGCCGTTGCCCTCGCTGCCGAAAACGATGCAGCAATCCTTGGCAAAATTCGCGTTGGTGAGAGTTTTCTGATCGGTGTGCGGATGTGCGGCGATGCAGCGTAATCCTTGTGCGCGCAATTCGTTCAGCGCTCCGACTAGGTTCTCCGTCTCCACCACTGGCAATTGAAAGATCGTGCCCATGGAGTTGCGCACCGCCCGTCGCAGAAAGGGACTGGCGCTCGTTTCACCGACCAGCAACGCCTGCACGCCGAAAGCCACACAATTGCGCACCAGCACGCCGATGTTTTCGGCACTGGTCAATCCATCCGCGGCGGCGAAGAGCCGGGGTGATTTGCATTTGGCCAGCAGTTCTTCGAGCGAACCGGGCAGGGGAATCTTCGCCACGGCCATCACGCCTTGGAACATCTCGAAGCCGACCAATTCCTCCAGAACGCGTTTCTCCGTGACCGCATAAACCGGAAGCTGCTCGGGCCGATTTTGCAGCCCCGGTTCGTATTCGGCCAAGCGGTGCTCGGGCAGGAGCACGGAAACCAACTGGAGCGAACTGGCCAGCAGCCGATGCACCACTTTGTCACCTTCCGCCACGAAGATGCCCTGTGCCTCATGTTCGGCAGGCCGCTTGAGCGTGCGATACGGCGCTAGCTCCGGCAAATCAAGGTCACCAATGCGATGAACGGTGAACATGCGAAGCCGGACTAAAGACTGAGCGTGGCGCAGGGCGTGGCTTGCGACGTGACGTTCAATTGGACATGCGTCGCGCCGATCTGCCCGAGGCGATGCTGCATGACTTTGAATGCCAGTTCCGGCTTGTTGCAGTCCCGGCTCAGGTGGCCAAGGTAAAGATGGCGCATATTGGCCGTCATGATGTCGGCGACGCAATCGGCGGCGGCTTCGTTCGAGAGATGGCCGTGCCGGCTAGCACCAGCACGTTCGCCGCGCGGCTGCGCTCGGCGACGAGCCGGGTGACATAGCCGAGGTCCGTGGCAAAACCGATGTTGCCGTTGCCGGTGCGGAGCAGGAAACCCACCGGGTCCTGCGCGTCATGCGGGATGGAAAAAGTCTCCACCGCAATATCGCCCACCTCGAAACTGCCGCCGCTGACGAACAGGCGAAAATCCAGCGTGGCCCGGAGCGAGCGTTTGATTTCCTCCATCGTGGCGCGGTTGCAATAAACCGGGATGCCGAGCTTCTCCGCAATGCCAACGAGCCCGCTGATGTGGTCGCTGTGTTCGTGGGTGATGAGAATGGCCGTGAGATTTTCCGGCGTGCGCCCGATGCTGGCGAGGCGCAGGCGAATCTGGCGCGGACTGAACCCGGCATCCACCAGCACGCGCGTTTCGTCGGTTTCGACGTAGGAAGCATTGCCGGCTGAACCGCTGCCGAGAATCGTAAGTTTGACTGCCACGCGATTACGGTACGAGCCGGGGCATTTCTGGGCAACGTTTTAGTTGACGTCTGTCCAACGTCGGAGGCCAAGCCCCCGGACGAAATCGGCACTGCCTAAAACTTACCTGGGCCAAAGTTCTATCACGAAAGAACCGCGATTCGTCAGTGATGGGTCGCCCATGTAGGAGTAGCGCAGATTCAGGTCTTCCGCTTTGGGTGCGGCCGCAGCGTTGTTGGTCTTGTCGCGCAACGCGACCTGGCTCCACCCGTTTTCAGGTGCTCCGCTTTGGGACCACACCAAATCCTTCAATAGTTGATCCGATTGAAGTAGCGGCTTTCCTGACGCATCCAGCACTTGAAAACTCATTCTGCCTCCGATGCTGTCAATATCCCGCAGTCTGTATTCCGCTACGTAATCGCGCGTCTTCATTGAATCAGGCAGATGTGAGAAGCGGCGCCAGGTGCAGTTGTCCTGGAAACGCAAGGACACACCAAAGCGTGTGTTCCGAAAAAAAGCCACATCTCCCAGGTGAAACTCTCCCTCACGATTCTCGTTCAGCGGGAATGAAGGTAACTGGATGGTGTACTGCCGCACCCGGACAAGATTGTCGTCCCAGTGCGTGGTGTTGCTGATCTGGCCATCACCTTTGTATGGCGGGATTGAGCGGCAGCCGGTGATCAGGACTATGGCTGTGCAAATGACGACCAATCGTTGCATGACAAAAGTTATCATAACGCTCTTTGTGCGTAGACGGCATTCGGATCAGGGCACCCGCAATGTTCTTCATTGGTCTGCATGTATCGAGACCAGTTTCCACTCCAGTCCCTTTGAAAACCATATCCCAGGAAGCGAGTTGTTGGAGGGCTTCGCCCCACCGATTTTTCTTCGACTGACTGCCAAGGCGAGGTAGCCCTCTTGCGCCGCCAAGTGAACCTCGCAATCCCAATCGGAATCCGAATACGGACTCTTCAACAATCTGTGCCAGTCCTCTTTCAACTCGAAAACGCCCAGCCCACGAAAACTCGCCAGCAATGTCCCGGTTGCGGATGGGGCAATGGCTTCACATACTCCCGGGATCTTCAGTGCGGAAATCCCTGCTGCGGTCACTTCGAGCAAATTACCCTTCGTTGTGCGGATGTAGCCCTTTCCGTTTCCAGCCGCAGTTTCCTCGGTGAAGAACTTGCCTTCCTTGTTCGTGATGGCGATCCACTGCCCGCTTGCCAAGTACCAAGCGCTATCCCCTTCAATCTTTGCCTCCAGTTGGGCCCGTTTGGGATGGTCCGTCATTCGGGGATCGTCCAACAACATCAGCCGCCAGTCCCAATCCTGATCTCCGCGTTTGACAAAAAAGACGTTCCCGTCGGTGGGTATTACCCGTCTTAGCGGAAGGCCCGTCGCCCACTCCGGGTGAAAAGCTGACGGCAGTATCTCTTCGGTCCATTTTCCAGACTTCGCGCCGCTCCATCTCCAAACACGTCCCGCACCCTCCAACCAAAACGACCTGCTATCGGATACTCCGCGAAATCCGCGTAGCACATCATCTCTGGAAATATAGCCATGCAGCGGCTTGGGAAACTTGACTGCCCACCAGGTCCGACCGTCGTAATACGCAAGCTTGTATCCATCGTACAGGCATACCCAGAGCAACCCGTTGGCGGTGTCGTTCCATACGCCGTGCAACTGCGAGTAGTCCTTGTTCCATTGGTAAAGCCTCTGAACTGAGCCGCTCTCGATTTCAAGCAATCCAGCGGGGACAGCCGCGTAGAGCTTATGGTTGTAAAATGCTAGGCTATGGCAAGAGAGGGCGTTCGTGGCCGTCAACTCGCGGCCCATCTGTTCGGCAGGCACAGATCTCGGAGCGTTGCCGGCGTGGAGGAAGTAAATGCTGGCCGCCAGCAAGCAAATGGCGAGTGCTGTCTTGGCCGTTACCATGCTGCTGCCCTCGTTTTGTGAATCCGCAACAACCGGACGCTGCCCGAACTTTCCACCACAACTACCTCGCCACTGCGGGTAATGACATAAGTGCCGAACCGCGGAACCGACCGATAGGCAAAAAGACCTTGATAGGAGCGTCCGTTGATAACGTGTGACGCAGTGTAAACGAAGGACGTGCTTGATGCCGACGGGCGAAAATATTTCGCGACATCGGGTGGTTCGGGTGAGCCGTCCTTGAGCCAGGACTGGTAGATGATGCGCAACTCATTTGCATTTTTCCACCGGTCGTACGCTTCACCGTCAATGATCAACACGGCAAAAAGTGCGATGATCCCCACTAGTAGCAAGGCGAGAACTGCTGCTATCGTTTTTGTCTTTGCCATTTGAAGCTCACGGTGTGCGGTTGTTGATTCGGAGCTGTTCAGAATTAGCTCCATAATCCGTAAACAAACGTTTTGAGACGGTCCAGTCGCAACGAAATCATTCTGAACCCTCAGACGGCTTGGCTGGATGACTGCACTAATGCGCCGTCCAATATTTCTGTTTTGCAGTATGGACATCGGCCATCTTTCAAGACGCCACGCATAAACCGGCAGTAGACGTCCAGACTCTGGCACTTTGGGCAAATCAGTCCGTAGTGACGGCGGATGCGATGGGTAAGGTACAAGGGCACCGCGAAGGTGAGAACCCAGCTCATGAAAGTCAGCCAGAATGCGACGGCTTCTGAGTCGAACAGGGTATGACACCAGTGAAACACGAAGTTCATCAGTAATGGCCACGTGATAAAGGGGCCGGTGAGAACATAGATCACGCACGCGATGGCCAGTGGCCGGATCGCGCGCCGGAATGACCGGACTCGCAATTGAAAATCTTGGCCGGACATAATCAGCAAACTGGTGTCGCGAACTGCCCGCTAAATCAGGCGAATTCAGGCGGTCTTTTGCATGACCGTCGCCTTAAGCCTGATCTTCAGTATGGACTTAATAGAGCAGACCTTTGATCTTTTCCAAGGGCTTTTATCGGTTCATTGGCGAAATGAGGTGTGCTATTTCGCGACTTGAGAGCAACTGTATTTTGGCATATTCTTTCACTGGTTCTGGAAGGGCGGAGGATCGCCTTCGGCGCGAGCCGGGGGAGGAAAGTCCGAACACCACAGGGCGCGATGCCGCGTAACTCAGGCTCGTTCGGCTGAGATACACGCGGGCGGCGACGGCGCGAGTCGTCCCGACGGACAGTGCCACAGAAAACAAACCGCCGGCGTTGCGCAAGCGACGCGGGTAAGGGTGAAAAGGTGGTGTAAGAGACCACCGCGCCAAATAGGAAACCGAGGAGCGGCTCGTTCCGCGTCCGCGAAAGTGGACAGGTTTCGGGTACTGGCTGCTGAGACAAATGATTCTCTCCGTTCGCAAGAACGCAGACAGAAATCGGCTTACAGCCCTTCCAGAACCAATTCTTTCCCGGTGGAACTCGTCGCGCGGCGACGAGTAGCGTCGCGTGCAGCGGCGCAACGCTTTCAAATACTCCGTTAGAGAGTTTTGTTCCGCCCGTTCTGCGCGGGCGGGCTTGTCGCAGCGCGACCAGCCCTACCTCAATTCACAAACGACGCCTCGTTTGCCTGCAAGAGAGCGTGTGCGTATTCCTGCCAGCCGGTGAGTGGGGCGCGTTTCTTTGAGGCGGGCGGTTGGTTTCGCTCGAAGCGCTGTTGCTTAGCTAACGCTCTGGGTCCGAACCGACGTTGGCCGTCCGAATCGGATTGGCTTGCCGCTATGTCTTTGGAAGTTCTTTCCGTTGACGGCATCTGCGCCACGAAATCAAGGCCGAGCTGAATTTCCGGCGTGCGGGCCGGACGTTGATAGATGCGTTCGTAAAGGAATTGGATGCGTGCGGTTTCATCGGAGCAGGTTTCAAATTCCTTCAGCGATACCAGCTTCTTGGCCTGCTCGACGACGACCGGGCTGTTCATCAGGAACAACGCTTGTTGCGGCACCGTTGTTTCATAACGTTTGCCGCTGGGCATGTCGGGATTGGCAAAGTCGAAGTTCACGAACGCATCCAGCAGATCGGATCGGTCCACGACACCGTAAATGGTGCGCCGTGTGGAATCGGGATTGCGTTCCAAGTCCACAGGCCGGCCATAGATGGTGGTGTCCAACGAGCCGCCGATGGCGAGGAGCGAATCGCGCAGGGTTTCAAATTCCAGCCGCTGAATGTTCGCGCGCCAGAGCAGACGGTTGAAGGGATCAATCTGCGCGTAACGCGGGTTGTTGTCCGTCGTTTGCTGATACACGCTCGACAGCATGATGAGCCGGTGCAGTTTCTTGATGCTCCAGCCGTCCGCGACAAACTGGTTTGCCAGGTAATCCAACAACTCCGGATGACTCGGCGGCTCGGACATCGTGCCGAAGTCATCGGGGGTGGTGACGATGCCGGCGCCGAAGTGGTGCAGCCAGATGCGATTGACCATCACTCGCGGGGCTAGCGGGTCATTCTGGTTCACGATGGCGTGGGCCAGATCAAGCCGTCCGCTGCCGTTGGTAAACGGGGTGCGCGTCGGGCTGGAGAGAATCTCCAGGAACTGCCGCGGCACCACTGGACCCCGATTTTCCGCTTCGCCGCGGAGGAATACCACCGAGTCCCGCGGGCGGGCCGCGTCTTGCACGGTCATCGCGCGCATTACCGCGCCAGGGTGGGTCATTTCCAATCGAGCCGTTTGGCCAGCATTCTCGCGCAGTTCGCGTTGAAGCAGCCGGAGTTGATCCCGGTCGCGCTTTTGTCGAGCGGCCCGGAGGTTGGCTTCAGTTTCTTCCTTTTTGCGTTCGAGGTCAGTGCGTTGTTTGTAGTAATCCTTGTAGTCGGCGGTGTTTGGCAATCTTTGAATCACGGTTTCCACCGTCGGCTCGACGCTGTTCGCGAAGACGCCGTGCAACGAATAGTAATCTTTGGTGGGAATCGGATCGAACTTGTGATCATGGCAACGGGCGCAGGAAACCGTCAGTCCGAGAAATCCCTTGGTCACGACATCAATCCGATCGTTGATGATGTCCTGTTGCATTCCCATGAACCGCTCGCCGACGGTGAGAAAGCCGAGTGCGGTGAGGTTGGTTGGATTCGATTTCGTTGCGGGTAATTTGTCGGCGGCGAGCTGTTCGATGACGAACTGATTGTACGGCTTATCGTCGTTGAAACTCTTGATGACATAGTCGCGATAGGTCCACGCCCACACCATGCCCTTGGTGTCGCTGTAGCGCGCCACGTCCAGCCAGTGGCGACCCCACCGCTCCCCGTAGTGCGGCGAAGCGAGCAGGCGATCCACGACCTTGGCAAAGGCCTCGGGTGATTCGTCCTTCAAGAAGGCGTCCACTTCTTCCGGCGTGGGCGGCAGGCCGATGAGGTCAAACGTCGCACGCCGGATCAACGTGCGCTTGTCGGCGATGGGGTTTGGTTTCAGCCCTTTCTCCTCTAGTTTGGCGAGGATGAACTTGTCAATCGGCGTCCGTGTCCAGGTGCTGTCTTTGATTTCCGGTACCGCCGGCTTGGTCAGCGGTTGCCAGGCCCACCAATCCTTGCCGGAATCTTTCCAGGCCTTTTGCGCCAAAGTGGCAGTGCGCGGGTCGGGTGCACCCATTCTTACCCATGCCTCCAGGTCGGCAATTTGTTCATCAGAAAGCTTTTTGCCCTTCGGCGGCATCTGGAGATCGGGATCGGTGTAACGGACTGCCTTGATCAACAGACTCTTTTCCAGGTCGCCGGGCACCACGGCCGGTCCGTTTTCGCCACCTTTGAGCGTCGCCTCGCGCGAGTCGAGCAGCAGACCCGCTTTAACCTTTTCAGCCTGGGCACTGTGGCATTTGTAACAATTGTTCGCGAGGACAGGACGGATTTTGTTTTCGAAGAACTGGGTTTGGGCGGGGGTGAGATCGGCCGCCATGGTCACCGTCGGTGAGACGAAAATCAAAACGAGGATGGGGAAAACATTCAACATCCAACGTTCAACGCCCAACATCCATCGGTGTGAAATCGGACCCGTCTTTGAGTGTTCGATGTTGAATGTTGAATGTTGAATGTTCATATCCCCGCTCACGCCATGATCCCTTTCACCACATTCCCGCTCACATCGGTCAGGCGGAAATCGCGCCCATTGTAGCGGTAAGTCAACTTCGTGTGATCGAAGCCGAGCAGCGCCAGCACCGTGGCGTGCAGGTCGTGAATGTGGACCTTGTCGGTCACCGCCGCTGACCCGAATTCATCCGTGGCGCCGAACACCGTTCCGCCTTTCACGCCTCCACCCGCGAACACCGTCGTGAACGCCTTGGCATTGTGGTCGCGACCTGGATTGTCGTTGCCATTGCGGTCCCGCACCGGTTTGCGACCAAATTCCCCGCCCCAAATGATGAGCGTTTCGTCGAAAAGATTGCGCTGTTTCAAGTCCGCGATGAATGCAGCCAGTGGTTGGTCAATTTCCTTCGCGCGTTCGGGCAGGCGGTCCTCAATGTCCTGATGATGATCCCAGCCGCCGGCCCAGACTTGCACGAAACGCACGCCGCGCTCGATCAAGCGCCGCGCGATGAGGAGTTGATTGCCTTGGCTGGTGCGACCGTACGCCTCGCGCACGATGGCCGGCTCTTTCTGGATGTCGAAAGCGTCGGTCGCCTCGGTCTGCATCCGGAAGGCCATTTCGTAGGATTCCAGGCGGGCTTCGAGGTGCGCGTCCTTTTGGAGATTCTGCGCGTGCATCTCGTTGAGCTGCTGAACGAGGTCAAGCTGCCGGCGCTGTTCCTTGAGAGGGATGTAGGGGTTGCGGATGTTCTCGATCAACTGGTCCACGGCGGTGACCTTGGTGTTGATGCTCACGCCCTGGTATTGGCCGGGCAGGAACGAGGCTTGCCAATTCGCGCTGCCGCCGGGCGGCGGACCGCCGGGTCGCAGCGAAATGTAGCCCGGCATGTTTTGGTTGTCGGTGCCCAGACCGTAAAGCACCCACGAACCCATGCTGGGTCGGGCTTGCCGCGTCGAACCGGTATTCATGAACACGGTAGCGACCTCGTGTGCCGGGATGTCTGTGTAACAGGAACGGACCACGCAAAGGTCATCCACCATTTCGCCGAGCTTGGGAAAAACTTCGCTGACCTCAATGCCGGAACGTCCTTTCTTCTCGAACTTGAAGGGCGACGCCATGGCCACGCCGTCCGAGCCGGGGATGGATTTGCCATCGTACTTCGCCAGGGCGGGCTTGGGGTCCCAAGTGTCCACATGCGACGGCGCGCCTTGAGCGAAGATGTGGACGACGTGTTTTGCCTTGGCTGGGAAATGCGGGGCGCGTGGCAGGAGTGAGTCCGCCGCGACATCGGCGGCTTGGCTATCATTGAGAAACATCCCCTCTCCAAACAGCGCTGCGAGTCCCAAGGCGCCAAAGCCCATGGCGGCGCGGTTCAGGAATTGCCGGCGGGTGAGAAAATAGTCCGACAATTGCGCCGAATGCTCCTGCTTGTACTTGTCGTTGGCGTTCATAGTTCTAACAATAGTCGTATTGACGATGTTGGCCAGCTTGAGGTTTCAAGAAAGTTATGTGCCACATCGCAATCGATGATGCAGACCAAGAAGCTATTGAGTGAATGCCAGCAATGCGGCGGAATGATTGAATTCCAAGCCGACGCGGTGGGTACGACGACGGACTGTCCTCATTGCGGGCAACCGACTGAGTTGATGCTGGCTTCGCCGCCGGAAACCGATTCTTCCGGTCGAACCAAGGCCATCGTGTTCGCGGTCATCCTGCTGGTGATTCTGCTGGGCGGCGTCGGCGGGGCGATGTTGGCATTGAAGCGGGCTCAACGCCTCTCAGCTCAGAGGCAGCAAGCCCTCGCTCCGGCCGCGGCCCAGGCTCAAACCAAACCAACCGATCCATTTGCCGCCATCGGTTTTCGCACGACGCCAGTGTCGCTGGATAAAGGGCAGGGGAGTTCGGTGGTTTACGCGGTTGGCACGATTGGAAACATCACAAACCGACAGCGCTTCGGTGTGCGGGTCGAACTCGAACTCCTCGACGCGACAGGCAACAAAGTTGGCAACGCCACCGACTATCGACCCACGCTTGAGCCAAATCAGGAATGGCGCTTCCGCGCGTTGGTAGTGGAGAAGAAAGCCGCCTCCGCCAAAATCGCGGCGATCAAGGAAGACAAATAAATTCCGATGCTCGACCGGCTGCCCATTTACGACATCGAGCGGGACATCGTCGAATCGCTCGCCGCGACCAAGCGCCTCGTGTTGCAAGCGCCCACCGGTTCGGGCAAGTCCACCCAAGTCCCGCAGATGCTCTTGCAGCATGGGCTGCTTGGAACTGGTCAATGTGTCATTCTCCAACCCCGCCGGCTCGCTGCCCGACTGCTGGCCTCACGTGTCGCAAAAGAACTCGGCGTCGAACTGGGTCGTGAGGTCGGTTACCAGGTGCGCTTTGAGAATTTCACGAGCGCCGCCACGCGCATCAAGTTTGAGACCGAAGGCATTCTGCTCCGCCAACTCATTGCCGATCCGACGCTGAAAGGCATCTCCGCCGTTATCTTCGACGAATTCCACGAGCGCCATCTCTACGGCGACATCACGCTCGCCCGCGCGCTGGGCATTCAGGAGCAACACCGGCCCGATCTGCTCATCGTTGTGATGTCCGCAACGCTCAATGCGGGTGAGTTGGAAGCGTATCTGTCGGAGCGCCGAGCACCGTCTCGGCCTGATGACGCAGGATTGAAACGTGCCGAGCCGGCGCTCGGCGCTCCATGCGCTGTCCTCCGCTCTGAAGGGCGCACCTATCCGGTCAATATCGAGTACCTCCCGCGCCGTCTCGGTGCAAATCCGCCGCCCATCTGGGAACTCGCAGCCGACGCCTTCGGAAGTTTTGTTCGCTCTGGGGAACGCGGCGATGTGCTGGTTTTCATGCCCGGTGGTTTTGAGATTTCTCAAACCATTGAAGCCATTCGGAACACGCCGGAGGCGCGCGGTTTTCTCGTGTTGCCATTGCACGGTGAACTTTCTCCACGCGATCAAGACGCTGCCGTCGCGCGTTATGACCAACCCAAAGTGGTCGTCTCGACCAACGTCGCTGAGACCTCGGTGACGATCGACGGCGTGCGACTGGTGATTGATTCCGGCCTGGCGCGTATTCCGCGCTACGACGCCAATCGCGGGATCAACACGCTGCTGATCGAGAAGATTTCGCAGGCCAGCAGTGATCAACGCGCGGGCCGCGCCGGCCGCACTGCCCCGGGCAGATGCATCCGGCTCTGGTCGCAGCCCGAGCACGACGAACGCGCTCCGCAAGAGCTGCCGGAAATCAAGCGACTCGATCTCGCCGAGGTCGTGCTCACGCTGAAGGCTGCTGGCGTGGAGAATCTGCGCGCCTTCCGCTGGTTGGAGAAGCCGGATGAGATTTCCCTGACGCACGCGGAGGAGTTGCTAAAGGACCTCGGCGCGCTCGACCACCTCGGATACATCTGTCCCATAGGTCAGAAGATGCTGTCCTTTCCGGTGCATCCTCGCTACGCCCGCATGCTGCTCGCGGCGCAGGAATACGGTTGCGTTTATCAGGCCTGCCTCGTGGCCGCACTTACCCAAGGGCGCGACCTCCTCCTGCGCGGCGGCGGCAAGGAAGTCCAAAGCGACCGTGAAGATTTGCTCGGCGAAAAGGCGGGCTCAGACTTCTGGATTCTCATGCGGGCCTGGAATTATGCCGCTCAGAATCAATTCCGTCTCGACGCCTGTCGGCGGCTGGGCATCCACGCGGTCACGGCACGACAGGTTGGTCCGTTGCTGGAACAATTTCTCCGCATCGCGAAGGACGAAGACCTCGATATCCGACCGCACGTAACCAAGGACGAAGCATTGCAGAAGTGCATTCTCATCGGCTTCAGCGATCGTGTGGCGCGGCGGTTGGACCAAGGCACGCTGCGTTGTGAACTGGTTCACGGACGCCGTGGTGTGCTGGCGCGGGAGAGTGTGGTGGACAAGAGTCCATTGTTCGTGGCTGCGGAAGTTCGTGAAATTGAGCAGCGCGGCGAACTGAATACGCTGCTTTCGCTGGCTACCGCCATTGAGGCCGACTGGCTTCGAGAGTTGTTTCCCGATGACCTCAAATCGGAAGTCCACGTGCAATGGGATGCCCAGGCGAAACGCGTGCAAGCCGCCGAGATGTTGCGCTTTCGCGACCTTGCGTTGTCGGCCAAACGGATTGATCCGCCGCCGGCCGATGCCGCCGCCCGTTTGCTCGCGGAGGAAATTAACGCAGGCCGGCTGCCATTGCCGAATTGGGATCATCACGTCGAGCAATGGTTGCTGCGGTTGAAATTGCTTTGCAAGCATTGCCCGGATTTGCAATTGCCGCCCATTACCGACGACGACAAGAAAGCCATCATCGAACAGCTTTGCCATGGCGCGGTGAGCTACAAGGACATCAAGGAGCGCGAAGTGAAGCCGGTGGTGATGTCGTGGCTGTCGCACGCACAACGCGAGTTGCTGGACAAGCACGCACCCGAGCGGTTGACGCTCTCGAATCGTCGCACGCCCAAGGTGAGTTACGAGGAAGGCCGCGCGCCGTTCATCTCGCTACGGATTCAGGAGCTTTACGACGTGACCCAAACGCCGCGCATCGCGCTGGGCTGCGTCACCGTGGCTGTTCATATCCTGACGCCGGGCATGAAGCCGATTCAGGTCACGTCCGACCTGGCAAGCTTCTGGCGCGAGCATTACCCGCGCGTCAAATGCGAGTTGCAGCGGAAATATCCCAAGCACGAGTGGCGGTAGGAGCGCCGAGCACGGGGTCGGCTCGGTGTGGTCCTCAATTTGAAACCGGCCGAGGCTGTGCGCGGTGCTCCAAGAGCAAAAAATCCTTTCGCCATTCAGGTGCGTTCACACTACTTTTCCCCGGCGGACGATGAGTTTCTTCGACAAAGTGAGCGGGCGATTGACCGCGCCGAAACTGACGCGAGGTCGGATCGTTCTCGCGTTGCTGATGGCGCTCGCGGCTGATGGCTTGCAGGTTATCTTTGCGGTGCCTCCCCTACCCGAGATCATTGATGTGATTGCGGCCGTCCTGGCATTCTGGTTGTTGGGGTTTCATCTGCTCCTGTTACCGACCTTTGTGGTCGAGTTCATTCCGATTGCAGATATGCTTCCTACTTGGACGGCGTGCGTGGCTGCGGTCATTGCGCTGCGAAAACGCGAGCAAAGCACCAGCCTGCCGCCAACAGTTGAATCACCTCCAGCTGTGATAACAACCCAATCCGCCTTGCCCCCGGTTTCGAGCCTGCCTCCGCCGGCTAGCGCACCGCCAAAGAGTGATTTACCACCAAGCGCGGATTCAAATCCTTCCTGACCATGAGCGCCGAACCCATTCTTCTTGCCAAGAACGCAGCCGACATCTTCCTGCTGCCGGAAATGGCCAATCGCCACGGCCTGATCGCCGGCGCCACCGGCACCGGCAAAACTGTGACGCTGCAAGTGCTGGCCGAGAGCTTCAGCGCGATGGGCGTGCCGGTATTCCTGGCGGATGTCAAAGGCGATCTCGCCGGCATCTCGCAGCCGGGTGGTCAGTCCGCCAAAGTTCTGGAACGGGTAAAGCAACTCAAGTTGGACGAGTACACGCCGACTGGCTGCCCGGTGACCTTCTGGGATGTGTTCGGCGAGAAAGGCCATCCGGTGCGCGCGACGATTTCTGAGATGGGCCCATTGTTGTTCGCGCGGCTGCTCCAGCTCAACGATACGCAAGCGGGTGTATTAAACATCGTGTTCCACGTAGCCGATGAAAACGGTTTGCTGCTGCTTGACCTCAAAGACCTGCGGGCGATGCTCCAATACGTCGGCGACAACGCGGCGCAGTTCACCACCAAATACGGCAACATTTCTCCCGCCAGCATCGGCGCGATCCAGCGCAACCTGCTCGCGCTCGAATCGCAGGGCGCAGACAAATACTTCGCCGAGCCCGCGCTCAATCTCGATGACTTCATCCAGACCGACGCCAACGGGCGGGGCATCGTGAACATCCTTGCCGCTGACCGGCTCATGCAATCGCCGCGCGTCTATGCCACGCTGCTGCTCTGGTTGCTGTCGGAATTGTTCGAGCGCCTGCCGGAAGTCGGTGACCCGCCCAAGCCCAAGCTCGTTTTCTTTTTCGATGAGGCGCATCTGCTCTTCAACGAAATCGAGCCGGCGTTGCTGGAGAAGATCGAGCAGGTGGTACGACTGGTCCGCTCGAAAGGCGTGGGCGTTTATTTTGTGACGCAGAACCCGCGTGATGTGCCGGACAACGTCCTGGGACAGTTGGGTAATCGTGTGCAACACGCCTTGCGCGCTTTCACGCCGCGCGATCAGAAAGCAGTGCAAACGGCGGCGGACACGTTTCGGCCGAATCCAAAAATCAACACCCCCCAAGCCATCATGGAACTCGGCGTGGGCGAGGCGTTGGTTTCGTGCCTCGATGAAAAAGGCCAGCCGCAAGTCGTGGAACGCGCGTTCATTATTCCGCCGCGCAGTCAGCTTGGTCCGATTTCGCCACAGCAACGACAGCAAATCATGACCAGTTCCATCGTGGCCGGCGTGTATGACAAGGTGGTGGACCGGGAATCAGCTTACGAAAAGCTCACGCAGGCGGTGCAGCAAGCGGCGGCCAGTGCTCCACCGCAGCAATCAAGTGGCGGTGGCTTTTGGGGCTCAATCTTTGGCGGTGGTTCATCTACTCCGGCGCCTGCGCCACTCCCTCGATCCGTTTCGCGTGGCGGCCGGCAACCGGATTCCATGGCGACCATTGCGACCAAGAGCATCGTGCGCTCCGTGAGCAGCGCGATTGGCAGTTCGCTTGGTCGTCAGGTGATCCGCGGGGTGATGGGCAGCATCTTCGGCGGCGGTCGCCGCCGCTGAGTAGGTAGTGGCTGTCGCGCTGCGACAGCCCCGCCCGCGCAAAGCGGGCGGAACGATGCCCAAGCTAAGAGTTGCGCGGCTGCACGCCGCGCTGATTGTCGCAGCGCGACAATCTCTACCTTCCGGTCGGTCGCGGCTTACTTGATGGCCGAGTAATCCGTCGCTGACATGAACACGGACTCGATTTTCTCCACCAACTTCCCGTTGGCCTCTGACTCACTAACGACTTTCTTCCACTCGGGATCACTGCCGAAGCTGGCGTATGATTTTTTTGCGGCCTCACGGCTCTTGTGGGCGAGAATGTAAACCAGCGTGTTGTCCTTGTCCTGGGGAATCCAAAAACCAACCAATTCAATACCGTGTTTTTGGAACAGCGCGCAGGTATGGTCGCGGAAACGCTTGTTCAAATCCTCCAGTTTGCCGGGCATCGTATAATATGTGCGCATTTCGAAACAGCGCGAATCCTTGGCCACGGACGGGCTGACCGGGGCGACATTGGTTTCGGCAGCTTGAGTTTTAACAATTGCGACGGCAAGAATGAGAGCGGCAAAGAATGTTTTCATAGGTTGAATTGGGCGCAGTGTGGCGCGACAGGACGGGGCGGTCAATGGACAAAAGGTGGCAATCCTCGTACTGCGAGGATTGGCTGGTCGCAGCGCGACCAGATACACCAAAGACGTTGTGAGCCGTTCCCGTTTCAGCAAACATGGTTTGCCATGACGCTGGCCGAGTTGCTTCCCGATGGCGATTACCGGTTTCAACTGCGCTTCGAGCGCGGCGAGCCGGCGGACTTCTTTGCGCCGACGACCAAACACGGGGAACTAGTCAGGGAACGACAACACTGGCTTCGCGCGGAGCCACAGACTTACGCCGCGCTGTTGCCGCCGGGTGAGGCACTGTTGCAGGAAACCGCTGAATTGGCCAGCGCCTGGAACGGCTTCGTTCCGTTAAGCCCAGCCACTCCGTGGCCAAACTGCATCGCGCTCGGCGAATTCTGGGAAGCCGATTATCTCCTGCTGAAATGCGATCCAGACAACCAGATCCGGCTCTACGGCGGCTGTCTGTGTTTTCCGTCGTCATGGCGATTGAGCGACAAGATCGGAAAACCAATTGAATTCATTCACGGTCCAGTGCCGGGGTTGAACCAGAGCATCGGGCCGGGGATTCACAAGTTCCTCTCGGCTCTGAAACCGGGTGTGGCCTCCCTGCGCCATAACTGGGGTCTGACATGTTCACCGGAGTTGAATTATCACCCTGACCGCGCACTGCCGCGACTCGACGCGAGGGGCAACTGGGATGAAGTCTGGCTGCGCGTGGAACATCAAGCGTTGGTGGCGTTGCCGAAGTCAGGCGGAATTCTTTTTGGCATTCGGGTGGTGAACCACTCCCTGGCCGAAGTGAAAGCCGACTCGGTGGCTGCTAACCGCTTGAGTCGCGCGTTGGAAACAATGCCGGAGGAAATGGCGCGCTACAAAGGACTGGCCACGGCCCGGGAGCGAATCCTTAAAATGCTGCGCGGGTGAAGGCATTGTCACGGCGACGCGCGTTTGAGCGTGACTCAAGCCGGCGCGCGCTTTCCTTTCAACGCCAAGATGCGAAGTCGCCAGGAGATGCAACGCACGGATGGGCTTTGCGTCTCCGCGCCTTTGCGATTAACTCATTTGAGCTTGGGCTGCGGAAATTAAATCACCTCGCGCTGCGAGGCGCGTCGGTTGCAGCGCAAGCCGCCCTACCTACCCATGCTCTGCATAACAACTTAATTCTTTAATCCGGCCAAAGATGAAGAACACGTAGCAGCCCTTCATTGACCATGAGCGGAGCAGCGCCGAAAACAAAAAGCCATACCAGACAGACCCGCACGGCTGGATTGCGCGTCTTCCTTTCGATCATAATGCCGACCGGTTGCAACAAAAAATAAAGTGTCATGCAGCCGAAATATTTTCGGCCGGTGACGATGTAAAGCGGAACGTTGATGACCAGATCGTGAAGGACGCCCGACACGAAAAAGGCGGCGAACAAGGCGATTAAGGGACGCCTTTGCAGCGGGCGAAAAATGATTTGGCGAAACCATTCGCTCAACCATAAGTTCCAACGCCGGCCCCAGAATTCCGAAAGACTTGTTGCCAGCGGCGGAGACGGGCCGTGTGGCAGCGGCAGGATTTTTCCCGAAGGCAGCGCAACGAAGGTCGCGAGCGAACCTAAGGCTTCGGTTGCCAGCCAGAGTATGATTGCTCCAAGGTAACTCAACGCAATCGTCGGCAGTTGAAAATGTCGCAAGATTTGCCAGTAAATCCAGTAGGCACCGATGCACACGCCGAGAAATACGACGAAGCGACGAATTACCAAGGGCGCGGCACTCAGCGGTAATGCCTGCTTCACTGAAGCGGGAGTGGGAAACCATGAAATGAGTGCCGCGAAGTTTTTGGATTCAGGGCTTCCCCAAAACGCAATCCACTTCATCAAGAAACACAGCGGCAGTAAAAAGAGAAAAAACAGCGCGGTCATCTGCCAGTTCGGAGACAGCGCGGCGAGGTTCACGCGGAGACGCTACTTGGGATTCAACCACGGGAACAGCATGAACAACGGTAAGGCCGCGTTGCTGCGCGGCCCAAAGATTAAGACGAGCGGCAGCTCGTCCCTACCGATTTACTTCGGCTTCAACTGGGGGAACAGGATCACGTCGCGGATGCTTTCCTGGCCGAGTAGCATCATGCAGAGGCGGTCAATGCCGATGCCGATGCCGCCGGCGGGGGGCATGCCGTGTTCGAGGGCGACGAGGAAATCTTCGTCCAGCTTCTGTTGCTCGCCGCCGGCTTGGTGCTCCAGCGTGGTGCGTTGCTGGATGGGATCGTTTTGCTCGGTGTAGCCGGGGGAAATTTCCTGGCCGTTGATGCAGCACTCGAAAACTTCGACGGTCGTCGGGTCGTCGGGCGAAAGCTTGGCGAGCGGCACGAGTTCCTTCGGCAGATGCGTGACGAACGTGGGCTGGATGAGTGTCGGCTCAATCAGCTTTTCAAACACTGCGCCGGTGACTTCAAAATCTTCGTAGCCCTTGGCGATGTCGCCCGCGAGTTTCAAATCTTCCATCGCGCGGCGACGCCGCTCCTCCGGCGTGACATCGAACCAATCATTGCCGGCAACAGCGCGGACAAGGTCTTTGTATCTCGCACGCTTCCAGGTGGTGAGGTCGATGGTACGCGTCACCTTGCCTTCGGCGTCCTTGAATTCGATGACGAGCGTGCCGAGAACTTTCTGCGCGACATGTTTGATGAGCGACTCCACCGTCTCCATCATCGTCTCGTAATCGCCGAACGCCTGATACGCTTCGAGCATCGTGAATTCGGGATTGTGACGGCGCGAGAGGCCTTCGTTGCGGAAGTTCTTGCCGATCTCGAACAGCTTATCAATGCCGCCGACGAGCAACCGCTTGTGATACAACTCCAGCGCGATGCGCAGATAGAATTCGCAACCAAGCGCGTTGTGAAAGGTCTTGAACGGTTGCGCCGCCGCGCCGCCGGGGATCGCCTGCATCGCGGGCGTCTCCACTTCCACGTAGCCGCGACTGTGAAAGAAGCCACGGATCTCATGCACAATGGCGCTGCGCTTGAGGAAGACTTCCTTCACGTCGGGATTGCCGATGAGATCGAGGTAACGCTGGCGATAGCGGATTTCCGTGTCTTCCAAGCCGTGCCACTTGGCCGGCGGCGGACGCAGCGCTTTGGACAGGATGGTGAAGGATTCGAGCTTGATGCTCGGCTCGCCGGTCTTGGTGCGGAACAACGTGCCGGTCACGCCGATGAAATCGCCGAGATCGAGGTGGGTGAAAATGTGCCACTGATCGTCGCCGAGCGCATTCTTCTGCGCGTAAACCTGGATGCGGCCGCTTTGGTCGCGCACGTCCACGAAGATGGATTTGCCCATCTCCCGATGCGCGGTGATGCGGCCGGCGACGGAAACCTTCGTGCCTTCGGGCAGTTTGCCGGATTCAAACCCGCTGCGCGCGTCATTGCAGGCGCGGTCGGGCGTGAGCAGCGAGCTTGGCCTTGCGTTGTTCGATGAGTGAATTCGTATCTTCTGCGGACATGCGGCAGGAAGTAGAACACAAATCACGACGGGAAACCAAGCAAACAAACAGGATTACCGTCACTGTTGTCCCGGAGGGACATTGTGATAATAGCCCGACGTTTCAACGTCGGGAGCGGTCAAGGTTTTGATGCGTCCCGAAGGGACGGTTGACGATGCTTGTGATGCTTCAGTCGTCCCTGCGGGACTCAAGCCAGGTCTGGATCAAACCCAGCGCTGGGTGTCCCTCCGGCACAAACAAAAAGGACAGGCTTGCGCCTGTCCCTTGAAATCGCTGCCACGAAGGGCAGGGGAGAGCTACGTTCTCGCCGCGGGTTTATTCTTCGCGGTGTCGAGAATCTTCTCGGCGATGCTGTTCGGCACCTGCTCGAAGGTCAGCGGCTCCATGGAGTAGGAGGCGCGGCCTTTCGAGAGTGAACGAATGGCGGTGGCGTAGCCGAACATTTCGGCCAGCGGCACCTGCGCATTCACGACGGTCTGGCCCTGCTTGGCTTCGATGTTGACGATGTGACCGCGACGGCGGGTAATATCGCCGATCAGATCGCCCTGATATTCGTCGGGGGTGGTGCATTCCACTTTCATGATCGGTTCGAGCAGAATCGGGCTGGCCTTCTTGAACGCGTCTTTCAGCGCGAAGATGCCGGCCATCTTGAACGCGAGTTCGTTCGAGTCGACTTCGTGGAACGAGCCGTCCGTGACCTGCACCTTGATGTCAATGACCTGGTAGCCGGCATAGACGCCGCCCTTGATGGCTTCTTCAATGCCGTCAATGACCGCCGGGATGTATTCCTTGGGAATCGTGCCGCCGACGATCTTGTTTTCGACTTCGACGCCCTTGCCCTTTTCATTAGGCTGAACCTGAATGCAGGCGTGGCCGTATTGACCGCGACCGCCGGACTGGCGGATGAATTTGCCTTCGCCATCGGCCGGTTTGGTGATGGTTTCGCGATAGGCAATCTGCGGTGCGCCGGCGTTGGCTTCGACCTTGAACTCGCGCATAAGACGGTCGCGAATGATTTCGAGGTGAAGTTCACCCATGCCCGCGATGATGAGCTGGCCGGTTTCTTCGTTGGTGAAGCAACGGAAGGTCGGATCTTCTTCGGCGAGACGTTGCAGACCTTCGGACATCTTGTCGCGGTCCTGCTTGGTCTTGGGTTCGACGGCCATGCTGATGACGGGCTCGGGAAATGTCGGGGGTTCGAGCGTTACTTCGAAGTCTTCGTTGGCGAGGGTGTCGCCCGTGGTGATGTTGCGCAGACCGACGAGCGCGGCGATGTCGCCCGCGAACACCTCGTTGATGTCCTTGCGTTCGCTGCCTTGAATGACCATGAGGCGGCTGACGCGTTCACGTTTACGCGTGCGCGGATTGTAAATGGTGTCGCCCTTTTTGAGATGGCCGGAATACACGCGGAAGAACACGAGCTTGCCCGCGTAGGGATCGGTCCAAAGCTTGAACGCCAGCGAGCAGAACTTGTTGTTGTCGTCGGTGTCCACGGCGACGACGTTCTCAGTGCCGGGCTCCATGCCGGTTGCGGCCGGAATGTCCAACGGACTGGGGAGATAATCCACAACCGCGTCCACGAGGACTTGCACGCCCTTTTTCTTGAAGGCCGAGCCGCACAGCACGGGGATCAATTCGATCTTGCAGGTCAAACGGCGGATGGCCGCCTTGAGCACGGCGGGTTGGATCGGTTTCTCTTCGAGCACGAGTTCAGCAATGGCGTCGTCCTTGTTGGAGACGGCGTCAATCAATTCCGCGAGGGCGGCTTGGGCGCGTTCCTGATCTTCCGGAGCAATGTCCTTGATTTCATAGTTGAGGCCTTCGTTCGCCTCGCCGGGTCCCCAATAAATCGTCTTCTGGTTGACGATGTCGATCACGCCTTCAAAACCGCCGGTGACGGACTTGCCTTCAGCTTCGGTCGGGCCCTGGCCCAGCGGCAGGAAAATCGGGAATGCATAAGCCTTGAGCTTGGTGCGCATGTCGTTCAGCGCGTTGGCAAAATTCGCGCCGGTGCGATCCATCTTGTTGACGAACGCAATCCGCGGAACGTTGTACTTCGTCGCCTGTCGCCAGACGGTTTCCGACTGGGGTTGCACACCGGCAACGCCGCAGAACACGGCAACCGCGCCATCCAGCACGCGCATGGAGCGTTCGACTTCAGCGGTGAAATCCACGTGACCGGGCGTGTCAATGATGTTGATGCGATGCGGCACGTTGTTGAACGCCTTGTAAATCTTGTCCTCGCCCGGCTTGGCACATTTCTGCGTCCAGAAGCAGGTCACGGCGGCGGAGGTAATCGTGATGCCGCGTTCGCGTTCCTGCTCCATCCAGTCCGTGACGGTGTTGCCGTCGTCCACGTCGCCAATTTTGTGAATCAGCCCGGTGTAAAAGAGGATGCGCTCGGTGGTGGTGGTCTTGCCGGCGTCAATGTGCGCGGCGATACCGATGTTGCGGGTGCGTTCGAGCGTGTACTCGCGGTTGGGCGAGTTCGGCGACTTGGTTGCGGCTGCAGGTGCGGTCATAATTGTGTCCTGTGATAAAAAAAACGCCCCGAGCAAGGTTTGCTTCCGGGGCGTTTTAAAGTTTCGATACTACCAGCGGAAGTGGGCGAATGCCTTGTTGGCCTGCGCCATCTTGTGAACATCGTCACGCTTGCGGATGGCGCCGCCCTGGCCTTGGAAGGCCTCCATGATTTCGGCGGCGAGCGCCTTGCTCATCGGCGTGCCTTTGCGGGCATCAGCGAAATCCACGATCCAGCGTAACGCGAGCGCGGCCTGACGGTCGGACGGAACTTCGAGTGGCACCTGATAGGTCGCACCACCGACGCGGCGGGGCTTGGTTTCGATGCGCGGCTTGGCGTTGTCCACGGCGCGCTGCAAGATTTCCACCGGGTTGCTGGCCGGATTCTTCTCGGACAACTGATCGAACGCGCCGTAAACGATGCGTTGGGCAGTGCTCTTCTTGCCGCAGATCATCACGGTGTTGACCAGCCGTGAGACGAGTGCGCTCTGATATTTTCCGTCCTTGGTTACCGGACGCCGGGATGCTTGACGACGACGTGACATGTTTTCTTAAATCGTTAAAGGTTACTTGGCCGCAGCGGGCTTGGCGGCCTTGGGACGTTTCACGCCGTACTTGGAGCGGCTGACACGGCGTTTTTCCACACCGGCGGCGTCGAGGGTGCCGCGCACAATATGATAGCGCACGCCGGGCAAATCCTTCACACGGCCACCGCGCACGAGCACGATGGAGTGTTCCTGTAAATTGTGGCCTTCGTCGGGAATGTAAGCGATCACCTCGAAGCCGTTAGTCAGGCGCACCTTGGCGACCTTACGCATCGCCGAGTTGGGCTTTTTGGGCGTGCGGGTCATGACTTGGATGCACACGCCGCGACGAAAGGGCGAGTTCTCCAAAGCCGGTGACTTGGACTTGTACTTGATCTTGTTACGGCCCTTGCGGACCAATTGATTGATTGTCGGCATTTGCTTAAAATCTTTCCTGCTCTGTACGGTCAAATACCGCCAGAGAAACGGAGCGCAGAGAGTAGCAAACGGAATCCCCCCTGCAACAAGTTTTTTTGGGCAAAACGGCCCGCCGTTCGCCAAGGCCTAATCAGGCCCTTGCACCCCGGAGTTTTGAAGGCATTATCATTGCTCTGATTGTGACCATGATTAGTCGTTTTGGCCGGTTTGTTCTAGGAGGGATGCTTGCCGTGCTGATCGGGTCGGTGGCGGCACCGGCCTCGGGGCTGCTATTTGAACCGTTTAACTATCCCAACGGCCCGTTGGTGACGGTGGCCGGCGGGCTGTGGTCAACCCATAGCGGCGTGTCCGGCCAGATGGAAGTGACAGCGGAGCGACTGGACATGCGCGTGCCGGAAACCGAGGACGTTAACGTGTTGCTTCCGGGCCAGCCGTACCCGGCGACGACGAACATCATTCTTTACGCGAGCTTCACCGTGAATTTTTCCACGCTGCCCGCGGTGGCCGGCCAATACTTCGGGCATTTCAAGGGAAGTGGCACGAGTAATTTTCGCGCAAAAGTGTTCGGCCTGACCAGCGGCGCCAGTGACGGGCAATATCGCCTGGGAATTGCCAACAGTGTGGGCAGCACGGCTTCGGCCACCAACGCGTTGGATCTGAGTCTCAATACCGACTACCGCGTCTATGTTCGTTACATCGTCAGCAACGGGGTAACCACCTTGTGGGTGAACCCAACCGCCGAAGGCTCCCCGTCCATCACGGGTTCGGATTCGACATCCGGCGCCACGTTGACTTCGTTTGCCTTGCGCCAGGACACGGGCATTGGGGTCATCGCGTTCGACGATCTGCGGATCGGGACTTCGTTCGCGGATGTTTATGCGCCGCCGACAGTCACCCCACCATCCATTACGCAGCAACCCGCCAACACTTCGGGCGTCGAAGGCGGTGTGGCGACGTTCATCGCGGCTGCGTCGGGCACCGGCCCGCTGAGTTATCAATGGAAGTTCAATAGCGATCCCATCATTGGCGCCACCAACACGACGTTGACGCTGACCGGTCTTACCACCAATGGCGCCGGACAATACAGCGTTACGATCACGAATTTGGTTGGCTCGACAAATAGCGCCGCTGCAACGCTCACGGTTTTGCAGCCGAATGCCAGTGGAACGCTTTCGCTCGTGCATTACAACGTGAAGGGGAACTTTGCCGCGGATTGGTCCACCAACGCGGTCCAGGTGCAGGCCATCGCACGTCAGTTGCAATACCTCAATCCGGACCTCATCACGCTCAACGAAATCCCGAATGGATTCCGTTACGAAATGACCAACTGGATGACAGCGTTCTTTCCGACCTACAATCTGGCCGTCAGTCCCGGCACGGACGGCAGCATTCGCAGCGGTGTCCTGAGTCGCTTTCCCATTACCCGCGCGCAGTCCTGGCTCGACGGGGTGAGCTTGACCAACTTTGGCTATGACGGAGTCTTTACGCGCGACCTGTTTGAGGCGGAAATCAACGTGCCGGGAGCGAGTGAACCATTGCATGTCTTCTCCACCCATTTGAAATCCGGGTCGGACGTGGATAGCCAGAGCCGGCGCGCCGCCGAGTGCAGCGCAATTTCCAATTTCCTCGTCACGGTTTTCCTCCCCACCACCGGGCAGCGACCCTACGTGCTGACGGGGGATTTGAACGAAGATATTGATATTTCGATGAGCCAGAATGACCAGCCGATTCAGCGCCTGACGGTCGCGGCGACCGGATTGCAGCTCACCACCCCGGTCAATCCGTTCAACCTGAATCGCTTTACCCATTCCATCCAGGGCAGTCTGGATGCCCGGTTCGATTATGTGCTGCCGGCGGGCGTGCTGGCGGCGAACGTTATCGCGAGTCAGGTGTTTCGGACGGATCTCTTGCCGGAGCCGCCGCCGCCGCTGCAAACCAATGACGATGTGATCGCCTCGGATCATCTGCCGGTGCAGATGATCTTCAACTACCCCGATCCGGTGCTGCGCGCGACCCTGGCGGTGACCAACCAGACAGTGGTGATGACCTGGCCGGCCCTCCTGGGACGCGAGTTTCAGATCGAGAGCAGCCCCGATTTGGCGGGGTGGTCTCTGGTGGCATCGAACATCGTGGCCCAATCCAGTCGGCCCACTTGGACCAATGCAGCAACCAGCGCGGCACGGTTTTATCGGGTCGTCCGGACGCCCTGAAGCGGTGCCGCTCGTGCCGGGCGGCATTCAGCGCTGAAAGACGGACTTCAAGTAAGCGGTGTTCGTGCTGAAATTCTTCTTCACGTTGCGAGGGTCCTTAGCATCGCGCGAGCGTTCGATGACCAGCCAGCCGCTCCAGCCCATCGCGTCGAGGGTTTGCTTCACTTGCGGCAGATCAATCTTCGGATCGCGCTCCAGCCAGACGCCATCCTCGTTGGTGGCGTGAATCTGGCAGATGCGGTCTTTGCCGAGCGTGCGCAACTCGGTGAGCAGGTCGCGACCGTTCTTGATGGCGTTGGCGAAGTTGAAATAGATCTTGATTGCGGGTGAGCCAACGTCATCGAGGAGCTTTACTTCCTCGGCGGCGGATAACGAAGTCTCCACACCGATGATCACACCTGCTTGCTCCGCCTGTTTTCCAGCAGCCCTCAAGCGCGCCACAATGGCGGGGCGCAACTCCGGGTTCTTGACCAGATCACCCTTCACCCCCAGCGGCAGGAACGCGAGCTTCACGTTCAGTTGTTTCATGGTGTCAATGCAGTCCTGAATCATGCGCGGAACGGTGGGGCGTTCGGCGAAAGATTGTGCGAAGAACCCGGTCATGGCGAGCGATGGGATCTCGAGGTCAAGTTCCTTGGCCTTGTCGAGGAATTGCCGGCGCGTGGCGGCATTGGTGAGTTGATTGTCAAACGTTTCCCGGTCGCCAAGCCCGCCCATGTCTACCTCCACGCCGTCCGCGCCGATATCCCTGGCGAGCTGAAACGCGCCCAGCTTCTGGCGTTTGAGAATCATCAAGTCCACGACCGCGACCTTGTAGCGCTGGTTTGGCGCCATCAGCGCGGCATTTGTATTTGTTTCAGCCGTGAGCTTCACGGTTGGCAACGACGACAGCACCATCGTTGCGAAGAGCAGGATTAGGCGGTTCATGGAAGGTATGCCCGGTTTAGTTTAGCTGGCGTTTCAAATAGTCGTTCATCGCGCGGAGAATCCCAGGCTCGAGTGTGACTTTGTGACCGCGCGGTTCGTTGTCCATTTTGAACGTGAACTCATTACCCAGTGTGGCTAGACGATTCTGCAACACTTCCATCTGGTGCAGCGCGTCCGGGCCTTCCGTGCAATTGATGGTAAGGAAAAGTGGAAACGTCGGTCTTGTCAGATGGTCCAACGCACCTTGATGTCGCCAAACATCACGGGCGGCTTCGCGCTCGCCCCATACTTTGATGTAGCGTGGAATCATCTTGTCGCCGGGTAACAAATCAAGATAAGTGAAACGACCGGACATTACGACCGCGCCTTGCACGGCGCTGCTCAGGTTTGTGTATGCTCCGAAACCCTCGAACTCTGCCCAGCCGGCGGTGGTGACCAGCATCAGAGCCATGCCGCTGCCGCGGGAGAATCCAATGGGTGCAATCTTGCCACTCAATCCCAGTGTCGCGCCTTCCGCTCGCAACGTGCGCACGGCGGCTTTGATCTTTCGCGCGCAATCGGGCATTGCATCGAGTCCCTTGTAAGGCGCCGCCACGGGATGATCCGCCATCGCCACGGCGAAACCCTCCGTAGCGAACGCATCCAGAATCGTGTCGCTGCAAATCGAAAGCGAGGTGTTGCCAAAACGGTTTTGGTTGTCGCAGGAAAACTCGATCAGCGCGCCGCCAGGCTGTTTTGGCTTGGACGGATAAATGATGTCCATCGCCAGCACTCGTGCGCCATCCCGATAAAACTCCACATCCCGTTTCAACCGACAGCCTTCCGGCACGATGAAGATATGCGCTTCGTCGAGCTTGTATTCGCCGAGCAACTTCTTCGCGCGGAGATCATCGCGCAGTTTGCCCAGGTCACGATTGATGAACGGCACGCGAGCATTGGTGTGATTGGCGAAATCCAAAGTGACAACCAAGTATCCCGCCGCACGGAAGTCCTGGAGGATGACTTCATCCCGTTCCATTCCGGTCCGGGTGGTTGCCAGATTCTGGAGATAGACGACAACCGGCAACGAGGTGGTCGGTTGATTGTCTGGAACGTGAACCTCGAACTCCAGAACTTCGCCACTGACGCAACTTTGCCATTGGCCGGCATGAGTGATTTCAACCGCAAGGAGACTCAAAGTAAAAAGCAGCACCTTTCGCATGGGATCACTTTGGGTGAAGCGTGAGTTCGCCATTGAAAACATATTCCCCGCCGCGTTCGGTCTTCACCTCCATCGCATGGCCGGCGCAACGGATGACGCATGGATTCCCAAGCCTGGAGCGAATCACCGCCTTCGTCAGCACGCCGTCCTTCCATTCCAGGTCCACTTCGAAACCACCACGCGCACAAAGACCGCTCATCGAACCCCTCGGCCAGGCCTTCGGTAACGCGGGCAGCAGATCAATGATTCGCACCTCGCCCTTCGCTCCGCGGTCTGCCGTAAGGTGGCTTTGCAACAACATCTCCGCCACCCCCGCCGTTGCCCCGAAGTTACCGTCAATCTGGAACGGTCCACAGAGATCGAACAGGTTCGGAAGCGTTCGTCGTTGCAGCAAGCCGGAGAATTGCCGGAATGCAAAGTCGCCATCGCCGACGCGCGCCCAGAGCGGCATCCGCCACGCATAACTCCAGCCCGTGCTGCCCTCGCCGCGCCATTTCAAAAGGAGCTTGGCTGCATCAAATATCTTTGTGTCGGCCGGCGTGATGTCCCAGCCGGGATACAGCCCCCACAGCGGCGACATGTGCCGATGGTTGTTGTTCGGCGCATCCCAATCTTCGAGCCATTCCTGAAGCTGGCCGTGCTGGCCGACTTGGTTGGGCGGAAGTTGCGCACGCAACTCGGTGAGTTGTTTCGCAAACTTGTTGTCCGTGCCGAGAATTTTTGCCGCGTCAATTGTGTGGGTAAACAGCGCGCGGACGAGTTGATTGTCCATCGTCGGGCCGAGGGTCAATAGCGGACGGTTTGGTGGCGTTTGTTCCGGCGAATGCGATGGACTCGTGACGAGATAGCCGCTCTTGGGGTCTTTGATGAGATAATCCACAAAGAACAACGAAGCCGACTTCATGGCTGGGTAGGCGCGCTGTTTGAGGAATTTCTTGTCGCCGGTGAACAGGTAGTGTTCCCACAAATGATGACACAGCCACGCGCCGCCGGTGGGCCAGATGCCGTCCACATTGTTGATGGGCGCCGCGCCACGCCAGAGATCCGTATTGTGATGCACCACCCAGCCGCGGGTGTTGTATTGCTTCTTCGCCGTCCTTGCGCCACTGATCGTCAGGTCGCCAATCATGTCGAACAGCGGTTCATGGCATTCGCTCAAGTTGCCCAACTCGGCGGGCCAGTAATTCATTTCGGCGTTGATGTTGAGCGTGTATTTGCTTTCCCAAGGCGGATTCAGTTCCTCGTTCCAGACACCCTGCAAGTTGGCCGGCTGCGTGCCGGGCCGGCTGCTGGCGATGAGCAGGTAACGACCGTATTGAAAGTATAACGCGGCCAACGCTGGATCGGCTTCGAGTCCCGAAGTCTTCAGCCGTCTCAACCGCTCGTCTGTCGGCAAGCCGGATGGATCCTCGAAAGGCCGCCGGATAAGAAACTCGCTGTGTTCCAATTTTAAGCTCACGCGCCGGAAAAGTTCCCGGTGATCGGCGAGATGATCAGCCAGTACGTCGGAGAACCTGCGTTTGCTCAAATTGGCCAGGTCCTTCGCGCAACGCTTGGCAGGATCGGCGCTGATGTCTTGAAAGTTTTTGAAGCTCGTTGCGGCGACCAACTGCAGCGTGGCGGAATCCGCTTGCTCGACAATGATAGCGTTACCGTTCGTGGAAATTGCCCCGCCGAAAGCGATGACGCGAACGCGTGATTCGAAGCGCAAGCCGTCAGCCTGCACTTTGCCGGTCAAAACGAGGTCGCACGTGTTGGCGGGGGAGAAAGCGGCTCTCACGCCGGGGGAGGGAGGGGCAGCGCGCGTTTGCGAATTCGTATGCGGACTGTCCATCTTCAACGTGAAGCTGACTTGGCCCGGCTTGGTCGCCATGAGCATCACGACGATCGCGTGGTTGGGATAGCTGGCGTATGCCGAACGCACGAACTGCACATCGCCAACCTTGTAACTCACGCTGGCAAGCGCGGTATCCAAATCCAGTTCGCGGCGATATTCCATGACGTTCTCGTGACCGGGAAAGGTCAATCGCAAATCGCCAAACGGTTGATAGGGCATTTGCCGCACCGGATCGCTGAGGAACTTCTCCTTGGCGAGCTTCCCGGCTTCATCGGATTTCCCGTCATTGATGAGCCGTCGGATTTCCGCGAGTTGCTCGCCAGCGTCGGCCCGCACGTAGTCATGGGGTTTGCCGCGCCAGAGCGTGTCCTCATTGAACTGGATGCGCTCGATTGCCGTGCCGCCGAAGATCATCGCCCCCAGGTGACCGTTGCCGACGGGCAAAGCCTCCGTCCACTTTTCCGCCGGCTGGGCATACCACAATTTGAGATCGTTGCTGGCGGCATTCCCAAGCCGGCAAATGCCCAGGGCAAAGCCAACAACCAGCAGGCAACGAACGGGTGAATTCACGCCGCAATTTTAGCGCATTCGACCCTCTCGAAAAACAAAAAAGGCGCGAAGTGAAATCACCTCGCGCCTTGTAAAAGAGCAGCTGGCTAGGTCAGCGTAATCTTGTCGCCTTCTTTCAGCGTGACGATGGCCTTCTTCCAATCGGGCGCCTGGCCCGCTTGCGAAGTGCGTTGCCGGCGAAACTTGCCGCGCACGTTCAGGGTGTTGATCTTGGTGACCTTGACCTTGAACAGTTCCTGCACCGCGTGCCGGATCTGGGGCTTGGTGGCCCGACGATCCGCGACAATGGTGTATTGGTTGAATTTCTCGCCCTGGCGCGTGCCCTTTTCGGTCAGCCGGACGGTTTTGACGATGTCGAAAGAGTTCATGTTATTCCTTGTTCAAGCGGGCTTCGACCTTCTCAAACGCGCTGCGGGTGAAGAGCAGCTTGCTGGGGCGGAGCACGTCGTAGGTGTTGAGCGAATCACTGGTGGTGAGCGCCACATCCGCAAGGTTGCGGGAAGCCAGGGTGAGGTTCTTGTCCACCCCGGCGGACACGACGAGCGTTGTGCCCTTCAATTCGAGCGCGCTGATGACGCCGATGAATTCCTTCGTCTTGGGCGAACTTAGTTTCAGATCGTCCACCACCACCACATCGCCGGCCTTCAAGCGTTCGCTGAGCGCCTTGCGCAAGGCGAGTTGCTTGGTGCGGACGTTGACCTTCTTGCTGAAGTCGCGGGGCTTCGGTCCGAAGACCACGCCACCACCGACCCACAAGGGTGATTGGAATGAACCCGCGCGGGCGCGACCCGTACCTTTTTGCCGCCACGGTTTCTTGTTTGTGCCGGCGACTTCGCCCGCCGTCTTGGTGCAGGCGGTACCACTGCGTTGCGCGGCCTGATATGCCACCACGGTGTCGTGAACGGCCTGGGTGCCGCGACCGTTTTCAACGAGCGCGAATTTCACTTCGAGTTCGCCGGCGGCCTTGCCTTGGGAATTTTTGACTGAAAGTTTCATGTCGGTCCTTTAATTACTTCTTGGCCGGAGCGGCTGCGGCGGCAGCACCCTTCTTTTTGGTGGGTGCCACGGAAACTGCCGGCTTCCAACCCTTGGGACGTTTCTTGGATTCGCGGATAATCACGTAATCCCCTTCCGCGCCGGGGCACGAGCCTTTGATGAGCAGAAGATTGTCGGCCTCGCGCACCTGGATGACTTCGAGATTCTGCGTGGTCCGCGTGACCTGACCCATGTGACCCGGCATCCGCATGCCGCGCATGACTGTGCCGGGGAACAAACGCTGACCAATGGCGCCAGAGCGGCGATGCCAGCCCTTCGCGCCGTGCGTCGAATCGCCACCGGCGAAACGATGCCGTTTCACGACGCCTTCAAAACCCCGGCCCTTGGTGACGCCAATGGCATCCACGAAATCACCGGGAGCGAACAGCGTCGCACCGACGGTTTCGCCGGGCTTAACTTCCTTGCTGAAGTTGCGGAATTCCTTGATGCGTTTCACCGCGACGCCATTGTGTTTCTTGATGTGACCGAGCAACGGCTTGGCAACACGCTGTTCCTTTTGGTCATCGAAGCCGAGCTGCACGGCGTTGTAGCCGTCCTTGCTGGCCTGCGTTTTGACCTGCAGCACGCGATTCGGTCCGGCGAGAACGACGGTGACCGCATGCAACGTCCCACTGGCGTCATAGACGCGCGTGTGACCGAGTTTCTTTCCAATAAGTCCAAGTGGCATGGCGCGTAAGAGTTAAATTTTGATGGTGATGTCCACGCCAGCGGGAAGATTGAGTTTCTTCAACTCATCCACGGTCTTGGCGGTCGGCTCGATGATATCAATGAGCCGCTTGTGCGTGCGTTGCTCGAAAGTTTCCTGCGACTTCTTGTCCGCGTGCGGCGAGCGCAACACGGTGAAACGTTCGGTGCGGGTGGGAAGGGGAATCGGGCCTGCGACGCGTGCGCCCGTGCGCTTGACGGTATCGGCGATTTCGCGCGCCGACTGGTCTATGACGCGATAGTCATAGGCCTTGAGACGAATACGAATGCGTTGTCCTGCCATACAAAGAACAATTGTCTGTTTTCTATCCTAAACGGTTCAACCCTTTCCCCAAGGGAAACGGGGCGCAGAGAGTAGCAAACAACCGCGACCCTGCAACAAGTTTTTTTGAAGAAATAGTTCTAAGGCCGTGAACCTTCCCGCCTCCTACCTCGCTTAATTCCTTGAACCCGCGGCATATCGCCGTGAACCATGACCGCGAACGCTCTGCCCGAGTTCCCAGTGCAATCGCCGGAACAGCCCGACGCGCCCCGCGACCAGCAGCTCATCGCCGCCCTCAACGCCGGTGATGCTGATGCTTTCGAAACACTTTACCTTCGTTATCGCGATTGGGTCGTCGCTCTCGCCCATCGCTTCACCGACGATGAAAGCCTCGCTCTCGACGTGATGCAGGAAACGTTTCTTTACGTGCTCAAGAAATTTCCCGGCTTCCGCCTGACCGCCCAGATGAAGACCTTCCTCTATCCGGCGGTGAAGCATCTGTCCATCGCTGCTCGCCGCAAAGCCAGTCGCGTCCAATCCACCGCAGCCGAACAGCAACACCTCGCTCAACTGCCCGCCGCCGAAATTGCATTTGCCGACTCCACCGAACTCTCCGCCGCGCTGGCCAACCTGTCCGAAGATCATCGTGAAGTATTGTTGCTCCGTTTTGTGGACGACCTCTCGCTTGCCGAAATCGCCGCCGCGGTCAACGTCCCGCTCGGCACCGTGAAGTCCCGGTTGCATCACGCCCTGGAAACCCTGCGCTCCGATCCACGCGCCAAAGAATTTTTCGCGCCGTGAACCATTGCGCCCTGCCAACCACCAAAGCGCGGCTGGGGCCGCAGGCACCGCCGCAGCGGGCAAAGGTGGTGACCGTTCTCGCGCTGCGAGAACTCGGCCCGCGTGGCAGCGGGCGAAACGAAAGGGTAAAACGTGTTTTCCAGCCAAAGGCTTTACGCGGCTGCACGCGCTGCACCAGCTCGCGGCGCGAGCAGTTCTCCCAGAGACGATTGCTTTCATTTGAACCTTTTCCCCTCTTCGCGCACTTAACTTAATGAACATGAACCACGGTGACTCAGACACACGCCGCGACGGTGAGGAGCCGAAAGCCCCAGACAAGCTGGTGGCTGCCCTCAAGGAACCACCGGCGCGACGTGTGTTTGTGCCATCGTCCGTGGACGTCGCGGTGCTCCGTGCCGCCCGACAACACTTTGCCCAGCCGCAACCCCGCTGGTTTCGCTTCCTTCGCCCGTGGGTTCTTTGGCCGACACTCGCCACCGCGTGCCTCGTTCTCGCTGGTCTGGCGTATTTCGCTTCCCGTTCCGCGCAGCCACAGCTCGCCCGCGAAGATCTCAATCACGATGGTCGCGTGGATATTCTCGACGCCTTCCAACTCGCGCGCGAAACTCAAGCCGGTGCCAAGTCTGCCACCGCCGCCGACCTCAATCACGATGGCATCATTGATCGCCGCGATGCCGAACTCATCGCCACGCACGCCGTGAAACTGGAGAAAGGCGGCAAGTCATGAGCGCGCCCATTCAACGGAGCGCCGGCCTCCGGCACGGCGTGTTTCCGTTTCCCCCAACGTGCCGTGCCTGGAGGCCGGCGCTCCTGCTCACGTTGCTCCTCGCGTTCCACGGCCAACTCTTTGCACAGTCCAGCAACGCTATCCGCTTCCAAACCGTCGAAGTATTCGCGGACTCCCCGGCTGCCGCTCTCGCGGCCTACCAACTCACATTTGCCATCACCAGCGGCAATGCCAAGATCGTCGGCATCGAGGGTGGCGAACATCCCGCGTTTGCTGAAGCGCCTTTCTACGATCCGAAAGCCATCCAACAGGAGCGCGTCATTCTTGCCGCCTTCAGCACCCAACCGGCGGACAAACTTCCGGTTGGCAAAACCCGCGTGGCGACCATGCACCTGCAAATCAGTGGTGCCGGCGAATTGAAATTTGAAACCAAACTGGCAACCGCTGCCTGTGCTGACGGCAAGAAGATCGCAGTCGAAATTTCGGCAACCGAAAAGAGGGCAAAATGAAAAGCAATCCACGCCCATCCCGTAACCAAGTCGTCATGGCTTTGGTGCTGTGGTCAATGATCGCCATAGCGTTGATCGCAGGGTGCGCCAAGAAACCTGTCGGAGTCACCGCTGTTCCTGGACGATCTGCGAATCAAGCGTTGGGATTTGATTGGTATCTGGGCAAGGCGTTAGATCCGATGTACGCGGGAGACGGATTGTTGACCGCACGCTTGCGCTCGAACGTCCGCAGCATATCGCAATCAAGGAATGAAGAACTGCTGGTCATCGCCCGCAATTCAAATACAACAACTGCGCAAGACACGCCAGGCTCTGGAACGTTGATGACCGAAGTGGAAGGCCAGCAAGTCCCCTTGCCTCTCAAGCACACCGATGTCCGCGCCTCCGTCGCGGGCTACATTGGTTCGGTTGAAGCCGTGCAGCAGTTTCACAATCCCTATTCCAGCAAGATCGAAGCAGTCTATGTGTTTCCTCTTCCCCACAACGCCGCGGTTAACGAGTTCCTCATGACCATCGGCGAGCGACAGATTCGTGGCATCATCCGCGAACGCAAGGAAGCGGAGGAAATTTATCAAGCTGCCAAGCGCCAGGGCTACGTTGCCTCCCTGCTCACCGAGGAACGCCCCAACATCTTCACCCAATCCGTCGCGAACATCGAACCCGGCAAAGAGATTGAAGTGACGATCAAGTATTTCCACACACTTGATTACGTGGACGGCTGGTATGAATTTGTTTTCCCGATGGTTGTCGGCCCGCGCTTCAATCCGCCCGGCATGACCAACGGCATTGGCGCCGCCGCGCGTGGCAGCCCCGGTTCAAGTGGCCAGAAAACCGAAATCCAATATCTTAAACCCACCGAACGCAACGGCCACGACATTTCGCTCAAAGTAGAAATAGATGCCGGCGTCTCCATTGAAGAATTTACCTGCCGCACGCACGACACATCGCATTCGTCGCTTTCACCAGAGCAACTCACCGTCGCGCTCAACCCCCACGACAACATCCCCAACCGCGATTTCGTCCTCCGCTACCGCGTGGCCGGCGACAAAATCAAAACCGACCTCCTCACCCAACGCGATGAACGCGGCGGCTATTTCACGTTGATGCTTTATCCACCCGCCGAACTGAAACAACTCACCCGCCAACCGCTCGAACTTGTCTTCGTCCTCGATTGCTCCGGCAGCATGAGCGGCCTGCCGCTTCAGCAAGCCAAAGCCGCTATCGAACGCGCCCTGCAACTCCTGCGCCCCGGCGATTCCTTCCAACTCATCAACTTTTCCCTCAGCGCCTCGCAACTCGGCAATCGTCCACTCGAGGCCACACCGGAGAACATCCAGCGCGGCCTGCAATATCTCCGCTCGCTCAATGCCGAAGGCGGCACGATGATGATCGAAGGCATCAAAGCCGCGCTCGATTTCCCTCACGACCCCGAACGCCTCCGCTTCGTCTGTTTCCTCACCGACGGTTTCATCGGCAACGAAGCCGAAATCCTCGGCGAAGTTCACAAACGCCTCGGTGCCTCGCGCATCTTCAGCTTCGGGGTCGGTTCGTCGGTGAATCGTTACCTGCTCGATCACATGGCCAAGGTCGGTCGCGGCACGGTCGCGTATCTCGGTTCCCGCGACGAAGGCGCGAAAGTCATGGACGCCTTCTTCACGCGCATCAGTTATCCCGGCCTCACCGACATCGCGCTGGATTGGGGCGGCCTGCAAGTCAGCGAAGTTTTTCCACGTTTCACGCCGGATTTATTCGTCGGTCGCCCGGTCATAGTGACCGGACGTTTCCAAGGCGAAGCGACCGCGCCCATCCGCGTCACCGGCAAAGTCGCCGGCCAACGCCTGGACTTTAGCGTGCCCGTGGATCAAGAAACCACCGCCGCGCACAAGGCATTGCCCAGTGTCTGGGCGCGAATGAAAATCGCCGACCTGTCGGATGAATCCACCTACGCGCCGAACCCCGAGTTGCCCGATCAGATCAAACAAGTCGCGCTCGACTACGGTTTGATGTCCGCGTTCACTGCGTTTGTCGCGGTGGATTCATCGCAACAAACAGCGGGTGCAGAAGGTACAACTGTTCCCGTCGCCGTGCCCGTGCCGGAAGGCGTGAAGTATTCCACCACCGTGCCAGAGAAATAACGGAGCGCCGGCCTCCCGGCACGGCGCGAACCAACCATCTTGAAACGAGCCGTGCCCGGAAGCCGGCGCTCCACGCAATGTCCACGTTCGAAACCAAAAAACATCACATGAAAATAAAACTCACGTGCTCGCTGTTCATCACGATTGCCCTCCTCACCGGCTGCGCCAAATCCACGCGCTCCCTCTCAAACTCCAACTACCGCGAGCCAAGCCGCGTCAGCCATTTCGCCCCGCGTCAAAACGATTCCGATCCCGGCTTCGAATATCGCGGCGAACTGAGCGAGTTCGACGTGCTCGGCATCACGCGCACTGAAACCGCTTCGGACGCCGACATCGAAAAAGCCCTCACTGCGGCAAAGCAAATCCGTCTCAAGTCCGGCGCTTCCATCCTGCTCGTGCAATCCGGCGCGATCTTCCCCGACGCGCCGATGGTCAACGAATTGAGCAAACATTTCCGCGTCGTCCCGTTCACGGGCGTGCCGCCGGCTTCACGCCGTAGTACCGACGGGCAATTTGAACGGTACGACGCGGGAGATTTCTCCAAGTCCTTGCGGCTCGCTGCCGCCCGCGGCGGTTGCGAAACCATCCTCTGCTACTGGGGCATCCTCGAATCCGAAAACGCCAAGCTCGCCACGAAAACCGTCTCTTGGGTGCCGGTCGCGAGCTGGTTTATCCCCGATGAAAACCAGCACATGCGCATCCGCCTCAAACTTGCGCTGGTGGACGTGCGCACCGGCGATTGAACCGTGTTAAGCCCTGACGCCATCGAAGCCAGCAAGCTCAGTGTCTCGCCCCGTCGCGCCGTCGCCGACCAAACACTCGTCGCGCGTCTGAAACAACAAGCGTACGAAGCTGGCGCCAAGGAATTGCTTTCCCGCTATTCCGAACTCGCCTCGAAATAGAACGGAGCGGCAGCGTTTGACCGCCGCTCCGTTGGTGAACTTACGCGGCCTTCTTGGTTTGCTCCTTGAGCATCATCCCAAGCAGGCCTTCCACCAAGCCGTTGCCGTTCGTGGTGCCGTTCACCGCGACATCGGGAACGATGCGCACGTTCCGCTCGCCAACGATCTGCATGAGTTGCATGACGGTGTAACCCTGCACGCCGATGGATTCGACGCCGGCCCGGTAAGCCTGCGCCTTGGCATCGCCGGTGGCGCGGATGGCCTCGGCTTCTCCCAGGGCGCGGAGACGAGTTGCTTCCGCTTCGCCGGTGGCGTGCTTCACGCTGGCGTTGGCTTTCAACTCGGCAATGTTCACGCCTTGCTCCGCGCCGACGACTTGTTGCTGGATGTCCGCGAGCGATGTTTGCCGTACGAGTTGCTGGCGTTGTTCCTGCGCGGCGCGTTGTGTCTCGTAAGTCTTGCGTTGCTCTTCCGCGATCTTGCGATCCGTCTGCGTGGTCATCAATTGCTCCGGCGGATTGATGTCGCCGATGAGCGTGTCAATTGCCTGCACGTCATACGCCCCGATGGCGGCACGGATATGTTCAGCCGCCTCAACCTGCCGATGGCTACGAGCGCTCAAGAAGTCGAGCACCGTGTAATCCTGCGCCGAGTTGCGGAAATAATTCCCGACAATCGGTTGCAACACATGGTCCACCAGGTTTTGCATCGAACCGACGCGCGAAATCACCTTTGGCGCATCGAGGGCGCCGACGTGGATGATTTGCGAAACGTCGAGGTTGAACGCGAAGCCGTCCTTCGAGCGCACGGTGATGGACGAGAGCTTCTCGTCGAAATGATGCGCCTCGGTGCGGTTCGCCCAGTTGAGCACGATGTTCGTCGTAGGCACGAGTTCGACTTTCATCACGCGCGTGTTGAGCGGATGTTTGCCGGGATACAGCGGCGTGACCCACACGCCTTTGTGACCGACGTTGACGAGGTCGCCGTGTTTGAACTCGACCCCACTCACGTCTTCGTGCGCTGCGCCGACGAACGAGATGACCACGCCGATGTAGCCGATGGGGATTTGCACCATCGGCACTTGCTCAACCTGCGCGAACCACGGATTTAAGTTCCACGTGCCAGACAACAGCACCTGTTCTTGCAAACCGCGCCGGCCACCGCCTTCCAGAAATGCCTGCGCGTTCTGGAAATTGTCGTGCGTGGCAATCGTTGGTCCAGCGATTTCACCGGCTTCGATGGGTTGGCCGTCAAGCGTGGTGACGATGCCCACCATGTCCGGCTCGATGCGTTGCAACAGGAGTTGCTCTGGCATCATGCCGTGCTCGTGCGCCGTCGCGGAAGAGATGACGGTGAATTGCGCGGTATTGATGCGGTACGTGCCCGCCGTGAGGATGCCAAGCTGACGACCCTTCTCGCCGCCATTTGTGAGGAATTTGCGCGCGTCCTGGAAGTTGTCGCAATCAACCACTTTCGCAAGAATGCGCTCAGAGGGAATCGCATCTCCGTCTGCCGCGAGCACCAATGCGATCTCGCCCTGCGATACGACGGTCACCGGCACCTTGATGATGCGATACTGCCATGGCCAATAGCCGAAGCGGAGACCCGGTGCGAGCGTTTCAGCTTGTAACCCAGCTTCGCCGGCGAGCGCAATGAGTCGCCCGGGCGCGAGTGATTTCGCCGCGAACCGTTTCACCACGATGCCAACCTGCCGCTCGCGAATCAGCACGAAACTGGAAAGCAACACCAGCATTGCGAATCCCAGCACCCACCAATACCAAGCGATGTGAAGCCCAAGACTGATTTCTCCGAAGACCAAACCAAGTTTGTTCGTTGTCATAACCCAACTCCGATGTGGCCGCGCCCACGTACGATTTATCACCGCACGCTAACGCGACACGTTTCATTGGGGAGACCGTGATGATTTCGCACACGCGAAATCCAGAGGATCGCCCTTCCAAGGGCCGACGAGGTTAGCTGACGGGCTGGGTCTTGAAAGTGACCTGACCGAGGGTTTGCCCCGACCTGCGCCCCATCCTGAACTCACGCTCAGGGATTGGTTCCCCCGCGCTGACTGGCAGGAAGGCCAGGCAGCTTAGGCTGCGTAACGGGGAGAAGCCTCTCGCGAAGGGTGGGTTTTGTCAATCCGTGGCTGGTCGCAGGTGACTTTAGCGATTCATCTGCTTGACCGCGCGATAGATGCGCAACAGGCCAAGATTGTAACGACCGCCCAATGATTCGACGGCACCGACCAAATTGCCGAACCCAAATCGGGTGAACGCCGCGCCGATGTCATGCTGCGCTTGCGTATCGAGCAGTGAATTCAAATTCACGGACTCACCAGCCCGAATCGCTTCTTCAAGATGCGAGTAAATCGTGCTGTCTTTGAAACTCCGAATGCGCGCGATGTCCGTCACCGACTTGCCCTGGCGGAAGAAATGCAGCGTCTCGCGCACGGTATCCGTGAGTTTGGATCGTTGCGGTGGCGGAGGAGCGACCGGTGCGCCAAAAGTATCATCGGCATAAACCTGCCGGGCATTCGTCTGCAAGTGCGCGGCGATTTCCGCCATGAACACGCCGCCGAACTCGTGCAGCTTCTTTTCGCCCACGCCGCTGATGCGCGCGAAATCCTTGTCGCTCGTCGGATAGAGCCGCGCCATCTGCCGCAACGACACGTCGGAGAAAATAATGTAGGACGGCACGCTGCGCTCATCGGCGAGTTGCTTGCGGAGCGCACGAAGTTTCTCGAACAACGCTTCGTCGCAGGCAATTTCTCCGGCACGATGTTTCTCCTTGTCGGGCGCGGGCGCTGTAACCGGCTTGGTCAATGTGATCTTCTGCCGCGACTTGAGCGCCGCCAGCCCAGCGCTGGTGATTTCGACGACGCTGAACTTCTCAGTGTTCTGAAAAAGAAAACCAAGCCGGATAAGCTCGCGGCCAATCGCGCCCCACTCCGCTCGCGTGTGTTCGCCGCCGATGTTGTAGGTGGAGAGCGATTGATGTCCGAACTTGCGAACCTTGTCCGTATCCGCGCCGGTGAGCACCTCGCCGATGTGATTCATCCCGACACCAAAACCGCTCTTCTCGCGGATGCGGAAGACACATGAAAGAAATTTCTGCGCCGCAATGGTCCCGTCCCAGGTTGCGCGCGGGGAAAGACAATTGTCGCAGCCGCCACAGTTTGACTCCGCAGCCTTCTCCCCAAAATATCCCAGCAAGGACTGCCGCCGACACGAGGCGATCTCCGCGTAATGGATCATCTGCTCCAGTTGCGCCCGGGCGATATCGCGCTCCTCGGGATTGGGTTTCTCATCAATGAACCGCATCTGCTTCACGCGGTCGCCGGGACTGAACAACAATAAACACTCGCTCGGCAAACCATCCCGCCCCGCGCGCCCGGTCTCCTGATAATAGCCCTCGATATTTTTCGGCAGGTCATAGTGAATGACGAAGCGCACGTTCGGCTTGTTGATCCCCATGCCAAACGCAATCGTCGCGCAGATGACCTGCACGCCATCGCGCAGAAAGTCCTCCTGGTTTCGAGAACGCTGATCCGGCGAAAGTCCAGCGTGATAAGGCGCAGACTTGATGCCGTCGGCCGTGAGTTTGTCGGCGAGCTGCTCCGCGGTCTTGCGGGATTGACCGTAAATAATCCCCGCCTCCCCTTTCCGCGCCCGGATGAAACTCAATATCTGCTCGTACGAACCCGACTTGGCCGAGACGCGATAGGTCAGATTCGGGCGATTGAAGCTCGCGACGTAACAACGCGGATCGTGCAGATGAAGTTGTTCGACGATGTCCGCCCGCACGCGCTCGGTGGCCGTGGCCGTGAGTGCCATGAATGGTACGCCCGGAAACTTCTCCCGCAGCGACGAGAGCTGCCGATACTCCGGGCGGAAGTCGTGTCCCCACTCGCTGACACAATGTGCTTCATCAATCGCAAAAGCCGAGACGTTCCACTTCTTCAAATCGTCCAGAAAACCCGACAGCAACAACCGCTCCGGTGCGACGTAGAGCAGGCGGAACTCGCCATTGTGCAATCCTCGTAAACGCGGCTTGGATTCACCGGCGGCCAGCGATGAATTCAGGAATGTTGCCGGGACGCCCGCCGCTTCCAGCGCGTCCACCTGGTCTTTCATCAGCGCAATCAGCGGCGAAACCACGACGGTGAGTCCGGGTCGGACGAGTGCCGGAAGTTGAAAGCAAAGCGACTTGCCGCCGCCGGTCGGCAGCACAGCGAACGCATCCTTGCCCGCGAGCGAATCCCGGATGATTTCCTCCTGCAATGGACGGAAAGAGTCGAAGCCGAAGTATTGCTTCAGCAGGGCGTGCAGTTGGTCGGTGGATGGAGCCACGACGCCATGTTGCCGAAGACAGCCGGGAATTAACATCTGAAACCACCACGGCGCCACCCGACAAGCCAGCTTATGATAAATCAAATTAGACCCGGTCAAATCCTAGGCGGTCAGTTGAAATCGAGGGCAGGAGGCTTACGTTAAGGTGGAATCAAACCAGGCCACGTTGAGTTTCAATGTGGCTCAACATCGGTGGAAATGATGAACGGCCACCAGGCGAAACATAAACTGGAAGTTCGGTCCCGTCGCCGGACGGGATTCCATCTCTGCCGCATAACTGGAGGACGTTATGATTAACCTCGCAGGAATTGAGCATTGCCAATCGTTCATTAACTGCCAGTTGGACCCGGATCAAGCCAGCCGTCGTTTGCACCGCCCCTCCGTGCGGTCAGCCGTGACCCTGTCGCGCCAGGCCGGCTGCGGCGCACTCGTGGTCGCGCAGAAACTGGCCGCACTGTTGCAGCCGGACCTGCCGCCCGATGACCCGCCGTGGACCATTTTCGACCGCAACCTTATGGACAAGGTGTTGGAGGATCACAACCTCCCCGCGCGACTGGCCAAGTTTCTGCCGGAAGATCGGGCCACGGAATTGCAGGACATCACCGACGAACTCTTTGGTCTGCGCCCCGCTTCGTGGACGATGATCCAGCAGACTAGTGAAACCATTTTGAAGCTCGCTGAACTGGGCAACGTAATTCTGATCGGTCGCGGCGCAAACGTCGTCACGGCAAAGCTCCCGCATGTGGTGCATGTTCGACTGGTTGCGCCACTGGAGACGCGGATCGAGCACTGTCAGACCTGTTACAACATGACCGCGCGGGCTGCGCGTGATTTCTGCCAGCGGGAAGATGAGGGCCGGCGACGCTACCTGAAGAAGTATTTTCAGGTGGATGCGGAGGATCCGTTGCTCTACCAACTTACGCTCAACACTGGTCTGATCACGTTTGACGTGGCTGCCAAGCTGATCGCTGACACGGTTAGATCAACCGTCAGCCCTGCGGGTAGGCCACGGTAGCAGGTCGTAACAGAATTCTCCGAATTCGCCACCACTTTGGCCGGCTACGATCGCTCAAGGTTGGGCGAGTTGAATCTTCAAGGTTGCCGCAAAATCACACGGCGACCGCTCCGGCAGTGTGACTATCAGACCTTCGGTCCTTGATTGCCACGACAGCCTGCCCTTGTGTCCGAGGAGGTTGACGTGCTTGAATGTTTGTCCAGCGAGAGACTTCACGACCAGCTTCCGATTCTCCGGCCAGGCGAGGGCGAGGGCGTAAAGGGTCCTGCCTCTGGTGGTGAAGCGAATGTCTTCAGCGGTGAATTCTGGCTTCGTTTGCTTGTCGGTGAACGAACCGGCGGCGGTCTGCGTCGGGCCTTCGCCGAATTTCACCCACGGACGCGTGCCGTAGATGGCTTCGCCGTTGATCTTCAGCCAAGCGCCGATCTCGCGGAGCATCTGCTGTTCGCGTTCGGGAATTGTGCCGTCGGCTTTCGGGCCGATGTTCAGCAGCAGCGTGCCGTTCTTGCTGACGACGTCCACGAGTTCATCCACGATCTCGCCGGTGTCTTTGTAAATGTGGTTGGTGATGTAACCCCAGGAATTGCGCGAGACCGACGTGCAGGTCTGCCAGAGCGCGGGTTGAATGTCGCTCGCTGCGCCGCGTTCCATGTCGAACACGCCTGAGCCACGTGGGTAGGAGATGCCTTCCCATTCCTTGAAGTTGATCGCGACCTGCTTTTTCCACTCCACGCCGCGATTGTAGTAATACGCGGCAAACGTTTTGAGATAGGGCTGGAACACCGGCTGGCAAATCCACCAATCAAAGTAGAGAACCTCGGGGCGATATTTGTCCACGATCTCGCACGAGCGCAGCAGCCAGTCGTCGAGGAATTCTTTGCTTGGCGGCTCGGCTTGGGATTCGGAAGTGCGCTTGTTCACCGCTGGGCCATAGAGATCGGCGAAACGCGGGTCGCGCACGTCGGAGTCGAAATACATGCCGCCATCGAAGAAGAACCAATGCTCCGCGCGATGCGACGACGCGCCGAACACGATGCCTGCTTTACGAAATGCCTTAGCTTCTTCGGCGATGACATCGCGCTGCGGACCGAGTTTCTTGGCGGTCCAATCAGTCAGGTCGCTGTCATACATCGGGAAACCGTCGTGATGTTCGGCGACGGGCACGACGTATTTCACGCCCGCTTCCTTGAACAGCTTGGCCCAGGCCGTCGCGTCGAATTTTTCTGCTTTGAACGACTGAAAGAATTCCTTGTAGCCGAACTGCGATTGCGGGCCGTAGGTCGCGACGTGATGTTTGAATTCCTTCGAGCCCTGCACATACATGTCGCGCGGATACCACTCGCTGCCGAACGCCGGCACGGCATACGCACCCCAATGGATGAACAGCCCGAACTTTGCGTCCTGATACCACTTGGGCGTCTGGAAGGTGTTCGTGATCGAGGCCCACGTCGGCTGGAACGGGCCGCGTTTGGCCACGGCATCAATCGCAGCGAGGCGCTGCTCGATCTCGGCGGGAAAGAGTTTGGAGACAAATTTGTGGCCGACGTTGGCGACCATTTGGGTGCTGACTTTCCAGAGGTAATCCAAATCTTTCTTCGTCGCGACGAATGCCGTGCCGTGTTTCAGTTCGGGCGGAAAAGTCATTTCGCTCGTGGCGTCCGTGAAGGTCTTGAAGTCGGTGGTCTTGAGCGCGGAGTAATGTCTGTCGCGATAGGATTCGTAGTAAACGAGCCAGTTGTCGCCAACCTTCAGGCCGCACGGGCCTTCGGTGTAGTTGGTGGTCAGATTGGAGGAAATATCGCGCCATGGGCCGAGGGGGGTGTCGCCGAACCCGACGCGGATATTTCGTTGCGGGCGCGTGTTGTCTTTCAACAAGAGCACGTAGCGATCAGCGTCCTTGAGAATCTGGCAATCGATCACACTGAAGTCGGGATCAAGAAAAAGTTTCGTCGGCGTGAACGAATGGAAATCACGCGTAGTGGTAAAATACATCCGATGATTATTCGTGCTCGGTTCGAGGTAATCGGGGAAACGTCCTGGAATCGTCGAGGCCCAGCAGATGATGAAATGCTTTTCCTTGTCGTCGTAGAACAGCTCCGGCGCCCAGACATTGCAGACGGTCGGCTCGTGCGCCATCACGGGAATGAATTGCTGCTCCGACCAATGCACGAGGTCTTTGCTGTGCGAATAACCAAACCCATTATTGCCCTTCCACGCGGCGGTCCAGACGAGATGCCACGTGCCATCCGGCCCGCGCGTGATGCTGGGATCGCGCATGATTTTGCCGTCCACGTGCGGTTTCAGGAAGACGCCAGGGATGTTGCTCCAGTTGTAACCATCGTAGCTGAACGCGTAGCGCAGGCCGTCCTGCTCGCCTTCCTTGAACGTACTGAAAAGATAGACGGGCGCAGCGGGATTGGTCGGCTGTGCGACGCAGGTTTTCTGGCTGACAACGAATCCCAGCAAAGCAAGGGCGACGAGTTTCAGTCGTGTGAGCATGCGCTGATTGTGGCGGAGTCGGCGCGGGAAATCACTGTGCAAATGCACGGAAGTAGCGCGGCGATTGGTTCGTCAGCGAGTTGAGCGGGAGCAATTGCATCGTGCCGCTGGCGGTGACGTTCGTCCACGTCGTCCATGCCGCAGTCAGATTGGTTTTGGTCTGCACGGTCAAGGCGCGGCCAAGGTTGCTCGTCAGTTCGACGAACAACACGCCGTTCTGATTGCGAATTCCAAGGATCGGTGGAGTGGCAGCGGGGATGATCGCAGGTGTGACGGCGGCAAAGGATGCGCCGAGGCGCAGTTCGTCCGCGGTGAAGAATGCGTTCGTGCCGTTGCTATTGTAATTTCCGGATTGGAAACGCAGGGCGTTCACCGCAGTCAGGTTTGCGCCGGTGAAGGTGAGATTGGCGTTGGTGACGTTTGGCGCGTTGGTGTTGTTGCCCAGCGAGAGCGGATTCAAATTGAACCACGCATACGCGGTGTCCACGGCGGTGGTGTTATCCACAACGAGTTTCAGGACGGCGAGTTGAACGTCCGGGCTGAACGACGACACGGTGGAAATCACCGGTGCGCTGCCCGCAACCGTTCCGCCCCACGCAGCGAAGTTGGTCGTGACGGTGGCGCTCGTGTTCGGTGAACCGATGGCGGCGACTTCTGAACCGCTTTCGTTCGTGCCGGATGCGCCGCTGAAGAACCCGAGGTTCGACTGACGATAATATTTTCCGGGCATCGTCGGATAAATCGGGTTGTGGATCAGGAAGCTGACCCAGACGACGCCGTTGTTGGTGGCGGCGATTGTTCCGAGCGTGGTCGGCAACACGCGTTGCGGCGTAGCGGTCGTGGTGTCGTTGGGGACGCCGGGTTGCGGATAGCCTACGCGCACTGCGCCGCCGGAAGTGGTGAGTGTTCCGTAGCTGAGGCCGGTCGCGGTGTTCGTGCCGATGTATGCCGAGCCGAAAATCTGCCAAGCCCCACCCCAACCCGTGCCGCCACTTTGCCCACCGATAGTCGCGCCGTTGGCGTAGTTGAATCCGTCATAAGCGAGCAAGGCCAGATTGGTGGTGACGACGGGTGTGGCGCTGGCTTGCGATGAATTAGCGCTCGAACCGATGTTGTTCGTCGCCGCAACGACGTAGTAGTACGTCGTGCCGTTGTTCAGGCCGACATCGACATAACTGGTCGCAGTGTTCGTCGCGATGCTGGTGTAAGGTCCGCCATTGCTTGTGCCGCGTTTGACGATGTAGCCCGTTGCGCTGGCGGCGGTGTTCCAAGTCAGACCAATCTGCGCGTCGCCCGGAGTCGCGACCAAGCTGGTGGGCGCGGCAGGCGGTTGGGGTACGCCGGAGAGAATTTCCACGTCCAGCGCATCGGTGCGATTCAGTTCGCCAAGATTGCTGTAAGCGGCGATGCGTAGTTCGTCGCCAGTGTTGAGCGTGACGTTGGGGATGAGATTCGTATGCAACACTTGGTCGTTGGCGGACGCGAACCATTCGGCGAGCTTCGTTTCGTTGACGTAGAATCCATACCAACCGTTGCCGTCGCTCTCGTCGAAGTAAACCACGCGCACGTTACAGGTGGAATTCGTCCCGGCCCACAAGCCGCTCACTGTGCCCGGGCCGTCCTCCAATCGCACCGTCCAGCCGCCCGACGCGGGAAACCATCCGGTGTCGTTCTCGCGATAATACGTGCCGCTGCTGCGGATCATGTTTTCGGCTTCGATGCGACCGCTGACGATGTTGGTGATGTCGGATTTGAAATTCCACGTATCGCCAGTGACGGTCACGCCGCCGCTTTTCACCGTGTCCACGCGCCAGTAATAAGTCCGCCCATACTTCAGCGGGCCGGGCGCGTAAAGCGGCGTGGTGACCGCGCCTTTGTAGTCCGCGCCGGTGAGCGAGGCGTTCGTGCCGAAATAAACCTGATGACTGACCGCGCCCAAACCCGGCGTCCACGTGAGCTCGACCGGCTTGCAGGTCGTGTAATCGTTCGGGATGCGCAGGGGCGCGTGAAGTTCGTTGTTGGCGGGATATGGTTTCGCGGCCTTGGCGGTCGCGGTGCGGAAACGCCACATTTCGTTGGTCAGGTTGCCGCTTGGCCTATACGCGACGACTCGCCAGAAATAATCCCGGTTCGTGGCGAGCACGCCGGGATTGAAACTGCGCGTGGTTTGATTCGCTTGAAATGCAGGCGAACTGTTCGTGCCAAAATAAACATCCCACGACGTCACGCCTTCGAGCGCGCTCCAAGTGAGCGTCGGGCTTTCGGTGGCGACATCAATCGCGCCATTGCCGGGCGTGGGGCAGATAAGATTCGTCGCACCATTCGCGAGCGGGCCACCGCTGGCTTTGACGGAATTCAAAGTGTTGGCCGCCGTCTCAGCGGCGAACTTGTAGGTGTAGAAAGCCTCTGGGTCGAAGGATATGCCCGTGCCGTTTGTCGTGCCGGTGCAGGAGATGAAAAGGTTGCCCACGCTCTTGGCGTCGGCATAAGAGGCTTCCCACGGATTGCTAGAGCAGGACTGCTGTAGCGGCGACGCGGAGTTCAGGAAATAATTGCTCTCCACCAACACGCTCGCCCCGGTGTGAAAGCCGACGCAATACGAGCTGATGTTCGTGTAATAATTGTTGAACACATGGCCCTTGCCGTAGCCGATGCGGGGATTCCGCTGGACGTTGTCGGCGAACCAATTGTGGTGGTACGTCACGCGATTCTTGCCCACGTCCTCGAAATGTTGCGTGCCGGAATTGGCGAGCGAAACCTTGTCGTGATCGTGAAACTTCGTCCACGAGACAGTCGCGTAATCCGAGCCGATCGTGATGTCGAGCAAGCCGTCGTTGCACGCCGAGAGATCGCAGTGATCGATCCAGATGTGGTGGCTCGCGCGGATGGCGATGGCGTCAGGGTTCGCGTTCTTGATCGTCAGGTTGCGCAGGATGATGTTCGTCTGCGTGTTGATATCGAGCCCAAAACCGTCGAAGACGATGCCGCTGTGAGCACCGATGATGGTTTTGTGACTGCGAACGGTGACGTTGGCGGTGCTGATCCACGAACTGTCGGTCGTGCTGTCGATGATGATTGTATAGGGCGTGGTCGAGCCGGCGTAGGTGGCGAAATCGGACTTGGTGCTGACGTGGACGATTGTGCCGCCGCCGCCGCCGGTTGTTCCGTTTTGCCCCAGCGCATTCACAGCCGCCCAGCCTACGGGACTGTTTTGGGCGGAAGTGAGCAATCCGCTGCAGGCTATTACCACCAGACACAACGACCACCATGTCATCCTGTGCGAGCGAAAAATCATGCTGGTCAGGCTTGTGTCATTGAGCGAACGCACGGAAGTAACGCGGGCTTTGGTTGGTGAGGGCGTTAAGCGGGAGCAATTGCAGCGCGCCGCTGCCGGTAACGTTGGTCCAATTCACCCAAGCATCGGCGAGATTAGTTTTGCTCTGCACGGTGAGGTTGCGACCAGATTCGCCGGTGAGTTCGATCTGCAACGCGCCGCTTTGGTTGCGGATACCGAGCACAGGAGGTTGCGCTGGAGCGACGGCGGTGATCAAGCGCAGGTTCATGGTGTTCGTCATGTTATAGCCCTGCGCATCCACGACGGCGAAACGGAAGCTGCCGAGCGCGTTGGTGCTCACGGTCGAAGTGAAACGTGCCGTGCGATTATTGCCAACGAGCGTCACCGTGCCGTTGGTGGGCACGCTGACGAAATAGACGGGACTGTTGTTGGTGAAGCCGCGGGTGAATTGCTGGAGATCGATCTCGAGGGGCGTGCCGTTGGTGCAATCGAAATGAGGCAGGGCCAGCCAGTTCAAGTAGTCTTCGAGGTTGACGTATTCATCGCCATCAGGATCGCCGTTGTGGTCTTGGACGACCGCATTCAAGCCATTGACTTGTTCCCACCAATTGGGCATGCCGTCATTGTCCGTGTCCCAACCCGCAGGCCGGACTTCGTTGCCATAGTCTTCCCAGCCACCAACGTCTGCTGTGGTGTCCGGCAACCCGGGAATGCCACTGACGCTGCCAGTGTAGGTGAACGTGCCGTTGAGGGTCTCGCGGATGACACGGGAATCATGATCGTCAATTCTCGGCTGGTTGCAGCCCACGTCGGAGACCACTCGTTTGTAGGCATTGGTGACTTCGTCAATCACCGCATATGAGGGAAAGAACGGTGCATTCACCCACGGATTGTAACCTTGCGGCGTGCCCGTGTAGGTGCGCGAAGTGAGGTCGTTGGTCTGATGATAGCCAGGCATCACATTGCCGGTGTAATAATACTGCTGTGTGCCGGGGAAGTTTTCGTATTGAGCGGTCAGGATGACCGTGTTGCCGATGGCCGGGCCGGGCTTGTAGTAGTTGTTCACGAAGTTGACTTCGTGCGCGCCGCCGTCGGTGGTCCGCCCGTCCCAATTGTAAACGACGTTGTTGAAGATATCGAGCCGCCCCGCGAATCCCGATCCATCCAGTCCGCCGGCGAGACTCCAGTTACGGCCAGCGCAATGGGCGAGCAAATTGTGATGGAAGCTGGCGATGTCACCGCCAATGCTGGCCGCATAACCGTGCTCGGTCCCGGGGGGATACTTGTCATGCCCGGCGATGTTCAGCGCCTCGGAAATGAACGTGCGTTGCAGGGTCATGTTCTTCGCGCCGCGCGAGCTGATTTCTTCATCAATGCCCCAGCTGATGGAGCAGTGGTCCATGATGCAATGATCCACACCCGCCATTCCCGAGCCGTTTTGGGTCTCGCCGCTCTCCTTGCCGACGCGCACGCGCATGAATCGAACGATGGCGTCATTCGCCCCGCTCAAGCCGAATTGCTGGCGGCGTACGCAAATGCCCTTACCGGGCGCCGTCTGTCCCGCCACTGTGATGAACGGCTGGGAGCCGCTGATGATGATATCGCCGGACAAAATGATCTGACCGGAAACATCGAAAACGACCGTGCGCGGGCCATAGTTGCCTTCAATGGCATCCCGAAAACTACCCGGCCCACTGTCATTCAAGTTGGTGACCTTCACGACCAGGCCGCCGCGTCCGCCGCGGGCGAACCGGCCGTAACCTTCCGCGCCGGGAAACGCCAGATGCCGCGGGCGGAACATCCAGAGATCGCCCTTGGTGATGGTGTTCGCGGCGTTCACCTCGTCCACGCGCCAATAGTAGGTCAGCAGGCTGTTGAGGTTGGTCGCGAGATAATTCGTGGCGGTCTGATTGCCCTTGAATTCGGGCGAGGCCCGAGTCGCGAGCTTGACCGCGTTGCTGCTGGTGCCGAAATAGACATCGTGCGACATGGCGGAACCGGCCTTGGTCCAACGCAGCAAAATGCTTTTGCTGTCGGCGTCCGCATGCGTGTCCTGATTGAACGGGATGGGCGAAACGGCTTTCAAGGTCGAGTTCGGCGTGTCGATTTCGAAGCCATTGAGATAGACATTGGTGATGGCCGCAGTGGTGCTGGGGCTGGGGGCAAACAGGATCACGACATCCTGTCCGGCGACCGCTTCAACTTCGATGTAGGCGACGCGGGCCTCGAAGGTGTTCGTCACTTTGCAGGTGGTGGCGAGATTTGTCAGGACCTGCGTGCCGTTCACGAAGACATTGATCAGGGCGTTGGAAGCACCGGTTTCCCACGTGTTGTGATAGGTCATCACCGTGTGCGGTCCGGCGCTCAGTCCGGAGAGGCGCATTTCAATCTGGCCCCCGTTGTTGCCGCCGTTGTCCTCGTGGACTTTGATGCCGTCGCCCGCGAGTTTGCAGTTGTAGGTGGTGCCGCTCGGCGGCGATTGCTGGACGCCATCCTTCCAATAGCCAGTGCGGAATGGAGCCCCCGCCGGATAGGCCACACTGAAGGTTACCGTGACCCCGTTGAACGTATTGGAAATGGCGCTTCCGCCGGGGTACCAAGTCGTGTTGGTGGACCACGGCGTGTAGGCCGGATCGTTGCCCTCGGTGACCGGGCGTCCGCTGTTGTTGATGTCCACCTTGATCTCCTGGGCCAAGGCGGAAGAGACGCACAGGGCGAAGCCGAGAATTTGACAGGAGAAGCGGGGTATCATCATCGGAACAGTAAACGAAAAAGAGCCAAGCAATATCCACATTTCTTGCACATTTGCTTGAAGATTATGCGGCGCAAACTTCAGCGGGCCAACAAAACCAACCACACACTCATTTCGGAGGGGCCGCGGTTGGCCCAGACGGAGTAGGGGATCAGGCGGAGTTTGATTGGTGTGAGCTTTGTGGTTTGCCGTTCGCGATAAAGTTGGCCGTTCCAAGTTGAGTTCGTGCGTGCCAGGCCCGTGCCTTCAAGAACGGCAACACCGCCCAGCAATCGCCGATCGTAACGGGCGCGGAGCTCGATGTCGGGTGGCATGGATACTTCGAGCGGCTTCACGCTCTCGGGAAGGTCAACCGACTCCAGACAATAAACAATCGGTCCGCGTTTCACGGCGACTTGACCGAGCGTTTCTTCCACGAGCGGGTTGGCTTCGATCAATTCGGTGTCCATGCGCAGGTTGAGGTCAATCACGTCGCCGGATTTCCAAACGCGCCGAAGTTCAGCGTAAGTGGGGGTGGGCGGGAAGTTCACTGCTACGGGGCGCAGATTCAAACGCACCTGAGCATCCTTCGCCCAGCCCGGGATGCGGAGTTTCAGGGCGAATTCTTTTTCCGGCGCTTCGAGGATTTTGATGCGGATGCGACCGTTCCACGGATACTCGGTTTCCTGCACAAGCTTCACCTTCCCGACGCTGGGCACGTCGATTGACAGCTTGCTCGCGCCGTACAGATTCACCCAGAGGGTGTTCGCGGATTTGGCGTAGGCGAATTGCGCTGAGCCGGTGATGGTGCGGACAAGATTGGGCGGACAACAGAAGGAACTGAGAAACGGTTTTCGTTCGCGCGACCAGCGGAGTTCGACGGGCAGTGGATCAGTCACGCGCAGCGGATTCGTGTAAAAGAAATTCGTCCCATCGAGGCTCATGCCGGAGAGCACGCTGTTGTAGAGCGTGAGTTCGACGACGTCCATGAAGCGGGCTTCGCCGGTCGCGAGAAACATGCGCCAGTTCCACAGCACGTTCCCGATGTTGGCGCAGGTCTCGTTGTGCGCGGTCGTGTTCGGCAATTCGTAGTCGTGGCCGTAGGCCTGATGCGTGCGCGTGATGTTCTTTTGGTCCTTCGCGCCATACGGCGAAGCCCCATCGTAAAGCGCGCCACACCCGCCGGTAATATACATCTTCTGCTCGGTCAGATTGCGCCAGATGGGTTCGAGTGGACGCCAGAGATTGGTGTCGCCGGTTTCCATGAACAAGTCCGCTGCGCCAGCGTAGAGATAATTCGCGCGGACGGCGTGGCCCATCGCCGTGGTCTGTTTCTCAAAAGGAATGCGATCCTGATTGTCGTCGCCGCCATCGGTGATCTGCGAGCGGAGGGCAAAGAACTTTCTGGCGAGCTCGAGATAACGCGGGTCGCCAGTTTCGCGATACAGGTCAATGATGCCCATGTAATGCGATGGGCAGACGGAACTGCGGGCCACCTCCGGCGTTGTATCCGCAAAGGTGCGACACAGAAAATCCGCCGCCTTGATGGCGACGGCGAGAAAGTTGGTTTCGCCCGTGGCCTGGTGGTGCACGCATGCGGCGGTCATCAAGTGGCCGAGGTTGTACATCTCGAAATTGTTTCGATCCTTGAACGGGACTGCGTTGGTGTCGCCGTTGCGCTGTGCGACCAGCACTGGCGTGTGGATGTAACCATCCGCGCGCTGAGCCTTGGCGATTACCGCGATCGCACGATCCAGATTCTGGCGGAAGTATTCATTTGGTTCGACGGCGTAAGCGGCGCTCGCGGCCTGCATGAGTTTGTAGAGTTCGCCATCGTTGAACGGCGCCCCGCGATAGCGTCCCTCGGTCAGGCCGGCAGCGATCTCGAAATTGCGGAAAAACTGCGAGTAGTTTGTGCCTTCCATTAGCCGGCCCATGTTGGGAAGCATGTTGGTGCGGGAGAGTTCGAAGCGATCGAACCAAAAGCCGGAGGTCCAATGCGCCTCGCTGAGGGCAATGGGTTGGACGGCCGCGAAGGGGCGTGGTTCAGTTGCGTGGGTGATGGGGTGCTGGCTGAGAAAAAAAAGAACGGTGAGAATCGTGATGATGTTGCCCCTCACCCTGGCCCTCTCCCCCAGGGAGAGGGGACAGCGATTGGATGGTGCAGGTGGTGCGAATGATTTCAGAGCGTGCGCAGCTACCTGTGGTGCGAGCGAAAAGCGGCGAAACCAAGACCGCCGTCCGAACGGACGGGACTCGGCGATGAATTCTCCCTCTCCCCGGTGGAGAGGGTTGGGGTGAGGGTGAGCGTTAACTGTGTGGCAGACCAAATTCATTTCATCCCCAGTTTTGCGTCCCGCTTCTTCAACTCCACAGACTGTGGAACGAAGCCCAGAACGACGAAGCTGCCTTTGCCGATCAACTCCAGCTTGTGGCGGCCCGGTTCGTAGCGGAAAGCGTGGAGGTTCACGTTCGGGCACTCGTCGATGGCCGCGGCGTTGCGAAGGACAACGTCAATGCCACCGCGCTCATCGGCGTGCGAGGCAAAGTCGAGGTTCGGCACTTGCAGCCAGAGTTCGCGTTCGTTCTGGAAATAACCGATCAACACGCGCACCGGTTCGGTGACTTCAAATTCTACCGGCACATAGCGTCCATTTTTGGCTTCCTCGTGCGCGAGCCGAATGCCCGTAAGGCCATTCAACTCCGGGGCGAGTTCGGTGAGGGTGTATTTGCGATCGGCGAAGGGTCGTGCGCCAAGTTTGACTTCGTAGGTTTCGGCGTTGGTGCTGAAGAGTTTGAATTTGGCGGCAGGCCAGGCGGCAATTGGAGTGCCGGTCTCGGGGTTTGCTTCGCCTTCACGAATCCCCTTCACCACCTGGTGGTAAGCTTCGAGCTCCTTGCGATATAGAGGCAGCACTTGAAACCAATGATAGTTTGTCCCGATGCCGTTTGCCGCACCAGGAAATGGAATCTTGCGATGTCCGGTTTGCATCGAATTGGCGAAGTGGTATGTGCGCTCGGTCAGAAGTGTGAGGGCTTCAAAATGTCCGATGCTCTGTTTCACCAACTCTGTTACGACTTCCAGTTCTTCGACTTTTCCGCTGTTCGCCACTTGCAAGGCGATCTCGGCGGCTTTGGTCTTGTCGCGATAAAACTCCGCCATAGCCTGAATGGAAAGCATGTCGTTTTGTAGCCGGGCAAACTCTGCCGCATTCTTGGTGATCTGAGGCGTGGCTAATTTGACTAGTGCAACGGCATTACTGGCAAACCTCAGGCAATCGGCAACTACCGACGCAGGTGTCTCGCCGACGTGCGGCTCCTTGTTGGCTTCTCTGCGGACGTATTCGTCTAACCGCTCGCCTGGCGGGGCTTGGGATTCCCACAACTCGGTGATGGCGTTGTAACGCTTCGGATTTACAAGCTGGTCGAGTGTCATCCCGAGCGAGAGCGTTTGGCGATTTCCCTCGGTGATTCCGAAACGACGGACGAGCATCGGTGCGACTTCACCCGCGTCGTTATAGGCATCAAGGATTTTGCCGGCGGCATTGGTGTTGCAGCCGTAGAAGTCAGCGAGGCGACCTGTCCAGTAGGCGCGGTCTTCGGCGGCGGGCACGTCGGGATTCCACGCGTAACGCGCCCAGGCTTCAAACCAAATCCAGTCGCGCTCCCATTGTTTAAGCGGTGGGTTCGCGATGTCCGGTGAGTAAGGCCAGTTCCAATAAGCCAGCGGATACAAGTGCAGCCCGCTTGCGCCGAGTTTGTCGCGCGACGCGAGCATGGATTTGCGGATGAACTCGGTCGCGCCGTAGCGGAAGGGTTCGAGGTTCGAGAGGATATGGACGTTGACGAGGTGCGGTCCGAGCTTCGCCATGTTGCGATGAGTCTCGGCCGCTTTGCCACGGGGTTCGTAGGTGGTGAGCGATTCGCCGTTGTATTTCGTTTCGGTGAACAGGTTGGAATAGACCGTGAAGCACGCGGGCATGATGGCTTCAGGATTCATCGCATGCGTGCGAATGACGACGGGCGGTTGCTCCTTCAATCCGGCGGCGCGCATCCCGTCGAGCACCCCAGGCAGAATCGTGTTCGTGGCCCAGTTGATTTGATTCTCCGTGCCCTGCAACGCCTCACCGAGGCAGACCATGAGTCCGACGTTTGGATATTGCTTCACGAATTCGGCGATGGATTTGCGGGTGTAATCGGACGCGAGGGCCGTGGGGGCGGCGAGTTGTGTCGAGACGCCGTGCTTTTCCGCGAGCGGCTTCGGCAGGAAGATGTTGTAGAACATCTGCACCAGCCAGATGCCGCGCCGGTCGCATTCGTGCGTGAGCCAGTTGAACATCTCGACGTTCTTCTCAAAGACGTCCGGCGGCACTTCAATGGCTTCGGGATAATCCTTCAGCTTCACGAGTGACGCGAACGGGTGGCCGTTCCAGAGGTAAAGCGTGTTCATGCGGTTGGCGACGAGGAAATCTAGATACTCGCGCCAGAGCGCCTTGTCGTAGAACCACGGGAACAACTCTGGCGTGTAAGGATACTCGTAAACTTTGTGCCCGGGCAGAATGTAAGTCTTCTGCATCCCGACGCACGTGCCGCGCAGCGTCATGGCGGGTTTGTCGGAGAAGTTAATCCCAGCCGGAAGTTTTCCGGCCTCGCGGATACGTCGAGCCAACTCCAGGCAGCCGTAAAGTCTCCCCGAGTCGTCTGCGCCAGTGATGATCGGGAAGCCATCTGACTTTGAAGGTGTGATGCCGTAGGATTCCTTCTCAGTAATGCCTCTAAGCAACGATGCGACCTCACTCTGCGTCGCTCCCTGAGGAATGATAACGCCACCAATGTGGGCAGTGGGATTGATACAAATCCTCGGGCTTGGGGCGGTGTCGGAACGAACAATCGCCGCGTCCAACTTCACCGCCTTGAGCGCCGCCGCGATTTTCTCCGCGCCAAACACCACGCGCGGCGCGGCGTTTGAGGCGATGACAATAGAAACAGTTTCGGCGCGAGCAACGAAGGTGTGAGCCGTAGCGAACAGACCGATCATTGTTGCTGCGACGGTTCGAGCGAGAAGTCTGGATGGTGAATGCATGGAGTGATGAGGTTAACGCTTCACGTCCACAATGACGCGTTGGTAACGCGTGAGCCGCGGCGTGCCGTGGTCGGTCACGGCAAGCATGATGTGCATCGCGCCGAGGCCCGGCGGCATAACGCGATTGGTTGGTGTGATGAACCAGGCTTGCGGCTGGTCGAAATTTTGGATGACAAGCGGCTGACCGCTGCGGGCGTTGGAGAGGGGGAACGTCCCGGCTTCGTTGTAATAGAACCATTCGTATGACAGCGCGTCGCCATCCGGGTCGGTCGAGCCAGTGGCGCTGAGGTTCACGCGTTCGCCGGGCTTGGCCGTGAGGCGCGATGGATGGCCGAGCTTGGGCACGGGCGGATGGTTGGCGGTGGCGTAGTTGGTGGTCACGTTCCAGGTCATGCGTGCGGCGAAATCATTCTGGTAGGCCGAGCGCCAACGCCAAATGGTGGCATGATTGTCATCGTGCCAGCGCCCGTCCACGCCCAGCACTTCATCGTCAGCATCGGTCCAGAATGGTCGCGTCTCCGCCTGAAGATGCCATTTTCGCAAGCGCGGCGTGTAGAACTCGTAGCGACCGCCCCAGCCGCCCCAATCCGGATGTTCGGGATCGCTCAGGCCGTTGTTGATCAAGTTGAGAAACGATGGCGTGTCGCCTTCCATCAGGAATTCCCACCGCGGATATTCCGCGCCCAACGGCCCTTTGCGGCGGATGTTTTGATCGAGCCATTCGTTGCTCACCAAGGTGAAATCGGCGCCGTCACAGCGGGCGTGAAAAAAGTCGCCGCTGATGCCGCTCCAAGTGGCGTGATGATACGCGCCGCCGGCATTGAAACCGGGGCTGGTGATGTAGAAGAGGTTTGTAAAAGTTTGCCGCAGCCACGGGCCGCTGTCGTCCTGATCGGAGATCGTATAGACGCGGAGTTTCGCAACAAACTTCTCAAGTTGGTCCGGTGTGCGGGTGGCACGGATTTTCCATAGCGCCTGCGCCAGCACATTCGGACCGCCCCAAACCGTCACCCAGACAGGACGCGGATCATCCTTGTCCACGGCGCTGATGATGAGTTCCGAGCCGGAGGAATCATGGCCTTCACCGACAGCCTTCATGCCATACAACGCCGGACCTTCCTTGAGCACCGAGAGCAAATGGTTGGTCGTGGGGAAACCCGGTTCATGAATGAGCAGGTTGTCGCGAACCTTGCCGTAAGCCGTCAAAATCTCACGGATGCGCCAGGCGGCGGTCTTGGTTTGCTGATGGATCGAGGTCGTGGCCACCAGACCTTCCACGTCCCACTGATTGCAGTAGGTGAGAAATCGCACCATGGACATGGCGTCGTCGGGTTCGTTCTCGATGTCGGTGAGGACGATGACGCGGGGTTTGGTTTCCGCAGCCGAGCTGCTCGACACAAAGCCAAAGGCGATGGTGAGAAGAACCAAAATCGAAAGGAGTGTTTTCATGATCGGTTTTCAGTCAGCCACATTCTTTGTTTGGGTCTACTCCCGCGCCTGAGCCGGTGATTTGCAACGCTCCATGCGAGCGGCGAAGTCGCGCAGAAACTCTTCGCGCCAGCGGCTCACCGTCTTGGCGCCGGCGTGTGGGCCTTCGGCAAATTCAGTATTCGGGTTATCGGTCCACCAATTCGGAAACTTCGCTGACGGTTGTTTCGCCAGTTCGGGCGCGGCCAATACCGCCGTGATGCCGCCGGTCTTGCCGTTGAGCGATGGCACGTTGCCGCGAATCGTAAAGGCGTACGCTTTCGCGTCCTTGGGTGAGAAACGGAAGCGCATCGTCTTGTCTGCCGCCACCTCACCGGCCACGGATTGATTCTCGGCGCACAGTTGCGCTTCTGGCTTTTCCGGGGCTTCAGCACCCAACGGCAGCACGAGTTCGAGGATGCCGAAGATCTCCATACGATCTTCCTTTGTGGGCAACCGATCGAACCGCACATACGGACGTTCCCAAGCGCGGACAAATTGTCCGCCCCAGCCGGGCTTGGATGGGTCTTCCGGCGTTCCGTTGAGCAACCACGCGACGGACGGCGAGTCGCCCATCTTGATCTTACCGCCGAGGTGCGTGCTGAAATAATTCCCGAGCGCGCCGCGGCCGGCGATGTGGCGGCTCACGAATTCTTGATTGCCCCATTCGCCCTGCTGGTTGCCGCCGACGAACCAACCGCGATACGTGGAGTTGGCCTCGATGATCCAAAGCGTCGGATGATGGGTGGCGATGTATTGATAGGCGTCGGGCGTCCATTTCTTGTTCGGGCCGCCGATGTAATAGACCCGCAACTTCGGCAGAATATCCGGCGCGTCGTGCAACGCTTGCGCAAGATCTTCCATGCCACCCCAGACGAGCACATGCAACGGCCGGGCATCGTCGCGGCGGGCGCATTTGATGATCCATTCCGATCCTTCCGTGGGGCGACGCACTCCGGCGTACGGTGCGACTTCAGTTTCGCCCTGCTTCGTGATGGCCCGCAAGGCATCTGCGGTGGGATAGCGATCCGAGTAAGTCTTCAAGTTGGCGAAGTCTTTCGCATAGCAGTCAATGACTTCCAGGATGTGCGACTTCCGGCCCGGGCCGTAGGGCGAGGAGACAAGACCTTCCAAGTCGAGTCGGTCGGCATAAACGAGCAAATGCACCATGGACTGAAAATCATCCGGGTCCGTGCCGCCGATGTCCGTGGAAACTATGACGCGCGGGCGCGAGTCGGCTAGCGCGGCCGAAATACCAGTTACAGCCCAAGCGCAGATGGCAGCCAGACCGATTAGCGTCAGTGTGGCTGGCCTGAGTCTGGTGAGTGACTTCATGCTGTCATTCCTTCGTCAGCCAGGCAACAGTGGCACTGGGCAGGTTTATTTTGCTTCCAGCCTTCACAACTTCGCCCGCTGTCACTTCACCGCTTTGTGGGTTGACGATGTTCTGTCGGAACGAACCCGTCTCGCTGGACAAATCAAGTTCGCCGCCGCCGTAAGCCAGGATTTGCTTTCCGGCTTCGCGCAAAACCCAGCGGCCATTCAGGGACGCTTCCGTCCATGGTTGCATGTTTGGAATCGCGGCGAGCAGTCTCGCATCCATCGTTTTGGGCAAGCGCGGCATCGAGCCACCGGCGCAAACCCACGCCCATCCGGCAGTGTCGAAGTCACAGATGAGCGGCTTACTCGGAAACTTCGTGCGGTACTCGGCGGCCATGCTGGCGAGGTTGGCGTCATTTGGCCGACCACCCTTCCACTGCCGCTCGAACTGGCGCGGGGCCAGGTTTTTGCCGCCGGGTGGCGTGAACGTGCCTTTGTCGGTGCGCCACCAGTAGCGGAAATCAATCATGTCCACCGTCGCGCTACGTTTCTTGTCGGCGAGGATCGTGTCTTGGACGTCCTTGGTGGCGGAGAGAGCAATGAGTGGGTGAATTGCCGATTGCCGATTGCCGATTGCCGATTTCTCCCACTCCGCAACCGTATCCAACCAGAATTGCATGAAGTGCGGCGGGCCGGTGAACTCGGCGCTGGTGAACTGGATGACGTTGGAGTTGGTTTTGAAATTGTCGAGGCATTGGCGGATGTAGCCCTCATGCAGTTTGCGGCGCACCGGATGATTCACGTCGTAGAATAGCTCCGCCTGGAAGATGCGTTTGTCGCCGGCGTAGGGCGGTGGTTCCGGGAAGCCGGTGTTGTTAATGTTGTTCGCCGAGCGCCACGGGAAGTCGGCCCAGTGCGCGCCGGCTTCGAGGATGTTGTGCTGAAAATAATTTTGGTGGAACAAGACAAGGCCGCGCTGATCGCAGATGTTGGCAAACTCGCAGAGACGTGACCAATACCACGGGTTGAATTTTGCAAGGTCGTATTTGCTGAGACCGTGCCAGGCGGTGTCTTGGCCGCTGCGAGCGAAGGGTTGTTCGTAAAACGGTGGCAGCACATCGCCATTGATGCGGCGGACGCGTTCGTGGTCATCGCGGCGGCGGTCATACCAGAGGCCGTAGGTGTGATCGAGGGCGACGTTGCCGTCTGCGATCATTGTGTTGGCGACTTCATTGAGGTCGTCGGTGAAGCCTGGGCCGATGCGGCCGGGCACAAAACGGGTAACGCCGAGGCCAAATTCCTTCGCTTCATCGGGCCGGATGTTGCCGCGCCAAAACGCCACGCCGGTTATGCCACCGACCAGAAGTCTGCCCTCCAGCGTGAGCCAGCCGTTGGTGATCACCAATTTATGATTTGAAGTTTGAACCTCCGCACCTCGGCTGCTGCCAGGAATGATTTCCTCGACGCGCTTGGCGTTGCCGGGTTCGCTTGGAATCGGCTCGCGTTGGTTGGCGGCGAGGATGTAGTCGAGAAGTTGCGGTGCGGGTTGGTGCGCGGCGGCGGCAAGCTCTTGCGCTTTATCTAGTGGCGGGTTACTGGATTCTTCGCGCGGGCGCGGCATGAGTCGTAAACGCGCGGCGGCATCAGCACCTAGGCGATTCTTCAATTGCTCGGCGAACAAACTGTCGGGCTTCATGAAGTCATTTGAACTCTTCCAAACGCCGTCGCCTTCAAAACTAGCCCACGAGCCGAAACTCCAGTTCGTTGCGCCGGGCGGATTCCAGCAGCGAATAACAGAGGCGCTGCAATTCCAAAGCACGCTGTTCGCCGCCGCCCAGCCGATGCCGGCGTTGTTCCCGGCACGGAAACCGAGCGTGAGCGCATTGCCGTCAATGTTCACGTTGTCGTAGAGCACACCGCTGGCCCAGCTTTCGATTGGCCCGCTGTCGGCGAGCGCTTCGCGGGCTTCACATTGAACGAAGGCGTTCGGACCGGCTGCGCAATGGCCGACGGAGAAATCGTGTCGCCCGTGCTCGGCGTAGCAGCGGAGGAAAAGGGTTTGCTGGCCCATGGTGAAGAAGGTGTGGCGACGGTAGCCGCCAATTTCGGATACGGGTGCGAGCGAAACGCAGTCCTGCACGGTGATGCGCTGGGTGGTTTCGTAGAGCGCGACGGCTGAACCGGCGAAGTGTTTGAAGGTGACCTGACGCACAGGAGGATTCGAGGGTGAGGTTTTCGATGCCGATTTGGGAGATAGGACCGATCGGACTGATGGGACTGATGTATGCGCCAGAGTCGAGCGGGGTAGTGATGGGGGCGTCTATGGTGATGCGGTTGCCTTCAATGGATTTAACCACGCGATCCCAGGTGATGTCGCGCGAGCCAGGTTTCCAGCCGCCGCCTTCGCCGCCGCCAAATTCCGTGGCGCGGAGTTGGGTAATCCAGTTGGTGGTGCTGGGGCGCGTGATGCGGATGGGACTCAGGGGACGGATGGCGCTGGTATCTGCCACATGAATCGTGGCAGAGCCGACGGGAACTTGTGCGTCAGTGATGAGAATACGTTGGGTCGGGGTGGCCGCAGCGGGGCCGAAAATGCCGATGAGGGTGCGGCGGTCGAGTCCAGCAGCAACGAGTGTGGTGTTGGTAATTCCTTGGCCGCGCAGGATGATGCCGGAGTTGGTGATGCGGAAGCTGCCGAAAACTTCATGGCGACCGGCGAGCAAAAGCACTGCGCCGCGAAGGCCGTTGGTATCCGGGGCAAGGCTGCCAATGTAATCAATGGCGGCTTGGATGCGGGTGGTGCTATCGCCGGAGACGGGTTTTACTACGACACGCGCGGGGGCGGTGGGGATGGGCCGCTCGTTGGCGGCGTAACCGGCGGTGGAGAAGTCCAGGGGGGCGGATTGGGCTAAGGAGCATGGGGTAGACAGGACTAATGCGACCAATATGACCAATGGCGAATGGCGAATGACGAATGACGAATGAAAGCTCATGGCAGTTTGCCGGTGAGGCGTTCGAGCGTGGCGCTGTGCGCGATTTGCTTTCCGCTTACCAAGACGCGCAAGCCCGCCCCGCGTCCGTAGCGCGAGCCGTCTTTATCCCAGATCACGGTGAGCATGTGGCCATGATATTTCACGCCGTCGAGGCAGAACCAGTCCCAAGTGTCCGCTGGGAGCAATGGAGAAATTTCCACCACGTCGTCGGCGCGTGGAATGAGACCGATGACGCCGGTGATGAGCAGGTCGGCGTAGGTGGAGTGATTGTAGTACCGGCTGCGGTCGTTCTTGCCGTTGATCCAGTCGCCGGTGACTTCGTCTTGATACTCTCCGATGTAAGGCAGGCCATTTGCATATTGGCTGCGGGTGTAGGTGTTGAATGCGGAGAAGTAGTTGATGGGAGAAGTGGTTTCGGCGCGCCGATAATTTGCGAGGGCGTAAAGGGTCTGGCTGGTGGCGAAGGGCCATACCGCACCGTCCCATTCGCAGGTGCCGATGCCGTGCGAGCGGAATTCGGGATGGCGGCGTTCGGCTGTGGTGAGGCCGAAGGGAGCTGAGAAACCTTGCGGGTCGGTGAGTTGGGCGAAGGCGTTGGTGTGGGCTGGAGCGGCGTCTGGCAGATTGAACATCCAGGGGATGTAACCGACGGCTTCGCGGGCATCGGATAGGACGTATTCGACCGATGAGACGGATGAATTCCTGGCGACGAGCACTTTGAAGAAGTTCGCATTGGTATCCCAGAGGCGCGCTTGCGTGAGGCGTTTAAGTTCGTTGGCTTTGGTGGTGAATTCGTTGGCGAGTTTGGACTTTCCCGCGAGGGTAGCGAGGTTCGCAATGGCGCGGGCATTGGCGAACATGTAACTGTTGATGGTGGGGCGGATGTTTTTTGCCGTGCGCGATCCGGAAATGGATTCTTCCATGCCATCGCGAACGTCGTATTGCCAGAAGAGACCGTTGGGTAACTGACGTTCGGCTTCCCAGGTGCGATAGTCGGCGACAAGGTCGGGGAGCAACTTTATGGGAAACTTTTTGTCGGCGTTGACAAGGAAGCGATCCCACGCTGCAGCGGCAAACCAAGTGCTGAAGTTGTGGAATTTTTTTGCGGGCTTGCCTTTGTCGCCGCGCAGCCAGAATTTGGTGTAGTCGTTCAGGTAACGGTCGTCGCGTAGCCAGCGGCCTTCGGCGAGGTGGAATCCGGCGGCGCAACTGATGGTGTTGAACTCGCCGGCGTGGCTGACGGGTGGAAGAAATTCCGTGATGACGTAGCCTTTGGGTGTTTGCTGGATGTGTTTGCGAAAGCTCCACCAGCGGAAATAGTAAATCTCTTCAACGTCGCGGTCAGGGCAATCGAAGAGGGGGATGTTCTTTTCCAGCCAAGTCCAAGCATTGGAGTTGGGGATGTAGTTCACGAGGGTTTCCGACTCCATCGTGTTGAAGTGCTTAACGTGATGGGCCAAGGCGTCCGGTTTGAGGATGCTAAAGGGTTCGGCAGCAGGGGAAACTTGAACCGCGAAATAGGCGAAACATGCGAAAAGGATAACGCGGAGGAAATGTCCGAGAGACAGGCCCACCTCCCGACCCTCTCCCCCCATCCGATGGGCGGAGAGGGGGAAGTAATCGAACGCGTTTTGCTGTTTGGCAATCACTGTTGCAGTCGCCGTTACTTCGGATTTGTGAAAGTTTTGTACGCGCCGGTGATGTTGGGCGGCTCATTCGTCGCTGATGAGTGAATCAAAGCGGCGAAACGGAGGGTGAAGGTTTCGCCTTTCTTCACAGGCACGCTGCTGGGTTCGCCTTTGGTGAAAGCTTTTTGACCAAACGGATTGGCGACGATGAGACCGTAGTCGCGACTGTGAAACCAGCTGGGGCGGAAATTTTTCGGGTCGGGCATGACGGTGATGCCGACGAGGCGGTTGCTCAGGACGCCAGAGTAGTCACACCAAGCAGCGGTCTTGCCCCAGGCGTTCTTCGCGCCGACGAGGTTGTCACTGTTTTTGACCGTGCCACCCTTCTTTTCTGACAACGCTGTGGCGATGCGGATGCCGAAGCCCATTTCTTCCTGGTCGCCGAAGGTGAAGTCATCAACCGATGGGATGAAGTCGGCCTGCCAGGAGAGGAGGTAGCCATCGCGCGTGGCTTTCAGGGTGAAGCGTGAGACCTGTTGCGCGAGTTCAGTTTGGTTGGATGAGACCAATGTGGCAGAGGTGGCGAATGTGAGATGGCCATCGCGGGCTGCCGGTGGTTCGATGAATTTCTCATGCCGGATGGTGGCTTTGTTGCGCCAGAAATCCTGGCCGCTGATGTCGCTGAACGCGAGCCAGATGCCGGGATGCATCGTGGCGTGGTCCACGGGATCAACTCCGGTCACGGGCGGATGTGTACGAGTAACCTGGATGCCGTCAGGCGTGTGGACGTGCGCGAAGTAGGGGCGGAGGATGTTGGTGTCGGCAAAGACGAAATGGGCGACGGTGTTTGAGCCATCCGTGATGATGAGGCGGTCGGGGAGTTGTTCGGCTGTGAACTTGGCGGCGAACAAGACCGGATTAACCACGAAATACACCAAACACACGAAAAGGGAACGAGTCCAACGTCCAACTTTCAAAGCGTGTGTCCGGCGCGAAGGTGAAGGGGTGAAAGGGTGAAAGGGTGACCTGATCATACGACGGCTTTCGTGTGTTTGGTGTGTTTCGTGGTTCGAAATCATTGTTCCAAGGATTTGTTCGTGGTGTCGGGGGCGAACCAGATGACGATCATGCCCAGAGCGTAAATTAAGGCCATCACCGCGCCAACGCGGGAGTAATCGCCGCCGAAAAAACTGACCAGCGTCCCCGCGAAAAAAAGTCCGGCGGCGGTGGCGAAGCGGCCGACATTGTAGGCGATGCCGCTGCCGGTGGCGCGGACGCGCGTGGGAAAAAGTTCCGGCAAATAAAGCGGCAACCACCCGAAAAACAGTGTGGCGATGAAGCCTTGCGCGAAGAGCAACGGCAGGAAGATGGGCTGCATCGGTTTGGTGAATAGAAACAAGCCGCAGGTAATGACGGTGCTGCCAAGACTGATAAGGAAATAGGCGAGGCGCCGTCCGATGAGGCTGGCGAGTTGCGCGCCGAAGAAACTGCCGAGCACAGCGCCGACGGACCACCAGGCTTGCGCGGTGGATTTGTAGTCGGGGTTTTCCTTGCCAGCGACGAGTTCGGCCCAGGGGAAAATCCATTTGCTCGCAGCCCACGCGCCGACGAGGGGAATTGAACCCAGAGCGATGCCCACGAGGATGGTTCTCAATAGTGGCGGACGGAAAAGTTCGGCCAGCGGGGTTGCTGGCTGCTTGATTTGACCCACCTCCTCACGTCGTCGGCTGCGGGCGTCGAGCCAGGTGGGGGATTCGGGGACAAACCACAGGATGAGGATGCCAAGCAGCGCGGGTGCCCCGCAGATGGCGAAAATCCAACGCCAGGATTCGGGTGTGATGTGAAAGTGGCCGGTCAGTTGGGAGAGAAGGAAAATGCCGAAGTTGAGGCCCGCGCCCATGATTCCGGCGACGATGGGGCGCGAGACTTTGGGCCAGCATTCGGAAACGAGCGCGACGCCGTTGGGCCAGACGCCGCCGACGCCGAGGCCGACGAGGAAGCGCAGGACGATCATTTGATTGAGGCTGGTGGCGAAGTAGCCGAGGCCGCAGAACGCGGAGTAAAACAGAACGCCGAGGCCGAGCGCGCGAGTGCGACCGATTTTGTCCCCGAGCGAACCCATCCAGATGCCGCCGACAGCGGCGCCGAGGAGCAGGCTGGCGTTTAGTTTGGCGAACCAGATGCCGCCGAGTTCCTTGGTGAAGGCGTCGCCGAGAAATGCTTTTGCCACCGATCCCGCTGCGATGGGCATGAGGCCGAGTTCCATGCCGTCGAAGAGCAAAGCGGCGAAGGCAACGAAGAGGACGGCATAGCGGGCGCGCGGCGTGAGTGGAGCGGAACTCATCTAGCGGAAGGAATGGGACGGATGGGTTTGGGGCGAGCCGAGGTGCTTGGCGCTCCGATGCGGGTTCGCACGGAAGTGGGTTTTCGTGCGCCGATGACTCGGATGATGGCGCTGTTGTCCAGTTGGCCGAGGCCGGCGGCTTCGGCAGCGGACAAAATCTTTTTGTGGGTTTCGCTCAGCGGCAATTTGGTGTGGGCCTGGCTGGCGGCGGTAAGCATGAGGCGCACATCCTTCAAATGTTGCGAGAGCCGGGCCTGGGGTTTGAAATCGCCGCGCAACATTTTCTCGCCTTTCACATCCATGATGCGGGAGTAGGCCATGCTGGCGCGGAGGATTTTCAGAACCTGTTTGCCATCGAGTTTCAACGCGTGGGCGAAGCTGAGTCCTTCGGCGAGCGCGGCGCGGTTCAGGCCCAGGACAAGATTGGTGACGAGTTTCATGCGCGCGGCGCTGCCGGTGGTGCCGGTGTAAATGGTGCGCGTGGCGAACGTGGCGAAAAGTTTCTGGCAGACTTTGAATGCGGGCGCGAGGCCGCCGACCATGACGAGGACTTTACCGCGGCGGAGTTGGTCGCTGTTGCCGGAAATCGTGGTGTCAAGATAGGTTGCGCCGGTGGGAGCAATTTGGCGGCACAACTCCTCGGTGTCGCGCGGGTCGCCGGTGGTGGTGTCGGCAATGATGTGGCCGTAATGCAACGTCGGCGCGGCTTCGCTCAGAACGCGGCGGGTGATTTTGGTGTCGGGCAGGCTGAGGAGGATGCGGTCGCAACGGGCGAAGACGTCGTTGGCGCTGGCGGCGGGCGTGCCGCCGAGTTGACGGAGGCGGGCGCGGGCGGACGCGGCGATGTCATAGCCGATGACGGAAAAGCCAGCAGCACGCAGGCGCTCGGCAATGGCGCTGCCCATGAGGCCGAGGCCGATCAAGCCGATGGGACGATTGCGGCGGATGGGTTTGAGCATGGTGGCGGTTATTTCTTCGCCGACATCTTATATTCACCGACAAGGGAATTAAGAAATTTTTCCAAATTCGTGTAACCGTCGCCCGTGAGGTCTTTATTGCCGTCGGCGGCATCGGTGGGATTCAGGCCGTACTGCTTTTCCCAGGCATCGGGCAGGCCGTCGCGATCGGTGTCGTAATCGGCGGCGCGTTTTTCTTCGGGGTAATTTTCCCAACCACCAACGTCGTCTTGGGAATCTGGCAGGCCGGGCAGCCCGGTTTTGCTGCCTTTGAATTTGGCCGTGCCGCTGCGGACTTCGGCGATGATGCGGGTGTCGTGTTCGTCGAGGGCGGGGAAGTTGCAGCCGACGTCGGCAAGGACGTTGGAATAGGACTCCTGGGCGGAATGGGTTGTGACGTGGGAGTCGAAGAAGGGGGTGTCGGACCAAGGAGAATAGTCGGTGGGGATTCTGCCGCCGCGTTCGGTGGTGGCGGTGCGACCGGCGGTCTGGTTGGTCAGGCCGAAATAGCCGGGCATGACGTTGCCGTCGAAGAAGTATCGCTGCGAGCCGGGAAAGCCGCCGTATTGCGCGTTGAGGGCGAAGAAGAATTTCGTGGCGGGACCGGGCTGGTAGAAGTTGTTCACGAAGTTGACCTCGTGCGCGCCGCCGTCGGTCGTGCGGGATTTCCAGTTGTAAACGACGTTGTTGCGAAGGTCGAGTCGCCCGGCGTATTCGTTCTTCGGTTTGCTCAATCCGCCGGCGAGACTCCAGTTACGACCGGCGCAGTGGGCGAGCAGGTTGTGATGAAAGCTGCCGATGTCGCCGCCGATGCTGGCCGCGTAACCGTGCTGCGTTCCGGGCGGATATTTCTTATGGCCGGCTTCGTTCAGCGCTTCACTGATCAGGGTGCGCTGGAGCGTGATGTTCTTTGCACCGCGCGAACTGAAGGCTTCGTCGAGCGTCCAACTGATGGAGCAGTGATCAATGATGCAGTTGTCGCTGGAGGCCATGCCCATGCCGTCGAGCGTCATGCCGGAGAGGTTACCGGGACGAATACGAAGATAGCGGATGATGACGTTGGTGGCGCCGAGCATGCCGAAGTTGTATTTACGGATGCAAATGCCTTTGCCTGGAGCGGTCTGGCCGGCGATGGTGAGATCGGAATTTGTTTTGCGGATGATGAGTCGGGATTCGAGTGTGATGAGGCCGGAGACGTCGAAGACGACAGTGCGTGGACCGGATTGCTCGACAGCATCGCGCAGACTGCCGGGGCCGGAGTCGTTGAGATTGGTGACATGAATGACGCGGCCGTTGCGGCCACCGCTGGTGAACCGGCCGTAGCCTTCAGCGGTGGGGAAGGCGATCAAGGCCGCGAAAGTTAATGAAGGCAACAAAAGGACCGAGGTGACGAATGCGAGCTTCATTTCGGTGGTGGCTGGGCGGTCAATTCAATTGAGTAAACAAAAGGCCGGGGCACGGCTTGTTCCCGCGCCCCGGCTTTGACAAATTACAAAGGGCAAACCCTTCAAGTTGCGATTACGGATAGGTCAGGCGATAGAACACAGTGGGGTTGGTCCTGATGATCGGTTGAACGGAGCGGAAATAGAGGATATTTGTGTTCGCATCTATGACCACGTTGGCGTTGCTGTAGCTGCCAGCAAAACTGGTGACCAAGGAGGTCCAATTGGTGCTGTTCCAAGCGAGGCCGATGGCCAAGCTGTTGGTCTGTCGCTCGAGGCGCCAACCGCGATAGGTCTCAGGCCACTCAAAGACCAAGTTGGTTCCGCTTACGGTATTGGTCATGAAGGGCGGGCTGATAACAGCAACCGTCAGATTGGAAACCACGCGAGAGACATCCCAGCTCAATCCAGCCGCGGGTGCGGGGATGACTTGGGGAATTGCCTGTTGCTGATTGTCGGGCTGGTTGTTCGCGAGATCAAAAGGATTCAACGTGGTCGCCAGATTGAATTCGGGTCCGGCGGTCTTGTTGATCAGGAACCGGCCGCCGAGGTTGTTGCCGGCACCGAAATTGACCTTGCCAGTGATGAATCCATCTTTGAGGAAGATTTTATCGAGTGCGAGTGTTGAATTGTCCACATCGACGGTGGTAGTTGAACCGGCCAGGAAGTCCAATCTTACGGCGATGATGTTGTTGGTGATTTCGCCCGGCGTGTTGCCGATTTGGAGCGTGCCGCCTGCGCCCATCGTGACGCGGACGTCACTGGGAAGTTGCGTGCCAGACTGCGTAATCTTGCCCACGCCACTCAAAGTGCCATTGACGGTCAGCCCCTGATTGCCATTAACCACACCGCTCTGGACGATGGCGCCGTTGTTGATGAGTGTGGAATTGGTGGGAACTGTCCATGGTAGGATAACATTCATGATCCCGACGCCACTGTTATTGAGAGTCGTACCGCCCGCGAGCGTTATCGGCCCGCTGATGGTTCCGTTATTCAAGAGGGATCCAGCCCGAAGTGCCAATCCGCCCGAGACACTGGCCGAAATAATAACGTTGGCATTCGAGGAGGCCAAGCCGCCGCCAATCGAGCCGGAGAAGCCCGTCATGGTCGTGCCGTTTTCCAGCAACGTCGAACCGATGCTGCCGGCCCCGGTCAAACTGCCACTGGTCAGAATTACGCCGGGCGAGAAGGGGGCGTTGATTGTCAATGAGCCACTGCCGACTTTCTTCAAGGTGGCTCCGCCGAGCACGCTGCTGCCATCAAAGGTGTAGTTCTTGACTGAATTGCTCACAACCAATCCGAACTGCGCCACGGTCTGGCCCGGGGTGACGGTGTCCACCACAGTGATCGAAGGAGAACCGCTGGCGGTGTCGTCGAAGATGACGGAATCACCGTCAGTGAAGTTGGTCTGCACGCTCCCCGCGAAGGTGAGCCAATTCTTGTCGGCAGTGTTCGTGGACCAGTTGCTGTTGACCCCGCCCTGCCATACCAGCAGCTGGGGTGCGACATCGGAGAAGGTAACCTCAATCGTCCTGCTGACATTGTTATCAATAATGCTCCGGAGATAGAGGCCGGCGGGTGGGATGATATTCAGGCCGTTGAAGGCGGGAGAATCGGTGACGTACGAGATCAACGGGATGGTGACCGGCAGCGCGCCGAGATTTCCGATGGAAGGAATGACAATGGAGCTGGCCGGGCCCACGAGTGGAGCAGTGAGCGTTACGACGTGGATATTGGTTTCACCGACTTTGACGCCGTGCAGGGCAATCTGGCCGCCATTGGTCGCGGTGAGGTTGGCGAGCCGGGCATCCGCAGCGCCAATGGCGTTGGTGACGATCAGTTTGCCCGCATTAACAACGATGACGTTGTTGGTCGAGAGCTTGGTCACGCCGCCCACCACGATGTTGCTGGCGAGGCACACAGCGCTTTGATTGATGAGCACTTTCCCAAAAGCCCGTTCCGGGCTGGTCGTCCCGGCCGGGGCGCTGGCGGTGGTGTAGCCGAGGTTCAAATCCCGGTTGACCCGCAGCACTGCGCTCCCGTTGAGAGTCACAGTCCCTTCAGGTCCAGCAAAGCCGGTGGAGGCCGCTGCGCCTTGGTTATTCCCGGAGCGTTGGTAGCCTAGGAAGGCATCGTTGACGTCGAACACGCCGTTGGAATAGGTGAGGGTGGCTTGCAGGGTCATCTGACCGTTGTTGTTGGTCCGGTCTATGGCCAGCCACAGGCGGTCGACCAATGCGTCAACCGAGGTGTTGGCCTGGTTCGCGAAGTTGACCTGGCCGCGGACGTTGGCGTTGCCCGGAGGCGCCGGGCTGGCTGCATCCGCGATGGCGAAGACGGACATGCGGGAACTGTCGCCGCCGGTCCCTCGGAAGACAGCCACGGAATTGGTGCTCCAGAAGTTGTAATTGTGACCGCTGCCGCCTTGAAGCGCCTGGCTGAAGCAAATGCTATCGAGGAAAAAGGCATTGGTGTTGCCGAAGGAGAAGCGAAGGTTGGCCGTGGTGCCCTGTAAACTATAATTACCGATGGTCAATGCATAATTGCGTTCGCCCAGGTCGTTGTAGTTGTTCGGGTCAACGTACGCCGCCTTGATAACGTTGGTCTTCGCGAGGTAGATTTGCGGGGCGAAGCGCGAGACTTCATTCCCCGTGCCGCCACCCGCCCAGCCGTTCGTAAAGAAGTTCGGATAAGCCCGGTAGTCCCCAAAAGGCAAGCGGTTTACCTGCGCATAGAAATAGTTGAGATCCCGCATGTCCAAGGTTGCATTGAGCTGGCCGTCAATGTGGTTGGCGAAATTCGCCGCGTCGTTGTTGACGATAAAGCTGCCGGCTCCAGAAATCTTAAGGTCCATGGTCTGTGCGGCTTGCGGCACCTTGGCGTCCCGCAGCATGGAGAAGCCACCAGTACCGGTGGCAGACAGTTTGGCGCCTGACTGCACTTCAATGTTGTAGGCCTTAGTGCCATTACTCTGGTCTTGCGCGAAGCGGATTGAACTAACAGTTGTGTCGGCCGAAACCACCAGGTTGGTGGGAGTGGGATTGCTGGTTGTGCCGCCCAAATTGCCGAAAACGACACCATCACTTTCGCCCGGCAATACGCCACCAAGCCAGTTGGCAGGCGTGCTCCAGGCGGTACCAGCGCTGCCACTCCAAACGTAGCTGCAATTGACGGGCACGGGCAGGCGATAGCTTGCTTCCCCGGTGGCCTCAATTGCCAGGTCGTAATCGCCTTGAGCCAGCGTGGTAGGGCTGCTGAAATTTAGGGTGGCCGTATGTGTTCCGGCCACGCTGATGGTGTTGGTTGACAGCGTGCTCGTGCAACCGGCCGGAACTCCGGTGACGGCGAAATTCACACCCGTGGTGAAGGTGCCGGCCATGGTGATGGTCACGGTGGCCACGACGTTCGAGGCCACCCCCCTAGGGACGGTGATGCGGACCGGTTGTGATTTGAGCGAGACGGTTTGCGCCTGCAAGGTAGTAATCGCCAAAGAGAATGAGCAGAGTGCGAGAAGCAAGGTGCATTTTCGCAAGGCTTGCGGAAGGCGGACCTTTCTAGTTGGGACAACATGGGTGGTATTCATAGTGCAACTGGGTTTGTGGGTGATGTGGGTTGATCGTCAGGCAGGAAACTCTTCGGGCAGCTCAGCGCAGGTCGTAGGGCAGGCGGTCGTTGATCCATTCCATGTCCACGTTGCCCGGGCTGGGCTGTGGTGAGCTTGCAGGCTGCTTGGTGTAAAGCACCTGTGGTTTGGTTCGGGGATCTTTCCACTTTTTGATCTCCGAGTGACCATCCGCATACGAAATGTTACCGCCACCGCCGTAGTGGTAGCTGGCAGGAATATTCCGGATTAACGCGTTGGCCGCGGAGTACCCGCCACAGGAGTGAAACAACGCATCATCAATACTGTCCGGATGTTCATCCAGGATCACGAATGTCATGGCTGGTCCAGGATAACGGAGATTCGTCAGTTTCTTAAAACCTCGCGGGCTGTATTTTCTTCCCGGCTGATCGGCGGGGTCCTTGACTGTGACGCTGACACCGGACAAGTGAGCGTTGGCGGAAATGCTCATGACCCGGGGACCTGGATTTTGGGAAGATTGATATTTGTCCGATGGGCATTTATAAACGCCGGGGTTTTTGATGTAGTTGCCCAGTTCCGAGTTATCCGGGTCATTGGCGTTGACGAGTTTGAACGAGTTTGTGTTGTCGGAAGAACCGCCCCAATCCATTCCGTTGGGAACAATCTTCGTGGGCATGACATCGTCGTTATCGCCGCAAAAAAGCATCCAGCCGAGCATCACCTGCTTGGTGTTGCTGAGACAGGCGGTGGCTTGGGCTTTGCCTTTCGCTTTCGCGAGAGCGGGCAGAAGCATTGCAGCTAGAATTGCGATGATCGCAATGACGACGAGCAATTCAATCAGTGTAAAACCAGGCCGATTTGTGGGCGTCTTGCAGGTGGAATAGGGTGAGCTTCGTGCAGTTCGCATGATTACTGTTTGGTTGTACGACACAACGGCTTCTGCGGTTAAAAGTGGATTAGTTCGAGATCGTGTATAAACGAATATATTCGGAGTTCAAGCATTTTCTTTTGCCAGATTTGGCCGCGTCCAATTTGGTTGATTCCAATCACTGGTAAGCCAAGAAAAATCTGATTTCAACAGATTCTTTGGGCGAGTGATTGCGCCAGTCAAGTCAGTTGGCCGACGGGCGCGCTCGTTTCGACTCGGCTGGGATTTGTGTGCCACCAAGAGTCTTGGGGCGCGTGGTCTATGTGGCTCAAGGTCAGGTCCAGGCTGCGTTGGATGTGTTGAGCAACCAGACCGCTCGCATTGCCTGCATCTCGCTTCTTAAGCGCTTCGAAAATCGCCCGATGGATTTGGTCCGCTTCCTCCAGCAATTCTTGGTTGTGACCGAACCGCTCGACGCCGAAGATCCGTGAATGGATGTGGCTGTCGCCCGCGAGTTTGGTCAATCGAGGATTGCCGGCGGCCTCAATGATGGTCATGTGAAACGAAAGGTCAGCCTGCAGAAACTCGGACAGATTCTCGCCCGTCATCAGTCCGGTCCCCGCAGCAAAGGTGCGCGTGATCAGCGAACGCATGCGACCCAGGTGGTCGCCCAGTTGTTGAAGCCGTGTTTCGGAGATTCTCTCCGCAGCTTTGGTGGCTGCATAAGTTTCAATGGCCTCCCGAACTCCGTAAAGTTGCACGGCCTCCTGCGCGCCGAGTTTGCGGACGATGGCGCCCGCGCGCGGGACCAACTCCACCAATCCTTCGCTAGCGAGTTTGCCCATGGCTTCGCGAACGGGTGTGGTGCTGACTCCCATCTCAGTGCTGATCTTTTTGTAGTCCAGCCGCGCGCCCGGGGGCAGTTCCCCCGCGAGCAGTTTCTTACGCAGATGATTGTAAATTTTTTCTGGTAGGAGAGTGGCCATGGTAGTATTCGGCGTGTCGTTGGATATATTCTGGTATTTTAAGTAAGGGGCGGTGGTGCATGTGTCAAAGGATTTTTCATTAAATCCTCCACTGCTTCTCCGGCTGTCCGGTTTTGCTCCGAGGCCAGTGCCTCATCCGGAAAAAAAAGAGAGAACGCCAGTGGCGTTCTCTTGATTCACAGCCCGTATAATTGCTCAACTCAGCTTCGAAAGCGTGCCCTTAATCGCTTCGAAGTTCGGCAAGTCCTTGGGGGTAGGAGTTTGCTCGCTGTATTGGACCGAGCCACTCTTATCAATGACGAACGCCGCGCGGGCGCTGGTCGCACCGAAACCCAGAAGATCATCCAACAGCACTCCGTAGGCCTTGGCGGTGGTCTTGTTCAAGTCGCTGGCGAGGGTGATGCCGATCTTTTCTTTCGCGGCCCAGGCTTCCTGAGCAAACGGGCTGTCCACGCTGATGCCAATGACATCGGCATTGAGTCCCGAGTACGCGGACAAGCCGGCGGTGACATCGCACATCTCCTTCGTGCAGACACCGGTGAACGCCAGTGGGAAGAAGAGAATCACCGTGTTCTTTTTACCCAGATTGTTGCTGAGTTTGACCTCCACGACACCGGAGGCTTGTTTTGACTTGAGTGTGAAATCCGGGGCTTTGGTTCCGACGGCAATTGGCATAATCTTATTAGTTTTGTGTTTTCAGTTAAGCAGTCAAAGTTTGACGCCGCACAGATTAACCAAGGACCCTGACGTGTCAAACGACGTTTCGCCGGGATCAACCGGTGTGCAACGATTCAAAAAGTCATGAACTTGAGCACTTGAACTTCCTTCTTGAGCACAACCTGAAAGGTGTTCTCATGGATTCTTACGTCGAGCGGACCGCGGGGCTGGTAATAGTCCCACATCACGCGTCCGTTCTTGGGATTGATACGACGGATGCGAAGGTAGGGTTTGGTTTGCACGCCCATGGCCACCATTTCGGGACTGAGTTCCTCGTTATCATCCAGCGGCCCCAGGTAGCTCATGGTGTAAATGTATTTGCCGGAGAGATGCGCAATCGTCCCGCCCATCGAATGTCTCCAGATTTCCGCGCCGGTTTTGGCGTCGAGTTTGATCACGATGTCGTCGGTGCGATCTGTGACATCAATCTGGCGGGAGTACTTGATCTTGTCCGGGCTGGCGGTAGTGGTGTTGACATAAATCTTTCCCTCGTCGTCGAAGAACAGACCCATGACACCGACGGAAGGCAGCCGCCAGCGGGCGTTGCCGGAGGTGGTTTCAAACGCGCTCAACACCCCTTCATCGAAGACATACAGCGTGTCTCCGCGTTCCACCACGGGGCCGAGCCCGGTGCGGAAGGCGTCCGCCTCATCTTCAAAAAAACTTCCCCCACCTGACACGGGAAAGGTGAGCGTGATCTCCCACTTCTTCTTGTTGGACTTGTCGAGCACGATCAACGTCTTTCCGGCGACCACCGCGTTGACCGATTGCTGGGGATAAACTGAAGGCCGCCCAACCACCTCACCTTCCCAATCCGCAACCTCCTTCCCGCCGACATGCACCTTTGCGAGATAGCGGCTCACGTCCTCGCGCACCGTTCCCCCGCCGGCATTGCGCGTCATTTCATTCAGAAGTTCGTTGGCCACTTCCATGGTAGAAGTGACCGAAACCGCGCCATCCAAAGCGGATTTTTTGGGCGGCGCTTTCATGGCGTTCCGCTCCACGATTTTTCTCTCCAGTAATTTCGTCGTGAACTGAATGAAACCGTCCGTAGTGGGCAGGAGCCGGGTGTATTCTTGGGCCGGACGCGACGTGCTGGCACTGCCACCGGCAAGATTCCCAGCCGGGCCGTCATCCAGCTGGTCCATGTCCTCCATTTCCTGCATCGCCCGTTGTTGTTGCACGGCTACGGAGATGGTGGCAGGGGCGGCAAGTCGGGCGGGCACCGACGCGTTCCCCAAAGCGGCGGCGAGTTTTTGTGGGTCCAGCGGTTTGGTGCCTGGCTTGGCCGGAGCTTTCGCTGCCACGGAAGTTGACTTGGCATTCTTGTTGGTCTTAATGCCGGACGTGGCGGCAACCTCCTCCACCTTCGGCAGGTCGCCCAGCTCGGTTGTGTTGATCTTGCCGGTGACCAGATTGAAGCGGGTCACCGCCAGCCGTCCATGTTCGAGCGGCTCGCGCAACTCGAGATCATCCCCGTGATGAATCGCGCTGCCAAACCGGCCCGCGAACTCCACTGTCTGTTTCGGCTCACCCGTCTCCCAATCGTAACGGGTGACCTTGCCGTCCGCGGCCACCCAGATGTTCTGTCCGCGCACCTCCAGCTTGAGTCCTTCTTCCGCCGCGCGCGTCATGCTCTTCGTCAACTCCGCCACATCCGGAATCTTCCAGACGTGTTCGCCCTTGGCGGCCTCGGCCTGCAGCTCCTTTATTTCGGCGGCGGCCTGATCGGCGATTTTTTTCTTGTCCACCAGGTGACGCAGCCAGACCTCCTTCTTCGACTTGAGATCGTAGCGCGCGAGTTTTGCGCCGTGGAGAAAAACAATCTGCCCGCCGGGGCAAAGGGCGCTTTCGCCGGACATCGCCGGTTCATCCTCGAAGCGCACCGCGAACGAAGCTCTGGGGCGCGAGCCGAACCATTCGTACCAAATCCAGACCCCCACGAAGATCACGACGAACAACGCCGCCAGTTTCGCCACCAGCGCGATCTTTCCCCACTCGCGGTTCTGCACCACGTCGCGCTGTCCCGCGAACACGGGGATTTGGATGCTCTGCAAATCCGCCTTCTCCTTGCAATGCGGAGAGCACACGTAGCCGAACAGCTGCATGCACTTTGGACAGAGTCCTTTTCCACATACTCGACACTGGTCGGTGATGCGTTGCTGGGGATGCTTGGGGCAGAACCGCGCGTCAACGACCTCCGGCTCGGCGGTCGCGGGCGACGCGCTGTGACTCAATCGAACTTGGGCGGTTGCTGTCGGTGGCGGTGTGATTACGGTCGCGACGGGTTGTGGTGGAGGCGTCGCCGCCGCCGGGGGAGCTGAAACGATTTGGGGCGGTGGCGGTGCGGGGGCTGCTGGCAGGTTGATGCGTACTGCGGGAGCAGGAGCTGGCGCGGGCGTGGCCGGTGGCGGTGTGGGGGCGGCTACCGGGACGTTGATACGCACCACCGGGGCTGCCGGCAGTGGAGCCGCGGTCGGCGGGGAGATGCTGATTCGCGGTGGTGCGGACGGAGCTGCCGGACCGGGCACGGCTTTTGGAGCAATGGCCGGTGGCGGGGCAATCTGCGGCGCGGTCGGCGGGGCGGCGGGGGTTGCCGAAACCGACAACGCCACGGGACCGGTGATGTTTCCGAATTGCCGGCGCACCTCTTCATTGATGCGCGCGGACAAATCCACTCCGCAGTCCGGACAGGCAAACGTCACCGGGTTGCGCACCATTTCCGGCGAAGCCTCGAAGGCGTATTTCGCGCCGCAATCACACTGGATTTTCATTCGGGATCAGGGTTTGGGATTCAACAGCACCACGTTCGTGCCCAGCGGCAGCGCGATGGCCGACGTCGCGGGCGATGATTTCATGCCGCCATCGCAGAACAAAAACGTTCCGCCATACTTGTGATGATTGTTGCCGGGCGATTTGCCGTGCTCGGAAAAGGCCCGCTGGCCTGCGTCCTTTGCTTGGGTGTCCACCTGTTTGTCGCTGGCGAGAACACTTTCCGATTCGGAAGCGCGCCGGCCCATGTAGTAGGCGTAACTGATCCGGCCCTTGCGCAAGGATTCGCCGGCGGGCAGCGCGCTATCCTTGCTGCCGGGGCAGACAAAAATGGCCGTGTCCGACGAATAGCGCGGCACGAGCATATCCAGGGGTTCCTCGGAAGTGCGGGCGTTGGTGGTCACCGGAAATTCTCCGCCGCTGTCGTTGCTGTAAATCTGGAGCGCGATGTACATCTTCTGCAAGTTGGCCTGGCACTTCTTCTTTTGGGCCATCTGATTGCTGCGCGAGCCGAAGCCATACATCATCGTGAACAGGATGAGAATGATGGTCAGGGTGATGAGCATCTCGATGAGGGAAAAGCCTCCGGCGCGGACTGCCTTCGCAATCAGGTCGGCGCAGGGCCGGGCGGGCTTCATACACTTTCGTATAACCAAGCGCCGCGGGGCTGGCAATGCGGTTTTTCCCGGACGCGGCGTAAAATCAGTCGCGCGATTTCGACGCGGTGATTGCCAGCCACAGCCAGCCGGCGAGGAAACTCACGCCGCCAAAGGGCGTGATGGCGCCCAACCACTTCACGTTGGTCACCGCCAGCAGATACAGCGAACCGGAGAAGATGAGAATGCCCGCGAAGAAACCCAGCCACGGGCCGGTCGGCACCGGCCGGCGTTGAGCCAGCACGAACAACATCACCGTGTGGATGAAATGGTAGAACACGGCCTTTTCCCAGATCGCCACCGTGTTGTTTTGCATCAGCACTTCCTTCAACCCGTGCGCGCCGAAGGCGCCGAGCGCCACCCCCAGGAAGCCCAGGATGGCGGCAAGTCGGATTGCAAGGGCGTTGGTCATGTTCTTCGGCCGCTGATGTTCCTTGGCCGGCGCTCTCACGTCAAGCTACGCCGCAGCGCTAGCCGTTCCCCCGACCGCCAGTGCCGCCGCCCCGTTTGGAATAGGTGTGTCATGTGGTGTCATGTGCAACAGGGGTTGACGGGCGGACGATTTCGTATTCATTGAAGGCAATGCATATTGTCCTTCGCTCGTTCGCCGTGGTGATGGTTTCCCTTGCGGCTTTCATTCCCACGCGCGCGGAGGCCCAGGCCAACCTGCCCATTTACACGGACAGCCTCGTCAACGGTTTCGGGGATTGGGGCTGGGCCACGCACAATTACGCGAACCCCGCGCCGGTCCACTCCGGCGGCAATTCCGTCAGCGTCACCATCACCGGCAACACCTATGAAGGTCTCCAGATCGTTCGTTCTGCTTTCGACAGCACGCCGTACGGCAGCGTGAGTTTCTGGATCAATGGCGGCACCAACGGCGGACAGCGGTTGCAACTTGCCGGCCTGGCGCAGAACGGCACCACGCAAAACGTCTGGCAGACCTCCTATTCCCTGGGCACCCTGCAAACCAACACCTGGCAGCAGTTCACCGTGCCGCTCACGGCGCTCGGCCTGGCGAACAAGAGCAATGCCACGGGCCTTGTGTTCCAGGACCGCATTGGCGCGGCCCAGCCGACTTTCTACCTCGACGACATCCAGTTCGACGCCAAGGCCGCGCCCGTGCTGGTTCACATCAGCCTCAATGCCACGCAATCCGTTCGCACGGTGGACACGCGCCATTTCGGTGTCAACCTGGCGATGTGGGACAGCTACTTTGATCCACCCAACCACACCACGACCATCTCGCTGCTTCAGGAGATGGGCACCACCATCGTCCGGATGCCCGGCGGTTCGCTGTCCGATCAATACCACTGGGGCTCGAACACCACGCTCACGAACACCTGGCAATGGTCGGCGTCGTTCAACGACATGGTCCGGGTGACCACCAACGTCGGCGCGCAGGCGTTCGTGACGGTGAACTACGGTTCCGGCACCCCACAGGAAGCCGCCGCCTGGGTGCGTTACGCCAATATCACAAACCATCTGGGCTTCAAGTATTGGGAGATCGGCAACGAGTGTTACGGCACTTGGGAAACCGATACCAACCCGCTGCCCAATCACGCCTACACCTACGCTGTGCGCGCCTCGAATTACATCGCGCAGATGAAGGCCGCCGATCCGACCATCAAGATCGGTCTGGTCGCTGTGCCGGGCGAATCCTCCTACGCCAACGGTTACACCGACCATCCCGCCTTGAATCCCCGCACCGGCCAGACGAAGTATGGCTGGACTCCCGTTCTGCTCACCACGCTCAAGAGCCTCGGCGTCACGCCGGATTTCCTCGTGCACCACGTTTACCCGCAATGGACGGATCCCAACGATCCCTCCGCGTCCCCGGATAACGACGACACCCTGTTGCAATCCACTGGCAACTGGGCGGCGGATGCGGCTGATCTGCGGCAACAGATCACCGATTACTTTGGCGTGAGCGGGACGAACATCGAACTCGTCGTCACGGAGAACAACAGCGACTCCGGCGCGCAAGGCCGGCAATCCACCAGCCTGGTCAACGGACTGTATTATGCCGACAGCCTGGCTCAGTTGCTGAAGACGGAATTCCGGGGCTTCGTCTGGTGGGATCTGCGCAACGGCACCGACACGGGCGGCTTTTTCGGCCCCGCGCTCTACGGCTGGCGCACCTACGGCGACCTCGGCATGATCAACGGCCTCAACACCCGCCACCCGACGTTTTACGCCGCCAAACTGATGCAATGGTTCGCCCGGCCCGGTGACAAGATTCTCACCACCACGTCCGACTACTCCTCGCTCACCGCCTATGCTGCGCGGCGCGCTAACGGCTCGGTGGCGTTGCTCGTGCTCAACAAATCCTCGACCACCGCGCTCAACGGCCAGATCGCGCTCACGGGCTTCACGCCCACGGCCAGTGCGGTCCTCCGCTCGTTCGGCATTCCCAACGACGAGGCCGCGCGCACCAACGGCCCCGCCGCCGCCCAGGACCTCACGACCAACAACATCGCCAACGCCGCCCCGACCTTTACCAACACCTTCCCTCCGTTGTCCCTGACCCTCTTGACGCTGTCGCCCGCCGCGCCCAAGCTCGCTGCCATCTCGCCGGCTCCTGCCGGTCAGTTCGTGTTTCAACTGCAAGGCCAGCCGGACGTGCGCTACGTGATTCAAAACTCCTCCAACCTCACCAGTTGGGTTTCGGTCTCCACGAACACGCTGACCGGCCCGACCTTGAATGTGACCAACGCGGTATCGCCCGGCGTCGCGAACCAATTCTGGCGTGCGGTATGGCAGCCGTGAACTGTCCTGATGGAGATTGGTCAAACGTAAACGCCGGGCTGGTCACGGCGAACTCGCCCGGTAAAAACGAGTGGGCGAATTGCTGGCGGTGGAATCCACCACGTTCATGGGCACGTTGGTGATGACGACATTGGTCAGGAAAATCCAGACGCTCAGGTTGGTGCTGGTTTCAATCACGTTGGTCCGGCCGAGTTGGGCGTAAAGCTGAAACTCGAAACTGGCGTCGTCGTGTTGCTGTGGATTCTTCAGGACGGGCTTTTCCACCTTGCCGGTGTGCCGCGCGTTCTGTTGAAACATGGGCCAGGCTGAATCGGCCAGGCTGTTCGTGCCGCTAATCGCGAACAGTGTGTTTGAAAGGGTTGCGTAAACTGTTCCGTCACGTCCGATAACGGAGGACGTTGCAGAAATTACCCCATAGATTGGATTCGGGAACGAAACTGTACCTTGAACTTGACCTTCCGAGGAGATCGCGAGGATCGAGTTGGCAGCCGTGTAGTACAAAGTTCCGCCTGAGTCAATTGCCGGAGTTGTCGGAGAGAGACAGGCATGCCACTGGCACCTGAAAGGTAAGTCCAAATGCCACTTCTCTTGGCCATTTGGCTTGACGGCAAATAACGTGGCGTCATTGCCTCGGTTGGCGTAAATCGTCCCATCGCAGCCAATGATGATGCCGAAGGAGCCGATGCTGGTGCTGGACCAAAGTTGGGTGCCGGCAGGTGAAAATGCATAAAGCCCAAATCCACCTACATAAATGGTGTCGCTTGCGCCAATGGCCGGGGAATCGTTCTCCCAAGTACTTCCACCGGGGAGCTGAACTGACCACTTCAGCGTCCCGGTTGGGTTCAGGGCATAAAGCGTTGCAGGTTGTTGATCGTTGCGAATGAAGATCGTTCCATCGCTAGCTATGACGGGCGTGCCGGTATGTCCCCAGATGCGATAAGCCCATTTCTTCGCGCCATCAGGACTGAGCGCGTATAGGCTGTCATCTCCAACGACGTAGATCGTGCCATCCCAACCGATTGCTGGAGGCGAAGAGCCATAGGACGCGAACTCATACATCCATTTTTGTGAGCCATTGGGATTGACCGCATAGAAGTACTGGCTGTTGTTCGCGACATAAATGGTCCCATCAGCCGCCACTGCAATCCCTGCAACTTGGTAAGCACCTGGCAACGGGTATGTCCATTTGCTCGAAGCGAAAGAACCAGCATTGGTGATTGCATCCACGACGTACCACTTAACCACATCGTCCCACCTGGTTACGTAAATTGTACCATCTGGCCCAATCGCCGGAGTTGGAAACGGGGCAACATCATAAGTCCACAACACCGTGCCCGGCTGAGGTTGAGCGGAACTCCAAGTCACCGCAAGAAGTGAAACCAAAGCACTCAGAAGCGATTTTGCATTCATGGCCTTATCCCCAAGAGACTCTCGACCGACCCAATGACACGCTACGCCCCGAATGCAAGCTGGCAAGCAATAAGAGAAACGCTTTTCGCCACAGTGTTCTTCGAGCGGCAGCGGAGAAACCTTGTATTAACTCAGAGGCCAGCGGGTTCTGATTTCGCACTCGCCTCCCAAGGGCCCTGCGGCTGGCGGAAGTTGCTACTTCTGTCCGCCTGTCGAAGCGGTCTGGCGCTCCTGAAGCTGCCGGATGAGATAGCGATCCTCAGTCGCCTGTTGCCACGCGGAGTACCACAGGTCGCCCAGCATCTGGCCGCCCTTGACAATCTGGCCATCGAGAAAGGCACGGCCTTCGGTCGAGCTTGGATTTTCCGGCGTCAGTTTGCCGTCCTTGTTCAATTGGTACAGCGGCTCGACTTGTTTCTCCGTTTCCACCAGATACCCCATCACTTGCTTGAACAGATCATTCTCCTTGAGTGGGTCGCCAACGATCCTCGCCGGTCGGATTTTTCCGGTGAGCGCGTCCACCTGGATGCCGCCGGTCTTTTTGAAAAATCCACCGTCAATCCAGCCATGAATGCTCGAGTTGGTGGCGTAGCCTTTCGGGTTCGCGCCGACCCATCCATGATGATGCTTGGTCACGTGCAACGGTTGGGCGCAATCGCCGACGTAATGGCCCATCACGCCCATGGTGTAGAGGATGTTCGCCTGCGCGTTGGCGATTTCTGCCGGCGTACCGCCGTAATTCTGGAACGCCTTGAGGTACGAAAACTCCGAGCGAAGCTTGCCGCAAGACTCCGTGATGGCCCACGGCGCAAAGCCCACCAGTTCGCGCGTGTGATCCTTGTTCTTCGACGGATCAATGGGTTCAAAGCGTTCGGGATGCGCAACGCGGATGACGGCGAGGCGGGCGGCAAAATCGTACCGCAACGGCGGCACGGTCTGCGGTGTGAGATCGAAGTCCGCCAGTTCCTCCAGGTCGAGATAATGGTCGGGATGGCTGGCATGAGGCATGGCCATGTCATCGGTAATATTGCGCCAGCGGTCGGGTTCGCCAGCGAGGAAGGCGATGCGCTCACGGGCTTCCGGCGTCAGTGCAAACGCGGGAAAGTTCGTGGGCAACGCCGCGAGCGCCAATTGGTTCACGGCGCGATGACCTTCGTAGTCCCACGCGCGGGCGGCGGGAATGGCGGAGCAGAGCAGGGTGGCGACCAGGGCGGTCCAGGCGGGCTTCGTCTTCATGCAAAATTGTTTCAATGGACGGGCACTTTAGGGACGCCGCGCCAAAAAGCAAAATTCAAATGCGGCCTGGTCAACCGGAGAACGCAGTCTCGTGCTTATAGTTCAATCTCCGTTGGCTTGTGACTTGCAAACGCCCTGTTCGCGGGGAATCCTTCTCGCGTCCAGTATGAGCCCGCTCCGCCGTCGTCCGACGCTCTGGCTGCCTGCCCGCCTTTCGCGGGCGCGTGGTTTCACCCTCATCGAGTTGCTGGTGGTCATTGCCATCATCGTGATTCTCGCCGCGATGCTGTTGCCGGTGTTGACCCATGCGAAGCTCCGCGCGCACGGCATCAGTTGCATGAACAATCATCGCCAGCTCGCCCTCGCGTGGCGCATGTATTCGGATGACAACCAGGATCGGTTGCTTTATGCGAGTGAATCACTGGACTGGGACAAACTCTGGACTGCGGACTACGCGTGGGTGACGGGCACGCTGGATTACGACCCGGGGAATCCGGCGAACTGGAATCCCGACCTGACGATCAAGAAAAGTCCGATGTGGCCGTACACGGGGAGGAACGTGAACATTTGGAAGTGTCCGGCGGATCGCTCGGGGATCACGCTTTCGACCGGCGAATTCAAGCCGCGTCCACGCAGCATATCCATGAACGTCTTTCTCGGCGGCTGGGGCGGCACGGATGGAAACTGGGGTGCAATTTTCAGCGCGTACAAGATTTACATGAAGCAGACCGAGCTGGCCAATCCGGGGCCGGCCAAGGTTTTCGTGTTTCTCGACATGCGCGAGGACAGCATTGACATGGGCAACTTCGCCACGCGCATGGCGGGCTGGCCGGACCATCCGGAGGCCTACGGTTTCTACGACCTGCCGGGTTACTACCATCATTTCGCGTGCGGATTTTCCTTTGCGGACGGGCACTCGGAAATTCACCGCTGGCGGGACAATCGCACCATGCCACCGTTGGTGCCGGGCGGATTTGTGAATGACAATTTCGCCTCGCCCCAAAACCAGGATGTCTCGTGGTTGCAGGAACGCGCGACGCGGCCTTTGCACCCTTGACCGGCTTCAACTCGCCGGTGATTCGATCGAACCCAACGATAGCTGGCTCGGCGGCGGCGGGTCCGCCAGCGACTGTTTTTCCTCCGCCGGGCCCGCTTCGCCCGGTTGCACCCGGACCATCACGGGCCGGATGAGTTTGCTTTGGAAAGTGAAGCCGGTGGCCAGAACTTCGCCGATGTTCGAGCCTGCCGGGGCTTCACTCGCATCGGGCAATTGATGCCGTTGCGCGTCGAAAGCTTCGCCCGGCGCGGCGAGCAACGGGACCAGTCCCACGCGCCGCGCCGCTTCGCGACAGGCGTTTTGAAACTGGTTCAATTGCGCGATGAGATTCTCCTGGCCGGAACGTTCCGCCGCGCGGGTCAAGGCGAAGACATGGTCCAGAATATGAACCAGTACGCCGAGCCACTCGGCTTCTGCGCGCCGGAGCTTTTCGGTTTCCAATCGCAGGGTGGCTTTCTCGCCGTCGTTGGCTTTTTGGAGGAACGCCGTGAATTCGCGCACCTCGGCGGACATGCGGTCGGTGATCTCTTTGGCCAGGCCGGCGGTCTTGTCCGCCTGTGATTGCGCGGACTGCAAGTGTCCCGTAGCGCTGGTGATCTGGGCGACGCAGGTTTCGAGATCGGAAATTTTCTCCGTGGCCGCGCAGAGCGAGCTGGTTTCAATCAGCTTGATGAGCGCGCCGTATTTGATCACCGCGCGGTATTCGAGCAGGTAGGGCAGGATGCCGAGCAACGCCCCGAGCGCCGCGCAAACGCCGATGGCCGAGAGTTCCCAACGATCCAGCGGCAGTTTGCCGGCCTGCCAGTAAATGTAGTAGGCCAGCCCCAGCATGATGGCGTCGCCGAGAAAGAACGGCCACTTGGGGACTTTGAGTTCCTTGAGATCCTGCGCGTCTTGCATCGGCCCGAGCATAGCCGAAGCCGTGCAGTTACTTCAAGCAGATGCGCTATTGGCCAACGCTCTGGGCCGCGGCGGCGGCTGATTTGGGGAGTGCGACGTTCAGTGTTATCCGCTGCCATTTCTTCTGATCGGGTGAATTTACGGTTGGCCATAGATTGGTGGTGGCCGATTTGGGTAACCATTGCATCGCGCGTTTACGGTTGCCGTTTCCCATCCGTCGCCATACCCGCCAGGACATCGCCTCGAGCTGATATTCAAGTTCAAGCCGGCAGAGTTCCGTCCGGCGAGGCAGCAGCAAAACCACTACATTCGTGCTGTCGGGTTGCAGGTTTCCAACGACTCTTACGAGATTTGCCTTGCCCGTCGGTTGACCGGCGGCCAGCGCCCGGGCTTTTTGGTTGTCCGGTTTCAGGAAAATGAGGGCGGCCGTGTGATTGGCAATCTGCAGGTCGGCGAGCCAGCACTCCGCGCCCGTTTCATCCACCATGCCGCTGGGTTCGAGATTGGTGAGTCGAAGATCAATTGGGGAACGGACCGGCCAGATCAGGAAAAGCAGCAGCCCGATCAAACCAGCCCCACCAAGCCCCATGAAGATTGCTCGTCCGCTGCGCATGTGGTTCGCCGCTAAAACCGGCTGATGAATTTCTTAATGCACTTTAAGCGCGGAGAAATGCTCGTGAACAATCTTCCAGCTCCCGCGATCATTGACCAGCACCAGCGTGCCTTTGGCCTGCCGTTCGACGGTGTTCGTGCCAACTTGGAAACTGTAGCGCATCAGGAAAGTGGCAACGCCGACCTCCGGGAGGACATCAATCTTGAGATTCTCGAGGTTGATCCTCATGCCCGTCACAGCCTCCAATCCGGCATGCTCGGCCTCGCGCGCCGTGATCGCGTCCTGTCGATCGGGTGACTCGGTGGCGAACTTGGTGAACTTCGGCCCGTAAAGATGATAACGGTCGAGCCGCGCGAAATCCTTCTTGGTTGCGGCGTCAAAAATTTCCTGCAACCGATTTTGAATCTGGGCCTGCTCGGCGGGATGCGGTGCGTCCAAATCAGCCTTGCGCGTTGTCGCGCAACCGGCCGCGAACCAGGCCAGCACCGGTAGCAGGAGAATCGTCTTATTCATCGTTATTGTTCGGCGACGTCGCCCGCCTCGGATTTTGGTGCCAGCACCATGAAGGAGCCTTTGAGGACCAACCAGACCCCGTACAGGCCCACCATGATGGTGACGGCAAAGATTTTCAGCGGGATGAACCCCATCGCCAGGAAGATCAGCAGGGACACGATCGGCACACAGATCAGTCCGCACCCAACAACGATTTTCTGGATGCCATTGCCGCGAATGGTGGCCGCGCGTTCCTGAAACATTTCATCCACCAGCTCTTTTGCCTCCTCCACGCTCAAGCCCTGCATGCGCAGATAGGAGATGACTTGGGCGGGCGCATCGCCCCACGAGATCTTGGCTCTGGCTTCGGCGATTGCTTGCGGGCGGTCAACTTGGCCTGGAAGCAAGGCGGGTCGCCGCCGCGTGGCTGCCGGTGCGGGCGCTGACTCCGAGTCCGCCGGTGCCGCGAGGTGCAACCCCGGGGCATTGGGAGCTGCGACCGCCGGTTGGGCCGCCGCGCTCTGCGCGAGGGCGGCGTTGGCGGCGGCTGTGCCATCAACGCCACAGGCCGGGCACGCCACCGTTGAGGGCATCTGGCTGCCGACGGGTTCGATGTCAAAGGCGTACCGTTGACCACAGCCGCATTGAATTTTGAGCGTAATCATGATCACGAATGTCTGTCGTGTGCGCTCTCGTCAGGCGCAGCCAGACGCCACCACTTGCCTGCCGTTCCTCGCGATGATTCAAGAGCGAGATTGAACAGGGCCTGCCTGCTTGATCAATGGGGGAAACGCATGCGGGGATGTTTCCAGAAACTCCGCTGGTTGGCAATCACAGCCGGGCCAGCACCCAGCGGTCCGCTCGATTCGAGCGCGACCCGAAGTTCCCGTAGCAGGAGGGAAACCCAGGAATCGCGGGGGCAGCGGCGTGGCGGCTTATTCCTGCAAAGCCGCGCGGAGGGCGGCGATCAACTTCCCGGGACCTTCCTGCTTGACGGCGAAACCGGTGGCGCCGGCCGCTCGCGCCTGTCGTTCGTGACCAACCGGATCGAACGTGGTCATGCCCACGATCGGCAGCGCGGGATACTGGCGCCGCAATTCGCGGATCAACTCAACGCCCTGAGACGATTTCAATTGAAGGTCGGTCAAGACCAGGTCCGGGCAGGCGGAAGCGATGGCGACCAGCGCGGCTGGCAGATCGTCAGCCTCACCGCAAATGCTCAAGTCGGTCTCACGGTTGATGCTTTCAACAATGCCCTCCCGGACCGCCGGCTGATCTTCGACAACGAAAATTCTCTTTTTCAAGTCGGGTTCCCTTTTAACTCCCAAATTCAAAACACCAGTTCGCTGATCCCTGGCATGCCAGCCGTTGGGTGGATCGTTGGTCCGGCCGATTCCGGCGGCAGGCAAGCCTCTGGTCGGACCCGCACTGGGATTGCCTGCGGTCCTTGGGGCGTTTCTTCCCACGCCACGGGCAGCGCATAACTCCTCGTGCCAGCCGGACGATGGACTCTGGCGGCACTGCGGGCAACGATTCGCATCAAGTTTACCGTTCCTAGAGGAAGAGCCGTGGGCATAAATTGCTTTCTTCGGTTGGGTCAGAGCGAACACGGTTGGCGGCACGCGGTCGGAGACGTGCCCGTGATGCGTTTGAAACACCGGTTGAAATGCGAGAGCGATTGGAAACCGGTCTGGTAGGCAACCTCACTGATTCGATAGTTGGGGTTGCGCAGGAGTTCCTTCGCCTTTTCCACGCGCACCCGCGAGACGTAGTCGGTGAAATAGAGTCCCGTGACTTCCTTGAACTTTTTGCACAGGTAAAAGGGGCTGATGGCGGCGTGGCGGGCGACCTCGTTCAAGGACAGGTCCTCTTCGCAGTGGTCATGGATGTATTGCCGCGCCCGCGCGACCTGCGGGAGTTCCGCGACCTGTTCCTGCAGCAGGACTTGGTTGGCCAGCAGGCTCAATTGTTGAGCGAAGAATTCGAGCAGGCGGACCACCGAATCGTACGTCTGGCGACGCACCACCCGGGTGGCTTGATAAGCGGTGGCGGCTTCCCTGGCGTTGATGCCCGCGCCTGATTTCTGCACACGGTTGGCCGCGCTGGCGGTCTGGGCCGCGGTGGGTTTGCTGAAAAAGACCTGGCCGGTCTGCAAATAGCCGATGGTGCGTCCGCCGAGTTTCACGGTCACCGCCGTCTCATTCAACCCGAACGAACACTTGAGCGTGGCGGGCACGCCGTTCGCCTGATTGCAAACCTGTTGCTGCAATTGCAGGCACGCAGCACAGGTTTGATTGTTGCGTGCCACGAGGGCACAAAAGCCGTTCTGGTGGCGGTCCCCGGCGTGTGCCAGTTGCCAATCCTCCGCCGACCGCAGGGCGAGGGGCAGGCCGGTCGCCTCGCCAAACGCCTTCTGGTAATCCTGGAACAAGGCGCAAGCGGCGAGTTTGTGGACCAATACCTTGTCGCTCCGCTCATTCGCGCCGGGGGTCGGGCCCGGTTTCGGAACGGCGTGCGGGTCGCGTGATTCGATGCGCATGGTTACGGCGCGCGCGGGGGCGTTGACCTGGCGGCCAAACGCTGCGGGGGGGCGCGCCTCGTTGCGGTGTCGGCGATTTCCATAATCATGGCGCAGACTCTACCGCGCGACGGCGGTCGCGGATATCGGGCAAGCCGACCAATGAAGTTAATCCCGAGCGGAATCGTGACGTAGGGCGAGCTGGAAACTGGAGCTAGGCAAATTGCCTACGCGACTAGGCGGGGCGGTCTTGGGCGGCAACCCACCGGATGGCGAAACGCAAAAACTCCGGAGTGGTGCGGAAGGCGAGCTTCTCTTTGATGTGACCACGATGCACATCCACGGTCTTCGCACTGAGGTGCAGCTTTTGGGCAATTTCGTCGGTGCTCCAGCCTTCACCGAAGAGGCGCAGCACTTCCAACTCGCGATCCGTCAGTTGATCTTCCGGCGACGTCCCGGTTTTTCCGGCCTGGCCGCTGAAGGATTCCAGGGCCCGCGCGGCCATGGCCGGACTGAGGGCGATTTGCCCGCTCAAGATCGTGCGCACGGCGGCGACGATTCTTTCCGGGCCTTCACTTTTCATCACGTAGCCGCGGCCCCCGGCGCGAAGGACGCGCGGCGCGTAAAGTGATTCCTCGTGCATCGAAACCACCAACACCGGCAGTCCGGGGTGCAGCGCCTGCAGGTCCTTGATCATCTCGAGGCCGTTTTTGTCCGGCAGGGTAAAATCCGTCACCACCAGATCGGGTTGGAGGCGGGCCACGGCTTCCATGGTTTCACGGGCGGTGCCGGCTTGCCCGCAGACCGTCAGGTCCGATTCGCGGTTGAGCGTTTCCACCTGGCCGAGCCGGGTCATCGGATGGTCATCCACCACGAAGATTTTTTTTCTGGCCGGCGGTGATTTCGTTTTCGCTGCCATATCAAACGGGCTGCGGGGGCTCCATGGTCCCGGCCGCCGGCCGGTTTTGCCGCAACAAACACAACACCTGCGTGCCGCCGTGCGGGGCATTCTCCACTGTGACGCGCGCGCCGATCAACTGGGCGCGATGTTTCATGGTCTGCATGCCCAGGCCGGGCGCCGCGGGTTGCGCGGGCAAGCCTTTGCCGGAATCGCGGACGCACAATTCGACGGTGCCGGCCCGGCGTTGCAAACGGATTTCGATGCGGGAGGCGCCGCTATGTTTGAGTGCGTTGTTCACCGCTTCCTGGGCGATGCGATACAGGTGAGTGGCGATGGTTTGGCTGGGGAGCAGCACGGCCGAGTCCGCCTCGAAGGTGCAATCCAGATGGCGGTCGCGGGCCACGCGATCGGCGAGGTTTTGCAGGGCGGTCATCAAACCTTCCGGGTCGGGCGGCACCGGGTAAAGACCCCGCGCCAGTTCGCGGGCTTGTTCGAGCGCTTCCACCACGAGGGCATTCACCTGCCCGGCGCGCGCGGTTTCGGTGGCTTCGCGTTTTTTCAAATCGCGGTGGAGCAGGTCGCTCAGGAAGAGCGCGCCACCGAGTTGCTGGCCGAGGCCGTCGTGCAGATCTCGGGCGATGCGGCCCCGTTCCTCCTCCGCTGCGGCGGCCACGGCGGCTTCGAGCCGTTTACGTTCCGTGACATCCCGCGCAATCTTGGAGGCGCCGATGATTTTTCCTTCCGTATCCCGGATGGGCGAGATGTTCAACGAAACATCAATGCGCGAACCGTTCTTTTGAAGCCGGACAGTTTCATGGTGCGCCACGTGCCCGCCGCGCCTGATGACGTCAAGAATCTGCTGCTCCTCGTCTTGAAGTTCCGGTGGAATCAACATCCTGATCGGATGACCGATTGCCTCACTGGCCGAATAGCCGTAAACGCGTTCGGCGCCGGCGTTCCAGGTGACAATCTGACCATCCAAGGTTTCGCTGATGATGGCATCGTCCGACGACTCAACAATGGCGGCCAGCCGGTTGCGCGCTTCTTCGCCCAACTTGCGGGCGGTGATGTCCCGCAGGATGACCGTGAAGAGTTTCTGCCCGCCGCCCTCGACCTGCGAAATCGAAGCTTCGATGGGGAACTCCGAGCCATCCGCGCGCAAACCAAAGATCGTCCCGAGCGCGCCCATGCGGCGGTTGGTGACTCCGGTTTCGCCAAAGGTTCGTACGTGCTTGGCGTGTGAATGCAGAAACCGTAGGGGGATGAGGCGATCCAGTGGCTGGCCAAGGAGTTGGTCGGCCCGATAACCGAACATCTCTTCCGCGGCGGGATTGAACAGCAATATCCTTTGCTCGTGATTCACCGTGATGATTCCGTCCTTCGCCGAGTTGATGATCCCTGCAAACCGGGCTTCCGTTTCCTTCAAGGCAGTTCCCTGCAGCGCCAGCTGTTCCTGCATTCGTTGGCTCTCGGTGCGCAGCCGATTCTTCGCCAGCGCTTGCTCCACCGCGGTACTCAGGCGGGCGATGCGATCCTTGAGCAAATAGTCGGTGGCTCCGAGTTTCATGGCAAGGCCAGTGCCGTTACGCCGTTGAACTGGGGCAAGGTGTAGTCGGAAATGATCAGGTCGGGTGCGCCGTCCAATTGGGACAGAAAATCCGCCTCGGTTTCTACCCGTTGCGATTGCACGTCGAATCCTCCCCGCCGCAGTTCGCGGAGCCACAACTCGGTGTCGTCGGGCGAATCCTCGACGATCAAGAGATTTAGCGGCACACTCATGGCAGCAGGGAATCGCCTGAGCCGAATCCCTCGGCCAAGAGGGCACAGGTTCCTATCCGCGCTCGTTTGCCGGCGGCGGGCTGCTCAGGTGGTTGAATGCGGTCCATCACAAATAGTGATAGCAGCCAGTCGGTCCGCTGTCGAGCCAAGCGACGGGGAGTTTGTGTCCGCAGTTGACGAGCGAGGCAGTCAGGCGCTTAGCCGTCCAAACTGTCCCGTGACGAGAAGCGGGTGCGAAGCTCCGGCGAAGAGTGCTTCGGAAAAATCAGCGAGCCCTGGTTGCGCGGGTTGTGGGATCAAATCGCTTTTGAAGCTGGGGGAACATTTCCGTATTTCGCTAGTTGTTATTACCAAGCGGCGCAGTCATGATGGCTGAACAGCACGACAGGCAATCGGGAAAGCGGGAGAGCGTCCGGGCTGGGATGGTTGGTGGGAGATGAATGTCATGAGGAACACAGCGAAATGGTCCGGTCGCGGGGAAGAACCCGGCCCGAGGCGGCGAGGATTTCAGCTGGGGCTGGTTGCCGTGGTTCTGCTGTTTTCTGCGGTGGCGAACGCCGGGGAAGTGCGCCTCGCACCTCCGGCGGGTTTGCGCGCCTTGCCGCGCCAACTGCGGGTTGATCTGCTGTGGGAGGACGACCGCCAAATCACGGGCTACGAAGTTCAGCGTGCGGCCCAGGCGGGCGGTCCCTTCACCGATTTGATTTCTCATTTACCCCGCGTGCCGATTCACAGTGATTTCATCGGCACGGCCGGGGGCGAGTTTTTCTATCGGGTGCGCAGCTTGCGCACCAATGCAGGGAGTCCGGCGGTGCTGCGCTCGGAATGGACCGAACCGGTGAAAGGAAGTCCCCGGCCCCTCGATGCAGAGGGACTGTTGACGGAAATCCAGGAAGCGAGCTTTCGTTACGACTATGACTTCGCGCATCCGGTTTCCGGTTTGATCCGCGAGGGGACCGGCTTCTTCCCCGATTTCTGCGCCATCGGCGCCACGGGGATGGGGTTGTTCAACCTGGCGGTCGGGGTCGAACGGAAGTTTATCACGCGGCAACAAGGCGCGGATCGGGCGTTGAAGATGCTGCGTTTCCTCTCGGAAAAGGCCGACAAATTTCACGGCGCCTTTCCGCACTTTCTCAATGGGAGCACCGGCCAGGTGAATCCATTCTTCGATGGCGACGATGGCGCCGACCTGGTGGAGACGGCGTTTCTGATGCAGGGGGTTCTTTTCCTGCGCGAGTACTTCGCCGGCCCGAATGCCGCCGAGACCGAGATTCGCGAACTGGCCAACTCACTCTGGCGCGGGGTGGAGTGGAATTGGTTTGCGCACGATGATCCTGACGGCGCCGCGCTGATCTGGCATTGGTCGCCCACCCGCGGTTGGCGGAATAAACTGCCGATCACCGGCTTCAACGAATGTCATATCGTATATTTGCTGGCGATGGTTTCGCCCACGCATCCCGTGTCGCCTAAATATTATTGGCAGGGATGGGAGTCCAAGCATTTCGGGGCCGCGCGTTCGCGGTTTGGAATTGCATTGGAGTTGAGCCACGACTTTGGCCCGCCCTTGTTCTGGACCCACTACTCGTATCTGGGACTGGATCCCCGGCTGGTGTCGTATCACCAGCGCACTTATTTTGAACACTTCCAGGATTTGAGCCGCGTGCAGGTGCGCTATGCCGAATCACGCCGGGCGGATTTCAAGGGCTATGGCCCGCTCTGGGGCATCACGGCCAGCAACGGGCCGAAGGGCTACGAACCATTTGCGCCGGGTGAACGTGATAACGGCACCCTCGCGCCGACGGCGGCCCTGGCGTCCATGCCCTACGTGCCGGAAGCCAGTCGGGCATGCATGGTTGAGTTGTATCAGCGGCACGGGGCACGGCTGTGGGGGCCGTTCGGCTTTTACGATGCCTTCAACTTTTCCCGTGACTGGGTTTCCAACAATTATCTGGGGATTGATGTTGGACCGATCGCACCCATGATCGAAAATCAACGCACGGGTTTTTGTTGGAAGACGTTCATGCGCGCACCGGAAATTCAACAGGCGTTGGGTCTGGTGGTGGAATCGCAGCGGCCGAAATCCGGGTTGCCGGTGGGGCAGTCGGAGAATTCGTCGGAAGCGCCGAAGCGACTTTGAGGCGTCGAGTTGCAGGAGAATTGGTCATTCTCCCTTCCGGCCCAGTCGCCGGTTGCGTAAATTCCGCCGCGCAGTTTCAATCAGGAGACAAGTGGAAAGATGAAAGCTGAAATCTCTCGCCGACAATGGCTGAACCGCCTGACGGTTGCCACCAGCGCGACCATCCTGAGCAGCCGTTTCCAACCTTTGTTCGCTGACGCTGGCAGCCGGGGATTCAGGATTGGCGCTCCGGACTGGTCGTTGGGCCGGCGTGATCCAAGTTGTTTCGAGCTGGCGAAGGAGATCGGGCTGGATGGAGTACAGTTGGACCTCGGCACCAAAGCCGACGGATTGCATTTGCGGCAGCCGGAGGTCCAGGAACGCTACCGGCAAGCCTCGCGCCAGACGGGCATCGCGGTTGCCGGACTCGCCTTGGGAGCGTTGAACGAGACTCCGCTCAAGAGCGAACCGCGAACGGCGATCTGGTTGCACGACTCCCTGGCCGTGGCCCAAGCACTCGGAGTAAAGGTGATTCTGGTCGCCGCCTTCGGCAATGGCGACCTCAAGGACGATGCGCCGGGAATAGATCGCACCGTGGCGGTGTTGCAGGAGTTGGCGCCGCGCGCGGAGCGGCTCGACCGCGTTAACTCTCCGGCTGTGCAGGTCTATTACGACGTGGGTAATTCGACGGACAAGGGCTACGATATTTACGCCGAAATCCGGCAACTCAAGGGGCGGATCTGTGAGTTCCACGCCAAGGATGGGAACTTCATGCTGGGCGCCGGTCGTGTTGATTTCCAAAAGGTGCGGGCAGCCATGGATGCGATTGGTTATCGAGGTTGGATTCAAATTGAAGCTGCGGCACCGCACGGGGTCGCGGCTGACTATGCCACTCATTTGAAATATCTACGCGCTATTTTCCCGGCCACCTGACTGCTCTCCTCAAATTCCACCTGTCAGATTATGAATACCAAATACGCATCATCCGGAGACGTCTCGACAAACATCAACCGCCGCCACTTCATCGCCGGCACCGGCGCCACGCTCGGCCTGACCTTGCTGACCCCGTCGCTGGCGTTCGGTGCCGAAACTGGTCCCACGCTCAACCTTGGGCTCATCGGTTGCGGCGGACGCGGCAAGTGGATCGCTGATCTGTTTCGGAAGCACGGCGGATACAAGCTGGTGGCCGTGGCCGATTATTTTCCGGATCGCGCCGACCAGGCGGGTACGGAGTTTGGGGTGCCGACGGAACGCCGTTTTACCGGCCTGTCCGGTTACAAACGATTACTGGAACAGAAACTCGACGCTGTGGTTATTCAAAGTCCGCCCTACTTCCATCCGGAACAGGCGGCGGCAGCGGTGGACGCGGGCAAGCATGTTTACCTGGCCAAACCGGTGGCGGTGGATGTGCCCGGTTGTCAGAGCGTCGCGGCCAGCGGAGTGCGGGCGAAGGAGAAGAATCTTTGCTTCCTTGTTGATTTTCAGATGCCCACGCTGCCGTTGTTTCAGGATGCCGTCGCACAGATCAAGAAGGGCGAACTGGGAACCATTGTTTCCGCCGAAGCTGGTTATCAGACCGGGCTCGTGGGCGAATCGGTGGATCGCGAGCGTCGTGCGGACCCCGCCAATCCGGAATTGCGCTTGCGCGCTTGGGTGACGGATCGCGTGCTGTCCGGGGACGTCATCGTCGAGCAAAACATCCATGCCATCGACATGGCGTGCCGCCTGTTGGATGCCGCACCGTTGCGGGCCTATGGCACGGGTGGCAAGACGCGCGATTTTGTGGGTGACTGCTGGGATCACTTCTCGGTGGTGTTCGATTTTCCGAACAAGGTCACCACCACGTTCAGTTCCAAGCAGGTCGGGTTCGGCATTGATGACATCATGTGTCGCGTCTATGGCACGAATGGTACGGCGGACATGCACTACTTCGACAAGTCACTGATCAAGACCACGGAAAATGGCAGCTCAGCTACCCCGACCAATCTCTACACCACCGGTGCGGAGGCCAACATCGCCGCTTTTCACATGGCAATCTCCAAGCGCGACTTCGCCAATCTTACCGTGCCGCCGGCAGTGCGCAGCAACCTGACAGCGATCCTGGGTCGGGCCGCAGCCTATCGCCGCAGTACGGTTACCTGGGAGGAAATGATCCGCGCGAACGAACCGTTCGTGGCCAAACTGCAAGGGTTGAAAGCCTGAGCCGCGGTGATCAAGGCTGCTGGATGAAGACGCTCAGGCCCTTCTTGTTTGATGAAATAATGTCGGTCTTTTTGTCGCCATTGAGGTCGCGGGCGGTGATTTGCGTGCCGACGCCGGAGTCGTTGTCCACCAGGTGCGGTATGAACTCGGCGTCCTTGCCGTTGCGCTTCAACTCGAACCAATAGAGCACGGCCGGGGCATCGGATTCCGGGTCACCTTTTGGGCCGTGCGCCCAAAAGCGTTTGCCCGTGACGAAGTCCATCAACCCATCTCCGTTGATATCGGCCAGGGTCAAGGCGTGCGGTTGGGTGAATTGCACACCCTGTTTATTGTCTTCGGGCTTCGTGTTCATGAGGAGGTGCTCTTTGAATGTGATTTCACCATCGCGGCGCACCTGTTCATACCAGGCCAGCCCATAACCGTGCGCATCCCAACTTGTGACGACATCCGCCAGTCCGTCGCGGTTGATGTCATAGACCAGCATCTGTGCGCCCCCGCGTTTGTCCGCTGGAGCGAACGGGGTTTTATGAAATTTCCAATTGCCTCCGGTGCGATAATCCTTGGGCTGTTCCCACCAGCCGTTCTTCTCCAACAGGTCGGGTTTGCCGTCGCCGTTGAGGTCGCCAAACCCGTAGCCGTGGGTGTAGCGAAAGATGGCCTGCTTGTCCTCGGGTGAAATGGCGATGAACTTCCACGGTTGATCGGGGTGCGCCCAATCCGCCTCGAAGAAACCAAACCGTCCGCCGGTGTGGCAGATCAGTTCCGGTTTCCCGTCACCATTCATGTCGCCGAGGGTGGGCGATTCGTTGTCCGCTTCCGTCACGATGCTATGCTTTGGCCAGTGTCCGCCGCCGCCCTTGGGATTTTCATACCACGCGGCTTCCTTGCCGGGCCACGAAAACACGAGGATGTCATCCCACCGATCGCCGTTAAAATCATACACGTAGGTCAGGAAATAATCCGAGTAACTCTTCTCGCCATCGTAGGGCTTGGCCGGCGGCGGATTGAATTCATGGCGGTTGGAGAAGCCCGGTCCTTCGAACCACAGCCAGCCCGCCACGAGGTCCAACTTGCCGTCATGGTTGAAGTCGCCGAGGTCAGCGCCTTCGCTGAGGAACTGGCTTTCGAGTTTGATTTTCTTGAACTCTGCGGCGGTCAGCAGTGGCGCGCTCGCGAGCAAGGCGCTGGCAAAAGTCAGGATGCCGATTGGGAACACTGTCCGTCGGCGGTCGGTGAGGAAATTTCGCCCGCTTGATTTTGGTGTTTTCATGAATGTCATCGCGTCAATCCTGTGTTGCCAAGCTTACTCTTTGGGGCAGGTGCGAGGCCAAAAGATTCTTTTGGCAAGGCCGGATGGTACATCACCATGCCGCCATGTTTGAAGCTGCGGACAAACACTCGGCGACGCGGTTCGGGGAATCCCCACGCGGTCTAACTTTTACTCTCGGTAAGGAAAGTTGTTGACCAAATCTATTAGAAGTTCATAGTCGCTCCGACCACAAGAGATTGGCGGGCTGACGCGTTCGCGCTCAGAATCAACGCGTTGAGGACACGTGGCCTACTGCCTCAGTGGTTGCTCAGTCAAACCCTCAAATCCGTAACAAAGATGAAAAGAAGAAACGTGAACGCATCCCTGTTTGCGCTGCTGGCGTTGTCAGTCCTGACGACCCCACTGGCGCGTGCCGATTACAAATCCACGGTACTGGCCGACAGCCCGAAGGGCTATTATCGCTTCAACGATGACACCACAAGGACGTTGATCAACAAGAACAGCGGCAGTCTCGGTGCGGCGGGAAACGCCACGAACGATTTGCCGACCGGGGTGGTGCATCCATTTCCCGGGGCGCTCGCCGGTGATGGGAACCGCTCGGTGTTTTTTGACACCAGCACCCGGACCGAAGTCCCTTTCAACCCGGCCCTAAATCCTCCCAACACCCAGCCGTTCACGGTGGAGGCCTGGCTTTATCCGGCAAGTGACCAGAGCGTCGGCGGGATGTCGCCGTTGGCCAATCGTTATACTCAGGGGGCCAACCGGCAGGGCTGGGTTTTCTTCCAGCGCAAGCCGAACGCTGACTACGTCGAGGGTGAACCAGTGGGATGGAACTGTCGCATGTTTCGCGGCAGCGGAGGCAGCAGCGGCCTGGACGTCACGAGCCTGGTTCCGTTCGAGGTTGGCAAGTGGCAGCACGTGGTTGTCGTCTACGATCCCGTGCAGGTTACGAATGCGACGCTGACCATCTACATCAACGGCGAGGCCGCGAATACGAACATTTGGAACGGTGGCCCGAGCGGCAGCGACCCCGGTTATGCGCCCTGCACGGGTGATCATGATCCGGGTGAAGCCGTGAACGGCCAACCAGCTTTCGCCATCGGCAACTACAACAATGCCAACAGTTCTTTGAACCCCTGGTTTGGGGCGGCCGATGAGGTAGCGTTCTATTCCGCAAAACTGACGCCGGCCCAAATCTTGAGTCATTACCAGAACGGGACCAACGCATCGAGGTCCACCCCCTATCAGACGCTCATCCAATCGCACAATCCAACGGTCTATTTGCGACTTGATGAAATCGCTCCCGGAGCAGACGTCGCGATTAACTTGGGCGACGTGCGAAACACTGGGTTGGGCACCCACACGGCCGAAGTGGTCCATCCCGCAGCCAGTGCCATCGCCGGCCGGACGGATGACGGCTCGGCTTCGTATCACAATCGCAACGGCAATTCCGCCACGACCATTCCCTGGCTCGCGGAGAACAATCCGAACGCGGGGATTCCGTTCACCTTTGAAACCTGGCTGCGACCAATGAGAGACCAACAGGGAGGGCAGTGTCCGGTCAACAATCGCGTGGCGGTCTCCGGGTTCAGCCGGACTGGTTGGGTTATTTTCCAGCGCAATCCCAATCTCACCTATCCGGCCAGCGAAGGTCATGGCTGGAATTTCCGGATGTATAGCGGCAGTGGTACGAGCGGGCAGGACGTCCTGACCGACACGGATTATGTCGTCGGCAAGTGGCAGCATTTGGTTGTTACCTGGGAGCCATACCAGCAAAACGGCGATGTGGGTGGCAATGGGAACGATCAATGGATGGGCATTTTGACCGCCTACGTGGACGGTGTGGCGGTCGCCTCCAACACGACGGCCTTGTACGCTGCCAACGTCAATCCGCCGGAGGACGGCGGCGCCCCGGCAGACTTGGGCATCGGTTCTTACAACGCCAAATCGGGACTGGGCAGCAACCCCTTTGAAGGCAACATTGACGAACTCGCGATCTACAACAATTACGTGCTGACTCCGGAACAGATCATGGCTCACTATCAGGCCGGCACGAATGCCAACTACGGCACTAATTACGAAACCCTCGTGCTGACGGCGCCCTTCCCCGGCCCCGGTGGAATTCCCGGCCCGCAGCGACGGGGGCCGAAAACGTACCTGCGCTTCAACGACCCGGCGTATTTCCCTGCCACCAATAGCGGCACGGTCGGCTATCTGGCCAACGCCAGTCAGGTGTTGACCACAAACGTCCTGGCCGGACCGCGACCGCCGGCGTACGCAGGCTTTGAAGCGTCCAACCTCGCCATGCCGTTGGATGGTCTGAAGCAGTGGGCCAATCTCAACAATCCGTCCGGTCTGAACATCGCCGGCCAGATTACTTTGGAAGCCTGGATCAACCCCGACGCTGCGCAAGGCGATCCCGCGCGCATCATCTCGCACGGTCCGCAGACGCCGAGCAATTTCCTCGGTCAAGGTTTGGATAACGCAGTAACCAATACCTCGGAGGTCTTTCTCGCGATTGAAGGTGGGGCTAATTACGTCGTCGGTTCCCGGGAAGTGATTGATGGCGCGACCCTCAATACCTACAGCGCGAGTTTCCCCATCCCTGGTGGCGATCTGGGCGGCGGCAACTGGGTTCATCTCGCCGGGACCTATGATGGGAGCAACTGGCGGCTTTATCGCAATGGCGTCCAGGTAGCCAGCGCGGCGGCTGCCGTCGGAGCGCTGCCAGTGGCTAATGCCGATTGGGCCATTGGCTCCGTCGGAAACGGGTGGGCGAACAACTTCGCGGGCGGCGTGGACGAAGCGGCCATTTACAGCACAGCGTTGACGCCGAGCCAGATTGCGAACCACTACGTGACGGGCAAAGCCGGGACTGCGGCGCTGACAATTACGCCGGCGGCAGGCAACAACGTGACCATCACCTGGCCGGCGGGCACCACGTTGCAACAATCCTCGCTGGTGACCGGCACGTACACGAATACGCCGGGCAATCCGGTATCGCCGCTCACCATTCCCGCCAGCGGAACAAAGTTCTACCGCTGGTCATTGCCTTGACGCAACCGCGGGAAGTCGGCGGTCGGCTTCCAGTCGCGAATCATGGAGGCCGGGATTCTCCCGGCCTCTTTTTATTTATTGGCATTCAAGGCGCGTGGGTGCTTTCAAGTGCCCGGGCAATTCAATCCCACCTGGGTAAAACGGGAGGAGGAGTTGGCTTGAAATCGAGCAGGAGAATGACGACCACGACCAGTCCAAGGAAAAGAGCGAACCCGACACAGAACCAGCGATCGAAGAGTTGATCTTTCCGTTGATATCCTTTCGCTTTGAAAGCGCCTCTGACTACTGGGAGAAGCAAGACTCCGAAAAACGGCACCAACCCCAGTGCGAACGCCCCGAGCAGCGTTCCGAACGACGGCGGGTGGGACGCCCGATCAGCCTCCCAAAGCCGGCGGTCAATTCGAAGTTGCACATCCCTCGCGGCTTCGTAGGCCTGGGTGGAAACCCGGAGACTCACGAAACCGCTGCGCTGGAATTCCGCGGTGATCACCTTTGCCTCGGGGAGGGTTACCAGGATGTCCGCCGCTTCCAATTGTTGGGCGATCAGATACGCCTCCCCCGGGGTTCGACACTTCAAGAGCGTCACGTTGCCCTCGGACTCAATCTCCAGGGATTCGGCTGGCGGTGCCACGCTGGGCGCTGTAAACGGCGAGTCGGGCAGCAGCATTCCCAGCGGGACAAACACCTCCTGCCCGCACTGCCAGCAGGAATAACTGGCGTAATCACTTAATCGCCCACAGTGGAGACATGCTTTCATTGCGACCAAGCCCACGAACGTAACCCGATTTGAATTATCACCCTTCAATGCCAGGAATTCAATTCCAGTAATTTCCGTGACCGGCGGCCAGCGGTGAATTCCGCTGGAGTTCGCGCTCCACACCTCGGGCACGGTGAGAGAGCGCCGGCCACGACCCTTACCACCGTCGAGATTATGGCTGACGCCCGGGGCGGGCGTGTGTACCGTCGCCGTAATATCCTAAAATAAGCTGCCGCTTTCGCTCACCGTGCGTGGCGGAACGCGCCCCCAAACACACCATGAAAACTCCCAATTGCCTCTGGTCACTCGTGGCTGCCGCGGCGCTAGCCGCCCCCATGTTCAATACGATTACCCTGGCCCAGCCGGCGACGCCGGGCCCGCAGGTGGTTTCGCCGGAGGTTGCCACCGATCGCAAACTTTCGTTCCGCATCCTCGCGCCGAATGCGGTGAAAGTTCAACTCGGCGGCAGCGGTGACCTTCCCGGCACTGGTTTTGGCCAGAGCACACCGTTGACCAAAGGGAGCAATGGGGTTTGGGAAGTGACCATCGGGCCGTTGCCGGCCGGCGCCTATCGCTACAACTTCAATGTGGACGGAGTGGCGGTGATTGATCCGCGCAATCCCGCTACGAGCGAGTCGAACGAAAACACCTGGAGCCTGGTTCAAGTTCCGGGGTCGGACTTCATGGACACCAAGGACGTGCCGCACGGGGCCATCGCGGAGCTCACTTATTGGTCGGCCACGCTCAAGCGATTCCGTCGCCTGCATGTTTACACCCCGCCGGGTTATGAATCGGGCGCGGGCAAGTTTCCGATCTTCTATCTGCTGCATGGGGCTTTCGACTCGGATGATTCCTGGGGCACGGTGGGCCGGGCCGGTTTCATTCTCGACAATCTCATCGCCGCGGGAAAGGCGAAGCCGATGGTCATGGTGATGCCCCATGGCCACACCGGACCGTTTCGTTTTGGTGCTTCATTCGGCGATGAATTCGAACGGGAGTTCGTGGCGGACATCATGCCGCAAATGGAAAAGCGCTATCGTATTCACACCGACCGGCAGCACCGGGCGCTGGCCGGTCTCTCGATGGGCGGTGCTCAAACAATCAACATCGGCATCCCGCACCTGGCGGAGTTCGGTTATCTCGGAGTTTACAGTTCCGGTGTTTTTGGAATTGCCGGCGGACCGGGCGGCAACCAGCAACCAGGACCGACTTTCGAGGAGAAAAACAAAACCATCCTGGACGATGCGAAATTGAAGGAGGGGTTGAAATTATTTTGGTTCGCGACCGGCAAAGATGATTTCCTGGTGGGAACTTCACGGGCCACCGTGGCCATGTTCAAGCAGCACCAGTTCGACGTGACGTACAAGGAAACCGAAGGCGCTCATACCTGGACGAACTGGCGCGAGTATTTGAATGAGTTTGCGCCCAAACTATTTCAGTAATTACGCTCGCGGGAGTGCGGGCGACCGCATGCCCGCACCTGGCGGAGTTTGCGGGCGGTATTCAGAATGCCGGCACGGTTTCGTGCCGCCGTGCTATCTGCGAACCGTTAGGGTCTGCCGGAGCACAAAGGGCGCGAAGAGACCGTACCCGACGGTGCTGTAGTTGGCTCCCGGCGGCGGGCCGTTGTCCGGACCGACCCGGAACATCGCGGGCCAGGCGCTGCCCAGCGGCGGGTTGCCATGGTGCGGTCCGAGCGTGTTCTTGAGCGTGCCGATGACAATGACTTCCACTTCGTTTGCCCCGCGCTTGAGGTGCCTGGTCACGTCGCATTCCCAAGGTGCGGCGATGACGTAGCCAGCGGACTTTCCGTTCACCTTCACCTCGGCGACACTGCCGTACCAGTCGGGCAGGGTGACTTGGAAACGGCCTTTGTTCTGATCCACGCGGAACTGCTGACGATAACTCACGCCCGCCGAGTAGAAGGGATGGCCTTGCTCATTCCACCCGGGCCGTGTGCTCACCAGCCCGCTACCATCCACCAGGTGAACGGCCTGCCGCTGATGTGAAGCGAGTTCGCTGGAGACGCGCGCAATCTTCACGCCGGAAAGTTTTGCGCCGGTGGGCGTGATGAACTCAACTTCGGCCAAGCCAACAAAGCCGTCGTCGTCAATCCCGCCACTGGCAGGATAGGTTACACCATTCTGGTTGGAGCGGATGTCGAGTTTGATGAAGCGAACGTGCGGGCGGCTGAGCGGGAACTCCTGTGCCGGCGAATGGGCCGTGGCGCGGGGGAGGGTAAACTGGCCGAGATCGAGATCGAACGCATCCGGCTTGTCCGCACCCGCGCCGCTTAGATGGATGGTTTTTGCGCCGCGGCAAGTCAGATCACGCTCATGGGCCTCGTTATAGTTCCATATGCGGATGGAGCTAAGTTCAGAAACCTGGCCGAGATCGAAAACGACAACGGGCTGTCGGTCTTCAACCGGGGAGCCATCGGGGTTCATCGTGAAACCAATGCCGCCGCTCAACCAAGCCGTGCCGTCCGGGTTGATGCCATGGGACAGGTTGTTGTGCGGCTTGAGAATCTCCAGCGGAGCATCAGTGGTTAGGACAAAGCCACGCTCCACCGGTTTGAGCGCGAAGTCGCCCAGCACAAAGGCGGCTTCGAGTTCGTGGTAAATCGTGAACGGCCCCGCCTGGAGCGTTACGATGTTCTCGCCGGGCTGGGCGACGCGGGCAATGGCGATCCGTCCGAAAGCTTTGTCCAGCCACCAATCGCCCGGCTTCGCCGCGACTGGTTTCCCATTGCAGGTGATCGAGTAAAGGTCGGGTCGCTCGATGACGAGGGCGAGATTTGGTGGGACGCGACCATCAATGGTGAACCGGTAACTCGCAGTGAAACCGCTGTCGGCGGGAAACCGCTTCGAGAGCAACTCGTCCTTGAACTGCACCGCGCTGTCCCAAGGATTGCGGTCGAGGCCGTTCTTCTGAAACGCAAATTGCGCGGCGGCGTAGTAATAGAGGTTCGACTTTGTTTCGCCACCGGCGGTGATGTCCACATAATCCAGCTTCAGGACGTTGGGCGCGGTGCGCTGAATTTTCATCGGACCTTCCGCTTTCAGTTCGGCAACTGGAGCGACGGCAACCGGCGTTTCCTTGAGCGTTCGTTGCGAGAGGAAGAGCAGCAGGCTGCCGGCCGGCGGGAGGCTGAAGCGGGTTAACACCCCCGGGCCGGTCTTTTCAAATGGGTAGCTTTCGGTTTTGCCGGTGTGGAGATTCCAGGCTTCCACGCCGCGGAGATTCGACTCGACGACTCCAGCCGATGGCGAATCAATGCTGGTATTGACGAGGAAGAGAAGCTGGCCATCGGCGAGTTGCCGGCGATGATGGAACAGGATGCCGTGATCGTCAGCCGCCCGGCGAATGCGAAACTCGGTGACCTTCGTCAAGTCGCGCAAAAGGGTCACGGCGTCATCCGCCTTGGCCGAAATCCAACCGGGTTCATTCACGCCCTCCGCCGGACGCGATGATTCGCGGCCATCCACGCGATTGGGCGGTGGTCCCAGGCAAACGATCTTGCCACCGGCATTCAGAAACTGTTCACCCATTTCCGCGACGCGTGACTTGATGTTCTCCGTGCCGGGCGGCAGCACGACCACGTCGTAACCGCGTTGCCCGATCCAGAGTTGATTGTTCTTCACGTCGCCCTGCCGGGCCATCACATCCTCGCAACCGAGGTCGTATTCAATCTGGGCGGCTTCGAGCGCCATGACCAGTTTTGTGAACGCGTTGCCAAGTTGGTCGAGCTTCGCGTCGTTGCCTTGATGCATCCAGGCGGTGGTGGTGGGTTCGAGGACGAGGATGCGATTGAGCTGCTGGCCTTGGGACAACGCCGCGGAAAGACGGGTGAAATAGTTCTCCAGCACGTGATACGCCGGCCACCAAGGTTCATGGTAGGAGAAGCTCTGCGGATGATCATTCTTGCGGGCGCCGCGCAAGGTCACGTAACTCAGATGCTCATCGAACGTGTTTACCCCGAGCACCTGCAACCAGTCGCCGATGCGTTTCATGTCCTCGAAGCGCAAATCCCAGCCGCCTGCGCCGTAGAGTTCCACCAACGTGCGGCGGCGGCCGAGTTGATTCGCGAGGCTGGAGATTTCGCGGCAGGAGCGGACGTTGCCGAACTGGGCGTGGGTGTTTTCGGCGTATTGATTCATCAGGATGTCAATGCCGGGGCGTTGCTGCCAGGCGGCCATTGCCATGTTGTCCGGCACGCCCGAGCAGATCGGCCAGTCGTGCTCCCAATAATGGCCGGTGAATTCGAGCCCACGTTTCTCACAGTAATCGTAGTAGGGTTTGGCCCAGCGCTCGATGAACAGGTCAAGCAAGGTGGCGAAATAGTCATGCCGGACCTTGCGCCAGTCTCCCACGGGCTGGTTCAGGCTGGCGAGATTCTCGATCAGGCTGTAGCCCCACCGCTTTTCGAACTGCGGCGGCAGGTCGTCCGTCCACGGCAGCCCACCGGCGGGACGGATCTCCGGTTCGTCGGTGAACACGCCCGGCACACGTTTGCCGAACTGGCTGCCAATCGCGCGTTCGTACGCGTCCATCGTCACCTCCAGGAATTTTTCCGTCACGCCGGGGGTGAGAAGGTTCACGTAGGAACGATTTGCGTGCCACGGAGAATTGCCTGCGCGCTCGATCGTGGCGGTGAGGAATCGGTCGCCGCTGGTCGTCGCCCCCGCTTTGACCTCGCGGCTGACATTGTGAGCCTGGCCATCCGCGAGGCGAAAGACGGCGAGGGTCCGGTCGTTCCACTTGGGCGCGGTCTTCGATTCCTTGAGGGCCAGGCCTTGCCCGCGTGACGCGGGCATCAGTTCGGGCACCCACCCGCCGGCGAATCCACTTGGGTAGGAATTCTCGTCGTAAATCCAGACGTTCATATCGAGCCGCCCGGCTTCGTTCAACGCGATCTTCCAGAGTCTGAACCACTCGTCACCGAGGTAGGGCGTCATCAAACCGGGGCGCGGATGGACGAAAACCTGCCGCACGCCCTGTCCCGCGAGATCGCGCATTGTTCCGCGAATCTGTTCCTCCGTGAGCCGGTCGTTCCAGACCCAGAGGGGAGCGGAGGCGTATTCGCGCGGCGGGTTGGCGAACAGTTTCTGGACGGCGGCGGAATCGTTGACGCCGGCGCTCAGTGCGCCCCGGGCGAGGATCAGCAATCCGGCGATCGTTGCGGCGACGTTGAACTTGTAAGGGACGTGAAGTTTCATGGTAGGGCGGGACGCAGCAGTGGCGAATTGAACGGCCAGGAGCGCACAAGTTTCATAGTGGAAGTAGTCGCGGACAGAGCTTGCGCCTTTGCCGCGGGCTTCCACCTTTCATTCTTTGTAAAAGACCGACCGTTTCTTGCCGCACGAATGGGCGGGTGCAAGTGAAGTCATTGCGTCCGGGCGGGCAATTCGCTACCTATACCGACATGACCTTCATGCGACGAATTCAGTTGTTCCTGCTTCTGTTCGTAGCGCTTCAAGCGGCGACGGCGCAGAACAACTCCGGCCTCACTCGCACCGAGGATGTTATCTATGGCCGCAAGTTTGGGACGGCTTTGACCTTGGACGTGCTCCAGCCAGCCCAATCCAACGGCTGTGCCATCATATGGATCGTGAGCGGCGGCTGGTATTCCAGTCACGACGGCATCAACCCCGGCTACGTCGCGCCACTGTTGAAACGTGGCTACACGGTGTTCGCCGTGGTGCATGGTTCGCAACCCAAGTTCACCATCAGCGAAATCATTCCCGACATTCATCGGGCGACGCGGTTCATCCGGCACAACGCGGCAAAGTATGGGATCGATCCGAACCGGCTTGGCGTGACCGGCGCCAGCGCGGGCGGCCATCTTTCCCTGACCATCGGCACGCAAGGAGGCCCGGGTGACGCCAACGCCAAGGACCCGGTGGATCGCGAAAGCAGCGCGGTGCAATGTGTGGCGTGCTTCTTTCCGCCGACGGACTTTCTGAATTACAACTCGGAAGGGGATGATGCAGTCGGGGTCGGCACGCTCAAGGACTTCAAGCCGGCCTTCGGTTCGAGAACGAGCACGCCCGAGGAGCGCCGCCAGTTGGGGCGGGAGATTTCGCCCGTTTACTTTGTGCATTCCAACATGCCGCCGGTGCTCATTGCGCATGGTGACGCTGACAAGCTCGTGCCGATCGTGCAGGCGCGACGATTCATCCGTCGCAGCGAGGAGGTTCAGGTTCCGGCGAAACTGATTGTGCGCGAAGGTAAAGAACATGGCTGGCCCGGCATGGACAAGGATCTGGAGTTGTTTGCCGACTGGTTCGACGAGCATCTTCGACTGGGCAAGAAAGCGCACTGAACCGACTCCAAGTTTTCGCAAGCGGTGGAAGCAGGGATTCCATCAAGCAAGGCCGAACGGTGTGAAGCTCAAAATATTTCCCAACGAATTGAATGGCGAGTTAGTGGTGTTGAGCGCTGACGGCCATGGCTTCGGGGCAACCCGCGGCTTACCTCGGGTTGCAGCCCGCTGGCAAAGTCATCGCCGACTGGGATGCTGCCACTTGTGCGCTGACGAATCTGAAAGTCGTTGATGCTGGCTGCGCCTGACCGGGTCGCCAAAACTTCAGCGTGACGGTAGAGCCTCCCCGCTTTCGGGGATACCCAAGGATGATCCTGCCCGCTACGGTGGCGCTTCAATTGTCCCCAACCAACCACACATCAACGCGAAGCGAAACGCAAACGGGCGTTGACGACTGCTTGGCTCGGTTTGCACCGCGAATCTGCGCCAGGGGCACAACCAAAAAGCAAAATGAAAAGAACAACTGAAAGAAACTTGATCCTCGTGCGGGCCCTGCTGGGCGTCATGGTGGCCGGTCAGGCGATGGCCGTAGATCTTCGCTACCAGAACAGCGGCGACTATTTTGATACGGTGGCTGTCACCGGTTTCAATGGCTGGCAAAGCGGGGGCGGCGGCCCCAATGGCCTGCCCGGCGTCAACGATACGGCCCGGGCCAACTGGGGCAATAACACCATCACCCTGGCGGGCGAAGCGCCCTTGCTGATGCGTTTTCAACTGGGGGTTGATGAGTCCGGCCAATTGGTCGTCAACGCCGGTGGAAAACTGAACACGACCGGAACCCAAAACAGCACGGTGGGCAACAACGGCGGCGCGAACGTCGTGGGACGACTGACCATCAACGCGGGTGGCGAGGTGAATGTAACCAATGTTCTGTTCGTTGGCGCGAGTGCCACCGGCATCCTCACGAACGACGGCGGATTGCTGAACATCAGCACCCACCTGTGGGCGGGCAGCGCGGCCGTTGGTATCGGCACCATTTCCATTCTCAACGGCGGTGTTATCAATGTCGGTGGGAACATCGGCTTGGGCACGGTCAACGCCAGCACGCCCTCCGGTGGCAGGGCTTCCGTGTATGTCCAGGAGGGCGGAATCCTCAACCTGGCCAATATCTCGCCGGTTAATTCCATTCAGCCCAACTCGGTGCTGGATATTTCCGGCAGCGGCGTGGTCACAGTTACCGGCGACCGTGTTGGTGACATGACCGCTTATACCAATGCCCTGAAAATCACGGCTTATGGGGGATTGGGCACGGTGGGCATTGACTATAACAACACAAACGTGGGCAAGACCACGCTTTGGGCAATCGCTCCGGCGCAACCGCCACCAGCGGAAACCGTTTGGAATCCCGCAGCCAATCCCGCCGGCACGGGCAAGTGGAACGAGAACACCAATTGGACCGGCCATTTAGCCCCAGCCAGCGTGACCAAGGCGATCTTCAATGTTGTCGGCGCGACTCCTTGCACGATCACCAACGCGGCACTGGCGGATTATGTGGTCATGGGTGACAACGGGCCCGGCGGCACACTTAACATCGCCACTGGTGGCAGTCTGACTTGCGGTTCGGTGAATGCGACGGCCATCGGCTACAACAGCAACGGCACGATGGTTGTGGAAGCCGGCGGGTCGGCCACGTTCGGAACTCATCTGTGGATTGGTTTGAATCCAGAATCAGACGGGACGTTGAACCTGAACGGCGGAACGGTGACCGTGAACGGCATGTTCGGCTTGGGTTGGCAGGGCGGAAAAGGTACCGCGCACATCAACGCCGGTACTTTGGTTCTTGCCCAGTGGGACTTTGTTAACTCCATCCAAGGCAATTCGGTATTGGATGTATCTGGAACGGGCAGGGTGGTGATCAATGGCAACCAGCAAGCCTCGATCGAAGGTTTTATTGCTACCGGCGCCATCACGAATCACGCCGGACCGGGAATGGTGGTGGTGGACTATAACAACATCAACATCGGCAAGACCACGATTTACCCTGCGGATCTTTATCTTCCGCCGGCGCAAGCCACGTGGAATCCCGCGCTCGCTTTCCCGGATGTCAGTGGTCTGTGGAACGTGAGGAGCAACTGGTCCGGTGGCATTATGCCGAGCAACGTGACCTTCGTGTACCTCAATGTCGTTGACGCGCTGCCGTGCATCGTGACGAATGCGGCGTCTGCCAGTGTCGTGCGCATTGGCCTGAACGGTCCGGGAGGCACGATGATCATTACCAACGGTGGCAATCTGGTTTGCAGTCATTCTGACGAGTGGAATTCCGTCGGCATGAACAACACGGGCTTGCTGGTGGTTGAAAACGGCGGGTCAGCGAGTTATGGCCAGCATCTCTGGATTGGTTTCGATACGGGAGCCGATGGCACGTTGACCATGAATGGTGGAACGGTGACGGTGAACGGCATGTTCGGACTGGGTTGGAATGGCGGCACCGGCCACGCAAACATCAACGGAGGAACTTTGAACCTGAATCAATTGAGCGCGACCGATTCCATCAAAGGCACCTCGGTGTTGAACGTTGCCGGCTCCGGTAAAGTCGTGATCACCGGTGATCAATTCAATGCGATCAGCAATTATGTCTTCGCTGGAAAAATCACGGCCAGTGGCGGCACCGTGTATTACTTCTACGATCCGAGTGCGAACAAAACCACCGTCAGCGCCGTGTTACTGCCCGCGCCGCAGCAATCCATTACGGCGGTCTCGGTCAGTGGCGGCAATGTCTCGATCACTTACCAGACCACTCATCAGCACACGTATTACCTCGAAGGCACAGCGACTTTGTCGCCATCCGTGTGGACGCCTGTGACGGGCAGCACGAATGCGGCAACGGGAGCACCGGTAACATTCGTCTTCCCGGCAAGTCCTGGTCAGCGATTCTATCGGACGGTAGCATACTGAGTGTTGGGCAGATCAACGTTGGTTTAAGTAACAAAGTTCACCGGGCTTGCCTTTCGCTTTTTGAAAGGCAAGCCCGCAAAGTATGGTAGTCTTGAACACGGCGACATAATGACGTCACGAACACAGATCCTGACTGGCTTGCTCCTCTGCACTGCACTGTGCGCCGAGGCGCAACTCACCACGACCGTTTGGAATCCATCCGCCAATCCATCCGGAAATGGTTTGTGGACTGAGAGCGCCAACTGGACGGGCGGTCAGGTGGCCAACAGCACGAACAAGGTGGTGTTCAATGTTTCCGGTGCGCGCGCTTGCATGGTGAATACCGCCGTCAACGCTGGCCAAGTCGTCGTCGGTGACAACGGCGATGGTGGGTCACTCATCGTCACCAATGGTGGCACGCTCGCCGCGAGCGCCGCGGATTGGTCTGCCATCGGCTACAACAACACCGCGCTCCTGGTGATTGAAAACGGCGGCTCGGCTACTTTTGGAAATCACTTATGGGTCGGCTTTGATCCAGTCGCCGACGGAACATTGACCATGAATGGCGGAACGGTATCGGTTTCCGGGATGTTCGGACTGGGTTGGAATGGCGGAAAGGGCACGGTGCATGTCAATGGCGGTACGTTGAGCCTTTCACAGTGGAGTGCCAGCAGCCCGGGTTCGATCGCGGGCGCTTCCGTGCTCGACATTGGCGCGGGCAAGGTGGTGATCAACGGCAATCAGGTTTCCTCCGTGAATAATTTCGTCTCCAGCGGCAAGATCACCGGTTACGGTGGCACGGGCAGCGTCAGCAACTTCTACAACGGCGTCACGACGACGCTCACCGCCGCCCCGAACTTGCCGGTGACGACCAATCTGGTCAGCATCCTTTCGATCAAATGGGCAAACACCAATCTGGTGATCTCCTGGCCGACCTCGGCCGTTTACTACGTCCTGAAGTCCGCCACGAACCTGGACGCTCCCGTTATTTGGAAGACCGTGACCAACGTCGTCACCACGACCAACGGCACGACTCAGGTGATCCTGACAGCGTCCGGCCAGCGGTCCTTCTTCCAGTTGGGTTCAGGCGTCGACATGTCCACGATGAACCGCAAGCTGCTGATGGGCTATCAAGGCTGGTTTTCCGCGCCGGGCGATGGTTCGGCCCAGAACAGTTGGGTGCATTGGTTTGGCAACAACACGCCCACCGCGGACAATGCCAACTTCGATTTCTGGCCGGACACCTCCGAGCTGGAGGCCGACGAGTTATTCAACACGAGCATGACCTATTCAAACGGCCAGCCGGCGAAATTGTATTCCGCTTACAAGCAAAAGACCGTGGTGCGCCACTTCAAATGGATGGCGGACAATAATCTCGACGGCGTCTTCTTCCAGCGGTTTCTCAGCGATATTGGCGGCGGAAACATTTTGGCCCTCCGCAATCAAGTGGCGGTCAATGTGCGCGTGGGCGCTGAAACCTACGGTCGTGCCTTCGCCATCATGTACGACATCTCCGGTTATCCTACGAACACACTCGTAAGCAAGCTGACCAACGACTGGCTCTATCTCGTCAACACGCAGAAGGTGACCAACAGTCCTTCCTACCTTCACCACCGCGGCAAACCCGTCGTCGCCATCTGGGGATTCGGTTTCAACGGACGCCCGGATGTGCCGCAGCAGGCGCAACAGGCCATAGATTGGTTCAAGGCTGCCGGCTGCACCGTCATGGGCGGATTGCCGACGCACTGGCGAACCTTGAATGGTGATGCGCAGACCAATATGGCTTGGAACAGCGTCTTCCGTTCGTTCGACGTCATCAGTCCGTGGTCAGTTGGGCGCTACGGCAACATCACCGAGGTGGATAATTTCCGCGTGAACCAGATCGTGCCCGACCTGGCCGACTGCACGACCAACCGTATTGATTATCTGCCCGTGATTTTTCCCGGCTTCTCCTGGACGAATCTCAACGGTGGTCCGTTCAACCAGATTCCCCGCAGCGGCGGCACGTTTTACTGGCGGCAGGCCTACAACGCCGTGCGTTCCGGCTGCACGATGATCTACGGCGCGATGTACGACGAAGTGGACGAAGGCACCGCGATGTACAAGCTGGTGACAACGCCAGCAGGACTACCGGCGCAAGGCAAGTTCGTGCCGTTGAACGTGGATGGCTACAACCTGAACAGCGATTGGTATCTGCGCCTTGCCGATCAGGCCGGCCGGATGCTGCGCGGTGACATTCCGACGTCTGCCACCATTCCCATCTCGCCGCCTTGACGGAGCGCAGCTATGTCAAAGACCAGCCGCAGGTGCTGGCGCACGGTTACCGTGTTGCGGCTGACGCTTCGCGCACAACCGCGCTCCGATTCGATACGGTAGATTGTGAAAAGAGCTTTCTCACGTCGGCTGACTGGTATTGAATCTGGCGATGAATCAAACGCATCAGTCCGCATCCACCGCGTTTGATCGTGCTGGTTGAAGTAGGCGCATGAAAGGTCTCCAGGGCAAGGCGGCATGAATTTACCTGACGAACTGGCGGGTCTGTTGCGCGAAGTGCCGGCGTTGGCGCGGGCTTATCTCGTGGGCGGTTGTGTGCGGGATGCGTTGCTGGGGATCGCACACAAGGATTTTGATTTCGAAGTTTACGGTACGGATTACGAGACGCTGGCGCGTCAGTTGAGTGCGCACGGGCGCGTGGACCTGGTCGGGAAATCTTTCGGAGTCATCAAATTTTCCAGCGCCAGCGGCGGGCAATGGGACTTCAGCCTGCCGCGTCGGGATTCCAAAACTGCCGCTGGACACAAGGGCTTTGCGGTTGAGTTTGATTCTGAAATTGAACCGCGCGAAGCCGCCAGCCGCCGTGACTTTACCATCAATGCACTGATGTTCGATCCGCGCACGGGCGAATACCTCGACTTCTTTGGCGGGCGGGCTGATCTGGAGAAACGCGTGTTGCGCCACACGAGCGCGGCGTTTGTGGAAGATCCGTTGCGCGTGCTGCGGGGGATGCAGTTCGCCGCGCGCTTTGCCCTGACGCCGGCGCCGGAGACGGTGGAGCTGTGCCGATCCATCGTGCATACGTTTCCCGAGTTGGCGGTCGAGCGCGTCGGGATGGAGTGGTTCAAGTGGGCCGGGGCAGGGCGGCGGCCGTCGGCGGGATTGCGGTTTCTGAAAGATACCGGCTGGTTGCGGCACTTCCCGGAAATCGCGGCGCTGGATGGCACGCCGCAGGATCCGGAATGGCATCCGGAGGGCGATGTGTTCACGCACACGTGTCATTGTTGCGACGCGTTGGCGGAGTTACCCGAGTGGCGGGCGGCGGACGAGACCACGCGGCGCGTGCTGATGTTCGCGGTGCTGGCGCATGACTTCGCCAAGCCGCAGACGACACATCAAGCCGAGCGTGAAGGGCGGATGCGGATCGTTTCGCCCGGACATGAAGAGCAGGGCGGGCCATTGGCAGAGGCTTTTCTGACCCGGATCAATGCACCGAATGAAATCAAGGAACGGGTGGTGCCGTTGGTGCAGCATCATCTGGCGCACTTGCAGGCGATCAGCGACCGTTCGGTGCGCCGGCTTGCGAATTTTTTGAAACCAGCGACCATCGCCGAACTCTGCCTGGTGATGACAGCGGATCAGTTTGGCCGGCCCCCCAAGCCTAAAGACGTTCACGAGGGTGTGGTGGCGTTGCGGATGAAGGCGGAAGAATTGCGCCTGCGGGACGCGGCGCCAAAGCCGTTGTTGCTGGGCCGGCACTTGATCGCCCGCGGGCTGCAACCGGGCGAGCGGTTTGGTGAGTTGCTCGACCAGGCGTTTGAGGCGCAACTGGAAGGCCGGTTCAATGATCTGGAGGGCGCGTTGAAGTGGTTGGATCGTCTGCCAACAAACGAATGACCCAATGAGAACTTGCTTCGGGATGATTCGCAATCTGAGGTTTTGCCTGCTGGCGGTCCAACTCGCCGGTTTGTTGACTGGTCGCGCTGCGGAGGTGGTGATCGGGGATTTTGGCGGCACAGACTTTGGTGATTGGGCGAAAACGGGGACGGCATTCAACGCGGGACCCGCGGCGGGCGATTTGTTGAACCAGTTGGAGATTGAAAACGCCGGCGGCCAACGGGTGGCGAGCAGTGAGATTGAGGGCGACGGGCCCACGGGGACGCTGACGTCGCCGGAATTCAAGGTCGCGCGGAAGTATATTTCGTTTCTCGTCGGTGGTGGCGATTACGAGCAGGACACGTGCGTGAACCTGTTGCTTGACGGCAAGATCGTGCGGAGCGCGACCGGCTGGCGAAGCGATCGCCTCGTGCCCGCGAGCTGGGACGTAAGCCGTTTTGTCGACCAAAACGCGCAGGTGCAAATCGTGGACGCGGCGAGTGGCGACGAGGTGTTGCCGCTCGTGCCGGCGGGACGATTGTTTCACATTCAAGCCGAGGTCACCATTCCGGACGGGGCCAAACTGGTTTTCAAGATCCGCGGGGTTCCGGTGGTTCTCACTTCCAAGACCCTCGAATCCGGCACGCGCCCGGCTTCTGTGGTGGGCCGGATCGAGTCGGTGGAGCTGTTGGTGGATCGCGCTTCGCTTGAGGCCTTCGTGAGCCGGGGCGAGATTTCGTCCACGCGATTTGTTCTGCCGAATGAGAACGGTTTATCAATCAAAGCCGAGGGCGGCACAGTCATCATTAAATCGCTCGTCGTTTACCAACTCAACTCAGCTTGGACGGGCAGTGCTGAAAAGTAGCCATCGCTTACATGTCCCACCAAACTGAACCAACCGTCGCCGAGCCTGTCCGCGACGGATCGAGCATCGTTCCTGGGCGATTGACCTCGCTGGATGCCTATCGCGGTTTTGTGATGCTCCTCATGATGGGAGAAGTTCTGGAATTCTGTCATGTCGCCGCGGCCCGGCCGGACAACACGTTCTGGAAATTCCTTTGTCATCATCAATCCCATGTCGAGTGGATTGGTTGTTCATTGCACGATTTGATCCAGCCGTCGTTCTCGTTTCTCGTCGGCGTGGCTTTGCCGTTCTCACTCGCGCGGCGGGTGATAGACGGTCAACCCGGCTGGCGCCGCACCTTGCATGCATTCGGGCGGGCGCTGGTGCTGGTGCTTCTGGGAGTGTTTCTACGCTCGATCGGGCGCACGCAGACAAACTGGACATTTGAAGATACGCTGACGCAAATCGGCCTCGGCTACGGTTTTCTCTATCTGCTCGCGCTGCGGTCGGTGCGGGTGCAATGGCTGGCCCTGGCGATTATCCTCCTCGGCTATGAGCTGGCGTTTGCGCTCTACCCATTGCCTGGTGACGGTTTCGATTGGAGCAAAGCCGGCGTGTCACCAGACTGGCCGCATCAACTGACCGGGTTTGCGGCGCATTGGAACAAGAACTCGAATCTCGCCTGGGCATTCGACACGTGGTTCTTGAACCTGTTTCCCCGGGAACATCCATTCACTCACAACGGAGGGGGTTATGCCACGCTGAGCTTTATCCCAACGCTCGGCACCATGATTCTGGGTCTCATTGCCGGCGGCGTGCTGCGCAGCCAACGGGGGCCTTGGGAGAAAGTGAAATGGCTGGCGATCGGCGGAGTCGTGGGCCTGGCTGCCGGTGCGGGATTGAACTGGCTGGGCGTGTGTCCGGTGGTGAAACGAATCTGGACTCCGAGCTGGGCGTTGTTCAGCGGTGGTTGGTGTTTGCTGCTGCTGTCCGGGTTTTATGTTTTGATTGAACTCTGGGGTCGCCGACGCTGGTCGTTTCCGCTGGTGGTGGTGGGTATGAATTCCATTGCCGCGTATTGCATCGCGCATTTGTTCGACCGTTTCATCGCAGGAAGCGTTGCCACGCATCTCGGATCGGGCGTTTTCCGGTTCCTGGGCGAGGCTTACGAACCGTTGGTCAAAGGAGCGCTGGTGTTGCTGACGATGTGGGGCTTGCTGTTCTGGATGTATCGGCGAAAACTGTTCCTCCGCATCTAAGGCTGAAGAGACCGCGAGTAATGAGGTCATGAAGACGGGAAAAGAAACCAAGCCCACCGGCAATATCCACCGGCAACAGTTGTTCTATTGGATGGGGCGGTCCATTGATGACCAGAATGGCAAGCGCAAGCTGTTGCGTGATGAACTGGTGCAGGCAGTGTTACAACAGGTGCGCGGTAGTTTGGAGCATGGCCTGTGGGTCAAGACGCCGCGTTATCCGGAGAAGTTTGAGTTGCGCGGGAGTTCCTTCGCCCTCGATTTGCCGATTGCCTGTTTCACCGAATGGTCACTGGGCGAAAGTCTGCCGCACACGGCGGAGTATGGCCGGATCGGCTTGGGTTTTCCCAAACGCTGGGTGATTGAGCGCGGTGGCCAGTCGGTGACGTATTTCCGCCACAATGCGAAAGGGAGTTTTCTGCAGGCGGTGTTCAAACTGCTGGCAGCGCAGGGAGCCGGCCACGATGCGGGCACGTGGAAACCCAAGCCGGGCGCAACGGGGTTTGAGGAGCTGCGTTATCTGCTTCACTTCGCGAAGATGATTCGATTGAAAGTGCCGAAAGAGCCACGCACGCTGACTGGGATTTCTCCCGCAAAACCCAGGCGCGGTCCAAAACGAAAACCATCGTTGGCTGCCGTCGAAGCGCAGATGTTCAAGCGCAAGTTCGGTATGCCACTGCAATTTGTGGAAGAGCGCGAATGGCGGATCGTGCATCATCCGGCGAACAAAGGATTCGTGAAAGGTCCGGGCGTGCCGGATTATTTTCTACCCTATCTGCCAGGCGAGGAAATGTTCACGCTGGTGCTGCCGGACAACAAGGTGGTGAGCAAGATTCTCCAGACGGATTGGTTCACGGAACGCCTGTTCACACCGTGGAAACACTATCGCGAGTTGAAAGGCCGGCGCGTGCCACCCGTCACGGTGCTGTCGCATTCGGATATCGGGACGTTCTGATTTGTGAGGTCCGGTTAGGATCCAATTTTGTTTTTTCCGCAGGTCGAACGCGCCATTGACACGCATCAGTCGTTGGACTAGGAACCTCTGGTTTCGTTTCTTGGTCGGAAGCGGGTGGTTTAGGGAGACTCAAGGGGTGGGGTAATCAAGCAGCACAACGTCGGTCATCGAAAGGCAGCTTCATGAAATTTCGCCGTAATCAGTTCTTGGTCGTTGCAAGCATGATACTCATATTTGCGGCCGGCTGCGCTCGTTTCCAGACCCGGCAGATGAAGACGGAGTTGCAGGAGGTCGCCAAGCGTTGGTGTCTCACCATCCGCGCAAGCCAGGTCATTCCCGTTTACCCGTTGACCGAAGACATTCAGCCGGGCGATGTTTTCCTGGTCCAGACACCCGTCCCAAACCAGGTTTCTGAATACACGCGACGGGGCTTCCTGCCGCTGGATCTGCATGTGCGCCGGCTTGAAGGGTTGCACTATGCGGACTTTTATGGCGACGCCTATTTCAAGGGCGACTACGGAGAATCCCTGCCGCATGATCGGCCCGTCGCGACGAAGCCGGCGGACGATGTCAACGTTCCCCGGTTCAGTCTCGCACCTCTGCCTGCGGCGGCGTTTCCGGATTACACGTTTGAAGCCAAACGCGGGATGGGATTGCGACTCGCCGTGCCGATCAGCGGCGTGCCGGTGGGGTTGGGCTTTCTCGGGTCCAGCACGGTCAACGGTTCGGTCAAGTTGACGGATGCCTTTACCTACGGCTTGGATGACGCGCGATTATTGGAATCCGTCTATGAATGGGCGGACCAACCGGAAGTCCAGTTGACCCTGTCGCGGACGCGGAGTGCCACCACGAATCGCCTGTACTTGCGCGTGGTCAATCGAGTGTATCTGGTGGGGCGGGTTCAGGTTTCATTGCAGGCTCAAGGATCCAGCAGCGGCGGCGCGGATGTCGGGGCTGCCAAGTCGGCAAATCCGTTTACCATGACGAAAGAGGATGCCGAAAATCTCAAGAGCGTGGCGGAATCTTACCAGGAAGCGGTCGAGGCGGTCGGCAATGCGCTGAACGAGGGGTTGCCAGGCGGCTCAGTTCGTTTTGTTTCAGCCAATCGAAATTCGGTGGTCATGGACGAAAAGTTTGGGCGGTTGCTGGCCATCGGCTATCTGGGTTTCGACGTGGAAGTGGATCGGAACGGCCGGCTCGGACCACCGGTCGCGACGCTGGATGTTCTGGAGGGACGGCCCGGATCGCAAGGGCGACTGGCGGCGGATTTGTCGGAGTCGGGTCGGAGCGTGGTCGAGTTGCAGGTCCGCGAAATTTTCGACCGGATTCTCGAAGACCCCGCGAACCAGGGTGGAGTGTTCAAGCAAATCCGTGGACAACTCGATTTGTTTGGGAATCGCGTGCCGATTTCCGCAACCCTGCCGGCGTACGAAGCCACCGGGCCGCAACCGAAGCGCATTGGGACCATCCAGGCACAGGTTGGCCAGGTGAAAGGCTTCCAACGTTACGCGAAGTATCGGAGCGCGTTGAACAATACCAAAGAGGCGCTGGATACGAATCTGGAGAACGAGGCCGCGCAGGCCGATCGCGACCGGATTCGCAAGGCGGATGAAGAGTTGACGCAACGATTTGAAACTTCGCCGGAGGTTGCTTTGGCGTTGCGGCTCTATTACGAGGAAGTTTTGCAAACCCGATAAAGGCCACCTGCCATGAAAGAGAAAATCCTAAAGCGGCTGACCAAAAGCGAAATCCAGAATGCGGATCCGCGCCCGCGTAATCGAAAGCTGCGGGACGCCATCGCGGACAATCTGGACCTGGACATCCACCAAATCCGGCTCGTAGATGACTCCGAAAACTGGCGCGGATGGATTGTTTCCTACGAGGAGGCGGCGGATTAGCAACCGCCGGCTCGGTCGGTTTCCGAACCCGGGTCACGCGGGGCCGCGGCGCAGTTTGATCGGTTTTCGCTTTTTCAATTCGGCGATTCGTTCCTCGAAGGTGGGTGAGGGGCCGGCATCCTGGCAACTGGCATCCGGCCATGGGGACGCGCTGATGAGAAAATTGCCGGCGAGGGAGCCGGCCTGGCGCAACGGGATGCGGAAGCCCTTGTCACCTTTTTCGGCCGTCTTCCAGTCGCCTCCCTCCGAAAGCCACCGATATTGCACCGCCGTTCCCGCCGGGACTTCAGCAAAATCGCCCACGCGCACTTCAATGTCCTCCGCATAAACCGTTTTTTCCGGATATTCGTGGTCCCACAACAGGCCTTTCTTGATGGCGCGCTCGCGGACGCGGAATTGCAGTTGAAAGTGCGAGAAGGGTTGGTTCTTCGCCGTCTTCAAACTGGAGTTCATGAAGACCGTGTGCAGCAACACCGTCTTGGTCTCAAAATCTTCACGCGCATAGCGGATGGCGTTCTCACACGGGTCCTGCTGCCGGCGGTGCAAATAGACCGGCGTGCCCCGGATCGAGAGTGCGAACTCAACATCGTAGTAATACTCGGTGCCTTTTTCCTGGCCGGTGCCGACGTCGATATTCTCCAGATAGACCTCGGCCTTGATGTTGCCGAAGAGGAAGCGGTGGATGTTCTCGAAACTCTCAAAACTATTGACGATGCCACGCCGGCCCGAATGGGCGCGATGCACATTTGCCCAGAACGCTTTCTGTTCGAAGCGATACTTGCCGTTGGCGTCGGGTTTGCCACTGATGACATACGCCCGATCCTGTTTCACCAAGCCATCGCTGAAGGAGCCGGTGACGTGTTGCACTGCGCCGTACGATTCGTAGTCGCTCCCGATGAGACAGAAACAACGTTTCACCGGGAAGGCAAGCGGACCCGACTCCTCACCCAGGCTGTGCGGTTCACAGCCCTTCGGCAATTTCAGATACTCGCGCATTCGTTTTTCCTCGAAGATGTTCGCGTTGTACGGATTGATGCCACGCATGACGGCGCGTTCGAGGAAATCCGGGATGCGACCGAGTTCGATGCCTTTGTGCGGCGTGCCCATCGTGACCAAGCGATGAATCCAGGCTTTGGGTTCCTTGTTGTCGGCGGGCAGGATGTTTTGGATCAGCGTGCGGCAGACGAGTCCGCCCATGGAGTGGGCCACGAGAATCACGCGGTAATCCCTGCGTTCCGGGCCGAGGTCCACGCCGCACGCCTCAAGCCGTTGCGGGATGTTTTCACAAATCAGCCGGCGCAGGTCGCGCGCATGATCCTCGATGTCCCGCAATTTGTTCTTCAGCACGTCCTCGTCGTAGAAGCGGCAGACCCAGAGGCTGCGCGAGGGATTGTCGGTGCAATCCTCCAGCCCGCGGTTCGTGGCGTCGAAATAGGCGGAGCGGCCCATTTTCATGAAACGGATGAGCTGGCCCTCGAACAAATCGGCGCGGAGGTAATCTGGCGGCGGCACCTGACGTTTCTCCACCGAAGTGGCGGCGAAGCCATAGTACGTATCGTGAAAGGTGTCTTCACGTTCGTTCTCGGTCATCGCGTAACCGCGCACATAGACCACGGGATAATAGGGGGGCTCAATCTTGTAGGGCATAGTGTTTGGGGTTGCTGGTCTTGTCACTGTTTCACGGCAGAACTAAAAACTCGTTTGCCGCTTTTGTCCAGCTTGGGGAACCGTAACTCACCAGCCGGCGGCGGTGGCCAATAATCCGCGCAATTGCTCCACGGATGCCGTTCCGGTGGTGCCAAGCTGGTGAATGACAATCGAGCCGGCGGCGGTGGCCAGTTCCCCGGCCTCGTGCAACGTGGCGCCGGCAATCAGGGCCGCGGTCAGGTTCGCGGAGACCGCGTCCCCGGCTCCGACGATGTCAATCTCGCCTCGCAGTGGCAGCGCCGGGAGATGTTCCGGCTGTCCTTCCGGGGACACCCCCAGTAGACCGCGTTCTGCGAGCGTCACGAACACCGGGCGTTGATTGCGTCGGGCCAGCGTCACGGCGGCGACCGCGATTTCGGAAATGTCAGCATTCGCATTGATCCCGGTGAGCGCCGACAATTCAGTCGCGTTCATTTTGAATATCGCCGGCGGATAATCGCGCAAGCTGCGCCGGCTGTCGGCCAGCATCAGCCGCTGGGGATGGGAACGGGCTACTGCTGCCAGGGTTTTCAGCACGCGAGGAGTGAGCACGCCGGTTTCCTGCTGGTGTTCCTGTCCCAGCAAAATCACCGCATCCACCTTGTCCACCACCGAGATCACCTGTGCGCTCAATTGTTCAGCAATGGCTGGCGCGGTGGGCGTCCAATTTTTCTTGTCCAACCGGTTCAGTTCGCGTGGCGGCTTGCCGGCTTCCAGGATGAGCGGTTTGCAGTAGGTGAACGTCTGGCGGGTGCGGGTCTGAATGAAATAATCGAGGCTGACTCCGGGCATGGCCGCCATGGACCCGCGCAGTTCATAACCCTCGCCATCTTCGCCAGCGAACCCCACGGGAAATATCTGCCCCACTCCCAAGGCGACGAGGTTGTTGAGGACGGTGCCCGCGCCACCCGGTTGGGCGCGGACGTTGACGACATTGTGAACCGGCAGGCCGGTTTCAATGGAGGTTTCCGCCTTGGCCGGATCAATTTCCAGATACCGGTCCAGGCAGAAGTCACCGATTACGGCAATCCGCAGTTGCGGATATTGTCGAGTGATGGCCTGGAAACGACCGGATTTCATGCAAGTTCAGTGGCCGAAAATACTTTCCAGCAACGGGCCGGCGTCACGAAAATCCGGCACCACCACATCGGCGCCGACCCCCAGCAAGCGTTGCCGCTTCCATTCGTCAAAACGGCCCGAGCCGTTGTTGGCTTCGTCGCTGGCTACGGCCACCGCCAGTCCGCCGGCTTCCTTGGTGTTTTGGATTTCCACGTAGCCGTCGCCGAAGGACAGCAGTTGCGCTCCGGGAATTTGATTCTCCCGCAGAATCCGCTCAATCACCATTTTCTTGGAAAACTGCTTGTAGTCATCGAGCGCCCCGTAGATATGCCGTCCGAAATAGCGGTTCAAATCCAGCAACTCGGCTTCCGTCTTTACAAATGGTTCGTCTGTGCCGCTGGCCAGATAAAGGTTCAAGCCGCGTTGCTGCAAGAGCTCCAGAAGCAGCCGCGCCCCATGGACCAGGCAGTCATCCGGTTTTACCGTGCCCGCGCGCAGGCCGTCGGTGCGATGGCGGATCCGTTCCTCCAGCCGGCGCAAATACTCGTGCTTGTACCAGAGCGGCTCCTGCGGTGTGCGACCCCGTTCCCGGATGCGCTCCACGAGTTGGATCATCTGGTAAATCGTTTGCTTGCCATTCAGCCGCATGATGTCTTCGAAGCAGAGTTGGCGGCGGGCTTCATCGGATTCACCCGGCAGGGGTGGCAACATCTCAACGAACATCGGGACCATCACCTGCGGCCAGCCTTCCCGGATCAACGACAACGTGCCGTCAAAATCAAACAACACATGACTGACCAGGGGGCGGGGTGCGAAGGTGGACGCAAATTGGACCAGGCCTTGGAACTTGCCGACAGCAGCTAGGTTCATTTGGCCCACTCCGGATGCTCGATAAACGCATAGCAAAGCAGGTGACAAATACCCATCTGCGCGTCTTCGACCCGGCCGTAGTGGGTATCGTTGATGACAATGGCTTGTGCCGCGATGTCCGCCATCCGTCCGCGTTTGCCGCCGACGAGGGCCACGGTTTGCAGGCCATGGGCCTGCGCCCATTCCAGAGCCTTCACGCAGTTGGGTGAATTGCCGCTGACGCTGATTCCCATCGCCAGATCTCCGGGCCTGCCATAATTGCGCAGTTGCCGCACGAACACGTCCTCATACGAATAATCATTCCCCAAAGCGGTCAACCAGCTCACGTTGTCGTTCAACGACAGCACGCGGAAACATTTGCCAACGCTGTCAGATGCGCTCTTGCCGAGGTCGGTGGCGAAATGCGAGGCGTTCGCCGCGCTGCCGCCGTTGCCGAACACGAACACCTGCCGGTCGGCTTGGACGGCCGCCCGCAATTTCTGGATCAATTGTTCCACCGCTTCCGTCGGGATGGAATCCACTGCCGCCTTCTGCGCCCGGACATAATCCGCAATCCATTGTTTCATGATGCTCATGCCGGTTGAGGCTAGTTAAGCCGGGAGAATTCTCAAATCATCCTTTCGCCCAAATACCGGTCAGGCACACCGCCCCCAACGGCACTGCGTCCTCACCAAGTTGCGAAAGCAGGAGCTTCGGCCCCGGCGCAAAAGCCGTCATGATGCAAGCTTGGAGCGCGCGTCCGACCGCAGCTCGCAGCGGCTCGCCCACGCGGGACAATCCACCGCCCATTACGATCACCTGTGGATGAAACAAATGAACGACGTGGGAAAGACCCAACGCCAGGTCGGCGGCGATTTCGGCCATGATCCGGTGGGCACTGGCGTCGTCTTGTGCCAGCGCGGTTCCGAGGTGCTTGGCTTCGCCGCCGCTTTCGTTGGCGGCCAGACGGGCAAGCAGACTGGCAGGTTCGGTGACTTTCAGCTCACGAATCCGGGCATCCACCGCCCAACCTGAACAGCGCGATTCCACCGTTGTCCCGGCACGATCCAGCCGGATGTGACCGATCTCCGATTCGCCGGGCTTCGCACCGTGAAAGATCTTTCCGGCGGATACCAGTCCGCCTCCGACCCCGCTGCCCAGCGTGACGTAAAACACCGGATCCATACCCGCCCCCGCGCCGCGAACCGCTTCACCAAGCGCGGCGACGTTTGCGTCATTGTCCACCGCTACCCGTACGCCCGTCAGGCGTCCCAACCAGTCGCTCAAATCAAAGTCGGACCAGCCGGCGACCTGGTGCGAGCAACAAATCTTCCCGGTATGCCAATCCACGGGGCCGCCGAAACCAACGCCCACGGCATCAATGGAATCGTTGCCCACCAGATCGGGAAGGGTCCGGGCAATCTGTGCGCGAATGCCCGCCGCGCCGTTGCTCAAGGCTACCTGCTGGCTTCGCCGCTGCAGAATTCGCCCTTCCTCATTTGCAAGGACGAGCTGAAGCTTGGTGCCGCCAATTTCGATGCCGAGTGCTTTCATCAGTTTGTGCTCAGATTACGGGGAGAACTGTGAAGCCGTCGAGGCCCAAGCGAACTCGACCCTGCGTGACCATTTCGGATCAATTTATCGGAACAAGAAATTTGAACATTTTGCCGCGCGTCGCGTCAGAGAAATCATAAGCGCGTCGTCGAGCAGGGAAGGACGCCCCCCGGTGAAACTGGGAATGTTCTTTGAAGTTTGATGATTTCGGCGTCGTATCTTGGTTCAGGTCGGCGTTGATGGTCTCCAGATACCTGCTATTGAACCGATCGAAATTCCCCGGGCCCTCCCGCCACCCCCTGGCAGACGGGCCCGGTTTTTTTTGCCGCTGGGCTTTACGGGATTTCCTCTGCGGGCGGTGGACGTGATGAATGTCTTGAATCTGGCTTGCAGGGATGTAGGGTTGGCTTGAAGTTGCGGAAGGTCCCCCGTCGGTGCCCGAAATAAACAAATGACCTTTCTCGGTCAAATGAGCCATGGCAGCGGTGAGCCAGAACTTTTGGTCGGAGTTCTGGCAATTGGTTTCCTGGTCGTTTGCGGGGTTTGGGCGTTGGTGAGATTGGTACGGCGGAAGCCGGTGGAGCCTGATCCGTGGGACGAAAGCGTCGCGACGGAAATCGAGGAGGAGGATGCTACCCCGTTATGTCACCGATGTTTGAACGCTCATACGCCCGAGGCGGACTTTTGCCCCGCTTGCGGTGCAGCGGTGGGGCAGTACACAAACTGGCTTCCTTACCCGTACTTGTTCTCGGTTGGTCATACGCTGCGCATTGGAACGAGCGGCGAATTTCGTCGGTCACCCCTGACCCTCGTCGGTTTTGTGCTCTTCAGCTTGGTGGAATATGCCCTGTTCGCGCCGGTGTATTGGATTGTCATGTTCTGGAATTACTTGGAACGCGGTCCGGAAGACAGGGCTCATGCTCACCCGCCTCCGGGTTAGGGTGAGTCCGTTAGCGAGGTACTCGCCTTTCCCGTTGAGCAAAGCCAGCAAGCCGTTCAGTCAGCCATCAGACGATTAACCCCGCACCGGCGGGTTGGTATAGCAAGATCCGCAGTTTAATTCGGCTTGGTTGGAGGGGCAGGCCAGCATCTCGCACGGCTCACCCGTTGCACCGAGCATGCCGCCGGTGACCCGGTCACTGTCGCTGACGGTAGCCGGGCTTGCTTCGATTTTGGGCCGGTTATCCAGGAGGAAATTCAGCGCTGCGAACGCCGTGCGCGTGTCAGCTAACAACTGCCCTGGCGGCTGGCGGAATCCGGTTGCGGACTCGGTCTTTGCGGACACTAGCAGAATCCCCAAGCCACAGCAGCACGCGAGGAACGCTCCTGCAAGACAGAGGTACCACGGCAGGGTTGATCTAGGACTGCGCGCGGTGGTGTTTCGGTTGGGTTGGGTGGTTTTCATAAGCTCGTTCCGGTAGGTCAGCAACGGGAGTTCATTCGATTCATGAGTGAAGACTCGGAGGCCCCTGCCTTTGTTTCAGATTCTTGTTCACTTTCGGATTGCGCGCGCGGCTTTGTTTCCTCGTCCTCTGCGGGCTTTAGTTGCTGGAGCATGGGTTTGACCTTTTCCCACAACTCTGCAGGTACTTTTTCCTGTTGCTCCAAGGTCTCGATCTCACCGTCGAAGATCAGCCTGCCATCCTTGTCGTGTGCGGTGAGCCGCTTTTTCGGGATCGCGACAAGGACATAGGATCCAGTGTCGTCTGTCTGTACGATGGTTCTGATCAACCGGCCGTTTTTCTTCACAATGATGGTCGCATTTTCGCCAATGTTCACGCCCCCGTTGGCCAGGGCTTCCAAATCCTTGGCATCGAGGCCGATGACCCCGCCGGTTTGATTTCCGTGCCGCAACGCCGCTTGAAGCGCCTTGCGCGCTTCCTCCATGCTGCGCTCGACTTCGAGTTTGACCTTTTGCTTGTCTGCCCCCATCCGCATCAGGTCTTCGTGAAGGCTGGGCACCTGTCCGTGGATGCCGTCCTTTATGTTTTGGGCATCAGCGGATTGCCAATCGGTCGCGGGTGCCGCGGTCGCGGACCACATTGCGGAGGCATCGGGTCGTTTGGCAAGCGTGGCGGCAACCGTTTGTTTCTTGCCCTGCCGATACAGAGTCAGCTTTATCGTGTCCCCGTCCTTTTGTGAGCGGATGAGCTTCACCAATTGACCCGGGTGGACGAGTAATTGGTCGCGCAGTTCAACCAGCACGTCGTTTTTTTGGAGTCCGGCCTTCGCCGCCGGGCTGTCCGCCGCCACATAGGTGATCACCAGACCTTCGCCGGAATCAAGGCCCAGTTGCGAACTGAGGGCTTCGGACACTTCTTCGGCGTAAACACCCAGCCAGGTTACATCGGGCTCGGATCCCTTGCCAGTGCCGGGCTCGATGGACTCAATCTTGATGACCGCCCGGGGCGGGGCAGGGAGGGTGGAAGCGACTGGCGCAGCCGGTTGAGTTCCCGCGACCACCGGCCACGAGAGCAAAACCACGGTGATCACCAACCAAGCCAGCATTCGCTGTCGAATTGGCATGATAGTTTTCATTGCGGATCTTGAGTTAATACGTTTCAAACCCCACCGGTACGACCACGACACGTGGGGTGCGATTCTCGACGAGCAAGCCTTGTGATTTGTCCTTTACCACGACCTGATCCATCCATTGCTGGCAACGAAAGCGTACCGGCTCACCGCCCGGCAGCGTAGCCACTGCGTCAAACGAAGATACCAGTTCCTTTCCGATTTCAATGTTATCTGCCTTGAGCAGTGAAGGGCTTGTGGCTGCAGTCATTTGTGGGTTGGCGTCCGGAGTCGCCTTTTGGGGCGAGGTCTGGTTGCCGCGCCAGATTACCGCGGCGATGAGAATCATTGCGGTGGCAGGAATCAACCAGCGCAACACTTGTAGGTAGGTCGGAGTTGTCGAGGTTGGCGAGGTGACCGCGGAGGAACGGGCCGCGCAGGGCGGGTCCAAGGCACGCAGCCGCTCGACAAGCTCCGCCGGTAATTTGTCCGGCTTGATCCGCCGCAACTCGGCTTCAAACTTTTCCTGTTCTTGTTCAGTCACGGAAAGACCTGTTTGGTGAGTTTTCGCAATTCCAGCAACCCGTAGCGATAGCGGGAAGCAGCGGTGTTGGCTGGTATCTCGAGTGTCTGGGCAATCTCCGCAAAAGTCAATTCACCCCAGACTTTGAGCGTCAGCACCTCGCGATAAATGTCCGGCAACCGGTTCATGGCGCTTTGGACTAGTTGATTTCGTTCCCGATCCTCCACCCCGCCATCGAACCAGTCTTCGGGGTTCTCGCGGGCGGCGCGTGCTTCCCGCCCGGCCCGGCGATCTTCGCTGCGCCCAAGATCAATGGCGCGGCGGCGGATGGTGGCAAAAACCAGCCCGGCAGCCGGTGGTGCGCCGATGGCCTGGCGACGCCAACACTCGACCACGGCTTCCTGCACGAGGTCTTGCGCGTCGGCCTCGAACCGTGTTTGCTGCCGGGCAAATAGCAGGAACTTGGGACCGTGCTTCCTGAGCCACTGATCCCATTCTGAATGTCCAAAAGTTCCATCTGTGCAACCGCTATTCACGCGATTTCAGGGCATTAAGCGTTACCACCGGCGTTTTTTGTCTGAAGAATCGAAACTGAGATGATTTATTAGTCAAAATGTTTCAGAACGGCTTCCACTTCAGAGTTGTTTGCGAGGGCCGGGCGCGCCCGCACGGGAGGTAGAGGCTGAAACTGTTGTTGCCGTTCGAGAAAATCTTTGCTGGAGCGCCGGAGGCAAAGACCGGGATCAGGCTCGAACTGGGGGCGGACTCCACGGCCTGGCTTTGAGATGAACTCTAATTGGGGCCATCATGATGCCGGCCATGGATATGTTCCGGTCGCGCCGGAGGGATGCGACAATGCAATGGTTGAGTAGGCGACACAGTATCCCCTGAGCCATGCGGAAACTCAGAAGCCTGAAGCCTGATTCATGGTTTACTCGACCGCGGTGGAATGTTTCACCTCGTCAGAGACTCCTGGATCGCGTGCGGTCCACGGCATAGAGGACCCAAAAGGTGACGCCGATCGCGCCATAAATCAGGGCACTGCCCGTGGCGTCGCGCAGCATCCACCAAGTATGTTCCTTGGTCGAGATGCAGGAAAACGGCGTGAGCGAAAAGAAAATGGCAAACGCCATCAGCCACGAACGACGGCGCACCCGTCGCCGGGCTTCCCGGAGGGATTGTGTTTCGTCCAGTTCCTTTGCCGGCGTCCCAGCGCCTGGAAGTGAAACCTTCGTCACACGGCGCAATTCAGCGGCGTGCTGTGGATGACCTCGTAAATATTCTTCCACCAGCGCCCGCGTGTCGGTGCTGCATTCGTTTTCGAGGTAGAGAGGGTAGAGGTCGTTGATGATGTCTTTGGTGATGTTCATAATGATTCTCCAGTTTCCGGTTTGAGCAAGGCGGCGAGTTTTGCCCGCGCGCGAAACACTTTCACTTTGGCGGCGGTCGCCGACAGGCCGGTAACAGCGGCGATGTCGTCGTACGACAAGCCTTCCTCTGTCCGCAGCAGCAGAACCGTCCGTTCCATTTCCGGCAACGTCCGGACGGCGGCAAAGGCTCGTTGAAAATCATCGCGCTTGGCGGCGACTTCATCGGGCGCGGTGGCCGGATCGGGAATCCCTTCGTCTAGAGTCTCGTGGCGTGATGCGCGTCGCCATTGCCGGCGGTGCAGGTTCCGGGCGATGGTAAACAGGTATGCTTTGACCGATTCCATGCGCGGTTCATTGGGACCGGTGAACGCCCGGACGAACGTTTCGGAGACGATGTCCCGTGCGTCGTCAGGATTTCCTGTCAACCAGTGCGCGAAGCGGTACACGTCATCCGAATATCGGACGTATAATTCGTGAAAGGTCGTTGACCGCGCGTTCACACCGACAGTATCCCCAAAGAGTGAAAAAGTTACAGGCTCGGGCGAAATATTTTGTGGCCGGCAGAACTGGTGGCTTCGTTAAAACAAGATGATTCTCATTGGTAGTCAGCCGCGCTCGACGCGTCGCTGTCTCATCCCTGGTGTCTTGATCGTGGACTTGGAAAAATTCATCACCGGGCCGGTGGACTCGGGAGAAATCTCGCGCTAGGGTGCGGCCACGGAGCGGCCGGCGTTCAGAACACTTTCCCGCTCTCGCATTTTGACTCACGATGCGCGCTGCAAACTTTCGCTCCCTGCTGTTGGCCGGATTGACGCTGGTTCTCGCCCGCTCGCTGTTCGGGCAGATTGCCATCTCGGAATTCATGGCTTCCGGAAACACGGTGATCGCCGATGAAGATGGCGACTACCCGGATTGGATCGAGATTCATAACGGCGGAACGAACATTTTAGATCTTAACGGCTGGTTTCTCACGGATAACTCGAGCCAGCTCACGAAGTGGCGTTTCCCTTCCACGACCCTGGCGGCGAACACCAACCTGATTGTTTATGCTTCCGGTAAGGATCGCACGAGTCCGCGGTTGCACGCGAATTTCAGTTTGGACGCCGACGGTGAATACCTCGCGCTCGTGGCGCCAGATGGCACCACTATCGCCTCCCAATTTGCACCGGCTCAGCAATACCCGGGATATTCTTACGGCGGCTTCCAGGAAACAAATTACTACTTCGCCACACCCTCACCGCGCACGAACAACAGCGCCGGGTTGATCGCGCGCGTGGCGGACACGAAATTCAGCGTGGATCGGGGTTTCTTCGGCACGCCGTTCAATTTGGTGATTACCTGCCCCACGACAAATACCACAATCCGCTACACGACCAACGGCGCTCCACCCTCGACAACGAATGGCACCATCTATTCCGCTCCGATACCTGTCAGTCGCACCGCCGTGATTCGAGCCGCCGCGTTTCGTACCGGTTTCATTCCGTCGGACGTGGACACGCAGACATATCTATTTCTCGACGACGTCATCCGTCAGTCCACGAACGGCGCGGCCCCACCGGGCTGGCCCGCGAGCTGGGGCGGGAATGCGGTGGATTACGGCATGGACCCCAACGTGGTGAACAACCCAGCTTACAGCGGCACGATCTCGAACGATTTGCGAGCCATTCCTTCGCTCTGCATCGTGACGGAATTGAAAAATCTTTTTGATGCGTCCACCGGTATCTACGCCAATGCGCAACAGGATGGCATCGAATGGGAACGGCCCGTCTCCTTGGAGTTGATCCGGCCCGATGGACTGGCCGGCTTTCAAGCCAACGCCGGGATCCGCATCCGCGGCGGATTCAGCCGGGATCCGTCCGATCCGAAACACTCGTTGCGCTTCATCTTCCGGTCGGAATATGGCGACAGCAAACTCCGCTATCCCTTCTTTGGCCCCGATGGCGATGACAGTATTGACAAGTTCGACCTGCGGACCGCGCAGGACAATTCCTGGGCTTATCAGGGCGATTCGGGCGCAACGTTTTTGCCGGACCCATTCAGTCGCGACACTCAGCTGGCGCTCGGAAGACCCGGAACCCGCGGCAGTTTTTATCACGTTTACATCAACGGCCAGTACTGGGGCATATACAACGCCGAGGAACGGCCGGAATCGGAATATGCCGCGAGCTATTTCGGTGGGTTGCCCGCCGACTACGACGTGATCAAGGTTGAAGCCGGGCCTTATGATGTGGTGGCGACCGACGGCACCCTCGCAGCCTGGCTGCGCTTATGGCAGGCAGCCACAAACGGATTCGCGAGCAGCGCAAACTACCAGTTCATTCAGGGAAACAATCCCGACGGCACACCGAATCCGGCCTACGAAGTTCTGCTCGATGTGCCGAACCTGATTGATTACATGCTCGTGATCATCTACGGCGGCAACTACGACGGGCCGGTTTACCTCGATAATTTCCCCAACAACTTTTATGCGATGCGCAACCGCACGCGACGCGATGGCTTTCGCTTCGTCACCCACGACGCTGAACTTTCCCTTAACGATATTAACTTTGATCGGACGCAGCCGATCATGGTTGGCGATCCGGCGGCGGGCAGCAGTTTCAGCGAGAGCAATCCCCAATACATCTGGCAGCGTTTGCAGGCGAATGCCGAGTTCCGGCTGCTCGTCGCCGATCACGCCCAGAAGTTCTTTTTCAATAGCGGCCCGTTGACACCCGGAGCGTGTGCCGCGCGCTATGCTGCCCGCACAAATGAAATCAGCCGGGCCGTCGTTGGCGAATCCGCCCGCTGGGGTGACGCGAAGACGGAGCCGCCGCTCACGCGAGCGAATTGGTTGAGCGCCGTCTCGAGCCTGATGACTGGCTACTTTCCGCAACGCAGCGGGATCGTAATGAATCAACTGGTGGCCCGTGGCCTTTATCCGACCAATGCCGCCCCGCGCTTTAATCAGCATGGCGGTGTGGTGACGAATGGGTTTGATCTTTCCATCACCGTCACCAACGGAACGATCTTCTACACGCTCGACGGCACGGATCCCCGCTTGCCAGGTGGTGGGGTTGCCCCAAGTGCCATTACTTACGCGGGCCCGATTCCGCTGAGTGAAAGCGTCATCGTCAAAACGCGCGCACGCGCCGGAATCTCCTGGAGCGCGCTCACGGAAGCACCATTCTACATTCAACAAAACTATTCGGGACTGCTCCTCACAGAAATCCTGTATCACTCGCCGGACTTCGCCGGACTCGATGGTGACCAATTCGAGTTCGTTGAACTCAAAAATGTGTCGGCCTCACAACTCGACCTCAGTGGCGTAAACTTCACCCGGGGCGTTCGCTTTACGTTCCCGGTCGGAATAAAACTCGCACCGGGCGGATTCGCGGTGCTCGCCAGCGATCCGGCGGCCTTCGCGCAGAAATACACGAACGTCCCGGTCGCCGGAGTGTTTACCGGACATTTGTCCAACGGCGGTGAAACGTTGGAACTCGCCAGCCCTGATGGCTCGAACCTCGTGACCATTGCTTACGGCGACAACGACCCGTGGCCACAGGTGGCGGATGGTTTGGGTTTCTCGCTCGTGCCTGTGAATCCGAATCTGAACCCCGCGCCCGAAAATGCGGCGAATTGGCGGGCCAGTTCCGCCGTCGGTGGTTCGCCGGGCGCGGATGATCCGCCATCAAGTCAGCCGCGCGTGTTGATCACGGAAGTTTTGACGCACACCGATCCGCCCCAACTGGATTCCATCGAGCTTCACAATCCGGGCCCGACCAACGCCAACATCGGCGGCTGGTTTCTCACGGATGACCGCACCCAGCCGAAGCAATTCAGAATCCCGGATGCGACGGTAATTTCCCCCGGCGGCTACCTGGTCTTCGACGAAGATGATTTCAACACCGCGCCGGGTTCAAGCAACAGCTTCAACCTGAATTCGCACGGCGACGAGGTTTACCTCTACTCGGCGGATGCCGCAGGCAATCTCACCGGCTTCAGCGACGGCTTTGGTTTTCCTGCGGCGCAGAATGGCGTGTCCTTTGGCCGATACGTCAACAGCGTGGGCGACATCCTGTACCCACCGCAATCGGTGAACACCTTGGGCAGCTCCAATGTCGGGCCGCGCATCGGGCCGGTGGTGATAAACGAAATTCGCTACGCGCCGGCGGCTGGCTTCGACGAGTTTGTTGAATTGAAGAACTTGACGGCGAGTGTGGTGAAACTATACGACTCGCTGCATCCAACGAACACGTGGAAGCTCGAAGGTACCGGGTTCTATTTTCCCCAAGGTGTTGAAATCGCACCGAATGGACTGCTCTTGGTCGCCCGCCTTGATCCGACATTGTTCCGCGCGAAATACAGTGTGCCGGCCAGCGTGCCGGTCTTCGGGCCTTACACCGGTGCACTTCAAGATGATGGCGAAACTGTAGAACTCCAACGTCCCGATACGCCAGACGATGTGACCAACGGAGCAGTCGTCTCCGTGTTTGTTCCTTACCTTGGGGTTGATGCCGTTCGCTATTCGGATCACGCCCCGTGGCCGAGCAATGTTGCGGGCACGATTCTGTCGCTTGAGCGTATCAATGCTGCCGCCTACGGGAACGACCCGCTGAACTGGCGCGCCAGTCCCGGACTGGCCTCGCCCGGATTTGAAAACGACGGCAACCGCCCGCCCGTCGTGTTCGCCGGCCTCGATCAATCGCTCACGGCCACCGGCTTTCCCTTCGTTGTGAATCTGACCGGCCTGGTGACCGATGACGGCTTGCCGAGTCCCCCTGCAGTAGTGAGTACCACTTGGAACCGCGTTGGCGGCCCGGGAACAGTCATATTTGGTGATGCAAGTGCGCGCAGCACGACCGCAACCTTGCCGGGCGTGGGCACGTACGTTTTGCGATTAACAGCCAATGATGGAGCGCTGCAAAATCTCGACGAACTGACGGTTGCGATTCAACTCCAGCCCACACCCAGCACACTGGTTTCCACAGGTTCAGTTTGGAAATACAATGACCTCGGCCTCGATCTTGACACGGCTTGGCGCGAATTCACCTTCAACGACAGCGGTTGGTTCGCCGGCCCCGCGGAACTCGGCTACGGCGACGCGGCCGAAGGTCGGCCCGAAGCTACATTGGTTGGCTACGGCACGAACGCGAGCGCCAAATACATTACCACCTATTTTCGTCGCAGCTTCGTGGTGACGAACGCTGAGGCTTTCACCGATCTCACAATCAGCCTGATGCGTGATGACGGCGCGGCGGTTTATCTGAACGGGACAAATATTTTCATTAGCAACCTGCCGGGTGGCGCGTTCAATTATCTCACGCGCGCGCCGAACAGCATCGGTGGCGCGGACGAATACACATTTTTCTCCACGAACGTTCCACCAGCATGGCTCCGCGAAGGCACGAACGTCCTGGCCGTCGAAGTCCATCAGACCTTGCCGGACAGCAGTGACATCAGCTTTGATCTTGAACTCACCGGCCATCGGCTTCCAATAAACCAACCGCCAGTCGTCAACGCTGGAGCGAATCAGACCGTGGAACTGGCGCAACTGGCCTCCCTCAACGGAACGGTCAACGATGATGGCCTGCCCATCCCGCCAGGATTATTGACGAATGGTTGGCGTCAGATCAGCGGCCCCGGCACGGCGAGCTTCGAGAATCCGCGCACCGCACAAACCAAAGCGGCTTTCACCCAAGCCGGTGTTTACATCTTACGCTTGACAGGTGGCGATGGAGTATTCAGTCCTTCGTCGGATGTGACGGTTGCAGTCACCAACGGCATCGCTAGTTGGAGGACTCAGTATTTCACTCCTGCTGAACTCGCAAACGCTCTCGTCAGCGGCGACCTGGCTGACCCTGACAACGACGGTCACAACAACTTCCAGGAATACATCGCCGGCACAAATCCGCGTGACGCTCAAAGTGTCCTGCGAATAGAAGCTCTCCCCGCAGTCGAAAATCAACGCCTCCGATTTCATGCCGAGATGGGGAAGACCTACAGCGTGCTTTACCGAGACGCCTGGTCAGGGGGCACTTGGCTGAAGTTTACCGACGTCACTTCGTCGCCAACCTCCCGGACCGTTGAGATTTCCGATACCCCGTCCGAGACGGCGCGCTATTACCGCCTCGCCACGCCACAGTTGCCATGACCGGACATGCATGGCGTTAAGTCGCGGCAAGTTTGAACACATCTGGCCGGCGTCTGTTACCATGCTGCTTTCGCAGTCGTCCGCGTCGGCTACCGGCCCACTTTTTTGCTTGCCCCCGCAGACGGGCGGGGTATATCGCTCGTAAGATTTCTGTTCGCTGAACCCGCTTGTGCGGGTACAGCACGTCCCAAAATACCAAACAACCCCTACGCCGAATCCTGCCTATGTATCAAAACAATTACTTCAAATGTTCCGCAGCGGTCCTTATGGCTGCTGTGATTGGTTTGTCGTCATTCGCGCAAGACAAGGATGCTGCCAAGAAAGAGGCGAAGCAGCCAAGCGAAGTCGAAATGATGGCGATGATGATGGAACTGGCCAAGCCCGGAGAGAATCACAAGCTGCTGGGCACCGGGGTGGGTAACTGGACCTACGCAGTGAAAATGTGGACGGATCCGAGTGCCGCGCCCAACGAATCCGCCGGCACGTCGGTTACCAGGGAAGTCATGGGCGGGCGCTACTTCATCACCGAGCATTCAGGTAAGATGCAAATGCCCGGCCCGGACGGCAAAGTCACGGACATGGATTTCAAGGGAATGGCCACGGAGGGTTACGACAATGTGAAAAAGAAATTCGTCTCCACGTGGATTGACAACATGGGCACGATGATCATGGTTTCCGAGGGTGACTACGATGCGGCGGCGAAGACGTTCACCTACCGGACAGAATGTGAAATGATGCCGGGGGTGAAGACGAAGATTCGGGAAGTCATCAAGATCGACGACAAGAATCACCGCACGTTCGAGTTTTACGAGGATCGCGGCGGTACGGAGGTGAAAACCATGGAGATCAAATACACGCGCAAGGGTTGACATGCCCACGAAAGACCCGCGCGTTGACGCCTACATCGCCGGGGCGGCTGAATTTGCCCGGCCCGTCCTCCGGCATCTGCGCCGGCTTGTGCATGCCAGTTGCCCCGCGGTTGAAGAGACAATCAAATGGCAGTTTCCGACCTTCATGCACCAGGGGATGTTGTGCGGGATGGCCGCATTCAAACAGCACTGCACGTTTGGGTTTTGGAAACATGCGCTCATCATTGATCAAGACCCGGCAAACAAGGCCAAGGCCGAAGAGGCCATGGGTCAATTGGGGCGGATTACTTCCCTGGCCGATCTTCCGGCTGACCGAGTTCTGATGGGCTATGTCAGGCAGGCAGTTCAACTGAATGAACAACGAGTCAAGCTGCCGCGGGCGACCAAGCCGCGCGGCAAAAAGCCACTGATCGTTCCGCCCGATCTCACGGCTGCCCTCCGGCGGAACCTGCGGGCGCGGCAGACTTTCGAGGACTTCAGCCCGAGCCACAAGCGAGAATACATCGAGTGGATCACCGAGGCGAAGCGTGAGGAAACGCGGACAAAACGGCTTGAAACAACTATCGGCTGGCTTGAACAGGGCAAGCCGAGGAACTGGAAATACATGAATTGTTGATGGCGACCGCCAGGACCGTGTCATGAAGAGCAACGCGAAGACCGTTACCGAATACCTGCAAAGCTTGCCGGCTGACCGGCGTGGGGCCATCAGTGCCGTTCGCGACGTTATTCTCGACAATCTGCCTGCGGGCTACCAGGAATGCATGAGCTATGGGATGATCGGCTACGTGGTGCCGCACAGTATTTATCCTGCCGGCTATCATTGTGATCCGAAGCTGCCCTTGCCTTACGCGAATCTTGCGTCGCAAAAGAACCACATGGCGCTCTATCTCATGAGCGTTTATGGCGACCAGCCCACGGAGCTGTGGTTTCGCAAGGCCTGGCAGGCGACAGGAAAGAAGCTGGACATGGGCAAGAGTTGTGTCCGGTTCAGGCGACTGGAAGATGTCCCGCTCGAAGTCATTGGCCAGGTCATTGCCCGGGTACCTGTGAAAAAATACATCGCACGGATTGAATCCATCCTCGGTGTCTCGACGAACAGGGCTGTCGGCAAGGACAAATAGCCTGCTCGCCGCGCCTCATTCCTAAACCACCAAACGCGCACTGACGAAAAATTGTCTGGATAGGTTGCCGCGTTCATTTTGGGGGCTACGGGTGGTTCGCTCGTGTGTCGCGCATCGTTGGTGGCCATGGTGTCTCTGTTCACTTGACTGGCTTTATGTGTCTCGCAGTGGCTTCCGTTTCATTGCGCTTGATGCCATCGGGCAGGTGATCGGCTGGCTATTGGCGGGACTGCTCATGGCAAAATGATCAAACCGCCGGCCAAGGGGTCAAGTTCGCGGCGGAAGCGATTGATTGCCGGCCAGACCATTTTTGGGGGCGACAAGTTGTTCTGGAATTGGTTTCCCGTGACGTAGAGTTTTCTTCACCAAGGACAATTTTGAACAGCGGCGGGGTCTAAGCGCCTCCGCCAGTTCTGTCGAAATTGCTCGGTTTTCTGGTTGGTTTGAGGTCCGGCATCCCCCGTGCTTAGAAGTAAACCACTCGGTGGACCGGACTTAAAAACAACCTCCGCATGAAGATGCGGTTTTTATTGCTGTTTTTTTTGTTGCAATTATCGCCGACCAGTTCCATAAACCTGTTGTTCCTATGAGCTACATCAATCCTGTGGATGTGAGCTTTTTTTCGGTGTCGGCTCGCCGGAGTTTCTTCGCGAGCCGCCCGGGAGGCAAAAAGACTGGTCTCGAACGGTCTCCCGGCCTCCCGTTTGTTGTTGCACTGTTCCCAAACTCCTCACTCAAACATAGTCCTGCCTATGAACAAGAAGGTCGTTTCAGTACCTAACTCTCGCACGGATCGTTGTCCGACCGCGAAAGGTTTTACCTTGATCGAATTACTGGTCGTCATTGCCATCATCGCGATTTTGGCGGCAATGTTACTGCCCGCTTTGGCGAAAGCGAAACTCAAGGCGCAGGGGATTCAGTGCATGTCCAATCACCGCCAGTTGAGTTTGGCTTGGCGCATGTACGCCGAAGACAACAACGATCGGATTGTGTATGCGAGTCACGATGGTTCAGGTGGCGCCGGAAACGAATATGCGTGGACTTGGACGGAATTGAGTTTCACGTCGGATCCGAAAAACTGGGATATCAATGCTGATATCACACTCCGTCCGCTCTGGCGGTATAATCAGAGCGCCGGGATCTATCGGTGTCCCGCTGACCGTTCTACCGTGACTACGTCAACCGGGGAGGTCAAACCCCGGGTGCGAACCATGTCCATGAATTTCTTCTTGGGTGGTTTTGGTGGTAGTTCAGATGGTGCGCCGGGTGCCTCCCCATACACGCTCTTTACGAAGATGTCTCAGATAATCGGTGGCAGAGGTACACCGGGTGCAGTCAAGACGTTTGTATTCTTGGACCAACGCGAAGACTCGATCAACTGGGGAAATTTTTACACTCAGATGGAGGGGTTTGATCCGCGGCAAGAGAACCAGTACAAGTTCGGCCAGGACTGGCCGGGTGCATATCACAAGCGGGCTGCCGGCTTTTCGTTCGCGGATGGACATTCGGAGATCAAGGTGTGGCGTGATGGACGCACAACCCCTCCACTGAGGCCTCAAGGGGGGCTTGGTTCGTCCGATACTCCCTCTCCCAGAAACCAAGACATCGCGTGGCTGCAAGACGTTACGACCCGGCCAAAGAATTGGGCCAAGGGCTATTGATACTCGCGACGAGATGATTTTTGGGTAAATCTGTTTTCCTGCAATCCTGAAAGACAACAAACCTCCTGTAGTTACTCCTGCCTATGAAAACACACGTTCGATCCTGCTTGGCCGCTGCCGGCTTGGCTCTTCTCTGCGGTGTCTCGCCCCTCCGGGCGGACTATTCCAGCACCGTTACGTCATTTAGCCCCCTCGGCTACTGGCGATTCGATGAAGCCACGACCTCACCTCCGCTCAACAGTGTTGCCAATTCCGGCACCCTTGGCAGCGCGGCCGATGGTTACGTCGTGCTCGATGTCGGCAAAGGAATCCCAGGCATCGTGGGCAGCGCGCTCAGCTTTACGAACGTCGGGGGCGTCGTGGGCGACTGCCATGCGAAGGTCGATGTAGCTTTCAGCAAAGCGCTGAATCCGGCCAGCTTTAGCGTGGAGTTTTGGTTGAAACCAACCACGCTGGGCGGTGATACAACCGGCGCCGCCATCTTTAGTTCCCTAAATCCGAACGGATTTGGTGGTGCCAACCGGCAGGGCGTGGTTATTTATTTGACCGATACGGGCCTCATCCAGTTCCGGCTCGGTCTTAACAGTGGATATGCCGGAGCTCTCAATTCCACAAGTGGAGCGCTGGTAACAGGCACATGGAAGCATGTCGTTTGTACCTACGATGGTACGACGCAGCGCATCTACATCAACGGTGTTGCTGCTGGGACCCTGGCTACGAGCGCCGCTGGGACCGGTTGGTTGCCGAACAGTCAGGCGATAACTCGCTTGGGCGGCACCGTGCTTAACGGTAGCGCTACCTATGCTCCCGTGCTGACTCGGCCCGCAATCCTTGGGGCCAACAGCTATGCTGGTAATCGCGGTTATGATGGCTTGATGGACGAAGTTGCAGTTTATGGAACCGTGCTTACCGCGTCCAAGATTGCGGCCCACTATCAGGCGGCCACTACCAACAACGCTGGATACAGCGCTCAAATCCTGGCTGATGCCCCGTTGGCCTACTGGCCGATGAACGAAACAGCGGTCACCCCGCCCGCTGCGAGCGCCCTTCCCATTGCCGCCAACAGCGGCAGCGTCGGCAGCGCCGCTGATGGCACAAACATGTGGGGAACCCTCGCAGCCCAAGCTGGTCCCGCTGGTGCCGGTTTCGGCGCTGGCAACAAGGCCGTTTACTTTGATGGTGCCAACGGTTCGGTTGGTCTTCCCGACGCTGCAGGTCTTCACGTTTCTGGCAACATCACCCTGATGGCATGGGTCAAGCCGCAGGCCCGGGACTTCTTTCGTAATATCATTGCGAATGGATTGGATGATGCGCGGGGAGAGACCTTCCTTCGGATTGGCAAACTAGATGATCAATTACTCGGTGGAACAACCACGAACTTTTATGAGATTGGAGTCTGCAACGGCGTGGGCGCGGGCTTTGACCTCCTCTATCCGGGCGGAGCGGCCAATTATTATCACTCGGCGGCCATGCAGATCCCCGAGGGAGATTTTGGAAATTGGGTGTTCTTGGCAGGTACTTACGATGGCACGCAATGGAACCTTTACCGCAATGGCGTGCTCTCCGCAACCTACACCAGCGCGCACGGTTGTTGGGACGTCACCAACCGCTGGTCCATCGGCTCCCGAGCGGATCCCAACCCGACCGCCAATCCCCCCGTGGACCCAGTGCAGTTTGCTTCCCAAGGATTGCGCTTTAGCGGATCAATTGACGAGCCGGCGATTTTTAATACCGCGCTGTCCGCCGTTGACATTGCTGCGATCTACAACGCGGCCCAAGTACCCCCCACGATCACTCGTGCGGTCCAGCCGGTTTCCGGCACTGCGTATGCGGGATCGCCGTTGGATTTTTCGGTTTGGGCCGAAGGTAGTCCGACGTTGAGCTACCTCTGGTACACGAATGGTGTCTCGGCCGGCGTGACTACCACCAACTTCACAACAATTCTGCCGTCAGGCGCGGCCACGGTCGCCGTCGTGGTCTCCAACCCATACGGTTCCGCCACCAGTTCAATCCCATTTAACGTGGCCATACCCGTTCCTCCGGCTTTCACCAAGCAGCCCTTGCCTGCTTCACGCTACGTTGGCCGGCCATTTACCTTCTCGGTGACCGTGACCGGAAGCGCACCGATCACGTACCAGTGGAAGACGAACGGGGTTGCGATTCCTGGCGCCACCTCCTCGAGTTACAGCGGGATTGCGAGCGCGGCAACGGCGGGCAATTACAGTTGCACTTGCGCCAATGTCGCTTCCTCTGGAACCAACAGCGATACCGTTGCCCTGACCGTGGTCACCCCACCCACTGGCTTTGGCGCAGCTGTGATCGGTGACGGGCCGGTCGCGTATTGGCGGTTGGGTGAGACCAGCGGGAGCACGACCCTCGACAAGTACGGCGGTCACGACGGCACCTATTTTGCCGCGTCACTAGGTCAGCCCGGTTTCTCGGCGCTCGATCCGGACACGGCCGTTGCGTATAACGGCACAAACTCCTATTCGGGTAACATCAGCGGCGACCCGGCGGCGGGAGGAATCAACTTCTCGGGCCACACCAATTTCTCGGTGGAAGCCTGGGTCAATGTGCCGGCCGGGGTGGTTGACGAGTCCACGATCATTGCGAAGGGCAATGGCCAATCCGGCACCACGGCCAGCGAGCAGTTCGCGCTGGATGTATTCCCCAATCCCGCGAATGGCAACCAGGCGTTCCATTTCTTCACGCGCGCCGGTAGCAATATTCGGTACGAAGCTTTTGCCGACATCGGTCCGGACGGCAATTGGCATCACATTGTCGGCGTTTACGATGACCTCAACGTCCTGGGTGGCGGGGCGAATCTTTACATCTACGTTGATGGTGATTTGCGTGGTTCGGGCCCTGTCCGCCCCTCCGGCCTGCGTGCTTCCAGTGTCAATGTCACGATTGGCTCCAAGCACTTGGGCAACCAGCCGGCGTATGAAGGAACCATCAACGGCACGGTTGATGAAGTGGCCGTTTACCCCTACGCCCTGACGTCCCTGCAAATCTCAAACCACTACGCGTTGGCGTACCCGGGCACCAAGCCGACTATTACCAAGCAGCCGGCTTCGCTGACCGTTTATGAATCATCGCCCACGCCGCCGAGTTTCACCGTTGGTGCCTTCGGCGAGCAGCCGCTGACCTATCAATGGAAGAAAGGTGGCGTTGACTTGTTCGACGGTGGGAATATTTACGGTGCGAATACCCGCACCCTGACCATTGACCCCGTCACTCCAAGCGATGCCGGTAATTACTCTGTCAGCATCAACAACGCGGTCGGTCCGGTAACCAATAGTTCGGCCGCGACTCTCACGGTGATTGCAGCTCCAACGGGCCCCATAAATGTGCCTGGTGTGGTCCTGCACCTGCCCTTCAATGATTCCCTCAATGATACGAGCGGACGTGGTAACCATGGTACGGGTAGAAACACCAAGCTCACCAGTACCAATACAGTTGCGCCTTCGGCTGGCAATCCAGACTTCAATTACGTCGCCGATGGCAAGCTGGGCAAGGGCCTGCATTACCATACGGCCGTTGACGAAAATGGAAACGTAACCAACGCGTTCTTTGTCACTTTGGGCGACAAACCCGATCTGCGCTTTAGTTCTAACGTCAACTTCAGCGTCGCATATTGGTGCCGCTTCCCGGCATTCAATGGTGTTGGTGACTTGGGTGACTTGCCCTTCATCGCGACGGCCGTTAACTCCTATGGCGGCGCTGGTTTCACCTTTGCTCCGTCCTATCAATTGGGCAGTTGGTCCTACAGCCTGAACGGCAATGTCCAGCTCTATGGGCCGGATTATCTGATCGACGATGGCAACTGGCATCACTTGGTCCATACCTTCGATCGCACGGGCGTGGCTGTTACCTACTTGGATGGCAAGCAGGCGGATGTCCGTGCCGCTTCGGCTGCCGGCAATCTTGATACCGGCAACCCGGTCACAATCGGTCAGAGCCCCTCAGGTGTTTACCCGGAGGAAGGCTATTACGACATTGATGACATCGGCATCTGGCGTCGGGCTTTGAGTCCGTTGGAGGCGGTCGGAGTTTACCTGGCTGCAACCTTGGCCAACTCCAGCTTCGTTGACATAACGCCCTCAATCGCAGCTGGCCCCAGCGCGAATCAGGTGACCGTAACGTGGCAGGCAGGCACCCTGCAGTCCTCAACCAATGCAACCGGTGTCTACATTGATGTGCCTGCCGCGACTTCGCCGTACACGACGACGGCCACAGGCGCGACCTTCTACCGCACGCGGTACTAGGTCCAGTTTGCGGCTTTAGAAAAGCAATCGATTCACAGCGGCCGGGAAGAACTCCCGGCCGCCTTTTTTTCTGTGGGGATGAAGAAATAGGTGGCGTCTTTGAGCGTGGGCACTTGCGCTGACAAATCCGGCAAGTTGGTGCAATCTTCGGTAGTGTCGGACACTACCCAATCTTCATCGGTGATTGCACCATAACCCCGGCTCCAGCTAAGGCTTTGACGTGGTTAAGGAATTCCGTGGCTGGGCCGGGAGATTTGCGGTTCAGTGATGTCCGCAGGAGCCGGGCACGATCTTGGGTAGCCCGGTCAAAAACTTCACCTTGGTGATTTTCACCGCTACGTCCTCGGGCAGTCGATGCACATGTTCCCAAGTAAAGGAGCCCGGAAATTCGGCTTCAAACTGGTAACGCAGTGGCACGGGATCGTGACCGTTGCGGAGGATAAAGTGTTCGCCGACCTTGAGGTCAACGAAGGTTTGGATGATCAATCCGTGTTTGATGGAGCAGGGGATCTCGCGCACGTCCAGCATACGGTCGGGTCCCAGTTCGGTTGTGTTAGTCATAGTCTTTGGTTTTGTTTGTTGTGGAAAGTGGGTCAGCGCCTTTCGATGGCGGCGCGGCCAGTCGTGGTCATCATGGAGGGATTCCACGGTGGATCCCAAACGATCTCCACCACCGCGTCCTCGACCCCAGCGATCCCGAGCAAGGCCCACTGGGCGCCTTGGGCGATGCTTTCACCCATCGGGCAGCCCGGCGTCGTCAGGGTCATTTGCACGGTGACTTTCGTGCCCGTGATGGTGATGCCGTAAACGAGGCCGAGATCCACGACGTTGCAGTCAATCTCGGGATCAATTACCTGCCGCATCGCTTCGAGGACAGTCTGTTCGTTGAGAAGTTCGGGGGGATTCATGCGGGGATGTGTTTTGGCTGGCGGACTGGAACCAGGGGCGCGATTTGCGGGCGAACTGCGTGGGCGAGAATTCTCCCGATGTTCAGCAGCAGGGCGGCGACGCTGGTGGTGAAAAGGAGCGAACCCAGGCGAACCCAATTCTCACTTTCGCGCAGGATGCCGGCACTGGTCCCGAGCAAGCCGGCCAGGAAACTCCAATAACCGATCCTTTGCAGCTGGGCCGAATACATCTCCGCCAGGGCCGGAACTTGCGCGCGACCGATGTGCCGACTGTAAACGCCGAACCAGACGAGGAAGGGGATGATCTTGTAGAGCATTCCCATGATTGCGAACGACACCACGCCGAGCAATCCGAGGAAGCCGTAGAGGTTTTCCAACTGGCCGGTCAGTGGGTTCAGCGGCAGACCCGGCCAGGAGAGCACGATCGCGAGCAGGGAAACCGCCCCCAGCAACGCCACCGCCGTCAGGAAATAGCGGACGCCCCAATCCAGCGCCGTACGCTTGCGGGCCCGCAGAATGGCCCGGAGTTCCACACCGTAGATCGCCAGCCCCGTGATCGTCACAAGTGCGAAGGCGAGTTTCCACGGACTGCGCAGCAAAATGGTGAGGAAGGAGCCGGCGAGCCCGGCATTGAGCAACGCGATCGAAAGCCCGGCTCGCCGCCGGCTCTGAAGTTCGCTCAGCGTGAACATGGGAATGAGTTTGTAGGACACACCGACGATGAGCAGGGTGAAGAAGCCCACCCCACCAAGATGCGCGTGCGCGTGCATGGCGCTGATGGCGTCGAAATGCGACATGTGTCCCGCCACCGAACGCAATCCGTCCACCAGCGTGCGAATACCACCGACCGTCGCCAGCCCTTCCGTGGATTCGTACGTGCATTTGCCGGCCGCGATGGAAAGTCCGGCGAGCACGGTGCAAGAAATCCAAAACAACGCGGTGGCGACCGCCGTCGCGGTGACGTTCCACTTGGGCACGCGCAGCAGGGTGCGCGCAATGTTGAATACAAACAACCCCACGCCGACCGTCATCACCGTGCCGAAATGCCCGACCTGTTTCATGTTCCAGGTGTAGAACATCCAGACCATGCCGACGAAACCGACGAGGTGAAATGCGAACTGCCACCGGGCGAGAACTTCACTGTAGAGTGTGGTTTCCAACGCCACCGGCACGAGTTGATACATCGCGCCCATGACGATTGAACAGATCCAACCCAGCACGAACAGATGCGTCAGGGCGATGACATATTGGTTGTAGTGATAAGCTGCGAGGACGGAGGGTTGCGCCACGAGCCACAGCGACCCGGCCAACAACGCCGCCAGCCCCGTCAGCATGAACGCCAGCGGCAGTTTGATGGCGGGCGCATTCGCCCGGAGCGGCGATACGGCTGGTGCGGGCCGGGCCGATGCTGGATTAGCGGTGGCGGATATGGGTAAGGAAGCTTCCATCGGGTTGTTCGTGGGATTCGGCTGTGAAACCACGCTCTTCGAGCTGGGCGTAAAGATGCACGGGGCGGCGGTCCGTCCGGGCCTGCAGCATGGCGCCGGGCCGGAGTCCGGCAGTCGCCTCGAGAATGGCCACGAGGGGTTGTGGTGGTTCGAGACCGCGCGCGTCGAGGTCAACCATCGCGTCCGGTTGGGTCGCTGAACTGCCACAACTGGGGGGAGTGACGGAAACGCCGAGGGTCTTCTCGGGTGTGCCTTCCGCGCGCGAGAACAGTACCTGCCAATCACCACTGGCCAATCGTTGCGAGCTCGGACGAAAACCTTGCTTTGCCAGCACGTGAAACAACGGCTTGGGCTCAAATGGGGCAATAACGAGCAGGTCCTCGGCAGGCTGCAAACGGGCAACCGCGGTCATGATCGTTGAAAATGGCTCCCGACCGGCGCGAATATCCTCGCGTACATCAAGGGTGATCGTTCGCTTGCTCATGGGTGCGACCTCGTTCAAACCGCTTGCAGGGCAACTATCTGCCGGGAACTGGCTGGGATCGCGGGCCGTTCCGCCGGTTTGGTCAACGTCAGCAGCATGGAGAACTGACGCGTGGCCTTGACGGCGTGCCGCAGGTTCGGCGGCATATAGACCAGATCACCCGCCTTCAACCCGCGGGGCTGGCCTCCCAGACTGAACTCGCATTCCCCGGAGAGGATTTGAATTACCGCCTGTTGGGTTGAAGTATGCTCCGTCAGTTCCTGTCCCTCCGCGAACCCGAACAACACCACGCGCGTAGTATCCGTGCGCAGCAGGGTCCGGCTCACGATCCCGTTGGGGGCAAACCTGGTTTCTTCCGCCAGCGAAACGACTTTCTCGTTCGCCGGATCAATCAGAGGTTTCTCGCTCATGGGCCAAGTCTCGCACACGGCGGAAACGAGCGGCTTGATGCAAGTCAAACTAACTCCGAATTGCCGCCCGGCACCTGTTCCTTTGACCTGGAACAGCGTCTCCGGTTTAATGACCGCCAATACGCGTGGACACGCCTGACGCCAATCTCGAACCGCTGCCGTATCACCTTGAACTGAGGGATTACCTCAAGTCACGGGAGCGGGAGTTGTGGAATTGGTTTGCCTCGGCTCGGGCTCAGGCGGATTACATCGAGAACCTCCGGCTGAACCTGCTCAAGTCCACCTACCGCCTGGACGCCGAGAGCCATCCGGATTTGTTCAAGGCCGTCGAGGAAGCGAAATCCCGGCTGCAACTCGACCTTCCTGTCACCGTTTATCAGGCGCAGAACAGCCCGCAGCCGAACGCGGCGCTTTATTTCATTCCCGGCGAGGGCCACGTCGTCCTTTCCGGCCCGGTCCTATCCCTGCTGAACGCTGAAGAACTCAAATCCGTCATTGGTCACGAATTGGCGCATTACCATCTGTGGCAGTGGGAGCAGGGCGAACTCCACATCGCCGACCGCTTGATTCACGCGGTGGCCAACGATCCGCGCGCCTCGGCGAGCCACGAGCAGACCGCCCGACGGTTTCAGCTCTACACTGAAATTTTTGCAGACCGGGGCTCACTTCACGTCACCGGCGATATGCATCCGGTCATCGCCGGTTTGGTAAAGATCGAAACCGGAATCGGTCAGGTCAGCGCTCCCGGCTATCTGAAGCAAGCGGAAGAAATCTTCGCAAAGAACGTGGTGGCGACGGAAGGCGTGTCGCACCCGGAAGCGTTCATTCGCGCGCGGGCTCTGGCGCTTTGGCAGGAACAGCGCGACAACGCAGCGCCTCAAATCGCCAGCATGATTGAGGGCGTGGTCGCACTTGATGATCTGGATTTGATCGGCCAGGCACGACTGGTGAAAAGCACGCGCCGGCTGCTGGAGCAGTTTCTCCAACCGAAATGGTTTCAGACTCCGGCGGTCCTCGGCCATGCCAAACTATTCTTCGCCGACATTGTGCCAGCCAAGTCGAAAGACCCGTTGGCTCTAGCTGAACTCAAGTTCAGTGAAGCCAAACTCCGTGAGTATCTATGCTATTTGTTGCTGGATTTTGTCACCGCCGACCCGGAACTCGATGAGCTGCCGCTCGCGGCTGCGTTGGAGTTGAGCCGTCAACTGGAGTTGGATGCACCATTCGAAAAGCTCGCAGCGAAGGAACTCAAGATGAAGGTCCGCGACTTGCGGAAACTCAAGGAGCAAGCCGGGGAAATGCTGGCCAAAGCGGAGGTGACCGGTGAGTGAGTTGAACGAGTCTCCGTTTCTGAAATTCCTCGAAGCCGGCGTGGCGAAAGGCGGCTTCGAGACCGACGACGTTCTGGCCGCAGTGCTGCCGCTGATGAAGCAGGTTGTCGCCGCGCACGAAGCCGGGCTGGTTGCACCCCTCGACGGAATTTGCGACCTGATCATTACCGACGCAGGGCGTCTGATGTTCACGCCAGATAAGGTGAATTCTCCCGAGAAGAACACCGCCAAAGTCGAAGCGTTGCAGGTCCAAGCGAGCCAGGCTGTCGAGGTGGTCGGCGAATCCCGGCGCACGGCGGACATTGATCAAGGTTCGCTGACCGTGTCCGATTTGGCTGTGGGCGCAGTTGATGGCGCTGTTACCAAGCCGGTGTTCTTGCCGGGATATCGCTCATGGGAGCACGCGATCGGTCATCACGATGAGCTTACCGATATCTTCTCGCTTGGCCTGTTACTGGCCAGCGTGGCGTGCGGGCTGGACTTTACCGATGCCGGAGAGCTGGAATTGTTCACCGTCAACCGCACCAATCTTTTCAGCATCAACTCGCGCCTCAATCCCGTGCTGGCCTCGACGATCCTGCACATGACGGAATTGAACCGTCACAAACGCGCGCAGGACCTCGGACAGATGATTTCGCGGCTGGAGAATTACCGTGAACAGACGGTGGACTTCGACACGAACGTTTTCACCAAAAAAGAATTCAAAGAATCGCCCGTCACCGGCAAGCGGCGGCTGATTCAATCGCATCTGCGCGACCGGCTCTTTGAAATCTCCCGGCGCAATCGCCTCATCTATTTCAAACCGACACTCCAGACGCTGAACCTCACCATCGCGTCGGTGCCCGTGCTGTTGGATTACCGCAACATCAAGCTGGAGCAACTTTTCGTCTGGCATCCCGAATTGGCTGCGACAGTGACCGAGGGCGCGCCAATGTCGCTCGGCAAATATCTTCGCTTCGAAGACGCGCCTTACATTCCGGGCGTGCTCGATAAGATCATCAGCGAGGCGCGTCGTGACCGCGCCGAGTATGGCTTTGCCCAGCTTCGGCTCGTGCTTTGTTTCCTCCGCTGGAACAATCTCAAGGAAGACAAACACGAACGCATCCACTCCCCGTTGTTGCTGCTGCCCGTCGAACTCACGAAGAAGAAGGGTGTGCGCGACAATTACGTGCTCGATCCGACGAGCAGCGAAGCCGAGGTCAATCCCGCGCTGCGCCATCACCTCAAGGAGCTCTACAATCTGAGCCTGCCGGAGTTCATTGATTTGAAGGAAACCTCGCTGGATCAGTTTTACGATGCGCTCAAGGCGCAGATTCAAGCAAGCGAACCGGGCGTGACGCTCAACAAGATCGACCGGCCGCAGATTGAGCTGATTTATGAGAAAGCCCGGCAGCGCGTGGATCAATATCGCCGGCGGTTGAAAATGCAAGCGCGCAAAGCCCGCGTTAGCGCCAAGCCAGATTACAGTTACGATCGGGAGAACTTCCGCCCCCTGGGTTTGCAGCTCTTCTTGGAAAAGGTGCGCCCGACACCGATGCCGCTTCGTGATGTGGCCGGCGCTCCGCCACAACCACGCCTGCCACATCTGACGCAACCGCCGGTCAGTGAGGTGGAACTCGTCGCGCTGCGACGAGTAGCGCCGCGTTCAGCGGCGCAACGCTTTCGTGACGACGATGTTGACAACCGCGCCGATTCCGCCCGCTCTACGGGCGGGGTTGTCGCAGCGCGACAACCGCTACCGCCCGACAGGTCGGCGCTTCACATTGTTGATCCGACTCCGCCATCCGACACCGGCAAGGTCCTCGAAACCGAACGGCAGATGTTTGCGTTGCGCGAAGGTGACAATCAAAATCCCTACTCGTGGGACTTTGATCTGTGCAGTCTGACGCTTGGCAATTTCAACTACCGCAAGATGACGTTGGTGCGCGATTACGCGAAGCTCATCGAGACGGACATGACCAGCGGGGCGTTCGACACGGTTTTCTCCCTTACGCCCAAGCCCGCCGAGGAAGCGCCACCACCACCGCTCGAGCTGACCGATCAACATCTGGTCATTTCGTGCGATGCCACGCAGGCGTCGGCGATTGCGCGAGCGCGCACGGGCGCGAGTTATATCATCCAAGGCCCGCCTGGCACGGGCAAATCGCAGACCATCACCAATCTCATCGCCGACTACGTCGCGCGCGGGAAGCGCGTGCTGTTCGTTTGTGAAAAGCGCGCCGCGATTGACGTGGTGTTCCATCGGCTGCGTCAGCAGGGCCTCGATGAACTCTGCTGCCTGATTCACGATTCGCAAACGGACAAGAAGGCGTTCATCCAGAATCTCAAACAGACCTACGAAAAGTTTCTGAGCCAGACTGACCTTGACCCGGAAGCAGAATCGCTCCGCGCCAAGACGTTGAAAGCGATGGAGCAGGACCTCGTTACACTACGGCGATTCTCGGAAGTGATGCGTCAGGCCCACACTCACACTGGGATTGCCATGCGGTCGCTGCTGCATCGACTGGTCGAATTGCGCGGGCGCGCATCGGAGTTGCCGCCGGAGGTGGAAGATCTCCTGCCGGAGTATCCCTTGTGGCAGCAGCACGGCGACGTGATCAATCGGTTGCAATCGGCGCTCGCTGATCTCGGCGAGGAACTCTGCTTCGCCAAACATCCATTGCGATGGCTCGGCAAGGGCGTGTTACAGGCGGATCGTCCGCTGGAGGCATTGTCGAAGCGCTTGGATGAAGCCGACGATTTGCTGGATGCGATTGAGAACGCCCTGGAGTTGTCCGGCCTGCCCGGCGAGTTGTGGGACACGTTCGAGGAAATCCAAACCATCCTGGAGTTTGCCGTTCGCGTGCGACCATTGGCTGAGCGCAATCTGCTCGGGGTGTTGACGCATGGCCCGGCCGAGCAATCCTTCACTGCGCTGGCTGCTGATCTGGACAAGAAGGCCAAGGCCCTTCAGAAAGCCCAGGAAAAAACCACCGGCTGGCGCGAGCCCTTGTCACCGGACGACACCGAGAATGCCCTGGCTCAGGCGCAGTCGTTTGAAACATCCATTTTCCGTTTTCTCCAACCGGCTTTCTGGCGACTGAAGAAAACCCTTCAGGCGCGCTATGATTTTTCTCAACACGCCGTTGCGCCAGCGTGGAGCAAAATTCTTGGCGATTTGTCTGCCCGCCACAAAGCCGAGGCGGAGCGCGAGTCATTGCGACAAAAAGCAGCAACCGATTGGCGCGTGGAAGATGTGGATGCGTTCCGGTCGCAGGTGGCGGAATTGAAAGCCGACCCGCGTTTGGCGCATCCCTCGGTCAAGACGCTGCTCAAGTTGCTGGCCGAATCTTCGGAGGCCGGCACATTGATTGACAGTCTCGCTGGCATTCATGACCGCTTTACCGCGCTGGATGAGACTCTCAGCGCAACTTTGGCCGAATACGAGCAGTTTGAGTTTCCAGAACTGGCGGAGGTGCTCGCGAAGTTGCGGGAGCAGACCGGCACGCTGGCCGAGTTGTCACCCGTCCTGGCTGAGTTGACCGAACTTCCCGATTCCTTCACGCACGCCTTGCGGCATGCGCCCATTGGGTTGGATGAGTTTGAAGCGGCGGTTGGGCACAAGAGCGTCAATTGTGTTTACCGCGAAGATCGCGCGGTGAATCGCTTCGAAGGCCGCACGCTCGTTCGCAAAATGGAGCAACTGGAAAAACGTTACCGCGAATGGCTCGGGCTGAACGCGCGCTGCATCCGCATGGCGGTGCGACGGAAGTTCCTTGAGCACGTTAACATCTCGTCGCTCCCCGCGTCACAACTCAGCCAGGAGCAAAAGGTATTCAAGAAATCCTACGCGGCGGGCCGGCGCGATCTCGAACACGAGTTCGGCAAGACGATGCGCTATAAATCCATTCGCGACCTCGCCGCGGGCGATACCGGTCAGGTGATTCAGGATCTAAAACCGATCTGGCTGATGAGCCCGCTCAGCGTCTCCGACACGCTGCCGCTCGATCCCGAGTTGTTCGATGTGGTGATTTTTGATGAGGCGAGTCAGATTCCCATGGAAGAGGCGATCCCCGCCATCTATCGCTCCCACCAAGCCATCGTCGTGGGTGATGAGATGCAATTGCCGCCAACCACATTCTTCGCCAGCGCGCGGACCGAGGACGAGAGCGTGATCGTCGAGGAAGAGGGCGAACGCATCGAAGTGGACTTGGATTCGGACAGTTTCCTCACCCAGTCCGCGCAGAATCTGCCGTCCACGCTGCTCGCGTGGCATTACCGCAGCCGCTACGAGTCGCTGATCAGCTTTTCCAACGCGGCATACTACGCTGGCAACCTGTTCACGATTCCCGACCGTCAACGGGCCATCGCCGACCGGTCGGAGTTGATGGTCACTGCCAATGAGCAGGGCAGCGCGAACGTGGACGCGCTGCTCGCCGGCAGCATCAGTTTTCATTTCATGGAGAACGGTCTCTATGAAGATCGCCGCAATCCGAACGAGGCGGCTTACATCGCACAGCTCGTCCGAAGCATTCTCCAGCGCGACACCAAGCTGAGCATTGGTCTCGTGGCTTTTTCAGAAGCACAGCAGGGCGAATTGGAAAGCGCCTTGAGCCGGCTGGCGGACGAGGATGCTGCGTTCGCGGCGCAGTTGGAGACTGAATATGTGCGTGAAGAGAATGATGTGTTCTGCGGGCTGTTTGTGAAGAATCTGGAAAACGTCCAGGGTGACGAGCGCGACATCATCATCATGAGCGTCTGCTACGGACACGATGCCAACGACCGGATGCTCATGAACTTCGGCCCAATCAATCAGCGCGGTGGTGAGAAGCGATTGAACGTCATCTTCTCCCGCGCCAAGCATCACATGGCCATCGTGAGTTCGATCCGCCACCACGATATCACCAACGACTACAACGATGGCGCCAACAGTCTGAAAAACTTCCTGCACTACGCCGAGGCAGTATCTAAGGGTGACGAGGTCACTGCGCGGCGCGTCCTGGAAAATCTGAATCCGCTCAGCCGCAAAGCGCTCGCCCTTTTGAGCAAGGGCGATGTGGTGGTGGAGCAATTGGCCGTGGCGCTGCGGCAGCGCGGGTATGCAGTGGATTTGAACGTCGGCCAATCGAAGTTCCGTTGCGACCTCGCCGTGCGCAGCAAGGCCGACAGCCTTTATCAACTCGGCATCCTGGTGGACACCGACGGGCATTACGCAAATCCCAATCTGCTTGACCGCTACCTGATGCAGCCCGGCATCCTCAAGGCCTTCGGCTGGCGCTTCGCGTTGGTGCTAACCAAGGACTGGTATCACACTCCGGAGGAGGTGCTGGCCCGGCTGGAGAAGCTTTTGCAGGGGCAAGAGATGGAGGCAGAAACTGAGCCGGAGGAGGAAGAACCAGTGGAAACCATAAAACCGCCGGCTGCACTTGAAACCGCGACGCCCGTTCCACCACTGAAAGTCGGGGACGAAACGAAGCAGGCCAATGTGCCGGAATCCGTACCGCCGGCCGCACCTCCTGCTGCTGCACCCGGCTCAGTCCGTCACTTTGAATTCATCGCTGGCTCGTCACGGAAGTTCTGGGAGATTGCGCTATCGGCCAATTCATTCACCGTGCGCTTCGGCCGCATCGGCACCGCCGGCCAATCCCAGACAAAGACGTTCGCCGATGAGGCGAAGGCGAAACGTGAGGCGGAAAGCTTGATCGCGGAAAAGGTGAAGAAAGGTTACTTGGAGAAGAAGGGCTAGTGCGGTTTGAGAATGAACCAAGGCGTTTGAGCGCGGGATGAAGACACACTCAAAGAAATCGCAGGAATCAGGTCGTGGGCGTGATTTGCACTCGTTTGCTAGCCGCCGAGATGCCTTGCGGCAACATGACATTCCAGCGCCGTTCGATTTCGTCCACCTTCATGACCAGCGTCGCTGTGACGGGCGCGTGGTTGACGGGACTGTTGATCAGAACGAAGTCCGGCCCCATTTGGGCCACCGGCAAACTGTAGCCATTCACCAGCAAGCTCATATCCACCCGGGCGGAGTGCCCGCCTTGGCTGGAGAGAGGCAGAGCGATGGATGATGTTTTCATACAGAATGCGCTGACTTACGCGAGCCGCCACCAACTCCAACTCGCGGAGCGGCTCGGCTTCGGAATCCACGGTATCATCCACGTGGCCGAAGACAAGTCCGCTGGAGGCAAAACGGCAGTAAAAGTGCATCGTGAGATTGAACCATACTTCCGCGAAGTTGCCGCCTATCAGCGGCTCACGGAGGCGGGTGTCACGGAAATGTTGGGATTCAACGTGCCACAGTTGATTCGCACCGATGACGAATTGAGGATCATCGAAATGACGATTGTGACGCGGCCGTTTGTCTTGGATTTCGCGGGAGCTTATCTCGATGCCCCACCGGAGTTTTCGCACGAAATCTGGGAGGAATGGGAATCCGCCCGGCGCGAACAATTCGATGCGAATTGGCCGGAGGTTAGAGCCGTATTGAGTGCTTTGGAGGACTTGGAGGTTTACATGGTGGACGTATCGCCAAGCAACATTGCCTTCCGGTAATGGTGTTTGGCGAGCCGCCTGGTGACACCTGCTTGCGAGGCTTGCCCCGAAGTTTTGTTCTCCATAGGCTTTAGCACGCATGACTCCAAAGGAACTGGAGCCAACCATTCGGTCTTTGCTGAAGCAACCGATGGCTGACACCGCGTTGCGTGAGCAGCTTGAGAAACTTGCCGCCGCCGAGATTTCCTTTTCCGGATTCACCTGGCTCTTCGGGCCGGAGCTTTATCGGCGCAATCGGCTTCTCTTTCGCCCATTCATCCTCTCGCGCTTCAGCACTTACATGGTGCTGCCGAAGTTTCGCACGGAGATGATCAAGTGGAAGGGGGACAAAGCCAGAATCCTTGATGCTTGGCTGACGGAGGTGGACCAGCATGATGACGTGGAGCTGTTCCAGCGATTGTATGATTGGAAATTGCGGCAACGTTACGATTGGAGCATCCGGGATAAACGGTCCCAGGAGATTTCCCGCGAGTTGCTCCAACGGTTTGGGCGCGCGGCAACGTCGAGCCAGCGGCAGCGACAACTGCGCAAGTTCGACCTCTGGTTTGAACTGGATGAAGCGACCGCCCGCGCGCTATACGATAAGGACGCCAAGGTGGCGGGCCCGTTTATTCTGCGACACATCCCCAGCGGAATCTTCCAGGCCACCAAGCGAACGTTGTGGACCCGGCTGCTGACGCTGGCCACCCAGCGCGGCGACGAGGATTTCCGGTGGAAACTTTATCGCCGGCAAGTTCCGTTGAAGCAATGGGCGGACGAGACCTTGGTGCTGTGTGAGCAGGTGAAGGATGCCAGCGAACTGGTGCGCCAGTTGCAATTACGCCACCCGGACAGCGGCAATCTGGCCGAAGGGTTCTACCGGATTGTCGAACGGCGCGGATGCGAGGTGTTTCCCTACGTGATCCGGCATTTGCGTTCGGTCTGGGGCGGTTGGCTCACGCGCGGCAGCTACGGCAAGATGGCGGACTATGCGCGGGAAAAGGGCTGGTGGGATTTGTGGGCCGCGTTGATTCGCGTTTGCAGTGAAACGGGCGAGTTCAACAAACAAGTGCGCTTGCTCGTCGAGGATACCACGACGCCCGAACCGGACGTGGTGGCGCGACTGATGGCCTTGGCGGGCGCGTCGCGGGAGTGGAACTGGCCGGGATTCGGCCTGGCCACGGTGCATCAACTCAATGTCGGGCTGGCGTTGAAATTCTACGAGCGGTTTCCCGATCTCATCCGCGGCCCGTACCGATTGCACGTGCAACCGAATCTTTGGGGCGAGAACTACGCCAAGTTGTTGGACCGGTTCATGGCCGTCGGTGACGAGGAGATGATTGATTCGCTGGCGAGCCGCATTGTCACGCGGTACGAACGGTGGGGCAACGCGCCAAAATTGGTCGAGGAAGCGGATAAGCTCGCGGATTACTACGCGGCTCTGAAGTCGGACGAAGCGATCTTCTCGCGGCGGGCGGCGAATGTGTTGAGCAAAGTGCCCGCTTACTCCATCTACCAATACAACCCGCTCATCAAACAGAATCGGCTGGCGCGGCTGTTGTTCGAGCGGTCGGCGGCTTCGTATCTGGCCGACCCGCGGAGTCTCGCGGATTTGGTGGAAGGCGCGGAGATTCACGTGATGGCGCTGGCGTATCGCGCGCTCGGTCTGGCGGATGAACGCGCCCGGCGGTTGGCGGCGGAACATTTGCCACTTTTGCTGGGAACCTTGCTCCGTCCCATGCAGCGGGACACGCGCACGCTGGCGTTCAACGCGCTGGCGAATGCGGCCAACACCGCGGAGACGGCGCGGTTGATTTTGGAGCGGGCGAAGGATGCGTTGGGCTTGCCGGACACGCGCTATCCCAAAGAACAACTGCTCGCGCTGATTGCGAAGGTGATCCATCGCTGGCCGGAATTGCGCGGAGCTAGGGAGCAACCGGTGGTTTACGAAAGAGCCGCCTGACCATGTCGTACAATCAACGAACTGACTATCGTGTTTCCCCGCAAGTCGCCCGGGGATGGTGGAAATCCGTTCAGGCCGGAAAGTTCTCGGTCATCGAGGCGCGTGCTTCGACTAGCGGACCACCCAAAGGTGACTCGAACGGACCCTGGGTAGTCTCCAACCCGGAGCATACAGAGGACCTTGTCGGTGTTGTAACACAACCATTGACGGACGGTTCGGGACAATGGGGGCTCGCCGTGCTGTGGTATGATCGTGAAAGATGCTCCCTTCTGTCGCGCGTATTCAGATCGCGCAAACTGTCCCGGAGCAAAGAGGCGGCCGCTTTGGTTGGTGCAGTTGTGCTGCAACAAGGTGGTGAAGCGTGGAGATGACATGATTGTCGCCATTGATTACGCCAGTCCGAGCGTGCTGGATTCCAGTCGCGATCACGCGATGCTGGGGATTTCCGCCAATGCCCGCCGGCCCGTACGCTTTCGTGGCCGCGCTACCCGAAATCTGCCGCTGCTCCGCTTCACGCTCCGGGCGCTGGGTGAAGCCATCTGGTCGAACGATATTTGGGAAACGCAGGGCGACCTGATGAGTTGGATTCTTGATCCGGTCATCACCGTGCATCCCGACCGCCTGTTCTTTGAAGCCTTCAGCCAGGATCAAAGCGTGTATGCGATGGTGGTGCTCAATCCCGACATGTTCGCGACCGAGGGCGAGGTAGTCACCGGCACGACCAACGTGGATTTCACGTCGTGGCTGTGGGGCGCGTTGAACGAGCTGCGTTCCAGTCGGGAAACCTGGTTGCGCATCGGGTCGGAAGGTTTTGAATTGAAGACCAAAGGTGCGGGCGGGCGCTTCGAGCAAAAGGTGGAGTTGCCAGATCACTGGGTGCGTGGCTTCCTGCAGGTGACCAGCGCGATGGCGATGCCCGGCACGCGATTGATATTGCGCCCCGCCGACTTGCTCGCCGCCATCCGGTTTTTGCGCTACACGAAAGCGAAAGTTTCGCCCCGCGCTTTGCGTTATGAATTCACGCCCGGAGAAGATGCACGGCTGGTGCTTGAACCGTGGGAGCAGGTGGTCAAGCTGCGCGGCGCGGAACACAATTACACCGAACCGCGTGTCATCCGTACTTGGGGACGACGACGGTTGAATCTGATCGAACCGCTGTTGCCGTTTGCCACGAGCGTGGAGGTTTATCTCAAGGGGCGAGGACTGCCGAGTTTCTACGTGGTCAAACTGCCGGACATGGCGTTTGTGCTGGGGCTTTCGGGCTGGAGTTCGCAATCGTGGACGGATTCCGGCAGCTTCGATTTATTGAGTGACACCGCGTCCGCGGGTAGCGAGTTGATCGCCCCCGTTCATCAGGTGTTGGCCCATTGTTTCCACGCGCAACCGCGGGAAATCGCCGCGAGCCTTGGTCAGCCGCCGGAAAAAATCTGGCGCGCGTGTGAGCGGTTGTGCCGGCAGGGGCGCGCCATCTTTGATGTGGAGTCGCGGGGATTTCGGCATCGGGAGTTGTTTGAACAGCCGGTGGACGAGGCGAAAATGTTTCCGCCCGATGAACGGGTTGAGCGCGCCAACGCCTTGCTGGCGAAAAATGCCGTTCCGTTCGCGCGCTGCGAACCCCAGGAAACGCGGAAGACCAAGAAGTTGAAAACGCCGGACGGCCCGGTGACGCGGGAGATCGTTTATCGCGACTGGCGGGTGACGGGCAACGTCGGCCCGGAGAAGACGGAGATCGTGGTGGGGGACGCCGGCCGGATCATTTTTGGCACATGCAGTTGCGCATTTTTCCAGGAGAATTTGCTGGGCAAAGGTCCGTGCGAACACATGATCGCGTTGCTCAAAGCGAGTGCAGACGGACGCAAGGATTTGCCGACATCAGCGCCAGCGGACGAGGTCGCCGCGCCACCCAAACCGCAAAACGAAGCAGACGAGGACAGTGAAGAAGATTTTGACGAAGAGGAGTCGGATGAGAACAATGAAGCCAGATAAGGCCCGGCGGCCGGGGATTAGCCATGAGTGCCGCGGTGTTTCGCCGCGGAGGAGACATGCCAGACATACATCGCCAGGGTTCCCTACGTTCGCAACGCAGGGAGTCCCTGAGTCCAGAGCCTCGAAAGTAATCCGCCGCCGGGTCTTATCTGGCTTCACCTTCACGGGAGGTTCTCAATCATGAGCCTCGGTGGTTGGATCAAATCTCTGTTCGGCATCGCGCCCAAGCGCGACATATCTCGCTTGTCCTCGGGGGCAGGCGAACAATCACCAGCCTTGGATGCGGTCGAAGAGCGTGTGGATACTTCCGGCGGCCCACTCAAGGAACATCATCGGCGGCGCGCGCTGCGTGACAAGCGGTTGTTGCCGAAAGCAAAATCACCAGCGCGAGTGCTGGGGCTGGCCAAGAAGAAGAATCTGATGTCAGTGGCGGAGGCCGAACGACTTTTTGGCGGCACGATGCGCACGCGCAATCGGAACCTGCGCGATTTGCTCCCGGATGAGGAACAACTGAAGCGTTACAACCTGCCGGTTTGGAAGACCGAGGAGGATGTGGCAAAGACACTCGGGATTTCGTTGCGAGAACTTTGGTTTTTCGCCATCCACCGCGAAAAGGAGCGACAGCCGCATTACGTCACCTTTGCCATTCCAAAACGTTCTGGTGGCAAGCGCCTCATCATGGCGCCGAAGCGGCGGTTGAAACTTATCCAGCGAAAACTTCTCGAATTGCTGGTGGAAAAACTCCCGTTGAGTGAGCACGCGCATGCGTTTCGTCGCGGACGCAGCATTCGCAGCGGCGCCGAACCGCACGTTGGCAAGTGCGCAGTGTTGAAACTGGATTTGAAGGATTTCTTTCCGTCGGTCACGGCAGCCCGCGTGCGAGGTATGCTGATTGCCTACGGCTATGGTTTTCCGGTGGCGACGACGCTCGCGGTGTTGATGACGGAAGCGGAGCGACAGCCAGTGGAGGTGGACGGAGAGGTGTTTCACGTGCCGGTGGGGCATCGCCACTGTGTGCAAGGCGCCCCGACGAGTCCGGGAATCTGCAATGCACTGGTGTTGCGACTCGATCATCGGCTGGCCGGTCTGGCGAAGCGGCACGGTCTGAGTTACACGCGTTATGCCGATGATCTTGCGTTCTCGGGCGACTTCAGTCGTGAGGAGGCAGGGAGGACGCGCGTTGTCGTCAGCCGCATCGTCGAGGAAGAAGGATTCAAGGTGAACGCCGAGAAGACGCGGCTGATGGGGCGTGGCTCGCGGCAGGCGGTGACCGGGGTGGTGGTGAATCAAGTGCTCGGCCTGTCCCGTCAGGAGCGGCGACGTTTGCGGGCCATGGCACATCAACTTGCTCGTGGTGGCAATTCGACGGATCCCGGGCTGGGCGCGAGGCTCGAAGGCAAGATGGCCTACCTTTCAATGCTCAACCCGCATCAGGCGATGCAGCTGCGCCGGTCCCCCTGACCCGGGTTGTTCCAGACCTCGCTTTCACTAGCGCGGACCGCTTCAGCTTCAGGATGTGTTGTGTTCAATGGTCGCTGGTTTCATTCAGCGAACGCGCTGAACAGCGCCCTCATTTCCTCCTCGACCTGGGTTGGATCCGAAATGGTCTGGCGGACCTCCTCCCGAAGCAGCTCGCGGTAACGGCTCCGCAACCGATGGACCGCAACTCGCACGGCGCCTTCGGTCAACTTAAGGGTCTCAGCGACCTGCGCGTACGGAATGGCGCTCTTGCCAACCATCAGGAACGGTTTCAATTGGCCAAACAATTCCGCCTTGCCTTCCCCCGCACTTTCGGCGCGCAGTCGGGCGAGAACCCGTTCGAGCACCGTGACCGCCCAGGCGCGATCGTAGAGCTTATCCGGGCTCAAGTTATCCGGCGGCTCGATGTGGTAGCGCGTATCGGCGTTTTGCCAGTCGAGCGGTACCATGGCGACGCCGCCACCCCGTTTTTGGCGCCGGGCCCGATCCCATTCGTTCGCGAGAAAGTGTTTCAGCGCCGCGAGCAGGAAGGCGCGAAAGCGTCCGCGTTCGCTGTTGAGTCCGGTGAGATAATCCTTTTCCAGAAAGCGGGCGAAGAAGGACTGCGTCAGGTCTTCCGCATCCTCGCGCGTCGGGGTTTGCCGCCGGACGTACACGTAAAGCGGATACCAATACGTATGGCACAATTCCTCTAGCGCCACGTCTGCCTGTGGGGAACCGCGTCCACTGGCTGCGAGGACAACCGTCCAATGCGTCGTGGCAAAAACATCGCCGCGCGCGACCGTGGTCGGAGGTGGATTCTCTGCACTCAAGAGTCTTTGACCGGCGCACTCATCGCGCCAATTCCGACAAAGCCGTATCCCGGGTCGTCGTCCCGGAAATGGACCGGGCAATTTCAAGCGCCGGTTTTCTCAACCCACGTTGGGCCAGCAACCGGACGGATTCAAGCGCGGCCTGATCACGCTCCGCACTGCCGTGTATTTGCTGTAAGACCTCGCTGACGAGTTCCGCCGCTCCCGATTTGGCGGCGTCCCGCGCCAGCTTGGTCAGTGCCGCGTCCCGCTCGGCCACGCCGCTAATGCTGGTGGCCGCTTCCAGCCGACCTTCCAAATCTTCGCGTGTCGCGAGGTCGGCGCCCGCTTTCAGCAGCTTGTAGCGAATCTTCACCGCGCTCGGGTCGTCGGTGAATTCCACGATCTGGAGCACGCCCTTGGAACCTTCGCGGGTCTGGAAGAACCAAAGCTCCGATTGTTCCCGTGTCAGCAGACTTACCCGGGGGCCGCCAGCAGTTTGAGATTCTAGTTGCGTCGCCGCGTTCACGATGCCGCCCGCCATCGTCTCCGTGATCCGCTGTGGGCTCAAGGTCTCTAGGTCATTCCCACTCGTCGAATCGTCGTCATGCACAGGGGCAAATACCGCGTCGAAGCCGATGAGCTTTCCGTCACCGGCAAACATCAGGTCCGTACCGCTCTCGTGCAGCCAGGCAATGTATCGGAAGCGTTCCGAGTCTTCCCGAATATCCAGCGCGTTCCACAATCGGTCTTCATCTTCGCCCGGCCCGGCGGTGAGCGCCGCGGTGATTTCGGACGAGGGCGTTGCGAGCTTTCCTGTGTCGAGATCGAAGTATTGGTTGGTTCCGGCCGTGCGCGCCCGGATGATCTGTTCGGTTACCGGTCCGAAGGAAAAGTTCTTCAGTTCAGCGGCGGCCCTTGCAGCTTCTGACGCTTCTTGGGCTGCCACCGCGTACTCGTGGGCAGCTCGCTGACGCTGGCGGAAAAAGCCAAAAATGGCGACCAGGGCAATCAGCAGGAGGATCAGGCTGCCAACGCCCAGTCCAATAATCGTCGCTGGTTTCCAATTGTTGCCAGAGACCGGCGGTTGTGCCGCGGTCGCACCTAACACGGCCGTGCCGTGCGGGCCGATTCCCATCGGTTGATCCGCCGCACGATCGGTCGGGCCGAAGATATCTTCGTAGGCATACATCAGTGAGGCCGTTGCAATCGGCCCGGCGATGAAGATTCCCAGGCAGAATGCCAGGAAGCCGACCACGTGAAGCAGACCCAGCACGAGGAGAAAAGCGAACAGCTTCCACCAATGGCGGGTGACCATCTTCCGGCTCACTTCCATCGCGGACCAGAAGTCGAGGCGTTTGTCCGCCACCAGCACCAAAGTAAAAGTCCATGCGACCCAAAGATAAATTCCGGGCAAAATCAGAAAGAGGAAGCCAAGCCCTGTCAGCAGCAGGGTTACCAGGCTGCCCAGGAACAAATGCAGAAAACGACTGCTGAATCCGGCGAAGGCCGTCTCGATGGTCACGGGCTGGCCGCGGATCTTTTGCAGCAAGTAGAGATACAATCCGCCCATGAGCGGTCCGCTCACCAGCAATCCGAGAATGGAGCCACCGCCGTTGGGGCGATCGTCACCCGATGTCACCACGATGCCGGCCGATTGGGCGATGCCCAGCAGCACCCAAATCAGTGCATTGATGCCGACAACGGGCCAGAAATTATTACGCACCAGCCACCAGCCGCGGCGCAGACAACTGCCGATGCTCAAGGTATGGTCCCGCGCGAGGATGGCTTCCATGACGGCTTCGACGTTGGGCGGCGGTGGAGAGGTGGATTGTCCTGCTCCAGCTTGGCCCCCGCTGGCAATCGTCTCCACCGCCGTTTTCACGTGGCTCGCCCTTTGGTAGCGGCGCTCTGGTTTTTTTTCCAGGGCGCGCAACACCACTTCGTCAAGCCGTACATCCACCTCCAACCGGCCCGACGACGGCGGCGCAAATTTTCCGAGCGGCAATTCGCCCGTCAGCATTTCGTAGAACACCACGCCCAGCGCGAAAATGTCCGCGCGATGATCCACCGTCTCGGGTTGCTCGACCTGCTCCGGCGCCATGTAGTTGGGCGTGCCGATAATTCCCTTCGTCGCCGTCAAGTCCCCCTCGGCCTCGCGGTCCATGAGCTTGGCGATACCGAAATCCGCGATCTTCACGCGGCCTTTTTTATCAATGAGGATGTTGTCCGGCTTGATGTCCCGATGGACGATGCCCTCGTCGTGGGCGAATTGCAGCGCCTCGCAAATCTGGGGAACAATTTGTAAGGCCTCGCGCGCCGAGAGCTTCCGGGTGCGCTCCAACTGCCGGAGGTTCAAACCATCCACGAACTCCATGATGAAGAACGGCAACCCGCCAACCTGGCCGAATTCGTGCACGGCCACGATGTTGGGATGGCTCAACTTGGCCAGCGCGCGGGCTTCCCGATTGAACCGCTCGGCAAAGGCGGGGCCGCTTGCGACCTGTGGCGGGAGAATTTTCAACGCGACCAAGCGGTCCAGTCCCGGTTGGCGTGCCTTGTACACGGCACCCATCCCGCCTTTGCCAATGAAGGCGAGGATTTCCAGTTGGGGAAACAGGCGGGCGACTTCCTCCACGGTCGGCGGCTGGAACGGGGCGGTTTCCGCGGCGGTTTCCGCGGTGACGCCTTGTGCCAGCAGGCAGGCAGGACAGAGCCCTTCGAGCGCGCCCGCCGGCAAGGAAGCCCCACATTGGGGACATTTGTTTGGCATGTTTGGGTTACCCGAATTTGTTGCGTCTTGATTCATACATGGTTCTCAGAAGCAAAAACGAGCAAACGTTACAAAAAATTTTCAGCAAAATGCCGGGAGGCGATAAACCACTGGTTTTCACGGGCGTGTCCTGGGCACCAGGCATGTTCCAACCTGGCTCACCGCCCGCTGCTGGTTCCCAGAGATACGTCGAATGAGGCGCGAAGTCGGGGCGTCGGAGTTGCTTATTATCCTGAATACTGCCATTTTCAAATCCAACGCCGATGGCGGGTCATAATCGAACCAACCCAATGCTCATTGTGTACAAGACCATGCCGAAACTCTGTTGCCTGTCTCTCAGTTTCTTTCTATTGCTGGCCGCGAACCAGCCGGTTCAGGCTGAGCCGGGGGGGCTCGAACTGAAATCGGGAGACCACATCGCCATCATCGGCAACACGCTGGCGGATCGTATGCAGCACGACGGCTGGCTGGAGACGTTCATCGTCGCGAAACATCCCCAGCTTGACCTTGTCTTCCGTAATCTGGCCGTAGCTGGTGATGAAGTGGTGGTGCGCCATCGCTCGGAAAACTTTGGCAGCCCGGACGACTGGCTCAACCGGACCAAGGCGGATGTTATTCTGGCGTTCTTTGGTTTCAACGAATCCTTCGGTGGCGACGCCGGCCTGGATCGGTTCCGGCGCGAACTGGACAAGGTCCTGAAAGCCACCCAGAAAAAAAACTACAGCGGGAAGGGCGCCCCGCGGCTGGTGCTTTTCTCACCCATCGCCAACGAAAAGCTCAACGACCCCAATCAACCCGACCCGACGGCGAACAACGAGAATTTGCGCAAATATACTGCGGCCATGGCCGACGTTGCGCGGGCCAACGAGGTTCAGTTTGTTGACCTCTTCGGCATTTCACAGCGGCTGTACGCCCAGGCGGCCGGGAAACGAAGCCCGCTCACCTTCAACTCGCTCCATCTCACCGACGCGGGCGATGAAGTCCTCGCCCGGGAGATATTCATGGTGCTGTTCAAAGCGGAAGCGCCCTCTGGCAATCTTGAAAAGTTACGCGCGGCGGTGCTGGATAAGAATACCGAGTGGCACGCCCGCTACCGCACCGTGGACGGCTACAATGTTTACGGGGGGCGTTCCCAACTGAAGTTCCCCAAGGCGGGCAAGGGTAGTCCAGAGGTTTCCAACTACGACATCCTGCAACAGGAAATGTTGCAGCGCGACGTGAAGACGGCCAACCGCGACCGCCGGGTCTGGGCCGTTGCGCGTGGGGGCGACCTAAAAGTGGATGACGCAAATCTGCCACCGGTCGAAACCGTGGAGTCGAACAAGCAGGACGTTACCCCATTTGTGAGCGGGGAGGACGCGATCAAGTTTATGACGCTGGCGAAGGGCTGCCAGGCAAACCTCTTTGCCAGCGAGCCGGAATTTCCCGAACTCGTCAACCCGGTGCAAATGAACTTCGACACCAAGGGCCGGCTGTGGGTGGCGGTGTGGGCGAGCTATCCGGAGCGGACGCCGACCAGCAAGACCGGAGACAGCCTGCTGGTGTTCGAGGACACGAATCACGATGGCAAGGCCGACAAGGTTTCGCACTTCCTCGACGATCTGAACTGCCCAACCGGTTTCCAGTTCTATCGCGACGGCGTGCTGGTTATGCAGGCGCCGGACCTGTGGTTTGTGCGCGACACCAACGGCGATGGCAGGGCGGATTGGAAGGAACGGGTGTTGATGGGCATGGACTCCGCGGACTCACATCACACCGCCAATTCCTTGGTGTTGGATCCGGGCGGGGCCACCTACCTGAGCGACGGCGTATTTCATCGCACGCAAGTGGAGACGGCCATCGGACCGGTGCGCAACGATGATGGCTGCATCTACCGCTTCGAGCCGCTCACCGGCAAATTCGAGCGTTATGCATCCTATGGTTTTGCCAATCCCCACGGGCGCGTCTTCGACTACTGGGGCAATGACATCATCACCGATGCCACAGGCAACCACAGCTTCTTCGGGCCGGCCATCAGCGGCTATCTGGATTATCCCGCCAAGCATGGAACGATGGAGGAATTTTGGGACCGTCCGGCCCGTCCCTGTGCCGGTACCGGAATCCTCTCGAGTCGTCATTTTCCGGAAGAGTTCCAGGGAAATTTCCTGAACTGCAACGTCATTGGCGTTCAGGGCATCTTCCGGGTGAAAGTCACCGCGGCTGGTGCCGGGCTCAAAGGGGAGACTCTCGAAAACCTGGTCAAATCCTCCGACCCAAACTTTCGCCCCGTAGCCGTCAATACAGCGCCCGACGGTTCGATCTACTTTCTCGATTGGGCCAATCCACTCATTGGGCACATGCAGCATCACCTTCGTGATCCCAACCGCGATCATAAGCATGGGCGCATTTACCGGATCACGTACGAAGGCCGTCCCTTGCTTCCGCCGGCGAAAGTTGACGGTCAACCCCTCGCGAAGTTGCTGGACCTGCTCAAGGAGCCGGAGAACGACGTGCGCACGCGGGCAAAGATCGAGTTGAGCAAACATGACAGCGCAAAAGTAATCGCCGCCGTGAAGCAGTGGACCGCGTCTCTGGATCCGAAGGACAAGGATTACGAGCATCATCTAACCGAGGCGCTCTGGGTTCATCAATGGCTTAACGTCGTTGATGTTGAGTTGCTCAAGCGGATGCTGCACTCTCCGGACTATCATGCGCGGGCGGCGGCCACGCGGGTGCTTTGCTACTGGCGTGATCGCGTGAATGATCCGCTGGGGTTGCTCGCGGTCCAGGTCAACGACGAAAGCCCGCGCGTCCGTCTCGAAGCCGTGCGCGCGTGCAGCTTTTTCAAGACGGCCAGGGCGGCGGAGGTGGCGGTGGCGGTGCTGGACAAGGAAGCCAACCCCGAGAAACCGGACTATTATATCAAGTACTGTCTCGACGAGACCATGAAGCAGCTCGACAAGTACACCAAGGACCAGCCCGTGCCTTGAACGGGTCGCGCCGGCGTTCGCCGAGCAAGTGAAACAAATGGACCGTCCAACCATCGGCCTCCGGATAATTCGTAGCGTGCAGTTCGCCGCCTGGTTTGTGGCGTGGCTTGCCTGGCCGGCTCGGGGGCAGGAAACCACGAACAAGAATTTTTTCCTGCCGCAAAGTCCCGTGGCGGCAGCCTACGTATTGGGAAGGCTGTCGAACCGGGAACTCAGTCAGGCGCCGCGCGGCGAGTTCGTGTACATTGCGCTGTTCCAGCGAAAGGGCCTCGAACGGAAGTATCGCCTCGAGGCCGTCGAAGGACTCGCAAAGATTCGCAACACGGATGCGTTGACCGAATTGCTTCGGGGCATGGGTGAATTGGACAAAAAGGGCCCGGCCTCCGAAGCGGTGCTTCACGATTTGGGGCCGGTCCTACTCCAGTCCGCGCCCGCGCGCCTCGCGGCAAAACGTGAAGTCCTGGACAAGCTTGCGACCGAATCCCAGTTGCCGATTACGCGGCAGATTGCGTTTGCGGCCATGGTTACGGGCGATGGTTCGGCCGAGCGGACGTGGGTCGCCGTCAGCGGGAGTCCAACCCGACTGGCCGATTGGCTCCGGGCGGTTTCGTTGATTCGCGACCCGAATCTCCGGGCGGTCCTTTACCCGAAGGTGGAGCCGTTACTGGCCCGAGCTGAGCCGGCTGCGGTGCGTCGGGCGGCGATCACCGCCATTCCCGCGATTCCCGGGCACGATGAAGAAACCTGGCTCAGGCTGGCGGCCTTTGTGAAGTCGGGAACGGAACGCGACGCGGCGATCGCCGGGCTCCAGCGGATTCCGCGCCGGGCATGGCCGAAGGATCAGGCCGAAGTATTGATTGAAAACCTGCGGTCATATCTTCAGAGCCTGCCCGTGGAGCAACGCACCGAGGCTGAGGCGCTCAGTGCTTTCCAGTTCGCTACCGAACTGACGGCCCTGCTGCCAGCCGAGAAGGTTAACGCGGTCAGCCGAACGCTTCGTGCGCTCGGGGTGAGCGTGTTCGTGGTCCGCACGATTCCCGAGCAGATGCTTTACGACCGGACTTTGATTGTGGTCGAAGCGGGAAAGCCGGTTTCGCTCGTGCTCATCAACGACGATAACATGCCGCACAATCTCGTTGTCACGGTGCCGGGGGCGCTGGAGGAGGTGGGCACGCTGGCGGAGAAGATGTCGCCCGAGGCCGACACCCAAGGGCGGCTGTACGTTCCGAATTCGCCCAAGGTTTTGCAGGCAACCAAACTCGTGGAACCGGGGCAGCAAGCAAAACTCAGCTTCCTTGCGCCGGAGGCGGTGGGTGATTATCAATACGTTTGCACCTTTCCCGGTCATTGGCGGCGCATGGTGGGAACGCTGGCGGTGGTCAATGACGTGGAGGCGTACGTGGCAAAGCATGCCGCGTCCGCGCAACCCAAGATTACCGAATGGAAATTGAGCGATCTCACGCCCGAACTTTCGAAACTGGATGCCGGTCGAAATCTGGCACGAGGAAAGGAGGCTTTCACCCGACTCGCGTGTGCTTCGTGCCACCAGCTCGGTTCGGTAGGAGTCAGCTACGGACCGGAACTGACGGATGTCTTCACCCGTTATCAAGACAACGCGGCCGAGCTCCTGCGGCAGATCCTCGAACCATCGCTCGTGGTCAGCAATCGCTATCGCGGCTTTGATTTTGAACTGCAAAACGGTGACGAAGTGTCGGGGATGATCGTCAAGGAGGAGGGGGAAGTGCTGACGGTGCAGAGCGGACCCGTTGCCGCGTTGATTCAACCGCTGAAAAGATCGGAAATCAAATCCCAGCAACCCCAGAAGTCCTCGCTCATGCCGCTCGGGTTGCTGAATACACTTTCGGCCGAGGAAATCCTGGACCTGCTTGCTTTCGTGAAGTCGGGAGGCAATGCTCCCGGGCATCAACACCAACATTGACATTATGAGAGCCAGATCAATTGCCGTTATTTTTGCCTCAGCGCTGATGTTCGCGATGTGCAACCTCGCGCCGGGCAGGGACTGGGTAACGTATGAGGGCGCGAAAGGGGCGGGGCCGGGCCGGCACATCGTGTTCCTGAGCGGCGACGAGGAATATCGTTCCGAGGAAGGGTTGCCGATGCTGGCGAAGCTGCTCGCCACGCGCCACGGGTTCAAATGTACCGTGCTCTTTGCCATCAATCCGAAGGACGGCACGATTGATCCCAATACGCAGACCAACATCCCCGGAATGGAGGCGCTCGACTCCGCCGATTTGTGCGTCATGCTCCTGCGCTTCCGCGAATTGCCGGATGCGGAGATGAAACATTTCGTGGACTATCTGGATCGTGGCAAGCCGATCATTGCCCTCCGCACCAGCACGCACGCATTTGCCTACAGCCGGAACAAGCAAAGCCCGTATGCGCGGTTCAGTTGGGATAGCAAGGATTGGCCGGGTGGTTTTGGTCAGCAGGTGCTGGGTGAAACCTGGGTCAATCATCATGGCGACCACGGCAAGCAAAGCACGCGCGGCATCCTCAACGAACAATTCAAAGCGCATCCCGTCTTGCGAGGGGTCACCGATATTTGGGGGCCCAGCGATGTTTATGGGGTTGTCCATCTGCCGGATTCCGCCCAAGTGCTCGTTCGCGGACAGGTGCTGGCCGGCATGAAGCCCGGGGATTCGCCCCTCGAGGGACCGAAGAACAGTCCCATGATGCCGCTCGTCTGGACGCTGAACTATGCCGGTGCGGGTGGAAAAACAAATCAGATCGTGACGACGACCATGGGCGCGGCGACGGACCTGGAGAGCGTGGGCTTACGCCGCCTGTTGGTTAACGCGTGCTATTGGACGCTCGGATTGGGGGACCGGCTGCCGGCCGAGGCTGACGTGGATTACGTCGGGGAGTTCAAGCCCACCCAGTTCGGCTTTGGCAAATTCAAACCCGGGGTGAAGCCTGCCGACCTGGAATAATTGCCTTCGGAAGGTTTGATCTGGGTCAAGGAGGGGCGCCAGCCAGGTCTTAGAATGACCGCATGCTTGGGGCGCTGTGGAAGACCCGGCGCCACGGAATCATGAGTCGGAAAACATTTGCGATCTTGACGATGCTGCTGATCACGCTGCTGGCCGGGAACAAGGCCGGAGCGCAAGGTGAAGAGTTGTACGAGCGACCGCCGATCAATTACTCCTCGGCACCAGCGCGTGATGCGATGGCACAATTGCAGGCCCGGGTCGCGGCGGGAGAGTTGAAGTGGACCGGGAGTGGAAAAGAAATCGTGCAGCGCGTTTTGCAGGAACTGCGCATCCCGCCCGAGAGTCAGATGCTGGTATTCTCCAAGACGAGTTTTCAACGCCAGATCATTTCTCCTGACCGGCCGCGGGCGATCTATTTTTCAGACGCGAGTTACGTGGGTTGGGTGCCCGGTGGTTTGATCGAAATCGCGACCATTGATCCCCAGCTCGGTCCCATCTTCTACAGTCTCAATCCGAATGTTGCCGAGCCGCATCCGGTCCGGGACAGCAATTGCCTGTCCTGTCACGGGGGCATTTTCGTTCGCGGGATTCCCGGGGTGTTTGCCCGCTCCGTGTTTACCAGTGATACGGGCGAACCGCTGTTTCGGTTTGGTTCGGAAGTGGTGGATTTCCGGACGCCGTTTACCAATCGTTGGGGTGGGTGGTATGTGACGGGCAAGCACGGCAAGGCACTGCACCGGGGCAATGTTCTGGCCCAGGACAAAGACGGGCAACTGGTGGTGAACTTCAAGCGGGGAGCAAATGTCGCGGACCTGTCGGACTTGGTTGCAACCAAACCCTACCTCGCGCCCGGTAGCGACATCGTGGCGTTGCTGGTTTTCGAGCAGCAGACGGCGGTGCAGAATACCATCACACGCGCCTCGCTCGATTGTCGCCGCATGCTCGCCTACCAACGGAATCTCCAACTCGAACTGAAGGAGCCCGTGACCGACGATCTGACCTACGACAGCGTCCGGCACGTGTTCGAAGGTGCGGCCGAGGATGTGGTTGATGACCTTCTGTACAAAGGCGAAGCCCCGTTGCCGGATGGCTTGGAGGGCGCGGCCGCGTTTCAGAGCGCTTTTCGGGTGAATGTGCCCCGGGCCAGCGATGGCAGTTCGCTCAAGGATTTTCAACTGGCGGGACATCTGTTCAAGAACCGCTGCAGTTACCTGATTTATTCGGACTGCTTTCTCGCGCTGCCGACAGAGTTGAAGAAGCGCGTTTATGCCCGGCTGATTCGCGCGTTGCATCGGACGAATCCAGATCCGCGGTATGCGTACCTTGAGACGGAGGAACGGATCCGGATTTCGAACATCCTCAAACAAACCCACCCCGAGCTTCGTTCCCTGTTGGCGGGCTACCCAAGAATGCCGCTCACCGGATTTGCTTCCTCCACACCGGTCAGGCGTTGATCCAGCCCTTGGAATTTATAGGTGAGGAGTCGGTGATCGATGCCAAGACAATGCAGGATCGTGGCGTTGATGTCGCGGATATGCACCGGGTCTTTCACCACGTTGTAGCTGAAATCATCCGTTTCGCCGTAGATCGTCCCGCCCTTGACGCCGCCACCAGCCATCCACATCGTGAAACACCGCGGATGATGGTCGCGACCGTAGCTATCGCGGGTCAGCTTGCCCTGGCAATAAACCGTGCGCCCGAATTCACCGCCCCAGACGACGAGGGTTTCATCCAGCATACCCCGGTTCTTCAAGTCGGTGACGAGTCCAAAACAAGCCTGGTCAACATCCCGGCATTGCAGTGGCAGGTCGCGTTCGAGATCGCCGTGATGGTCCCATTCGCGATGGAAAATCTCGATGCAACGCACGCCCCGTTCGGCGAGCCGGCGGGCCATCAGTGCGCTGTGGGCAAAAGTTCCGGGTGAGGTCACTTCCGGGCCGTAAAGGTCCAGCGTGGCCTGCTCCTCGTTGGCGATGTTGGTCAGATCCGGCACGGAGCTTTGCAGCCGGAATGCCATTTCGTATTGGGCAATGCGCGTGTTGATTTCCGGGTCGCCGACTTTCTTGTATTCGGCTTGATTCAATTTCGCGAGCGCATCGAGCATGGTGCGGCGGCCCACCGCATCCACGCCCGGCGGGTCATTGAGATATAACACGGAATCGCCCTTGGAACGCAAGGCCACCCCCGCGTGCCGGGTCGGGAGAAAGCCCGCCTCCCACAAACGCTGATACAACGCCTGCGCATCGCGTTTGGCCGACCAGCGGGGAGTCATGACGACGAAGGCGGGCAGATTGTCACACTCACTGCCGAGGCCGTATGAGAGCCAGGAGCCCAGACTGGGCTTGCCCGGAATTTGATTGCCGGTCTGGATGAAAGTGACCGCAGGATCGTGATTGATGGCCTCGGTGTGGACCGACTTGATCACGGCGATGTCGTCCGCAATTTTCGCCGTGTGCGGCAGCAGCTCGCTGAACCACATGCCGGACTGGCCGTATTGTTTGAACGAGTATTTTGAAGGGGCAATCGGGAAGCGCGTCTGGCCGCTGGTCATGGTCGTTAGCCGTTGACCTTGACGAATCGAGTCGGGCAGATCGGTGTCGTAGATCTTTTCGAGGCCGGGCTTGTAGTCGAGCAGATCCATCTGCGACGGCCCGCCATTCATGAACAGGTAAATCAGCCGCTTGGCCTTGGGCGCGAAGTGCGGCAATCCCGGCAGCGGCGGATGCGCCCGGGTCACCACTTTGTTCTTCGTTGCCGCGCGCGCGAGTTCGGGGAGCAGCATGCCTGCCAGTGCAATTCGTCCGGCGGCGAGCCCGGTCGTCTTGAAGAAATGTCGGCGGCTGATTTGCTGAAGTCGTTCGTGCAGGGGATTCATGGTGGCGGCATTCAGTTCTTGTTCAGCGTTTCATCCAGATTCAGCAGCAGGCTGCCGACCATCGTGTAGGCGGCCAGTTCCGGTGGGTTCAATTCCTCGTTGACTGGCGATTCTCCCACCGAGACCAGCTTCTTCGCCGCTTCCGGATTCTGTTCGTACTGGCCAAGGAACTTTTTGAGGGTGGCGGTCAGAACCGATTTCTCAAACGACGACGGGAGCCGGGCGGTCACGAGGCGGAAACCAAACGTGAGCCGTCGCTCGGTGTTGCCCGGATACTGCAACATGCGCGCGCCGAGCTGGCGGGCCGCTTCGACATATTGCGGGTCATTCATGGTCACCAAGGCTTGCAGCGGGGTGTCAGTGCGTTCCCGCCGGGTGCAGTACTTCTCGCGCGACGGGGCATCAAAGGTCGTCAAGTAGGGCGGGGCGGCGGTGCGTTTCCAGAAGGTGTAAAGGCTGCGGCGATAAAGCGCCTCGCCGTGATCCTGCGTAAATTTGGCCGTGTCGCTGGTCGTGTAACCAACCGCCTCCCAGATGCCAGGCGGTTGATATGGCTTCACCCCTCGGCCGCCCATTCTCTCCACCAGCAGTCCGCTGACAAAAAGCGCGTTGTCCCGGATCATCTCGGCGTCGAGCCGGAAGCGCGGTCCCCGTGCCAGCAAACGGTTTTGCGGATCCTTCTGAACCAGGGCGGGTGTCACCGCCGAGCTTTGGCGGTAAGTGGCGCTGGTCACCAGCAGGCGGATCAGGTGTTTCAGGTCCCAGCCTTGTTGCACAAATTCCGTGGCGAGCCAGTCGAGCAATTCCGGATGCGACGGCCATTCGCCAGTGGCGCCGAAGTCGCCTGCGGTCTTTACCAGACCAGTCCCGAAGAATTGCTGCCAGAGCCGGTTGACCGTGACGCGCGCCGTGAGCGGATGCCCGGGGTTGACGAGCCAGCGAGCGAGGTCCAGGCGGTTGGTGGTGTTGCCTCCCGCGCTCAAGGGCGGCAAAACCGCTGGCACGGCGCGAACCACCGGCTCGCCGCGTTGGTCGTATTGGCCGCGTTTGAGCAGGAACGCTTCCCGCGGTTTGTCATTCTCCTGCGAAATCATGGTGGCGGGGATGGATTTGTCGAATTCCTCGCGTTGCATGCGAGTGTCGGCCATTTGCTTGTGCAGCGGGTCAAAGATCTCCCGGACCGGCGCATAAACATTTTCCACATAGTAGTCCCGAATCAACTTGGTCTGTTCGGGTGTGCGATCCGCGGTTTTGCGTTTGATGGCGTCGCGCACCTTCTGCGGCACGCCCGATTTTTCGAGCTTGGCCTCCTGCTGTTCCCAAACCAGGAGCGACTCGCCCGAGCGATCTTCCGGAGGCGTGGCGGTGCGGAGACCGGCGCGGTCCCAATAAACTGTCCCGCCAAACTGGGCGAACGCAAAGCCGTCTATCTTCGTTCCTTCGGGCAAACCAAACTTCGCGGCCGCAACTTCCAGCCGGACCCATTCGCCGGCCGTGGGCAGGGCGCCCATCAAGAGTTTGCTGGGCGTTCCCTTTTCGCCCCAGTCGATCGTGTTCTCGTCCCCCCAGTTCGCGCGATACAACCAATCCGTGGTGTGAAGTTGCAACATGATGGTCCGGGGCGCATTGGTCAGTTCCAAGTAAACCTGGACAAAGAATGTGTCCTGCGTGCTGACCACCAGAGGTTGCACTGCGCCGCTGAAAAAATCCTGCGCGAGACCGGTGTCCGTGCGAGCCAGCGCGCGTTGGCCGCTGAAAACGCGCTCGCCCTTCACCCAGTTCAGTTTTGCGCCATCGCTGCGAACCTTGGCGCCTTTCGGGAAATCATCCTCGACCCAGACAAAATCCTGGGGCTCGGTATTTGTGGGCCCGGGCTGAGGCGCCGGTTCGAGATAAGCAATCTTGCCCACCTCATCGCGAATGCCTTTTTCCAACGCCGCGATTTTCTGGTCAAACTCGTCGAGCTTCTGTTGCTGCTCCGGCGAGGGCAGTTTCAGAATCGGCGGGGGCAGCAGCGCGTTGCCGTCCATGGCGGCTTCGCTGATGTTGTTGAAGAACGCGTAGAGCTGGTAGAATTCCTTTTGCGAGATCGGGTCGTATTTGTGGTCGTGACAGGCCGCGCAACCGACCGTCAAGCCGAGCCAGGTCGTTGCCATGGTTTCCGTACGGTCCACGGCGTATCGGACATAGAATTCCTCGTCAATCGCGCCGCCTTCGCTGGTGCTGACGTTGCAGCGGTTGAAGCCACTGGCAACTTTCTGATCGCGCGTGGGTGCGGGCAGGAGATCGCCGGCAAGTTGTTCGGTCGTGAATTGATCGAAGGGCAGATTGCGGTTGAACGCGGCCACCACCCAGTCCCGATATGGCCACATCGAGCGTTCATTGTCCAGGTGCAGTCCATGGGTGTCGCCGTAGCGGGCCACGTCCAGCCAGTACCGTGCCTCGTGCTCGCCGTAACGCGGCGATTGCAGCAGGCGATCCACCAAATGCTCGTAAGCCTCTGGACTGCGGTCGGCGAGATAGGCATCCACTTCGTCCGGCGTGGGCGGCAGACCGGTAAGATCGAAAGTTACCCGGCGGATCAGGGTGCTCTTGTCCGCCTCCGGGCTCGGGCGCAGTTTTTCCCGGTCGAGCCGGGCCAGAATGAATGAATCAATCGGATTGCGCGCCCAGGCTTGGTTCTTCACGGCTGGCACCGCCGGGCGTTCCGGTTTGATGAACGACCAGTGCGGTTTCCACTCCGCGCCTTCGGCCACCCAGCGTCGCAACACTTCGATCTGATTTTTTGTAAGATGCTTGCCGGTCTGGACGGGCGGCATCAGGTCATCCTCCTTGGTGGTTGTGATGCGTTCGACGAGGGCGCTTGCCTCCGGGTGGCCGGGGACAATGGCCACGGCGTCTGATTTTAGCCTGGCGAGTGCGCTTTCTTTCAGATCGAGTCGCAAGCCGGCTTTGCGCTTTCCACTGTCCGGACCGTGACACGCGTAGCAGTTATCCGACAGGATCGGTCGCACATCGCGATTGAAATCAGTTTTTGTCACTGCATTGGCCGCGGGTGCTTCAACCGGGTGGCCCCAGAGCCCGACGGCAACCAAGGTCGTCAGAACGAGCCGCAATTTTTCGCGGAAGCCGTCATGGTTGGGATGTGAGCCCGGCTTGATCATTTATTTTGCGCGAATCCGGACCGTGACAAATCCGTGGGCGGGCAGCCTGGGAAGCAAAGCCGGCACTTCAAAAATGTCAGATACGAAATCAGGTGTTGTGATTCCCAAGGGTGGTAGCAAACTCCAACCGGACCGTCAATGTGCGACCACGGCCCAATTTGAAATAGTATGGCTGTTCAGGTTGTCCAGGCTTGAAGTCCCCCGCCGGGCGCGCATGGATTTCTTGAGGACTTCCGATTTGTGGCCGCCGGTCCCGCACGGCCGCAGTTGAGTGGAGGTTGTCGGTGTGACAGTTTGGTATCAATCAATTCGGATATTTGGTTTCAAAATAGTGACTACCTGCAAAGTATAAGTGGACGGTAACCGCGCCCGCGTGATACACGTCTCGCACGTTCGATGAGAAACTGCATGAACATATCAGCCCCGGGCTGGACGATGAAACGGGTCGCGCCAAATGCGACGCGTCATGATCGCGCCATCCTCGGCTGTGAATTCGGCCAAGGCCGATTGGTAACCCGGTCCCGTTATGGGCTGATTCCCAATTGGACTCCCGGCAAGCAGGTAAAGTCGTAACGAGATTAAGTTTTCTCCCCACCCTGCTTCCCGACGGGAAGCAGGGTTTTTTGTTTCCCTGAAACTGATAGTGGATGGCGGCAACGAAAGGATAACTGTGAGTTTTCGCAAAGTGACGTCTTGATGATGTCGGACCGTGCCAAACGAATTGAGGTGCCGGAACGCGATGGCGTTCCACCGACGTGGTGTGCCCACGCGGGGCGAAACCGCGCGCCGAGACCATTTGAACAGCTTTTACAATCGAAGGGCTTTGGAGGAGGTGTGCCCCTAAACACCGAAACAGCCGCCGTGAAACCGCGGGTTGGTAGCGCAAGCTAGCAAGAGGTGTTTGTTCTTTATTGAAATGGCCTGGGTCGGAAGCGCAATGACGCTCCCGGCCCTTTCAATTTCCACGGTTGTGATTTAAGAGCAGATTGGCTCCTTGCCAGCGAGCATGTCCGGGTGCGACTCCCGGCAACCGCACCAAACCATTTACGAATTTTGATTTGCGGGGCGTTGGCCGCTGGGAGCACCAATTTCAAATCTTACCGCGATGCCGATGGCCAGGGTTTTCGGTGTCGTGTTCTCCACTCCGACGTTTCTTTTCAACCGCTCGGAGTCATCAGCGCGTAGCGTAGCAGCCAACGCCCTCGGCTTGGGACCGAGCATACGCAGGTGCAACTCCTGCCGCGCTGACCAATTTCATTCCTCAGTCGGATGACCGTAATCCCTCCGGTTGTTACCCGGAATATGCTGGTGCGATTCCAGCCTGAGCAGCCAATTGCCCATCGCTCGCGTGGCTCAATCGCCAGCGCCTGATGCTCATAACTCGAAGGTGGGAGTCCTTCCGCGCGAACCAAAACGCAGCGTAGGCGGGGTCTGCTGCAAATCAATCGTCGGCTGCCGCCCGGCAATCCAATTTCGTTCCAACCGTCAACCAAAGGAAATCCCATGAAACCTGTTCTCCGTTATCAAAGCCAGTTGCTCTTTCGCAAGAGCTACCGGCCAGGTCGTATCCTCCGAATCCGCCGGGCCAAATTGACATTTGTGTTTCGTCCGGCGCGCTTCGGTTTGAAACCCCAAATCAAAACGGTCTGAAGGACCAATCATCTCTAACCGCAGCGGTGTTCCCTGAATGCGACACCGCTGCGGCTACGGTTCAACCCATGATCCCTATGCAACCAATCCACCCATTAATGAATGATGACTTGAAGGAAAAAACACCTTCACCAGCCCAACCAGAACAACCGGTCCCGGAGCGTGTTGCCGGTGTGCGTAAGCCGGAAAGCTCAACCGAGTTTCGAAGCATCTCGCCCCGACCTTCCATCTCGTTTGAAGAAGCAATTTACTACTGGGTAATCGCACGGCGTTAATGCGCCACCGCGTTTCGCCGAAGACGAGGAGACGTGACGCGATACCAACCTCGGGAACCAATTCGGTCGAAGCCCGAAGGTTGCGAGTTGCAAGACGCAAAACCTCCGCACCCTCACTTTGTTTCACCCCTCAACTCTCAACTTTTATGAACTCTCAACTTTCCACCACCGCCCCGGTGCGCCTCTTTGCCTCGGCCCAAAGTTGGATCGAAGGCGAGGCGGTGCGCCAGCTCTACGCCACGGCGAAGCTCGACGGCGTGCGTCACGTCGTCGGTTTTCCGGATTTGCACCCGGGCAAAGGCTCGCCCGTCGGCGCGGCCTTTGTGACGGAGGCTGTGATCTATCCGCACCTCATCGGTGGCGACATCGGTTGCGGCATGGCGTTGTTCCCTACGAACCTCGTCCGCCGCGACGCCAAGCTCGATCGCTGGGCCGCGCTACGATTCAACCTCGAACATCCGTGGGACGAATCCGTCGTGGAGTTCCGCGCCGCTCGGGATCTCGAACCCACGGAGTTCGATACCGCCCTCGGCACGATTGGCGGCGGGAATCACTTCGCTGAACTGCAAGCGGTCGAGCAGGTGTTCAATGCCGAGGCATTCAAACAACTCGGTCTCGGCAGGCAACAACTCGTTGTGCTCGTTCACAGCGGTTCGCGGGGCCTGGGTGAAGCCATCCTGCGCGCACACGTGGACCAGCACGACGGCGACGGCGTCGAAGCGGATTCGTTCGCTGCGGAGGAATACCTTCGCGGACACGACTTGGCGGTGCGCTGGGCCAGGGCCAATCGTGAACTCATCGCGCACCGCTTGGTGGCAGCGCTTGGGGCTGAAGCAGAGTGCGTCTGGGACGGTTGCCACAACAGCATCACGCGCCGCGAAAGCGAGGGTGAAGTTGTCTGGGTCCACCGCAAAGGCGCTGTGGTTGCCGATGGTGGGGTCGTCGTCATCCCCGGTTCCCGCGGTTCGTTGAGTTACCTCGTGAAGCCGGCGGGCGCTGGCGGGAGCCACGCGTGGTCCTTGGCGCACGGTGCCGGCCGCAAGTGGGCCCGGAGCGATGCGCGTCAGCGCATGCGCGAACGTTTCCGTGTGGCTGAACTCACGCAGACGCCGCTTGGAGGCCGGGTGGTGTGTGAAGCGCGCGACCTGCTCTATGAAGAAGCGCCCGCCGCGTACAAAAACATTGAGCAGGTCATCGCCGACCTCGTTGCTGCCGGACTTGTGTCCGTCATCGCGACGTTGCGGCCGCTCCTCACCTACAAGACGCGCAAAGTGCGGCGCTAGGCGCGTTGCCGGTTGAAAGTTGCAGGTTGCAGGTTTTGTCCGTCGTCCGCGGCGGTGAACTTGCAACCTGTAATCCTGCAACCTTCAGGCGCATCATTACCTTCCGGGTGCAGTTCCCGGCTTCTTGACCAGCCGATGATCTGGATTCAATTCTCGAATCTTCAGTTGCGAACGAGATTTGACGTCTGGGGTTGATTTTGGCAGCGTGGCACGAAATCAGCCTCGGGAAAGCTAACTCTTATGGCCGAAATCAAATTCTCCTGTCCGCACTGCCAGCAGCACATTCAAGCGGACACGGGCTACGCGGGCATGCAAATCAACTGCCCGGCCTGCCACGGTAGTATGATGGTGCCGGGCACTCCGGCAGCAGCACCGCCGCCGCCACCGCCGCCACCGCCAGCACCCGCCCCGGCCCCGGCGCAAAGCAGTGCGTCTGGTTGCCCGTCTTGCGGGGCGGCGCTCCCGCGGGGAGCGGTCTTATGCACCAAATGCGGTTACAACATGGCGACCGGCAAACGCATGGTGGCTGGAAAGCCGGCGGCGCCTGGCAAACCGGCCAAGGATCAGTGGGAAACTCCTTGGTACAAGACCGCCTTTCCCTATGTCGGGCTCGTGGTGGTAGTCCTCGGGGCGTTGTATTTCTTGGGAAAGGATAACCCGGGCATGAAGCTGGCGTTTCTCGGCGTGGCCGTGCTTTACGTTTTGACGGTTCACATCATTGTCGCGGTCGCCGCTTTTCGCGACAACATCGGCACGGGGTTTCTCGCGTTGTGCATTCCTTTGTACGCCCTTTATTACGTGTTCAGAGTAAACGAAGACGACACTTTGAAAGTCCTCTACGGTTTCGCGTTCGTCCTCAACATTGTTTTGCGGTTTATCAATTAGCAGCAACACTTGCATGCCAGCAGCAGTGTTACGATCTGTTCCCGGGTTCGTGCGAATCAAGAACTGGTTCGCCAAACCAGCGAACGTTGCCGACCTCTGGCTGGGTAAGCCCTGCGTCATCGTGGCCTGGCTTGGACTCGCACTGGCGCTGGCTTGCCCGCCGCACGGTATCGCGGGCATCCAACTGTGCTGGTGGCAGAGCGCCACGGGCATCCCGTGTCTGGGCTGCGGCCTGACCCGCAGCCTGAGTTGTGGGGTGCGCGGGATGTTCGTCGAGAGCTGGCACTACCATCCCATGGGCATGCTGATCCTGGCGCTGTTCCTGTTTACAGCGGCCCAAAGCCTTCTGCCCGGACGCTGGCGTGATCGTTTGAAATCCTTTCTTGAAGCCCGGGCCCGGATTTTCAATTTGCTGTATGCGACCTTCGTGCTGGCCTTCATCGCGTATGGCACGAGCCGGGCGCTGATTCACGGCTTCGGGCTTTGAGGCCGCCCGGATTGGCGTCGGGGCTGTTGAATTGCGACAATCCGCCGATCGTTCCATCCCTCACCAATGCCCGCAACAGTCCGCAAGGCGGCACGGTGCTGGCCTGGCTACTGGGTGATCAGCGGAGATCGAACCGGAGGAGGGCGACTACGCCCGCGTGCTGCGGGAATTTGGCCTTGTCGAAAACGAGCAGGTGGGTGGCCGGGGCCGATCATTCAGCGTGGCGGAACTGGTGGACGCGGGTGTGAAGCGAATCAGTCTCGCGGCGACGTTTTACCGCGCGGCGATGACCGGGCTTCTGGAGGCGGCGCAGGAAGCGCGAGAGCAGGGGACGTTCAGCTTTGTTGACCGGGCCATGCTCACCACAGAGTTGAACCGCTTCTTTCCGGAATAGGTGCTTGATCAAGCGTCTTCATGGTCACGGAAGAAACGGAGCATGGCGTGCTTGCGCCCGGCTTCGATGGAATCCACAAGCCCTTCACGTTCGCGGCGAGACAGGGCAGAGAAGTTTTTCGCGAAGGCGACATTGGTTTCGATCAACTCGGGCTTGGGCATACCGACGCTCGCGAGGCTGACGGGCAGTGAGAGCGCGTAGGCGAGCAGCTTCTCCGGCGCCGCCGCACCGACGAGTTGTTCCTGGCCGAAAACTTTCATGGCGATCACGCCCATCTGCTTCTTCGTCGCCACGGGCAAGGCGAGGTGCTCAAAGCTGGCGGGTGCGGGCGCGGGCGCGATCTTCATGGCCTCGGTGATGCTGGCCAGACCGGCGTTGAGCGCCATCTGGGTACAATCGAAATCATGACGTTCGAGTGCAGCCTGCAATGCCGCCGGATCGGCGTGGCACGTGATACCGATGGCGCGGGTGATTTTCTTTTCGCGCGCTTCATACATCGCTTCCAGCACACCGCCTTTCTTCTCGATGGCCGCAAGGTCGTCCAGATTCTTGAGCGCGTGGATGTGCATCACTTCGAGGTGGTCGGTCTGCAGACGCTTGAGACTGAGTTCGATCTGGCGACGCGCATCGTCGGCCGTGCGGGCGGCGATCTTGGTGGCGAGCACGACTTCCTTGCGGCGGGTGGCCATAACGCGCCCGACGCGTTCCTCGCTCTTGCCGTTGCCGTAGGAGTGGGCGGTGTCTATGTAGGTGATGCCGAGATCAATCGCGTGGTTCAGGGCGGCGATGGCCTCGTCGTCCTCCTGGTACATGAGAAACCGACTGCCCGAGCCAAAGCCAAGGATCGGAACTTTGATTCCACTCCGGCCCAGCTTGCGGGTTGGCAGGTGTTTGGATTGACTGGCGGCGAGGAGCGGGGTGACGAGCAGGCCGGCGGAAACTACTCCGAGGAATTGTCGGCGGTTCATAGGTGTGGAACAGGTTGTTGCAACTGCGCCGGCGGTTGCAAGCAGATTGAGGAAACTGCGTGATTACGTCGCATCATGTTCGTCGTTGCGGGGAACGACTGCGGCGGTTTATTGTCCGCCGTCAACTTTTCCACAATCATGAGAACGAAGATCGCACAATTGGCGGTCGGCGTCGGTCTGCTGGCCACAGTGATGAATTCCACTCCAGCCTCCGCCGCGGACGACTATGCCGACGGCGACTTTGTCATCGGGCCAAACTACACCAACGCGCCAGAGTTGACGGTCAAGGAAGGCGTGCCGCGCGGGACGTTGCACGTGTTCACGATGAATTCCGAGGACAGCAAGATTTATCCGGGGATCGCGAAGAATCAAACCGGGGTCGTGCCGTATCGGCGGCAGGTCTGTGTTTACGTGCCGAAACAATATGTCGCCGGCACGCCCGCGCCGTTCGTCGTGGCGCAGGATGGCCTGGGTTACACGAACCAAATATCCAAGGTGCTCGATAACATGATTCACGAGAAGCGCCTGCCCGTGATGATCGCGGTGATGATCAATTCGGGCGGGGGCGACGCTCAAGGCAGCCAGCGCGGTCTCGAGTACGACACGGTGTCGGATAAGTACACCACGTTCATCGAGACGGAGGTGCTGCCGCGGGTCGCCAAGGACTACAACGTGACGTTCACAAAAGATCCGGAAGGCCGGGCGACGATGGGTTGCAGTTCGGGCGCGGCGTGCGCGTTCACCATGGCGTGGTTTCGACCGGACTTGTATCGGCGCGTGCTGAGTTACTCGGGAACCTACGTGAATCAGCAATCACCACTGAACCCGGAGTCACCGCACGGCGCGTGGGAGTATCACGAAAATCTGATTCCCAAGAGGGCGGCCAAGCCCATCCGAATCTGGCTGCACGTCAGCGAGCAGGACAATGGCTACCAGCGCGACGAGGCGTCATTGCACAACTGGGTGATGGCGAACGAACGGATGGCGGCGGCGTTGAAGGCGAAGGGCTACCACTATCGCTACGTATTCTCCAAGGCGTCGCGGCACTGTGATGGCAAGGTAAAGGACGAAACGTTGCCGGCCGCACTGGCCTGGCTCTGGCACGGTTACCCGATCAACTGATACGGCGTACCGCTCGCGGACGACCGCGCGGGTTGAAGAAGTCCGGCTACAGCCGCCGTTGGGCTTTCACGTGGGCGATCAACTCTGGCAACACAACTCCCGCCGGGCCGGCGAGAGCGTAGTGTGCCTGTGAGGTGAAGGGAGTTTGTTGCGGATTGATCTCCACGACGGTGGCGCCGCTGTTCAATGCAGTTGTCGGTAGCGCGGCCGCGGGGTAAACGACCGTGGACGTGCCAATCGAGAGGAACACCTCGCAATCGGTGCTGGCGCGGGCGGCCATGTCCATTTCTGGCTCGGGCATTGATTCTTCGAACCAGACAACGTCCGGTCGCAGGAGGCCGCCGCAGTTGGGGCATTTTGGCGGAACGTCTCCGGTGTCGTTCCAGTTCGAGATGATCGTCCCTTCGGCGAAACATTTTGTGCGTGTGAGGTTGCCGTGCAATTCGATGACTTTCCCACTGCCGGCGCGCTGATGCAGACCGTCCACGTTTTGGGTGATCAATCCAAATTGCGGGAATAGTTTCTCCATTTCCACAATCGCGAGGTGGGCGGCATTCGGTTTCGCCTCCGCGACCAGTTTGCGACGCCACGCATACCACTCCCAAACGAGCCGGGGATTGCGCTGGAACGCGCGCGGCGTGGCGAGGTCTTCCGGTTTGTATTTCGCCCACAGGCCGGTCTGCGCATCGCGAAAGGTGGGCACGCCGCTCTCGGCGGAAACGCCCGCGCCCGTGAGCACGGTTACCCGGTCCGCTGACGCGAGCTTGTGAATCAACTCACTCGGAATCTTCACCGGCGGAGGATGCCCCCGCTGACCGGCGACTCACAAGCGCGATCACGACGAACCGCCTCCTCGGCGGCCGCCAATTTGCATTTGCCTTGGATAACTTTTTGATAAACCTGAAGCGCGCTATGGACGAGAACTGCGTATTTTGCCGGCGAAGTGTTCCCACCCGCGGTCACCATATCGTGCCGCGTTGCAAGGGCGGTACGGAGATCGCGCCGACCTGCCACAGTTGTGAGGACTTCATCCACAAGACCTGGACGCACAACCAACTGCGCGATGATTTCAACACCGTGGAAAAGATCCGGGCCGACGAACGGTTCCAAATTTTTCTCCGGTGGCTTTACAAGCAGAAGTCGGAAACGATTTTCAAATCCCGGCGGAATCGCACGCGCTCGGATCGGAAATATCATTGAACCGCGAGGCGTGGCCACGATCGCCGAGCGGGAACTGAATAAAACCATGGGAAGGCGAGAGCGCTCGCCCTCCCATTTGAAGACGGTCAATAGCCGAACTGAGGCTGGCCGTTGTTGGCGAGGACGTAGCCGGTTCGTTCGAGGTACCAGGCAAAATCCTTCCGGCCAAGGGCGTCAAAGGGCATGGTGGCCGGATAGAAATATTTCACCGAGGTATATTTGGAACTCGCGCTCAACCATTTCTTGATTTCGGAATGTCCGTCGGCAAAGGAGAATCCACACGCCCCGTTGTGATAGGAGGCCGGCAGGTCCTGCCAGTTTCCGGCGGTCGGATTATTGATATAGTAGCCATCGTTGATGGAGTCGGGATGTTCATCCATAACCAGCCAGGTCTTGGCGGGGCGGAGCACCTGGGCTTGTTTGAGGTACTGCCGGTATTGCGGAAAGCCCCAATTGAGGCCACGCGCCGTGTCATCGTTGCCGATGCTGAACCGGCCAAAGATTGAGTTCATGGCCAAGCTGCGGTTTCGTTCCGGGAAGCGCGCGGTGTTTTGGGGCGTGCTAAGATATTTGTCGGCGGGACATTTGTAGGCGCCGATCGCGCCGGCGGTGTATCTCCCCAACACGCCGTTCACGACCCACTCCCGGTTGGTGTTGCTCACGTCAGCGGTGCCGGCAGTAGCGCCCCAAGTCATGACGTTGTTGACCCAGTTGTCGAACACTTTGGCGGTAATGGCTTGAATGGTTTCCGTGACGCCATAGTTGTTGGCCACGCGATCGTTGTTGTCGCCGGAATACAGATGCCAGGCCACGGTGATCTGTTTGGTGTTGCTCAGACAAATAATGCCCTGGGCCTTGGCTTTGGATTTGGACAGCGCGGGCAACAGCATGGCCGCCAGGATGGCAATGATGGCAATAACCACCAAAAGCTCGATGAGGGTGAAGGCGCTGGACCGCGCGACGATGATAGTTGGTGACTTGGTTTGCATCGTTCAATCAGGTGCTGTTGTGCCCCAGGCTACCAGCAAAGGGAAGGGTTGGCCAGTGGTCGTTTTGACGCACAGACCCCGGGTTTCGGGTGGTCAGGGCTTGGATCAAACATGGCGGAACAGGGAAATCACCTGTTGGCGCAGGCATATTGCTCTCCATTAACCGAAGGAACTGTTGGTAATAGCAACCCTTGGGAAAGAACGTGTCAAAGCTCGCTCTCTCGACAAAATCCGATACCGTTGACCGAAAGTATGAGCTTTGTGCGACTGGGAACAGCTCTGCCTGTCTGCGCGGCGTTCTGCGCTTTTCACGGCTCCGCTTTGGCAGCATCGGGCGGTCTGGCGGCAAATTATCCCGGTGACGTCGGCCTCGAGAAGAATCCGGCGGTGTTGTTCGCCGAGAATTTCGAGTCCGGTGACATGAAGAAGTGGGATCAGCAACGCGGTGGCGTGGTGATGTCGGGCGAGAAACCGAACTCCGGCCAGTGGTGCGTGCAGATGGAGATGGACCGCGGCCAAAACACCGGCGGCGATGCGATCAAATGGTTCCTGCCCGGCGCGGACACGGTTTATGTCCGGTTCTACGTCAAGTTTTCGGCGGACTACCAGTATTGCCATCACTTCGTCTGGCTGGGGGCGAACCAGCGTACGAACAAGTGGTCGGCCTTCGGCAAGGCGGGGTTGAAACCGGACGGAACGTATTACTCGACCGGCATGGAGCCTTGGTTTGCGTGGGGCAGGAATCCGCCGCCCGGCGAGGTGAATCTCTACACCTACTATCTCGACATGGCGATTGACCCGAAGATGAACAAATACTGGGGCAACGGCTTTTTCCCGCCCGGTCCGGGCAAGGGCCAGGCCGCCGGGCCGAGTCGTGTTCTCCCGCCGCTCGACACGTGGCAATGCTGGGAATTCATGATCCAAGCCAACACCGCGCCCGAAAAGGCCGATGGCAGGCAAGCCATGTGGGTGGATGGAAAGTTGGTGGGCGAGTTTACCGGCATCCGCTGGCGCACGGACATGGATTTGAAAGTGAACTGTCTCTGGCTCGAACATTACGGCTACGATGAAAGCGATCCGACGAAGCAATATTGGCAGCAACGCCAGTCCGTGTGGTTTGACGACATCGTGGTCGCCCGTCAATACATCGGGCCGATCACGAAGTGAAAAGGCGAGACCGGGGCGACGCTGCAATTGGGATGCCCACAATTGCCGCCTGGATCCGCGAACACCGTGCTGGTGTTTCCTACGACAGCCGGCATTTTCGAGCATTCAAGCGGCGTGAACACCGCGCGCCGGCAAAACAAATGCAGGTTTCCCTTGACCCGCACAGCGGTCGTCTTCATTGTCAGCGTGCCCATGAAAGCGGAACTGACAACGCAAATTAGCACGCGAGCCCTCGCGGGGGTTGTCATGTTCCCGCGCGATCGCCGCATGTCCTGGCAGATGACCAAGAATTATTCAGTCATCGGCGGGCAGGAGGAGCTTCTGAACTAACGAACCAAGAATTTTCCAACCCTGCTTGCCGAACGGTGAGCAGGGTTTTTTTATTTCATGAATCCAACCTCCGTTAACCCGGGTCCAAGCGAGCCGACGTTGTTCGCCAGCTTGCGGGCGTTGCCGCGCGCCGCATGGGTGCTGTTTGCGGGGTCGTTCATCAACCGGTTTGGCGGATTCGTGGTGCCGTTCCTGACGCTGTATCTCACGGGGCAGGGTTATTCGGTGACGGCGGCGGGACTGGCGGTGAGTGCGTATGGCGCAGGCAACCTGTTCGCCTCGCTGATCGGCGGGCATCTCGCAGACCGGCTGGGCCGGCGCGAAACCATCGTGTTCTCAATGTTCGGGGCGGCGGTCACGATGATGTTGCTCTCGCAGGCGCGCGGGTTGCCGCTCATTGTCGGGCTCACGTTTATCACGGGGCTGGTGAGTGAGGCGTATCGCCCGGCGAGTTCGGCGCTGCTGACGGATGTGGTGCCGGCGGGGCAACGGTTGACGGCGTTCGCCGCGCTGCGGGTGACGTTCAACGCCGGATTTGCGTTTGGTCCGGCGACGGCCGGTTTGCTGGCGGCGTACGGTTACATCTGGCTGTTCGTCGGGGATGCTCTTACCTCGGCGGTCTATGGCTTGATCGCGCTGCTGGCGCTGCCGCGCGGTGTGCAGCATTCCGCCGCTGCCAGCAGCGCGAGCTGGCGCGAGGTGTTGAGCGTGATCCGCGGCGACAAACGGTTTCAGCAATTGGTGCTGGCGAACTTCGCCGTGGCCCTGTTGTTCATGCAAACGGCTTCCACCTTTGGATTGTTCGTCACGCAACTGGGATTTTCCGCCGCCACCTATGGTGCGGTCATTTCCTTCAACGGCGCGCTGATCGTGTTTTGCGAACTGCCGTTGACCGCGCTGACCCGGCGATTCCCGGCGCGCAAAGTGATGGCGCTGGGTTACGTGCTCATCGGCGCGGGCTTTGGGCTGAACTATTTTGCCCACTCCGTGGCCGCTTTGGTGGCGTGCATGGCGCTGTTCACCTTGGGCGAAATGTTGGCATTGCCGATGGCCTCGGCCTATGTGGCGGACCTCGCGCCGCCGCACATGCGCGGGCGTTACATGGGCGTGAACGGCATGACCTGGGCACTGGCCTTGATCATCGGCCCGGTCGCCGGGATGAAGCTGTTTGCGTCTAGCTCGGCCGCCTATTGGGGTGCGTGCGCTGCGCTGGGCGTATTTGCGGCGATGGTGATCTCTGTTCCCATTCGGCGTGGCGAGGAGCATTGATCTGGCAATGAACCAACAAAGATTCCCCCGCCACCTTGTGTCCCGTTCGCGTGCTGAGTGGAAACTGTTCCTGAATGAATGAACCAACGGGAGAGCGGGCGTCAAAGCTCGCTCTCCCAACAAAAATGAATGTAGAATCTAATTAAATGCGATGAACAACAAAGACGAACGCCAACATTACGTGTCGCAAGTTCTGCTCAAACGCTTTCGTCGCCGCGGAAAGCCTCTGGAATGCTTTAACGTCCAGACACAGGAGTGGATAAAAGGGGGCAGAAGCGTTGAGAATGTGTGTTCTGCACCAGGCTACAATCAATTGTTATCGTCGACAGATGTAAACAATGCGATTGAGCAATCGTTTTCAAAAGTTGAATCCAATCTTCCCAAAACATTCAATGACCTGGAAAGGGCCTCCAACAAATCATCGGTCGAACTAGAGAAGAGCACATACGACAATCTATGTCTGTATTGTGCGTTCTTGAAGAGAACGTCGATTTTCGCAAAGCCCGGCGCTGTCGCGAGCTTTCTGGGCCAGCTAAACATGGAGCTGGAGAAGGGTAGCTATTATTTGTTTCGCGAGCTAAAAGTCCCTGATGACGTGATTAGTAAATTCCGCGAAGGCTACGCAATGGGAGGTAGACTGATTATCGAGTCCGACAATGTCATACAGCTCGTTTACAGATTACAATTTGAGCGGCTGCTAAACCTAAACTTCATGGAGTTTCTTCATTGCGAGTGGACGGTTTCGACCTCGCCGCTCGAATTGCCCATGTCGGACATTGGTCTAGTCCAAATACAACTAACGGACCTGAAGGCGATTCAGTATCTATTACCAATCGGACCAAATTTGGTGCTCGACGCAATCTTTTATCACGACGTAACAAAGAACTCGACGCGTCCAAATGTGGCTGGACATCAACTTTCCAAAGTTGAAGCCGAATACCGATTCGCTGCTTTGTGTTTATCGGCAGTAAATGAAATCATTTTTTTCAACCGGTGCTCTAATATTCAAGCTCGGCTGGATCACGCGAAAACGATGGGGATCACATTCACAAAAATTGTGAACCCTCAAGCGGCGTTGTCAGCTGGCTTAAAGAACTGCGATTTACGTTACCGGCTACAAATGGTTTCGTTGGATGAATATGTCCGATTTGTTCATTCATTCGTCCAGCCGCCAACGTTACAAGCTCCACGAATTTGATTGATATGAACACCAAAGATTTTTTGCGAATGGGAATTCCGCTCGGCGAGGCAACCCGGCGGGCAACGGATTTTGTTGCCAAGTTCATCCTCGGCGGCGGCGACAAGTCGCGGTTGCAGGAAGAAGTAAGTGCGATTGTCGCCAATCCCGCGGCGTTCGTGGACGACCCGTTGCGAGGTGAGTTGGCGAAGTCTTTGCTCGCTGCGCCTCCGCCACCGCGCGCCGAGCCGGTGAAGTATCGGCAATGGGGCGAAGGGCTCGAACACGATGCGGTGATGCAGATGGAGAAGGCGTGTCTGTTGCCGGTGTCGGTCGCGGGCGCGTTGATGCCGGATGCGCACGTGGGCTACGGCCTGCCCATCGGCGGCGTGCTGGCCACGGAGAACGCGGTGATCCCTTACGCCGTCGGCGTGGACATCGCGTGCCGCATGAAACTGACGGTCTTGGATATTCCGGTGCGTGATCTGGAAAACAAACAGGATCGGCTCACGCGCGCCATCGAGGCGGAGACGCGCTTCGGCGTGGGCGCAAGTTTCAAGGAGCGCCGCGCGCACGACGTGCTGGACGCGGATTGGTCGGTCAGTCCGATCACGAAACAAAACAAGGACAAGGCGTGGTCGCAACTCGGCACCAGCGGCAGCGGGAATCATTTTGTGGAGTTCGGTTTGTTCACGGCGCACTCGAAGATCAACGAGTTGGCAGCGGGAACTTACGTGGCGTTGTTATCGCACAGCGGCAGTCGCGGTACGGGTGCGGCGGTGTGCGATCATTACAGCAAGATTGCCTTCAGCCAGTTTCCGGATTTGCCGAGCGAGTTGAAACGGCTCGCGTGGCTGTCGCTGGATTCGCCGGAAGGCCAGGAATATTGGAACGCAATGGAGTTGATGGGTCAATACGCGGCGGCAAACCATGCGTGCATTCACCAACACATTGCGACGAACCTCGGCGCGACCGTGCTGCTGGACTTGGAGAACCATCACAACTTCGCGTGGAAAGAGCAGCACGTCATTGACGGCGTGGAGCGAGAGGTCATTGTGCATCGCAAGGGCGCGACGCCGGCGGGGCAGGGCGTGTTGGGAATCATTCCTGGCTCGATGGCGTCGCCGGGGTTTGTCGTGAGCGGCAAGGGCAACGCGGAGTCGTTGAACTCGGCGTCGCATGGGGCGGGCCGCGCGATGAGCCGCAAAGCCGCGAATGAGAAGTTCAACTGGAAGGATGTAAACCGTTTTCTCCGTGAGCGCGGCGTGACGCTCATCAGCGCCGGTCTCGACGAAGTGCCGATGGCCTATAAGAACATTCGTGAAGTGATGGAAGCACAGAAGGATCTGGTGACGGTGCTGGGCCAGTTTGATCCCCGGCTGGTGAAGATGGCGCCGAGTGGCGAACGTCCGGAGGATTGAGGCGGGCGGTGGCCGTGTTTTCCGGAATCCATAACGCGGCCGGTTTTGTCAATGTGAAGTTGAAGTGGTCACGAAGCTCACCTCATCCCGCGCATGAGTCATGCGAACAAGCCACCGCTCTGGAATTGTCTAGCCTCGCCGTTCGTGCCCGGCGTAGATTCAAAAGCGATGTCAACCGGTTGGTCCATCCGCTCCGTTGCTCAGAAAGGGATTTCATGAATGTTCACCTTTGTCAGTGCTCCGCCGGGCGATCCGGATTGTGGCCGTGGCTTGCCCGGATGCTTCGGTGTTTGACGCTGGGCTGCCTCATCGGCTGGTGCGGGTGTGGAGATAAACCCGGCGGGGCAGGGGGTTCCCTCGCGACGGCGCGGCAGGGTTTCGCGACCCGGCTGGTTCGTCAGGATCGCGCGGGCGAGCCAGTGCCGCCGCCGCCACCGAAACTCTTCACGGTCGTGAAGTATTCCTCACCTTTGGGCGAGATGTCGGCCTACTTGACGCCCTCGCCAGCGGATGGGAAACGTCACCCGGCGATCATTTGGATTTTCGGCGGGTTCGGCAACAGCATTGATGGCGCTGCCTGGGAGAAGTTCCCGCCCAGCAATGATCAATCCGCCAGCGCCTTCCGGGAAGCGGGGATGGTGATGATGTACCCGTCGCTGCGTGGCGGGAACCAAAACCCCGGTGTCATGGAGGGATTCTACGGCGAGGTGGATGACGTGCTGGCGGCCGCCAGGTTCCTCGCGGAGCAGGATTACGTCGATCCCCGGCGGATTTATCTGGGCGGGCACAGCACGGGCGGGACGCTGGCGCTGCTGGTGGCCGAAGTGACCAATCACTTCCGCGCGGTGTTTGCTTTCGGCCCGGTGGAAAACGTCCGCGGCTACGGTGCGGAAAATCTGCCGTTTGATATCGCCAGCGCCAAGGAGGTGGCGCTGCGGTCGCCTTTGAAATGGCTGAAGGGAGTTGAAGGGCCAACCTTCGTTTTCGAGGGCGCGGATGGCCGCAGCAATATTGATTCGTTGCGGAGGTTGTCGCGCGCGACGCGCAACCCGGCGATCCGATTCCACGCGGTCAAAGGCGGGGATCACTTCAGTATCCTGGCGCCGGTGTCCCGGCTGATTGCCACCAAGATTTTGCGGGACGAAGGGACCAATTGTGCGATTTCGTTCACGGATGGCGAATTGGCCTCGTGCGTCAATCGTTAGCATGGCGAACCGGGGAGCTCGAGGTCTCGAGATGTTCGCCCAGCAAATTCGATGGCGGCGGCCGATCAACACGAACGAGGCCGGCTCAAGCCAGTGGTTTCTCTGCCACGATCACCAGGTTGCCGGGTGGCCAGTCTAATTGCGAGCCATCCGGGTTGAAGAGACTCACATGCGCCCGGTAACGATGTTCCACGATCCAGGGATTCACGTAACAGCGGGAGCCGCACCCTGGTTGATTTGGGGTTTCGTTGATGTGAAACCCGATCTCGGACAGAACCCGTTTCCAATTTGAAAAGCTCCAGAAGCAGAACTCCTCGTTCATCTCGGACCGCCAGTTGTCGCAATAGTCCTTCTTGGAAAGAAATTCGGCGGCGCGACGGAGGGAAAGCCGGAAGAGCACGCGGCTGTCCCGTTGGACTTCCAGGAAGGGATAGGGACGACGACCGCCCAGAAAGTCGCGGGCGAACAAGCGGAAGCGGCTGCGCGTGGAGAGTTTCTGCAACCACGCGGCTTCGCGGCCTTCGTGGCGAACGAGTTCCAAGGGTGCGAGATTGTCACCATCGCTGTCCGAACACCAGAGCAGGACTTCAGTGTCGCCCGCGTCGGGACCGACCACATCACGGATGAGCAGTCGTCCGCCCGCGCGCAATTGGCGAAATTTCTCTGCCAGATACTTGCGGACCGATTTCTCGCCGTCGCCATAGCTCCAGATTTCGTGAAGCGTGCTGTTGCAGATGGTGGTGTCGATCGAGTCGGGCTCGAACAGGCGGTCGAAGAGATTGCGATGGAAGAAATGGACGTATGCACCGCCAAACTCCCCCGCCCGCTGGCGTTCGTGGAATCGGCCGGCGAATTCCGCCGACAAATCAATGCCGAACAGGTCCGAGTCTGGAAAGTCGCGGCTGATTTCGGCGAGTAACGCTCCGTCGGCGCAACCTTCGTCCACGATGCGCCCGGGTTTGATGCCGTTGCGGATGTCGAGATATTTGAGTCGGATGATCTCATTCATCCCGCGCGCATAGGTGCTGTAGTTGCGCGCTTCCGTCAGGCTGCCATCCTGATTGGTCAGCGGATCCTGATAGAGGCGCGCGATGCGCTGCGGAACCTCCGGCAGGTCGTCAAACAGGCTTCGATGGCTGGTGGCCAGGCTGGCCTCCACCAACCGTCCCGTTGGCCAATCCGGCCCGCGCGCTCCAATCTCGCGGATGATTTCGATTGGCGTCACTGGCTTTGGTTCGGGTCCGGCCAGTTCGGCGGAGGCAACGGCGAAGGCCTGTTCCTGATATAGGCGGATCACTTCCGGCGTGGAACAAAGCACCAGGCAGTTTGCCGGTGTCAGCTTGATGTGCTGCTCGCTCTGGTAAGCGATTTCTTTCAGCGTGAATTGGGCAAAGTTCTGCGTGTGCCCATAGTGCGGAATGCCCAACACCCGATAACGAAAGGGAATTTGCCGGCGCAAGTCACGAGCGAACCGGTCCACCCCCATGGCGCGCACATGAAAGGGAATCGGATTGAAGCGCGAATTCTCCTGGTTCGCCGAGGTGATCGCGAAGAGGATTTCCGTGGGCGGCCGTTCCAGCGACTCCCGGCCGGGCAGGAAGCCCGGCAGTTCATTCGGCTTGGTGGACAGAACCCGCCGCAAATAGGTTTCTTGAAACCGGGTGTTGACGAGATGTCGGCCGGGAAAAAGCAGATAGCTCATGCGTGTCCGTATTTGGGTTTGGAGAGTCCGTCACCACGCCATTTCAGCTTTTCGGACAGCACGTCGTAGTAGTTGATTTCCGGCAGGAACGCGATGGGTACGGTGTCCGCCGACGTTTTTACCTCGATGGTGCTGGCGCGGGTCAAGGTGACCAGTTTCATGCCGTCCACCTGGACTTCGGCCGGACCGGATGTCGCGTCCAACTGCAACTGGATGGGCTCAGTAGAATTGACGACCACCGACCGATTGGTCAGGGAGTGCGGACAAATTGGCGTGACGGTCAAAACGTTGCACTCGGGACTGATGATCGGGCCGCCCGCCGCCAGCGAATAGGCGGTCGAACCCGTGGGCGTGGCAATGATGAGCCCGTCGCAGCGATAACGAGTCAACCGACGTTCGCCAATGCGCGCCTCGATCCCGATGAGGTGTGGGTTGCCGCCGCGGGTCAGCAGGGCGTCGTTCAAGGCCCACCCCGCGATTCGCTTTCGGCCATTCCGAATCTCCAAGGCGAGCGCCGTGCGCTGGCTGATGAAGAACTCGGCATTCAGCACCCGCTTCATCTCCTGTTGAATACGGTCGCCGTGAATGGAAGTGATGAAGCCCAGGTAGCCAATGTTGATCCCCAGAATGGGCAGCCCCGAGCCGCGAAAGCGGTGCGCCGCCTGCAGCAGGGTTCCGTCCCCGCCCACGGCGATGACCAGATCCGCGCTTCGCTCACGCAAGCTGGCCATTCTGCGGTAGAGATTCCGCTGCGGCGGCAGCGTCTCCACCCAACTGTGCTGCACCTTCTCCCGGTCAAAGAACTGCCGCAGCGCGCTGGCCGTCGTCGCAGCATGTGACTTCGTCCGGTTAATGACCACGATGACACGTTTGATTTTCATACCGCATACACCGGGGGTGACCAAGTTGAGCCTTTGAACAGCGCTTGGATCAGGTGAATCGCCTGTTCGAGCCGCAGGGCCGGTGATCCACGAACAACATGCCAGGGGACCGATTGCGTGGCGAGCGCTTGCTCAAACCAGCGATGCATCTCGTGACGGATGTGTTCGCCGTCGCGAAGCCCGTCCTGCACGAAGCGAATCTCATCGCCGGTAAGGAGATATAGGTCGCATTTCCCGCGGCTGGCGATTTTGGCCACGGCTGGGCTCGGGCTGCCCACGTAGCGACGATGCCAGAGCACGGTGGCAAATGCATTGGTATCACAGATCAACACACGATTCGCCTGGCGGGCGGCAGCGTCTTCCCGGCGGGATTGTTCCTCCGCGATCATGGTGAATTCCTCGGTTCGCCAGACTGGATCATTCTTTGCCAGTTTCACCTCGGAATACTCGCGACCGTATTCCTCCACCCAGGCGGTTTGAAAATGCTCCGCCAACGCTCTGGTCAGCGTGGTGGTGCCGGTGGATTCCGCGCCGAGGATACACACGCGCTTGGCAAACCAACCCCGCACCGGCGGCTCGATAAACTTCCAGTGCGCATAAGGATCACTCCGCACTGCGGTTCCCGAGATCGGCACTTGCCCGCGCGGTTTATCCACCAAGATATGTTTAGATCCCATCAATGCGGCATAGCGATCTCCGTAGTCTTCCGAGGTGAACACCGCGTCCGGAGCACGCCCCAACCAGCGGATGGTGTTCTCCGCCCACACGCGCGAATCGTTTTCGTCGTAGCGGTCATCAATCACCATGATGCGCGCGGTTGGATGAATTTCTTGCAGCCATTTCCCGCGCAGCTCGCCGGGGATGCTGTCAGTCGGTTTGGCGCAAACAATAACCACAGCTTGCTCGGACTGCGTCGTTGCCGTGTCGATGAGCAGTTTGTGTCCCCGATGCGGTGGATAGAATTTCCCAATCACCAAACCCAGCCGGTGCTTCATGACACGGTCGCTCCTTTCCGCATGCTCCGACTCCATTCGCGCACGCCGACGAGACACATGGTCAGGAACACTGCATACAGCACCGCTGTCAGCGGCAGTTGTCGGCTGAAATAGAGCGGAATGTAAACGATGTCAGCGGCAATCCAGAAGAACCAATTCTCGAAGCGCTTCCGGCACAGCAGGTATTGGGCAGCGAGGCTCAGAATCGTGGTGAGTGAATCCCAGAATGGCGCTGCCCCGTTGACCGCGATCAGGATCTCCCGCAGCGCCCAAGTGCCGAGCGGGATTACCGCCAGCAAAACCAGCCATTCGGTTCGCGTGGTGCGACTGATCTTCAGCGCCGTCCGGTGTTCACCTCCGAAGAGCCAGTTCAACCAGCCATAGACTCCGAGCCCGAAGTAAACCACCTGCAATCCCATGTCGGCGAACAACCGGCTCTGGAGAAAGAGCACGAAGAAGAACACATTGTTCGCGAGCCCGATGGGCCAGTTCCAGAGGTGTTCGCGGACCACCAGCCAGACGCAGATTCCGCCGGTCACAAATCCCCACGCCTCGGTGACGTTGATTGACCACCAAGCCGGATAGGAAGCCAGCAGAACCAGAATCGAAACCGCGAAAATTACGACGACCTCCAATGGTTTGAGTCCCAACCACATTGAGGTCGGGCGGACGGGGCAAACAGTCGCTGGACTGGCGGTTGGCGCTGGCTCGGAAAGCACGGGCGGCAGGCTACCAAGGTCATGGCTCAATTTCACCTTTTTCAGCTTCCCGCTTGACATAGTGTTAGTGTGACACTAACAATAGAACGTGTAAAGAGAACACTTATAAATAAGGCCATGAAGCAAATACTTTTCTATCGTCAAAACGATTCCTACGGGGAGTTTTCCAACTTCTCGGCCCACCCATTCACGTTGAACGGGCGGTTGTGGCCGACCTCGGAACACTATTTCCAAGCCCAGAAGTTCGCCGGCACGGAACACGAGGAAGCCGTGCGCAATGCCACGACCCCGTCGCTGGCGGCAAAACTGGGTCGGAGTCGCGCGCTGCCGTTGCGGGCGGATTGGGAGGCTGTGAAGGATGATGTGATGCGCGCGGCCTTAAGGGCCAAGTTCGAACAACATCCCAAACTCAAATCGCTGCTGCTCTCGACCGGGGATGCGGAACTGGTCGAGCACACCCGGAATGACAGCTACTGGGCGGACGGCGGTGATGGCACAGGGAAGAACCGGCTGGGAATTTTGCTCATGGAACTCCGCGCCGAACTGACTTTGAACACTGAACCGACCGCGAAGCAAACTACACATTAACCGCTTATGCCACACACCTACCAATACCCTCGAGCCGCGCTGACCGTGGACTGCGTCGTCTTCGGCCTAGATGACAGTGAGCTCAAGGTGCTGCTGATTGAGCGCGCCCTCGATCCGTTCAAAGGTAAATGGGCTTTGCCCGGCGGTTTCGTGCGCGTGGATGAAACCATTGATGACGCAGCACGACGCGAACTGGAGGAGGAAGCCGGACTGAAAGATGTGTTCTTGGAACAGCTCTATACCTTCGGCGAGGTGAAACGTGACCCGCGCGAACGCGTCGTGAGCGTGGCCTATTATGCGCTCGTCAAGCTGGCCGCGCATGACACCAAGGCCGCCACCGACGCGGCGGATGCGCGTTGGTTTCCTGTCTCGAAAGTGCCGAAGTTGGCGTTCGATCACGGCGAAATTCTCGCCACGGCTTTGGCGCGACTCAAAGGCAAGGTGCGTTACCAGCCCATCGGTTTCGAGTTGTTGCCGCCGAAGTTCACCCTGTCGCAACTCCAACATCTTTATGAAGCGGTGCTTGGCACGGACCTGGACAAGCGCAACTTCCGCAAAAAGGTCCTGGGCTTTGAGTTGCTCGTTCCGCTCAAGGAAACGCAGATGACCGGCCGGCATCGCCCGGCGCAGTTATTCAGATTCGACGCGGACAAATACGAGAAGCTCAAGAAACGCGGATTCAATTTTGAATTGTGAGACAGGATCGTCGGTTAAGCAAAAATACATATGAACAATAGCAATCGCATCGAGATCACTCGCATGGACATCACCAAACTGGAGGTTGATGCGATTGTGAATGCGGCAAACACGTCGTTGCTTGGTGGTGGCGGGGTCGATGGGGCGATTCATCGGGCGGCAGGTCCGGATTTGTTGGCCGAGTGTCGCCCCTTGGGTGGCTGTCCCACCGGTGAAGCCAGGATAACAAAGGGCTATCGACTGCTTGCGCGATTCGTGATCCACACCGTTGGACCGGTCTGGGACGGGGGCGGATACGGTGAGCCGGAGCTCTTGGCATCCTGTTATCGCAACTGTTTTGAACTCGCGCGAGCGAATGCCGTTAAGACGATCGCATTCCCTGCCATCAGTTGTGGCGTCTATGGATATCCGATTCTCCAAGCCGCCCGGATCGCAGTTCGTGAAACGTGCGCCGCGCTAAAGAGCATGCATGAGATTAAGCGCGTTGTTTTTGCCTGCTTCACGAATGAAGTGTTTGCCGCATATCACGCTGCGGTCAGGGAGGAGACGAAATGAAAACCATCCTCATCCTCGAAGACAACGACGAGCGTATCGTAGCGTTTCAGCAGACAGTTGCAGTGCTGGGCGCCGACTTTGAGTTGAAGGTCTGGCGTGATGCACCCTCGATGATCGCCGAATGTGAGTCGTTCTTCCCGACGACCGCATTGATTTCGCTCGATCACGATTTGAATCCTATGCCGGGCGCGACGGTTGATCCAGGAACGGGCGTGGATGTGGCCAGGTTTCTTGGTGACTTCATGCCGGTTTGCCCGGTGCTGATTCATTCCTCGAACACAGACCGCGTCTATTCGATGCACAATGAATTGCGGTTCGCCGGTTGGATGGTAGATCGGGTTGGCCCGATTGGGACTAACTGGATCGAAACATCGTGGTTGCGTGCGGCAAAGCGTCTGCTCGACGGAAACACGAACACTTGGAAGGCAAACCTGCCGCCTGATCATGCGGCCCGCGTCGAGCGCATGAAGTTGTCGCTCGATGGGCTGGGGTTGGGCGATGCGCTGGGCGAGATGCTGGGCTACCAAGCCCAAGCCGCTCCTCGCCGGCTTGCTGAAGACAACTTACCTGCTGGCCCGTGGTTTCATACGGATGATACGGAGATGGCCATCTCAATCGTGCATGTGCTCAAGTCGCACGGTCGGATTGATCAGGATGCGCTGGCCAAACGTTTTGCCCGGCGTTTCGAGCGCGACCCCGAGCGCGGCTACGGCAGCATGACGCGCATCCAAATGCGGGAAATCACCGCCGGGGCAAAGTGGCGTGACATGGCGGCCAATGCTTTTGGCGGGCAAGGTTCGATGGGCAACGGGAGCGCCATGCGGGTTGCACCGTTAGGCGCTTACTTTGCCGATGATTTGGAACGTTGTGCCGCAGAGGCGCGAGCTTCATCAGTTGTCACGCACACTCATCCAGAAGCTGTGGCCGGCGCGATTGCTGTCGCTGTCGCTGCAGCAATGGCGTGGCAACTCAGAGATGCACCAAGGGCAGACCAAACGCGACGACTCTTTGATGCGGTCCTTCAGCACACGCCTGAGAGTAAAGTGCGTCGAGGCGTTTTCCTGGCAAGCACTACCCCTCCGGAAATTCCGACCGTTGAAGTTGCTCGAGCCCTTGGCAATGGCTCGCTGGTCACCGCGCCCGATACCGTGCCGTTCTGCATCTGGTTGGCCGCACATCATTTGAACAGTTTTGTAGAGGCGTTGGGACCGACGATCAGCGTTGGTGGAGATTGCGATACGAACGCTGCCATCGTCGGCGGCATTGTCGCCTTGAGTGCCGGAGGAAATAACATTCCAAGCGAGTGGCTGATGGCGAGAGAAAGAATTCAGTTATGACAGAAAAAGAAACCATCAGAACCAGCAAATTCCTCAGCCTGATTCTACGGCACGAACCGGAGACGGTGGGGTTGAAATTGGGAGAGGCGGGATGGGTAGATGTAAACGAAATGCTAGCAGCCGTAAACCGGCACGGCACGCCGCTGACGCTTGATCAACTCAAACACCTCGTCGCGACGAGCGACAAGAAACGCTTTGCGTTCAGCGAGGACGGCCAACGCATTCGCGCGAATCAAGGGCATTCAGTGGAAGTGGATTTGCAGTATGCCCCACAGAAGCCACCGGAGATTTTGTATCATGGCACGGCGACGCGTTTTCTCGACGGTATCCGCAGAGATGGGTTGAACAAGATGGGCCGACACGATGTGCATCTCTCGGCGGAAACCAAGGTCACGCTGCAAGTCGGTGGTCGGCACGGTAAGCCGGTGTTGCTGACGATTCGCGCCGGCGAAATGCATCGCGCCGGCCACGAGTTTCTCTGTTCGGCGAATGGTGTCTGGCTCGTGGCTCAGGTTCCACCTCAATTCATTGATTTCCCATGAAAGCATTCATCCTAGTGGATATTCAAAACGACTTCCTGCCCGGGGGCGCACTGGCCGTGCCGGATGGCGACAGAATCATTCCCGTGGTGAACCAATTGCAGGCCGTGTTTCCGCTTGTGGTCGCGACGCAGGACTGGCATCCGGCCAACCATGGCAGCTTCGCCGCCAGTCACCCGGGGCAGAGTGTGTTCGCGCAGATTGAATTGAATGGTCTGCCGCAGACGTTGTGGCCGGTGCATTGTGTTCAGGACAGTCACGGGGCGGAGCTGGCGGCGACACTAAAAGGGGAACGCATCGCTAAGGTTTTTCCGAAGGGCACGGAGGTGGGAATTGATAGCTACAGCGGGCTGTTCGACAACGGGCATCGCAAATCCACGGGGTTGGGCGAGTGGCTCAAGGCGCAGGGCGTTACGGAAGTATTCGTCTGCGGCCTGGCGACAGACTACTGCGTGAAGTTCACGGCACTGGATGCTGCGCAGATGGGGTTCAAAACCTACTTCATCGAAGATGCCAGCCGGGGCGTGAACCTGCGTCCCACTGATGTTCCGAACGCCATCGTCGAGATGCAACGTGCGGGAATCACCGTGGTGCAAAGCGCGGAGCTATTGAACGACGGAGGATGCCAATGAGAACCGTTATCACCGCTCCGCAACCCCTGCCTTCCGAGTTTGAAGCGCCCGCAGTCTTTCTCGCAGGCTCAATTGATGAGGGCGCGGCCCTTGAATGGCAAAAGCAGTTCATTGCCGCCTTCGATGCGGAGACGGTCACCTTTCTAAATCCCCGCCGCGATGAATGGCGCGCAACGGTTGTGCAGAGCGCGGATGTTCCCGAGTTTCGCGAGCAAGTGGACTGGGAATTGGCCGGATTGGAGCGTGCCGATCTGATTGCCTTGCACCTCGCTCCGGAATCGCGCGCCCCCGTCTCGCTCCTCGAACTCGGACTCTATGCGCGCACTGGCAAGCTGATCGTTTCCTGCCCGGACGGCTATTGGCGCAAGGGCAATGTCGCCATGGTTTGCCAGCGTTACGGCGTGCCTCTGGTGGGCAGCTTGTCGGAGTTGATTCAAACGGTGCGCCAGCGTCTGGCCCATAGCAGGATCCCTCAGAATGGGCAGCCGCTGTTTGCCGGAAAATTCTTGGCCCTGATCAAAGAGGGGCGTTGGGAATATGCGCATCGCACCAACGCCACCGGCGCGGCCATCATCGCTGCGGTAACTGAGGAGCAGAAGATTCTTCTCGTCGAGCAGTATCGAATTCCGGTTCACGCCCGCACGATTGAATTACCGGCTGGCATCATTGGCGATGAACCGGGTAGCAGTGATGAATCCCACGCGGAGGCGGCCGGGCGCGAATTGGCGGAGGAGACGGGATACGAGGCGGGACAAATTGAGGCCCTGACCCATGGTCCGGCTTCCGCCGGGTTGGGTTCGGAGGTCGTGACCCTGTTCCGTGCTACCAAGTTGCGGCGGGTGGGCGCGGGTGGTGGCGTGGCGCACGAAGACATCACTGTGCACGAAGTTTCCCTCAGCGAGATAGATTCGTGGCTCGTGGCGAAGGCCAAGGCTGGTGTGTTGATTGACCCAAAAGTCTACGCCGGGCTGTATTTCATCGGGAGAGATCGTGCCTGAATCTCCTCCATTGACGTTAGATGATCGCCTTGCCGGGGTATTGCTCGGGACTGCCGTGGGTGATGCGCTGGGATTGCCCGCCGAGAACCTGTCGCCCGAAAAAATCCGAAAGCGATGGAAGGGTGAGTGGCGCATGCGTTTAGTGTTTGGGCGCGGCATGATCAGCGACGATACGGAGCACACGTTGATGGTCGCACAAGCTTTGCTGGCCCATCCCGATGAGGCGGCGGCTTTTCAATGCGCACTCGCGTGGAAATTTCGCTGGTGGTTTGCCGGTCTGCCGGGCGGGGTGGGATTGGCCACGGCCAAAGCGTGTATCCGATTGTGGATCGGATTTCCTTCGAGCCGGGCGGCTGTCACCTCGGCGGGGAGCGGGCCGGCGATGCGCAGCAGCATCCTTGGGGCGTATTTTGCGGACGACGCGGAACGAAGGAGGGAATTTGTTTTCGCCTCCTCACGTCTGACGCATCGAGGGTGGCAGGCGGAAACCGCTGCACTGGCGGTGGCTGAATGTGTGGCGTTGGCAGTGCGAACTCCGGCCAGCTCGCTGGGCGTGCGGGTGCTTGAACGGTTACGACGTCTTTCCGAAGAAACCGAGTGGCAGGCTATTCTGGCCCGAGTTGAGTCCGCGCTGGCCGCCAATTTATCCGTGTCGGAGTTCGTCCGCACCCTCGGCCTCGCAAGCGGCGTCACTGGTTACTCGCTCCACGTGGTGCCGGTGGCGATTTATGCTTGGTTGCGTCACCCCGACGATTTTCGCACGGCTTTGATTTCCGCGCTGGAGTGCGGAGGTGACACCGACACGGTCGGGGCGGTTCTTGGCGCGATGACCGGGGCGTCGGTCGGGAAACGAGGTATCCCCGGGGAGTGGCTCGACGGCATCGCGGACTGGCCGCGTTCGGTCGGCTTTATGGAGCGCGTTGGCGCGAGGCTGGCTGAACAGAAGGTCGCCGGTGGTGCGTTCGGGCCGGTGCCGTTGTTTTGGCCCGGACTGCTCTTGCGAAACCTGCTGTTTTTGGTGGTGGTCCTCGGCCATGGCTTTCGGCGCTTGGTTCCGTTGTGATGTGGCTCGTGCGACTGGCCGGTCAGCCGGGGAGGGCAGGCTGCCAACGTCGCCAGTGACCGGTGGCGTTTGTGGCTTGTTTCCCGAAGGCGCTTGCGGTAGCGATTGAGTCATGAACCGAGCGCCAGCCTTGCTTGCAACCCTTGCATTTCTGCTGGGAGCTGACACCTGCCGGGTGTGCGCCGCTGAAACCAATGCGGTGATTCCTTACAAGGTTCTGGACGACATGATTCGAGCCATCGCCAGTCTGGATCGGACCAAGCTTGAGGTTCAGGTGTCCGTCATATCCAACAACAAAGCCGTGTCATCTGCGGACATGAGCCTTACGATCAAGAGCGCTACCAAGGGCTTGATTCCGGTGACGCTCGGCACGAATGGGCAGATCCTCGGTTTTCCCCAAACGAAGGAACTGCGTCGCGAGAATCCCGGCGTTGTTTCCAACCAACCCAAAGGCTCGCTGAGACTCTGGGTCAGCATGCAGCTACCGGTGCCGGAAGCCTTGACGTTCCGCTATCAGCGGCTGGGCGATGGCGTTGCGGAAATGAACAAGGCCATCAAGGCGCAGGCCGGCATGCTGTCCCTGTTCGCGCCAAAAATTGAGGGCGTGATTTTCTTCTTTCCGGAAGCCAGCGCGGAGAAGGCCACCGTCGAAATCGCCACCGCAGCGGGCCGGCGCAAATACACGGCGGACAAGAAAGGCTGGGTGAAACTGAAACTGGAAAAAGACCTCGTGAAGGAAAACCCTGAGGTGACACTTTCCGAGAAACCTCGCGTCATTTCACCGGACATGTCGGACCTATGAATCCAACTCTCACCCGGAAGCAAACCTCCTCGCTTGGCAGTCTGGTGGCATTCATGGTCATGGTCTTGGCCAACGAAACCACGCGCGCCGCAGAACCGCCGAAACGGAGCGGGCCGGTCATGGCGGAAGTGTTGGCGGCATCCAAACCGGGCGATTGGCGGTCGCTTGATCCTGAAAACACCCTTTACCTGGAGTTGACCACGGGCCGCGTCGTGATTGAGTTGGCACCGGCGTTCGCGCCGAAGCATGTCGCCAATGTGAAGGCCCTGGCGCGAGAGCATTATTATGACGGGCTGGCAATTGTCCGGGTGCAGGACAATTACGTGGTGCAATGGGGTGACCCCAATGCGGAGAAACCGGAACTCGCACGTAAAATCCAGCACGCGCAACGCACGTTGCCCGCTGAGTTCGAGCGCGTGCTTGATTCCAAGCTTCCGTTTACCCGACTGCCCGATGGCGACGTGTATGCGGAAGAAGTCGGATTCACCAGCGGCTTTCCGGTGGCGCGGGACCGGCGCAGCGGCAAGATGTGGCTGGTGCATCGTTACGGGATGTTGGGTGCGGGACGCGACAATGCTCCCGACAGCGGTGGCGGAACGGAGTTATTTGTGGTGATCGGCCATGCGCCGAGGCACCTGGATCGCAACGACACCTTGCTCGGGCGCGTGGTTCAGGGGATTGAACTACTTTCGACGTTGCCACGCGGTACTGGTCCGCTGGGTTTTTACGAGAAGGCGGAGCAGCGGGTGCCGCTCCAGGCGGTGCGCGTGGCCGCGGATGTGCCCGAGTCGCAGCGCACGGAACTGGAGATCATGCGAACGGACACGGCGACGTTCAAGGCGTTGATCGAATCGCGCCGCAACCGGCGTGAGGACTGGTTCACGGTGACCACCGGGCGGATTGAAATTGGGAACGTACCGGTTCCCGTGCGGCCAAAGAGTGTGCCGTCACGTTGACCGCGGATGGTCGCACTTCGGCGGTCGCCCGGGCGCAGTGCGCGCGGTCACGGTTGGGTGGTCCGGACTTTGTAGAACGCGGGCGGGCCTTGAGGGTTGACCGGGGTGGAAAACTGGAGGGCGTTGGTGCCCACGGTCAATACGCTACCGGTTTGCCAGGCCGCGGCGAGGTTTGAAGTGGTCTGGACCTCCGCGCCGTTGGGCGAAACATAACCGCCGATGGAGAATTGGAGATTGGTATTGGCCAGGGCGACGTTGTAAATGACCGGCTGCCGCGCTTCGAGGCCGGCCAGTTGCAAATGAGCCACCGCGAGGTTGCCCGCCACGATGTTCGTGAAGGCGCGGTTCAATTCGCCCGCGACAATCGAATTCCCGGCGTATTGCCGGCGCAGGTTGTAGAGGCGCAACGGCAATGCCAGGTCGTTGGTCTGAGCGGTAAAGCCGGGATCGAGATACTGCCGCCGGAAATCCTGGATCACGCCGAGATCGCGGTAACCATATTCGACCGTCGGTTCGATGATGGTGCCCTCGCCATAGTCGTTCCAAGTGACGAGTTGGATCATGGCCGAGTTATTGGTCAATGCCCGGGTCAGCGTGGAGCGAAAGGTCTGCCCGCCATCGTCCTCCAGCGTGCCATAGGTGTAGCCCAGTCCGGCCTGCTGATAAATATCGCGGAAGCGCGGGAAGGCGCTGCTGACAAAAGCCGGCCACGACGCGGCGGTGTTCTGGAAATTGCTCAAATAGTTTTCCAGCGCGGCCGGGGTGAGCACGCCGCCATTTTGCTGACTCAGGTACATGGGCGGCCAGTTGAACGCTCCGAAGCCGGCCGGATAGCGGATGTCCTCGGTGAAGAACGCCGGCTGGTTGCTGGCAGCGAGCACGGAAAAAATACTCGCCCACTGCGAGTTGTTTTTGAAATAGATCGGACCGAAGTTCAGCAGCACCGGACGGTTGCTGAATTGGAGATAGTTCGCCGCGCTGAAATAATTGGTTTGGGCATACAGCATCGTTTGCTGCGCATTAGCGACGGCGTTGCTGGCGTAGAGGTAACCGTCGGAAATTTTTTGCTGAACAGTCCGGTCTTCGTAGCAGAGGGCGAATTTCAATCCGGCCCGGCGCGTGTAGTCCAGCAACGCAAGCGTGCGCTGGTTGATGGTGCCGTAATCGAGATAATTTTCCTGGCCGTACCAGTCCGCGACCACACCGTCAAGGCCGCCCAGCTTCATCAGGAGCACATGATACTCCAGCACGACCGGATCCGCCGAGTCGTACGGGCCGATGAGCGGGTAGTACCAGGAGGCGACGTTGCGCTGGCCGGCGCCGTTGAAGGTGTCCGGGTTATAGTGGTTCATCGTCCAGTGCCATCCCCAACTCCCACTGTAGTGCCGGGCGACGTACCACGGCATGTAATGAGCAATTAGCGGCTTGTTCGTGCTGGCAAGCGCCGCCGGGCCAAACCACGATCCCAAAAGCAGGGCAAGCCATAATAGGCAACGAGACTTCCTGACCCTGGACGGCGGTGTGAGCACACCGGAGAACTGGAAGCCGGCTTGGATTGACATGGTTAAACCCACCTGACGCGATTGGTTGCGGCCGCTGCCGGCCCTGCTGGAACCGATCTTACGGTTGTTGCTCCAGAATACGCAAGCACCTGTGTTTCCAACCGGCATGGTCATGGTCGAGGTGGTGGTGAAGCGGGGACACCTCCGCAAGAAGGCTCAAGAGTGCGATTCGACGGGTGGCGTGAGATTCCGCCGCACCGTCCACCACGTCACCAGCCCGGCGACAGCGCAAACCAGCGCCCCGGTGGCGATTGTCCAGGGGACTCCCACGGCGTGCGACAAAAAGCCGGATTCGATGCCGCCCACCGGCATCATGCCGCCGAAGACCAACGCCCAGATACCCATCACCCGCCCGCGCATCGCGTCGGACACGCTGGTTTGAATGAGCGTGTTCGTCGTCGAGAAATACAGCAGCATTCCCCAGCCACCCAGCGCGAGGCACCCGAGCACGAGCGGAAACCACCGCACAAAGGCCAGCATCAGCAGCATCGCGGAGAACAACCACAGGCCGCCAAAGATCATCAGGCGCGGCCGCACCCGGTTGCCATACGTGGCTACCGTCAGCGCTCCGAGAAGCGCGCCAAAGCCGTTGGCACTGAGCAATGCGCTGTAACCACCCTCGCCCAGATGCAGAATGTCCGTTGCGTACGCCGGCAGTAGCACCGAGTACGACCACCCAAAGATGCCCACCACGCCGAAGAGCAGGAGCAGGGTGCGCAACCGGCGGTGTTTCGCCACGTAAGCAAAGCCCTCGAGCACGTGCCGTCCGGTGGAGTGAGGTTCCGGCGGTGGAACAAAGCGGGGCAGGCGCATCATCAACAAACCGGCGATGACGGCGATGAAGCTTACGCCATTCAAAAGAAAACACCAGGTCATGCCCACCTGCGTCATCAGGAAGCCGGCGATGGCCGGGCCGATCACCCGGGCGCCATTGACAATGGAACTGTTCAGCGACACCGCGTTCATCAGGTCTTCGCGGCTCGTCATCTCCACCATGAATGCCTGGCGGGCGGGCATGTCAAACGCCATGGCCACGCCGCCCGAGGCCGCCAGTACGAGAATGTGCCACGGCTGGATGTGCCCGCTCCCCACCAGCGCCGCGAATACGAACGCCGTGATCATCATCATGGTCTGCGTGAAGAAAATCACGGTGCGCTTGGAATGCCGGTCCGCCACGGAGCCGCCCCAGACGGCGAGGAGCAGCATCGGCAGCGAACCGACGGCCGCCACGGTGCCGAGCAGAACCTTCGAGCCGGTCAGTTGATACACCAACCAGCCCTGCGCCGTGTTTTGCAACCACGAGCCGGTGAGCGACACGAGTTGACCGACAAAGAACAACCGGAAATTGCGATGCTTGAGGGCGGCGAACGTATCGCGCCACGTCACGCTGCCCACCACGACGCGCCGCGATTGACCAGTGACCTCTTGCGGGACACTTGCGACCTGGGCGGGCGGGGGAATCGGTTTGGCAGACATCGCTATCGGCAGTGAAATTCTACAAGGGTGAAACTCAGAGATCGAGACTGGGTTTGGGCAACTCGTTGGGAGTTGCCAGTTGGAGACGGAAGGTCGAAACTGCGCCGCCGATTGCACCAAAGTATGGAGCCGGAACTCGAAATCCTCTCACGCTGGCGTCGCTGGGCTGTCCCCGGCGTTCGTCCGCAGTTTCTCCGCCGGGCTGGCGACAGCGCGGTCGGCATGAACCGGAGCCACCCGGGATGAACGGCGGTCGGTTTGCCAGCTTTATCACGCTCGTGCTGACCGTGTGGGCACTGATGCACTGGTACGTATTCTGGCGGCTGGGCACGATTCCGTGGATGGCCGCCCACTCCTCGCACGGGAGTCTGGTCTTCGTCGCCCTCGGGTTGGGACTGAGCTACCCGCTGGCACGGACGCTGAATGCCCGTAAGCTGGAGGTTGTCGGCGCGCCGCTGGAGTTTGCGGCGGCCGTTTGGATGGGGGCTTTGTTCCTGATGCTCGCCGCGCTGCTGGTCGTGGATTTGGTGACGTTGGGCGGATGGCTGTTCCCGGAAGTCGCGCCGCCTTTGCGGGGCGCGGCGGTCGTTGTCGCGGGAATTCTTGCGCTCATCGGCATCGTGCAGGGAGCGCGTGCGCCCGTCGTGCGGGATTACGAAGTCCAGCTGGCCAGTTTGCCGCCGGAACGCGACGGCACCACGCTGGTGGCTGTTTCTGATCTGCACCTGGGCACGCTGAAGGGAGCGCGCTGGCTGACCAATCTCCTTGGCCGCATCCATGGACTGAAGCCGGATCTGGTGGTGATTGTTGGCGACCTCATAGATGGAAACGTGCGCCACGTGGAGACGTTGTTACCCGGGCTCCGGCAACTGCGCGCGCCTCTCGGGGTGTGGGCCGTTACAGGGAATCACGAGGATTACGCGGGGCTCGAACCGAGCGTGCGATTGCTTGAAGCCGCCGGTTACCAGCTGCTGCGTGACCGCTGGGCGGAAGCGGCCCCGGGTCTGATCCTTGCGGGCGTGGACGATCTCACTGCGCGCGAACAATTCGGACCCGGCGAAGCGGCGGTGGCCAAAGCCCTGGCCGACCGGCCGGCCGGCGCCACGATCCTGCTTTCGCATTCACCCCTCGCCGTGCAACCCGCCGCCGCCGCGGGCGCGGGCCTCATGCTCTCGGGCCACACGCATGCCGGGCAACTCTGGCCCTTCAATTTCCTGGTGCGGATCAAGTATCCTTTCCTGGTGGGCCGCTACGAAGTAGCCGGGATGACGCTGATTGTCAGCCGCGGCGCCGGCACGTGGGGCCCCCCGATGCGCCTGTGGCGACCGGGCGAGATTCTCCGCCTCAAGTTGCGTACAGGCCGAGGTAACTGCTGACTTGCCGCCGGCTTGTGAAGCGATGCCAGTCGCCGACTGCGCGCGCGATAATCCGTTCGCTCCAGGTGACCACCGAAGGCGACGCCCTTGGCCTGGATGTGCAGTGAGGAGCAGGAAATCTCAACTCCCCCCGAATGTGTGATGCCCAACCGCGCCCGCGTTGGATAGGGTTGCCCGGTCGTCACGAGTTCCACGCAGGCCGCGAGAGTACTGGCGGACGAGAACCCAGTCCGTTGGCTGGACCTGCGGGGATTCAGATTGTCCGTTCAGCCGGCGCGCCAAGCCCGCCGTTGCCAAATGCCGCCAAAAAACTGATTCTAAAACCGCCATGGCTACTCTCGATCTCGAAACATTGCTGGCCGGCTTTCGGGCCGATGCGCAATCGCCACGCCCGGTCGCCGTGCAGAAGGCGCTCTTCCTGGCCCGCCGTTTGCAGGAGCGCGCCACGGAATTGCAGACGCCCCCGGAAAAACGCCAGCAGGCGGAACTGGACCGGATGCTCCAGACGCCTTCCGACAAAGCCACGCTTGCGCAAATGACGGATCAGGCGTTTCGCACGAACAATCCGCATCGCGCGGTCGAGCATCTCATCCACATTCTCGATGTGCAGGGGGTGCCGCGTTTCTTCGGTCCGCTGGACCGCACGTTGATGAAGGGCTTCCAATCCTTCGGCGGCTACGCGCCGGGTGTGGCGTTGCCGCTGGTCAAGCAGCACATGCAGAAGGAGACCGCCAACGTCATCCTGCCGGGCGAAAAGGAAATGCTCACGCACCATCTGGGCGAGCGGACTCGCGAAGGCGTGCGCATGAATGTGAATTTTCTCGGCGAGGCGATCCTCAGCGAAGCGGAATCCGAGCGGCGCTTGCAACAGTATCTGACCGGCCTGCAATGGCCGGAGACCGAGGTGGTCTCCATCAAGATCTCGACGCTCGATTCGCAGATTTCGCCGCTGGCCCGCGAGCACACGGTCGCCACGCTGTGCGACCGGCTGGAACGTTTGTTCCGGACGGCGGATCGCGCCCGCTTTACCCGGCCCAACGGCGAGGTCGTGCCCAAGTTCGTGTATCTCGACATGGAGGAATACCGCGACAAGGAACTGACGGCGGCGGCCTTCAGGCGCACGCTGGATCGCGCGGGACTTCAACAGGTGCGCGCCGGCATCGCCCTGCAAAGCTACATCCCCGACAGCTTCCGCACGCTGCGGGAGTTGCAGGGCTGGGCGCGTCGGCGCGTGGAGGCGGGCGGGGGCCGCATCACGATCCGGCTGGTCAAGGGCGCGAACATGGAGATGGAACGCGCCGAAGCGTCGCTGCGCGGCTGGCCCCAGGCGCCCTACCAAACCAAACTTGAAACCGATGCGAACTACAAGCGCATGGTGCACGAGGTGATGAAACCCGAAAATCTCGCGGCCATGGACGTGGGGGTGGCATCGCACAATCTCTTCGATCTCGCCTATGGTCTGGTGCTGGCGCACGAAGCCCGGGCGCTGGAGCGGGTGCAGTTTGAAATGCTCGAAGGCATGGCCAACAACCAGCGCCGTGCGTTGTTCGAGCTTTCGCGCAACCTGCTGCTTTACGCCCCGGCCTGCAAAAAGGAGAACTTCATCAACGCCATCGGTTATCTCATTCGCCGGCTGGACGAGAACACCGGGCCGGAAAATTTCCTGCGCCATGCCTTCAAGATCAAAGTCGGCAGTGACGAATGGCAGCAATTGGAGCGGGGATTTCTCGCAGCCTTTGACGCGGTGGCCACCACCAGCGACCTGCCGAGACGGACGCAGGACCGACGGTTACCCGTGCCCGCGAAGGCAACCTCGGCGGTGGCCGGCGGCTGGCAGCAGTTCGTAAACGAGCCGGACACGGATTTCGCCCTGCCGCAGAATGGCGAATGGGCCCAGGAAATCATCGCAAAGTGGCAGCCGTTGTGTGACGAACGCGCGACGCAGATTCCACTGGTGATCGCCGGCGCGGAAATTCTCGAGGGCCGCGCGGTGCGCGAGTGCCGCGACCCCTCGCGGCCCGGCGTGGTGGTCGGCCGGTTCCGGCAAGCCAACGAGGCGGACATTGCGCGGGCCGCGGAGTGTGCCGCCGCCGATTCCGATGGCTGGCGAAAACTTACACCCCGCGCCCGGTTTGAAATCCTGGGCCGGGTGGCCAACGAACTTCGCCAGGCCCGCGGTAATCTCATGGGAGCGGCGTTGGCCGACGGCGGCAAGACGTTGCCGGAGTCCGACCCGGAAGTTTCCGAGGCGATAGACTTTCTTGAGTTCTACCGTGACAGCGCGCGCTGGTGGCAGGAGTTGCCAACGCTCCAGGCCAGTGGCAAAGGCGTGGTGGTGGTGGTTTCGCCCTGGAATTTTCCCATCGCCATTCCGGTGGGTGGCGTGGCCGCCGCGCTGGCCGCGGGCAACACCGTGATCCTCAAACCGGCGTCGGACACCGTGCTGGTGGCGTGGGAATTCTGCCAGTGCTTCTGGCGGGCGGGCGTTTCCAGGAAGGTGCTGCAATTCGTTCCGTGCGCGGGCGGCCAGGAAGGGCGCAAGCTGGTCAATCATCCGCAGGTCCAGGCGGTGATTCTTACCGGCGGGACCGAAACCGCCCTGACGATGTTGCGCGACAATCCGCGCCTGAATCTTTTTGCCGAGACGGGTGGCAAGGATGCCACGATTGTCACGGCCGTTTCCGACCGCGACCAGGCCATCAAACACATTTTGCATTCGGCCTTCAGCCATGCGGGACAGAAGTGTTCGGCCACGTCGCTGCTGTTGTTGCAGGATGAGGTTTATGATGACCCGGCCTTTCGTCGCGCGCTGTGCGAAGCGGTGCAAAGCGCCCAGGTCGGCCCGGCGTGGGACCTGAGCACCAAGATCGGCCCGCTGATCCGCCCGCCGAGCGGTGATCTGGAAACCGCGCTCAAAGTGTTGGAGCCCGGCGAGGAATGGGCGTTGATGCCGCAGCCCCTGGCGGGCAATCCGAATCTCTGGACTCCGGGAATCAAGTACGGCGTGCGACCCGGAAGCTTTACGCATCTGACCGAATTCTTCGGCCCGGTGCTTGCGGTGATGCGCTTTGAACAACTGAGCGAAGCCGTGGCGTTGGTCAATCAGACGGGGTTCGGTCTGACGAGTGGTTTGGAGAGCCTGGATGAGCGCGAATGGGATTTTTGGAAACACCACATCCGCGCCGGCAATCTGTACATCAACCGGGTGACGACGGGCGCGATTGTTTTGCGGCAGCCGTTCGGTGGCTTGGGCAAGTCGGTGTTTGGACCGGGCATGAAGGCGGGCGGGCCCAACTATGTGGCGCAGTTCATGGACTTCAGCGACCGCGCGCCGACCAAGGCGGTTGGCGACCTGGAACGGCCAACCCTCAACGCTTTGTGCGCCGGACTTCGCGCGCGGCAACATCCCGATGCCGACCGCATCGCCGCCGCGGCGGCGAGTTACGAGGCCGCTCACCGGGATGAGTTCGGACGGGAGCACGACCATTTCCGGCTCGTCGGTCAGGACAACGTGCGGCGTTATCTGGCGTGCGAGAATGTCCGCATCCGGGTTCATCCCCAGGACACGCCGTTTGAATTGTTTGCCCGGGTCTGCGCCGCGCATGTGGCCGGCAGTCGGGTAACCGTGAGTGCCCCGCCGGGCGCGGCAATTTCCGCGGTGGCGTTGCTGGAACAACTGACCGAATCGTGGGCCGGTGACATCGAGTTCCTCGAGGAAAGCGACGAGCAACTGGCGGTGGCAATCCGTGAACACCAGGTGGATCGCGTGCGTTATGCGGCGGCGGATCGCGCGCCGGGTGCCGTGTTGCAGGCGGCGCACGAGGCGAATATCTGTGCCCCCGGCGTTCCGGTGTCGGCCGAGGGCCGGTTGGAACTATTGTGGTATGTCCACGAGCAGAGCATCAGCACGGACTACCATCGCTATGGCAATCTCGGCGTGCGCGCCGGCGAGAAAAGGGCCGACGTGCTGTAGCCCCCAAGGCCGCGCGTCCGCCGAGGCAAATTACTTCACGACATTTCCGTCCCCGTCGAGCGATTTGATTTCGCCCCACCCGAGTTCACGGATGGGCGCTTCGATCTTGGAGCGGTCGCCGACCACAACCCAGACCAACTGGTCCGGATGCACCGCTTTTTGGGCGGCTTTCGTCAGGTCGTTCACGGTGAGCGCGCGGACTTGGTCCGGATAGGTCGTGAAGTAATTCTCCGGCAGGCCAAACGTCACGATTTCACCCAGCGAGCCTTCCACGGCGCCGATGGTTTCCCACTGGCCGGGCAGACTGAGCGTCTGATTTTTCTGCGCAGTACCAAGTTCTTCCTGGGTGATCGGGCGCGGACCCAGAATCCCGCGCAGTTCCTTGTCCATCTCGATCATGGATTCTTTTGTCTTGTCGGTTTGAACCGGCGCATAGGCCACGAACGGGCCCTGCCCCTTTGCCGCCAGCGGGACCGTCCCCGCTCCGTACGCCCAGTGCTTGTCCTCACGCAGATTCATGTTTACGCGAGAGGTGAAGGTGCCGCCCAGAATGGTGTTCATCGTTTCGACGGCGATGTTGTCCGGGTCGGATTTCGGCAGCCCGACATGGCCCGCGAGAATGACCGATTGGATGGCACCCGGACGGTCGATCAGATATACGGATGGGTTCGGCTGGTGCGGGACGGCGGCCAGGTTTTTGATCGGCACCGTGCCAGATTTCCACCCGGCAAACAGTTTTTCCAACTTGGGCTGGATCTGCTTGAGCGTGGTGTCGCCCACGACGATGAGCGTGGCATTGTTTGGCTTGAACCAGGCGTCGTGGAACTTGCGGAGGTCGGCGGTGGTAAGTTTGCTGACCGAGGCTTCGGTCCCGGAGCCGCGCAGTGGATTTCCATAGGCGTGGCCGGTACCGTAGAGGAGTTTCGGAAATACCCGCAGCGCGATCCCGAAGGGTTCGGTTTTCTCCTGTTGAATGCCGGCGAGCAGTTGTTTTTGCAGGCGCTGGAAATCCGATGGGGGAAATGCGGGATTCAAAATCACGTCCGCATAGATGTCGAGCGCGCGGTCCAGGGTGGAGGTGAGGGTGGACAGGCTGACGCTGGAGACATCCAGGCTCGAGCCCGCACCGAGATTTGCGCCGAGGGATGCCAGTTCATCGCTGATCTGGAGCGACGTGCGCTTGGCGGTGCCCTCATCCAGCATCTGCATGGTCAACTTGGCCGTGCCGGGGATGGCGAACTGGTCGGCGGCATAGCCAGCGTCCAATTGCAGGTTGAATTGCACCAGCGGGATGGCATGGCGCTCCACGAGCAGGACCTTCAACCCATTGGCCAGGGTGGCGCGCTGAAATGCCGGAAACTTCACCTCCGGGTCCGGCCCGGGGCCGGGCAGTTTCGAGCGGTCCACCGTGCTGCGGGTCGTTTCGTAATTCGCGTACGGGTGGACTTCGAGGATGTACACGTCATCGGTCAGCCATTGCTTCGCCGCGCGTTGAAGCTCGCGAACGGTCGCCTCGCGGGTGTACTTGAGCGGCGTCTTGTAGAAGCCAGGATCGCCGCGATAGGTCTCATTCATTGCCAGGACATCCGACTTGCCGCCGAAGCCGCCAATTCGCTCCACCCCGCGCACAAAGCCCGCGATCTTGCCCGCCTGCGCCCGTTGTAATTCCGCCGAGGTCGGGCCCTTGGCCAGGAAGCGCGCGACTTCCTCGTCAATCGCCTTTTCAATTTTCGCCAGATCCACCCCGGGTTTGGCGGTGGCGACGATCATGAACTGGCCGCTGATTTCGTTCGGGCTGATGGAGGCCGAGACGTCGGTGGCAATCTGCTCATCGTAAACCAGGCGCTTGAACAGCCGGGACGATTTGCCCGAAGCCAACACATCGCTCACCAGATCGAGGCAAACATTCTCCGCCTCGCCGTAGGGGGGAATGTTCCAGACCTTGTAGAGCCGTGCCTGAGGAACGCGGTCGGAAACGATCTCGCGGCGCGTGCCCGGAATTTGAGGAATCCAGGTCTGGTAGCGGGCCACCGGCGGCCCGGCCGGGATTTCGCCGAAGTAATGCTCGACTTTCTTCAGCGCGGTGTCGGCATCAATGTCGCCGGCCAGCACGAGCACCGTGTTCGCCGCCCCATAGTAGTTGGTGAACCACTCCTTCACATCACTGAGCGAGGCGGCGCCGAGGTCCTCCATCGAACCGATTACGGTCCAGGAATAGGGATGGCCCACGGGCGCGGTACCCTTGACGATCAATTCTTCGACCACGCCATAGGGTTCGTTTTCGCCCTGACGCTTTTCGTTTTGTACGACGCCGCGCTGGGTATCCAATCGGGCTTGATCCACGGACCCGAGCAAATGGCCCATCCGGTCCGATTCAATCCACAAGGCCACGTCCAGGGCGTTCTTCGGCACGTTCTCGAAGAAATCCGTGCGGTCGTTGCTCGTGGTGCCGTTCAAATCCGTGGCGCCAATGCGTTCCATGGCTCCAAAAAACGCGCTTTGATCGCCGTTGCCTTTGAAGTGGTCGCTGCCCGTGAACATCATGTGCTCGAACAAGTGCGCGAAACCGGTCTTGCCCGGCTTTTCATTTTTCGAACCGACATGATACCAGAGGTTGACCGCCACGATCGGCGCCTTGTGATCTTCATGTACGATCAGGGTCAGTCCGTTCGTCAGAACAAACTTCTTGAAGGGGATTTCAATTTCGGGGGCAGTGGCTGCCGCTGTGGCGCAGGGCAGGGGCAGCAGTGAAAGCAACAATCCCAAAAGGGACCGGAGAATGGCTCGATTGTTCGGCATACAGTTGTCTGGTTAAGTTGATGGCGTGACGATCTGGCGTCCAGCGATGCTCAAAAGACACCAGAGACACCTGATTTACGCAACGCCAAACAAACGCAAACTTGCCGTCGGTTCGAGGTTGTCAGTGTTTCGCTTCAGGTGCCGACGTGAGGTTGGGAGTTCAGAACTTCCAGGGCGCGCATGGTAGCGGCGCCGCGGGTTTCCACGCCCAGTTTTTCGAACATTTCCTGGACGTGCTTCTTCACGGTGGATTCAGTGATGCCCAGGATCGTGGCGATGTCCGCGTTTGTCTTGCCTTGCGCCAGCCAAAGCAACGCCTCGGCGGCGCGCGGCGTGAGGCCGAGCTTCAGCAGTGGTGCGAAGGAGGAGAAGTCCGGTTTGAATTCACGACTCACCTGCTGTTCGGAGCGGCGCAGGCGGGCCTCAATCGCCCGGACCAGGTCGGCGTTGGCGACCGGCTTGGTCAGATAATCGTCCGCGCCCAAGTCCATGCCGTTGCGGAGATCGTCCTTCTCGCCTTTGGCCGTGAGGAAAATGAACGGAATCCGCGCCAGCGATGTGTCGGTCTGCAAGGCTTTCAGCACACCGTAACCGTCCAGATCCGGCATCATGACATCGCACAGAATGAGGTCGGGTTTTTCCCGGCGCGCGGCTTCAACACCCAGGCGTCCATTTTCGGCCGCGACGGGCTGGTAGCTTTGAAAACGCAGGAGCGTGGTGAGGTTACGGCGCATCTCCGGTTCGTCTTCGATGACCAATATTTTTTTCATGTTACCTTTGGAAAAACGGGCAGCCTGACTGTCACGGTCGTGCCCTCGCCAACGTTGCTTTCGATCCGCACCCGGCCGCCGTGCAGCTCGGTGCAACGTTTCACCAGGAGCAGACCCAGGCCCGTGCCCGGCCGGTTGCCGACATTGCTCCCACGATGGAAGGCGTTGAACATTTGTTGCTGATCATCCGCCGAAATGCCGATCCCTTGGTCACGAACCACGCACACGGCGTCACGACCGTCCCGTTCAATGCTGAATCGCACCGTCGCGCCGGGGTCCGAATACTTCACGGCGTTGCTCAGCAGGTTGGTGAAAATGTGCCCGAGTAATTGTTCATCCGCCTGGCCTTCGGATGGTCCGGAGTTAAGCGACAATTCGATGCGACACCGGCGATTGGTTGCCGAGAGAACCTCATCCACGACGCGACGGCAAAAGCCGTTCAGGTCCAGTAAGGCGGGGTGAAAGTCGAGTTTGCCGGCCTCCAGCCGGCTGAGGACGAGGACGCCTTCCATCATGCCGGCCATGCGGCGCGTATTGCGGGCGATGGACTCCATTTGCTCTTCGCGTTCGCCCGGCTGCATTTTCTGGTGGAACTCCCGGAGCAATTCCGCCGAGGATTGAATAATGCCGAGCGGGGTGCGGAACTCATGCGACACCAGCGAAACAAAATTACTCTTGAGCTGGCTGAGTTCCTTTTCCCGTTCCAGCGTCCGCAGCAACTCTTCTTCGGCCCGCTTTCGCTGGGTGATGTCCAGGGCCATGGAAAGCATGTGCGGCGTGTTGTCCAGCTTGATGGTTTCGGCCGAGAGCAGGACGGTGAAGCGCTCGCCCCGGCGATTTTTCCAGCGACATTCCCGCTGGCGAATCGCCCCGACCTCGCGCATATCCTGCAAGACCAGATCCCGTTCGGCGATGTCCGCCCACAAGCCGAGCTCAACGCAGGTCCGCCCGAGAACTTCTTCCCGTGGATAGCCAAGCCAGTTCAAGTACGCCTCATTGGCGAGGACGTATTTCTCGTCGCTCATGCAAAGGATGCCCAGGAACGCCGGACTGGCCTGGAAGGCCGCGCTGAACCGGGCCTCGCTCTCGCGCAACCGGGCTTCGCTCGCTCGCATCTCCTCTTCGGCTCGTTTCCGCTCCGAGATGTCCAGCCCCATGGCCAGGATATGTGGCACCCCGTCGAGTTGGATAATCTCCGAAGACAACAAGATCGTGAACAACTTGCCGGCGCGATTGCGAAAGTTGCACTTGCGATCGCTGACAGAGCCAGCGCGGCGCAAATCTGCCCAAAACGCTTCGCGGTCCTGGGGCTGGTCCCACAAACCCAGTTCAAATGTATTGTGCCCGAGTATTTCGTTGCGGGCATAGCCGGTCCATTTCGCAAAGGCGTCGTTGACCAAAACAAACCGCCCATCGCTCAGGTGCGCGATGGCGGTGAGGATCGGACTGGCCTGGAAGGCGGCGGCGAACCGGGCTTCGCTCTCCGCCAATGCGGCCTGGGCGCGTACGCGTTCCGTAATGTCGGTGATGTATGCCTGGATCACGTGGCGGCCGCTCCATTCAATTCGCGTCAGCGCGACTTCCATCGGAATCTCCCTGCCGTTTGGAGCGCGGGCGAGCCACTCGAAGCGAATGCCGCCGGTGGTCATGCATTCTGTGATGTATTTGGCGGCCATTACGGCCGACTTTTCTCCGTTTGGCTGCCGGTCTGGCGCCAGCGCCCCCGGATGCTTACCCAGCAGCTCCTGCGGACTTTGGCAGCCAAAAAGCCGGACGGCGGCGGAATTGACCTCCAGGAGTTGGTTCTCGTCATGCAGCACCACGCCGTGGCTTGAGCCTTCAAACAGCGCGCGAAATTTCTTTTCTGATTCACGCAGGGCGCGCTCGGCGAGTTTGCGTTCGGTGTTATCAATGATGCTGGCGCGAATCAAATTCTGATTCTCGGCGGGCAGACGCAACAACCGGACTTCGGTGGGAATCAGCCGGCCAGCGGGTTGTTGTCTATGAATCCATTCGAACACCGGCGTCCCGCCGGCCAAAGCCTCGGCCATCAATTCGCCGGCCAGTTCACTGGAACGCCTTCCGTTCGGTTGGAACTCCGGGCTGACGTCGGCGGGGGTTAGCTCTGTCAGCTTTTCCATGGGCACGCCATAAAGGCGACAGGCATGTTCGTTACCGAACAGAAACCGCCCGGAGTCTCCGTCGAACACCACGATCGCTTCCGGTGCATGTTCAACCAAGGCGCGCAGCCGGGCTTCACTGGTGCTGAGTGCGGCGGTGCGTTCCGCCACCCGCCGCTCCAGGGATTGGTTTAGTTCAATCAACTCGCGCTCGGCCTTCCTCCGCTCGCTGATGTCCCGGGAAATGATGATCTGGATATTCTTGCCGCCCATCACGACAACAGCTGCCGAAACCTCAAGGGGAATGTCCCGGCCGTCCCGTCGCCGCATCATCCATTCGAAGAGATGCGTCTTCCGTTATTGAATGGTCGCGATTGTCTCCGCCGTTTTCTGGGCCGAAGGCGAACCATCCGGTTGAAACGGCGGAGAAAGATCCTCCGGTCGCATGCGCAGCAACTGCTCTTTGTTCTCGGCACCCGTGAGTTCCACCGCCGCGCGGTTGCAATCCACAAACACCCCGGCCTGCGGGTCCAGCAACCAAATGGCGTCAACGCTCCGCTCAAAAAAGCACTCGAACACGGACCCAGTCTGGCCGATCAACCAATCCGCCGCACTGGGACTTTCGCCCCGGTCGAGTTCTATCGCCGACGAGTTTGTCATGGATGCATGAAGTGGTTTGCAGCGCGACTAACCAACAGCATAAGCTCCGGAAACTTCGCCGCAATCCTCAATCTGTGCTCGATCATGGGTCTTTAGTCCCAGTCGGTTTAGGGAACAGATTGCGCGCTGCCGTCTCGAAGGAGTGTGATCATCACGAGGAATATCTTCCACGTTCTTGGAACTCTGGCCATGACCAGCCTCCTGGTCCCGGCTTTGGCGCAGGAAGTCGCCATTCCGGACCCTGGACTGAACGCCGCCGTTCGCACGGCACTACAGAAACCTGTCGGGCCATTGACTGACCAGGACCTGCTCAGTTTAAACCTATTGAGCGCCGGAGGCCGAAGCATCACAAACGTACAAGGCCTGGAAGCTGCGCGCAATTTGGGCATTCTTGATCTGGATGCCAACGCCATAGCGAATTTCCCGATCGCGGGCGCGTTGACTAATCTGACGATCCTCGACCTGTTCCAGAATCAGCTCACCGGTTTTACGCTGTCGAATGCCATCCCGAAACTGAACATCCTGGATCTGGCCTTTAATTCACTAAGCCAGTGCTCCCTTCCCGCCGGGTTGACGAACCTGGACACGCTCTTCCTCGAAGGCAACGTGCTGACGAATTTCAACTTGCCCGCGGGCCTCACCAAGTTGACCCAGCTTGATCTCACGGATAATCGACTCACCCGCTTCACACTACCGGCGGATGTGACAAACCTGGTCACCTTCCTTTGCTTCGCTAACCAACTGACGAACCTGACCTTGCCGTCAAACCTGGCGCGTCTGGGAAGTCTTGATCTGGATTTCAATCACCTGCGCAATCTCGACCTGCCGGCCGGTCTGACCCAGTTGAGTTCGCTTGTGGCTCGCGACAATCAACTGACCAACCTGACCTTTCGTGCGGACATGACGAACCTGACTTTTGTGGACATCGGAGGTAATCAACTTGCGAATCTCACGCTGCCGGAGGGTTTGACGCGTTTGAACTTTCTCCGTGCCCCGGACAATAAACTCACCCGCCTCACCTTGCCTCCCGGCCTCACCAACCTGACCGCTCTCTTCCTTCAGAACAATCAACTAACCAACCTCGTGTTGCCGCCCGGCTTGAATCAAATGGTCCAACTCGATCTTCGCACCAATAATCTCACCAGCCTCACGCTGCCCCCGGACATGACCAATTTGATTACGTTGCTTCTGGATGGCAATCCCCTCAGCACGCTCGTGTTATCCGAAGCGCAGGCAGCCACGAATCTGGCCGCGACGGTTACCGGCTTGCGGAATCAAGGAGTCCAAGTGTTCACGTACCCGCTGGCCGTCCGGCTCGCTCCCCGGCCGCCGCAGCCGGTCGGCGCGTTTCGATTTGCAGTCACCGGGCCGCCCGGCAATTACACCGTTCTTAGTTCGACGAATCTCGTGGACTGGAGCGAACTGGGCGGCTCGAGCATCCCGCTCGGCAGCAATACCATCACGGATTTCGCCGCCCAATTCTCTCCCCAGAAGTTCTATCGCGCCGTGCGGCAAATCACTCCCGCGAACATGGTCTTCATTCCACCGAACACCTTTACCATGGGCAGTCCGACCAATGATCTGGACACAAGCGTCAACGAGCGTCCGCAAACCACCGTGCTCCTGAGCCACGGCTTTTGGATCGGGAAATACGAAGTCACCCAAGCCGAGTATTTATGGGTCATGAATACAAACCCCAGCACTTTCGCCGGTGACTTGAGCCGGCCGGTTGAAAATGTGGCCTGGTCTGATGCCACGAATTATTGCGGCAAGCTGACGGAGCTGGACCTCGCGGCGGGACGGATTCCGCCTGGCACGCATTATCGGTTGCCCACTGAAGCCGAATGGGAATGCGCCGCGCGCGCCGGCACTTCAACCCGCTTCAGCTACGGCGATGACCCCAACTACGCCAGCACCACGAATTACGCCTGGTTTCTGGACCTCGCAATTCTCGATCTCACGACGCATCCGGTCGGGCAGAAGCTCCCGAATCCCTGGGGATTGTACGAAGTGCATGGAAATGTGTGGGAGTGGTGTGCGGATAATTATGGCGCGCTGCCGGGCGGAGTGCAGATTGATCCAACCGGCCCGGTTTCCACTTTGCTAAAGGACAAAGTTCTGCGCGGCGGCGCTTACGATTATCCCAACTCGTCCTGCCGTTCGGCCTCCCGGATTTTTCGCTTCCCGCTTTGGCCCGATTCCGACGTCGGCTTTCGCGTGGTGCTGGCCACAGATCAGTAACGTGTTTCTCGTTGCTTCCGGACCAGTCGAACTGACTTCGAGGCTCCACATGGGTCTTAAGTCCCATTTGAGTTTGGGAACCGTTGCCCCAGTCTCAACTCCCACGAGCATGATAAAGTTGAGAACTGTTCTTTCTGTCCTACTGTTGGCTTTGATCAGCCTCCTCACCCCGACCTCGGCGCAGGAAGTAACCATTCCCGATCCCGGTCTGAATGCCGCCGTTCGCGCGACGTTGAACAAACCGGTCGGTCCGCTAACGCAGCAGGACATGCTTGGGCTGACCTTTCTGAATGCTCACGACCGAAACATCAGCAACCTCGCCGGGCTGGAAGCGGCGCGCAATTTGAACACGCTTTTGTTGTACAACAATCAACTCACCAATTTCTCTCTGCCCACGTTGACGAATCTGGTGTCGCTCACTCTCAGCGGCAATTCGCTCACCAACGTATCCCTGCCGGCCGGCCTGAAGAACCTGTTCTCGCTGCTGATCGGGAACAACCCACTGACGCAACTCACGCTGCCCGTGGACCTGACCGGGCTGGAGGAGCTTGGCCTCCAGAACTGTCAACTCACCAGCTTCAACCTGCCACCTCTGCCCGGTCTGGGTGTGCTCGACCTGAGTCTAAATGCCCTCACCAATGTCTCCCTGCCCGGTGGACTGACCAATCTGCTCCTGCTCCGCCTGAGTGAAAATTCGCTCACGAATTTCACCGTGCCAGCGGGCCTGACCCGGTTGGGCGAGCTTTATCTCGACGAGAATCAACTCACCAGCTTCACGCTGCCCGCCGGTGTGACGAACCTGCACGTGCTTGATCTCTCCTTTAATCAGCTCACCAACGTTGACCTGCCCGCGGACCTGCGAAATCTGATCAGCCTGGACCTCATTAACAATCGGCTCACCAGTCTCGATCTGCCTGCGAACCTGACCGCCTTGAGCTTGCTCCAGGTGAACGCCAACCAGCTCATCAACTTCGATCTGCCTTCTGACCTGACGGCGTTGAGCCTGCTCGACATCGGCGAGAATCAACTCCGGAACGTTCATTTGCCCACCGGCCTGGGCCATCTTGCTACGCTCCGTATAGCCGGGAACACCAATCTCACCAGCCTCACCTTGCCGGTCGGGATGACCAACTTGAGCGCGATGTTTCTGCACTTCAATGGACTGACCAATCTCGCGCTGCCTTCGGATCTATTTCAACTGGTCACGCTCGATGTGTTGGGGAATCAACTCACCAGCCTTACCTTGCCTCCGGGTCTTACCAACCTAGTCGCGCTTGTCCTCAGCGGCAATCAACTGACCAGCCTCACTTTGCCGCCGGACCTGACGCAATTAACGTCGCTGGCTCTGGATGGTAATCCGTTGACCCAATTGGTCTTGTCCGAGCCCCAGGCCACCAACCTCGCCGCGACCATCGTGACGTTGCAGAATCAAGGCATCCCGGTGTTCCCATACCCGCTGGACATCAAACTCACCAAGTTGATCCAGCCAGTGGGCGCGTTTCGGTTCGGGATCACCGGGCCGCCGGGTTTTTACACGGTGCTCAATTCCACCAATCTCACGGACTGGAGCCGGCTGGATGTCGTCAACAATCCGCTCGGCAGCGTCTTCTTCTTGGACCCGACCGCGCAGTTCTCCCCGCAGAAATTTTACCGGGCACAACCGTTGTCAACCCCGCCGGCAAACCTGGTGTTCATCCCGGCCAACACGTTCCGATTGGGCAGCCCCACCAACGAAGTGGGCCATCAAGCCGATGAAAGTCCGCAAACGATTGTGCGACTGAGTCGCGGCTATTGGATCGGCAAATATGAGGTGACCCAACGGGAATACCTCGCCGTCACCGGTGAAAATCCGAGCGGCTTTCCCGGCGATCTCGACCGCCCGGTCGAAAGCGTTTCCTTTTTCGCTGCCTCCAACTACTGCGTCCTGCTCACGCAACAAGACCTGGCCGCGGGACGGATTCCTTTGGGCACTCATTACCGGCTGCCGACCGAAGCCGAGTGGGAATGCGCGGCGCGTGCGGGCAATACGAACCGGTTCTATTACGGCGACGACCCCAATCTCACCAACCTGACCAACTATGCGTGGTTCGGCGCGCACGATGGCATCACGACACACCCGGTCGGTTTGAAGCTGCCCAATGCGTGGGGATTGTACGACATGGCGGGGAATGTTTGGGAATGGTGTCAGGACTGGTATGGCAACTATCTGGGCGGCACCGTCACCGATCCGCAAGGGCCCGCGACCAATCCGATTGGCTGGAAAGTCATTCGTGGCGGAGCGTGGGAATCTTCCGAGTTCGATTGCCGCTCCGCCAGCCGTTGGTTTGAAGGCGCGAGTCCCTTCATTAGCGACTTCATCATCGGTTTCCGCGTGGTCCTAGTCACGGATTAAGGGTCGCGCCGCGGAAAAACTGTCAACCAGAGTGGTGGCAGTTCTCGAGAACTCCGCCCGTCCGGCAGCGGGCGGAACCAAGGCCGCTCGGCGCGAAATCCTGGCGCCGCCGCACGCGACGTTGCACCAGTTGAGGGCCGCTGCCCGTCACCCCTCCCGCGCGGCAACACACATTGCCATTGAGCTTCCGAACCGGGCGGCGGATACTGCGGCTGCGCATGAGTGATTCAACGAATCTCCCGTTGGGGAAACGGCGGTATGTGTGGCCGTGGTTCGTGGCGGCCTTTTTAATCGTGGGACTGATCCTCTCGGTAATAGGGATTCGCGGCCAGATGCAAAAGGTCCGGGAGCAGCGTCAATTCCAGATGCCGAATCCGAATCAATAAATCACGTGCGCGAAATTAGGATTGCGACTCGGGGGCTTCGCCCTCAGTCGGCTCGGGTTCGGGCGATTCTGTCTCCGCGCGCGGCTCTCGGAATTCCTTTGGTCCCCGCGGTTCACGCGGTTCCTGGGGGCCGCGTGGCTCGCGCGAATCGCGGTGGCCTCGTGGTTCGCGCGGGCGGTCGTGCAGTTGGCGCAAGGCGCGGCGCAGCGAGTCAATTTCACGTTCGTCGGCGAGCTTCTGGCGTTCGGCCATCTCGACCAACTCCAAGACCTCCTCCATTTGATCCACGGCGCGCTTCAGGGCGTCCACGATCTCCATTACTTCGTCAATGGCCTGGCTGATGGCCGAACCACGATGCACTGGTTCGGCACGCGCCACACGCTCGGTGAGCTGCTGGACGCGTTCGAGCAAGGGGCGGGGCTCGGGCGGCGGACGGCGCAGCGGAATGGCGTCCGCGTCCGGGGTTGGTTTCGATGATGGCTCGCCCGGTTCGACGGGCGCGGGCGCCGCTTCCTCGCTCGGTGCCGGCGCCGAAGGATCACGCGGCTCCGGAGCAGCGCTCGCCGGGGCACTCGGGCGCGGGCCAAATGACTTGCGCCGGCCACGCCCACCGCGCCGACCGCGCCGTCGGTTGCCGCCACCGGGTGCCGGCTTGGAACTGGAGGTCTCCGGGCTGCTCGAAACTGGTTTTTCACTGTCAGACATTCGCCGGAAGCTTGCGGGCAAAGTGTTTGAATGAAAAGTCAATTCGGTGGTCAGATTAATTCGATGGACGCGCGCGAACGAGTCTCCCAAAATCCGCAACCAACATGATTGTCCCGTTCCCCAAACATTTTGCCGGCGTTCTGCTCGCGGTTGGTTGTGCCGTTTCCGCCGTCGCCCAATCCACGAACAATTCGCCGGCGCCGATGCCGCGTCGGCCCAGCATCATTTTCATTCTCGCGGATGATCTCGGCTATGGTGACATCGGTTGTTACGGCCAGGATCGGATCAAGACGCCGAACCTGGACCGGCTGGCCGCCGAGGGTATCCGGTTCACGAGTTGTTACGCGGGCAGCACGGTGTGCTCACCGGCGCGCGCGGCATTGATGCTGGGCCAACACACGGGACACTTGAGAATTCGCGGGAACGCGCGGGCGACCTCGTTGTCGTCCGATGAGGTCACGGTGGCGCGGCTGCTGCAGGAGTCGGGCTATCGGACGGCGCTGCTCGGGAAATGGGGGCTCGCGGAGGAGGGGTCGCCGGGCGTGCCGCAGCGCGTTGGCTTCGATGAGTTCATGGGTTACCTCAGCAACACGGAGGCACATAACTATTATCCGGACTTTGTCTGGCGGTATGATCCCGCGCGTCCCGGGCATGGTGGCTTCGACGGCAAGATGGGCTATCCCGAGAACGGCGGGGCGAAGCAGAGTGTTTACGTTCCCGACCTGTGCACGACGGCGGCGCTGAATTTCGTCAAGATCAACAAGCCGGATCAATTCAACCGTTACCGGCCTTTCTTCCTGTTCCTTTCCTACACGATTCCACATGCGAACAACGAAGCAGGCCGGCGCACAGGGAACGGCATGCAGGTGCCCAGCGACGCACCATATTCGGATGAGCAATGGACGCCGCCGGAAAGGAACAAGGCCGCCATGATCACGCGGATGGACGCAGACATCGGACGGTTGTTGGAGCAACTCAAGCAGCTCAAGATGGAGACCAATACGGTGATTTTCTTCACCAGCGACAATGGTCCCCATGCCGAGGGCGGTGTGGATCCGAAGTTCCACCACAGCTCCGGGCCATTGCGGGGGATCAAGCGCGATCTCTACGAAGGGGGCATTCGAGTCCCGATGATTGTGCGCTGGCCCGCGCAGATTAAACCGGGGCAGGTGAGTGATTTCGCCTGGGCCCAATGGGATTTCCTTCCCACGGCGGCGGACATCGCCATGGTGAAGCCGCCCAAGGCAATTGATGGCATTTCCGTCTATCCGTTGTTGACTGGTCAAACGCAGACGAACCGGCACGATTTCTTTTACTGGGAGTTTCACGAGCGCGGTTTCCAGCAGGCAGCGCGCATGGGTGATTGGAAAGCCGTTCGTCCGCAAGCTGACCAGCCGTTGGAGCTTTACAATCTACAGACTGACCTCGGAGAGAAGCGGGATGTGGCGAAGGACAATCCCGAGATCGTTGGCAAGTTCGAGGCGTACTTCAAAACCGCCCGCACGGAGGATCCCCAGTGGCCGATCAAGAGACCGGAGGTGAAGCCTGCCCCGGCAACGAACGAAAAGCCGTAGCGACCAAAAGGCCGGCTTGCCGCGGAGGCTGGCTCCGTTTCGTCGCGTGTAAGCTGAGCATGTCGGCAGCTAATGCGGTTCATTATTTACTGGCCAGCGCGTTGGGCCTGCGGCAGAGTTCGGCCATGAAACCCACCGTGACTTTTGGCCGGCTCGACAATCGTCGCCGTTTCCTGACCCGGTTTGGAATGGCGACGGCACTCTTCGCCGTACCCGGGGCCTTTGCGGAACAATTGACGCTGACACCGCGACAGACCGAAGGGCCGTTTTATCCCGACCACCTGCCGCTCGACACCGACAACGACTTGCTGATACTCAACGACGCCATCACTCCCGCGGTGGGCGAAGTCACTTGGTTGAGCGGGCGGGTTTTGGATTCCAAGGGCGACCCGATTCGCAATGCCCTGGTGGAAATCTGGCAGTGCGACGCGAAGGGCGTTTATCTCCATCGCGGCAGCGACAATGCGGCGAAGCGCGATGCAAATTTCCAGGGCTTCGGTCGGTTCCTCACGGGTTCGACTGGTGAATACGTTTTCCGCACCATCAAACCCGTGCCGTATCCGGGCCGCACGCCGCACGTGCATTTCAAGATCAAGCACAGCGGCAAGGAACTGCTCACCACGCAATGCTACATCAAAGGCCATCCGCAGAACCCGGAGGACGGCATCTGGAAAAATCTCACCGACCCGAAAGCGCGCGCGTCCGTGACGGTGGATTTTGCGCCGCTGAAAAATTCCCGCGCCAACGAACTGGCGGCGAAGTTCGACATCGTGATGGGCGTGACGCCGGAGGCGTAACAGAATGTCAGACTCCTCGATGCGCATGGAGAGCAACGTAAAAGAGCGAAGTGCGAAGCGCGGTGTGTTTATTGCAGTAGTAATCGTAGGCCTTTTGGTTGCTAGTCCGTTCGCCCTAATCGCAATTTATTCGTCTCCTTTTGTCTATTACCGACATTTCAATCGCGTTAAGGCCCGCCTGGAGGTTCTGCCAGACACCAAGATTGTCGATTCATGGCGGCACGAAGATATCACGCTCGAAGATTTCGGTTTCGATTTGAAAGTTCGCGAGTGCCAGCCTATCAGGCTCAATTTTTATGAGGGTGGAGACTGGTATCGGGATTTTGGTGCGATTGACGGGATCATTTTTTCGAAGCCTTACAACCCAGCGACCAACGATTATGAAACCACGCGCGTATCGCGGGAGGAGTTTGCGCTGGCCGGAATCCAAATTCACGGCCTCGCTGACATTGTTTCTCAACTGGAGGCTGTGTTGGCCTATCTCAAAACCAGACCGCAGAACCAGACGGACGCTCCTCGATCTGGATCGCACTACATTCGGATTTATTACGATTTGGCTGCATACAAGCAGACAGCAGGTGCTGCTCAATAAGCGTTAAGCAAGACCCGAGAGTTTTTCGCCATTGAACCCAACGAAAGAAACCAAATGAAAAACCCCCTGTTGCTCGTCGTCGCCGCCGCGCTGGCGGCTTTCACCGTTCAAGCGCAAGACTGGGCCAAGGCCCGGCTCGAAAAATCCCCGCGCCATCCGGAGTTTGTGAACGTCAAACACGGCGACCGCGAGGTGAATTGCTTCATCACTTACCCCGAAGTGAAAGACAAGGCCACCGCCGTCATCGTCATCCACGAAATCTTCGGCCTGAGCGATTGGGCGCGGAGCGTGACGGATGAACTGGCCGAGGCGGGCTACATCGCCATCGCGCCGGATTTGCTGAGCGGCAGCGCGCCTGGCGGCGGCGGCACGGCGGAGTTGATCAAGAGCGGCGTCGAAGTCGGTCAGGCGATCCGCAAACTGCCCGCCGACCAGATCACGAAGGACCTGGACGCGGTGGCGGATTACGTGACGAAGCTGCCGTCGTGCAACGGCAAGGTGGTCGTGGCCGGCTTCTGCTGGGGCGGCACGCAGTCGTTCCGCTATGCAGCGAACAACAAGAAGCTCAAGGCGGCGTTTGTGTTTTACGGGTCGGGGCCGGAAAAGGAATCGGAAATTGCGCGCATCACGGCGCCGGTTTATGGCTTTTACGCCGAGAATGACAACCGCATCAACGCCACGCTCGACAAGACCAAGGAGTTGACGAAGAAGGCGGGGAAAACTTTCGAGCCGGTGATTTACGACGGCGCGGGCCACGGATTCATGCGCGGCGGCGACGATCCGAACGGGCGGCCCGGCGACAAGAAGGCGCGCGAAGAGGCGTGGAAACGCTTGTTGGAAACTTTGAAGAAACTTTGAACTGGCAGCGCAGGGCGACCTCGCCTACTTCGTCTGCGCAAACAGCATGAACAAACGCGGGCCGCGGGGGGTCGGCATTGAGTATTGTTCCTCGCTCGGTCCGTGCGGCACGGCGTAACCGTCGCAATTCTTGTCGTTCGTTGGCTGCCCATCCACCAGCAGCATGTAATGGTGGGTGCGATTTCCCTCGATGTGGTGAATGGTTCCGTGCCAGGAATCCAGTTTGCCATCGCGCATCAACGGGACGCGTTGCCAATGGGTGAACGAGCCGACCACTTCCACGGTGGCGGGTTCCTTTTCACAGCCGTCCGGCAGCCGCCAGCGAAAGACTTTCGAATAGGTGGGCTTGCGGTCGTTCGGATTGCGGGCCAGTCCAGCGGGGGAGGACGGAGTCTCGCGGTACATCGGCGCGGCCTTCGGCGATCCGCCGCGGGACATCATATTGCTCAAACGGTTGAACATATTTCGGATTTGGTGCGCGGAAAGTAGTTGCACCACCCCCGCTTTGCAAATTTTTTTGACTCCGGAGAAATAATACGGAGCAACCGTCCGGTCCGCACTAACCAAAAGATTTGAGTTGTTGGTAACTTGCCCCATACTGGGCCGAGAAAGGAAATTATGATTGGCAAGTTTTCCGGTGCTTCGTTCGGTTGGCTGCGCTTGGGGGTTGGCGTCTGTCTGATGATGTTTCTGTTTAACTGCGGTGCCGTTGCGGGGACGGCCACCAATGCGGTGCGCGATTGGATCAGCCGTCCGCTCTCGGTCGCGGATGCGCTCAATCTCGCCCTGCAACAGAATGGCACGATCCTCAAGGCCAAGAGTGATTTGGAGTCGTCGGTGGGCCTGGTTGCGCAAACTCGCGCGATTGTCTATCCCAAAGCCAGAATTGCCGGACAGTACCAGGCGGTGCAGCAAAGTTCCATTGACGTAGCGACGGGTGGTTTCGCCTTGGGCACAGATCAAAGTTGGGACACGCAGATTCGCCTGGTGCAATCTTTGTACGAGGGCGGGCGCATGACTTCTGCCTTGCGCACGGCGAAACTCACCAAAGAACAAGCGCTGTTGCAGTATCAAACCGTGGTTTCAGATACGCTGCTGGCTGTCCGCATCTCCTATTACGACATTTTGCTGGCGGCGCAGCAAATCACCGTACGCGAGGCTTCTGTGAAGTTGCTGCAGCAGGAGTTGGACGATCAACAACGCCGTTACGATGCCGGCACGGTGCCGCGTTTCAATGTATTGCGGGCGGAGGTAGCCGTGGCCAACGCCCGGCCCCAGTTGATCCGCGTTCGCAACGCCTATCGCATCGGGAAGAACCGCCTGGTCAATCTCCTGGGTTTCAATCTGCCGCCTGAAGTTCTGGAAGAGGTGCCGCTCCAACTGACCGACCGGCTGGATACCGCGCCCTATCAGGTCGAGTTGCCCGCCGCCATTGCCCAGGCGTTGGGGAACCGGAGTGAAATCGGCTCGTTGCGCAAGGCCGAGGCCTTGCGGCGCGAAGACATCGTTACCGCGCGGGCCGGTTATCTGCCTAGTCTGCAGGCCTTCGCCGGTTATGGCGTGCGCAAGTCGTCCTTTGAAACGGATCTGAGTGCGGAAAAGCATGGCTGGTTCATTGGAGGGCAGGTTGGCTGGGACATTTTTGACGGCCTGCTGACGCAAGGGAAGGTGGTGTCGGCGAAGGCCGCCCATGAGAAGTCCATCACGGAACTCGACGATACGATGCGGAACGTTGAATTGGAGGTGCGCACCTCCTATTCGGATTTCATCGAAGCGCGGGAAGTGTTGGATTCGCAGAAAAAGGTCCAGGAAGAAGCCGAGGAATCACTGCGGCTGGCCAAAGCCCGCGCCGACGCCGGCACCGGCACGCAACTGGACGTGCTCAATGCCGAGACGGCACTGACGGAAGCGCGCACGACGCAAAGTCTGGCGCAGCGCGATTATGCAGTGGCGGTGGCCAAACTCGAACGCGCCATCGGCATCACAACCACCATGGCGGCACGTTGAAGTGGCAGGCGAGACACGGTTTGCTATTTCGACAACTTGATCTCGAACATGCCGTTTGTTCCCAGCACGGCTTTGAAATCATTCGTCAGCCACGCCCTAGCCTGACCATCGCCACGCAAATAAACGTCCCAGAAGGCGGTCGAACTTTCGCAGATCAATCCCTGAAAGGCCCGGTCTTGTTTTGAGGCTTGTCGGCGTCCGGAAAAGATCATGTGGTCTCCGTCCTGGAAGGTGATGAGATACTGGTCCGAATTGCGGCAGTGATCGAAGGGCATCCGGCGCTCCTCGGGCAGTGTGTCGCCGATGGGGCTCGCGTCCCGGGTGCCGGTCATGTGCAGGCAAGGGATGCGCACTTGGGCGTACGATTCATCGAGCCGTTGTTTGTTGGCCGGCACGGGTGCGCTCATGGCGATCACGGCTTTAACGCGCGGGTCCGCAAGCGAACTTTCGGTTTTTGCCCCGGGAGCAAAGACTTGCCCGGCGATGGCCAGCGCGGTGAACGCGCCGAAAGAATGTCCCGCCACGCCCAGGCGATTGAGGTCCAGGCGGCCCTGGAAGGATGGCGACTCCCGGTTCAACCGTTCCAACTCATCAATCACAAAGCTCACATCACGCGGACGGTTGATGGCGTTGCGCGGATCCGCCACCGCCTGCCGCATGGCCGCCATGCCGTTGCCCAGGCCGGCGCCGCGCCACACCGCATCGTCACTGCCGTGATGCTGCACCTGCACGGACACATAGCCGTGGCTGGCCCAATAGCGGCCCAGGTACTCGTAATTCTCCCGGGTTCCGCCCAGGCCATGGGAAAAGATGATCACTGGAAAAGGGCCCGGTGCGGTGGCAGGAGAATAGATCTTCACCGGCACATCGCGGTCACGCTTGGCGTCGTGCCAGGTAAATCGCGCGCTGGTGGTTGAATTGGTGGCAGTCGCAGTGACCGGCCCCGGCGCCGCCCCAATCACCGGGGCGACCAACACCAGCACTCCGAGGGTGAACGCCCGCATGAACTGTTTCATTGGCGTGAGAGACGAATGAAAAGCATTGAAAGTTACGGAACGCAAACTTCGGCGCAGGGAAGCTTCCAGCTCGACGCAATCCCGGCTCAATCCGCGCCACGGCAGGTCGACGAATCATTCTTCTTCGGTCAACCAGTAGGGTTCACCCCTAATGAGCGCGAGCGCCATCTTCAGGCGGTTGCGGCGACCTTCGTCCTGCTCGGCGTCGAGCGCCGCCTCCAAGGCGGGCACCATTTTTGTCCCTTGCCGTTTGATGCAGACGCGCACCGCCATGTCGCGCACCAGGTCACTGCGGTCCGTCAGAAACCGCTTCAGCCGCGGCCAGATGAAGGCGTCGGGATAATGGCGGTCGGTCAGAGTGGCACAGAGCCGACAACGGATTTCTTCGTTCCGATGCGCCGCGAGTTCGTCCACCACGGCTGTCAATTCCGGCGCAAAATCAACCAGCTTGGCCAGCCACCCGCCGGCCCGGCTCCACACGCCTTCTTCAGGCACCGCGAAACCGCGACGGATCGGGGACAGTTCCACTTCGGTTACCTGGCCTTTCTCGCGAACGCTCCAGACGGCCTCAATCATTTGGTACAGCAATTCCCGCTTGGCCGGGTCGAACGTGACCCGGTCAATGTCGGCGCGCTCTTTTTCGCGAGACAAGATGAACAATGGACGTGGCATCGGTGCAAGTTGTGCGAACCGCCGTGACCCCTCCCAGCCCTGCCCGGCGGCGGATGGGACGCGGGATGATGTTCCAGTTTGTTTGAATGGTCAACCACCCAGCACACCCCGGGAGCGCCGGTGCGCCCATCAGGCCGCAACTACCCCCTGCATTTGCAGCCGGAGGCTGAGGAGCAAAGCCGCGAAACCTATGCCAGTTGGCACGGTCACAAAAGAAATAAGTTGCCACAATCACACTCCGGGGCGTAAACATTCGCCGCGTCACATGGGTAAGGCACTGATCATTGCCGAGAAACCGTCCGTCGCCAGCGACATTTCCAAGGCGCTCGGGAAGTTTCAAAAGCACGACGACTACTTCGAGAACGACGATTACGTCATCTCGTCGGCGGTCGGTCATTTGCTGACGATTGTGCCACCCGAAGGCGTGGAGGCGGCGCGGGGCAAGTGGACCTTCAAGTGCCTGCCGGTCATTCCGCCGCATTTCGATCTGCTGCCCATTGAGAAGAGCGAGAACCGGCTGAAGGTTCTGGCGAAGCTCATCAAACGCAAGGACGTGGACAAGCTGATCAATGCTTGCGATGCCGGGCGCGAGGGCGAACTGATCTTCCGCAACATCGTTCGTTACACCAAGGCCAAACAGCCTATCCAGCGCCTCTGGCTGCAATCCATGACGCCGGCGGCCATCCGCGATGGCTTCGCGGCCTTGCGCGATGACGCGTCCATGCAGCCGTTGTCCGACGCGGCCACGAGCCGCAGTGAAGCCGACTGGCTCGTAGGCATCAACGGCACGCGGGCGATGACGGCGTTCAACTCGAAGCTCGGTGGTTTTTTCAAAACCACTGTGGGTCGCGTGCAGACGCCGACACTGGCGATTTTGGTCGAGCGCGAGGAGAAGATCCGGAAGTTTATCCCCCGGGATTACTGGGAGGTTCTGGGCACGTTCGACGCAGCGGCGGGGCAATATCCCGGTCGCTGGTTTGATGAGAAGTTCTCCAAACCGGACAAAGATGGCGACGAGCAACTCAAGCCGGAACGCCTTTGGGATAAGGAAAAGGCCGAGGCCATCCGCGCGAAATGTCTCGGGAAGCCCGGTATTGTCACCGAGGAAAGCAAGCCGACGACTTCCATGTCGCCGTTGCTCTACGACTTGACCAGCTTGCAGCGCGACGCGAACTCGCGTTTCGGTTTCAGCGCGAAGAACACGCTCGGGGTGGCGCAGGCGCTTTACGAAAAACACAAAGTCCTGACTTATCCACGAACAGATTCGCGCGCCTTGCCGGAGGATTACATCGGCACAGTGAAGAAGACCTTGGAGATGCTGGCGGGCGAGCAGGCCCACCCGAGTCCCACGCCCGGCGGCAGCGGATTTTCCACGCTTTACGGTACTTTCGCCGCAAACATTCTTCAGCACGATTGGGTGCGCCCCAACAAGCGCATCTTCAACAACGCAAAAGTTTCCGACCACTTTGCCATCATCCCGACGCTGCAGGTCCCGAAGGGTTTGTCCGAGCCGGAGAAGAAGCTCTACGACCTGGTGATGAAGCGTTTCCTCGCCATCTTTTATCCGGCGGCGGAATTTCTCGAGACCACGCGCATCACGCGGGTCGAGGGCGAGCCGTTCAAGAGCGCGGGCAAGGTGCTGGTGAATCCGGGTTGGCTGGCAGTTTATGGCAAGGAAGCGCAGGGCGAGGATGACAATCCGAATCTCGCGCCGGTAAAACCGAACGAAACCGTCAAGACCACTGCGGTCGAGGTAAAGCCGAATGTCACCAAGCCCCCGCCGCGCTACTCGGAAGCGACGTTGCTCTCGGCGATGGAAGGTGCGGGAAAGCTTGTGGATGACGAGGAACTGCGTGCCGCGATGAGCGAGAAGGGGCTGGGCACACCAGCCACGCGCGCGGCGATTATTGAAGGCTTGATCTACGAGACCTATCTCCAACGAAATGGCCGTGAGTTGCAGGCAACGGCCAAGGCCTTTTCGTTGATGGAACTCCTCAATGGTCTGGGTATTCCGGAGTTGACCAAGCCGGAGTTGACGGGCGACTGGGAGTTTCAGTTGCGACAGATCCAGCGCAAGCAGCTCAGCCGGACGCAATTCATGACCGGCATTGCCGACATGACGCGGCGGATCGTGGATCGCGCGAAATCTTTCGAACACGACACCATTCCTGGCGACTTCGGCATGCTCAAGACGCCGTGCCCAAAGTGCGGCGGCGAGATTCACGAGAAATACAAACAGTATCAGTGCGTGAAGTGCGATTTCTCGGTATGGAAAACCTTGTGTGGCCGGATGTTTGAGCCCGAGGAAGTGGAGAAACTCATTGTTGAGAAGCAGGTCGGGCCGTTGCAGGGGTTCATGAGCAAGAAGGGCTTTCCCTTTGCCGCCGTGCTCAAGATGAACGCCGAGTCCAAGCTGGAGTTTGATTTTGGCAACGACCAGAACAAGGAAGGGGAGGTCGTCGCGCCCTTGGATTTCACGGGCAAGGAGCCGCTGGGCAAATGCCCGGCGTGCGGTGGACGCGTCTTTGACGGCGGGATGAACTACGTGTGTGAAAATCAGGCGGGGGTGGCGAAATCCTGCAAGTTCCGGACGGGGAAAATCATTTTGCAGCAGGAGATTTCGCTCGAGCAGGTGAAGAAGCTGCTCGCCGAAGGCAAGACGGATTTGCTCAAGGGTTTTATTTCCAAGAAAACCAACCGTAAGTTCGAGGCGTTCCTCGTGGTGAAGGATGGCGGAACAGCGTTTGAGTTTGCGCCCCGCGAGAAGAAGGGCAAAGGGGCGAAATCATCCGAGCCGCAGCCGAAGATTGATTTCACGGGCAAGACGGTGGTGGGCAAGTGCCCGAAATGCGGCGGACAGGTCTTTGAAACCGAGGCCGGCTATCTCTGTGAGAAGTCGCAATTGGACTCCAAGGCGTGCAAGTTCAAGATCGGTAAAACGATTTTGGAACAGCCGATCGAACTCCCACAGGCACAGAAGATTCTCGCCACGAGCAAGAGCGATCTGCTGGACAAGTTCATTTCCAAGTCCGGGAAGCCGTTCCCGGCCTTTCTGGTGATGGATGAGAAGGGCAAGATTACCTTCGAATTCCCGCCGCGGGAAGGGGAGTAGCCGCTTATGGGCGAAACCGTCCGGCCCGCTCCGCCACCGGTTGAAGACAAATGGCTGGTCCAGTTTCTCACCCACTTGGCGACGGATCGCGGAGCATCCACTTACACCCAACGAAATTATCAACAGGCGCTGACGGAGTTTTACTTTTGGCACAAGAACGACCGGCAGGCCGGGCCGACCTGGGCCAAGCTCCAGCGGGATGACTTCCGCAGTTACCTTCGCTTTCTCGGGCGACAGAATCTCGGCCGGGCGGCGATTGCCCTGCGATTCTCGGCATTGCGGACGTTTTACCGGTTTCTCATCCGGCGTGGAGCGGTCGAGAGTTCACCGATCAAGAATATTTCCCTGCCGAAGCTGCCCAAACGGTTGCCGCAGTTTCTGACGGTCCAGCAGATGTTGGATTTGCTGAAAGCGCCTTTAGCCGCACTGGAGGTTCCCCGGAAAAAGTCCGCCGGGCGACCAGTGTCGGTCGCTGCCTGCCATCGGGATGTGGCGATTCTGGAGACGATCTACTCGTGTGGTCTGCGCATCAGCGAGATGGTGGGACTGTGTGTTGAGGATGTTGACTGGAGCGAGCAGATCGTCCGGGTGCGGGGGAAGGGCAGGAAAGAGAGACTATTGCCCATAAGCGAGACAGCGTTGCGGGCGATTGAGCACTACTGGGCTCATTTGCCGGAGCGTCCCGCGGGCACGGCCCCGGTTTTTTCATCAGAAACAAGGGAGCGTTCGCCGATGAATCCGACGATGCTGCAACGGCGGTTGAAAACCTATTTGATCCGGGCCGGGCTTGACCCTTCGATCACGCCGCACAAGCTGCGGCACAGCTATGCCACGCACCTTTTGGATGCCGGGGCGGATTTGCGGAGTGTGCAAGAATTGCTGGGGCATGCGCACCTGGCGACGACCCAGGTTTACACCCATGTGAGCACGGAGCGATTGAAGAAGGCGTACGATCAGGCGCATCCGCGGGCGTAGTTGGCATCAAGCCTGCAAATGCGGTGGCGACCGGAGGTGCATCATCATTGCGGACGATGAACTCCCGGTTGCCTCGAGAGGAGGTCGAGAGAGCCTGCGTTTTGCGGACGCCCGGTTCGCTTTCCCTCTATCGGATGTTATCGGCGGGGCCATCCAATACTTGAGGAGGAATTGTTATGCCGTGCCTGCCCACGGTTGAAGGCTGTGCTTTCGACCTGTCCTGCCTGCGACTTCACCGGTTCTCGCGAGGCAAGACCACGAAACTGCTGGCCTTGCTGGCCGCGGTAATTCCCATCGCCGCTCCCGCGGCGGTCACCAACTACATCTGGGACGGCAACGCCCCGTTCGGCAGCGGGAGTTCGCGTTGGAGCCGGTTCGTGAACTGGAGCGCAACCAACACCGCGCCCCCCGCCAACAACGTCCGGGGATTGACGAATTCGGACATCACCTTTCGCGGTGTGCTCAAGTTGTCGCCGTCGATGGACCGCGCGTATTTCATCCGGTCGCTCACGTTTGATCCCACCGCCGGGGCATTCACCTTGAGTTCGCGAGGTTCGCAGGTGTTGACCCTCGGTGCGGGGGGCATCTTGAATCAAAGCGCCAGCACGCAAACGATTTTGAGCAGCCTGAGTCTGAGCAATGCCCAGACCTGGAATGCCATTGCGGGGAATCTGGTGATTCGCGGCGGCGTCAACCTAGGCGCGAATGCGCTGACGGTTGCGGGCACTGCCAACGTTTCGTTGGCTGATCTGGTTCAAGGCAGCGCGCAAATCATCAAGCTGGGCAACGGCAACCTGACCTTCGGCGGAACGGCGGCCAACACTTACTCTGGCGGGACCACGTTGGATGGCGGGACCATTACTCTGGCCAAAGCCAATGCCTTGGGCAGCGGATCACTCACGGTGAATTCTGGAACGCTCAATCTCGGGAGCTTCAACCAGACCGTCGGATTGTTTTCCATGACAGGCGGCGCGGTGGTTGGCACTACCGGTACGCTGACCGCCTCGGCCTACCAGATTCAATCGGGAACAGTCGGTGTCCGCCTCGGAGGAAATGGCTCGTTCGTCAAGTCGGGGACGGGAACCACCGTCGTGAGCACCGCCAACTTGTTCAGCGGCGGGACCGTCATCAACGGCGGCACCCTTGCGATCAACAATCTCACCGGGAGCGGCACCGGGAGCGGCAACGTCTCCATCAACAGCGGCGGTACGCTCATCGGCACCGGCATCATCAGCGGCATGGTGACCAACCGCTTCGGCGGCACCATTTCCGCCGGGGCGGACATTGGCCAGTTCAACACCGGCTCGCAGTTCTGGCTCGGGGGGTCGACCAACCGTTGGGAGATCAACGATGCGAACTCCACCGCCGGGCTGGGTTGGGATCTACTCAACATTTCGGGCACCTTGAACATCCTCGGGGCCGCGAGCAACCAGACTTACCTGGATGTCGTTTCGTTCACGCTCGGCGGTGTGCCCGGGGCGGCAGCCGACTTTGATCCGGCTCAGAGTTATCTTTGGAAGATTGTGCAGACTTCAGGTGGAATCACTTTTGCCCCTGGGGAAGATGCGGCGACAGTTTTTGAATTGATGACCGGCAAGTTTGCGAACCCGCTCAATGGGGGCCGGTTTGACCTGGCCACAGCGAACGGGGGGCGGGATTTGAATCTCACCTATACTCCGGCCATTCTCGTTCCCGAGCCGCACACCCTGGCCTTCATCATGTTGGCCGCCTGCGGCTACATCTACGGACGCCGCTTCAAACGGCATTGGGGCAGTAACGGACGGCGTCCGGTAATCGCCCCATCCGTTCAGCCCTCCAACACCGCCACCGCCGCAGCGTAGTTTTGCGTGTGACTGAGGCTGATCAGGAGCTGCTTCGCTCCGCGCTCTGCGAAAAGCTTCTGGCCGCCGCCGTGCAAGACCACGTACGGCTCGCCGGACTCTTTGCGGCGCACTTCCATGTCGTGCCAGCCAAGTTGGGTGCCGATACCGGTGCCAAAGGCTTTTGAAATCGCCTCCTTGGCGGCGAAGCGCACGGCGACAAATGGGCCGGGGACTTTGTTGCCCAGACAATAGGCAATTTCATCGGGCAACAACACACGGTTGAGAAATCGGTCGCCAAAGCGCTCGATCGATCCTTGCACGCGCGCCACTTCAATGATGTCTATGCCGGTGCCGAGGATCACGCTTGGTAGCCTTTCAGTAAAATTAACATGTCCTGAACGGCAGTTTTCAGTCCCGTGGTGATGGCGCGACTGACAATGCTGTGTCCGATGTTCAATTCGACGAGATGTGGCACGCGATGGAGCAGGGAAAGGTTGCTATAATTCAAACCATGCCCGGCGTTCACGCCTAAGCCAAGTGTGTGGGCCAGCTTTGCGCCATCAATCAGGCGCTGCAATTCCACGTCGGGTTTTGCTTCATCACTGAAATGGTCTGCAAACTGGCCGGTGTGCAATTCGATGAACTGGCTGCCGGTGCGGGCTGACGCTTCGATCTGTTTAGGGTCAGGAGCGATGAACAAGCTGACTTCGATGCCCGCATCACTCATCATCTTGCGCGTCTCTGTTAATGCCTTTTCATTGGCAACAACATCGAGTCCGCCCTCGGTGGTCACTTCCAGCCGGTGCTCCGGCACAAGGCAGACGATGTCGGGTTTCAGTTCCAACGCGATGGCAACAATTTCCGGCGTATTGCCCATTTCCAGGTTGAGCCGGGTTTTGATGCGCTCCCGCAGCCGCCGGACATCCCGATCCTGGATGTGGCGGCGGTCTTCACGGAGGTGCGCGGTAATGCCGTGTGCACCCGCCGCCTCGCAGGCCAGCGCGGCTTCGACCGGGCAGGGCTCCCCGTGTTCGCGGCCGCGATAGCGGGCTTCGCGCAGCGTGGCGACGTGGTCAATGTTGACACCGAGTTTCAGCACGCGGCGCAGTGTGTGATACGTCGGCGCCGAAGCAACAACGAAATACACGGATGTTTCGTGCGTGTCTTTTTCGCGAGTTCGTGGTTAGCTGCGCGCGTGAAGATTCTGTTCATCGGCGACATCGTGGGGCAACCCGGGCGGCTGGCGGTGAAGACATTGTTGCCCAAATTGCGCGAGCAGCACGGACTGGATTTTGTGATTGCCAATGGTGAAAACTCCGCCGGGGGCAACGGCACCACACCCAGAACGGCCGAGGAAATTTTCTCCGCCGGAGTGGATGTGATTACGAGTGGCGACCATCTGTGGGATCAAAAGGAAGTGATGGAGTTGCTCGCGGGCGAAAAGCGCTTTGTCCGGCCACTGAACTATCCACCAGGCACGCCCGGGCAGGGGAGCACGGTCGTTCAGAAAGGATCGCTTCCGCCGGTAGCGGTGCTCAATGCGCAGGGCCGTACGTTCATGCCGGCCATTGAAAATCCGTTTCTGATGGTGCCGCTGGAACTCGAGAAGCTGCGGCAACAGACCAGGATCATCTTTGTAGATTTCCATGCGGAGGCGACTTCGGAAAAAATTGGCTTCGCACGGATGCTGGATGGAAAGGTCAGCGCCGTGGTCGGCACCCACACCCATGTGCAAACAGCCGATGAACAAATCTTTCCCGGCGGCACGGCGTATTTGAGCGATGCCGGTTTCACCGGACCGCACGAGAGTGTGCTCGGGCGCGAGATCGAGCCGGTGATCAAACGCTTCGTGACGAACATGCCGCAACGCTTTGAGGTGGCCAGCGCGCGGGTCATGCTGCATGGAGCGGTGGTGGAGGTTGACGAAACAACTGGGCAAGCCCTCGGGATCTGGCGGGTCTCGGAAAAAATCGCGTGAGCCGGCCGCGCCGGGTGGCGGAGTTTCTCGGCTTGCGTCGCAACACTTCGCTGTTCTTGGTGGCATTGGTGCTGGCGGGCACGGGTGAAAAGTTGTGGCTTGGATTTGCCCCCAAGTACCTCGAAACGCTGGGCGCAGGCGTTTTCATCATTGGTTTCTTCGACGCGCTGCAGACTTTCCTGGGTGCGGTGTACGCCTACCCGGGAGGCTGGCTGACGGATCGCTGGGGCCAACGGCGGTCGCTGCTGCTGTTCAACCTGCTTTCGCTTGCGGGCTACGTGCTCGTGTTGGTCTGGCAGCACTGGATCGCCTTGTTGATGGGTTCATTTCTTTTCCTCGCCTGGAGTGCGTTGTCCCTGCCAACAACTTTCGCCGTCGTTGCGACTTCGTTGCAGGCGCACCAGCACGCGATGGGAATCGGTGTGCAATCCATGGTGCGCCGCGTGCCGATGCTGCTGGGGCCGCTGGCGGGCGGCTGGCTGGTTACTAATTGCGGCTGGGCGACCGGGGTGAAATATGCGTTGGCGCTTTGTGTCGTGCTGAGTTCGCTGACGATGTTGTTTCAGTGGTTCCTGTTGGAGCCGACCGAGGATTCAACGACCAGGACGATCACAACCACGAGTTTTGGGAAGATCGTCAAATCATTCACCCCGGCCCTGCGCGAATTGCTGGTGAGCGATATTCTCATCCGCTTCTGCGAGCGGATTCCGTATGCGTTTGTTGTGCTATGGGCCATTGACCACGGTGGTCTGACCGCGCAGCAGTTCGGTTATCTGGTCGCGTTTGAGATGGTCACGGCGATGATCTGTTATGTCCCGGTTGCGCATCTGGCGGACAAGTATGGGCGCAGGCCGTTCGTGCTCGCGACGTTTGTTTTTTTCACTTTGTTTCCACTGACGTTGATCTGGGCAACCAATTTTGGCTGGCTGGCGGTGGCGTTCGTGGTGCGGGGATTGAAGGAGTTTGGCGAGCCGGCGCGCAAGGCGCTCATCGTCGGCGAGGCGACTCCGGAACTGCGGGCGCGCACTTACGGGGCGTATTACCTGATTCGCGATTGCGTGGTGACCAGTGGGTCGTTCCTCGGGGCGTGGTTGTGGAGCATCAGTCCGTCGGTGAACTTTATGGGAGCGGCAGCCTGCGGCGGTTTGGGAACCGTCTGGTTCTGGTGGTTTGTCTACCGAAGGGGCCATCGGTGATGCCGCAGAATTGTTCTTGTCACGTGCCATCCCGCGGCTTTCTCTTGGGTCGGTGACGACGGCGAATAAAATCACGATTCTGCGAATCCTGCTGATTCCGTTTTTCGTCGTCGAGGTTCTCTACTATCTCAAGACGGGCAATGAAGTGCATCGGGTGGTGGCATTGCTGACGTTTGCGGTGGCGGCGATTTGTGACGGGGTTGATGGATACATTGCACGGCATTACAACCAGTGGAGTGAACTCGGCACCATCCTCGACCCGCTGGCGGACAAGTTGTTACTCATCTCGGGCGTGGTGCTGTTGAGCTTCGATAACGCCCCGTACCTCGGGCAGATTCCCCTTTGGCTGACCGGGACGATCATCGGTCGCGACTTGTTGGTACTCGTTGGACTGATCGTGATTCACATAACCGTCGGGAAGGTGAAGGTGCGTCCGCATTTTGTCGGGAAAGTTGCCACCGTGTTGCAAATGGTTTGTGTGCTGTGGATTTTGCTGCGGTGGGATTCCGGTTTGGGCGCGCGTTGGATTGACTGCTGGACGTTGGGCGCGGCGGTTTGCACGGGGGCGTCTGGGTTGCTCTACCTCTGGGATGGCGTGCGGCAATTGAGCGCGAGCCCAAGCAGTTCAGCAACGAAGTCAGGCCAGCAGTGAGAATCAGCTTCCAACTTGCGCAGCAGCCGGGCTACTTTGATGCAGGAGCGTGGATTGAAAACGTGGCGATTGGCGGGCGTTGATGCTTGTTGTTTTTCAGGACAAAGCTTGTCTAGCGCCTGCCGAAAAGCAATCAAGGTTGCCCCGGGGCTTCCCCCGGGGCGGTGGCGCGCATAAAAATTTCCATAGCCGGATGAGACGCAAACCCGGACATTGTCATTGGCTGGCGATTTTGACGGGTTTATGGCCAGAAATGCCCGTGATCCTTGGGCGCCGCTCAGGTTGGCAATGATTTTGCGTCAGGCTGGCCCTGATGTGCTATAAAGGAGTGTCGGCTAGTGTGGGACGCAGGGTTTACCTTGCCTTGGCTTTGGGCTGTCTCACGTTTCTTACGCAAATCTCGTCGTTTGCCGCTGGTAGCGTCACGCTCGCATGGGACGCGAGTCCCGATGCCAGCGCCGTGGGTTACCGGATTTACTATGGTCCGGCGAGCGGTGTTTACACGAACTCGGCGACGGTCGGCAATGTCACGACCGCCGTGCTCACCAACCTGGTCAACGGCAGCACCTATTACTTTGCAGCAACCGCCTACAACTCGGTGGGCGAAGAAAGTCCGTTCTCCAACGAAACCAGTTACAATGTCCCGGGGGCTTCCACGAATCAGATTCCGACGTTAAACACGATTTCCGCTGTAACCCTCAGCGAAGATGCCGGTGCGCAGACAGTGAACCTCGGCGGAATTTCTTCCGGGTCGGTGAACGAGACGCAAACCTTGGCGGTCACCGCGACTTCGAGCAACCCCGGTTTGATTCCCAACCCGACAGTGAGTTACGCGAGTCCGGGTACGACGGGTAGTCTGACTTTCACCCCGACAGCCAATGCGAACGGTTCCGCCACCATCTCGGTTACCGTGAATGATGGGCAGCCAGCCAATAACACGATCACGCGCACTTTCACCGTGACCGTGAATCCGGTGAATGACGTGCCGACCCTGGCGGCCATCAGCGACGCGACAATCAATGAAGATGCCTCCGCCCAGGCTGTCAGTCTCAGTGGTATTTCCTCCGGTGCGGCCAACGAATCCCAGACGCTGACGATTACCGCGACTTCGAGCAATCCGAGTTTGATCCCGAACCCGTCAGTGAGCTACACGAGCCCGAATGCGACCGGCAGCTTGAGTTACACGCCGGTGGCCAACGCCAGCGGGACAGCCACGATCACCGTCACGGTCAATGACGGCCAGGCCGCCAACAACACCGTGAGCCGCACCTTCAACGTCACGGTCAACCCGGTGAACGACGCACCGACGTTGAACACCTTGAGCACGCTGAACATTGCCGAGAACTCGGGATTACAGACAGTCAACCTCACCGGCATCGGCGCGGGCGCCGCGAACGAATCGCAGACGCTGACGGTTACCGCAACCTCGAGCAATCCGAGTTTGATCCCGAATCCGTCGGTGAACTACACCAGTCCGAATGCGACCGGTAGTTTGACGTTCACGCCGGGTGCCAGCGGGAATGGTTCCGCGACTATCACCGTAACCGTTAACGACGGTCAGGCGGCCAATAATGCCATCAGCCGCAGTTTTACGGTCAACGTGAGTGCGGTGAACAATCCACCGAGGCTGGCGGTCATCAATGACGTGACGGTCAACGAGGATGCCGGGGTGCAGTCGGTGGGCTTGTCGGGCATCAGCACCGGAGCCACGAACGAGACGCAGACGCTCACGATTACCGCGACGTCGAGTGTGCCGAGTGTGGTTCCAAATCCGACCGTGAGTTACACCAGTCCGAACGCCACCGGCACCCTGAACTTTACGCCGGTAGCGAATGCGAACGGTTCCGCCACGATCACCGTGACGGTCAATGACGGTCAGCCGCTCAACAACACGGTGAGTCAGACGTTTGTGATCACGGTCAGCCCGGGCAACGACGCGCCCACGCTGAACACGCTGAACAACCTGAATATCGCGGAGAACGCTGGATTGCAAACGGTGAACCTCGCCGGCATCGGCACGGGCGCAGCCAATGAAACGCAGACCCTCACGGTTACTGCGACTTCATCCGATCCAAGCATCATTCCCAACCCGACGGTGAACTACGCCAGTCCCAGCGCCACCGGCAGCCTGACCTTTACGCCGGTGGCTGCGGCCAACGGCACCGCAACGATCACGGTGACGGTCAGCGACGGACAGGCCACCAATAATACGGTGAGCCGCAGCTTCAGCGTCAACGTAAGTGCGGTCAACAACGCTCCGACTTTGGCGGCGATCAACGCGGTGACCGTAAGCGAAGACGCGGGCCCGCAGACGGTAAACCTCTCGGGCATCAGCACGGGAGCGACGAATGAGTTTCAGACCTTGACGATTACCGCCACCTCGAGCAGCCCAAGTGTGATTCCGAATCCAACGGTCAGTTATGTCAGTCCGGATGCGACCGGCAGTTTGAGCTTCACCTCGGCGAGCAACGCCAATGGTTCAGCGACCATTACGGTCACGGTGAATGACGGTCAGGCGCTGAACAACACCGTGAGTCGGACCTTTACGGTCACGGTTAATCCCGGCAATGACGCGCCAACGTTGAACGCGCTGGGCAATTTGAACATCGCCGAGAATTCCGGACAACAAACGGTGAACCTCGCGGGTATTGGCTCCGGCGCGGCGAATGAATCGCAGACCTTGACGATCACCGCCACATCGTCCGATCCCAGCGTCATTCCGAATCCAACGGTGACCTACACCAGCCCGAACACCACCGGCAGTTTGAGGTTTACCCCGGTGGCGGCCGCCAATGGCAGCGCGACAATTACCGTGACGGTGAATGACGGTCAGGCCGCCAACAACACCTTCAGCCAGAGCTTTACAGTCAATGTGAGTGAAGTAAACAACGCACCCACTTTGGCGGCCATTGGCAACGTGACGCTTGGTGAAGATGCCGGAGTGCAGACGGTGAGTCTCGCCGGTATCAGCACCGGCGCGACCAATGAAGCGCAAACCTTGACGATTACCGCGACTTCGAGCAACCCCGGCTTGATCCCGAATCCGACGGTGAATTACACCAGTCCGAACGCCACCGGCAGTTTGAACTTCACGCCGACGGCCAACTCGAACGGCACGGCGACCATTACGGTGACGGTCAATGACGGGCAAGTGCTTAACAACACGGCAACCCGGACATTCACGGTCACCGTCAACGCGGTGAACGATGCGCCGACTCTCAACCCGCTTGCCAATGTGGCCATCAACGAAGACGCCGGGACGCAAATCGTGAGTCTCTCGGGCATCGGCACCGGGGTCCCGAATGAAACCCAGACGTTGGCGGTCACTGCGACGTCGTCCAACCCGGGCCTGATTGCGAATCCGACTGTGAGTTACACGAGCCCTGCTGCCACCGGCAGTTTGAGTTTCACTCCGGTCGCGAACGCGAATGGTACGGCGACGATCACGGTGACGATCAACGATGGCCAGGCGGCCAACAACACGGTGGTGCAGACGTTCACTGTCACGGTCAACGCCGTCAACGACGCGCCGACGCTCAATACGATCAGCGCACTGAACATTCCCGAAAATGCCGGTCTCCAGACGGTGAGTCTGGCGGGCATTGGTTCGGGTGCGGCCAATGAAGTGCAAACACTCGTGATTACGGCCACGTCGAGCAATCCGAGCTTGGTGCCTGATCCCACGGTGAATTACGCCAGCCCCAATGCGGCGGGCAGTTTGAGTTTTACACCGGCGGCGAGCACCAGCGGCAGCGCGACGATCACGGTGACGGTCAACGACGGTCAGGCGGAAAACAATGCGTTCAGCCGGACTTTCACGGTCAATGTGAACCTGGCAAACATGCCGCCAACCCTTGCGGCCATCGGGAATGTGACGATCAATGAGGACGCAGCCCCACAGACGGTCAACCTGACTGGTATCAGTTCCGGTTCCGCCACCGAGAACCAGACGCTGACGGTGACGGCGACTTCATCAAATCCAGGTTTGATCCCGAATCCAACGGTGAATTACACCAGCCCGGACCCGACCGGCAGTTTGAACTTCACGCCCACGGCCAATTCCAACGGCACCGCAACCATCACGGTGACGGTGAATGACAACCACACGCTGAGCAACACCGTGAGTCGTACCTTTACGGTCACGGTCAATGCGGTGAACGATGCCCCGACGCTGGCCGCGATCAGTAACGTGACGATCAATGAAGATGCAGGTTCGCAGACGGTGACCCTCACGGGCATTGGCCGCGGTGCGCCAAATGAGAGTCAGACGCTAACCGTCACCGCCACGTCGAGTAACCCGAGTTTGATTCCCAACCCCTCGGTGAGCTACGCCAGCCCCAACGCAACGGGCAGTTTGAGTTTTGCGCCCGTGGCCAACGCTAATGGCGCGGCGACCATCACTGTCACAGTCAACGACGGTCAGGCGGCCAACAATACCGCGGTGCAGACTTTCACCGTGACGGTCAATCCGGTGAATGACACCCCAACCTTGAACAGCATCAATCCGCTGACCATCGCCGAAAACGCCGGGCAACAGACGGTGAGCCTGGGTGGAATTGGCGCCGGCGTCGCGAATGAATCGCAGTCGCTGACGGTGAGTGCGGTTTCGAGCGATCCCACTGTGATTCCGAATCCTACGGTGACCTATACGAGCCCGAATGCGACCGGCAGCTTGCGGTTCACGCCGGTGGCCAATGCCAATGGCAGCGTGACTATCACTGTTACGGTGGACGATGGACAGTCGGCCAACAACACGGTAAGTCGCACCTTTGCAGTAGCCGTGACCTCGGTCAACAGTGCGCCGACAATTTCGCCCATTCCTAACCAGAACATGGCGAGTGGCGGCAGCAGTGGCCCGCTGGCCTTTACCATCACGGATACGGAAACGGCCGCATCCTCCTTGACGCTGACGGCCAGTTCGAGTTCAGCGTCCCTGTTGCCGGTGGCGAACATCGTGTTCGGGGGCAGTGGCAGCAATCGCACGGTGACCTTGACGCCGACGCCCGGGCAAACCGGCACGGCCAGCGTGACGTTGACGGTTGGCGACGGCGCCGCCACCGGCAGCACCACGTTCTCGGTGTCCGTGCAGCAAGCCAGCTCACAATTGTCCGTGACCAAGACCGGGCAGGGCACGGTGACGCCGGACTTGAACAACACCACGCTGGTGATCGGGCAGAGCTACACCGTGACCGCCACGCCCGCGACGGGTTACGAGTTCAGTGGTTGGACCGGCAGCATCATTTCGTCGTCGCCCACACTGACGTTTGTCATGGCCAGCAATCTGGTCTTGCAGGCCAACTTCGTCGCCACACCGTTTGCGGCGGCTTCGGCGACCTACAACGGCCTGTTCAACGAGTCGGATGAAGTCCGGGTGAACAGCGCCGGTGCGTTCAACGTGTATGTGGATACGAGCGGTGACTACTCCGGTTGGGTACAACTTGGGTTTGCCCGCTATTCGTTCTCCGGAAAACTCGATTTGAATCTGCGGGCCACTAATGTGATCACGCGTTACATGGGAACGCCGCTTACGGTTGAATTGCGCATCGGTCAGGACGCGCAAGCCGGGCAGGCTTACGGTCGCGTTACCGACGGTGTCTGGAGTTCGCCATTGACGGGCGGCCGCTCGACGGGCAGTTCGGCATTTGCCGGCGATTACACGGTGGTCATTCCTGGTCTCGTGGGTGATTCACAAATTCCGGCGGGCGATGGTTACGCCACGTTGCATGTGGGCACGGACGGCATGGCAACCATGAACGGCACGCTGGCAGACGGATCGCAGTTTGTGCAGAGCGCCTATGTCACGGATGAAGGTGATTGGCCGGTCTATGTGTCATTGTATGCCGCCAAAGGCGTGGTCGTGAGCTGGATGACCTTCGCCAATCTTGCCAACAGCGACGTGAGCGGCAATCTGGTCTGGATCAAACAGGCCGGCGCCAGCACGACGAGTTACCCGGCTGGTTTCACCAGTGAAACCAAGGCAGTCGGCTCGCTCTACACGGCCCCGACAGCTCCCGAGAAAGCGGTGAATCTCTCGGGCGCGGTGGTCAGCTTCAGCGGCGGTCAATTGGCCAGCAGTTTCAACAATGTGGTGAGCGTGAATGCCGGCAGCCAGGTGGTCAACCTGAGTCCGAACGCGCTGTCCTTCAACATTACCACCAGTTTGGGGACCTTCAGCGGCACGGTGCAAAACCCGGTTAGCGGCATTACGCATAACTTCGGGGGCGTGATCCTGCAGAAGCAAAACGCCGGCTACGGTGCGACGACAGGAGCCAACGCCAGCAGCCGAGTAGTGTTGGCCGCGCCGTAACCGCGCTCGCGGTCGGCAGCAAATCAACCGATGGCCCCGCCGCGGGCGCGGGCCGCGACCAAACGGTTTGTGGAGCAACTCTGAATTCGGTGTCGTATGCAATCGAGGAGATGAAGTGACAGGCACGAAGAGGAGGGGAAGGACGTCCCGTCCCCGCAGGGGCGGGCGCTTCCGACGTGGCGGTGCGTGTAAACGGTCGGGCCAATCTTGCCTGACCGTTGCGCTTTTTCTTTTGGTGCTGGTGACGACGGTGGCCGCGCAGTCGCGCAAAGTTCGTGTGAACGATCCCCAGGTCGCGCGGGAATTGATCGGGCGCGGCGGAATGCTCGTGGCCGATTACGGCGGGTTTCAAGTCATTGACACCGATGAACCGGCCAATGGACTGCCCGGTGCTCGCGTGCAAGCCGAGGTTGATTCGGACGTGATCGAACTGAATTCCACCCGCATCCACACTCGCTCGGCTCAAGGGCGTGGTGCGGGAAAGGTAGTGACGAGGTTTGCCGGCCGGAAGCTGCACCTGATCCAGTTCGCCGGACCGATCAAGCCCGAGTGGCGCGCAGTACTGGAGCAGAGCGGGGCGAAGATTATTAGCTATGTTCCCCAGAACGCTTACCTCGTCTACGCCAATGAGCCGGCCTTGACACAAATCCAATCCTGGGCTGAGGTGGCGACGACGATCCAATGGGAGGGCGAATATGCTGATGATTACAAGCTGCAACCCGGCGCGCGGCTGGTGGATGCTTATGGGTTTCCCCAGGTGCCGGATTCGGACACCTTTGCGCTCCAACTGGTGAATGACCCACAGGCGAACCCCAATACCCTGGCCTTGATTGAGCAGTTGAAACTCGAACCGGTGAAACGGGAGTTCCGGGTCCTGCAATTTCTGAATCTCATTGTCCGCCTGCCGCCCGGGCGTTTGACCGAGCTCGCCGCCCGGCCCGACGTTGTTTCCATCCAACCTTACGTTGCCCCCGAAAAGCGTGATGAACGACAGGCGCAGATCATTGCCGGAAATCTGAACGGGCCGACGCCAAGCGCGCCCGGTTATCTTGCATGGCTGGCGAGCAAAGGTTTCACGCCGGAGCAATTCGATGCGTCGGGCTTCGTCGTGGATGTAACGGACAGCGGCATTGACAACGGTACGACGCAGCCCGGGCATTTTGGTTTGTATCGCGCTGGTGATCCAGGGCAGGCGAGTCGAGTGGTTTACAATCGCGTCGAAGGCACGCCCCACATCGGCAGCACGGCGATGGGTTGTGACGGGCACGGCAATCTCAATGCGCACATCGTCGCGGGCTATAATAATTTCTCCGGCGGCTTTCCGCATGCCGATCCGCAGGGATTTCGCTACGGCTTGGGCGTTTGCCCGTTTGTAAAGGTTGGCGCATCGGTGGTTTTCGATCCTGACCTTTTCACCAGCCCGAATTACGCCAGCCTTCAGTCGAAGGCTTATCAGGACGGCGCGCGCATCAGTGCGAACAGTTGGGGCGTGACCAACAACACCTACACCGTGGATGCGCAGGCGTTCGACGCGCTGGTTCGGGATGCACAACCAGACGGCTCGACGTTTGCCGTACCCGGCAACCAGGAGATGGTGATCGTGTTTGCGGCTGGCAACCGGGGATCGAGCTTCAATACCGTGGGCGCGCCGGGCACGGCCAAGAATGTCATTACGGTCGGTGCTGCCGAAGGGGTTCGTTCCCTCAATCTATCCAGCGGTGGAAATAGTTCGATGGGCAATGACGGTTGCGCCTACAGCGATGCCAGCGCGGACGGAGCGCTCGACCTAGCGACGTTTTCCAGCCGTGGACCGTGCAGCGACGGACGCCAGAAGCCGGACCTGGTAGCTCCGGGAACGCACATTACTGGGGGCGTGGCGCAGAACAGTGCCGTGACAATCGGCAACGGTTCGGCCATTTCGTGTTTCAAAGCCTCGAGCATTTGTGGATTGAGCGGCAGTGGCTTTGCCGGCAGCACGAACAATTTCTTTCCGCTTGGGCAGCAGTTTTACACGGTCGCTTCGGGAACGAGCCATGCCACACCCGCGGTGGCAGGTGCGTGCGCGTTGCTACGGCAGGATTTTATCAACCATGGGTTCTTGGCTCCAAGCCCGGCGATGACAAAGGCCTTTCTCATGAATTCCGCCCGCTATCTTACGGGCGCGGGCGCGAATGACAATCTCTGGTCACCCGGCCAGGGCATGGGTGAGGTGAATCTGGGCCGGGCGTTCGATGGCGTTGCGCGCGTGTTGCGCGATCAGCGCCCCGAAGATTTGTTTACCGCCTCCGGTCAGACCCGGGTCTACACGGGCCGGGTGGTGGAAACCAACCAGCCCTTGCGCGTGACCCTGGCGTGGACCGATGCCCCCGGCAGCACCATCGGTAATGCCTTCAACAACGATCTCGATTTGACCGTCACCGTCGGCACGAACACCTATCTCGGCAACAATTTCAGTGGCGCAGTATCCATCGCGGGTGGCAGTGCTGATGCGCGAAACAACGTCGAAAGCGTTTTGCTCCCGGCGGGAATTTCAGGCGACATCATCGTCACGGTGACTGCGGCGAACATCAATTCCGACGGCGTGCCGAACAATAGCAACAATCTGGATCAGGATTTCGCGCTGGTGGTTTACAATGCGGCTGCCACCACGGTGCCTGTCATTGGCGCGGCGGGCGCAGCCTTGGTGGCGGAAAGTTGTTTCCCGGGGAACAATGCTGTGGACGATGGCGAGACGGTCAGCCTTGGCGTCACGTTGAAGAACACCGGCACGGCGGCCACCACCAATCTTATCGTTACGCTGCTGGCGACAAATGGAGTTTTGGCCCCCGGTGTGGCGCAGAATTATGGCGTCCTTTCCACCGATGGCGCGCCGGTAAGCCACGTGTTTACGTTCACCGCGAGTGGCGACTGTGGCGGGATGATCAGTCCGGGGCTGTTGTTGAGCGACGGGACCAACAACCTCGGTGTCGTGACACTTCACCTGCCAATCGGATTAACGACGATCCAGACCACGACACTTACCAACAGCGCGGCGATTACCATTCCGGACGTTGGCAAGGCAACGTCGTATCCCTCGACGCTGACTGTGAGTGGCCTTACCGGCGCCGTCACAAAAGTCACCGCGACCTTGCAGGGCTACAGCCATTCGTGGCCGGACGATGTGGATGTGCTGCTCGTCGGGCCAGGCGGCCAGCGCGTCATGCTTATGGGTGACTGTGGCGGCGGAAACGCTCGCAACGGCGTGACCCTCTCGTTCGATGACGCCGCTTTGTCATCCGTGCCGGATTCTGCGGCCATTCCGTCCGGAACATACAAGCCGACGAACATTGACAGCACGAGCGATAATTTTCCATCACCAGCGCCGGGCGCTCCCTTCGCGACGACGCTCGCCGTGTTCAACGGTCAGAATCCCAACGGCAACTGGTTGCTCTACGTGCAGGACGACGGATCGTTGGATTCCGGCAGCATCACCCAGGGGTGGACCTTGAGCATCACCACTTCGAACCTTTCCTGCTGCGTCAGTGCGGGCCAGACGGCGGACCTTGGGATTTCCGGTGCGGCCGCGCTGACCGATGTCACCCTCGGTAGCAACGTGACGCTCGCCATCACCATTGCCAACCGTGGCCCGGACGCCGCCGGATTCGTGAGCGTGACGAACCTGCTGCCCCCGGGCTTGAACTTCGTCTCGGCGAGTGTGTCGCAGGGTGTTTGCAGCTACCACAACGGTACCCTCGTTTCCGCGCTCGGAGCGCTGAACCACGGCAGCACGGCGGTGCTTACCGTCGAAACTGTGGCGGCGGCGGCGGGGACGTTTACCAATTACTTGTCCGCCGCCAGCCTCACACCGGATCCGCAACTTACGAACAATTATTTCCCCTTGATCATCACGGTGACGAATTTCTCAACCGGCTCGACCAATACTGGCGGTGAGGTCGCGCCAAATACCAATGGCGGTCCGCAGTTGGCTCTCATCGCCAACCGGATCGTCCACTCGGGCAGCGTGGTTGTGGTGACGAACTCCGTGGCCGGTGGGCCGACCAACACATTGACGTTCAATCTTGAGCCCGGTGTGCCGGTGGGAGCCACGATCAATCCGGTCAGCGGGCTGTTCACCTGGTTCACGTCGGATGCGGATGCGAACAGCACCAACACGTTCTCGGTGCGGGTCACTGACGACAGTAGCCCGCCGCTGTCGGACGCAAAGTCGTTTGTGGTCACAGTGGTTTCCCGACCGCTGATTGCGGGCATCGCGGTGAACAACGGGTTGGTCACCGTGGCTTGGAGTTCTTTGGTCGGTCAGGCTTACCGGTTGGAATACAGCACCAATTTCACAGGCGACCTGTGGAGTCCTGCGTCGCCCGACATTGTGGCGACCACGACGATCACCACTCACACGAACGGTGCGGATCCGGCGCTGTGGCAGTTTTATCGGGTCCGCGTGCTGCCCTGATTGGAGCGGGTGGTAGGCGGCGGTCCGGCGCGTGATGGCCGTTGCTGCCGTGGTTGGTCGGCGAGACATCGCAGAAGTGCATCGGCTGCTGCTGTATCCGGTGTACTTGCGCCATGTCTCGACGATGCTGCGTGAGGTCCTGCCTGGGTCAATGTCACGGAAACCATCGCGGAGTCTGGTCTCGTTGTGGTCTGCGCGGGCGGCAATTGCACCGCCGCCAAGCGCGACGATGATGTGGCAGGCCAGATCTGCCGGTCAGCGGGGCGGGACGCACGGAGTGACGGAATCAATCTTAAAACGAATTTGCTCCTGAGCATCGCGCCAAACGCGTAGGCTGTTGGTGGCAATGGCAATTCTTGGCAAACGCAACACACTCGGCATCATCCGTGAGTCCACGCCGGGGCTCTATCTTGACGGCGGTGAGTTGGGCGAGATCCTTTTGCCCGGGCGTTACATCCCGGCGAACCTCAAGCCCAAGGACAAGCTTGATGTGTTCGTCTATCGCGATTCAGAAGATCGCCTCGTGGCCACGACGGAGATTCCGCTCGCCACGGTTGGTGAGTTTGCGGCCATGAAAGTCGTCAGCATCAATGACCGCGTCGGCGCGTTTCTGGATTGGGGACTGGCGAAGGATCTGTTGCTGCCGTTTCGCGAACAGGAGCGTTCGGTGCGCGTCGGTCAGCGTGTGGTGGTGTTCGTCTATCTTGATCCCAAGACGCAGCGCATCGTGGCCACCACGCGGCTGAAACGACATTTGAGTCAGGACCGCCCGTTCTATCGAAACAGCCAGCCGGTGAATCTGCTTATCACGGGCGCAACTCCCCTGGGTTACCAAGCCATCGTGGAAAATGCACACAGCGGTTTGCTCTATCGCGACAACATCACTACGCCGCTCCAGATCGGGCAGCGGCTGCAGGCCTTCGTCCGCAATATCCGCCCCGACGACCAGATTGACCTGAGTCTTGACGCTGCTGGCTACAAGCGCGTCGCTCCCCTCACCGATGAAATCGTGAAAGCAATTGAAGCCAGCGGTGGCAAGCTGGCGTTCGACGATGACAGTTCGCCCGAAGCGATCCGGCAGAAGTTCAGCGTGAGCAAGAAGGCGTTCAAGCAGGCGCTGGGGAAACTTTACAAAGCACGGCGCATCCAGTTTCTACACCCGGGCATCCAGTTGCTCGACAACTCGGCGTGGTCGCCGGGGAATTAGTTTGGGCGGCTCTTGGGTTCAAACTTGTAAGGCAGTTTGTCTGGCAACACCCGGACGCCGGTGGTGAACTTGAACGGCTGAGACTCCTTATCGTTCGGATAGGTAAGTTCGACGAAGAACGCGCTCCAACCGTTGGTTGGCGTTTCGATCCTGCCCACGAACGCTCCGCCGGCTCCAACTTCAAGCGCCGAACTTGTCCACGTCGGGCCGATGGTTTCCAGACGAAAATCGCGCGCGGTCGGATTCGTGGCCTGCCAGAGTTTCACCTCCACCGGTTTGTCCTTGGTGTTGGCGTGGATTGCACCGTCCGGCATGAACTTCCACGAGAACTGCGGCAGCTTCGCCCCGGTCAGCACGGCGTGGTAACAAGTCTCCAGGGTTTGGAGCGCATCGGAATTTTTCAGCGAGTGGTCGGCGTTCGGCACATAGCGGAGGTACGTTGGACCAGGCAGGTCGTTGAAATAAAACTGTGAGGAGTCGGGAAGAAAGAACTGATCGCCGCACGCATTGATGAGAAACTTTGGCATCGTCAACCGGTCGCGATACGCGTAAGGGTCTTCAATCTCCATCAACGCGCGATGTTCCTTGGTGCCCATCCAGTCCATCAACTGCAAGTTCGTGTAATCCTTGATGGCCGGCGCCCAGAAACCGTAGGCGGCATAGTGATGTTCAAACGAAGGCTCAATGTTCAGCATATCAATGACGATGGGAATGATCGCCACCACGCGCTTGTCCACAATCGCCGTGGTCCAGGTCGTCCACCCGCGCTTGGACGCCCCGGCAACGACAAAAGAATTCACCTTGGTCTTGCCGGCCTCATCCGAAGCGCAGAAACCGGTCACGGCGTCCAGGGCGCGCACGGCGCTCTTGGTCATGGGCAGTCGCGCGGGCCATTTCTCGTCGCCGGTGCGGAGGAATTTGTCCCAGGTGTAGGCGATCAACGCGTCTTCGGAACGACCTTTGGTTTCGCCGACAAAGGTGAGCGGTTGATTGGGTACACCGCGCAGTTCCGCGACCACGGACTTGGTGGCAAGCGCCACGTGAAGCAAATTGCCATCCGGCGATTTCGGCGCGGGCCGGTCCAGCGAGCCGCCCGTGATGAACAGCAGGGCGGTGGAATGTGCGACGTTGTCCGGCTTGATGATGGTCAACCAATGTTGCCAGACCGGCTGGTTCACTTCCTGGGTCGTGAGCCAGGCTTGCGATTTCATTTCCAGCACGAAAGTTGTGGCGCCAGCGCCCGGGATGGTGCTTACCAGTCGATAACTGTAGTTTGTGTCCGGCTTCGCGACGTAACGGTCGAGCGCCGTGAGCTTCGCCGCCTGAGCGGTCCCGCACAGCCACAGGCAGCAGGTGGTAAATAAAATGAGGCGACGGGCGAAAACGTGTTTCATGAGTTGATGATTTTGAGGTCAGAATGAAGACGGTGTGCCCTGGGCATTGTCAATCCTGTTATTGACCAGCACACCCGAATTGCGTTGTCATGCGGCAACAAACACATGACCGGAACCAAGTTTGAAACCGAGATGCAGGTGCGGCCCGATGACATTGACATGAATCAGCACGTCCATGGCAGCCGCTACATGGACTACGTGCTGGCCGCCCGTTACGATCAGATGGCGCGTTGTTACCAGATGTCCATGGAGGAATTTTTGAAGCACGGCTTTGGCTGGTTCGTGCGCACCGCCCATCTCGATTACAAGCGGCCGCTGGGCATGGGCGAACGGTTCGTCGTGCGGACGTGGGTGGCGGAAGTTTTCAAGGATGGCGTGAAGGTGCAGTTTGAAATCCTCAAGCAAAAGACCGGCAAGCTGGCGTGCGATGGCCACTTTCATTACACCATGATCAACGTCAAAACGGCGCGGGCGGAAATCATTCCCGATTGGATCGTGGCGAAATATTCCATCTGACCGACGGCGTTCAACCTCCATAGATGATGCACATGAAACCCAGTCTCCGCTGGCAAATTCTCACTGTAGCCGCAGTCGGGTTGATGACCATAGTGTCAACGAGCTCCATTGCCGCACCGCTCCCTGCATTGCGAGTCAGCGACAATAAACACTTCCTCGTCACTGCCGACGGGCAACCGTTTTTCTGGTTGGGTGACACGGCGTGGGAGTTGTTCCACCGCTTGAATCGGGAGGACGCGGTCTCTTATCTGGAGCATCGCGCCCGGCAGGGCTTCAACGTGGTGCAAGCGGTGGTGCTGGCCGAGTTCAACGGCCTCAGCGAGACCAACGCTTACGGACACAAACCGCTGCTTGAGAACGATCCCACCCGGCCTGACGTGAAAGACGGGCCGAACAACGATTACTGGGATCATGTGGACTTCGTTGTGGCGGCGGCGAACCAGCGCGGAATTTACGTCGGGTTGCTGCCGAGCTGGGGTGACAAGTGGAATAAGAAATGGGGCGTGGGTCCGGAGGTTTTCACACCGCAAAGCGCGGAGATTTATGGCGAGTGGCTGGGACGTCGCTACCGCAATGCCGGCCTAGTCTGGATTCTTGGCGGCGACCGGCCGGTGGAGAACGATACGCAGAAGGAGATTACCCGGGCGCTGGCGCGCGGCCTGCGCAAAGGCGATGGCGGAGCGCATTTGATCACGTGGCATCCCACCGGTGGCGGCACTTCGGCGCAGTGGTTTCACAACGACGACTGGCTTGATTTCAATATGCGTCAGAACGGGCACGGCGTGGAATTCACCGGGCGCTACGACCAGACTCGAACGGACTATGACCGCACGCCGACCAAACCTGTGCTCGATGGCGAACCAATCTATGAAGATCACCCGATCTCGTTCGACGCGAAGAAATTTGGCCACTCGACCGCTGCGGATGTACGCCGGCCGCTTTATTGGGATTTGTTCACGGGTGCGTTCGGCCACACTTACGGTCATCATGCCGTGTGGCAGATGTGGTCAGCGGGCCGGCAGCCCATCAACGATCCCTTGCTGCCCTGGCGCGAGGCGCTGGATCAACCCGGCGCGACTCAGATGCAACACGCGAAAAATCTTTTGCTCTCCCGCCCCTTTCTCAGTCGCGTGCCGGATGATTCGATCATCGTCGCCGACCGCGTGCCGACCGCCGTGCCGGGCGCGGGGCGGTATCGTTTCGTGGCCACCCGTGATCGCGAGGGCAGCTACGCGCTGGTTTATGCGCCGGTGGGAAGAAGCTTCAAAGTTCGCATGGATAAAATCTCCGGGGCCAAGGTCAAGGCGGGGTGGTTCAACCCGCGCACCGGCGTCGCTGAGGTCATTGGTGAATTTCCCAACACCGGCGAGCGCGCCTTCACTCCACCACAACCGGGCGAGCAATTGGATTGGATACTCGTGCTCGATGACGCGGGTAGGGATTTCCCGGTTCCCGGAAAGCCGATGAAGCAAAAATCAGACGGAAAGTGACAACTGGATTGTGCGCTTACTTCGGCGGGTTCTCCGTCGTTGGTGTTCTCTGGATTGAGAACTCGGTAAAGCGCGCCCAGTGTTCGGCGTCGGGCGGTCCCTGGTAACATTGCAGGCTGATTTTCGGTGCACCGTGCGTCGGCAGATCGCACTCGCCGACGTCCCGCCACGTGTCGGAATCAGGCGCACGGAACTGACCACGGATTCGATCGCCTGCCACGAGTAAACGGAGTCGCACAGAGAAAGAGGTCAGCGGCAGGATGGCGATGGTTCGAGTCTTATCGGCCTCCTCGCGGCCCATGACGATGCTTAGTTTGCCGTCCACCAGTTCCTGGCCCAGTTTGACCATGTGGCTGTCGTCGTAATACCAGACCAGGTCCACTTGTTCGTACTGGGCGGTCGGCTGGTTCGTCACGGTTACAGAAATTTCGAGTTGACCCTGTGCCGGATCAGGCACGTTACGCACCAGTACGTTCCTGGCATTGTTGGCTGGTCCCCACAGGTTGCCCGGCTGGATTCGCACTTCGAGTCCGCGCTCCGTCACACGCCAAGCCTGCGGGTCTTCACGCACCCACGCCCAGCGGCCATCCAGTTTGTTTGTGAAATTGTCCTGGAACAGAATCTCGCCCGCGTGACTGGCCGTGACGCCGAGCAGCGCCAGCGCGAAACAGAGCGGCCATGTTATCTTCATCGTCGGGGAGTCGTGGCGGGTCAGGGTTGGAGTTGGAGGCGGTAGAAGCGGGACGCGCCGACGCTGAGGGTGTCGGTGTAGGTGTTGGTCGGCGGCTGACCAGGGATGTTATTCGCCAGAACGCTGAAGGGCGATGCTGGATTGGTGGCCTGGAGCAGGGTGTAAAAGCGATTGGTCACACTGGGCCAGCTTAGTTGGATGCCGCCGGGTTGAAGCGAAGCGGTGAGCAGCGGAGCAGCAACGGTGGCAAAGAGGGCCGTGGGCACGCCCCAGTTTGTGGTGCCGGTGCGGGCTTCCACGAAAATGGTGTGGCGGCCCGGCGCCCAACCAGTGGTGTCAACCGTGGCAGTGACGGTCTCATTGGTGGAATTGAAGCTGCCATCGAGCGCGGTCATCGCGTACGTGACGGCGCCGGTAGTCCACGAAGGATTGTCCACGGAGTAACGGGCAGCGGTGATGTTGGCGGCGGCGGGCAACGGCGTGTAACCAAAAGCGCGGCCACTGGCGGCGAGGGCGTTGAGGGTGAGCAACGGACCGACGGTGTTGGTCGCGCTGAGTTGCAGCACATCGGGGCCGGCGGGATCAAGGTAAGGTTGGCGGCAGGCTTTGGCGGCGTAGTAGAGCGCGGGGCGGTTGGAAGGATAAATGGTGTTCTCGAACGAGGTGCAGGATTGGAAGAAGGCGATGCCCATTTCAAAGGTGTAAACGGCCAGGCCGAGTTCGCCATAGACCCAATCGTCGAGTTCGCCACTGACGGCGTAGAGGTCAATCGCCTGTTGCACGGTGTAGCGGCTGAAGTAGCTGAACCGCCCGCCGAGGGTGCGCAGCGCGGTGGAGTTGGGAACGATGGCGGTGGTCCAACCCCACGGATAAATAATCAACGGCGAGTAGCTGTGGAGGTTGATGACGAGCCCAGTGGCGGTTTCGGGAGCGGCGTCGGTGTCGTTGGGCCCGCGTTGGTCGGGAAAAAGCGAGAGGATGTAGTCACGAACGGCGACGTTTTCGGGTTCGGAAAAGGCGGACGGGCCGCGGTAGGTTTCAACACAGGGCGAAGAGCTGGCGCCAGGGAAGCCCCACTTGAAACTCAGATTGCGGTTGAGGTCGGTGCCGTAGTTCGGAAACGTGGCGCAGCCGTCGTTGTTGTCGGTGTTCTTGCGCCAGAGCTGGCCTTGCTCGGCCCATTTGCGTCCATCGGGATTGGCCATCGGGACGAGGTGGATTTCGTAATAGTCGAGCAGCCAGGTGATGTCGGCATTGTTGCCGTAGCCGGTGACGAGTTCCTCGGCGAAACGCAGGGCGGTCTCCGCGGTGGTGTATTCGCGGGCGTGGTATTCGGCGACGATGAAAAGGCGGGGCTTGGGGCCAGGGCGGGATTTGTTGGAGAGAATCAGCGCGAGCAGGTCATACCCCTCGGCGCCGCCGGGCGTGACTTTTTCCCAACTGTCGCCGATGTCCACGAGGGAGGCCAGACCGGGATGGTTGGTGGCGATCTGCGCGAGCGTGGCGTACGTCTCCTCGACCGTGCGATAACAGAGAAAACTCGGAATGCCGGAAGCCTGACCAACGGCCATCGTGAGCGGCATGTTGGCCTGGGCCGTGAGAGCGGCATCCACTTCCACGCGGTAGCCGGATTGAGTGAGTTCGGCGTATTCAGCCGGGGAGAGGCGCGCGTCCACATAGCCAGCATTGTGGTCGGCGAACTCGAAGATGTCATACTGCTCGACGAGTTGATTCAGTTTTGCGCGGTCGCCGTAGTAGAGGCGGACAATGAGGTTGGTTTGAACAACCGCCACGGCGCGGATCGAGCCAAGGCACAGCAGAGCCAGGAGAGTGAGACCGAACTGGACGGTGATTCGGAGGTGGCGAAAGAAGTGGTTATGGGTTCGCGCCTTCGCGAATGGTTGCGTCTTCATGCGTGGTGCATCCGGCGCAAGCGCCGGTGGTTTTTAACCGCTGCTCAACTCCTGCCAAAGCAGCGCGCCGAGGCGCTGGCCCTGGGCAAAGATATCGAGGTCAAATTTTTCGTTGGGCGAATGCGCGTTGTCGTCGGGCAAGGCGAGTCCGAGCAGCAACGTGTCCGCGCCGAGGATTTTCTTGAACTGATTGACGATGGGAATCGAACCGCCTTCACGCAGCAACACCGGTTCGTGTCCGAAGGCTCGGCGCAAGGCGCGCAAGGCGGACTGGGCCTCGGTGCTTTTGGGCGAGACAAGATAGGCCTCCGCACCGTGGCCAGTCTTGATTTCCATAGTTACCGTTGGCGGGCAATTCTTCTTCAGGAACGCATGCACGAGTTTGTTGATCTTGGCGGGTTGCTGGCCGGGGACGAGGCGAGCCGTGATCTTGGCGCGGGCCCACGATGGCACGATGGTCTTGCTGCCCTCGCCCTGGTAACCGCTGGTGAGGCCGTTGATCTCGAAGGTGGGCCGGGCAGCGCGTTGTTCGTCGGGAGTGAAACCGTGTTCGCCAAATAATTCCGGGACGCCGATGAACTTGCGATAAGCATTGCGATTGAACGGCAGGCGGGCGAGTTCTTTGCGCTCGTAAGCGGTCAGCGCGATGACGTCGTCGTAAAAACCGGGAATGGTGATGCGACCCTTGGCGTCGTGGACTTTGGCGAGCAACCGGCACAGGGCCGTGGCGGGATTTTCGAGCGAGCCCCCGAACATGCCGGAGTGCAGGTCGCGTGACGGTCCGCGCAGGGTGATTTCAAACGCGGTGATGCCCCGGAGCGCGTAGGTGAGCGCGGGATGTTTGGGGCTGGGAATGCCGGTGTCCGAGATAACCACGGCGTCGCATTTCAATTCGCGGTGGTGTTGCTGGAGAAAGCCGGCGAGGCTTTTGCTGCCGACTTCTTCCTCGCCTTCGATGACGAAAGTCAGATCACAGGGCAGGGGCGTGCCAGTTTTCAAATAAGCTTCCACAGCTTTGAGATGCGCGAGGTTCTGGCCCTTGTTATCGCTGGCCCCGCGGCCAAAGAGGGAACGTCCGTGAATCGTCGGTTGGAACGGCGGGGTTTTCCAGAGTTCAAACGGCTCGGGCGGTTGAACATCGTAGTGGCCATAGACCAAGTAGTGCGGCCGGCGTGTGACGGATTTGGGCCGCGGCGTTTTGGCCACGACGATGGGATTGCCGTCGGTCGGGCAAAGTTGCGCGTCGAGCCCAAGGCTGCGGCAATGATCCACGAGCCAGACGGCGCAGGCGGTCATGTCGGGCCGATGCTCGGGTTGGGCGGAGACACTGCGGAAGCGGACATAGTGGCAGAGTTCGTCCACGAAGCGCGTTTGGTGGCGCTGGAGATAATTCAGAACGTCATCCATGGGCGGGAGTATTGGGAAAGCCCGCAAAAAGCCAAGCGGATTGAGGCCCCAAGAATTCCGGAGCAACGGTGCGACTGCGGCGACGGCTGTCGCTGCGACCTATTTTGTCAGGTTGCGCAGGGCGTCACGGAGGCTGGGCTTGGCTGGTGGATTGGTGCCAGTCGCCGCATTCGTTCCGCTGGCGTCCGGCACGGCGTTCGTGGTGGCAGGCTTGCCACCAAGCAATTGACCGAGAGTGTTCAGCGCACCACCAGCCTTCTGGCCGGTTTCCCCACCGATATACTTTTGAACGGCATTTCCGATCCCGATGGCGGCCAGGCCGCCCAGCTTGGACTTGTCCGTCTTGGAGCCGGGTTTGCCGAGCGTGCCATTGAGGTGTACGAACGCGGGGAGTTTGGCGTAGGGTTCGTTGGTCGGGACATTGGCAAGACCAAGTTTCGCGGCCAAGTCGCGGGCGAGCGAGATTTCAACCGGCTGGTTCAGCGGTGAATCGGTGAGCACATCCGCGATCGGGATGGTGCCGGTGGAGTCGGCGCGGAAAAGCGGACTCTGGGCGACGAAGGACGGAATGGCAATCTGGCCTTCGCCCGCGCGCAGGCTGGCGGTGACATGATCCAGCGGCGAACTCATCAAGTCGGGTACCCCAAAGGACATCAGCAACACCGAGACCGGCACCAGCACGTCATTCCATTTTGATCGGGTAATCTGAATGTTGGCATTGGTGAAATTCAAATCAACCGTGCCCAGCAGGTTCGTGCGCAGGTTGCGCCCCGTGACGCCAGCGCCCTTGAGATCAAGCTTGGCAATCAGCGTGCCCTTGGCCTGGCCACGATACGTGGGGGAGAAAGTGTTGGCCAGCGGCTCCACCGGCACGCCGTCGGCGGTGAAGGCAAGGGCGTATTTGTAACCGGGGGTGCTCAAATCGAGATCGGCCGTGGCGGACACGGGTGCATTGTTCAAGGTCAGTTGGAAGGGCTTGAGCACGACATGGCTGCCATCGAGCAGCAGGGTGGTTTGGAAGTTGGCGGCGTCCACCTCGCGCAGATAGAGGCGGCCGATGCTGGCCTCGACGATGAAATTGCTGAACGGCAGTTTGACTGGCGCGGGCTCCTGGTTGGGGGCGGGCGTGGGAGCCGGCGCGGGTGTCGTCGCCGTGTTCGTGCCAACAGATTTGCCGGCAAAAATGTCGTAATAGCTGGTCAGGTCGAGCGATTCCGCAGCCAGCTTGAGTTGACCGGTGAGGGCATCGGCGTTGGCGAGATTCACCTGACCGGTCAAGGCCAGTTCATTCTTCGCCCGGGGGGTCGGGGAAAGCTTGAGATTGCACTGACGTAGTTCGGCGACTTTGTTGGAGACTGCGGCGTCGAGGTCCAAGGCGACCTGCAAGGGGCTGCCGCCAACACCAGTCAATTTGATGCCCGTGAGGATGAGCGAGCTGTTCACGGAATCGCCCTGCGCGGTGTGGTTGAGCGTTCCTTTGAAGGAGATTTCGTCCACGGAGGTCGGGCCGCCAGCAAGTTTGGCGGAAAAGTTTTTGACGTTCTTCTCGATCTCCAGGCTCAACCGTTTGCCGCCATCCTTGGAGAACAGTTTGCCTTTGGCGCTGGCCATGCCGGCGACCTCGAGGCCGGGGGCGAACGCCTGCCAGTCGGCCAGGTTGAAATTGGCGAGCCAGAAATCGAGCGACGCGTCCGCGGCGTTGACAGTGTCCCCGAAGGCGATGGTCAAGGGATTGCTCAGGGTGGCGTTGACCAGCGGCTGTTGGTTCTGGGTGCCGGTGACGTTGACCGATTTCAGCAGCAGTGAATTCCCAACGCGATCCAGGGTGAAATCATAAAGACAGGACAGGTCCACGGTCGGCGAGGTATGGCTGCGTTGAATGGTCTGCAGACGCGCAATATCCAGGCGGCCGACGGGCGAAATCATCCGCCCGGCCTGGGCGATGGTGATGTCCGTGGTGCCGTTGATGGTGGTGGTGCCGAAGTCAATTCCGCGCGCCGCCCCCAACAGATTCAGCACCTGCCGGTCAATGGCGGAGACCTCGAGTTTGAGTTTACCCTCGGTCTTGGTGGTGTCGAAGGGGCCGCTGATCCGCACGCGGCCCAAGGCGGCGTTGCCCTTGTTGAATTGCAGGGCGAACTGTTTGATCTCGGCGGGCGACATTTCGCAATCCAACTTGGCAATCAACCCGCCGAGTTCAGCGAACTCGCCGGTGGCGCGGCCGACGGAGAACGAAGCCAGTCCTTTGACCGAAGCGAGTTGTAAATCGTCGCGCAGTCCGAAGCTCAGGTCCGCGTTCAACAACGAAGGGAGGGAGGCCTTGGCGGGCGGAGTGACGGTGGTTTTGTCCATCGCCAGCGCGGCGGACAAAGTCAGCGAACCGCTGCCGCCGTTGCGGATGTCCTTGATCGAAAGATTGACGTTGGCAAGTTCGGTGGTGACCTGGTCGCCGTTGCTGAAACTGCGGCTGTGACGGATGGTGGCGTTGCGGAGGGTGACTGATTTCAAATCCACCCGGGGCGGCGTGCCGGCCTTCGCCGGTTGCTTGCTGCCACTGGGCGGGCCGACCAGCACGTCGAGATTACGCGCGCCCCGGGCATTCTCGGTAATGTTGATGGTGGCGGAATCCAATACCACATCCTCGACGACGAGGTTGCCTCGAAGGATGGCCATCAGCTTGTAGCGGGCGTGAACCCGTTTGGCTTCAAACAATGGCTCCGCGCCGTTCGGAGTGAGTTTGACCTGGGCCAGGGTGATTTCGCTGAACGGCCGGAGTTCAAGGTCGCCGATGGTGAGGGTGGAGTTCATCGCCTTCCCGATGCGTGGCACAATCACGGATTGGAGAAACCACGAACTGCTCGCCACGAAATAGCCGACGAGCAGCAGAAAAATCAGGAATAGTCCGGCGCGAAACAGTTTCGTGCCTCGGCTCGTTTTCGGTGTCGGATCGAATTTCAGTTTGATTGCTGACATAACAGGTGACTGCCACTGGTTTCCCGAAGGCGGAATGAAGCTTTGACTTCCACCCCTTCAAGACTACATCGAACGGCCGCCGGTTCAATCTGGAAAAAAACTCGTCGTGGGCCGGTTCGGTGTCCAGAATTCGCCTACGTTCCAGACCTTGGACATATTTGACGCGATGAAGCTCTCCATCATCATCCCCGCTTTCAATGAAGAGCGATTGCTCGGCCAATCTCTCGCGAGCATCGCACTGGCGCGGCAGGCGTTTGCCCGGCACGGTTGGGAATCCGAACTGATCGTCTGCGACAACAACTCGACGGACCGCACCGCGGAGATCGCGCGCGCCGCCGGGGCGTCAGTCGTGTTTGAAGCCGTCAACCAGATTGGCCGGGCGCGCAATCGCGGGGCGGAAGCCGCGACCGGTGACTGGCTGTTGTTCATTGATGCGGATTCCGAGCCGAGCCGGGAGTTGTTTGCGGACGTCATTGGCCAGATCGAATCGGGCCAATGTCTGGCGGGTGGATGCACGCTCCGGATGGCGGGAAACCATCGGATGGCAAATATCGTGACTGGACTCTGGAACTGGGCCAGCCGCTGGCGCGGTCTATTGGCCGGCTCGTTCATCTTCTGTGAGACCACCGCGTTCCGGAAGGTGGGCGGGTTCAATCACGAATACTTTGCCGGTGAAGAACTGGATTTGCGCCGCCGTTTGATGGCGCTGGCGCAGGAGACCGGACGAAAGATTGTGATCCTGCACAAGCATCCGTTGCTGACCTCGGATCGGAAAGTGCGGCTTTACTCAACCTGGGAGAATTTGAGTTTGATTTTGAAAGCGGCCCTGCGACCCAGCCGGTTGCTGCGGGACAAGGCTGCCTGCTATGCCTGGTATGACGGGCGACGCTGAACAATCATCGCCCGCGTACGGTCCAAGGGATTGAAATGCTCGCTTGCCGCCAGACTTGGTTCGTCGTCGTCCTGCTGTTGGGGGCGATGGCTCCCGTGTCCGCGCAGCAAGAGTATGAGCTGGACATGGAACAGGTGCAGCCGGCGGTTGAATCGGCGCAGGAATGGGCCGCCGAGAATCTGGATGCGGACGTGATGCGCAGCTTGCCGGAGGTGGACCGCGAGCAGGTCGAGAAATTCCTCAAGCAATTTCAGGCGCAACTCAAGGGTGACTACGTTCTCGACCTCGCGGCCTTGAAGGATGCGGCCAAGGCGGTGTTACCGCTGCTCGACGCCCATGAAGAAACCAAACCTTACGCGGCGTGGCTGCGTTCACGGCTCGACTACTTGGAGGTCGCCGAAGAACTCCGCAAGAATCAACCCCCGCCGAAATCCGTTCCCGACCAGCCGCCCAAGCCACCGGTGAATCCTTCTCCCGCCGCCGAGCAAAAGGTCTGGAAGCAACAACTCAGCGAGCGTGAGTGGCCCAAGGGCGCCACCGAACTCGTGCCGAAGTTGAAGCCCATCTTTGCGGCGGAGCGGGTGCCCGAACAACTCGTCTGGGTGGCGGAGGTGGAGTCTGGTTTTGATGCAGACGCGCGTAGTCCGGTCGGCGCGGCCGGATTGTTCCAGTTGATGCCGGAGACAGCGAAGAGTCTGGGCTTGCGCCGCTGGCCGCGCGACCAGCGGTATCAGCCGACTCCCAGCGCGCAGGCGGCGGCGCGTTATTTGAAGCGACTGCACTCGCAGTTCGGCGACTGGCAACTCGCACTGGCCGCCTACAACGCGGGCGAGGGAAAAGTCCGCGGGTTGCTGGACCGCAACAAGGCCAAAAGTTTCGACGCCATCGCCACGCAGTTGCCGGCGGAGACACAAATGTTCGTGCCGAAGGTGGAGGCAACCATTTTGCGGCGCGAAGGGATTGCGCTCGCGAAACTGGGCGCCCGGCAGAAATAGCGGCGGCACAGTCGCGTTCAGTGCCCGCTTGCCAAGCCGGTTTGCGTTTTGGTCTAATACCGGCGTGCTACAACAGCAAACCTTGGGTCGCTCCACCAGTTTTTCCGGCATCGGTCTGCACAGCGGCAACCGTGTGGACATGACCTTTCTGCCGGCGCCAGCCAATCACGGCATCCGCTTCCGGCGCGTGGACCTGGACGGCAAACCGGAGGTCGAGGCGCGCGTGGAAAATGTTTCCGAGACGAGCCGTTCCACGACGCTGGCGAAAGGCAACATCAAGATTCACACGGTCGAGCATGTGCTCGCCGCCTTTGCCGGCTACGGCATTGACAATGCGCTCATCGAATTGGACGCAAACGAACCGCCCATCGCGGACGGCAGCGCGCGCGAGTTCTGCAAGATGATTCAAGAGGCGGGGCTGGTGCCGCTCTCGGAAAAACGCGAGCCCTACGTCGTCACGGAACCGCTCCAGTTGCAGATGGGGGAAACGACGATGACACTGTTTCCCGACGAAGGTTTCAAGATCACCTGCACCAGTTCGGACAAGAACGGGCGGTTCACGCAGTTCTACAGCACGGACATTTCACCGAAGTCATGGGAGAAGGAATTGTCCCATGCGCGGACGTTTTGTTTCTACGAAGAGATCGAGTATCTCATCAAGAACGGTTTGATCAAAGGCGGCAGCCTGGAGAACGCGATCGTGATTCGGGAAGACGCGGTACTGACGACCGAGCCGTTGCGGTACGCCGATGAATTTGTCCGGCACAAGATGCTCGACATCTTGGGCGATCTGTCGCTGGTGGGGCGGCCCATTCACGGACATCTCATTGCCGTAAAGCCGAGTCACGCGGGCAACTGCGAGATGGCGCGCCGGATTGTGACCCAGATGACCAAGCCGTTGCGCGCGGCGCAGACGTTTGCGCCACCACCACCCAAGCCGGCACGCGAAGAGGCCGGCGGCGAAGCAGCGCCCGCGGCGAATGCGGTCATGGACATCGTGGAAATCATGAAGACGGTGCCGCACCGGTATCCGTTTTTGATGGTGGACAAGATTTTGAGCATGGAAGGCAGCCGTGTGGTGGGCGTGAAAAACGTGACCATCAATGAGCCGTATTTCCAGGGGCATTTTCCCGGACACCCCATCATGCCGGGCGTGTTGCAACTGGAGGCGATGGCGCAGGTGGCGGGTTTTCTCATGTTGAAGACGGTCGCGCCCGGCAATCAGGTCGCCTATTTCATGTCCGCCGAAAACGTGAAATGGCGCAAGCCCGTGCTGCCGGGAGATGTGCTGACCATCGAGATCGAGATGACCAAGATGCGCGGCAAGATCGGCAAAGCCAAAGGCGTCTGCAAAGTTGCGGGCGAAGTCGTGAGCGAAGCCGACGTCACCTTCATGGTGCGTGAGGCATGATTCACCCCACGGCCATCGTTCATCCGGACGCGAAGCTGGCGGCGAACTGCGTTGTCGGTCCCTATTGCATAATCGGCGAGCACGTCGAATTGGGTGAAGGCTGCAAACTTCACGCGCAACCCAGGACTTGAAGTGGTCCGGCGGCGTGACGCGGGTTGAAATCGGCGATCACAACACTTTCCGCGAAGGCGTGACCGTCCACAGCGCCACCGATGAGGGCGGAGTAACTCGCATCGGCTCCAACAACAACCTGCTGGCGTATGCACACGTGGCGCATGATTGCACGGTGGGCAACGACGTCGTCATGTCCAACGTCGCGACCTTGGCTGGCCACGTGACCGTGGAAGACCTCGCGATCGTTGGCGGTCTCACGGCCGTGCATCAGTTTTGCCGGGTGGGGCGGTTGGCGATGGTCGGCGGGTGCTCGCGGGTGCTTCAGGACATCCCGCCGTTCATGCTCGCGGAGGGGAGCCCTGCCGCGCCCCGCACGATCAATAAGGTTGGCATGGAGCGCAATGGAGTTTCGGAAGAAGCGCAAGTCGCGTTGCGCCAGGCCTACAAGATTCTCCACCGCGCCGGCTTGACGATGTCCAACGCGCTGGAGCGGATTGAAAAGGAACTACCCGCCCTGCCCGAAGTCCAACAATTCATCCACTTCGTCCGCACCAGCGAGCGCGGCGTGGCTCGGTGAATGGTCAGGCCGGGGCGCACAGCGTCCTGCCTTGACACTGTCCAGGAGCCGAACCGGAATTCCATAAACCAAAATTGGAGCGAAGACGGTGCAGCCTATCCTCTAGTTAGGCGAATCCATGGATAATCACTAATAGGGCGTCGGATAAAATCTGCCGACAAAAAAGCTGGCTGCCAACGGTAGAACGCTGAGAACCAAACCTAAAATCGCCAGAGGTCTCCGGCCGAGAAACCAACAGTAGCAGGCGGACGGAAACCCAACCAAGAGGGCTACTAAAGCTAAAGCGCTGGCGAGTGACAGGAAGGCATCTGACTGTCGATCAAACCCGTGAAATACTCGAAACAAGATCGCCGCAACCAGCAGCACACCAGCAAACCCGCCTGCGCCAACTGAGCACCATCCAAATACAGCAGCTACAACTGGTCGATTCTGTTCGCTGGCAGGCATATCTCGAGTCGGTTAACTAGTAATCGGCGGCGGTGTTTGCGGCCTATCATAATTCATGAATTGACCGTAGGCTGGACAAAAGAACCTGTCTAGCACTCAGATGCATTTCTTTTTTCTCTTAGGATGATTGGAGGAAAGACGACGTCTCTAGCCGGTCGGGAAGGCGTCGCGCCAGTCCTCCGGTCGTCAACCGCATTGCGCCCTATGGCGCAATGCATGATCCACCAACACCAGCGCGGTCATGGCTTCGACCATCGGCACCGCGCGCGGCAGCACGCAGGGATCGTGACGACCGCGTCCCTTCAACGTCGTGTTCCGGAACTCGGTTGAAACCGTGTGCTGTTCGTGCATGACCGTGGCCACCGGTTTGAACGCGACGCGGAAATAAATCGGTTCGCCGTTGCTGATACCGCCTTGAATGCCGCCGGAGCGGTTCGTCGGCGTGTGGACCTTGCCGCCTTTCATGCGAAAGGGATCATTGTGCTGCCGACCGGTCATCATCGTTCCTTCAAAGCCGCTGCCGATTTCAAATCCCTTGGTCGCGGGGAGGCTTAACATCGCTTTCGCCAGATCAGCTTCCAGCCGGTCAAACACCGGTTCGCCCCAGCCGGGCGGGACACCGCGCGCAAGAGCTTCGATGATTCCACCCACGCTGTCGCCCGCGCGTCGCATCTGCTCGATCAGCCGGATCATCTTTGGCGCGGCCTTTTGATCGGGGCAGCGGACGATGTTGGATTCAACGTCGGAAAAATTCACGCGCGACTGATCCACGTTCGCGACGATGGACTGGACTTGCGTCACGTAAGCCAGGACTTCGACCCCGAACGTTTCGCGCAAAATCTTTTTGGCAATCGCACCTGCCGCCACGCGTCCGATGGTTTCGCGCGCGCTGGTGCGTCCACCGCCCGGCCAGGCGCGAATGCCGAACTTGGCCAGGTAAGTATAGTCCGCGTGGGATGGACGGAACTTGGTGGCCATCTCATTGTAAGCTTCCGACCGCGCATCGGTGTTCTTGACCCACATCGAGATTGGCGTGCCGAGCGTCTTGCCCTCGAACGTGCCGGACAGAATCTGCACCGTGTCAGTTTCCTTGCGCGGTGTCACGATGGATGACTGGCCGGGCCGGCGACGGTCGAGATCGGGTTGAATGTCGGCTTCGGTGAGTTTTAGACGCGGGGGACAACCATCCACGACCACACCCACGCCGCCGCCATGCGACTCGCCCCAGGTGGTGATGCGGAACAGCTGGCCAAACGTGTTTCCCATGCGCCGATTGTGCCGGAAACCGTGATGAGGGTCAAACGCCCTTGTCCGCTATGGCTTTCACTGGAAGTCGCAGCAAACGCATTATGTCAAAAAAGAGCGCCAGAAGGCTGGCGCAGTCCAGGACGCTCCGCGTCGCGCGCCAGCGGCTTGGACTGCGGTGGCCCTCCACCGCTCTCGTTTCGCGAGCCGCAGGTTGCCCTTGTCTCAAGCACCTCAGGGCGTTTTCCGTTGTTCGAGGCCGTGCCGGAATGCATCCTGCACCAATCAGTTCCATGACCATCAACCCAAACCAGATCGCGGCACTGCTGCTGGCGTCGCTCTTGGGCAATGCTCTGCTGCTGCGGCTCTGGCGCGCCCCGCTGCCCGGCAAGCCATCGCCTCGACGAAGATTAATCACCGGGTTGCTGTTGATCCTGTTTCCACTCGCGTTGTTCTTTGCGGGTTGGGAGATTTATTGGAATCGTTCCGAGGACGTGATGCTTGGCGTGCTGTTGTATCTCCCGGCGCAAGCCACTTTCCTCGCCGTACTCTTCTTTCGGTACAATCGCCATGGCCCTTCCCCCCATGGTTGGGGACGTTTGCTTATCGGGAATTCTCTCCTGTTGCTCATCCCCATTACGCTGACGCTGGCACTCGGCGAGATTTACTTCCGGTTCTTCTACGACACGACCGACTCCATCGCTTACACCAAGGTGGCGCAGCGCTGGATAAAACGTCATTACCAGCACAACAAAGCGAAGTTTCGGGACAACCTCGAATACTCGCTCGCCATTGAGCCGGGCAAACGGAGAGTCAGTTTCGTGGGTGACTCCTTCACCGCCGGGCACGGCATCAAGGATGTGGAAGATCGGTTTTCCAATCGCATCCGCCGTTTGCATCCGGACTGGGAGATTCACGTGCTTGCGGGCAACGGGCTCGACACCGGCGCGGAACTGGGATTTTTGGACACCTACACCACGCGCGGCTATCAGGTTGATCAGGTCGTGCTGGTTTATTGCCTGAATGACCTCAACGATCTGCTGACCGAATGGGTGCGGAATCAGGCGAGCATTACCAACCGGGTGAGCGGGCGATTGCCATTCTACGACGACAGCTATTTTCTCGACCTCGCCTATTACCGGCTCACCATCGCGCAAATTCCCTGGGTGAAGAACTATTTCTCCTTCGTGCGCGAGGCCTATCAAGGCGAGAAATGGGAGGAACAGAAACAACGACTGCGGGCGCTGCGGGAGGTCGTGGAAAAACGCGGCGGCAGATTATCCGTGGTGACGTTCCCGTTTATGAACGCGCTGGGCAAGGACTACGATTATCAGTTTGTTCACGACGAGCTAAACACGTTCTGGCAGGAGCAGCACGTGCCCCATCTGGATTTGCTGCCGGTGTTCCGGAACTACACCCCAGCCCAACTGACGGTAAATGCCTTCGACGCGCACCCGAATGAACTCGCCAACGAACTAGCCGCCCGGGCGATCAATGAGTTTCTGGTCGAGCAGATGAAGACAAACTCTCCGCCGGTCACGGTTTCAAACCCAGCCCGCCTCAGCCCGCAATCGCGCTGATCTCCACCGGTTCGACGTTGACCTTGTGCGCTTCCAGCCACTTGATGGCGGCCTTGATCTCCTTCCGCGTGCCGTCAAGTTCGAGGCAGACGATGCCGATTTCGTCCGTGACGCTGGCCTGGCGGATGTTGGTCACAAGTTTGAAGCGCTTGCCAATTTCCCAAATCAGCGGCTTGGTGATCAGCTTGGGCGGATACATCAACCACAGCCGCGTCTGTTGTTGCGCCTTTTCGCTGGTAACGGTGGCTTTCTTTTTGGCGGCCATACAATTAAAAATTCAAAATTAGAAATTCAAAATGCCGGGGCAAATAGTGGCCGCGCCTAGCCTCCCGCGATCGCCGGGATGATGCTGATTTCGTCGCCGTCCTTGAGCGCGGTTTGCGAGCCTTGGAGGAAGCGGATATCCTCCTCGTTCACATAGACGTTCACGAACCGGCGAACTTCGCCTTTTTCGTCCACGAGCCGCTCGGCGATGCCGGGGTAGCGGGACTGCAATTCGGTGATCGCCGCGCCAATGGTGGCGGCGTTGACTTCGACCAACTCCTCGTTGTTGGTCAACTTGCGGAGCGGCGTTGGGATTCGAACTTTCTTTGCCATAAATCTAAAATCAATTCTCGGATGCAACTTAATTTCGTGCTGCGCTTTTCCATGGAGCACTCTGAAACTTAATTATTATCGGCTTCTCACATTCTGACAGCACCGTGGTTTTATCAAAATGATAATGCTGGTTTTCTTTCGCATCGGCAGCCAAGGACAAGAGAATGTTCGCAAAATATATTAGCCCTTCTGCGTTTGCGCTGATGATCACTGCGCCCCCAGTGTCTTCATGTGTCGCAGCGTATAGATTAGACACCTCACCCACTTGCAGTCCGCTTTCGAACGTCGCAATGCTCTTGGATAGAGATTGCAGTTTAGATGTCTGTTCAGGTGTCATTATCCGTAGTCGCTCTTACGCGCTAACCTTCTCCTCAGTCGCCAGCATCGCCTCAAACTCCCGCAGGCTCGGCTTGATTTCGCGCGTCTTGCCGACGTGGCCCACGACGGCGTCGAGCGTCTTCAGGCCGTTGCCGGTGATGCAGAGGACGGCGGAATCATTCGCCGGAATCTTGCCCGAGGCAATGAGTTTCTTGGCCACGGCGGTGGTTACGCCACCGGCGGTTTCCGCAAAGATGCCTTCGTTTTCCGCGAGGAGGCGGATGCCTTCGCGGATTTCGTCGTCGGTCACGTCGTCGGCGGCGCCGCCGGTTTCCTTCATCACGCGCAACGCGTAGAAGCCGTCCGCCGGCGTGCCGATGGCGAGCGATTTGGCAATCGTGTTCGGTTTGACGGGCTTGAAGAAATCCAGTCCCGCCTTCTGCGCGACGGAGATCGGCGAGCAACCGGTCGCCTGCGCACCGTGAATGGAGTATTCCGCTTCGGACACGAGGCCGAGCTTCACAAATTCCTGGTAGCCCTTCTGGATTTTCGTCAGCAACGAGCCCGATGCCATCGGCACGACGGTGTGTTGCGGGATGCGCCAGCCGGATTGCTCCATGATTTCATACGCCATGCTCTTCGAGCCTTCGGCGTAGTACGGGCGCATGTTCACGTTCACGAACGCCCAGCCGAACTTGCCCGCGATCTCGGCGCAGAGGCGGTTCACTTCGTCGTAATGGCCTTTGATGGCGATGACGTTCGCGCCATAAACGAGCGAGTTGACGACTTTGCCTTGCTCCAGATCGGACGGGATGAACACGTAGGATTTGAGTCCGGCGCTGGCGGCATTGGCGGCGACGGAGTTGGCGAGATTGCCGGTGGACGCGCACGCGACGGTCTCAAAGCCGAGTTCCTTCGAGCGGCTCAACGCGACGCTCACGACGCGGTCTTTGAACGAAAGGGTAGGGTAGTTGACGGTGTCGTTCTTGACCCAGAGCTCGCGAATGCCGAGCGCCTTGGCGAGACGATCCGCCTTCACAAGCGGCGTGAAACCGACTTGCGTGCCCACGGTGGGTTCACCGGCGACGGGGAGCAATTCGCGATAACGCCACATGGATTTCGGGCGCGACTGGATGGCGGCCTTGGTCAAAGACTTCTTGATGCGGTCGTAATCGTAGGCGACTTCGAGCGGGCCGAAGTCGAATTCGCAAACGTGCGTGGCGGCGAGGGGATATTCGCGGCCGCACTCGCGGCACTTGAGCGCCTTCATGAATCCTTCGTGTTTTTCACTCATAAATTTGATTTTCTCGGCAGGGCGGCGTTGCTGCGCCGCCCAATCTTTTTCTTAAAGGCCGCGCAGCAGCGCGGCCCTTCCAGGGCAAACAAAAAGCCCCGACTCATGGCTGAGAAGGGGCGACAAATCATGTGCGTCTTCTCATTTTTCCCGAGCAAACCTTGCTTGGGCTGGAATTGGCACCTGCATGGAAACTACTGTTTCGCACCGGTTGCCGTGGCGTCGCTGGGCCAGTGCCCTCAGCCACTCTGCATGAGACCGTTGGTATCAACGGATGCGGATAGATTGATTTACGAGCGGCGGATTGTCAAAAGATTATTTCGAAGGCGCCGATTGCAACTCGTAGTTTAGCACGGACAAACTGTAAATCGCCGCGGTATCACTGCGCAGTACGAGTCGCCCAAGCTTGATGGGCAGAGCACCTTCGGTTTTGACGACGTTCATCTCCGCCGGGGAAAAATCTCCCTCCGGGCCGATCCACACGCACGCCGTCGCAGGCAGAAGTTTGTGCTCGTCGCGGAAGTGTTGGATGAACTCGCGCGGATGGCGACTGTCGTCCTGCAACGAGGCGACGAGTGGCAGATCAAATTTCTCCCGGCGTGCGAGATAATTCTTCAGCGTGACCGGCGCTTCAATCTTCGTCAGCCAGGGTGAACCGCATTGCTTGATGGATTCAATGGCGATCTGCTGCCACTTCTCCGCCTTGTCGTTCGCCTCTTCGCCATCGAGGTGAACGACGGTGCGTTCGGAGAGAATGGGCACGACGCGCGCCGCGCCGAGTTCGGTGGCTTTCTGCACGATGTAATCCATCGCCTTGGCCTTGGGCACGGCTTGCAGCAGCGTGATCTGACAGGGCAGGGCAGGCGACGAGTTCTTGTGCAATACCGCGAGCGTGACCGTGCGCTTGGTCACCTCGCGGACGTCGCAAATCAACTCGTGTCCCGCGCCGTCCAGCACCGTGACGCGTTCACCGGTCTGGATGCGCAAGACACGCAGTGCGTGATGCGCTTCGTCGCCGCTTAACTCCAATGAGGAGTCGCGGCATTGCTCGGCTGGCAGGTAGAAGCGGTGCATTTTGCGTGTTCACCACGCCGGGCCGGAGACCGGCGCTCCAATCTTAGCGGAACAGACTTTTCGCCTTCTCAAAAAAGCTCTTGCTGATGGGGTTCACGCTTTCGTCGCAGGTCTCGGCGAATTCCTGCAACTTCGCCTTCTGGGCGTGTGTGAGATGTGTGGGCACTTCCACGTTGATGCGCACGTGCAAATCGCCGTGGCCATAACCTTGCAAATTCTTCACGCCTTTGCCACGGAGGCGGAACATCGTGCCCGGCTGCGTGCCGGCGGGAATCTTGATGCTGGCCTTCTCTCCGAGGGTGGGTACCTGGATTTCCGCTCCAAGCGCGGCTTGAATGAAACTCACGGGGACCTCACAGAGCAAATCATCCCCGTCGCGTTGAAAAATGTCGTGGGCTTTGAGATGCAGCACGACGTAAAGGTCGCCGGGTGGTCCGCCACGCAGACCGGCCTCACCGTTGCCCGAAGAGCGAAGCCGTGAACCGGCATCCACGCCCGCCGGAATCCGCAGGGTGATCTTCGTGGTGTGATCGTGTCGGCCAGTGCCGCGACATTGTTTGCAGGGCTTCTCGATGACTCGGCCCGCGCCCTGACATTGGGGGCACGTCTGCGCAATGCTGAAGATGCCGCGCGAGGTGATGACCTGGCCGCGCCCGTTACAAGTGCCGCAAGTGCGCGTCTTCGAGCCGGGTTCGCTGCCGGAGCCGTCGCACACATCGCAGCGATCGGGCTTGGTGACGGAGATTTCCTTTTCGCAACCGAGCGCGGCCTCCTCGAAGGTGATTTCCAGATCGTAGCGGAGATCGTTGCCGCGTTGCGGTTGGGTGGGATCGCTGCGTCCGCCGCCCCCGAAGAATTCATCGAAGATGCTGCCGCCGCCACCGAAGACCTCGCGGAAAATGTCGAAGGGATCGTGGAAGCCGCCACCACCTCCGCCGCGCCCGGCCCGCATCCGGGGATCGAAGGCGTTATGGCCGTATTGATCGTAGGCGGCGCGCTTCTGGGGATCGCTCAATGCCTCGTAAGCCTCGCCGAGTTCCTTGAACTTCTCTTCAGCGGCTTTATCACCGGGGTTTTTATCCGGGTGATATTTGACCGCGAGTTTGCGGTAGGCCTTCTTGAGGTCGTCCTCACTGGCTTCGCGGGCGACGCCGAGGATTTCGTAATAATCGCGTTTGGCCATGAGGTCGTGGTGTGCGGTGCGTGATGCGTGCGCCGTCAGGCAGCGGGTTTTTTGGCGACGATGACGGTGGCGGGCCGCAGGAGGCGTTCGCGCAACTTGTAGCCTTTGCGCAGTTGTTGCAGCACGTTGCCCTCGGCCACCTCGGCGGATTCCTGCTGCGAGACGGCTTCGTGGAAATTGGGATCGAACTGCTTCCCGGTGGCATCAACTTCCTCGAGTCCCGCATCGGTGAGGACGCTCTTCAACTGCGAGTAAATCATGCTGACACCGTCCTGCAAGGACTTGAGTCCGTCCGTGGAACTGCTCTGCGCGGCGGCGAGAGCCATCTCGAAGTTGTCCAACACCGGGATGATTTTTTGAACGAGGCTTTCGTTGGCGAACTTGATGGCGTCCTGCTTTTCGCGGGCGGCGCGTTTCTTGAAGTTGTCGAAGTCGGCGGTGGTGCGGAGCAGGCGCTGCCAGTGGTCGTCGGCTTTGGCGGCGAGGGTCTTCAATTCCTCCAACTGTTCCGGCGTGACTTGGTTGGCTTCGATGGCAACGGGCAACTCCTCCTCCGGCGCGGCTGGGGGAGCGGGGGTGGTCTCGGGCGGCTGCGCGCTCTTGGGCTCGGTTGATTCAGATTTCTTCATTCGGGACAAACTGCTTTTTACAAATTCAATCAAGGGCGCATAAGGTAGCGAATCCTTCACAGACGGCAACTGGGGATTGAATGCCTAAATTGCAGGCCAGGCTTGGCGCAATTCGGCCGGAGACTGGCCGCTCTGGCGCAGGAACCGGAGGCTCAGGGCATCGTGCCGCTTGGCCAGGCGAACGCCGGAGGCATCGGTCATCAGCGGGCAATGGAAGAACGCCGGCGGCTGCCGGCCGAGGGCGCGAAAGAGCAGGATCTGGCGCGCGGTGGACTTCAGCAAATCCGCGCCGCGGACGACTTCGGTGATTTGCATCGCTGCATCGTCCACGACCACGGCGAGTTGATAGGCGGGCACGTCATCGTGACGCCACACAACGAAATCGCCGAAGTCTGTTCCCGCCACGAATTGCTGCGGGCCGAAATGGCCATCGGTGAAGGAAATGGTTTCGCCATCGGGGACGCGGAAGCGCCAGTTGAAACGGGTCGAGAGTCGAGAGTCGAGGGTGGAAGGCGAATTACTGCGGCAAGTCCCGGGGTAGATTGGCTCGTCGTCATCGGTGGCGTGCGGGGCGCGGGCGGCGGAGCGGATGTCTTTGCGGGAACAGGTGCAGGGATAAACGAAACCGCCGGCCACGAGTTTATCCAGGGCCGCGCGGTAAAAATCAAATCGTTCGCTCTGGTTGTACGGGCCGAAGGGGCCGCCGCAATCGGGGCCTTCGCTCCACTCGAAACCGAACCAACGCAGGTCTTCGAGCATGGCGGCGGCGAACTCGAGTTTGAAGCGCAGTGCGTCAATGTCCTCGTTGCGCAAGATCAGGGTGCCGCCCTGGACGCGCGCGCGTTCCTGCGCGATCCAGAAGGTTCGCGCGTGGCCGAGGTGCAGGTAACCCGTAGGCGACGGAGCCAGGCGGCCACGATAAGAGTGCGAGGACACGGGGACAACCTCAGTAGGTAAGCAACCCAAGCAGGTTGAGGCCGTGCGGCCCGAGTTCCCAACGGCTGCCGCGCTTGGTCACAAGGCGGCGGGCGGGATTCTTTTGTTGCTCGGCATCGTTGACCGACAAAAGTTGGAACTGCGCCTTGCCTTTGAGTTGAGTGGCGCTGCGGGGGATCAACTCAATGGGGATGCCATTGAAGTTGAGCGCGATTTCGTAGCCGGCAACGCCTTCGCTCGGCGCACTCGTGTTGGCCCGCACGAGCGGAGCGTAACGTTTGAGCCAGGGAAAGTCCGTGGCGCGAACCGTCACCCGGCACAGTTCGGTCTGACCCTGGATGAACTGCACGAGGTTGAATTTCGCGCCCAGTCGCCGCTGCTCCAGCAGCACCGCGCGTGGGTCCAGGCCGAGCATATTCTGGCCGTTCCACTGGCCGTGATCGTTGCGTTGGCCGGGGAAAGTTTTCTTGTACCAGGCGGGGAAAGCTTCGTTGACGAACAGGTTCAACTCGAAGTGAACGTGCGCGCGATCCTTTGAGATGCCTTCGCGGGTGTTGGCCGTGCGGCCCATGATGCCGATTTGCTGGCCGGCCTTGATGGGGGAGCCAGGTTTCAAGTCCGCCACTACCTCGCGCAGGTGCGCGTAGTTGGAGAATATCTCGAGGCCGTCAATCTCATGGCGAATGACGATGTAGTTGCCGAAGTTCGACAGCGACGTCTTGCGGTTGATGTAGGCGACGGTGCCGTCGGCGGTGGCCAGAACCGGATCGGTGGGTTCACCGCGTTTGTCGCGTTGCAGACACCGGATGTCGAGGCCCTCGTGCAACTGCCAGCCGCCGGAACGCACGCACCCGAACGTACCGCTGGTCCACGGTTTGCCAACGGTGCCGACAAAGAAATGTTCCCCCCCACCATCGGCCTCGAACAAGGCGCGATTGGCCGTCGGCAACTGGAAGGGCTGGGCGCGGAGCGATACGATGGGCAGCAGCACCAGCGCGATCACCAAGGCGAAAGCTGCATGCAAAAAGCCGGGATGAGTTTGGGTTGAAATTGGCGGCACCGGTTGCCGGGCTCCTGGGAACATCACTTCGCTCCTCCGGGATTGTCCAGGCCCTCGGTTCGGTCCTTGAGCATGGTGTCGCCCGCGAAATTCTTGAGGCCAATCGCGATTTGCTCGGCCTCGTCCTTGGTGGCGTCGGGCGTGAAGGTCAACACGCCATCCTTGATTCGGCGGGTAACCAGTGGGGCGGCGATCCAGCGATCCTGGACGTCCGGGGCCACGCCCCATTGGCAGCGGATGGCGATGCGCCGGTTCGGATTTGCGGCGGTGTACTGTTCCAACAGCCACTGCCCCTTTTGATTGAAGCGAACGGTCAGGGCAAATCCGCCCGGCGTATCCACAACCGCGGACGAGGCGACATGGATTTCGTTCAGGAACGGGTTTTTCTCCACCATGAGGTTCACGGGCGAGGCCCGCAGCACGGACACCTGCAGGTTCTGGCCCGGCTGGTTGGGGCTAACTTCGAGATACGCCCGAAAGGTAGCGAGTTGTTTGGCGCGCTTGGTTTCGGGCGATTGACAGCCAGTCAGGGCAGCCACCGCCATGAGCAATAGCAAATAGATGTTGAATCGGGATGTGCGACTTACCATAGTGGCGACACAAAATCGGAACACGATAGCAAAGTAAAGACTGATATGGGCAAACAATACAACAAGGCCATCAAACGCAAACGCCGGGTGGCCTATCTGAAACGCAAGAACACTGCCATCAAGGCCAAGCGCAAGCCGGCCGCCAAGTAGGCGTCCGGCAGGACGGCTTCCGCCATTCACGGCCGCTCAATCGGGCGGCCATTTTCTTGGGACCCTCCGCGCGGGCGGCTACCGCATCGCCTGCATCTTTGGGCTGGCGTAGATTTTGGGCGGCTGATTGGTTTCGGTCGGCGCCGGATTGGAGTTGCGCCGGGTCTTGACGGGAAATTTCCCCGCCGCGACAAACTGCAGGCTGGCGTCAACCACCTGTTTGCGCCACGGCAGATACGTGTGGGAAGAATGCACCACCAGGAAATCTTCCATGCCTGCGAGCCGGGTGCTCGCGACCGAGACTTTGCCGTCGTCCGGGCCGGGGATGAACCAGGAGTAAAAAGGGTTAAGGGTGCTGTCTCCGGCAATGACCCCCAGTTCAAAGGTGGCCGGGCCGAGTTGCTGCGGTATTGAATCCGGGGTGGTGCCCAGTTGCTGACCCGCGGGGCCGGTGAAGAACTTGAAGAACGGCCAGTGCTTGAATTTGTCCACGAGTTCACTGCCGTGATTGGGCGGCGCGATCATGACCACGCGACCAAGGTTGGTGAGTTGATTATTGGCCAGATACTCGCGCAGCACGATGCCCCCGAGCGAGTGGGTAACGAAATGAATCCTGACGTTGGGGTCTTGAATTCGCTCCTGCAAAACCCCCGCGAGCGAGCGGCTGGCAATCTCCTCGATGGTATGCTTGGTATAGGGGTAGGTGACATTGATGACGCGATAGCCGTCACGCTCGAACGCCCATTCGAGCCGCTTCATGGCGTTGGCGGACCGGATGAGGCCGTGCATGAGCACGACGTAGTCGCCATTGGTGTT
>JBGAIM010000003.1:0-460094 GCA_044225555.1 Limisphaerales bacterium | reverse complement strand
TGACCCGGAGTTGGTCAACATATTTGAGATGATGCCCCCCGTCCAAAGGTTGAATCACTCGTTCCAAGCCGTATCCGAACCCTTTTCCGCCGTCAACCTAGTTTGTCAGCCCTTGGACGGGGGGCAATCCCAAACAAGATGCAGGGGCAGGTTGCCCCGCCCCGCAGTTTGTCAGCCCTTGGACGGGGGGCAATCCCAAACACACAATCCACCGGGGGCGGCGCCGCGAGCAGTTTGTCAGCCCTTGGACGGGGGGCAATCCCAAACCGTTGAAGTGTTCTATAATGCCGTGCCGCAAGTTTGTCAGCCCTTGGACGGGGGGCAATCCCAAACAAGGAATGCAATCGCACGTTCGATTACTCGAGTTTGTCAGCCCTTGGACGGGGGGCAATCCCAAACATGCGCAAAAGCTCCTGGTGGTTGCGCAAGAGTTTGTCAGCCCTTGGACGGGGGGCAATCCCAAACTGGGGAATATCGGGAACAGCGTGAAGTATAGTTTGTCAGCCCTTGGACGGGGGGCAATCCCAAACCGGGGCAGACGGCGCTGCCGAGCGAGCTGGAGTTTGTCAGCCCTTGGACGGGGGGCAATCCCAAACTTTGGGGCAGCCGCGACGAGTCGGAACACTAGTTTGTCAGCCCTTGGACGGGGGGCAATCCCAAACGGGACGCGCGGCCCATCGAGCATCTGCGCCAGTTTGTCAGCCCTTGGACGGGGGGCAATCCCAAACTTCATAGTTCAGGGGAGCGGCACGGCGGTTAGTTTGTCAGCCCTTGGACGGGGGGCAATCCCAAACGGCAGGGATTCACCATCCGCGATGCGCTTGCAGTTTGTCAGCCCTTGGACGGGGGGCAATCCCAAACTGACCAAAGCCGAGATCGAGAAACAGAAACAGTTTGTCAGCCCTTGGACGGGGGGCAATCCCAAACGACTACCAAACTGGGGCGTCGTGGCTGACCAGTTTGTCAGCCCTTGGACGGGGGGCAATCCCAAACCCCGAGTTCGCCGCCGCCGGTGCCGCCGGTAGTTTGTCAGCCCTTGGACGGGGGGCAATCCCAAACAGGAAGGGCCGCATTCCAATGGCCCGCGTGAGTTTGTCAGCCCTTGGACGGGGGGCAATCCCAAACCCGCCACCACCGGAGGAACAAAATGGAAAAAGTTTGTCAGCCCTTGGACGGGGGGCAATCCCAAACGCTCGAGCGCGGCTCGTGGGAGAGCAACCTAGTTTGTCAGCCCTTGGACGGGGGGCAATCCCAAACAACAAAGACCAACTCCAGAGCGAGGGCGCGAGTTTGTCAGCCCTTGGACGGGGGGCAATCCCAAACCAGATCGTGAAGCCGGTTGAGGGTGTCCGCAGTTTGTCAGCCCTTGGACGGGGGGCAATCCCAAACCACCGCGTCCCGGACGCTCTCGGCGATTGAAGTTTGTCAGCCCTTGGACGGGGGGCAATCCCAAACCTATGGCGCGGAGAACCCAAGTATCGTTTGAGTTTGTCAGCCCTTGGACGGGGGGCAATCCCAAACCCAGCCGCCTGGACGCCGTCCATCTCGCGCAGTTTGTCAGCCCTTGGACGGGGGGCAATCCCAAACGAGGAGGAGGCTTTGGTTTTTCCATAAACAAGTTTGTCAGCCCTTGGACGGGGGGCAATCCCAAACAATCGAGATCAGCTTTACAGAGAACAAAGTAGTTTGTCAGCCCTTGGACGGGGGGCAATCCCAAACCCTCAACGAGGCGGGTTTGTGTTTTGCCTAGTTTGTCAGCCCTTGGACGGGGGGCAATCCCAAACAGCGAAGTAGCCAGCGAGCAAACCACTGATAGTTTGTCAGCCCTTGGACGGGGGGCAATCCCAAACCCGCAGCAGCCGCAGCAGGAACGAGTGCAGAGTTTGTCAGCCCTTGGACGGGGGGCAATCCCAAACCCACATCAGTGCATTGCTGTTTCATTTGCAAGTTTGTCAGCCCTTGGACGGGGGGCAATCCCAAACACGCGACGATCAAACCCACTGCCCAAAGCTAGCGTATCTTTTATAGAAATCTTCACGGCAGTGGGTTTGATCGTCGCGGGTTTCAAATTTTCCACCATCAGGAAGCAGATGCAACAGGTACAGCAAGAACTGCAATCATTGACCAACACCGCCACCGGTAGCACCAAGTAGTCTGCTCCCGGCTTCCGCAGAACCCAAAAGAAGTTTGTGCAAAAATCGCACAAGCCGACTTTTGAAATATGCCAGGATGTCGCGATGAACAGTGTTCGTCACTGAAACATTGCCCACCGCATTCCGTGGGTCGAATCCGCAGCCAATGCTCGTATGAATCCGCTAAACGACAACCTCAAAGACTTCTTGAATCTCACCACGTATCCCGCCCGGCTGACCAAGGAGCAGACCGCCGCCTATCTCGGCTTTGAGCCGGATCAAATTACAGTGCTGATCAAAAACCGACTGTTGAAGCCGCTCGGACGACCGGCCCCCACGGGCGACAAATTTTTTGCCAAGATCGAGTTGGATAAATTGAAAACCGACAAGGAATGGCTCTCAAAGGCCACGTTGGCCGTCACGGATTATTGGAAAGCCAAAAATGCCCGCAAATCCAAAGCCGCGAACCAAACGCCCAAAACTGACGTGCCCCCGGCGTGAGCGCGGGCCGGCACGGCGAAGGCAAACAAAAACGCATTCGCCGCGCCAGCCCGCCCTCACTGCCGCCCCGTTGGTTAGTCTGACCTCTTGGCCGTCCGTGTTGCGCTTCGGGCTGACTGGCTACCCCACGCCCCCCCCAAGCCGACGCCCTCCACTTCACACTCCCAGCCAGAAGTCAGAACAGCGCCAACGACGCGGGCCTATCGCGTCCGCCGTCTTCAATCTGTCGCCTGCATCGGATAGTGCCGACATTACATACCGCCAACCGGGGAATTCAATTCCACACGTCAAAGCGCATTGCTACCATTGCACAGGCACCGGCCTGCTTTATGTATAATCTATTTGTTACATCAGATTGCGATGCGTGGAATGGGGAGCCAGTGGTATTTGATCTTTCCCGGTGTCTCCGGGAATACACGGATCACGATCTTAAGGAAAAGCATAGCGCACTTACCGAGGCGGACTGTCAATTCTTGATGTCTTTGCCTTGCCTGTTTGCTTACGAGTCAATGTGCGAAAAGGATGCTCGTGTGGGCCATTTGCTAAAAGTTCAACGAAAGGATGAAAAGGTAAGAGTTACTTACGAAATCACCAAAGCGGCCCCGCTGTTATCACAAGAGCGCATTCGTCAGCTTGCATGGGACCTCGGCATCGGAGATTGGGAAATGAACAGAACACACTGGGCATTGAAGGAGGAAGATTTGCACGCCGCCTTGCGCCAGGGTTCCTCTCCGTTGTCCCATCGGCCTGTAGCAGACATCACAACGCAGGTCTTTGATGTTGCCCTTTCTTTTCCCGGAGAAGTGCGGCCGTATGTTGAGTCCGTGGCAGGCGAACTGGTTTCATTGCTGGGTGCCGGGCGGGTTTTTTATGACAATCATTTCAAGGCCCAGCTTGCCCGCCCGAACCTGGACACGCTGCTGCAAGACATTTACCGGAAGCGATCAAAATTGATCGTTGCGTTTCTCTGCAATGCTTACAGCGAAAAAGAGTGGTGTGGCATTGAACTCCGCGCCATCCGCGACCTGATCAAATCGAAAAATGACACAATGGTCATGTACGTCAGGACTGACCGAGGCGAAGTTCCTGGAGTGTTTTCGACCGATGGTTTTCTTGATGCTAACAGCCATACGCCAACTGAGGTGGCACATTTTATCATGGAGCGCCTGCGAGTTATGCTGGGGCAGTAATGGCGGAACCTTGCGCTATGTATCCCCAGCGTTTGATTGCCATCCTTGAGGCAGCCGACCCGTCGTTTCGAGACTTGTTCTATCCCAAAGCACTTCGGTGTCCGCTGGAGAAGCGGATTGTGCGCGCAATTGAGGAGCGTTGGCCCGTTTATTTTCCCACCCGCAAAGAATGCCGTGGCTCGCGCTGGTCATTGACCATCGCCGAAGACGAACCGCTTTACAAACCGCACGCGAAGTCCGGCCAGAAATTAGAGCAATGGAAAAAGGACGTTAGAGGCACCATCGTCGAAATCCGCGCCCACGGAGCGGATATTTCTTGGCGACGCTTCGCGGTCATCTGCCGAAAAATCCCGAAACTGCAACCGCTGCTGAGAGATTTTAAGCCTCTGGCAGCTTTTCTCATCAACGAAGAATCCATCTGGCCCATCCACAGCAACGTGGCCATCGGAGCAGCGGAGCTTTTCAAAGCGCAAATGCGCGCGTTGTTCTCGGCGGGCAGTCCGTACCGTCATGCCGATCCGAAGCGGTTGGGATTTCTCCATTCCAAACAACCGCTGATTGAAAAGATTCGGATGATTGACGCCATTCATCAGCTATTTGACCGTCCGCTAATCGCTCTGGCGGTGCTCCAGCAGTGTGCGAGCAGATCAAAGCACTCACGATTCTGGCTGCCCATCAAAGCCCATATCACCGCAATTATCAAAACCCCGTCGCCAACTACATTTCGCCAGACATGGCTTGAACACGCCATGCAGGTTTCAGGAGCGATTAAACCGACCGGCAAATCATGCCCTCGAAAATGGGCGGGGATGCTTGCTTCGGGGACGGACCTGGATGTAATCAACACCAAAGCCATTGAAGTGAATAGTTGGTTGAAGGGGAAAAAGCAGCCATCACTGAAAAACATCACACACGCGGGGCGGGTCATTTTCACTCCCTTAGCGGAATTTTCAACGGCTCAGGCCGAAGCAGACCTGTGGCTTTTCTCATGGATGATTACCGTTTGGCTTGAAAAACATTTCGCCGAGATTGCCGCCGAGTTCAAAAACGATAGACGCCAAATACAACGCTACTATCAGCGGTTCTTCCATCACCTTGAGATTGACTGGTCTACCTGGAACAGTAAAACGGCTGGCAGGTCGTAACCTGCCAGCCGCGCCCATGATTAGGGCTTTTACTCACCCCGACTGTGCCAATACTCATCGTTGTTTGGATTCAACTGATTCGCATGGTTGTCCAAGTCAGCTTGTGTTTGCATGGCCTTCACCTCCTTTCACGCTTTGACGATTTGTCATGCGCTCGTGGCGCATGACAAAACTGCCACGGTCGTCACTCGCACTAATCGTTCAATGCTTGTTGTTTTCATAATTGTCCGGGCTGTTTCAGCACCGGATGTTTCAACCATACTGAAGGCGCAGACAAAAACTATTAGCCCGGCCCTGTAATTCCGGGGATCAAATCCTTCAATCGCAACCGGGAATTCTCCCATTGCCAAAAACGGGCTTTAATCATCCGCCCCCTGCGGCGTGAGCGCGGGTTGGCACGGCGAAGGCAAACAAAAACGCATTCGCCGCGCCAGCCCGCCCTCACTGCCGCCCCGTTGGTTAGTCTGACCTCTGGCCGTCCGTGTTGCGCTTCGGGCTGACCGGCTTCCCCACACCCCCAAGCCGACGCCCTCCACTTCACACTCCCAGCCAGAAGTCAGCAACGCCGGAATTGAGCCTTTGGCGACTCTGCGAGGCTAGAGGATTTTTGTTTGGTGTTTTTGACATGGCGCGTTTCTTGAAACGGGGCCGCCTTTCCTTTGCTCTCCGTAGTCCGCTTGCTGCTGCGCCATTTTTTTCAAGGCTTCGATTCCCGCTCGCGCGGGGCGTTTTATTTCCGGCGACGCAGGGCATGGGGCACGCCAGCGATCCGGCTATCAGGTAACGCCGCAACTCTCGCTGTCATGCCCCATGCACGCCGGAACTAAAACTGATTTAGCTCAAAAAACGTCTCCGCCGGGGTGAAGCAAGCGGCATACGGCGAGACACGGACGGCGAACATCAAAAAAAAGCTTATGAAAAACAAATTATCAGTTGAAGCAGCAGCACCAGCAAACGCCGTCCAGCAATCATCAATCAGAGCCGCCAGACACAACCCGAACCGGGAGCTTTCCACGCAAACAGTCTTGGCCTTTCTGCGGGCGCAGTTGCCGCAGCAATACGAACTGGCCGAGATTGTCGGGAAATGGGTCTGGCTTGATCTTCCGAAGGCCAGTCATCGCGCCGCCGCCAATACCCTCTGGCGTTTGGGCTTTCACTGGAATCAACGCCGCTGTCTCTGGCAGCACCCGTGCGGCGCGTGCGCTCCGTACTCCGTCCACACCGGCGACCCGCGTAGCAAATACGGTTCGCGCTTTGCCGCCAACTCCAACGCCTGAACTGACCATGAATGCCACGTCTTTCTCTCCCGCGCTGGTTGAGCCGTTCAAGTTTCCCGCCAGCCCCTACGAATACAAGGTCATGCCGTTACGCGAGTGTCCCACGCCGGAGGCGTTGCAGCAATGCGACACGCCCGACAAGGCCGCTGAGTACTGGAAATTGCACATCGCTACGCACCCGCATTTCGACCCCGAACGCGAATGTCTGGCGGTGCTCGTGTTGAATGTCCGCCGCCGCATCAAAGGGCATCAGCTTGTTACCATCGGCACCCAAGACACCCTTTTGATTCATAGTCGCGAGGTGTTTCGATTGGCGGTGACTACCGCCGCACACGCCCTCATTCTCATGCACTGCCACCCCTCCGGCGACCCGACTCCGAGCGAAGCCGACATCAAGGTGACACGCGATTTAATCCGCGCCGGACAACTGCTCAAAATCGAAATTGTTGATCACGTCATCGTCGGGGCCGGAAACTTTTCGTCGCTCCGCAGCCTTGGATATTTTCCCGCGTGACCCTCAACCAAATGAAAAAAGTGTCAGCCCGCGTGCCAGCGACTTTGCCAGTAACTGCCAGTGAAAAGAGTACGAAATGGGTTAGTGATTGTTTGTCGTTGTTGGCACCGGTTCTGACTTGCAAATGTGCAGTAAATGCCTGATTCTATTGACGAAATTGAGAGCTAAATGACTGGTTCTCAACGCCCACCAGAGAAGACAAGAACGTCGAGCTTGGGTCGTTAGGCCACCACCACGCGCATGAGAATATTGATGGCCATCGCTCTACTGCCTCTTGCAGTGATTGGACTCATCGCGTTTTGTTGCGCGGCAGTCGGTCCTGAGAGCGAGGTTGTCTTGCACTACATGACCCCAGATGAGTTTGCTCGAACGCGAGTGATTTCGATTTTTATAGGGACGATTGCGGTGCTTTGCGACGCGCTTTTCATTTACCTTTTGTTTCGGCGGCGTTCCGCTGGAGGAGATACCCATGTGGCCTAACCATGCGCTGCAGCGAATCCGGCGTAGCGTCGTGGTTTGCAATCGTTGTGTCCCGTGTGCCGGGTCGCTGAGCTTGGGTCGTTAGATGCACTCGCGACTCTCACTGTTTTTGGCATTCCTCTTGGCGGGCGCTGCGGGTTGCACACATCGCGACCCAGTGGACGCCGGAGCGTCTGCGCTCGCCGGAGTTGCCGAGGCGTTCAGAGCCAAGGCCGGACACGACCGGCGAGCAGAGGGCGAGAAGCTTCAGACGCTTCTGCCGCGCTGTCCTAAGACTTGGGAGAAAGACATCGGCACAGGCACACTCATGGCCTTTGACTACGCGCATCCTTCATACAAGCTCACCAAGCCGGAGTTGTTTCGCGCTTTGGGTCAGCCCGATAGTTCTTACAACGACACGGTTTGGTATGAGCTCGTTCACGACACGAACGACATGCTTTGGCAGATCTCGGTTGATTTTCACGATGATTACGTTGTCGGCTCGACCATCAGTGGTAGTCTCAAGAAGGACAGATGATTTACCGTGCATCTAACCATGCGCTACAGCGAACCCGGCGGGGGCGTCGCGGTTGCAATCGTGGCGTCCCGTGCGCCGGGTCGCTGAGCTTGGGTCGTTAGACATCGTCACTACACAGAACCAGATGAAGCTTTTGAGACATCCATTCTTCATCGCTTGCTGCCTGTTTGGTTTGTATGTGGTTGGCTTTTTCAGCTATCGGTTTTGGGCGGACAGCACGGCAGATAGTCGGCCCGGTGGCGTGCCTGCATGGTATTTTATGTATCCGACCCAGACGCAGAGTCAGCGAGCAGCTTACTATCTCTTTTATCCGTGTATCCGACTTGATCAGATTTGGCATGACGCAAAGAACCCCAATGTCTAACCATGCGCTGCAGCGAACCCGGCATGGCGTCGTGGTTGGCAATCGTTGCGTCCCGAGTGCCGGGTCGCTGAGCTGGGGTCGTTAGGCCGATACGCTTTGATATGAATTTTAAGCGTCCATGTTTTCTGGCTCTTTACATATCGCTTGGGATGACAGCGGTTGGAGCAGCGCTTGCGGTTGTTCTTGATCGTCTCATTCCGGACCATGCATATAACGGGATGCTCTGGTTTATCCTGTTGACGCTCGTAGTCCTGGCCGGAGCGATTTGCAGCGTGCTTTCTTTGATCTGGTGCGTTGGCTGTTTGATCGCAGGCATTTTTCGTTGTGTACGCGCACATCATGAAAGACCATCGGCCTAACAAATCGCTGCAGCCCCTATGAGGGTTGTCAATTGCCAGTGGGGCGGGGTTCAGAGTTTTTTTCTTAAAAGCGGTTTTTGGTTTTTCCTTTCTCGGGTTCTTCCGTTGCGTTCGTGCGCGTGAGTTTTGTCAACCGGGGGTCGCCGCTTCTGGGTGTGCCGACCTGTTTGCGTCGGGCACCAGCTCCTATCCGAGCAGTTCCAAGGGAACCGCCCACTGTGTCGTGCTTGCTTGACGGCGGCGACCGGGGGCAGCGCCCCCTCTAACTGGACAAGTTGAGGCGGCGGGGCGGGTTTTCGGCGGATGAGCAACGAGTGGGCCTTGGCCTCAACGCTTGCCAGCCAATCGTTCCACTAGGAAATCCTCGAACGCGCCAAGGTCTTTCCATTTCGTAGCCACGTTGGCCTGTTTGGCCTGCGGATCAATGACCGTGAAACCGTCGTCGGTGACGCGCAGGCCGAGTTTCTCCATCGTGCACAGGTCCTGCCGGAGGGCGAGATAGACGGCCACGGTGTCGAAGAGCGTGCTGCTGCGGAGGTCGGCCATGTCCGCCGGCAACTTGGTGTCGCCGGTCACCCAGAGGCGGTAGTTGGCAATGAGGTCGGCGGCGAGGCGGTTGGTGGAGTCGAGGACCCGACGGTATTTTTCACCAGACAAATTCACGAGGCCGCAGGTGTCGAGCGGAGTGATGGTGATGTTCCACGGCGCGGTGAAGACCTGTTGCAGAGCCTTGGGAGCGCACTTCACATTCCATTCCGCCACGGGTTGCGTCCCTTCGCCGTAACCCGTGCGTACGCTGCCGTGCATGCCCACGAAGCGCGCTCGTTGGGCGATGCGCGGCTCGCGTTTCAGCGCCTCGGCGATGTTCGGCACGGGACCGATGCAAATCAACGTCACGGGTTGCGGCGAGTTCATCACGGTGTCAATGAGCGCCTGCACGCCGTTGGTGTGGACCTTGCCCGGATAGGATTTGAGATCGTAGTCCTTGACCCAGGCGGCCTGACGTCCGTCGCCGCGCGGGGCGATGTCGAGGCCGATGCCCACGGGCACATCGCTGCGTCCGGCGCGTTCGAGGAATTTGGCGAGCAAGCGCGCGCGATATTGCGCCTCACCGTAGTCGCCGACCGCGAGCTTCAGGTCCAGCTCCGGCGATTTGAGCAACAGCGCGAGCGCCCAGGTGTCGTCAATGTCGTCGCCGATGTCGGTGTCGAGGATGACGGGGATGGGCGCGGGTTTGGCGGGTGGTGTTTCGGCGGCGCTGGCGGGCAGGGCTGTCAGCGTGAAGCCGACCCAGAGCAGGGCCAGGCAGGCCGCAGAGTTTGCCAGCGAAGGAGGCGTCATGCGTGGCAGCATTGCAAGCAGCGTGGGTGGTGTCAACGGGCACGCCGTTCGCGTGGCGGTGAAGTCCATGTTCTTACTCTTACTCTTAATCTTAATCTTGTCCCACCGCAGAGGGATTAAGAGCAAGAGCAGGGTTACGATTAAGTGCGTGTAACAGAATGAAGTTGAGCGCCGAAACGGATGGGAATATCGCATTCCGCCAGGTCTTGCTGCGGCGGGAAGCGAAGTGCCACGCCGCTTCTGGAGTGCCCGAATGTCACCTCAAATACCAGTTCGTCCGCCCTTAAAGCGCCGTCGTCGCTGTGCTTTGCCGGCGCAGTCCAAGACCTCACCGACCTAGTCGTGTGGTCACTTTTACCGACGTGTCTAGCGGGCGAGCGTGTGCTACTATCCTGCCGAATGTTGAAACGCATGGTTACTGTCGTCGTGCTGGCGCTGGTCGGGAAACTGACCGGCAGTGCCTTCGCCGCGACCATTGTGCTGGAGGCGGAGAACGGCACGCGCACGGGAACGACCGTCACCACGGCGGTCGCCGGCTATTCCGGCACGGGTTACGTCACCGGGTTCGATGCCACCGGGGATAATGTCAGTTGGACCTTTGGCGCGTCTAACGGGCTTTACAGTCTGCGCATCCGCTTTCGCACGCCGTATGGCGAGAAGGGATTCGATGCCACGTTGAACGGGGCGACGACTTCCGGAATGTTCCCCCAAAGCACGACGTTCGCAACGTACGATGCCGGGTTGGTGGAACTCACCAATGGCAACAACACGCTCCAGATCGGCGGTGGCTGGAATTATTACGAGATCGATCGCGCGGACCTCATTTTCACCAACGCCCCGCCACCGCCGTTGCCCGTGCCGGTGACGCTCGTGGATTCCAACGCCACGTTCGCCGCGCGGATGCTGATGACGGATCTGGTGGCGGCTTACGGCAATATCACGTGGTCGGGTCAGCATGAAACCAACGACGCGATTTACGTGTTGAACACGTCGGGTCGCAAACCGCTCATCATTTCGGGCGACCTGATTGATTATTCGCCGACCCGGGTTCAATACCAGGGCGCGCCGGCGAACTACACGGAGCGGATGATCGCGGAGGAACGGTTGGGTCAGGTGCAGGCGATGTGCTGGCATTGGAACGCGCCGACGAATCTGATCAACCTGCCCGGGCAAGAATGGTGGCGCGCGTTTTACACGGACTCGACAACGTTCGACATCGCGGCGGCATTGGCCAATACGAATTCAACCGAGTATGCGATGGTGCTGCGCGACATCGACGCCATTGCGGTGCAGTTGAAAAAGTTTTCGAGCAACAACATTCCGGTGCTGTGGCGGCCATTGCACGAATCCGAAGGCGGCTGGTTCTGGTGGGGTGCAAAAGGACCGGAGCCGTTCAAGCAACTGTGGCGGCTGCTTTACCAGCGGCTCACGGCCTATCACGGACTGCACAATCTCATCTGGGTTCTCACCAGCGAAGACGCGGCGTGGTATCCGGGAGATGACGTGGTGGACGTGGTGGGTGTGGATGGTTATCCCACGGACCAAGGAGATCCGTTGAGTGTCCGTTGGCAGGCGTTGCTGGCGCGGTTCAACGGCAAAAAGTTGATTGCGTTGACGGAATTTGGCGGCGTGCCGGACATCGAAAAGATGCAACGCTTCGGTGTTTGGTGGTCCTGGTTCGCGCCGTGGACGGGCACTTATGGACCGACTGCCATGCCGACGGACACGGTGAATCGCATTTACCAATCACACGCAGTGTTCACGCTGGAGGAGGCGAATGCCGTGCTGCCAAAGTTCACGAGCATCACGCAGCCCTTGAGTGGGCAAATGCAACTGGCGGGGACGGGTCGGCGCGGCGCGACGAACCGCATTTTCGCGACCACCAACCTCGCGTTGCCGATCGGCAGCTGGTCGAGTGTTTCCACCGGTAAGTTTTCCGGTGGCGTATTTACCTTTACCGACTTTCAGGCAACCAACAATCCGCAGCGTTTCTATCGCGTGCGGGCCAACTAAGTCCGGTGGGATGATTTGGCTGGTGGCAAAGGCGAATTTCGTTAGCCTTCGCGTCACCGCACATGCGTATTGTCAATTTGAACCCCGACACGGATATCGGGGCCAGTTCCTGGTTTGTGGAGATCGAAGGTCACCGCATGTTGCTCGACGCCGGGATGCATCCCAAGCGGGAAGGCCGCGAGGGCCTACCGCTCTACAAGGCCGTGCAACAAGAGGACGTGGATGCCATCGCCATTTCGCATTGTCATCACGATCACGTCGGCGCCCTGCCGGTGGCCTTGCGCTATTTTCCCAAGGCGCACGTGCTGTTACCCGAGCAAAGCTATTTCATCGTCGAACGCGTGCTGCACAACTCGGTGAACGTCATGACGCGGCAGCGCGACGAACTCGGTCTCAAGGAATACCCGCTCTACACGCACGACGAGGTGGACGACATTGCGCCGCTGTTCCAGGGCTTCCGTTACAACCGGGAAGTCGAATGGGCCGCCTATGAGAAATCGAAGGCCGGCTTCTCCTCGCCCACACTGGAATTTTACGACGCCGGTCACACGCTGGGCTCGGCGGGCATTATGCTACGCGGGCAAAAGGAGACGATGTTCTACACGGGCGACGTCTGTTTTCACGATCAGACCATTCTGCGGGCCGCGCGCTTTGAAGATGTGAAGGCTGATGTGCTGATCATGGAATCCACGCGGGGCAACCGCGCCGTGCCCAAGGGTGTTACTCGGGCGACCGAGGTGGAACGGCTTACCGCCGCCATTCTGCGCGCGCTCAAACGCAAGGGTTGCGTGATGATCCCGTCCTTTGCGCTGGGGCGCACCCAGGAGATTCTCGCGCTGCTCGCCTTGCTCATGCGCGAGGGCAAGTTAAAGCAGCAGCCCATCTATATCGGCGGACTGGGCCGGGTGTTCACCGAGATTTACGATCTCGAAGCGCACCGGGCGCATCGGCAGCACACCAATTTGCAATTGCACGAGGCATTGAACCTCATCGTGCTCGATCCGGGCCAGGTGCAGAAAATGAAACTCACCGGCGGGCGCATCTTCGTCATTACTTCCGGCATGATGGCCGAAAACACCGCCGCTCATGACCTCGCCGTGCGCATGATTGGTGATGAAAAGCAGTCCATCTTCTTTGTGGGCTATGCTGATCCGGACACGCCCGGCGGGCGGCTGAAGGCCGCAAAGCCGGGCGAGACGTTTGTGTTCAGCCCGCGCGCGGGCCGCGTGACGCGCAACTGCGACGTGCAGGATTTTGATCTGACCGCGCACGCGAATCGCGAGGATCTGTTGGATTTTGTAGATCAGGTTTCACCCCGGGCCGTGTTGCTCGGTCACGGCGGCGATGATTCGCGCCAATGGTTCGAGGAACAAATCTGCGCCCGGCATCCCAAGATCAAGATCATCCAGCCGCAGCCGGGCAAGAGTGTTTCGGTGTAGCACGGGCTTTCAGAGCGCCGGTCGCCAGCCTGGTAGTAACGGTGAAGTGAAAACTCGCCGGGCCGGAGGCCGGCGCTCCAATCCGTCACATTACCGCTTCGTCGCCATCAGCAGCAATTCGTCGCCCGCGTTCGAATTAAACCATTTCAAAACCCGCTCGCGTAGTTGAAAGAGGATTCCGTGGATCAGGCAGGCGGGCTGGCCCAGCGCCGCCATCTCGCCGCGACCGGTTTGGCGAATCAATCGGCTCAACGTCCCATAAACCCATGCTGAACGTACCGTCGTATCCAACCGTTCGACAATGAAGCCCTGTTGCTCCGCCGCCGAACGCAGGGTTTGCTGGTTGAACAAAATCAGATGACGCGGTGGATCGAGATTGAGCCAGGCGCTCCCGAAATGTTTGTGCCCGAAGCTGGCAGTGTTCGGTGTGAGGATGACGAGCTTGCCGCCGGGCTTGAGGATGCGAAAACATTCGCGCAGCAACGCTACCGGGTCGTGAACATGTTCGATGACATGAGCGGAATGGACGGCGTCGAAGTGGTGGTCGGGAAACTTGGCTTCAGTCAGTTGGCCTTGATGCACCGCCACGCCGCGTGCTCGGGCCGCTGTCACTCCGCCGGGATCAACTTCCACGCCTTGGACTTCCCAGCCGAGCGATTTCATTCGCGCCAGCAGTACACCGCTGCCGCAGCCGACATCGAGTACGCGGGCGGGTGAAGTGGGCGCGGGCAAATACATCGCGGCGGAATCCAGTTCATCCGGGCCGCCGGGATGCAGCAGAGCCAGCGGCGAGAAGATCGCGCGCCACGCCGGGCCAACACCGGTCTCATAGCCAAGTCGCACGCGTAGATAACTTCGCCAGACACCATAGACGGCGTCACGCAGCAAACTCGTTCCGGGCGCGGGTTGGTTGTGCGTGTAGTAAGTCTGGTAAGCCTTCCCGATGTCTTCGGGCGTGGGTTGCGGGTCGAGCCAAACCAGACCGCAATCAGGCTTCGGACAGCGGCGTTCGCTCCATTCACCGGGCGCGCCGAACGAGCGGTCACGCATCCCGGAATAGAGAACTTCACCGGGCGTATTGCAGAGAAAACAGTTCGTTACCGGACGGGTCCGGATGGAATCGGATGCCGGGGCAGTGCTCATCCGAAAACATTCTGCGGCTGGCGGCGACGGCGCATGAGACCATAGACCACGAACTCGCGGGCATGGACGACACATTGTGCGGCGAACCACAACGGCAGGCCCGAAATGCTGCGCCCGGCCGCGACGATCTCGCGTGAGTATTTCAGGTTGCCGAGTTGCCGGATGCGCTTCGCCTTGATGCCGGAGCGCACGCCAAAAAGCCCTTTGAGCTTGCAGCTTCGGACGAAACCGGTTTCGCCGCGCATGGCCTCGATCAGTTGCATGGTCTTCCATTCGTCGAGGACGAGTGGTTGGATGCCCGGCATCAATTCGCAGCTTTGGTTCGTGCCGTGCCAGCGATACTGCGTGAGCGTGTCATGTAACTTCACGATCTTCTGACAGTGCTTGCCGAACTCGGCGTAGAAGACGACGTCCGCGAGAATGGGCATGTCCATCCGGAACTGACATGGTGCTTTTTGGAAATTGGTTTTGTAAATCGTGCCGCCGAGGGCTTGATTCGCGATCTCACCTTTGTGCGCGAGATAAGCCGCCTTGGGCACTTCCTCCACCTGACCCGTGACGCGACCGGAGATGCTCAAATACTCGCCGGTCTCGTCAATGCGTTCGTCGAGGCAGAACGCCAGACCGAAGCCGCTGCACGATTCCAGCGCGGGCACCAGTTTTTCAAAAAACTTGGGCGTGATGAGATCGTCGGCGCAGAGGATGTGCAGATGGCGCGTCTGTTCGGCGAATTCCAGCGCGCGGTTCATGTTGCCGAACAGGCCGAGGTTGCTCGGGTTGCGAAGGTATTCGCACTTCAGCCCGGTGAATTCCTGCACAATCTTCGGGGTGCTGTCGGTCGAACAATTGTCCAGCACGATGAGCCGGTCGGGCTTGACGGTCTGGGCGGCGACAGACTCCAGCGTCTTCTGAATGAAACGCTCGCCGTTGTAAACCGGGATGACCGTGATGATATTGGACTGCATTGGCGCGGGAAGTTATGCGAAATGCGACGGTGGGACAAGCCGTCAGCCTTGGACGAACTTTGCTATTTCATTTGTCCTTCGGTTTCCCGATCACGACTTCGGTCTTGATCGAGTTGGCGATGTAGCACTGCTCGTGGGCGAGGTGGTGCAGGTGTTCCTCGTCGGCGGGTGTGGGGAGTTTCTCTCCGCTGTAAACGATCTTGGGATTGAGCGTGACCAGACTCATCCACGGCACGCCTTTTTCGTTTTTGGTCATTGCGCCGACGGCGGCATCCTCGTAGCTGTCCACTTGGAAGCCTTGCTTCGACGCCAGATACAGAAACGTCAGCATGTGGCAACTGGAGATGGAAGCGACGAACGCTTCCTCCGGGTCAACATGCGCGGGATTGGAATACGGCACGGGCACGACCGCCGGTGACGGCGAAGCCGGCATCGTGAAGCCACCATCGAAGGTCCAAGTGTGTTCGCGGGAATACTTGCCCTTCAGGAAATCGGGGCTCGTACATTTCCAGGTGATGGTGGCTTTGTATTCGGGCATAAAGAAATCCTTCGCTTGGCATATCAATTATACATTTCCATCAACCACTCCAAGCAAGAGTCGCTCAATCTCCGCCACGAGAGCAAGTCGGCTTCGCGTCCGAAACGCATGCAGCTTCTGCCCGGACACCCAGTCGCCCCTGTGAAGGTGAAGCGCATATTCGCCACACTTCAAATCCCCCGACGGAAACCAACCGACATCAAGCAACAGGTTGCGGTCGGCATTCCACAGCTGAAGCATGTCTTCCTTGAAAAACCACATGTGTTTGTCCTCGGGAATTAACTTTTCCGACGGGTCTATTTCATAGAGACCATCGTTGTAAGCAACAGTCCATCCTGTGGGAATGCGCAGCGGTTGGAGAGGAATGTCCATCCAAGATGCCGTTCATCACTTGATGGGTTGCGGATCGCGCCAGACGTGGCCGCTTTGCGCAAGCAATTCTTCGGCGGCAATCGGTCCCCACGTGCCGGCAGCATAGAATTCGCGGTTCGACAGCGGTTTGCCATCCCAGCCTTGACGAATGGAATCCACAATCTGCCAGGCGGTCTCGACTTCGTCCCGCCGGATGAAGAGCGTGGCGTCGCCAGCCATCGCTTCGAGCAGGAGACGTTCGTAGGCTTCGGGTGTGTAGGCGCCGAACTCACTGTTGTAGCTGAAGTGCATGCGCACCGGGCGCACGCCGACCTGCGTGCCCGGGACTTTGCCATTGAACCGCATGTAGATGCCTTCGTCCGGTTGCAGGCGGAGCGTGAGCGCGTTGGGGTCGAGCTTGTTGCCGCAAGCGGCAGCGAACAGCACGTGCGGCGTGGGCCGGAACTGGATGCGGACTTCGCTGGCGCCCAGCGGCAGGGTCTTGCCGGTGCGCAAATAGAACGGCACACCTGACCAGCGCCAGTTGTCAATCAACAGCTTCATCGCCACGTAGGTTTCCACGTTGGAATCGGGCTTCACCTTCGGCTCCTGGCGGTAACCGTTTTGCGGCTGACCATCCACCAAACCGGCAAAATACTGACCGCGCACAACCTGTCGGGCTACGTGCTCGGGTGAGAGCGGACGGATGGATTTCAACAGCTTCACCTTTTCGTCGCGGATGGATTCGGCTTCGAGTGACACCGGCGGCTCCATGGCTACGAGCGCGAGGACTTGGAGCATGTGGTTTTGCACCATGTCGCGCAGGGCGCCAGCTTCCTCGTAGTAACCACCGCGTCCGCCCACGCTGTGTTTCTCGCTGACGGTGATCTGGACGTGATCCACGGATTCGCGATTCCACAACCGCTCGAAGATCGAGTTCGAGAACCGGAACATCAAAATGTTCTGCACCGTTTCCTTGCCGAGGTAATGGTCAATCCGGAAGACCTGTTGCTCGTGCGCATAACGGGTGAGTTCGCTGTTGAGCGCGTGGGCCGAGGCGAGGTCGTGACCGAAGGGTTTTTCGACGACGATGCGTTGCCAGCCGCCCGGGCCGGGCGGTTTGAGCAAGGCGGCTTTGTGCAGTTCCTCGACCGCCTCGCCAAACTGGCTCGGCGAGATGGCCAGGTAGAACAGCAGATTGTTGCGGAGCGCGGGGTTACCGAAAGAGGTGAGCCGCTGTTCCAGCTTCTGATAGGCGGCCGAGTCGGTCAGGTCACCCATGCAATAGACGATATTGGTGGCGAATTCGGTCCAGACTTTGTCGTCCACCGGCTTGGTGCGGGAGAACTGGTCCAGGGCCGTGCGCAGTTCGGCGCGGAAGGATTCATCGGTCTTCTCGCGACGGGCGAAGCCGATGATGCGGAATGCGGGCGGCAGTTGCTTATCCTTGAACAGATGATACAGCGCCGGGATAAGCTTGCGGGCGGTCAGGTCACCGCTCGCGCCAAAGATGACGATGGAGCAGGGCTCGACCACCTTGCGCTGGGTGTCGAGGCGGCAGACCGTTGTGTCGTCGAAATTTTCAGTTGCACTCACGCGCCGAAGGGTGGCGAAGGATGGCGGAAAAGACAACCCGGCATGGGGAATAACTTTCCGAAACGGGCGTTGACACCCATTGGGCCACGGTCTAGGCTTTCCCGGACTAAGCAATTGTCATTACAGCCATGTTGATTCGAATCAGTCTCATCATCGCGATCATCGCCGGCTTGGCGGCGGCCGCTCTCAATTTCGTCAAGGTCAAGGAGAAGATTGACACCGTCGTTGCGGAACGTAACGACTGGAACAAGAAGTGGGTGGATACCGACGCCGAGTTGACCACGACCAAGGGCAATCTGGCCAAGACCGAGAAGGAGCTTAATCAGACCAAGGAGACTTTGGTTTCCACCCAGCAAGAGCGCGACAAAGCGGTGGCGGAGGCAGAAACCCAGATCAAGAAGGCAACCGAGCTGGCGGATAAGCTCGCCAAGACCACGGGAGAACGTGACGCCGCCCAGGCGGAACTCGCCGCCTACACGGCCACCGGTTACAAGCCGGAGCAGATTGCCGCTTTGGGTAAGCAGATCAACAAACTACAGGACACCTTGGAGGCGTTGCAGCAGGAGAAGAAAGTGCTTCAATACGCTTACGAGAAGACCAAGACTGAGTTGGAGTACATCACCGGCAAGATTCCTTACGTCACCTTGCCTGCCGATCTGAAAGGGAAGATTCTGGTGGCCGATCCCAAGTGGGAATTCGTTGTGCTGGACGTCGGTCAGGAGCAGGGAGCGAAGGTTCGTGGTGAAATGCTCGTCAGCCGTGACGGCCGGCTCGTGGCCAAGGTCATCATCAGCGACGTGCAAAAAGGCCGCTGTATCGCCAACGTGATGCCCGGTTGGAAGCTCGCCGACGTGCTCGAAGGCGATCAGGTTATTCCGGCCCATCCCGAATCGTGAGCCGCCTCCGATTCAACAAGTTTGCCTGGTTTTACTGCCTGCTGCTCTTGCTGGTGTGTTCCATTTTCAGCGGTTGTGCCACCACCGAGCCGGAGAATGAATCAGTTCGCCCTTGGAACGCACCCATTGGCTGGGAGAATGGTCTCCCGGCGGGCATGACCGAAGGACGTTAAGCTGCGGGCTGTGTACCTGCCTTACCCGCTCGCTGAGGTCGTTGGTAGTTACTTCGCCACTTCCACACATCGCGTCTCCCGAATCACGGTCACGCGGATCTGCCCGGGATACTGGAGTTCGCTTTCAATCTTCGCGGCAATGTTGCGGGCCAGGGCGAAGGCCTGATCGTCGTTCACCTGTTGCGGCAGGACAAACACCCGCAACTCCCGCCCCGCCTGAAGCGCAAAGCATTTCTCCACGCCGGCAAACCCGCTGCCAAGTTTCTCGAGGTCTTCCACGCGCTTCAAATAAGTCGTCAAGCTCTCGGAGCGCGCCCCCGGTCGCGAGGCGCTGACCGCATCCGCCGCACTGACGAGAATTCCCCACGGGCCTTCCGGGGGCACATCATTGTGATGCGAGGCCACGCCATTGACGACGGCATCACTCTCGCCGTGACGCTTGATGAGATCGGCCCCGACGATGGCGTGGGGGCCTTCGATCTCGTGGCTCAACGCCTTCCCGATGTCGTGCAGCAGTCCCGCCCGTCGGGCGATGTTGGCGTCGAGACCCAGCTCGTTGGCCATCAAACCCATCAACTGCGCGACCTCGACCGAGTGGTCGAGCAGGTTCTGCGCGAAACTCTGGCGGAAATGCAGCTTGCCGAGCACCTTCACGATTTCGTGGCTCAACATGGTTACACCGGCCCGCGCCACGGCTTCCTCACCCTTGCGGACGATGGTGTCGTCCATTTCCGCCTTCACGGCATTGACGACCTCCTCGATGCGGGTGGGATGAATCCGGCCATCTTGAATCAGTCGCAGCATCGCCTCCTTGGCGGTCTCGCGGCGGACGGGGTCAAAGGCGGACAGAATCACCGCTCCGGGCTCGTCGTCAATCAACACCGTCACCCCCGTGGCGTTTTCAAACGCGCGGATGTTACGGCCCTCGCGCCCGATGATGCGGCCTTTCAGTTCGGGGCTTTCGAGGACGATGGTGGCGCTGGAACTCTCAAAGGTCTGGTTGCCCGCGTAACGCTGGATGGCCGTGATGATGACCTTGCGCGCCTTTTCCTCGGCGCGGGCCTTGGCGTCGTCCAGGATCATGCGCGAGACGTTCGCGGCATCGGCCAGCGTCTCCTGTTCAATTTCCTTGAGGAACTGCGCACGGACTGCTTCGCCGGAAATGCCGGAGAGTTTTTCCAGTTGCTCGCGGCGTTGGCGGGTGAGCACGGACAATTCCTGCTGCGTCTTCTCCAGCGCCCCCCGTTGCGCTTCCAGCGATTCCCTTTGCAGCTTCAAATCCTTCTCGGTTTCGAGGAGGCGCGTGAACTGGGTGTTGAGGAGGGACTCGCGTTCCGTGAGCCGGCGCTCCTGTTCGACATGCTCCGTCCGCTGGGTGACGAGCGCCTGTTCGAGCTGGGTGCGGAGTTGCGTGACCTCCTGAGCGGAGGTGAGGCGGGCTTTTTCCAATTGGGATTCGGCTTCGCGGCGCCGGGCGTCCTCGCGACGACGATTTCGAGAAGTCAAAACCATCGCGCAAACGCCGGCCCCAGCGAGGGCAAAAACGCCCGCGCCCGCAATGTAGAAGACCAGAGTCATTTCAAGACCGCGCGCCGTTCAGGTCTCGATCCAGCGCGTCGGCGTCAAGATACAATTCAAACGAACGTCCATTGGCCCGACCGGAACGGCGTCCACGATTTGCTCGTCAAACGCCACCCCGCACTTCGTGCCGTTCACCGCGCAGAGCAACCGGTCATAATACCCTTTACCCCGTCCGAGCCGCCCACCGCGCGTGTCAAAAGCTATCCCAGGCACCAACACCAAGTCCAGCCGGTTTAGCGGGACCTCCGGGCAGGTCGCCGCTGGTTCGCGGATGCCGAATTGGCCGGTCGTCAGATCGCGCGTGGGGTCAAGGATCTGACGGGCCGTGTAACCGTTTGTTCCCGGGACGAACGCCGGCAAGCCAACGAGCTTGCCGCTGGCAATCGCGACTGCCAACAGTGGCCAGGCGTCCGGCTCATCCGGGAGCGGGGCAAACAGTAAAACGGTCCTGGCCGCCGACCAGACGTGTTGTTCCCGCAATCGCTCGCACAATCGCTTGGCGACCGATCGGCGTTCCGTCATGGGAATACTCTGCAAGCATGCCCGAGCTTGTTGGCGCAAGCTGGCTTTGGCGTCGTCGAGGGGTGCGGTCATGGCGAACGATGGGACGAATCTACGCCCACAGGCTGCTTGGGACGGACGGAGTTTTCAATCCGGAAACAATTCCTATGCTTCGCACAGGCCCGGCGCGTCCACGTTTCCGGCGGATATTCTGTGGACTGAAGCCGCCGATTAGCCAACGCGCGCTTGCGTTTGACCGCCGCGTCAGGAAAAATCCGCGCCCTATGGGACACGTCAAGTTACACATTCCGGGCCCGGTCGAAGTCAGCGAGAAGACCTTCAAGGCGCTGTGCTCGCCGATGGTTGGCCACCGCGGACAGGGCTTCAAAGACCTTTACGCCAAACTCCAGCCGCAACTCCAGCAACTGCTCTCCACCAAGCAACTGGTGTATCTCTCCACCTCCAGTGCGTGGGGCGTGATGGAAGGCGCGATCCGCAATCTCGTGCAGAAGAAGGTCCTTAACTGCATGTGCGGCGCGTTTTCGGACAAGTGGTTCGATGTCTCCAAGAAATGCGGCAAGCAGGCGGATGCTTTGCAGGTGGACTGGGGTTCGCCCATCCGCGCCGAGGCGATTGATAAGAAGCTCGCCACCGGCGAGTTCGACGCACTTACGCTGATTCATAACGAAACCAGCACGGGCGTGATGAGTCCGTTGACGGAAATCGCCGCGCTCAAGAAAAAATATCCGGACGTGATGTTCATCGTGGACGCGGTCAGCTCGATGAGCGCCGTGCCGCTTAAGTTCGACGAGCTGGGCATTGACGTGTTGCTCGCCGGCACACAAAAAGCCTTCGCGTTGCCGCCGGGCCTCGCCGTGTTCGTCTGCTCACCCGCTGCACTGGCCAAAGCAGCCACAGCGAAGGATCGCGGATATTACTTCGACTTCGTGGAGTTCCAGAAGAACGCCGAGCAAAGCATGACGCCCAGCACGCCCAGCATTCCGCACATCTACGCGCTCAGTTCCAAGCTCGACGAATTCTTCGCCGAGGGCTTGGAGAATCGTTACGCCCGCCATCGCAAGACCAATCAGTTGACCCGCGACTGGGCGGCGAAGCACGGCTTCACGCTGTTTCCCGAGAAGGGCTTCGAGTCCATCACGCTCACCTGCGTGAACAACGGCGCGAAACCCGGCGGTCGCGCGGTGGACGTGGCTAAACTCCAGAAGCTCGTGAAGGATCAGGGTTTCCTGATTGACGGCGGCTACGGGAAGATCAAAGGCACGACGTTCCGCCTGTCGAACATGGGCGACGAAACCGAGGCCACGATGAACCAGCTTTACGCCGCGCTTGATAAGGCCCTGGGCCAGTTGTAGGCCGCGCTCGTAGAAAAGGGATTGACGGCGGAAGGCGGGTGCGCTACCCGATGCCAGTCGTTTTCCAATAACCTACAATCCTAAATCCTATGAGCGACAACAAACCTCCCGGTGCAGAAAAGAAAATCGCCGCTGGCGTCCTGGCGATCTTGCTTGGATGGCTGGGCGTCCATAAGTTCTACCTCGGCTACACCAAGGAGGGCATCATTCAATTGATACTTGGAGTGTTCTGCTTGGTAGGTGGAATCATCGGCCTGATCGAAGGCATCATCTACCTGACCAAGAGCGACGAGGACTTCTCGCGCATCTACGTTCAGAACAAAAAGGGCTGGTTCTAAAATCATTCCCGGGGCGTTGGCGTTGTGAGTCAGCAAACCAGCCACGCCGATTATCAACTCGTCCGCCTGCCCAATGGTGCGCAGGCGGTTTACTCGTCGGCCTACGACGAAAAAATGCATCCCGGCCTCGGCCCCGCGGCTGAGGCCGATTTGCTGTACGTCCGCCAGCTCAAAATCCCCGAGCGGATACGTGCGAGCGGCGAGCAGTTCGTCGTTTGGGACATTGGCCTTGGTGCCGCGGCCAACGCGGTTGCCGTTCTCCGTGCCACGCGCGACATCCCGTGCCCGCTCCGCCTCGCCAGCTTCGACAACACCGCCGAGCCGCTCGCCTTCGCCTTGGAAAATGCCGGGGCGCTGGGTTACGTGCGCGAATATGAGGAACAACTTCAGACCATCCTTAATCGCCGTGAAGTGCGTTTCATCAACGGTGCGTCAACAGTGACGTGGGAATTCCATCTCGACGATTTCCCGACCTGGCTGGAGCGCCGAGCACCGGCTCGGCCAGTTTCTTACAATGAACCACAGCGAGCCGAGCCAGTGCTCGGCGCTCCGCATGCCATCCTCTTCGACGCCTTCTCGCCCGCGAAGAACCCGGCCATGTGGACATTGCCGCTGTTCACGAACCTATTTCGTTCGCTCGATCCTCAACGCCCCTGCAATCTCACCACCTATTCACGCAGCACCATGTTCCGCGTCACGCTGCTGCTGGCGGGTTTCTTCGTCGGACGCGGGGTGGCCACGGGGGTTAAGGAGGAAACCACCGTGGCCGCAAACACGTTGGAACTGATTGACACCCCGCTCGACGGAAAATGGCTGGAACGTGCCCGCCGTTCCGGAAATGCTGAGCCGCTTCACAAACCTGTGTATTCTCAATCGCCGCTCTCAACGGAGAATTGGGAACGATTGCGGGCTCATCCCCAGTTCCATCAGCCGTAACGATACCGCTTGCTCAACGAAAACGTGTTCGGCAGATGTCGCACCTCGCGCACGTCGCCGTTGGATAAAAGCACCTCCACGATGTCGAAGCGGATTTTCACTTCGGGATTCTTCAGGAGGCGCAGATAGTCGAGGGCCGTTTGCGAGAGCAATCGCTTCTTGCGTGCGTCCACGGCGGCGGCGGGGCGCGTCCAGTCTTCCGAGGAACGCGCCTTCACTTCCACGAACACGAGGCAATCGTCGTCACGAAAAATCAGGTCAATCTCGCCGCGTTCGGACCGGAAGTTAGCCGCGAGGAACTTCAGCCCGAGTTTTTGCAAAAACTTCTTCGCCGCGCGCTCGCCGAGTTCACCGCGCCGCAAATGCTCCGGCTTCTCCGGTCGTTGCAGCCAGGATCTAAGGCGGTCGGTGAGTTTCATGGGGGCAGTCTGGAATTCGATTGTCGCGCTCGGTGCTGCGTGTTTCTATAACTGCACCCGTCCAAAGACAATGATTTGTTGTGACTTCATCCGCGCATGAACCAGTCGCTTGTTTATCGCGACTGTCCGGTGTGCGACGGCAATGTCGCCGAACCCTATTGGCAGAAAGGTGATTTGCGCATCGTCCGCTGCGGCCAATGCGGGATGGTCTATGCCAACCCCGTTCCGTCCGAGATGGCCACCGGCGAATTCTACGACGCGTCGGGAAAAGATTACTACCTCTCGCCGGCCAAACTGGAAAGCGACTACGCCGATGTGCGCTTCGAGCGTGAGTTGCGCTTGTTTCGAAAGCACTGTCCGCGCGGCGCCGTGCTGGATGTCGGCTGCTCGTCTGGAGCATTCCTGTTTCAACTGCGCAAACGCTGGCCCGCTGATTACCAAATCCTCGGGACGGACGTGAGTGGCCCGCCGCTGGATTACGCCGAGTCACGCGGCGTGCCGGTGGTGCGCGGGGATTTTCTGGTACGCGAGCTGACGATACGTGCTGGAGCGCCGGCCTCCGGCCCGGCTCGTCCGGGAGAACAATACCAACACGCCGGGTCGGAGACCGGCGCTCCCTACGATGCCATCACATTCTGGGCTGTGATCGAACACCTGGCCGAGCCGAAGCGATTTCTGGAAAAGGCCCATACGTTACTCAAACCGGGCGGACTTTGCTTCGTGCTGGTGCCGAATCTGCGTTCGCTGGCCGTTCGGTTGCTCGGCGCGAAGTATCGTTACGTCTATGCGCAGCACTTGAACTATTTCTCCGCGTCCACGCTCGGGAGATTCGGCGAGCGTGCAGGTTTCGAGATTGTTGCCACGCGGTTCACGCATTTTAACCCGGTGGTCATCTGGCAGGACTGGCGACACGGCGGGCGCGAGGTCTCCAATGCCGAACGCGGCGAATTGCTCAAGCAAACCACCGCCTTGAAGCAAAAGCCGTGGGTGAAACCGGTAAAGTGGTTTTACGGGCTGACCGAGAAAGCGCTCGGCTGTTTGGGGCTGGCGGACAATGTGGTCGTCACCTTTCGAAAGTCTTGCTGAGGTAGCTGGGGGTTGAATAGCGCGAAGCGTCTTGGAGTGCGGTGGCCTCCCACCGCTTTTCCACCACCTGGCCAGCGACACAAAGCGGCAGAGGGCTGCCGCAATCCAAGACCTGCCGGAATTGTTCTTCCCCTAAAGCAGTTCGGCCTGCTTTTGCTTCAACGGAGCAAACGTCATCCGATGGATTGGACACGGGCCGAGCTTTTCAATTAGTCGGGAAACTGGCGATGATAATCGTGCATCAACCGGTCACGCGTGACCTTGGCCAGCACGCTGGCGGCGGCAATGGAATAACTGCGTGCGTCGCCTTTCACCAAGGCAGTTTGAGGCAGCGTCATCGTTTTCACCGGGCGACCGTCCACGAGCACGTGTTGCGGTTGCGGCTGCAACTGAGCCAGCGCGGTGTTCATGGCGCGATGCGTTGCTTGCAGGATGTTGATGCGATCAATCGTCGCCGCGTCCACGATGGCAATGGCCGAACGGATGTCGGGATGCGCGGTGAGAATCTGGAAAAAGTTCTCGCGCTGCGTTTCGGTGAGTTGCTTGGAATCGTTCAGGTCCACCAATCGCTCGTCGAAACCCGCGTCGCGCCATGCGCAGGGCAGAATGACCGCCGCCGCCACGACCGGCCCGGCCAGCGGCCCGCGCCCGGCTTCATCCACGCCGGCAACGAGCGGGAATTCGCGTGACCAGAGATCACGCTCGAATTCGAGGCGATTGGCGGTTCCGGTGGCCATGGAATTCAACTCAGCTTCACCGGCTTGCCCGTGGCGGCTGACTTGTCGGCGGCGAACATGATCTCGTGCGTTCTCGCTGCGTTGGCGAAGCTCGTGAGTGGCATTTCTTTGCCGGCGGCGAGTGCGGTGAAGAAGGCTTCGAACTGTGTTTGATACGGGTGATCCGACACGTCGCCGGAATCGAGCAGGTTTAGCGCGAGTTTGCTCCACTTGCCGCGGGTCGTCTTGAGCTTCTGGGAATGGAACTGGTTGTCGAGCAGACTGCCTTCGCTGCCGACGAGATGCGTGTGAAAATAGTACGGCTGGAGACAATCCACGCTCACGGCGCACTTGCCCACGGCGCCACTCTTGAACTTCAGGATGGTCACACTGCTGGTCGGGTATTCGTACGCCGCAAAAAGTTTGCTCCGTGATTTGGTGTGATAGCTGGTGACTTCGGTGACATCACTGCCCAGGCAGAGCAGAAGGGCGTCGAGCGCATGACAACCGGCGGTGAGCAGCGTGCTGCCGCCCACGTCCTTGCGCGTGTTCCAGCGAAACTGCGGATACCACGGGCCGATGCCGTGATAGTAATCCACTTCGCCATAGTGCAATGACCCGAGCAGACCCTGATCAATCGCGGCCTTGGTGGCGAGGAACTGACTCGAATAACGGCACTCGAAACAGACGCAGGTTTTGACTTTGGCTTTCTTGAGCGCCGCTTCCATCTGGCGCAAGTCCGCGAGTGAAAGGCACAGCGGCTTCTCAATGATGATGTGTTTCCCGGCACGGACCGCCTTGATGAATTGCTCCTTGTGCAGTTGCGGATAGCTGCAAATGGAGATGATCTCCAGGTCGGGGTTGGCCAGCATCTGATCAAAGTCGTCGTAGGTCGTAAGGTTGCCGCCGTGTTTGGCGCTCAGCTCATCGGCGTCGAGCGGGCGCGACGAGCAGATGGCCGTGACCTGCGCAAGCGACGAGGCGTTGATGGCGGCAATATGCGCCGTGGCGACCCAGCCGTAACCGACAATGCCGACGCTGTATTTCTTCATGGGCGCGAAATCAGGGTTGTCGTTGCGATGTTCGCCATGCCACAGCCTTTGCGGAATGTTGTCAAAGCAAAAGCGGTCCGGGATTTGAGCTTTTCGATCCGCCACGCCGCGCTAGAGTATTTCCATGAAGATTCAATCCCTGCACATCGGCATGAGTGTGCGTCATCCGCAGTATGGTCTTGGCACGGTGAAGACGATTTCGGAGTCCACGGCGGAGATTCAGTTTCTCGACGGCAAACACACCGTGGCGCCGGAAGCCGCCGGATTGGAGCCGGCGGAGGCGACGGCGAATGTCACTGGCTTGAGCCTGCCGCTGGCCCAGTTCGTCGAGCAGACCCTGGAAGCGACCTTACAGAAGCTGGGGTTGGAAAAACCGGATGCCGTGGCCGGGAAACTCGGCGCGCGCTGGCATCGGGGGAAAATGGTATTGCATCCCGCCGATCCGACCTTGCAGACGAAGGAGGTCGAACTGGACGTGTTCTTCCACAAGATCGTAATGGTCCGGAACAACCTCCGCGTGCTGGAGCAGAAGATCAACGCGCACGAGAAGTTGAGCGACGCCGAGAAGGTGGAGATGCAGCAATACATCACGCGCAGCTATGGCTCGCTGACGACGTTCAACGTGTTGTTCAAGGAAAAGGAAGATCAGTTCTAGCGCATGTGCCGGTACGCAAAATGTGCGATTGAGTCCGAAGCCCGAACTCGCTTTCATGTCGCGGAATGAACGATCAGTCCCTCACTCAACGGCTCGCGGTTTGCAGTTGGTCATTGCAGCCAACCAGTCCGCAGGACTTGCTTGCCAAGCTCCAGCAGACCGGCGTGCGCCGCGTGCAACTGGCCCTCGATCCGCTGCGCGATGAACCCGCTACTTGGGGCCAGACGCCGCAACTCTTGCGGCAGGCAGGCATCGACATCGCGTCCGGGATGTTCGGCTGCGTGGGCGAGGATTATTCCACGCTCGAAACGATTCGCGTCACTGGTGGCATCGCGCCCGATGCGACGTGGGAGCAGAATTGGAAGAACATTCAAGCCACCGCTGAACTCGCACAGCAGCTCAACCTCAAGCTCGTGACCTTTCACGCCGGGTTTCTACCACACGAGGCGAGGGATCCGAATTTTGCGAAGCTGAAGCAACGACTGGTGCAAACGGCGGATGCTTTTCACGCACGCGGCATTGCGCTTGGGTTGGAAACGGGTCAGGAGACGGCTGCCGTGTTGTCCGACTTTTTGCGTCAACTCGGTAAATCCAATGTCGGCGTGAATTTCGATCCCGCGAACATGTTGCTTTACGACAAGGGCAATCCCATCGAAGCCTTGCGCACGCTGGGGCCGTGGATTCGCCAGGTCCACATCAAGGACGCGCGGCGCACCAAAATCCCCGGCACGTGGGGCGAAGAAGTCGTGGCGGGCACCGGCGAAGTGGATTGGCCGGCGTTTTTCGCAACGCTGGGTCAAGTCGGCTTCCAAGGCGACCTGTGCATCGAGCGTGAGGCGGGCAACCAACGTGTCGCGGACATTCGCGCCGCGCGTGAGATGATTGGGAAACTTTCCAACTGAACGAACCAGCAGAATCTCTCTCTTTTCCAGAAATGAGCAATCCCACTTCCAAACCTGTGAACGTTGCGGTGGTTGGCCTCGGCTTCATGGGCCAAACGCACCTAAAGTCCTATCTGCAACTTCCCAACGCTCGCATTGTGGCCGTGTGCGACGCGGCCCGCCTGCCCGTGGACGGCGTGCTCGCCGGCGTCAGCGGCAATATCCACGGCACGGACGCCATCAATCTGGGCAAGGACATCCGCACCTACAAAAAGCTCGAAGAACTGCTCGCCGATTCGGAAGTGGACTTGATTGATCTGTGTGTGCCGACGCCGCTTCATGGGCCGCAGGCCATCGCCGCGTTGCAATCGGGCAAGCATGTGCTTTGCGAGAAACCACTGGCGCGCACTTCGGCCACAGCCCGCGACATCGTGAATGCCGCGAAGACAGCGAAGGGATTTTTCATGCCGGCCATGTGCATGAGATTCTGGCCGGGTTGGGCGTGGTTGAAGGAACTTAACAAGCAGGGCACTTACGGAAAGATTCTCGCGGCGCGCTTTCGCCGAGTCTCCGCGCCGCCGGGTTGGAGCCGCGACAGTTATTTCAAAGGCGGCGATTCCGGCGGAGCCTTGCTCGACATGCACATTCATGACGCGGACTTCCTGCAATTCCTCTTTGGGCGACCGACGGCCGTGTATGCGACCGGCCAGAGCCGGTTTAGCGGCGCGATTGACCATGTCGTCACGCAATATCACGTCACCGGCGGCGCGACGGTTTATGCCGAGGGAAGCTGGCTGTTGACCAGCGGCTTTGGCATGTCGTACACGGTGATCTTCGAACGAGCGACGGTGGACTTCGACAGTGCCCGGGGCGCCGACGCACTGCACTTGTTGGAAGAAGGCAAGCCTGTGCAAGTGATCAAACCCGAGGGCGTAGATGGTTACGTGGAAGAACTGCGTTACCTGGTGAACTCCATTCAAGCCGGCAACCCTCCGACGGTGGTGACGGCGGCGGACGGCTTGAGTGCGGTGGAGATTTGTGAGGCTGAGGAGAGATCCATCCAGACCAGAAGCGTGGTGGAATTGTAGCCCGGGCTGGGCTTCGCGCTTGAAAGCACACTTGCCAATGAGCCGTTGGCCCGGCATTATCGTGACCCTGAGAGTGCGCGGTTAGCTCAGTGGTAGAGCACTACCTTGACACGGTAGGGGTCGCAGGTTCGAACCCTGCATCGCGCACCATTTTCTTCCGCCATGCCTCGCGAAACCACTGAAGCCAAGGTCGCCCGCACAAAGAAAATCATTGTCGGCCTGCAGCAAGCTTATCCGGACGCGCATTGTGAATTGAACTTCGCGAACCCGCTGCAACTTCTCATCGCCACGATCCTTTCAGCACAATGCACGGACAAGCGGGTGAACATCGTCACGGCGGAGTTGTTCAAGAAATACAAACGCGCCGTTGACTACGCCAACGTGCCGCTTCCTGATTTGGAGGACATGATCAAGACGACGGGTTTCTTTCGCAACAAGGCGAAGAACATTCAAGGTTGCTGTCACGCGCTGGTGGAAAAGCACGGCGGCGAAGTTCCGCGCACGATGGATGAGTTGTTCGCGCTTGATGGTGTGGGCCGCAAGACCGCGAATGTCGTTCTCGGAAACGCCTTCGGCATCAACGTCGGCGTGGTGGTGGACACACACGTCACGCGTTTGTGCAACCGGCTCGGTCTCACCAAACAGACCGACGCCGTGAAGATTGAGCAGGAGTTGATGACGCTCGTGCCGCGCGACCAATGGACGTTGTTCAGTCACTGGCTCATCTGGCATGGGCGGCGGCGTTGTGATGCACGGAAGCCGGATTGTGAGAACTGCGAAATCCACAAGCTTTGTCCGCAGATTGGCATGACGGCAAAGCAGTGAGGCCAGAGAACGAATGAACTGGTTTTTGCTCAACTCCGGTCCTGGCGCGCCAAGTTTCAACATGGCGCTGGACGAGGTGTTGCTCGAAGCCGTGTCGCGATTGGGGCAGCCGGTGTTGCGCTTTTACGGCTGGAACGAACCGGCTGCCACGTTCGGCTACTTTCAGAAGTTTGCCGAGATCGAGCAGACTACGTTGCTGCGTCCGCTCATCCGGCGTCCGACCGGCGGCGGATTGGTGCCGCACGACGCCGACTGGACGTACAGTCTGGCATTTCCGCCCGGGCACGAATGGTATTTGCTTCGCGCCGAGGAGAGTTATCGCCGGGTGCATGAGTGGATTCAGGCCGCTTTCGCCCGGCTGGGTGTGGGAACAGAACTCGCGCCGTGCTGCAAGAAGTCCGCGCCCGGCCAGTGCTTTGTCGGTTACGAGAAGCACGATTTGCTCTGGCGGGGACGCAAGATTGCCGGAGCGGCGCAGCGTCGGAACAAGCTGGGGTTGTTGATCCAGGGTTCGGTGCAACCCCCTCCGCTCACGCTGGCTCGCACGGATTGGGAGCGGGCGATGACTGCCGGGGCCATGCCACCGACGCCGTGGATTGAGTTCACACCCGACGCGGGACTGGCCGCCCGGGTGACAGAACTCGAAGCCAGAAAGTACTGCCAGGAAGCCTACAATCGTAAACGGTGACCCAAATTGGCCAAAATCGAGGCTTGCTTCCTAGCAAGAGTTGCCTACCTTCCACGCTCCCTGTTTCAGGAAAACGACATTAACGACGACCAAAACGATTTATGGCAGTACCAGCAAACGACCTTCGCCGCGGCCAGGCAATTTCCTACAATGGCGACATCAGCGTCGTGCTCGACGTGCAACACCGCACGCCCGGTAACCTCCGCGCTTTCGTGCAGGCCACGCTCCGCAGCATCCGCACCGGCAAGTCCTCGGATGTGCGGTTCAGCTCCACTGAAAAGGTCGAGACCGTGCCGATGATGACCAAGAAGATGGAGTTCAGCTACAAGGACGGCAGCGACTTCGTTTTCACCGATCCGGAGAACTACGAAACCGTCACGCTGATTCCGGAACTCGTGGGTGACGCCAAGAATTATCTCGTCGAGAACGGCCTAGTGACCGTGACGTTCGTGGACGACAAGGCGGTGACTGTTGAAATTCCCCCGAGCGTCGTTCTCACCGTGACTGATGCGCCCGAAGGCATCCGTGGCGATTCCGCCAACAACGTGCAGAAGGCCATCACGGTCGAGACGGGCATCACGGTGCAAGCGCCGCTGTTCATCAAGACCGGCGAGAAGATCAAGATTGATACCCGCACTGGGAAATACATGGAGCGGGCGTAGGCCAGTTCCGGGTTTCAGGTTAAAGGTTCAAAAGCCCGCGATGAGCGGGCTCTTTCATTCAGCGGGATCAAGTTTGGGTTGAAACCCAAACTTCTTCGCTAAGGCCAGCGAGTTGCTCAACGATTTGACGCCCGCCGTGCAGGTGGGATGCGAGAGTGAGGCGGCGGCGAGGCAGACGCCAGTGAGCAGGCAGCGTTTCAATTCCCAGCCTTCGTGCAATCCCCATAACACCCCGGCGGCAAAAGCGTCTCCCGCGCCTGCCGTGCCCGCGATGTATTTCGCCGGGAGCTTCAGCGAGGATTGCCACACGTCTTCGCCACGCCGATTCCGCGCGAGCGCACCTTCGGGGAAGTGGATCACTACGAGGTCGCGCACACCTTTCTGTAGCAACGCGCCCGCCGCATGGCGCAAGGCGACGGTGTCGAGTCGGCCGTCCGGCGTGCGAACTTTGAAACCTGCGGTCTTGCCGGCTTCGATCTCGTTGAGGATGCAGTAATCGACGTATTTGAGCGCGGGCGCGACGAGCGTAGTGAAACGGTCGCCGTCCTCGCTCACCACGTCGGCGCTGGTCTTGAGTCCGGCGGCTTGGGCGGCGGCGAGCAAGCGTCCAGCGCGTGTGCCGAATTCTACATCCGGCACATCCAACGCATCCAACACCAGCAGATAACCGAGGTGAAAGATGCGGGCGTTCGTCCGGCGGAAGTTCAGGCCGGCGCCATCCCAAAGCGCATTTGCCCCGCGCGCGTGAAAAAAAGTTCTTCGCCCGGTGGATTGCTCGGTCATCACGTCGGTATAGGACGTGGGAGCTTTCGTGGTCTGGGCAAGCAGGCGCGTATCAATCTTGTGTTGTCGGCAGTCAGCCAGGATTTCATTCCCGCGTTCGTCTTGGCCGACGAGGCCGACGCCGGCCAATGGAAAGCGCGCGCCCGATTTGGCGAGATCAATCAGGACATTGTAGGGCCCGCCGCCCGTGCCTTTCATGGCGGTGCTGATGTTGGCGAGCTTTTCCGGCTGGGGATAAACATCAATGAGTTTGACCTGATCGATGATCCAGTTGCCGCCGGCAAGGAGGCCGCGTCGGGCGCTGGAGGATTTGGTTTTCATGGCGGCGGAACCCAGGTTGTGGTTTCAGTGAAGGACAAATCCGCCCCGCGAACAAGCGGTTTTTTCGCGCAGTTTTCCTGACTTTAACACAAGAATTGCTTTTCAAAGCCGCCGCCGAAGATTATTTCTCTATTGTGTCCGAGCGGCTGCACAAAGGCGAGCGCGTCCTCCGGGGCATTCCGGTGTCTGCCGGCGTTTGCCGCGGGAAAATCCTCGTGCTCGACAAGGCCCGCAAGGGCGTGGAACGCCGCGATGTGCCCGAGACGGAAATCCCCGGCGAACTCAACCGCCTCCAGCAATCACTCGTCCGCACCCGCGAACAACTCCAGGAAGTGCAGCGCAAGGTGGCGCAAAATCTCGGCGCGGAACACGCCACCATTTTCGACGCGCATTTGATGGTGCTGGAAGACCCGGCGTTGATCGACGAGGTGGTGCGTGTCATCCAGCGGGACAAGGTCAACGCCGAGTTTGCCTTTCACGCCATCACCGAGCGCTACGCCGACGCGCTGGCGAAGGTCGAGGACGAATACTTGCGGGAGCGCACGAGCGACATGCGCGATGTGAGTTCGCGCGTCCTCAACAATCTGGCGGGCCAAGGCGATCTGGTGGACCTGGCCCATCTCACCGAGCCTTGCATCATCATTGCGCACGACCTGACGCCGTCGAAGACGGCGCAGTTGGATCGCAAGAATGTTCTCGGGTTTGCCACAGATATCGGCAGCAAGACTTCCCACACGGCGATCATGGCGCGGTCGCTGCGCATTCCCGCCGTGGTCGGTCTCAAGCACGCCAGTGACGAACTGACGACGGGCGAATACGCATTGCTCGATGGGTTCAACGGGGTGATCGTCGTCAACCCCACCGACCAGACGCTCTTCGAGTACGGTCAGTTGATCCGCAAGCAGGTCACGCTGGAGGAAAAACTCCGGGACGCACTGACCCAGCCGGCCATCACGCTCGACAATCATCACGTGGTGGTCTCGGCAAACATCGAGCAGGCGGCGGATGCGGAAACGGTGCGAGCCAGTGGCGCGGATGGCATCGGGTTGTTCCGCACGGAGTACCTGTTCATTAACCGCGAAACACCGCCGGATGAAGAGGAGCAGTATCAGGCTTATCGCCAGGTGGCGGCGGCCCTCAAGCCGAATCCGGTGGTGATCCGCACGCTGGATCTGGGCGGAGACAAGTTGCTTTCCTCGCTCGCGATGCAGACGGAGTCGAATCCCTTTCTCGGCTGGCGCGCCATCCGGTTTTGTCTGCAACACGAGGATTTTTTCCGCGCACAATTGAGGGCCATTCTGCGCGCCAGTGTCGAAGGCAACGTGAAGATCATGTATCCGATGATCTCGGGGCTGGACGAGCTGGTGCAAGCCAACGCGTTTCTGGCGCAGTTCAAGGCCGAGTTGCAAAAGGAGGGCGTGGCGTTTGACGACAAGCTCGAAATCGGCGCGATGATCGAGACACCGTCCGCTGCGGTCATTGCCGATGCGCTGGCCAAGCGGGTGCAATTCTTCAGTCTCGGCACAAACGATTTGATCCAATACACGCTGGCGGTGGATCGGTTGAACGAGAAGATCGCGCATCTCTATGAACCGACGCATCCGGCGATCCTGCGGCTCATCCGGCAGACCGTGGACGCGGCGCGCAGCCAGAAGGTCTGGGTGAGCGTGTGCGGCGAGATGGCCGGCGATCCTTCGCTCGTGCCCTTGCTCATCGGGTTGGGCGTGGATGAACTGAGCGCCGCGCCGCCGTTGCTCGCGCAACTGAAATATCTTATCCGGCGGCTCAAGCTGTCGGACGCGCGGGAACTCGCGGCGTTCGCGGTGGACTGTGAGTCGGCCACGGAAATTCTTTCCCGCAGTCAGGCGTTGGCGCAACGTGCCGCGCCCAGTTTATTCGATACCAAAAAATGAAAGTCATCATCCTCGCCGCCGGCTACGCCACGCGGCTTTATCCACTCACCCTCACGCAACCGAAACCGCTCCTGCCCGTTGCCGGCAAGCCAATGGTCGAGCATGTGCTCGACAACCTCGCGCCCATGGGCGGCATTGACCGCATTTACGTCGTCACCAACAACAAGTTCGCCGGCCATTTCCAAAAATGGTCCGAGGGCTACGCCGCCAAGGCCAAGCTGAACTTCACCACGGTGAACGACGGCTCGACCGACGACACCAACAAACTCGGCGCCATCGGCGACATCAATTACGTAATCAAGAACCAGAACGTGGACGACGATTTGGTCGTGGTCGCGGGCGATAACCTGTTTGACAAGCCGTTGACGGATTTTGGCCGCTTCTGTCGCGAGAAGAACGCGCCAGCGCTCGCTGTTTATGATGTGGGCAATCTGGAGGAGATCAAAAAATACAACGCCATCTCGGTGGACGCTGCTGGCAAAATCACGTTCTTCGAGGAGAAGCCGAAGAACCCGACCAGCACACTCACCGGCATCGCGCTTTACTTCTATCCGAAGCACACCCTATCGCTCATCAAGCAATACATCGCCGAGGGCAACAACCCCGACCAGCCAGGGCGGTTGATTCAGTGGTTGTACCCGCGCACGCCGGTTTACACCTGGCGCGTGCCGGGACTCTGGTACGACATCGGGTCGAAAGAAACACTGGAAGAGGCGAATAAGATCTTTGCGAAGAAGTGACGAACACGTCGCTCAACCAGATCATTCCCGTCCTCCAGGTCGCCATCGGGCCGGTGATCCTGATTTCCGGCGTCGGGCTGCTGTTGTTGACGATGACGAACCGGCTCGGTCGGGCGATTGACCGGGCCCGCCAACTGGCTGCGGAGTTGCGACAGCCGAGCCCGCGCGATCGCAACGAAATCCTCGCCCAGGTGAACATCATCTACCGCCGGGCGCGGCTGTTGCGGTTGACCATCGCGCTCGCCGCGTTGAGCGTTTTGCTGGCGGGAGTGTTGATCATCTCCTTGTTCCTCACCGCGCTGATGCATTGGGAGAACGGAGTGGAGGTGAGCCTCGTTTTCATCGCGTGCCTGGCAGCGTTGATCGCCTCGCTCGTCACTTTTATCTACGACATCCACCTTTCGCTCGTCGCGCTGAAACTGGAATTGCGCCCGGTGAAGCCGGACTTGAAGTAACGGGCGCCGCGGTACGGTTTGGATTTGGCTTGCTGCGCCCGGCGCTTTCACGCATCGTAAAGCCTAGCTGGATGCCCGGGTGGCGGAATTGGCAGACGCGCTAGATTCAGGTTCTAGTGAGTAACATCGTGCAGGTTCAAGTCCTGTCCCGGGCACCACCAAAAAATTTCCCCTGCTGCCGGAGTTTTCGCTGCGTGCATCCGTAGCTCAATTGGATAGAGCTTCTGACTTCGGATCAGAAGGTTACAGGTTCGACTCCTGTCGGATGCACCATTTTCCTGCGAATCCCCTTCCTCCCCGTCGTGTATTTGGCCGCCGGATTGAATACACGTTTGCCCGATTTCAGGACAAACACGCGTGGGGTTGGGCGCGGCACAGTTGGCGTCGTTCGATTCAGGGCATGTTCCCTCAGGGGTCGCCCGAGTCCGGCATCCGGGCACGACATCTGCGGGGAGTTTCGCGAATATGGAGAAGCTATACGTCGCTTGTGATTTGGGGACGCGCGCGGGCCGCATCATGCTCGGCACGTTGAACAACGGCACGCTCGCCATGGGTGAGTTGCGCCGGTTTGCCAACACGCCTATCAAGGAAAAGAATTCCCTCGGTTGGGACATCGCTCAGCTTTATCAGGAAATCCTGCTTGGTCTGCGCGAACTGGGCTCGCAGGAGGCCAATGTGCAGAGCATCAGCTGCACGGCTTGGGGTTCGGATTATCTGCTGTTTGCGTCAGACGGATCACTGCTCGCGCCGGCGTTTCATCATGCGGATCCCCGCGGGGCAGAAGGGTTGAAGAAATTGCAGACCAAAGTGGCGGGTGGCCTTGGCTTCATTCACGCCGAAACCGGCAGCCCGGCGGTGGCAACCTCGGCGCTCGCCCAGTTGGCGGTGGAAAATTCCCGGCGGCTCAAGAAGGCGCATTGCTTTCTGCCCATTGCCGATGGTTTTAACTTTCTCCTCAGTGGCGTTCCCGCCGTGGAAATGTCCTCGGCCAGCACCACGCAATTGTTCAACCCGGTGAACCGGCAATGGTCGGATCACCTGATCCAGGACATGGAACTGCGCCGCGAATTGTTCCCACTGATCGCCCGTTCGGGTACGAAGTTGGGTGCGTTGCGTCTCGACATCGCCAAGGACGCCAAGCTGGACGGCGTGCAAGTGCTGGCCACCTGCTCCAGTAATTCCGCTGCCGCTTTGACGGGGCTGCCTTTGGAGCCGGATCGGGATTGGGCTTACCTGCGCGTGGGCGAAGAAACGGTGCTCGGCGCTGAACTTCCCGCCCCATTGATCAATGAAGTGACGCGGAAGTTGAACTATAACAACGAACTGAGCTATGGCGGCGCGGCCAACTTTTACCGGCGCACCGCCGGCCTCTCGATTTTGAATGAATGCAAGCGGTATTGGCTGGAACAGGACCGTGAGCTTTCCGAGGACGTGTTGTTTCACCTGGCCACCACGTCACCGGCCTTCGAGTCTTTGATCAACCCGGCGGATGCCCGTTTTGCCGAGCCCGGCGAAATGCCTTTGAAGGTGCAAGCCTTCTGCCGTGAGACCGGCCAGGAAGTGCCGCGCAAACCCGGCCCCATCATCCGTTGTGTGCTTGAAAGCCTTGCCTTGCACTATCGAAAAACCCTGGCCGAACTCGAAGTCATCACCGGCCGCAGTTTCAACCGCCTCTATTTGTATGGCGCGAATGAGAACACACTGCTGAACAATTTCATCAGCAACGCGCTGCAACTGCCGGTGGTGCTCGTTTCTCCGGACGCCGGTCCGTTGGGGAATGTGCTCGTGCAATCGCTCGCCTTGGGGCACATCCAATCGCTGCAAGAGGGGCGCGAGATTATCCGTCGTTCCTTCCGCACGCAGGGCATCATTCCCCACCCGGCCCCGTGGGATGCCGCCGCCGAACGGTTGCTCAACCTGATTGGTCACGCGGGCGAGCCGGTCTCTGCTTGAGCGCATCCGCGGATCGTCGCTCGTGCCGTTGATAGTCAGCCGGCGTGTCCATATCTTCGAGGACTGCCCTCGAGGTCACGGGCAGGCGAAAAACCTCCGCGGTGTGGGCCTCAAGCAATCCGCGCAGACCTTCACGATCGAGACCGGTCAGAATCTCCTGGCAGAATCGCCTGCTCAACAGCACCGGGTGACCACGATGTCCTGCGCTCGCGGGTACCACGATTGGATTGCCCTCGCGCAAGCAGCGGATCAGGTTGCTCACGAGGCCTGCGGTGATTCCCGGTTGATCTCCCAACGTCACCAGCACCGCTCCGCAACCTGCAGGCAACGCGCGCAACCCGCACCGGATCGAGCCCAGCATGTCGCTGCCGGGATCAGGATTCTCAACGAATTGCACCGGGCGCTCACCTAGCACTTCACGGAGGCGTGTGCCATCTCGACCAGTTACCACGAGGATGCGCTCGACCGGACTGCTGAATAGTTCGTCCACGATGCGCACGATGACTGGCTTGCCGCCAAGTGGCAGGAGGAGTTTTTGTGTGCCCATTCGCTCGGAACGGCCGGCGGCCAGAACGACGGCGCAAATCATGACCGCTTCGTCTCCGGGAAGGGCAGGGGCAGGTCGCGTAATCGGACGCCGGTGGCGTGAAAGATTGCATTCCCGATGGCGGGAGCGACGGCCATTCTCAAAGCGCATCTCCTCCCGCAAAACCGGGCCGAGGCCCATGATGATCGCGCCTTCAACCTGGGCGCGCAAATTGTCCGGATTGAGAATTGCGCCGCACTCGAAGACCTCGCAGACATGACGCGGGATGATTTTCTTTTGCGCGAAGTCCAATTCCACTTCAACGCCAGCAGCCACGTAAGAACCCTTCTCGGTGCCGCACGCCAGTCCAACGCCCACGCTTTTCTTCTTCTGCTTCACACGTTCGGACCAGTTAAAACGTTTGGCGGCTTCAACCAACACGTCGCGCAAACGGCCATTCTCCAGATGCGCTAGGCGAAACTCCAATGGGTCAACACCAGCGGCGGTGGCCAGTTCATCCATGAAAGACTCACGGGCGAAATTGTTCGCCGTTGCAGCGAGCGCCCGATAAGAGCCGTGACGCAAAGGCGGTTCGGAATTCACCGACCGGGCGTTCGCTTTGCCCGTGCGATAGGGTGATTCCACTGCTGACCCGCCGGAGTTGATGTTGATGAAGAACCACGAAGTGAGTTTGCCCTGCTCATCCAACGTCGCTTCTGCATCAATCACCGCCGCCGGTCGGAACACCGCCCACGTGAATTCCTCGGCACGCGTCCATTTGAGCGAAACTGGTTTGCCTGCGGCCTTGGCGAGTCGCGCGGCCTCAACTGAAACTTCCCCGGTGTGTTTGCCGCCGAAGCCGCCGCCGGTGTCGGGTACGATGACGCGCACCTTGTCTTCGGCCAGGCGGAATGCGCGCACCAGTTCGCTCTTGTGTCCAAACGGATTTTGCGTTCCCGTCCAAACCGTGAGTTGTCCGTCCTGCCACTCGGCCACGGCAGCACGCGTCTCCATCGGCGCGTGCTGGATGTAGGCCGTGTGATATGTGGCGCGCAGAGATTTCTTCGCTGCCGCGAGTTCGTCGGCATAACCATTCTTGGGCACGCCGCCCGGCACATGCTCGCGCAAATAGTCGTAAACCTCCCTGCTCGCTGGCTGCAGAGCGGTTTCCCATTTCGCTGTGCTGGCAATCGCTTTGAGCGCCTGTTCCGCCTGGTAAGTTGTCGGGGCAGCGATACCAACAAAATCACCATCTTGAACGACCACCACGTCCTTCATCTCTTTCGCCGGCGTGAGATCAATGGAAACCAGTTTCGCGCCATACGACGGCGGACGCAGCACCTTCCCGCGCAACATGCCGGGGCGTTTGATGTCCGATGGATATTGATGCGTGCCGGTAATCAGATCGCGTGCATTGGGCCGTGTTACCGATGTGCCGAGCACCTTCCAATCGTTGACTGCCGTCAACTTCGCACCCGCAGGTGCGGCTTGTTCGAGGGTCTTCTGAAGTTCGTCGCCTTGCGCGAGTTCAGCCAGCGTCAGAGTCCGCTTGGATTCCGCGTGAACAAACTTGCCATCGCGTAACTCGACCGTCGCGCGGTCCACGCTCCAGCGTTTGGCAGCCAGTTCGATCAATGTCTCTCTCGCCGCAGCACAGGCGGAACGGAGAGCGGGCACGGTCCGCGGAGTTGAACCACTGCCAGCCGTAATGCCGTCGTTCGGAGTCTGACCGGTGTCGGACATCACAACGCGGACTTGATCCACGGGCACACGCAGTTCCTCGGCGGCGGCTTGGGTAAATTCTGCCCGCGCGCCTTGCCCCACTTCCACCTTGCCGCAGAGCAATGTCACCACACCGTCTTTGCCGATTTGCAGGCGTTCCCAGACATTGCGAACTTGCGAGCCACCGCCGCCGCCACCGCGTTGCCCACCGCGCTGTTGCGCCAGCGCAGGCATGGGAGAAACAACAATCGCCAGTCCGGTCGCGACCAGTTGCACGAACGTGCGCCGCTTCAGGCCGAAGTCGAATTCCACCGGCTCGATGATCTGGTCGGCATCTTCCGGCTGCGGAGCGTTGATGGACGGATCGTCGGGCATGGTTTACTTCCTCGCCTCCGCCGTCGCGCGACGGATGGCCTTCACGACGTTGGGATAGCCACAGCAACGGCAGAGATGACCGTTCATGCGGTTCAGGATTTCATCCGTGCTCAAAGCAGGCTTTTGGTTCAACAACCCAACCAGCCCCATGACCATCCCGGGAATGCAATACCCGCATTGATACGCCTTCTCCTCCAGAAATGCCTGCTGCACCGGATGCAACTTTCCGTTCTCAATCAGACCTTCGATGGTGGTGAGCTTCTTGCCGGCAACCACCCCGATGGCGGTGACGCACGAGCGCGTCGCGATACCGTCCACCAGCACCGTGCAGCAGCCGCATTGCGCCTCGCCACAGCCATATTTTGTGCCGGTCAATTCGAGGTCTTCGCGCAAAACCTCGAGCAACGGGCGAACCGGCTCGGTCGTCACGGACCGCGTTTGTCCGTTCAAGGTGAAGGTGATGGTTTGTTCCATAACCGAAATCACATGGGCTGCCGACCGCCACGAAAATCCCATCGCCACCGGGTGTCGAGAAAAATCTCTCGAAGGCTTGCGCCGCCGTGGTAGTTTGCCGCAACAATCTCGTATGAATGCTGCGCCTAAACTCCCTCATCTGACGCCGCTGGCCGGACTTTGTTCGATGACCGACGCCATGAAGCCCGGACTGTCGGTCGAGGAATGTGTTCGCCGGCTCAAGCGTTATCATTATGCGTTCAAACGGCTGCACCAGATCTTCACCGCGCGCCTGACGGCCGAGCCGGTTTATGAATTGAAGATGGCGTTCAGCCTCCACGCCCATCTGTGCGCCGAGCATGTGACGGCGCTCCGCAAACGCGTCGGTGAAATGCGCGAGCCACCGCTGGGCTTGGACCAAGTGCCCGATCAGAACCTGGAGATTTTCTTCGATGAAATTCTCTGCGCGCCCACCACGGAAGAATTGCTGTTGGGACTTTACGAACGAGCATTGCCCGTGCTGGAACAAGCTTTGGAGCAACACCAAGCCGACACGAATCCGCTGGCCGATGCGCCATCGGTGCGGATATGCCGGTTCGCGTTGTTGGAAATTGGTGAAATGGCGGAATTCGGCGCACGATGCATTGCGAGTCTTGTGGACCGAAGCGGGCGCGAACGAAGTGACAACTGGCTGGCACTGCTGGATGATTGCCTCGTGGCGGCAGGTGAACTGGATGGCACGCAACTGCTGAGTGGTAAAACAATTTCCCGCCAGCACTCCGCCAAACCTTATCGTTACGATGGCGTACCCAAGCGCGATGCACGTTTTCCCGATCCCTACAACATGGGCGTCAATGCCGAGGTGTTTCTCTACGACGAAAAGTTTCCGCCTGAGCCAAAGGTGTTGATGATGTTTTACAAACGGCTGCGGGAAATTGATGTGCCCGAAATGATGGCCAGCATCATCACCGAGACGCCGGGTAAGCCGTGGGATTATTACCGCGACATGACCCGTCAGCTTTGGGACGAGGCGCGGCACGCGATGATGGGGGAGGTCGGCTTTGCCAGTCAGAACATTGATTGGCCGAACACAGTCATGGTGAACTACACGTGGTCGCTGACGCTGAACACGCAGCTCAAACCCATCGAACGCCACGCCGTGCTGTATTTCATCGAGCAGGGCTTGATGCCTAAAAACGGGAAACGCTTCGAGTGGGAAGTCGCGCAGGCAGCACACAATCCACTCGCCGCGCTGTTTCAAGATTATGACTGGGCGGACGAAGTCTTGCACGCGCGCATCGGTCGCGACTGGTATCTCAAGGACTTTGACAATGCACAGGAAGCCGTGAAATATGGCGATGAATGCTGGTCGCGCGTGCTCATGAACTGGGACAACTGGCGTGCGCAAGGACTCACGCAGCATCGCAACTGGTGGCCGGACCTTTACCGTGCTGCCTGCGAGCAGCAGGGCATTGACCCCGACCCTAACGTGTTGGCTTACAATATCAGTTACCAATGCGTGCGGGCCGATCTCAAAGATGTGACCGGATCGGCGTGAGACGCCATTTCCCTTGCCGCTCCATTCCACTTTCCCCATGCTGACGCGACATGGCTGAACGGCCCGTTTCCACGCTCAACAAACCCGACGCCGCGCTCGAACTGACGCTGCGGCCGTCGCTGTTTTCCGATTTCACCGGCCAGCCCAAGGTGAAGGAACGCCTTGAAATCGCTGTGACGGCGGCGAAACAACGCAACGAAGCGCTTGATCACATCCTGCTCTCCGGCCCGCCCGGGCTGGGCAAGACCACCATCGCGAACATTCTCGCCAAGGCGATGGGCGGGAATCTCAAGAGCACCAGCGGCCCGACGATCGAGAAAGCTGCCGACCTTGCCGGCTTGTTGACCAATCTCGAAGAGGGCGACGTGTTGTTCATTGATGAAATCCACCGCCTCCAGAAAACCATCGAGGAATATCTCTATCCCGCGATGGAGGATTTCAAACTCGACATCATCATTGATCAAGGCCCGAACGCCCGCAGCGTGCGGTTGAATCTGCCGCGCTTTACGCTCATCGGTGCGACGACGCGCAGCGGTCTGCTCAGCGCACCGCTGCTCACGCGTTTCGGGATGCGCGAGCGGCTGGACTATTACGTCGCCGAAGATTTGCAGAAGATCGTTGTGCGCTCAGCGAATCTGCTCAACGTGGAGATTGACGCCAGGGGCGCGCACGAAATCGCCCGGCGCAGTCGGGGCACGCCGCGCATCGTCAACAACCTGCTCCGGCGCGTGCGCGACTTTGCGCAGGTCAAACACGATGGCCGCATCACCGGTGACATTGCCGACCGGGCGCTGGCGATGCTGGAGATTGACCAGAACGGCCTCGATGAAATGGACAAACGCATCCTCGAAGCGATCATCGCAAAGTTTGGCGGCGGGCCGGTGGGGGTGAATTCACTTGCGGTTGCCGTTGGTGAAGAGCCGGACACCATTGAAGAGGTTTACGAACCTTATCTCATCATGGAGGGCTACCTCAACCGTACTTCGCAAGGCCGGGTGGCCACCGAGTTGAGCTACCAGAAGCTCGGCTTGAAGGCCACGGCTGGAAACCAACAACGTCTGATTTGAATTTCATCGCAGCACCTGCAAAGAGTAAAATCGTTGCGGGGCGTTTGGAGCGAACGCGTTGGTGGCGGTGAGAGTAAAAACACCGTTCGAGACCGGCGCACTGGTGCCGGCTAGTACCCATTGGCTCAACGGCAAAGCAGCGCTCGCACTCATCAACAAATAATATGTGCATCCGGCCACTCCGTTCGTTGCCTGAAGTATCAAATCCGTACCGGAAAAGTGCCAATCCACAATCACCGGATTTGGAGGATCGGGCACGATGGGAACGGGATGGAAGCGAACCGCAGTCGCACCGGTCTGGCCGATACCCAATTCGCCGGTCCAGTTTAAGCCCATCCCCCAAAGACTGCCGTCAGATTTAATGAAAAGGCTGTCGCTACCAAATCCTGCAGCAATCGCAATAACATCACCGGACACAACTTGCTCGGGTCGATTTGTATAATACGGTGGTGGCATTCCATCGCCCAATTCGCCTTCACCACGCCTACCCATTCCCCAGAGGCTTCCATCGGTTTTCAGAAACAGACTGTGATCTACTCCTACCGCAATCGCAACGACGTTGCTGGGGACAATTTGCTCCGGCCGGAAAGTTGGGGTCGTTGTGCCGTTTCCCAACTGTCCGCGATTGTTGGCGCCCATTGCCCAAAGACTGCCGTTAGATTTTATGAGAAGACTATGCGCTTCGCCACCGCAAATCGCACTGACTCCGCTGGAGATAATCTGCTCCGGCGTGTTTATGTAGGGCGACGGAGTGCCATTACCCAATTGTCCGGCATAATTCATCCCCATTGCCCAAAGGCTGCCGTCGGATTTTACAAAAAGGCTGTGTTCCCATCCTGCTGCAATCGCAACGACATTGCTGGAAATAATTTGAACCGGAATGTTTCGGTCACCCACCGTTCCATCACCCAGTTGACCCGAAGCATTCCAACCCATCGCCCAGAGACTACCATCAGATTTTAGAAAAAGGCTGTGAAAGCCTCCTGCGACAACCGTAGTCACATTGCTGGAAACGATTCGCACTGGACTATGGTGATTGGTCGTTGAGCCATCGCCTAATTGTCCGTAAGCATTCCAGCCCATTGTCCAAAGGCTTCCGTCCGATTTAATGAAAAGGCTGTGCAAGTCTCCTGCGGCAATCGCAACCACGTTGCTGGAGATTATTTGCCTCGGCCAGATGGAGTCATTCGTCGAGCCGTCACCCAATTGGCCATAATAATTGGCACCCATCCCCCAAAGACTCCCGTCAGACTTGAGGAAAATGCTGTGGGGGTGTCCCGCCGCAATTTTGGTGACTGTGGTGCTTTGGCCAAAGGCCGCAAGACAGCCTACGAAAGTTAGAAAGGAGAGGCTTAAAGTCGTGAGGATTTTCTTGAAGCTTTTCATTCGTTGACTCCTTCGAAGTTTGCCAGTGGCCCCAAAGGTCATTTCGGTTTCAGGCGCAATGTAGAGTAGTCGTTTAGGAAAGCTGACGACAATCGGAAACTTCCATTGCACTATCCGTTTGCCAGCCGGGGTGAAGTCCGTCACGCTCGGCTTCATGAATACGCTCTTGCTCGTAATCATCGCGCTCCTCTTGCCGCCGCTGGCCGTCTATCTGAAAAGCAAGTCCGGCAAGGCTACCCTGCTCAATGTCGTCCTGTGCATTTTCTTTTGGGTGCCCGGCATCCTGCACGCGCTCTGGGTGGTGTTGAAGTAGGCTGTTCCGGGGGCCATACCCCGAGGTCGAGCCAAAGCTGTCCGAAGTGCTCTCATTTGAGTGACTGGGTAATCCGTCCGACGGTTGGTGTCGGGTGAACTCGGACAAATATCTAGGGTGACGCCTCGCCTGCCCGCTGCTATACTGTCGCGGTTCACACTATGCCCGGTCACAAAGCTACACCTTTCGCGCTGCCTCGCCTTGTCGTCAGCCTTCATTGCCATTTTAAGAATGCCAAAAGCAATTTGGACCCCTTGTTTCTGTTGCTTGCACTGGCGCTAAGCGCCCTGCCCGCTGGCCTTTTGGCGCAGGAGAATGTCATCACGAACGGTTCGACCTGGCGTTGGCGTCCAGGAACCAACGAGGCCTCCACCCCGTTCACCGCGTGGCGCACTAACGGGTTCAACGATTCAACGTGGCTCGTCGGCACGGCACCGTTCAGTTACGGGACCAATGCCACCGGGCGGGATGAGGGCTTAACCACAGGGACGGTGGTCAGCAACATGATCAATAATTTCTCCGGCATTTTTCTGCGTCGCAGCTTCGTGATTACCAATGTCGCCGAGGTCCAATCCGTCGCCTTCAACACCTTCTACGACGACGGTTTTGTCGCCTGGATCAACGGCGTGCCGGTGCTCCAGCAAAACATGCCAACCAATTCGCCGGCTTATACCAACTTTGCCCTCGTTGCTCACGAGGCCGATCCCGTCGTCCTGCTGACGGCCACGAATTCACCGCAAAACTATCTCGTGGTGGGAACGAACACGCTCGCCGTGCAGGTGTTCAATAATCAAATCGCCAGTTCCGACCTCCGTTTCGAGACAACCCTGCAAATCACCAAGGGAACTATTGCCGGGCCCCCGGGCATCACCAATGTTTCTCCCGCAGCCAGCGCCACGCTGGGCGCTCTGACTCAGGTCATCGTTTCTTTCAACAAACCGGTTTACGGAGTGGACGCGGCGGATTTGCTGGTCAACAACCAGCCGGCCAGTTCGGTCAGTGGCCTGTCGGGCACAAACCGCTACACCTTCACTTTTACGCAACCGCTGCCAGGACTCGTCGCGCTTTCATGGGACGATGCGTCCGGCATGGTTGATCTGGCGGGGAGTCCGTTCGACATCAGCGGCACGAACGCGACCTGGAGTTATGTGCTCCTGGACAACGTGGCGCCGGTCGTGAGCGAGTTGACGCCGGTGGCCGGCGCCCAGGTCAGTCAACTCACACAGATCGAAGTGAGATTCAATGAGCCTGTGATCGGCGTAAACGCCGCCGATCTTTTGGTGAATGGCGTACCCGCCGCGGCCGTCACCGGTTCGGAGGCCGGGCCATACATTTTCACGTTCCCGCAGCCGACCTCAGGCACGGTGAACCTCACGTGGGCTGGAACTCCCGGCATCACTGATATGGCATCCAACGCGTTTGCCGGAGGGAACTGGTCGGTAACCCTCAATCCGGCGCTCGCGCCTGGCGACATTATTATCAACGAACTGGTGGCCGGCAACGTCACGGGTTTGGCGGACGAAGACGGCGAAAAGCAGGACTGGATTGAGATTCTCAATCGCGGCACGAGCGCGGTGAACCTGCTGGGCTGGTCGCTCACCGACGACCCGGACGTTTCCGGGAAATGGACTTTTCCCTCCAAGATTTTGAACCCGGGCGAGTATCTGGTCGTCTTTGCGTCGGGCAAGGATCGCCGCGCGCCCGTGGGCGCGAACAAGTTTCACACAAACTTCAAACTCGACGCATTCGGTCAGTACCTGGCGCTGCTCAATGCCGAGTCGCCACGTGTGATCGTCAGCGAGTTCAACCCACAATACCCCGAGCAGCGCAACGATTATTCCTTCGGTCGCGATACCACGAACGCGTGGCGCTACTTTCAGACGCCGACGCCCGGCGCCGCAAACGGCAGCAGCGCCATCGTCGGCATTGCGCCCGAGCCGCATTTCAGCGTGAGTCGTGGCGTGTTCGACGCGCCGTTCAACGTGTTGCTGACGACCACGCTTGCGGGCGCGACGATCCGCTACACGACCGATGGCAGCGAACCCACCGACAGCAACGGACTCGATTACGCCGGGCCGTTGACCATCACGCAGACCACCACGCTCCGCGCCGCCGCGTTTTTGCCCGGCTATCTGCCGTCCCGCACCCGCACGCACAGTTACTTTTTCCTCGACCAGGTGATCGTGCAGCCTGTGAACCCGCCGGGTTTTCCGGCGACGCTGGGCACGCGCACAGGCGTCGGCTTCCCTGGTGATCTTGTTCCCGCCGATTACGAAATGGACCAGGACCCTCTGCGTGTAGATCCAAATGATCCCGGCTCGGCGATTGACCCGGCGAAGTTGCAGCGGCTCAAGGACGGCATGCGCGAACTGCCCATTGTCTCGGTTGTGTTGAACAACGAGGACATGTTCGGCGCCGCGGGCATCTATTCCTATCCCAACGTGAACACCAAGGGCTTTCCCGACAAGGCGTGCTCGGTGGAAATGATCCTGCCGGATGGAGCGACGGCTTTCACAGCGGCTTGCGGCATCGGAGTGCACGGTAATGCCAGCCGGTTGCCGGAAAAAAATCCGAAACACGGATTCAAGCTCGCGTTCAAGGGCGAATTCGGCCAAGGGAGTCTCAAGTACCGCGTCTTTCCCGATTCGCCAGCGACGGAGTTCGATGATTTGATTCTACGGCCCGATTTCAATTCCAGTTGGCGTCACCAGACCGACGATTCCTCCGGCGGCGGTCTGGGCGCGTTCCAACGCACCAGGGCAACGCGGACGCGCGATGCTTTTGTCAAGGAAACCCGCCGCACCATGGGTGGTCTCGGAGCCTACAACCGGTACTGTCACCTTTTCATCAACGGCCTTTACTGGGGCACGTACGACTTTTCCGAGCAACCGACCGAAAAGTTTGCGGAGAATTACCTGAGCGGAGCAACCAATTCGTATGACATTATCGAGGCCGGCGCGCTCGTTAGCGGCACGCTCACCACCTACAACGCCATGCTCGCCGTCGCCAGCCTGAACCTGAATTCCAACTACGAGTTGATGAAGCAGTATCTCGATATCACCGAGTTCTCGGACTACATGCTGCTCAACTTCTGGGTCGGGGCTCAGGACTGGGGCCTTAACAAGAATTGGTACACCATGCGACGCCGGGTCGCCGGCGTGGACGGACTGTTCAAATACGTGCCCTGGGACTGCGAAAACTTGCTGCTGGAGGAAACCATCAACCGCGTTCCCAATGGTGGCGGCAACACCGACATACCCAGCGGGCTGTTCACGAAGCTCGATGACAACCCGCAGTTTCGACTCGACTTCGCCGACCGCGTGCAGAAACACCTGATTGCTCCCGGCGGCGCGCTCACCCGCGAGACCCTGGTCGCGCGCTGGCAAAAGTGGCAAGGGCTCCTTGACGCTCCCATCGTCGCCGAGTCCGTTCGCTGGGGCGATTATCGCCGCGACGTGCATCCCTATCAATCCGGCGCGTACGTGCTTTACACGCGCGAGAATCAATGGCTCGCCGAGCAGGATCGCATGCTGAATTCCTACTTTGCCAACCGCCCTGGTATCGTCCTCGGTCAACTGCGCACGGCCGGACTCTATCCGACACTCGACGCACCTGAGTTTCGCCAGGATACCACCGCCGGACCCATCGTCGGCAGCAGCGCCGCCGGCGCCGGCTCTGTCGTCGCGTTGAACAATCCCAACGGGGTCGGCACGATTTATTGCACGACTAACGGCAGCGACCCGCGCGTTTATTATTCCGGGGCCATTGCCAGCGGGGTGTTGACGAATCCCGCGCCACTGACGTTGAATTCCACCATCACGATCAAGTCCCGCGTGCTCAACGGCGCCACGTGGAGCGCGCTCAACGAAGCCAGTTTCACCGTCGGCGAACTCGGCGTGCCCTTGCGCATCACGGAGATCATGTATAACCCGGTCGGCGGCGACGCGTATGAATTCCTCGAAGTGCAAAACGTCGGCGCGTTGCCGCTGGATGCGGGCGGGTTAGGTTTCGAAGGGCTCGCGTACGTTTTCCCGGACGGCACGATCCTTGAACCCGGCGCTGTGCTGTTACTGGCCAACGACGCCAACCCAGCCCAATTCGCGGCGCGCTATCCCAGTGCCGTGGTGTTTGGCTACTTCGATGGCAGTCTCGACAATGGTGGCGAACGCATCGCCATCCTCGACCGCAACGCTCAAACTGTGACCACCGTTCATTACGACGACGAAGCGGGCTGGCCCGCGACTGCGGATGGTGGCGGTTACTCGCTTGAAGTCATTGATCCACGCGGCGACCCGAACGCGCCGGCCAACTGGCGCGCGAGTTCGTCGGTCAACGGTACGCCCGGCTTGCCGCCAATCGCTCCTGCGCTGGGGAATATCGTTCTCAATGAAGTTGCCGCCGACAACGCCGGTAGCGTAACAAACGGCGGCCTGTTTCCGGATTGGATCGAACTCCACAATCGCAGCGCGGGTACCGTGAACCTCGCCAACTGGAGTCTCACCGACGATAGCAATGCCCGGAAGTTCGTGATCCCCGCCGGCACGAATCTCGCCGCTGGCGCCTATCTCATCATCTGGTGTGACAACGCAACGAACGCCCCCGGTTTGCACGCCGGTTTCTCGCTGGGCAGGAATGGCGAAACCGTCTCGCTCTTCGACGCGAACACGAATCGCGTGGATGCCATCACCTACGGCCTACAACTCACGGACAAAACCGTCGGGCGTGTGGGCGGCGTGTGGCAATTGACCACTCCGACCTCCAAGGCCGCCAACGTCGCCGCCCCGCTTGCCTCGCCCTCCAATCTTGCCATCAACGAATGGCTCGCCAATCCCGGCACGGGCGGCAAGGATTGGTTGGAATTATACAATCGCTCAGCCACTGCGCCCGTGGCCCTACGCGGACTGTATTTCGGCACGAGCAACGCCCTGTTCGCCTACCACGCGCTTTCGTTCATTGCCCCGCTGGGCCATGTGCAACTGTTCGCCGATGAACAGGTGGGCGCGGACCAGTTGGAATTCAAACTTCCGGCAGCAGGCGGCGATATCACTCTTTACAGCCCTGCGACTACGGTGTTGGACAACGTTACCTACGGTGCGCAACTCAACAGCATTTCCGAGGGTCGCCTGCCAGACGGTGATCCGAACATAACGCCCTTTCCGAGTAGCACCAGCCCGGGCGCGAGCAACTATGTGCTGACCTATTCCGGTCCCTTGCTGAACGAAGTTCTTGCACGAAACGATCGCGCCACCATCAGTCCCTGGGGCACCGCCGCTGACTTCGTCGAACTGTTCAACCCGGGCGGCAGTGCGGCGAGTCTCGCGGGTATGGCCATCGGTGATTCAAGCGACTTCGACAAGGCGTGGAAATTCCCGGTCGGTGCGAGCATTCCGTCGGGCGGTTATCTGGTGATTTGGTGCGACAGTTCGCGCGCCGCGTCCACCGAGGCGAGTGGACCGCACAATGCCGGCTACTCGCTCTCGGGCGACAGTGGCGCTGTCTTTCTTTTCAATGCCGTGGGCCAGCCCGTGGATGTGGTGAATTACGGCTTTCAGATTCAGGACCAGCCCATCGGTCGTCATGGCGCCGACTGGCAATTGCTCTCCACTGCGACTCCCGGCGCGCCCAATTCCGCCGCCGCCCTTCTCGGGAGTGTCAACAATCTCCGCTTCAACGAGTGGCTGGCCGGACCGGCACCGGGCGACGATTGGTTCGAGCTTTACAACTTGGATTCGTCGCCGCTGGACATGGGCGGCCTGTATTTAACGGATGATCCGTCCACCATCGGAATCACGAATTCGCCCATCGCGCCGTTGAGTTTTATCGGCGGCAAAAAATGGGCGCTGTTCAAGGCCGACGGCAACCGCAGCGCCGGCCACGACCACGTCAACTTCAGTCTCGATCAACTCGGCGAAACCCTGCGCCTTTACGACCCGAACCTCGCGTTGCTTGATGTCGTGGACTTCGGTCTCCAGACCGACGGCGTGTCGCAGGGGCTCTTGCCGGATGGCGCGGCCAACGTCGTGAGCTTTGCCGCAAGCGCCACGCCCGGCGATGCCAATTACCTGCCGCTTCCGAATGTCGTCATCAACGAAGTCCTCACCCATACCGACCCGCCGCTGGAAGACGCCATCGAGCTGTTCAACCCCACCACCAACAGCGTGGACCTCGGCGGCTGGTATCTCAGCGACAGCGCGAGTGACCTCAAACGCTTTCGCATCCCGGATGGCACGATCATCTCCAACGGTGGTTTCACGGTGTTTTATCAAAATCAATTCGGCCCGGTGGATGGCGAAACCGACACGCCACCGCTCTTCACCTTCAACTCGGCGCACGGCGATGGCGCTTACCTTTCGGAAGCCGACGGCGGTGGCAACCTGACCGGCTATCGGGCACACGTCAATTTCGAGGCAGCCGCCAATGGTGTTTCTTTCGGTCGCTATCAAACCAGCGTGGGCCTGGATTTCGTCCCGCTCAGCACGCGCACCTTCGGTGTGGATAATCCGGCGAACCTCACGCAATTCCGCACGGGCCCCGGCAAGACCAACACCTACCCGCTCGTCGGCCCCCTCGTCCTCAGCGAAATCATGTATCACCCGCCGGACTTTGGGACCAATTCGCCGGACAACGAGGAGTTCATCGAACTCTTCAACCTCAGCAGCACGAACGTCTCTTTGTTTGATCCTGCACACGCGACGAATGTCTGGCGGCTGGCCAATGCCGTGAACTTCAATTTTGCCACCAACCAAACGATCGCGGCCAACGCCCGGCTGCTCGTCGTCGGCTTCAATCCCACAAACACCGCGTTGTTGAACGCCTTCCGCGCGCGCTACGGCACCAACAGCACCATCGTCGGGCCGTATTCCGGTAACCTCGACAACGCAGGCGAGACCCTTGAGCTTTGGCGGCCCGACGCACCGCAGATCGCCCCGCATCCCGATGCCGGCTTCGTACCGCAACTGCTTGTGGAGCGCGTTACCTACTCCGACCTCTCGCCGTGGCCCACGAATGCCGACGGTTTCGGTGCGTCGCTCCAACGCATCACTGCCGCCCATTACGGCAATGACCCTGTCAACTGGCGGGCATCGGTGCCGACGGCCGGCGCGGCGAACATCACCGCTCCCACGGGCACCGCCACCTTGCCCGGCGGCGGTATTGTGCGCCTGACCTTCACCGTCCAGCCGGGTCTCAACTGTCAGGTTGAATTCAAAAATAATCTGACCAATGCGTTCTGGCAGCCACTGGGCGTGCCCATCGTCGCCACCAACACAATGCTTATCGTGGACGACAGCCTCACCGCCCAGCCCCAACGTTTCTACCGGCTCAACATCGTCCCCTGAGCCCTCACCGTCGCCGGCTATTTGCGGGTGGCATGCGCACCCGCGGAGGATTACGTTTCGATTGTGAACAGCGCGATCACCACGGCTTGGTTCGGGCTTTCGGTTTTGGTGACGCTCGTCCTGCTGCTGGTCACCATCGTGCAGGCGGCGGGGACGAATGACTTTGCCGCCGCCCGGCGTCGGATGGTCCAAGAGCAGTTGGCTGGCCCGGGACGTGACCTCACCAACGACCGCGTGCTGGCGGTGATGGGTAAAATCCCGCGCCACGAGTTCGTGCCGGAACCTCAGCGCCCGCTGGCTTATGAGGATCGCGCTTTGCCCATCGGTTACGGCCAAACCATCTCGCAGCCTTACATCGTCGGGCTGATGACGGAACAACTCGTTCCCCAGCCGGCCGACCGGATTCTGGAAATCGGCACCGGCTCGGGCTATCAAGCCGCCGTTCTTTCCGGGCTGGTACGGGAAGTTTACACCCTTGAAATCGTCGAGCCGCTGGCCAAACGCGCCATCGCCGATCTGAAACGCCTTGGGATCACCAACGTTCTCGTGCGCCTCGGCGACGGCTATCAAGGCTGGCCCGAAGCCGCGCCCTTCGACGCCATCATCGTCACCTGCGCACCAGACAACGTGCCCCAACCGCTGATCAAGCAACTCCAGGACGGCGGGCGCATGATCATTCCCGTCGGCCCGCTGAACGACCAGGAACTCGTGCTGTTGCGCAAACAGGGCGGCCAACTGGTAAAAACCACCGTGCTGCCCGTGCGCTTCGTCCCCATGACCGGCCAGGCGCAAGGCCCCGGCCAGTAGCTTTTTCCTTTCGCCAGCCGCCAAATCCGTGTTTCATCTGGGCCGTTTGCGGAGCGCCATTCCCGGAGCGCGGCTGGGTCGAAGACCAGCCGGAGCGCGTGAACCGCGGTTGAATCCCGGGGCAGGAGATTGTCGGCGCTGCCGCCAGTCTCAAATCGTAAATCGGCAATCGTAAATCGTAAATTTCAAGATGCCTAAACGCACCGACATCCACAGCGTCCTCATCATCGGCGCCGGCCCGATCATCATCGGCCAGGCGTGCGAGTTCGATTACTCCGGCACCCAGGCCTGCAAAGCCCTCAAGGAGGAAGGCTACCGCGTCGTCCTCGTCAACTCCAACCCGGCCACCATCATGACCGACCCGGAGTTCGCCGACCGCACCTACATCGAGCCGATCACGCCCGAGGCCGTGGAAAAAATCATCGCGCGCGAAGTCGCGGAGATGAAAGCGCTCGGCGCAAAGGGCAAACTCGTTTTGCTCCCCACGCTCGGCGGCCAGACCGCGCTCAATACCGCGATGTCCCTGCACAAGAACGGCGCGCTCGCTCGTCACGATGTCGAAATGATCGGCGCGAAACCTGAAGCCATCCACAAAGGCGAAGACCGTTTTGCGTTCAAGGAACTCATGTTGAGCATCGGCCTTGACGTCCCGATTTCCGGCGTCGCGCACAACCTGGATGAAGCCCGCGCCGTGGCGAAAACCATCGGCCGTTTCCCGCTCATCATCCGGCCCGCGTTCACCCTCGGCGGCACGGGCGGCGGCATCGGTTACAATCAGGAAGAATTTGAAGCCATCGCCAAGAACGGCATAGAACTCTCGCCCGTGAACGAAATCCTCATCGAAGAATCCCTCCTCGGCTGGAAGGAATACGAGATGGAAGTCATGCGCGACAAGGCCGACAACTGCGTCATCATCTGCTCCATCGAAAACTTCGACCCCATGGGCGTCCACACCGGCGACAGCATCACCGTCGCGCCCATCCAGACGCTGACCGACAAGGAATTTCAGATCATGCGCGACCAGAGCTTTGCCGTCATCCGCGCCGTCGGCGTCGAGACCGGCGGCTCGAACATCCAGTTCGGCGTCAGCCCCGACAACGGCCGCATGGTCATCATCGAAATGAACCCGCGCGTCAGCCGCAGTTCCGCGCTCGCGTCCAAGGCCACCGGCTTCCCCATCGCGAAGATCGCCGCCAAACTCGCTGTGGGCTACCTGCTCGACGAATTGAAAAACGACATCACGCGCGAAACTCCCGCGAGCTTCGAGCCGAGCATTGATTACGTCGTGACCAAGATTCCGCGCTTTGCCTTCGAGAAATTCCCGCAAGCCGATCCCACGCTCACCACGCAGATGAAAAGCGTCGGTGAGGCGATGGCCATCGGGCGTACGTTCAAGGAAAGCCTGCAAAAATGCCTCCGCTCGCTGGAGATCGGCCGCAGCGGTTTGGGCGGTGACGGCAAACCGTGGCGCATCGGCACGGAAGTCTATGGCGACCGCGACATCCTGCCGCGCGACGTCATCAGCCGCAAACTCAGCGTGCCCAACGCCGAACGCATCTTCTTCATCCGCCACGCCCTCCGCGCCGGCTTCACCATCGAAGAAATCTTCAACCTCACGAAGATTGACCGCTGGTTCTTGGTGCAGATCAAAGAGATTGTGGATTTTGAGGAAGAGCTGGCGGGGGCGAAGAACTAGAATTTCTCGTGGATGCGAACTCTATTCCGATTGAACAGCTCAAGAGCGAATTCAAATCACGGATTTCGTTCATCCATCTCGTTAGCTCCTTAATTCCTGAAGCAGTCGCGAAGCTCGAAGCGAAAGGGGACATTCGCGAAATCGGAACTTGGGTTGATACTGCTTCTGAGACGGAGTTGCGAACCAAGGCCGAAGCCGTCGTTGAACTGCTGGACAAGTTAGTGGAAGCCTCACAAAAGCGTCTCCCACCAAAAGTTGACTGGCAAAAAATCGCTGCTGAACACTGGCAACGATTAGGTTCAAAGGAGTTTTCTTACAGCAACGGGATTTCATGTGGTTGGTTGGCAGAAAGGTTTGATTGTTCGAGCCTGAACCTCCCGGACGACATGCCATATCACGCTCGGATTGGTGTCGGCCATCATGCAGGCAATGCGGCTGTCGAAGAGGATTTCCTTTTGCGGGATGCATTTTTCATGCTCGCAAAGTGCCAAGTATCGTTGACGCGACTTGAGAATTTTCGCGGAGAGTTAAAAACAGCAGCCATCGCAAAGAGCCGCTATAAAGTGGTTTCGATGTTCAATCAGAATGTCGCGACCTACGCTCGATATTCGGTCTTTGGCTTTTACTCCTTTGTTGAATGCTTCGTAAACAGCGTCGGTGAGGACTTCGTCGCCAGAAATCCAAAACTTACCAGCGACAAGTGCGAGTTTCTTCGCGGAAAGAAGGACGGAAGATATTTGGCAGTGGAGAAAAAGTTGGAGGTGTTTCCCGAAATAATTCGACCCGATGGCAAGCGACCAATCATTTTGAGTGATCCGAAGCAGATTGCCGAACCGTATAAATCGTTTGCTAGCCACATCAAAGATGTCCGCGATGCTTCAGCTCATTTTGCCAAGAGCAAAGCCGACATCATCGTTCCTCCACAAACTTGGGAGAAAAGAGCGCAGGAAGCTTCGGTTATTTGTTTGGCGGTCGCTCGCGGATTTTGGAATGCCTGCTATCCAAATCGTTCACTGCCGCTTTACCTCGGAAAATTGGACGACGCGCAGCACAAGAAGATCGCCGAACAGCGCGTGAAGGCAGAAGCGGAAGAGTTGTCGGAAAAATAATTCTGCGCCACCTCGTCCGTCGAATCCCAACGGAATTCAAATCCATCAGCCCCGGGTTGGCGGTCCGCGCCGGCCCGGCGAGGAATGCCAACGGTAGGAGCGAGGCTCTGTGAGCCGCCCGTTTAACCAACTTCCCGTTCCCGCATCATCCGAACGCGTCCGAGCTTCGTCCCGGAGGGACAACCGGAAATTAGCCAGACACGGAGTGTCTGGTAACGCATCCCGCAATTCATTGTGTCCTGAAGGGACGCCGGAAACCTCTCCCTGTTCCGCCGTGCCATCCGGCACGGAAACATTTGCTCCGCCACCACCAGCCACTTCGTAGCTGGCTAATTTCCATCGGTCGCTCCGCGACATCCCATCCGCCCCGGGTTGGCGATGCGCGCCGGCGTGGCGAGGAACGCCAACGGTAGGAGCGCGGCTCTGTGAGCCGCAGCCCGTTTAACCATCTTCCCGTTCCCGCCTCATTCGCACGCGTCCGAACTGGCGCAACGCTTCGTCCCGGAGGGACAACCGGAAATTAGCCAGACACGGAGTGTCTGGTAACGCATCCCACAATTCATTGCGTCCTGAAGGGACGCTGGAAACCTCCGCTCCCTTCTGCCGTGCCATCCGGCACCGAAACATTTGCTCCGCCACCACCAGCCACTTCGTAGCTGGCTAATTTCCATCGGTCGCTCCGCGACATCCCATCCGCCCCGGGTAGGCGGTGCGCGTCGGCGCGGCGAGGACCGCCAACGGTAGGAGTGCGGCTCTGTGAGCCGCAGCCCGTTTAACCATCTTCCCGTTCCCGCCTCATCCGCACGCATCCTGATTGGCGCAGCGCTTCGTCCCGGAGGGACAACCGGAAATTAGCCAGACACGGAGTGTCTGGTAACGCATCCCGCAATTCATTGTGTCCTGAAGGGACGCCGGAAACCTCCGCTCCCTTCCGCCGTGCCATCCGGCACGGAAACATTTGCTCCGCCACCACCAGCCACTTCGTAGCTGGCTAATTTCCATCGGTCGCTCTGCGACATCCCATCCGCCCCGGGTAGGCGGTGCGCGCCGGCCCGGCGAGGAACGCCAACGGTAGAAGTGCGGCTCTGTGAGCCGCAACACGTTTAACCCTCTTCCCGTTCCCGCCTAATCCGAACGCGTCTGAACTGGCGCAGCCATTGCGGGTCGCAGACCCGCGCTCCTTTTGCAGCCGGAGCGCGGCGTTCACGCCGCTTCACCTTGCGTCCGTCAGCACGCACCGAAATTTTCCAACGCTCTGGTCCATTCGTGCGTTGAAGCGACCTGAAGGTCGCGCTCCGACGGGACGGAGCGCGCCGTTTACGGCGCTTCACTGTTGCTTCAGCCGATAAAACTTTGGCGAGATGGCGATGGCATTGGTGACGGTGTTGAAGCCGTTGACCAGTGTCGGAGCTGGAGTGACCGCAGCCCAAGTTGCCGGTGCGGTAAGATTGGTGGTGGATTCCAAAGTGAAACCCACGGCAGTCGTTGGCCAGGTCAGGAGGACTGACGTGTTGGCGCGAGTGATGTTGAGAAGCGGTGCAGTGGTGAGGCTGAAAACGGTGCCGTTGCCGGTGTTGCCGCCGTTCTTCGCCGTACCAAACAAGGTTCCCACCGACATGCTCAAGCCTTGGTAAGGGTTCGCCCCATCGCTGTTGATGGAGTTTGCTCCTGTGGTGGCGGTGAAGTGGTGAAGCACGGCAAACTCAGTGCCGTTGGTGGTGAGGGCGAATACCGTGCCGTTGCCACCGGTGCCGCCATGATAGGTCGTGCCGTAAAGGGTGTTGCCGGAAAGTTTCAGGCCGGAGAACTGGATGGGATGGGCGCCGCCGGCGTTGGTGTAGCTGCCGTTGTTGTTGTTGGCGGAGGCCGCGAAGTTGTGCAGCACGGTGAAGCCGGAGCCATCAAGGTTCATGCGGAACACCGTGCCGTTGCCGTTCACGCCGCCGGCGTAGGTGGTGCCGAACAAAGTGCTTCCGTCCGAGGTCAGGCTGGTGACGAACGCGCCATCAACATTGGGATAGGCCGGTTCCGGGCCGGGGCCGTCCCCGCCGGCGGGCGGAACAAAATTCGTGGCCACAAAGGTGTGCAGGATGCCAAATCCCGAGCCGTTTGTGTTGAGTTTGAATACCGTACCGCGTCCGGAAATAAGTCCGGCGGCAGTCCCATAAAGATTGCTGCCCACCATGATCAGGGCTTCCACAAATTCGCCTTCATTGGTGGCGAAGCTGTGCAGGTTGGTAAAGCCCGTCCCGTCGGTCTTGACGCGAAACACGGTGCCATATCCGGAAGGGCCGCCATTCTCCGTGGTGCCGTAAACCACATCGTCCGCGACCAGGAGGCCAGACTCCGGGTTGGCACCGCCGGCATTTGTGGCGATGCCGGAAGGGTTCAACGCGGTGGCAGCAAAATGATGCAGCGTGGTGAAGCCGGTGCCGTTGGTGTTAAGTTTGAACACGGTGCCGTTGCCGAAAAGTCCGCCGTTGTAAGCTGCGCCGAAGAGCGTGTTGCCAACCAGGACCGGGGTGTTATCGGGATACGCGCCGTCGGAGTTGGTTTCGTTGAGCAGAAAGCTGAAATTGTAAAGGGTGGCGTAGCCGCTGCCATCTTTGTTGAGTTTGAAATAGGTGCCGTTCCCCCAGGCACCGCCGGAGTCTGCCGCCCCGAAGAGGGCGTTGCCCACAGACACCACGCCCGCCTGGGGACTGCGTCCATCCGGCGTTCCGCTGAAGTGGCGCAAGACGGAGAAGGTCTGAGCTGATAAACTGGATGCGAAAGCCCAAGCCATGGCGACAAGGGCGATGAAACCCAGTGGCGTGTTTTTCATGGGAATGCCGGCATGGTGGCGGGCGTTTGCGGGTACGTCACGACAATTTCGGGTGTGAGCCTCACGGCTGGAGCAGGCGGTAGAAGCGGTTGGTCGTCACGAGGGTTTGTTGAATAGTATTGGTCAGACCGATAATGGTGGGCGACTCGGGCGCTTCGTTCCACGCGTCGGGATCATCCAGCACGTCGGCTTGTTGCAGGATCAATCCGGTTTCGGATGTGACCCAACTGATCGAAACCGTGGTGCCGACCCGGATGATGTTCAGCGTTGGTTGAGGGTTCGGGTTCAAGGTGTAGGCGGTATCGAACAGATAGGCGGAATCCAAGCTGGGGCCACCGATGAGAGCGTAGTTTCCCATCGCCGCAACTGCGTTACCGAATGCCTGTGCCGAGGGAAATTGCGGGGTAAATGTCACGAGCAACGTGCCATTGGTGTTGTAGAGATAGGCCGCCCCGCAACTGGGGCAAAAGGTGTTGTCCGCCGCGGCGCCAACTAGCACCCGGTCGCTGCCGATTGCGGCTAGTTTCCCGCTGGCGATGGTCGTGAGCAGCGTGCCATTGGTGGTCATGATCCGGGTGCCCGAGCCGCTGCTGATCAACAGCCGATCACTGCCCAAAGTGGCCACGTTGCGTCCGAACTGGTCTAAATCGAGGGGAACGGGATTGGTGATGGTGGCGAGCAGCGTGCCGTTGGTTCTGAAGAGATAGGCGGCGCCGGTGTTGAACGCGCCCGTGTCGTCCTGATAAGCGCCGACCAGTAAGCGGTCGTTGCCCAGCATCGCCAGGGAAATCCCGAAGCCGTCGTTCAGGGCCGGGGTGGGATTGGTGATGGTGGTCAGGAGGGTTCCGTTGGTGCTGAAGAGGTACACCGAGCCGGCGCCGGTGGCGCCGGTGGTATCCAGATGAGCGCCGATCAAGACTCGATTGCTGCCTACCGCCGCCAGGGCAAAACCGAATTGTTCGCCGCTCGCCGGCGTGGGGTTGGTGATAGTGGTCAACAAAGTGCCGTTGGTGTTAAACAGGTAAGCCGAGCCGGCGTTGGCTGCGCCTGAGTCATCCAGATAGGCGCCGACCAGAATCCGATCGCTCCCCACCGCCGCCACCGAAATGCCAAAAGCGTCGCTGGCAGCCGGGGCGGGATTGGTGATGGTGACCAGCAACGTGCCGTTGGTGTCGTACACTCGTGCCACCCCCGCGCCTGACACGCCAGTGCTGTACGCGGAAGCGCCGATGATGACGCGGTCATTCCCCAGCGCGGACAGGGCGATGCCGAAATTGCCAGGAGGGCTGCTTAAGTAGGTGGTCAGCGGGGTGTTGTTGGTGACCTGAGTGAAAGCGGCTTCGGGCGAGAAGGCGGCCGCGAGAAACAGGGTGATCAGGCCGAGGCGGGTGCTCCAACCGGAGCGTGGTCTGGCGGACAGAAATAGAGAAAGCGCCTGGGGATTTTTCATATTAGATAAGATGCGACGACGGACTCTCAATGTTCTGATTTCATTGAGCTCGGTTCGCGATTCTCTCGCACCGTTTGGAAAAGTCCACGAAAATTAATCGGGAAAATGACTGAATCTAAGCGTAAGGAACTCAAGAAGGACATCAACGACGTAACGCCACCCCCACATAGTCGCGCCTTTTACCTCAGGAGCTAGTGCGAAATCTAACACGAGGACAAGTTACTGACTTTTGTTCAGGACTTACTCGCAATCTTCGCCGCACGAGAATTGCTACCCAGAAGCCGGTATGCGTCGAGCTCAAGCGGGATGCCCCAGAATCTTCTGCAGGTGGCGCCGATGCGGGCGAATTATCTCGAAGCACCTGACTGAAAGGAGCCGCGTTTGCGTGCGACGAGGCCAATCAGCCCCAACGCCACGAGACTTGCGATGGTCGGTTCGGGCACCATGACGAGGGACACGTTGTCAAGCGTCGGGCCATAGGGGCCGGCGGAAGTCGCCAAGAAACGAAGCGTGTCGTTGCCAGTGCCAACCACATCAAAGTTGAAGTCGAGCCACCCCATGTTTTCGGGACCTTGTCCGGTGTATTGAAATGAGGGACTGGCGATCACCGAATTGTTCCAGAGCACATCCATGGTTCGGGTGGCCGGGCCGCCATAGACTTCGGCAGCCATCGCAAACTTGAGGTGATACGAGGCGCCGGGTGTCGTGGCAACCGTTTGAGTTACGCTGTCAGGGCCAAAGTAGCTCAGCGAAATTGACACGTCGCCGTCGGCGGCCTTCCAGTATGCCGGCACAACCCCGGTGGAAAACACGATGTCGATGCCTCCCGCGTTACCGATGGTCCAGCCATTGAGCCCAGCTCCAATGTTGCTGTTGCCAGGGCCGCCGTAGTTCTCAAAGCTGCCGTTGACAAGGATGCTGTCCAGAGCATTTGAATTTGTGGCGAGACCAACAAGGATCCCGCAAACACACCGCATTACATGGTTGGATTTCATACGCTTGACCAAGGTTGAATTTCGCGACTGAGTCTGACTTCTTCCAAACTGAATTCTGAATTCCCTTCCGGTTGCGGAACGCGAGGCTATCCGACCCCTTTCGTATTGTCGAGGTAATTCTGCCGGGGATCGCGTCGCTCAGGAAGTTGTGCACATTGGTGCGCCCGCGCAAACTGCCCCGCGTCCGGGTTTCTTTCCGGTTTTGTCCGGAGGAGGGCGAGGATGTTTGTTCGCTTGGTTTTCCTGAGCGGACAGACCGGCGGATTGCCCGGGTTTAGTACTGAACGCGGTTCGTTTTCAGCGACTAACCTAATTCCGGCAAGATCGGTCGAGGCTCAAGCGGGAAAGAGGTTTGACGCACCGCGAAGGCTATTCCAGCCTCAGCGTATGAATACTCAGCCATTGATCGCCTGCGGTAGCTGGACCTCGCGGCCCGCCTGGCTTCTGGTGCTTGTTTTGGGCGTAGTGTTGGCGGGCACTTTGCCGGGACTGCGCGCGGCGGATTCCCCTTCAGAGCCGGCGTGGCGATCTTTGCCGCTGGTCACTGAAGGGAAGGTGGACACGAACTGGGTGCATCTGGGTTGGGGTGGATTCGTGGCGGAGGACGGAATGTTGCGAACGGATTGCGACCCGAAAGGACTGGGCCTGCTGGTTTACAAGAAAGAGCGCCTGGGTAATTGCCAGATGCGCGTGGTGTTCAAGCCGAAGGAGGCGAAGTCAAACTCGGGTGTGTATGTGCGCCTGACCGACGGAATTCTGGAGCAGGTAAACCAACCGGGCGCGGCGTTCGTGCGCGATGCCCAAGGGACGCCCACCCAGGAATCCATGGAGAAAATGCAGGCGTCCGCCGAACGTGAGGAAGGACCATGGTTCGCGGTGCATCGTGGTTACGAAGTCCAGATCGCGGGCGGGGGAGATCCGCTCCACGGCACCGGCGCGATTTATTCGCTGGCGGATTCGGCCGGCACCGCGACCCAGGCTGGCGAATGGCGGACGATGATTATTACGTTGGCGGGCACAAAGATCACGGTGGATCTCGATGGCAAACGCGCGTCCACCTTTGACTCGGTGAATCCAAACTTGCCGCCACAAAAGCAGTGGCATGAGCCGAAACGGGAGCCCAAGCGGCCCGAGGTGGGATACATCGGCTTGCAAAACCACGATCCGGGCGATGTGGTTTGGTTCAAGGAAATCAGCGTGCGCCCCTTGCCGGCGGCCAGGGGAAACTGATGACCGCCGCTTTTGAGGGTGAAACGCGGCGAGTGGAGTCGGACGATGGAGCGTGGCGTTCACGCCGCCACACCGGCTGCCCGGCGAGACCATCCCGAAGCCGGCTGAAGCCCGCGCCCGCTTTGCAGCCACGGTCTGGCGGGAAGCGCTCCCGAGTGCGGACTCCGCCCGCAAATGGCGCAGGCGGGTTTACTGGGCGAGCCATTGCTTGATCATCGCGCCCGCGACATCGTCGCAACCTTTTTCCGCGCCCGGTCCGGCGATATTGGTGGCGGTGACGACAGCAAAGTTCTTCCCGGGCGCGAGCCACATCACGAGATACCACATGGTGTTGGAGCCGTTGTGCATCAGGGCATTTCCGCCGGCCCACCCGCGTTTCACCACGACCCAGCCGCAGGCGTAATCGCCGCCGTCGGGTGGAGTATGCAATTTGCGGAAGGTTTCCGGTTTCAACAATCCGCCGTGGCGTTCGCCGTCCAGATGGATCATCACGTAGCGCGCCAGATCGTCGAGGGAGCAATGCACGGTGCCGCCCGGGCCGATGGCGGGTGGGTTGTCCGATTGTTGCGGCAGCGTTTGAAGTAACTTGCGCGTGTGGCCCCACGGCTGATCCACCTTGTCCTTCGGGCCCGGCACGCCGAAGCCGGCGGATTTCATCTCCAACGGTTGGAAAAGTTTTTCGGTGAGCAGTGTTTCCCAAGGTTGGTCCGCAAGTTTTTCGAGCATCGCGCCGATGATGGCGTAACCCTGATTGGAATAAATCATCTTCGTGCCTGGCGCGGCCTGCGGTGGCTGGCCGAGAATCGCGGCGATGAATTCACTTCGCTGCTGCCGGGGTGAACCCTTCTGCTCCCACGCGCGTTGCCAGGCGGCGGGCGGCGGGCTGCCCGGAACGCCACCCCGATGCTGGAGCAATTGTTCGACGGTCACCGCTTCGTATTGTTTGTTCATCTTGCCCTTCAGGTCTGGAAACATCTCCGCAATGCTCGTGTTCCAGCGCAGTTTGCCCTCCTCGATCAACATGGCGGTGAGGGTGGCGGTCATGGACTTGGTGCAGGAGCCGATGTGGAACACATCATTGGTGGTGACCGGCGTGGGGTCGCCAGATTTGCGCACGCCCACGGCGGCGCGGTCGCAGATTTTGCCGTCCTTCACCACGACCACCGCCAACGCCGGCAGGTCATGTTTTTGCCGGATTGACTCCAGCGTTTGCGCAGTGCCGGCGGCGGGCGTGGAAGCAACGTCCGCGGCGCGGGAAACATTGATGAGGGTCAATCCACCGAGGACCCAAAGCATCGAAGAGGTGTTCACGGCGGTGGAGCTTAGCGAAATGTGGTCACGAAACAAGGGCGGGGGCCGGCGAAACTTCGACGGCCAGGAAGCCCCGGCGATGAATTACGTTCGACGCTCGTGAGTGAATCCGTTTTACTGCCCGCATGAACTTCAAGGCGATCCACGGTTTCAATCTGGGTTGTGCGGTTCTTTGCGCGGCGCAGGCCTGGGCGGTCGAACCGGTCAATCCCGTTCCGTTGTGGCCGGGCCGCGCGCCGGGCGAGACCAATGTGGTTTCAACCGAACGTGACTTGACCAAACCGGACGAGGGACTGGTTGCCGGTCAACGGGTGATGCGTTTGGGCAACGTGTCGCAGCCGAGCATTACCGTTTATCGCCCCCCAGCCGCGAAGGACACGGGCACGGCGGTGGTGATCTGTCCCGGCGGCGGTTACTCGATCCTCGCCTGGGACCTGGAAGGAACGGAGGTTTGTGACTGGCTCAATTCCATTGGCGTTACGGGTGTCTTGCTCAAGTATCGCGTGCCGAAGCGGGCGAAGGGGCCGTTGCAGGATGTCCAACGCGCGCTCAGTCTGGTGCGCCATCGCGCCAAAGAGTCTGGCATCAATCCGCAGCGCATCGGCGTGCTCGGCTTCTCCGCCGGTGGCCATCTGGCCGCCGAGGCGGGCGCGAACTACAACGAGCGCGCTTACTCCGCCGTGGACGAGGCGGACGCCGCGAGTTGCCGGCCCGATTTCCAGATTCTCATCTACCCCGCGTACTTGATGCAAAAGGATGATCTCACCAAGATCAATCCTACCGTGGCGGTGACCTCCAACACGCCGCCCACCTTGCTCGTGATGGCGGCGGATGATCCGGTGCGGGTGGAGAATGTGTTGGGTTACGCGCTCGCGTTGAAGCAATCGAAAGTGCCCGTCGAACTGCACGTTTATCCCGCGGGCGGACATGGCTACGGCTTGCGCCGGACGCCGGAGCCGGTCACCACCTGGCCCGATCGGGTTACGGATTGGATGAAAAGCCGCGGCTGGCTGGAACGCCGGTAAGCCTCCCGGGCAACCGAATCTTCGGTGTCAGTTCACCCCGCGTTGCCGGAGCGGCTCATCAACTGGATTTTGAAATCGGCCAGTTGCGCGTCGTAATAGTCCACGGAGTTGGCGGTGGTGGTGACGGTGGAATCAAAATTCACGAGCGTTACCAGCGTGCTGTAGGTGGCCGTGTCGTGAACCGGCAGCACGGCGCGAATGCCGCCTTTGGGGCCGAGGCGCGAATAGCAATCGTTCTCGTGGATTTGTTTCACCACGACGACGCGGTAACCCACTTTGCCCAGGAACATCGGGTAGGAATTCGTCGTGATGATCGCCGCCTGCATCAAGGGCACGGCCACGCCGAGTTGGTCGAGCACAGCCTTGAGCGGTTTGAACTGCGGTCGCAACAAGATGCGCTCGAAACGTTGCTGTTCGGTTTCGCTGGCGGCAGGTGCCGCGGCTTCTGGTTTCTTGGACATAAGATCGGTCGGAAACGATTCCTGGATCCGGCTCGTTAGGCGGGAACCGCGCCAGTGTCGTTGACGAGGCCTCGAATGTCCATGACTCCTTTCCAGGAACAACCGTCGGGGCATCGTGCGTTGAAGGCCGGCGTTTCGCGAAATCCCTTCGGAGCTTCCCCGCTTGCGCACCCGGGATTTCGCCACTATGTAGTGCCGCGATGGAAAATAATCTGAGCAACCAACCACATCTGTTTCAGCCGCTGACCCTCAAATCGGTCAACTTGCGCAACCGCATCGGCGTGTCGCCCATGTGCCAGTATTCGTCGGATGACGGCGTGGCCCACGATTGGCATCTGGTGCATCTCGGCTCGCGGGCCGTGGGTGGCGCGGGTTTGGTGATCGCGGAAGCCACGGCGGTTTCGCCCGAAGGTCGAATTACTCCCGGTTGCGCGGGAATCTGGGCGGACAAACACGTCGAGCCGCTGGCGCGCATCAATCATTTCATCAAACAACACGGCGCGGTGGCGGGAATCCAGATCGCTCACGCCGGGCGCAAAGCTTCGGCGGCGCTTCCGTGGCAGGGCGGCGCGCATCTGGCGGACGCTGCCGGCGGCTGGCCGACGATTGCCCCCAGCGCATTGGCCTTCGGTGGCGATCTGCCAAAAGTCCCGCGCGCGCTGACGGAAGCGGACATCACCCGCGTGCAGAATGATTTTGTCGCCGCGACGAAACGTTCGCTGGCAGCGGGTTACGAGTGGCTGGAAATTCATTCTGCGCACGGTTACTTGAGCCACGAGTTTCTCTCGCCGCTGAGCAACTCGCGCACGGATCGTTACGGTGGAAGTTATGAAAATCGCAGCCGCTTCCTAGTGGAAACCACGCGCGCCGTACGGGCCGTGTGGCCGGAGAAGCTGCCGCTCACTGTGCGGCTCTCCTGCACGGACTGGGTGCCGGGCGGCTGGGACATCGCGGAGTGCATTGAGCTGGCCCGACGCCTCAAGGCGGAGGGCGCGGATCTGATTGATTGCAGCTCGGGCGGCAACGTGCCGGATGCGAAGATTCCCGTGGCGCCGGGTTATCAGGTGTCATTTGCCGAACGGATCCGACGCGAGGCTGGTATCGCGACAGCGGCAGTGGGTTTCATCACGCAGCCAAAAGAAGCCGACGACATCGTGCGCCAGGGGCAGGCCGATCTGGTGTTGCTCGCGCGGGAATTCCTGCGCGATGCGTATTGGCCGGCCCACGCGGCGAAAGTTCTCGGTCACCAGGACAAGTTACCGCCGCCGATGCAATACGCCCGGGCGTGGTGAGGAAGGGTGGTGTGGAGGTGTAGTACGATCAGTTTGTCGCGGGCTGGCGCTTGTTTGCTTCCTGCCGGCAACAGCTTCTGCTATCCATCCGCCAGTGTCGGCCAAGCAAAAGAAATCATCCTCGCCAGGAACTGGCAAAGCCGTGTTGGCGGCCTGCGCCTTGGTTGTGGTGCTCCCGCTGGTGTTTGCGGCCATCATCGTGACTTCGCGCACTCGGTCGAAATCGGCCTCAGCCTCTGGCACAACGGCAACTTCGGATGCATCCGTGTTCGCGGCCTACGGCAAATCGCCGAGTTGCAAGTCTTGTCACGAGGAAGCGTTCAAGAACTGGGAGAAGTCACATCACGCACTGGCGGAACGGCCGATTGAACCGGCGCTGGACACGCCTGCTTTCGAGCCGGTGCATCGAATCAAGCACGGGTCGCAAGCATCCGAAGCTCGCGTCGCGGACGGAAAGTTTCAACTGGTCACGCAGGGCTTGAGCCGGACGAACCAACCATTCGAAGTCGCCCGGGTGATTGGTGTGGACCCGCTGCTGCAATATCTCATTCCCGTTGGCGATGGCCGCTTGCAGGCGAGTGAATTGTGTTTCGATCCAAAACGGATGGAGTGGTTCAACGTCTATGGCGCAGAGGATCGGCAGCCCGGCGAGTGGGGGCATTGGACCGGGCGCGGGATGAACTGGAACAACATGTGCGCCACGTGTCACAACACGCGGTTGCGAAAAAACTACGACGAGCGTACCGACAGTTATCGCACCGCAATGGCCGAGCGTGGCGTCGGCTGCGAGGCCTGCCATGGTCCAATGGCCGATCACAACGCGTGGCAGGCGAAACATCCGAACCAGTCCGGCGATCCGACCATCCGCAAGCTCTCCAAGCAGCAGATGTTTCACACCTGCGCGCAATGTCACGCGCGGCGCGCCGAACTAACCGGCGACTTCCGGCCCGGGGAGAACTTCTTCGATCATCACGCCCTGACGATTCCCGACGAGACGGATTTGTTTTATCCGGATGGCCAGGTGCGCGAGGAGGACTACGAGTTCACCGCGTTTCTCGGGAGCAAGATGCACGCGGCGGGCGTGCGTTGCATGGATTGTCACGAACCGCACACCAGCAAGCTGCGCGTGCCGGGCAATCTGATGTGCATGGCTTGTCACGGCAATGCCCTGACCAACGGCGCGCCGCGCATCGACCTCGAAACGCACAGCCGACACAAGGTCGGCACGAGCGGCGATTTCTGCACGGACTGTCACATGCCCACGACGTTCTACATGCAACGTCATCCACGCCACGATCATGGATTTACCATTCCCGATCCGCGCCTGACGAAGGAACTGGGGATTCCCAACGCGTGCAATCGTTGTCACACCAACCAGACCTCCGACTGGTCGCTCGAAGCCATGAACAAGTGGTACGGTCCGCGCACGAACGAGTTGATGCGCGGGCGGGCTACGGCCATCGCGCAGGCCCGGGCAGGTAACGCTGCCGCCGTGCCCGCATTGATCAAAATGACTTCCGTCGAAACCAATTTCTTCTGGCGCGCGGTGGCGGCGAATTTGTTGCGGCGTTGGGTGGACGAAGCCGCCACGCAGGAGGCGTTGATCAAGAGCACGAAGGACACGAACGAATTGGTGCGGGCCGTGGCCGTGCGCGCATTGGAACCGGACGCTTCGGCTGAAGTAACAGCCGCCTCGCGCGCGGTGGCTGCCGGCCTGGTTGATCCCGTGCGCGGTGTGCGAGTTGATGCCGCCTGGGCCATGCGACGCGCAGTGGGCACGAACTCGACGGCGGGCCGTGATCTGCTGGCTTATCTGCGTCACAACGCCGATCAACCAGCGGGTGCGATGCAGTTGGGCGTTTTTCAATTGGATCGCGGCGATGTCGCATCGGCGGTGGATTATTTGCAACGCGCCGTGAGTTGGGACACCAACTCGGCCCCGCTATTTGACACGCTGGCGGTGGCGTTGAGCGTGCAAGGTCGGAGCGCCGAGACGGTGGCGGCGTTGCAGACGGCCTGCCGGCTAGCGCCGCTTGAGGCCGCGTATCGGTATCGGCTCGGCTTGGCGTTCAACGAAGTGGGCCGGTTGGACGACGCGCGGCTGGCGCTGGAACAGGCGGTAAAACTCGACCCGAAGTTTGCCCAGGCCTGGTACAATCTCGGTCTGGCGTATGCCGCCCAGACAAAAGCCGAGGCGGCGGTGGATGCATTGTTGCGGGCGGAATCCTTGAATGCGCGGTCGGCGCAGATTCCTTACGCGCGGGCCACCGTCCTGGCGCGGTTGGGCCGGGTGGAGGAAGCGCGGCGCGCAGCGCGGCGGGCGCTGGAATTGCAGCCAGATCATCCGGAGGCGCGGGAATTCCTGCGAGTATTGAACCGCTGACGGGTCGGAGTTGTTTAAGATGGAAGTTTGGATGAAGGGTAGGAGCCAGGATTTCAGGCCGTTGTCAGTCTGCCAGGCAATTCTCAACTTGTTTTGCGGCAGGGCGTTTCTTATCTATTCTCCGGCCTAGCGCAGCATGAATCCGACGCTCATCGTCATGCCGACCTATAATGAACGGGAAAATCTCCCGCGCATGGCCCAACGGCTTCTGGCTCTCCCGGCGAAGGTTGACCTGCTCGTGGTGGACGACAACTCGCCCGACGGCACCGGCAAACTCGCCGATGAACTCGCCGCGAAACATCCGGAGATTTATGTGCTGCATCGCTCCGAGAAAAATGGCCTGGGGCGCGCCTACCTGGCCGGTTTCAAGTGGGCGCTGGAGCGCGGTTACGAATTCATCTTCGAGATGGACGGCGATTTCTCGCACAACCCGGATGACGTACCCGCATTTTTGGAAATGGCGCAGAATGCCGATCTGGTGCTGGGCTCGCGATACATCAACGGCATCCGTATCATCAACTGGCCATTGCACCGGCTGATGTTAAGCAAGGGAGCGGCGCTGTACGTGCGCATCATCACCGGCATGCCCATCACGGACCCGACCGGCGGCTACAAATGTTTTCGCCGGCGCGCTCTCGAAGCGTTGAACCTGGAGGCCGTGCAGTCAAACGGCTATAGCTTCCAGATCGAACTGACACACAAGCTGTGGCGACAGGGTTACCAGGTGGCGGAAGTACCGATCATTTTCACCGAGCGCGTCGAAGGCCACTCGAAAATGTCCGGGCACATTGTGCAGGAGGCGTTGCTCATGGTCTGGCGATTATGGCTGCAAAACGGTTGTCGCCGCCGTCCACGGGGAAAGCCTGAGCCCAAGTCTCCCCCGCGCAAGTGACCCGCCCGGTGACGGATTGGTCACTTGAGTTTGTCAAACAGCGTCCGGGCAGTCTCGTTGGTGGCAGCTTCCAGAAGCCGCTGGTTTGCGAGTTGAAGATTGATGCTCGCGATCTCGTTCGTCCGGAACAGCAATAGTGAACGCTCCAGCCAGGGCCGGGCGGCGGCGTATTCACCGGCGTCCACATAGTGCTTGCCTACGTGTGCAGTGGTGAAATAACCGTTGGGATCGAGTTCATCCGCTTTCTGAAACATCGGCTCCGCAGCCGCGTGATCGCCCAGGAAATCCAGCACCATCCCCCAGCGCATGTAATTGTAGCCGTTGAACGGATTATTCGTGATGCCGCGTTGATACCAGCCGATGGCGTTGGTGGCGAGGGATTGGTAGTCACCCTCACCGGCGAAGCCCTGTTCGCGATACGCTTCGCCGATCTGGTAGGCGGTGTCGAAATTCTGTGGTTCGATGACATAGGCCTTTTCCAGCAGGAGGGCTTGCTCGGGCGAAAAGGCCTCCGCCTGGGCCGCCTGTCGGAGCAACGCCCATTCGCGGCCAAGCCGGACATCCTGTTGCCCGAGGTAGGCGGTGGCGGCAATGAGAATCAGGCTGACCCCGCACTTGCCGGGCAGTCCGGCGGAAACCCAGAATCGCTCCGTGGCGAAACGCCAATGGCCGCTCAACAGCGCCATGAGGCTGATGGCCAGCATGGCGTTGGCGGGGATGTGCAGGTTAAAGTCCATGGCCGAATGGGCCAGCAAGGCCAGCAAACCGCCCGTGGCCCCGAGCACGAAAGCGAACTTGTTGCTGAGGTTCGAACTGAAATCGCTTTCCCCCCGCCGGACATTTTTCCAGACCTTGATCACGCCAATGCCGAGGGCCACGAAAGCGCCGGCGACAAGGGCCGCCCCGATGACCCCCCAGTCCGCGAGGGTGTTCAGGTAGTCATTATGGGCGCGTTCAGGCTGCAACTGAACCGAGGTCGGGCGGTAGGTGCGGAAACGCAGATCGTAGTGCCCGGGGCCGACCCCCACCCAGAAGTGATCCCGCCACATTCGCACTGCGGCGTCCCACATGTCGTAACGCGTGCTCAATTCGACTTTGCCCGAGGAAAACGCCTGGTTGAATCGGGCCTTGAAAAAAGTTGTGCGCGTGGTCATGAAGATGCCGCCCCCCACCAGAACGATCAGCAGCGCCACGGCGGGCAGCCGGTAGGTGCGATGCGACAGCAGGGCTCCGCACAGGAACGCCAGGGCCAGAAGGGTCGCCGCCCAGCCCCCGCGCGACGCCGTTGCCGCGATCCCCGCCAGCAGGACCAACGCGGCGTAGCCGAGAAAAATTTTCGTCAGCGCCTTTTCGCGCCCGACCAGCGTATAGGCCAGCGCGAGCGGGAGGATCATTTCCAGAAAACCGGCCAGGTGGTTGGCGCAGATGTAAGTTCCGCTGGCGCGACCTTTATTGCCCACCTGAAATGCCCACACGTAGTCCGAACCGGTGAGGAACTGATACACCGCGTAAAAAGAAATCGCCGTGCCCAGGAAGATCAGGGTGAAGCTGATAATCTGGGTGGATTCCTGGCGATGCAGATTGTTGAGGATGGCAAAGAACAGCGCGGCATAGACGAGGACACGCAACAGTTCCTGTCGTCCCACGTATTCGATGTCGCAGGTCAGGTAACGGGCAATGGCGTAGCCGGTGAAAGCCACCACGAGCCAGCACACGGGCGGCCAGAGAAATTTCGGGCGCGGATTGAGCCACACCCGGGCCAACCAGATCAGCAGCACACCGGCGGTAAACGCTTGCACAACCAGGAATTCCTGCAAGCGGGCGGCGCCAAACGCCAGCGGGCTGAACACCAGAATGCCCAGCACCAGGCCGAGAATACCCCGCTCGCACCACTGATCGAGAGTCTCGCGGTTCATGAATAATGCCGCGCGGCCTAGAACAGGCTGTAGATAAACGGGGCCAGCGCCGAGCCTTTGGCGAAGATGAGGAGACCACCGAGCAACAGCAGGAAGATGACAATGGGCGCGATCCACCATTTCTTGCGCTCCCGCAGAAACTCCAGAAACTCTTTGATGATGGCGAATCGGTTCATCGCTTGTTGTCACCGTAAAATGCCCCGCCCCCGCGCCGAGGTAAAGCGCATTTACACCGGAAGATTGACACGCGTGCGCCGCCAACCATCATGACCCGCATGAGCAACATCATCTATCCCCGCAGTCCCCGCGAAACCATGGACGGCTGGCCCCACCTGCCGCGGTATTTGGACAAGATCCGCCTGCATCTGGCCGGCAAACTCCACGCCGATTACCAGCCGAACTACGGTTCGCGCGGGTTCGACAAGAGCTGGCTCGATGCCGCCGGCGTGACCCATGCCCAGATGGTCGAAGTGGTTAAGAACTCCGTCACCGACGGCCAGGTTTGCGACTGGGTGAAGCAGCACGTGAAGAAAACAGCCGCCGACAAAGCCGCACTGCTGCAAAGCATGTTGAACTATCCCAAGCCCGACGACGCGGAAGCCGTGGCGCGCTTGAAACAACGCAAGGAAGCCGCCGGTCTCGCCCACCGCGACGACATCAAGAACTTTGTGGACTTCATTGACGCGGACGAGAAGCGGTCGTAGTTGCGCGGCTTGCGGCTCGCAGCCTCAAGCCTGGGGCCGCTCCTGGTTCGCACCGGAGTTGACTTGTCCGTGCTCAATTTTCAAGCCGTCGTGCAAAAAGGAGCGCATGACAGGGCAACGACCTCTGCTAGTTTATGTCCACAGCATTGTGGATTCGCCGGTTTGGGTTGGATCATCATCGCGTTGCGGTCGTGATTGGGGTTCCTGAAGTTGTGGATCAGCTTCGCCACTGGCCTCTTGGCCATCGCCGTCCCATCGGCAACGGCTGGGCCGCTCCTCATCACCAACATCTGGCCTGCTGCCGGCGGCGTCGCTTTGGCGGGCAGCGGTGGTTCGAACAACGCCACCTATCACTTGCTGTCGAGCGCCACGCTGGCCTTGCCGTCAACCAACTGGCCGGCGGTGGCGACCAACACTTTTGACGCGGACGGCAATTTCATCCTCACGAACCCGATCCTGCCCGGCGCACAGTTCTTTCGCCTGAGCGTGCCGCCGGCGACTGCACTGATGCCGGACTTCAGCTTGGTTGGCTTCGCCACCCTCGACGGCTTCGCCACCAATAACACCTTGCTGGTCGGCGGCACCACCGGTGGCGCCGCCGGACCGGTGGTAGTGGCCTCGAATCTGACTTGGCTGGTCAACTTCGCTCAACGCAGCAACATGCCACTGCGGGTGCTAATCACGGCCGACATTGATTGCTCCTCCCTCAACAATAACAATCCGGCCCCGGGTTACGCCACGGGCCGCATTGACCTCAACAACAACAAAACAATTTATTCCACGAACGGCGCGACCATCAGCCGGGGCACGCTCCGGATCAACGGCAAGTCTAACGTCATCATCCGGAATCTTCGCTTTCGTGACCTGTATGTTTTCGATCCCTCTGGTGCCTATGACACTTACGGTTGGGATTACGTCGCTGTGGATGGCGCGTCGCACCATGTCTGGGTGGATCATTGCGACTTTGATCGCGTGTATGACGGCATGGTGGACGTTGTGAACGGGTCAGATTACGTGACCGTTTCCTGGAACATTTTCGCCAACCAGAAAAAGTGCAGTCTCGTTGGCAATAGTGACAATGCTACTGGCGACCGCTCCAAGCTCAACGTCACCTATCACCACAACTGGTTCATCAACGTGGACGAGCGGACGCCGCGCATGAGATTCGGCAACGCGCACGTGTTCAACCAATACACGGACAATCGCACTGCCACCAACAGCACGGGCAAGTGCATCCAGGCGACCACGGAGTCGGCGGTCCTGGTGGAGCAGGTGTTTTTCACATTCGCGACCAACGCCTACCCAACTGTGTATGTGAACGGCGGAGGAGTTGGCAACGCGCTCAAAGTCGTGGGCAGCGTGATCACCAACAGCCCCGGCAACCGTGGCTTTGCCCAAACCAATGCCGCGACTTTCGCCTTCAACGCCCCTTGGGTGACGAACGCGCCGCCCTATTCATACACGCTTGATGCCGTGACGGAGGTGCCGTCCGTGGTGACCAACTGGTCGGGCGTCGGCAAGATCACGAGTTTCTAATCCGCTCTCATTCTAATGGCCACCAGCTTTCTGCTCATATCGGACCTGCAGCAACGGGGGAGACATTTGTTCCGCTGCGTGAAGCGGTTGGCGATGTTCGTCGCCGGTTTGGTGATAGGAGTTCAAACCCTGGCCGCGGTGACACTTCCATTTTACGATTCCTTCCCCAACACCTACACGGAAGGGGAGCGTTTGGGCGGTCCCACCAGCGTCGTCGTTTGGGACAGCGGCAACAGCACAGGAACGGGAAGCCCCACCAACACCACCGCCGCCCGACTGACATATACAGGTTTGCAGACCACCAGCGATTCGCGGGGCATCCTGTTGTTGGGCACGCCCAGCAGCAATCGCGACCGTGGCGTCGCTTTCAACCCAACGATGACGATCGATGGCTCGAATCCTACGCTGTACGTTTCCTTCCTGCTGAACATCCAAGTGCAACCAACCGCCAGCCGTCGGATCGCTTACTTTCGAAACTCCACCTCTTCCGGCAACGCCAGCTCGGGAGTCTTTCTCAATGCCGGCGGTCAGTTGCAGGTGGTCAAGAGTGGCGATACTCCCGCCGCGGTCTCCACGGCGGCGTTGACGCCCGGCACGCACTTGATTGTGATGCGTTACCGATGGGTCAGCGCTCTGGCTGGGGATGATGAAGTGGCGCTCTGGCTCGATCCTGTCTCCTTGGGAGCGTCAGAGAACGCCGTGCCAGTTCCGACCATTTCCACCACGAGCGGATCGGATGTGTCCACGCTGAACGCCTTTTTCATTTCACATCGCACCGAGGCCACGGGTGCGCTTTGGTTGGATGAAGTGCGCGTCGCCACCAACTGGGCCGGCGTTACGCCGCCGGACGGTCAGGTCAGGGAAACCAGGCCCTACATCACCGAGGCATTGCTCACGGCGCAGGGAATTGTTCTCCGCGGCACCAATGGTCCGGCGAGTTCCGCCTATGCCGTTCTGGCGACGGCGGACCTGGGGCTGGCGCAGGAACTTTGGCCTACCATTTCGACCAACAGCTTCGATGCGAATGGGAACTTCGACGTCACCAACGAGCTGGTTGCGGGCGCAGAATCGCAATTCTATCGTGTGCGGGTTGGCGGAGTATTGCCTCCGATGCCAACAGCTCCAACGATCATCACCCAGCCCACCAACCGTACGGTGGCGGTCGGCCAAAGCGCCCTGTTCGCCGTGGGGGTCACTGGCTCGGCGCCCTTGAGCTACCAATGGTTTTTCAACACCAACACACTATTGCCTGGCGCGATCAGCAACTCTTGGACGGTGCTCAATGCCCAGCCTGCCGACGTCGGCACGTATCATGTAGTGATTACCAACAGTCTGGGCGCGGCCACCAGTGTCGTGGCTGTACTGACCATCAGCGCCCCGCCTCCGGCCGGTTCGCCGGATGGTTACGCCACGCTCAATGGCGGCACCACCGGTGGCGCGGCCGGCCCGACCGTTATTGTGGACAACTTCGCCGACTTCAACCATTACGTCGGCACCAACGTGCCGTACACCATTCATGTGTCCGGCACCATTGATCTTGGCAGCTCGAACGTCCGCGTCCGCGACAACAAGACCATCATTGGCCTGGGCACGAACGCCACCTTGATTGGCGATCTGAAGGTGTTCGGAAATAACAACGTCATCATCCGCAACCTCACCTTTACCAATCCCGGCGGCGCCGGCGACAGCGACGGGCTGACGTTGCAGGAATGCCTGAACGTATGGGTGGACCACTGCACCTTCGTGGATTGCGACGACGGCAATCTGGACATCAGTCATGCGGCGGATTGGATCACGGTTTCCTGGTGCTACTTCTACTACACCAATCCCGCCAACACACATCGCTTCTCGAATCTCGTCGGCCACAGCGACAACAACGCGGGCGAAGACACCGGGAAACTGCACGTGACCTACCATCACAATTGGTGGGGTCAACTGGTGCACGAGCGGATGCCACGCGTCCGTTTTGGCCGCGTGCACGTTTTCAACAACTACTACCACGCGCCCGGCAACAACAACTGCATCCGCGCCGCCATCGCCTCGGAGATCCTCGTGGAAAACAACTACTTTGACACCGTCAAAAACGTCTGGGAACTCTACCGCACCGAAGGAACTGACGGAAAAGTTTTCGCCACGAACAACATCGAGGTGAACACCACGTGGTCGGCGGGCTCGGACTCCAGTTCCATCCAGATTCCCGGCACGGACATTTTGTCGAGCGAAGTCAACAGCTTGAACCCGCCGCCCTATCCATACTCGCTGGACGCGGCGAACCTCATCCCCAATTTGATTACCAATGGCGCCGGTGCGGGCAAAGGCCCGTTTGCACCTTGAGCTTCATTTGTTCTCGACTGCCTTCAGACTCTTCGTCGCCAGATCAAATTCGTTGAGCTTGCCCGCGATGAGCACCTTGCAGAATCGCTGAGTGGGACTGCGAATCGAGAACGCCGTCAGACGCCCATCCTTCCACGCGAGATCCACTGCGTAATTGCCCCGTGCGCGCAGTCCTTTGACCGAGCCGGTCGGCCAGGCCTTGGGCAGTGCGGGCAAGAGATGCAGCACGTAACTCGCATCGGTGTCGCGAAGATGGCTTTGCAGCAGCATCTCGGCGATGCCCGCGGTGGCGCCGAAGTTGCCATCAATTTGAAACGGCGGATGCGCATCGAAGAGATTCGGATAAAGCCCGCTGCCGGTGGTCATATTCACTCCGGTCCCTTTCGCAGGGCGGAGCAGGTTGCGAAGGATCAGTGCGGCATGGTCGCCGTCGAGGAAGCGCGCCCACAAGTTCACTTTCCAACCCATGCTCCAGCCGGTTGCTTCATCACCACGGTAAATCAACGACTGCCGCGCGGCGTTGAAGAAGTTCGTGTTCTGCCACGTGATGTCCTGTCCGGGATAAATCCCCCACAAGTGCGACACGTGCCGGTGTTTGCTCTTCGGGTCATCCTTGTCTTCGAGCCATTCCTGCAACTGACCGTATTTGCCAATTTGATTCGGCGCGATGCGGGCCCGCATGGTTTTCAACTGCTCACGAAGTTGCGTGTCAACTCCAAGAAGGGTCGAAGCCTCGATGACATTGCCGAACAGGTCGCGAATGATCTGATGATCCATCGTCGGCCCGGCAACCAGTCCGCCTTGCTCGGGCGAATTGCTCGGCGTGCTGATGAGCCAGTGTTTGTCATTGCGCGGGTCTTCAATCAGAAAATCCACAAAGAACAGCGCCGCTTCCTTCATCACTGGATACGCCTTCGCAAGAAACTCCTTGTCGCCGCTAAATTCATAATGCCACCACAAGTGCTGACACAGCCAAGCCCCGCCAGTCACCCAGATGCCGTGATTGGAGGCGTTGATCGGCGCGGTCCCGCGCCAGATATCGAAGTTGTGGTGCAACACCCAGCCGCGCGCGCTGTAATGATTCATCGCCGTCCGCTGACCGGAGAACATCAACTCATCCATGGCATCGAACAACGGTTGATGACACTCCGCCAGGTTCGCGACCTCGGCGGGCCAGTAATTCATCTCGGTGTTGATGTTGCAGGTGTATTTGCTGTCCCACGGGGGCTTAAGGCTCTCGTTCCAGAGGCCCTGCAAATTCGCGGGCTGCCCGCCCGCCCGGCTGCTCGCAATCAGGAGGTAACGTCCGTATTGAAACACCAGGGCTGCCAGTCCCGGATCTTCCGCCAGCGTCGCTTGTCGCAACCGCGCGTCCGTCGGGACGTTCGAACGGTCATCACCACCCAGGTCCAGCGAGACGCGCTGGAAAAGCTTCTGATGGTCGGCCACGTGCCGCGCCCGGAGTTTTGCCCAATCCCTTGAGGCCACGTCCGCCAACACTTTCGCATTGGCCTTGGCCGGATCGCCACTCACATTCAGGAAACTCTTGAAGCTCGTCGCCGCCGCGAGAATCAGCGTGGCCGAATTCGCGCCGGTGACTTGAACGCGATTGTTCTCAACCGTTACCTTGCCACCGTCGGTGCGCACCACGAGACGTGCCTCGAATTTCAAAGGATGACTGATGACGCCACCATTGTAACTGTCCCTCAGTTGGCCCGTGAGAATGAGTTCATTCGCGCTGACTTTCGTCACCAGGCTGTTGGTATGCGGACAATCAAATCCCACGCTGAACGAAACCTGGCCTTTGAGATCCGCTCCGAGGCGGGTTACCAGCACACCGTCGGGCGCGCTGGCGAACGTCTCGCGCTCAAACCGGATCAGGCCAACCCGGTAAGTCGTGCGCACCACACCCGTATCGAGGTTCAACTCGCGCCGATACTCGGTGGCGTTCGTGTGTCCCGGAAATTCCAACCGCAGGTCGGCGAACGGCTGATACGGCATTTGTCGCAGCGGCTCGCTCATGAAATTTGTCATGGCCAGTTGCTCCGCCGCCTTTTGTTTGCCGTCGAAAAGCAACTGCCGAATTTCGGCAAGATAGTTCGAAGCGCCCGGATGCGAGTAATCCCTTGGCTCACCCACCCAAAGCGTGGATTCGTTGAACTGGATGCGTTCGGTCTCCCGCCCGCCAAACACCATCGCCCCCAGCCGGCCATTGCCGACTGGCAACGCCTCAACCCATTCGGTCGCCGGCTCGCGATACCACAATGTCAACGGCGCGGAGTTGGTGTCAGCGAAGGCACTGGCAAGCGCAAACGAAAACGCGAAGCACAGGAGAAATCGTTTCATGCGTTTGGCAGCATGGTTGCCAGCGGCCACAAAATCCAGCCCGCTTTTGTTGGTCAACCGTTCGCGCTATTTCGTGTCTGGCTGCGCTGGTCGCTTTCGCCAGTAATTGGCCAGAATCGAACCGCTCACATTCATCCACGGACTAAAGATCGCCGCCGCCAGCCCGATCGTTCCCAGTTTGCCCATCTGCGCGGCAAGACCGGATGCCATCGCGCCATTCTGCAAGCCCACCTCGAACGCCACCGAGCGCGCCGAGTTCTTGTCCAGGCCGCTCGCGCGACTCAACCAGTAACCAAACCCGTAGCCCAGCAAGTTGTGGATTGCGGAGGCGAGGAAGAGCAGCAGACCGACCCTTAGCAAATTGTCGCGTCCTGCCGCCGTGGTGATCGTGGTGAAGTAAACGATACCCGCCATCGAAGCGACCGGCATCCAGGAATCCAGCCGCGTGAGGAGACGCGTCAGCCCGTGATAAGCCACCCCGAAGAGAATTGCCGCGCAGAAAAAGCCGAAGACGCCGGCGAAAATCAAACCCGCCTCGGGCAGCCGTCCTTTCAGCCCGGCCCAGCCGCCAAACGCGAGAAAACCCAGCCACGCTGCACTTGCCGCGGCGAGCCGCCACGTGACCTTGCGTCCGCGCGGCTTGGCGTGCTTCAGATAATCGTGCAGCAACGCCGCGCCGATGGGCACGATGACGATCTTGATGATCTCCATCATCATGCCGAAGTAACTCATCGGTACCTCCGCGCCAACGAGCCACTTCACCCACAACGGCGTCACGAACGGCGCCACCACCGTCGTCATCGCCGTGACCGTGACCGACAGCGCGAGGTTCGATTTGGCGATGTAAGCCATCACGTTCGACGCCAGCCCGCTGGAGCACGAACCTATCAAAATGATTCCCGCCGCAATCTCCGGCTCGAAGTGGAAGATCTTTGTCAATGCCAGGCCGATCAGCGGCATCACCGAAAAATGACAAACGATGCCCACCAGCACCCCGCGGGGATTCCGGGCCACGCCGGCGAAGTCCTGGAGGCTCATTTGCGTGCCCATGCCGAACATCACGGTTTGCACCACCAGCAACTTTACCCACTTGCCCTGCATATCGAAACTGCCCCACGTGCCGAACCACTGCGGGAACATCATGGCCGTCGTCACCGCCGCCACGATCCACGCGGTGAATTGATAGCCACGCAATTTGGAGATGAACCGCAGACCAATCGCGAGAACCACGACCGCGATTACACACAGCACGCGCCCGGCTGCTGGATGATTGCCCAGCAGCGCGATCCCAATTGCCGGCACCAGAATAGCCGAGAGCGAGTAGAATAGATATTTCGCGAGCGGATACATTGGCGTTCGCTAAAGCACCGTTGCCAGATAGTCCACGGCGATGCCCGGGCTCGCCAGAATCGGCACGCGCTTGTCGGACGGCGCGAGCGAATCCACCACACGCGCCATCGAAGCCTGGGCCAGCACCACCACATCCACCTGCTGCGACAACTCCCTCAAAGCTGTCGCGACTTTGGTGTCATGCGTCGCCCCATCGCCAGCCATCAACGCCTCAAACGCGCCCTCCACCAACTTCGAGGTGAGTTCAATCTGTTTCCCGGCCATCGCCGCGCGGCGTTGTATCAAATCCGCTGTTGGTTCGAGCGTCGTGGAGAGGGTGGCGATGACGCCGATGCGTTTGCCGGTTGCAACCGCTTTGTCCGCCATCGGCTGGTCCACGCGCAACACCGGCACACCCATCAGCTTCGCACCGGCCTCCACTGCCGGCCCGATGGACGAGCACGTGACCATGATGTAATCCGCGCCCGCCAACTCTGCCGACTCCAGATAACCAGCCACGCGCCGGGCGATCGTCGCCGTGAGCGAACCCGCTTCACGAATGCCGCGCACCAGCGAATCGTCGGCAATGTTGAAAACCTCGACGTTCGGCAACTTTTCTTTGCACAACGCCGCAAACACCGGCACGAGCGTCGCCGAGGTGTGGACCAATCCGAGTCGTTTCTTCTTCATGATTTTCCTTTGCGGACAATTTCAAAATAGTTCTCCGGCCCGACCTGGCCACCCTTAAAAACAACCTGGAGTCCATCGGCGGGGGAATCTGGCGCAAGCGCCCGACACATCGGCGCACCCGGCGTAAGCGGCGCGATCATCTCCAGCGCTTCAATCCCCATGGCTCGTGCGGCGTAACTGGAAGTGTCCCCGCCCGCGATGCAGACGTGGCAAACAGAACTTTGCTTCACAGCTTCGCGCAGAACCTTACCCAACGCCGAGCCCAAGACTTCGGACGTGCGCCCTTTCAATTTGGCGGCGATGCGCGGATTTGAGCCCGACTTCGTGGAATGCACGATGACGCAGCGGCTAGCGCGCAACAACTTGTCGGCGGCTTGAGCAGCGCGACCAATCTCTTCTGTGGCCGTCGAACTGTTGGCCAGTTTGAGCGCATCCAAGGCGACTTCCGCAAAGCCATGCTTCAAAGCCCAAGCAATCTGTCCACTGGTTACTGGTGAGCAACTGCCTGAGCCGATCAAAACGGTGGTAGGGCCGACCTGCCGGGCGGCCTGGACGCGCGGCAACGCGTCCCTACCAAGCCACTGCGATGCCAACGCCGCTTCAATTCCTGATGAGCCCACAGAGAACAGTGGATTTTGCCTGTTGGCTGTCGCCTCCAACAATCCACCGATCCGCGCAATATGCTCCGCCGTCAGCGCATCGAAGAGCACCACGTCTGGTTTTTCTACGAGCACCTCACGAAAAGCCGCATGGAATTCTCCTTCCGGCAGCGAGAATTTCAGGATGTCGAACAGGGCACTCTTCTTCTGGGTCTGCTTTGAGAGATGCAGGCGCAAATTCGCCTCGGTCATCGGCGTGACCGGATGCTTGCTGATGGACGGATGCCGATCGAGCCGATGGATTGCTCCCGCACTGCCGATGCCGTAGCGCGCGAAGTGTTGGCCGAAAATCGTGTAGCGTCCGAGCGACGGCGCGGCGACCAGCAACGGAATGAATGGCGCGGGAAAAATCTTCGCCGCCACGTCCATCACCTTGCCGATGCTGCCGACGTGCGGTGCGGAATCGAACGTGGAACAAACTTTGTAGTGAACGTGCCGCGGCTTCAGTTTCTTGAGCGCGAGCAAAGCCGGCCTCAATTCCCGTTCCATCGCCGCCGGAGCAAGCGACCGGGTCTTGCCTGCGACGCCCACAGCTTGCAGCCCGGGAAATTTCCTCAACTGCGCGGGCGTGGGCGGCGCGATGAACAACGCTGTGCGGATGCCCGCTAGCGACAATTGCTCCAGCGCATCCGTCGAGCCGGTGAAATCATCGCCGTAAAAGCAGAGGAGAATTCCGTTCTTAAGATTCATCCCAAAATGGCGGCTATCAGAGCAACCAGATATGAACGACATCGCAGTGTTCTGAGCTGGCTCGTTTGGCAAACTCAAGTAGTGCTTGAATTGCTTCAACCATCTCACTTGTCATTTGGATGTCCTCGTTTGGATACTCTTTAGCGATTTTGCTGTTCCAGCGCTCCGCGATGGCTCGCACAAGGTTCGTATCTGTGGTTGCGACGTAATTTATCCATTCGACAGCGACTTCCAAAGCACCGCGGTCGACTTCATCAACGATCCCATTCAGATATGGCCCAAGTTGCATTGGTTCGGCAGATTTAGCTTCGCCAATTGACTCCGAGAGCAGATCAAGATCGCGTGGGGCAATGTGCAGTGAGAGATCAACCTTGAACTTACTAACTTCAGGATTGTCGAGAGAATCATAATCAATCTCTCGAACTGCAGTAACGATTCGTGACTTGTCTCCGGCATGGAATTCGAGTGTAAGGCCCATAGACGTTTGATTTTGTTTGTTAATCTCTTCCAAATTTCACCACCGACTTCTTCAGCTCGGGATACTTTGCCGCCGCCTGTTCCTGCGTCAGTCCTTCCACCGCCGCTTCCCACCACTTTTGCAACGAACGCACGCCAGCCGCCGGGCCGTCGGGATGTGCGGCGATGCCGCCGCCGGCCATGTAGAGCAGATCAACCGTCTTGGTGCGACGATACGTTTCGCACGCCTGCCCGCCCCATTGACCGGAGGAGACGACGGGCAGAATCGGAGCGCCGGCCTCCGGCACGGCGTGTTTCAAGTCTGAATTGGTTCGTGCCGTGCCAGAGGCCGGCGCTCGGAGCCACAGCGGCTTCGCGCAAGCTTCCATCGAACGCACCACGGAGTCGTCGCTTTCCCAAAATTTGTTCGCGATGCCGTTGACGTGGAGTTGATCCACGCCAGCCAGCCGCCAGAGGACTTGATACGCGGGGAACTCGATACCGAGCAACGGATGCCGATTCAGCATGCCCCAGCCATTGCGATGGCCGTGGATCGCCAGCGCGCCAATATCGCAAGTCTTCTTCGCGCCACTCAGGCCGACGCTATTGAGCGAAATCATCGCGCACGTGCCGCCGGACTTCACGATCTTCTCGTAGTGCCGCTGCATCGCGTCGAGTTCATCGCTGATATTGAAGGCATACATCACCTTCTTGCCAGTGCGGTCGGCGTGGGCGTTGATGACGCGCATGATGGCGTCCACGCGCTCGTCGAACGGTGAGTGCGGTGGGTTCGCCATCAACTCATCGTCCTTGATGAAATCAATTCCCGCCTCGCAAAGAATTTTCACCAGGTCCGCTGTCTGCTGCGGCGACAGGCCGATGCTCGGTTTGATGATCGTGCCGATGAGTGGGCGCGAGTAATTGGGCGGAGCGCCGAACTCCGGTTCGGCTCGTCGGGATGTATCTTCGGAACACGCCGATCGGGAGATCGGCGCTCCGAAAACCAGCCGCCGCGTTCCGGCCACACCGAACTTCGGTCCACGAAAATGCTGTGCGAACGATGGCGGCACTTCGAGGTTCATCAGCTTGAGACCAGTGAACTGCTGGAGTTCGTAGAGATTGCCTTGGATGGCCGAGACGAGCGTGGGCAGGTTGTAGCCCAGGTTCTCGATGGACCATGAGACGACAACCTCCGCGCGCTGAAATTTTCCCGTGCTGGATTTTGCGCCGGGCAGGCTGGGGATGGTGACAGTTTCGAGCGGTGTGATCTTTTCCACGCGAGCGGCGAAGCGCTGCTTGAGTTCTTTGGTTTCGCCCGGCACGGCGACAAACGTGCCGGAGGATTGTTCGCCCGCGAGCGTGGCGGCGGCTTGCTCAATCGCGAGCGGCGTTTCGATAAAATAGGTTGCGACGATGCGTTCCACGGGTGCCGGCATCGTAGGTTCAGGCGTAGTCGGGCTCAACGTCAAAACAAGTTCGCATTGTGCAAATCATCCCCATAAAATTGCGCCAATGACTCACATGACAATCCGCCAGTGGCCGGCTTTGCTCGCATTGTTCTGGTCAGTTGCTGGCGCCAGTGGAGCAACCGAAACGCAGCGCGTGTATCTATCAGGTCACGGCAAAGACGATGCCGTGCCATGGAAGTTCATGTGCACGACCGGCGCGCTCTCGGGTTTCTGGACAAACATTCCGGTGCCGTCCAACTGGGACGTGAAGGGCTTCGGGCATCTGACCTACAAAAAGGATTATTCCAACGCGATCACGGAGCGTGGATTGTACGAGAAAGACTTCAACGCGCCGAAACGCTGGAAGGACAAACGGGTGTTTCTCGTTTTCGAAGGCGCGATGACGGACACGACGGCAAAGCTCAACGGGCATTTGGTTGGACCAACGCATCAAGGTGGGTTTTATCGTTTCAAATATGATGTGACGGACAAGTTGACGCTCGGTGCGGAAAACAAATTGGAAGTTACGGTTGCAAAACACTCGGCGAACGAATCGGTGAATCGGGCGGAACGGCTGGCGGATTACTGGGTGTTCGGCGGGATTTATCGGCCGGTGTATCTCGAAGTTGTGCCGCAGCAATTCATTGAACGCGTGGCGATTGATGCGCGGGCGGACGGAGCATTTGCCATGGATGTATTTCTGAACGGTTTGACGGATGCGGATGAGGTGGAGGCACAGGTTGTGACGTTAGGTGGAAAGAAGGTGGGCGATAAGTTTTCGGAAAGGCCCCTCACCCCGTCCCTCTCCCCATCCGATGGGGAGAGGGTGGTCGTCAGGCCGGGTGAGGGGAAGTCCACGCGTTCTGTTAGGCTTCAAACCCGGATTCCGTCGCCAAAAACGTGGACTGCTGAGACACCGAATCTTTATCGCGTCGAGGTGCGACTGAAGCGCGGCAAGGAAGTATTGCACCAGTTCACGGAGCGATTTGGTTTTCGCACGTTCGAGGTGCGGGATGGGAATGGCCTGTATCTCAACGGCCAGAAGATCATTCTCAAAGGCGTGAATCGTCATTCGTTCTGGCCGGACTCGGGTCGGTGTTTGAGTGCCGCCGTTCACAAACTCGACATCAAGACCATCAAGGAGATGAATGGCAACGCCGTCCGCATGTCGCATTATCCGCCGGACGTGGAGTTTCTCGATCTCTGTGATGAACTCGGCCTCTATGTGCTCGACGAAATCGGTGGCTGGCAGAAGTTCTACGACACCGACATCGGGACAAAGATCGTTGAGGAAACCGTCACGCGCGATCTGAATCATCCGAGCATTTTGTTTTGGGACAATGGCAACGAAGGCGGCTTCAACACAAATCTCGACAAGTTTTACGGTGAGTTCGACATCCAGAAACGGCGTGTGCTGCATCCGTGGGCGACGTTCAGTGGCATCAACACGTCGCACTATCTCGCCTATGACAAGGCGCAAGCCGCGTGCGCCGGCGTGAAGACCTATTACGCCGACGGGCAGGAACACGTGGTGACGAATGATCCGGCGCGATACATTTACATGCCCACGGAATTCATCCATGGCCTTTACGACGGCGGCGCGGGCGCGGGCTTGGAGGATTACTGGAGCATGATGATGAAGAGTCCACTTTTCGCGGGCGGCTTTATCTGGGTGTTTGCCGACGAAGGCATCAAGCGGCCCGATACCGGACAGATTGACGTGGCGGGCAACCAGGCGCCGGATGGGATTGTGGGGCCGTATCGTGAGCGGGAGGGAAGCTTCTATGCGATCAAGGAGATTTGGGGGAATGAAACGAAGAAGATCGATGCGAAGAAAAAGTGGCCGGCGAAGATGAAGCCCGGCGTGGAAATGGTCGGGCGCGTGGAGGGGCTTGGCAAAGGCTACGCGGAAATCAAGGAGTTGAGTCAGGGGGGTGTGATCGCCCGCATCGAGCGGAAAACGGGCACGTTGCTTTCAGTCGAAAGGAAAGGGAAAAAGTTTTCGTTGAACGGCGGACCCCGCCTGGCGATGACCAATGGCACGTTGACCAAACTCGTCTGGCAAATGCGCAAGGATGGCTGGCTGCAATGCGATTACACTTACACGGCTAAGGGAACGCAGGACGTGTTCGGGGTGGTGTTCAATTACCCGGAAAACCTGGTGAAGAAGAAACGCTGGCTGGGTGATGGGCCGTTCCGCGTCTGGAAGAACCGGCTGCGCGGCGTGACGTTTGGCGAATGGAAGAACGATTACAACAACACGATCACAGGTTACAGCGAGTGGAAGTATCCCGAGTTCAAAGGTTGTTTCTCAAACGTGCGCTGGCTGCAACTGGAGGCGAAGGAGGGATTGATCACGGTCGTGCCGGAGAACATTCCGTTTGTGCAGGTGCTCACGCCGGAGCAACCGCCGGACAATTTAGTGGCGAATACCAAGGTCAATCTGCCGCAATGCGGGCTGGGATTCCTGCACGCGATTCCGCCCATCGGCACGAAGTTCAAACCGGCGGCCCAAGGCGGTCCGCAAGGGCAGCCGAACGTGGGGCAGGGGGAGTATTCGGGGCGTGTGAGTTTTTACTTTGGCAAACTTCCGTGAGCGAAATCCGAAGGTCGAAATCCGAATGACGAAGTAAAGGCGGCTTTGATGTTAACCGCGAACCACGCGAGATACGCGATCGGATGGATGCCAATGTGGACTGCGTCGGCAAAGCGATGCGGCGACAGTGCTTTCGGATGGCGGCAGCGGTCGAAATAGAGTGGAGTCTCGGACACGCGAAAGCTGCGTGTTGCTGCGCTTCCCGCCGCAAGAGGCCGATCGGCGAAAATTCAGCAGTTCAAGATGGGCCGTCAACTGCAACCTGACCACCGTTGGACTTCAGTCGCCACGCGCAGCATTTCGCTGCCGGATGCCATCAGCAATAAATCCGGCTCCACCCCCGATTGCCCCGATTTGCACCTCGTAATGGTGGAAGCCAATCCACTTCCCAACAAAATACATAATGACAGTCAAGATCACGCCGGTTGCCAAGAGCTGACAGCCCATAGTGATTTTTGCTTCACCGCGAATTCGGAGGGTCTGTTTTGCTTCACGGATATTTTCCAGTTCCTCCTCCGAGGCACCTAAGGCGCGGTATTCGGCGATTACGCCCTCCCATGTTCCAATTCTTCGATACCGCTTGATAGCTGCATAGAGAAGTTGTTCAGTCTGTTCATCCGGGGTAAGGCGGCGCCGCTTGCGATCCCACCAAAGCCATATACCAGCAACAAACAAGCAGACGACGCCCCACGCCATAATCTGTGGAGGAAAAGCAGACCCGCGATTGCCCGGGCCTGGGACAAATGCCAGCGCAATCAAGCTCGCCCCAAGGAAGACCAAGAGCGCTAGCCCGATCAATTTTCCGCTTACTCGTGGCTCATTCACATACTGTCGCCCGATATGATCGTGATTTCTTTCTGCGTCTCAACACGATCAAATGATTCGTCAGCAATTATCCTTCCAATTATACCTTCTCCGGCACAACGTAGGGCTTGCGGTATTCGCGGGTGACGAGTTTGTTCGCGGCTTCGTTGTTGGTGAAGCGTTCGGTCTTGGGATTCATTTCCAACACGAGGCCGAGGGTGAGCGTGGCTTTCTTCAAGTCCACGTCGTTGGCGGCGAGGTGTTCTTCCATGCGGCCCACGGCTTCGGCCACCGCTTTGTCGTTCTTCACGGCGTCGCGGACCTGGTCGGGCGTTTTCTTCGCGCCGAGTTGATAGGAAATATTGGCCTGATGCGAGATGGCGGCGGAGAGGTGGCCTTCGAGAATATCGGCGTTGAGGTCGGAGACTTTGCGGTTGCGGACGGCGTTGATGAAATTCTCGTAGTGATTGTCCGCGCCTTTCCAGCGCTTGAGTTCCTTGGCGTCGTTGTCAAAGGCGATGGCGGTGGTGTAGTCGGGGAAGATCATGAAGCCGCCTTCGCACTCGAACACGGCACTGACGCCGCGTTGGCCGCGGTATTGATCCATCTTGTCCGCGCCGGTTTTTTGCGGCAGGCCGCGCACTTCGAAGATGACGGGCGTGCCTGCGTAATCGAGCCAGGAGATCATGGTGTTGGGCGTGGTGCCGTCGTCGTCGTAACCGAGCCGGCCGCCGAGTGAGAAGACGCGCGGGGCGACTTCGTTGTAGCCGAGTGCCCAGCGGACCATGTCCACCTGGTGCACACCCTGGTTGCCGAGGTCGCCGTTGCCGGTGGGCCAGACCCAATGCCAGTCGTAGTGAAACTTTTTGCGCCAGAGTTCCTTTTCCTTGGGCGCGGGACCACACCATTGGTCGTAATCCACGGTCTCGGGGATTTTGCAGGGCTCAGTCGCCTTGCCGATGCTGTCGCGGCGATTGTAGCAGAGTGTGCGCGCGAGTTTGATTTTGCCGAGGTTGCCGGCGCGCAACCACACGATGGCTTCCTTGATGGCGTAACTGGAGCGTGTCTGCGTTCCGGCCTGCATCATGCGATTGTATTTGCGCGCGGCTTCGACGAGCTGGCGGCCTTCCCAAATGTTGTGCGAGATGGGTTTCTCGACGTAAACGTCTTTGCCCGCCTGCACCGCCCAGATGCCACCGAGCGAATGCCAGTGATTGGGCGTGGCCAGTGAGACGGCATCGATGTCTTTGTTCTCAAGCAGCTTTCGGTAGTCCTGATAAGTCTGCAGGTTGAGGTTGTACTCTTTGTTGGCGTAGGCACTTTGTTTGTCGAGCACCGCGCTATCAACGTCGCAAATGGCCACGACGCGAACGCCCTTTTGTTTGGCAAAATTGTCGAGGTGATTCTTCCCACGACTGTTCAGGCCGACGACGGCGACGCGGATGTCGTCGTTGGCGCCGACGACTTGAGCGTTGGCGTTTGTTGATTGGGCACGGCTCAATGTGGGCATGAGGCTGAGCGAAGCCGTGGCAAAAGCAGCGTTCTGGAGGAATTGGCGGCGGTTCATAGTGATGAGAGAAAGACGGGTTAACGCGCCGGATTATTTGTTGTTGGTCGAAGTTTCTTTTACGTAATCCGCATAGCGCTCGGCGATGCGGCCCTGCTTTTCGTCGCCTTCGTGCAACACGACACGATACCGGAAGGTCACACTCTGGCCGGCGGGAATCTTCAGATCGCCCGCGCGCTGATCGGACATGCTCTCGAAATCGTGTTGGCCAAAGGGGTTGGCGGCGAACAAACCGTAGTCGCGCACGTGCCACCAGGTGGGATGGCGCGGGTTGGCCGGATGATCAAAGATGGCGATGCCGACGAGGTTGGTGCCGACCGGGCCGTAGTAATCGCACCACGCGGCGCGTTTGCCCCAGGTCTTGTCGTCGCGCACGCCGGCACTGTTGACAATGTGGCCGGTGGGTTTGCCCACATTGTCCTTGTTCGGCTTGAGCCGCATCGTCTCGGCGAGCCGGATGGCGAATGTGCCTTCCTTCGTGTCGCCCAGCGTGACCTCGCCGTTCGAGGCGCGCAGGGTGATTTCAAAGTCCAACCACGTGACATCGTCCTGGGGAGCGTGAAACCGGAAGGTTTGTTCGTCCGTGCAAAGCACTTTGCCCTGCTTGTCCACCCAGTCATTGAGCGTCTTGATGACCCCGGATTGCGTGCCGGAGGCGATCTCCGTGAACCCACGATGCACGATGCGTCCGCTTACGTTTCGTTCGGTCCACAAGTCCTGTCCGTTGACGGCGCCGTGCGCGAACCAGAGCGAGCGATGGTGCGGATGATCGCGCTCCTCCGCCGGCGCATTGGTCAGCATGGGGTAATTGCGCGTCATGGCCGCGCCGCCTGGTCCGAGGAGCGGATAGCAAAAGGGGCGGGGGACGTTGGTGTAGTAATATTCGGTGAAGAGTTTACCGTTCAACTCGACGCGCAGCACGTCGTTCGTGTGCGAGATGCGAACGCCGAACGGGTTCGCGGTGGCGGGCGTGTTCGTGGAGGCGCAGGAGGTGGTTAACAGCCCCACGGCACCACAGGCCAGACAGGTGAACCAGCACGAGATTTTCATGGGTTGATGTTCATTCAGTCCACCGGCTGGAGAATCTCCAGCTCCTTGAAGTAAATCTCCCCGTCCTGCCCGCCGTGAAGCTGCAAGGCAAAATGGCCCTCGGTGCGGCCCGGGTCGTCGAGCAGTTCCGCCGATTTGTGCCCGTTCACATTCACGGTGAGACGCTTCCCGTGCGCGGCGACCGTCATCGTGTTCCATTCCTGCGGCTTGAACCATTTCTTAACGTCGTCGGCCGAGGGCTGGCTGACCCAGGCGCGGCCGTTGGTTTCGTAAAGCCCGCCCGCGTCTTTCTCGGCATCAATCTCGGCCTGAAAGCCGGAGACGCCGCTGAAGCCCTTTTCCTCGATGCGGAAATAGAATCCGCTGTTGCCTTTGATGGCTTTGTATTTCATCCGCACGGTGAAGTCGGACAGAGTGGCGTTGCTGACGAGGTGACCGAATTCATTTTCCTCCTTCGCGTGCGTTGCATGAATGACGCCACCCGGCTCGATCTTCCAATCACCCTTGCCGATGATGTGGCCGCCATCGAAGTTCTCGCCGTTCCAGGCGGGTTTCCAACGGTGTTCGCCGAGGTCTTGCAGACGGATGTTGCGAAAGCGCACCTGCAACCCGGCGGTTTCCGAGCCGTGAACCTGCAAGCCGATGAAACCGCGCAACGTCTCCGCGTCCACGAGATCCGCCGCGGGCACGCCGTTGATCCACGTCCGGATGGAATCGCCGATGCACACGATGCGGTATTGATTCCACTCACCGAACTTGAAGGCCTGGCCGGCGGGAGAATTGGTTGCCAGCGGAAACAGCCATTCGCGCCGACCTTCCTCGTAAATACCGCCGCTCCAGCGCCGGTTGGGGTTGTGATCCACCTCGACTTGATAACCATGCACGCGCCCGGCTGGGATTTTGATGCTCCGAGCGCCGAAGTCATAGGTCGTCTCCTTGTCGTAGCAATGACTGCGAATCTGCACGCCGGAGTTCAGCTCTTTGTCCGCCTTCACTTCCAATTCGAGAATGAAATCGCCGTATTCTTTTTCCGTGCAGAGGAAACTGTTGCCGGTGCCCTTGACCGTCGTGCCGACGATGACACCGTCCGCAACCGCGTATTGCGCCTTGCCGCCGCGCTGCACCCAGCCGTTGAGATTGGTGCCGTTGAAAATGGGTTTCAATTCCTCGGCCGGGAGCAGTCCGGCAACGAGGCAGAAGCAAGTGACAAGCGACGGGAGAACTCGGCGGGCGGCAGTGGACCCGAGGCCGGCTGGAGTTGGTTTCATAGATTCCAACAGGGAACATCGCCTGCCGGGAAATGACAAGCCAAACCCGGGTTCAAATCGGGTGAGCGACGGTCACTGCCCGACTATCCTCCAGGGTCCAGTCATTTCGTCCGTCGGAATGGCAATGGCAGTGTGCGGCGAAGAAGCCGCCCCGGTGTTGCCAGAACCAGGGCCAGATTTTTTCGCGGTCGGTCTGGGGCAGTTTCAAATCCGCCAGCGCCTCGCGCCTGAAGAATTGAAACCGGCCTTCGGCATGAACCGGCGGAACTGCCTTCAGCCTGGGTTTGACTTCGAAGAGGAACATCAGCCAGTGCGTCTGGCCTTGGTAGCCGTGTTCGCTGATGAGGCCGGTGAGATGCAGGTCGCGCGGCTGGAGTTGCAAGCCGGTTTCTTCGCGCGCTTCGCGGCAGGCACAGGCGTAGGGGGATTCGCCTTCATCGGTGTGCAATTTGCCGCCGCATGGACTCCAGAAGCCGCGATTCGGCTCCTGGGCGCGTTCGAGCAGCAGGATTTCATCGTGCTCGTTAAAGGCGTAAAGCAGGGTGGCAACTTTGTAGGGCAACTTCACCCGGGCAGTGAAACAGGCGTGACCAAATCGTGCAAGCAACCTGATCAAACCTGCCAGCGGCGAGACAGCGCGCATTGACTTGGCTTCGTTGGGCGGCTAGCCTGAGTTGAGAATGCTCGAAGCCATCGAAAAACTGCTGATCCTTCAAGACCGCGACCGCAAAATTCGCCGGGTGCAGGCGGAACTGGCCAACATCGAACCGGAGCGTCAGACGTTGCGTGTGAAGCAGGCGGCGGCCCAAGCCGAGCTGGACAAGGCCAAGCAACGCTCCAAGCAGATCGAATCCGACCGCAAAAGGTTGGAACTGGACGTGGAAGCGAAGAAATCCCAGATCGAACGCTACGCCAACCAGCAGTTGCAGACGCGCAAGAACGAGGAATATCGCGCGCTGGCCCACGAAATCGAGACCTGCAAGGCGGACATCAACCGGATCGAAGACCAGGAGATCGGCTTCATGGAGCAGGCCGAGGCGACGCAAAAGGAAATCGTCCGGCTGACCCGGGAAGCGGATGAAGCGAAGAAGCTGGCGGACTCGCACGTCGCCAAACTGGGAGAGCGCGAGAAGAATTTGCAGCAGGAACTGGCCGAACTGCAAAGCAACCGGGATCAACTGTTCGCCGCCGTGGACGAAACCGTGCGCGGGCGTTACGAGCGCCTGGTGAAAAACAAAGGAGAGAATGTCCTGGTCGGAGTGCATCACGGCGTGTGCGGTGGTTGTCACATGAAGCTGCCGGCGCAGATTCTGGTCGCGTGTCAGGCGCATCAGGAACTGGTCACCTGCACCAACTGCGGACGCATTCTTTACCATACCCACGACATGGCTTTGGTTGGCGCGGATTGAGTCAGGCGCTTGCAAACTGGATGCCTGTGGGTCACAGACCCGCGCTGCCGACACGAATTGGGCTGCTACCCATGCAAACGAGTCTTTGACGGGGTTTAGGCGCTGGGGTAGCATGGCAGAACGGTAAGCATGAATGCTCGCCTCCAACATTACCTTGGCCTCGCGGTGGCTGTGATTGCCGCCAGTCGGTTGGGATTATGGGCGGCAGAGGCGCCGCGTAGCGGGGCGACGCCGATTATTTTCTCCGCCCCGCAATCCGACACGGTTTCCTCCAATCTCAACCAGATCGGCACCAGGAGTTCACCTTTGCTGGATCTCGAGTCAGGCTTGACGAAGCCCTTTGAAATTTTCGACTCCCGGTCTTCCGGCAGTCAGCGTCCGGTGTCGAAAGACATGCGTTACGTGCCCCCGGCACCGGTATTGAACAACAAGAAACTTAAGGACCTCCTGGATAAGCGGGCCGAGGAAATGTATCTCACACGGGAAGACAATGAAACCGCGCTCACGCGGGAGGATTTGCTGAAGTCCGATGATGACCCGCTCGATTCCTCGGGCAAACGTCTCAAGACGCCGCTGGATCGCTATTACGACCGCATTGATCGGATGAAACTCGCGCCCACCAACCAGACCACGCGCGGTCTGGAGTTGTTTGGCGACAAGCCGGCTTCGGACCCGCGGGACGAATTGAAACCGAAGTCATTCGGCGGCTTGTTCGATAATGAACTCTCGCCGAACACTCGTTCGCTTGGTCAAAAGACGAATGGCAGTTCCGGTGGTGCACTGCTGGTGTCGGAGAAAGACAAGCCGCGTAGCTTTGGCGATCTCTTCGGGCTGGGACCAGTGGAGACTTCGAAGTCGGGGACTCAGGTACGGGAGTCCCGATTGGACGAGTTTAAACGGTTGATTGACGGACCGGGTTTTGGTTCGCGCAGCAGTTTCGACGTCGCCCCGCCATCTTCTGCCGGCAGTTCCTTTCAAGCGCCAAAGCCGGTTGTGGGAGTACCCAGTCCGGTTATGCCGGCGACTCCGCAGCCGGTCTCCGGCGGCGCTTATGCGAACAAACCCGGTTTCGCAGGCACCATCGGCACACCCACGGGCGTGCCTGATTATGCCCTCGGCACTCCCAGCCTGACACCCGCAGCTCCAATCCAACAGCCCAAGCCACTGCCGCCGCCGACCTTCAACGTGCCGCGCCGGCGGTTTTGAAGTCGCCCTCACACAACCCGCAGCACGCGCACCGCCGCGCCCGCCGGCAAAGTTGTCTGCGGTGACAAATCGAGCAACCCATCCGCCACTGCCAGCGAACCAAGCACATGCGAAGCTTGCTTGCCGGCCGAAAAAACTTTCCCGCCATCATCCACGCGCACCCGGACGAAATGCCGCCGGTCGCCCGAATTAGAGATTGCTTCGCCGAGCACGGCCGGATGCGCGGGCAGGGCCGTTTCACGCGCTCCGGGCCAACGACGCAGGGCGGGACGCACCAGCAATAGAAACGTAACAAACGCCGAAACCGGATTGCCCGGCAGACCAAACAGGAATTTTTCTCCCAATCGCCCAAAAACAAATGGCCGGCCCGGGCGGATGGCCACTTTCCAGAATTCCATTTTGCCGCCGAGTGATTCAAACGCCGACTTCACAAAGTCCATTTCGCCCACGGACACGCCGCCCGAGGTGATTACGAAATCGCTTTCAGCGAACGCGCGCTCCTGGGCCAGACGCGTTTCGGCCAGGGTGTCCGGTACGACCGGAAAGACTTTTGGAATTCCGCCCGCATTCGTTACCAGCGGCGCAAGCATCGCTCGGTTGCTTTCGTAAATCTGGCCCGGCTGGAGCGGGCGGCCCGGCTCGCACAGCTCCGAGCCCGTTGCCAGCAGACCGACCCTGGCCGGTTGCCCGACGCGCACGTCTTTGACACCCGCGGCCGCGAGCAGGCCGATTGCGCCCGGGGTAATCACTGAGCCCGCTTCAAGCAACTGCGTGCCCTTCCGCACATCTTCACCCTGCCCCCGCACGTTCTCTCCCAGTCGTGCGGCATCGCAGATCTGGACTTCGTTCGGTCGCGCTGGATCAACTCGAGTATCCTCCTGCATCACGACCGCGTCGGCGCCGCGTGGCATGGGAGAACCTGTGAACAAGCGCGCGCATTCACTTGCGATAATTTCACCGGAGTAGAATTCACCGGCGGGAATGCGCGCTTTGATTCGCAGCGTTACGGGGGCGTCAGGTTTGGCATTACGGATATCCGCCGCGCGCACGGCATAGCCATCCATCGCGGAATTGTCGAAGAGTGGTAGATCGGAAGGCGAGCCAATGGACTCCGCCAGTACACGCCCGGCGGCGGCGGTGAGGGGAAGTGTTTCCGCACGCGGCGGCGGGAGCGCAGCCAGCACGCGGGCCAGGGCTGTTTCCAGATCAAGCACGCCCCAGTGTTTCCAAAACGAGCGGCAAATTACACGTTAAACTTGAAGAGCAGAACGTCGCCATCCTTGACGACGTATTCCTTGCCTTCCATCCGGTAGAGACCTTTTTCGCGGGCGGCAGCGACCGAGCCGCACTTGATCAAATCGTCGTAGGCCACGGTTTCAGCCTTGATGAAGCCGCGCTCGAAATCGGAGTGAATCACGCCCGCCGCCTGGGGTGCCGTGTCGCCTGCGTGAATCGTCCACGCGCGCACTTCCTTTTCACCCGCCGTGAAATAGGTCCGCAGTCCCAACAGGTGATACGTCGCGCGAATCAACGCGCCGATGCCGCTCTCCTCCACGCCGAGTTCCTTGAGAAACGCTGCCGCCTCCTCCGGCGTGAGATCAATCAAGTCGCTCTCGATCTGCGCGCTGATGACTACGGCCTCGCAGGCGAGATGGGTCTTTACGTATTCATTGACCTTGTGGACGTAAGGATTCTTGTCGCCTTGCGCCAGTTCGGATTCCTTCACATTACAGGCGAAGATCGTGGGTTTGTCGGTGAGCAGGAAGAACGCCTTGGCGATGACTTTCTCCTCCGGCGTCAACGTGACGGAGAGCGCGAGCTTGCCCGAGTTCAGCACGGGTTCAAATTTCTTGAGCACGGCTTCCTCGGCCAAAGCCACCTTGTCACCGCGCTTGGCGTCCTTGGCGACTTTTTCCAGGCGCTTTTTTACCGCTTCCAAGTCGGCGAGCACGAGTTCGGTGTTGATCACCTCGATGTCGCGCACGGGATCCACGCTGCCCGTGACGTGATGAATGTCCGCATCCTCGAAGCACCGCACGACCTGAACAATGGCGTCCACTTCGCGGATGTGCGTGAGGAACTTGTTGCCCAACCCTTCGCCCTGGCTCGCGCCTTTGACCAGTCCGGCGATGTCCACGAACTCGATGGCGGCCGGGATGACGACGTTCGTCTTGGCGATCTTCTGCAATTCGTACATCCGCGCGTCCGGCACTGTCACGATGCCGACGTTGGGATCAATCGTGCAAAAGGGATAATTGGCCGCCTCCGCTTTCCGCGTGCGGGTGACGGCGTTAAACAAAGTGGATTTGCCCACGTTGGGCAGACCGACGATTCCAGCTCTTAGCATAATATTCTTCGCCACGAAAAGGCACAAAAGGCACAGAAAACTCGTTTGTGCTTTTTGTGCCTCTTGGTGGCTAACTATTTTCTGTTTCTTCGACCGCCTCGCGGATCAACTTCTTGAACTTGTCTATGCCATCGTCGAAACCGGCGGAAATGGGCAGGACGGGCGTCTTCTTCACCTTGCGCTTGAACTTCTTCAGGTTCTCCTCGGCTACCGCCTCGTCCATTTTATTGGCGACGACGTAGCGCGGTTTCTCCAGCATCGCTGGGTCGTAAAGCTCCAGTTCGTTGAGCAACTGCTGGTAGTCGTCCCACGGCGCGCGATTGTCTGTGCCCGCCATGTCGAGCAGCAAAACCAGAATCTTGCAGCGCTTGATATGACGCAGGAAGGCGTGGCCAAGTCCGACGTTTTGGTGCGCGCCTTCAATCAACCCTGGCACATCGCAAACCGTGAGTCGCTTGAAGTCGGAATACTCGACGATGCCAATCTGCGGATGCAGGGTGGTGAAAGGGTAGGGCGCAACCTTCGGGCGGGCGCGGGAAATGGCCGTAAGCAAAGTGGACTTGCCGGCGTTTGGATAACCCACCAGCCCGACTTCAGCCATGATGCGCAGCTCGAACAGATAATCACCTTCATCGCCGGGTTCACCCGGCTGCGCGAAACGCGGTGTTTGCCGGCGGGCGGTGGCGAAGTTGCGATTGCCCAATCCGCCGCGTCCGCCTTTGCACAGGACGAACTGCTGCCCGTGCGTGGTCAGGTCGGCCACCAGTTCGCCTTTTACGGGGTCGGAGGTCGAGCTTTCGCCCAGGTCGTCCTGGCTCAAATCAATTTCTATCGCCCGCTCCGCACCCGCCGCGCGGATGATCGGACGTTTGCCCGTGCCGGTCTTGAAAAGTGGATTCTCTTCGTGTGTCTCCTCGGGATCAATTTCGGCTTCTGGCGCCGCTGGCTGGGGTGCTGAAGGCAGACGCCACACCAGCGTGCCGCAGGGAACTTTGACGATGAGGTCCTTGCCCGCAATGCCGTCCATGCCTTTACCCTTGCCACCCTCGCCCTTTTGCGCGATGAGGCGCGGCACGTAAAACTGATTGATGAGGTTGTTGAGATCATGGTCCGCCTCCAGAATCACGCTTCCTCCCCGCCCACCATTGCCGCCGCTCGGGCCGCCCTTGGGGACATAAGCTTCACGATGAAACGCAACGGCGCCTTTCCCGCCGTGTCCAGCGCGGGCGAAGACTTTGATTTCGTCGATGAACATTGGCTTTGGTTCTTAATCTCCATCAGCCGCCGGAGATTAAGATTACGATTGTGATTAAGCGTGAGAGACTGAAATAAAAAAAGGCGAGGCGCGTGGCCTCGCCTGAAATTGTGCTGTGAACGCTAGTTCTTGGCGGCTTCGGCCACGATGTTCACGCGGCGACCGTTCTTGTCGAACTTCACGCGGCCATCTTTGAGCGCGAACAACGTCCAATCGCGGCCCGTGCCCACATTGATGCCAGCGACGAACTTCGATCCGCGCTGGCGCACGATGATGCTGCCGGCGCTGACCAATTCCCCGCCAAATTCTTTCACGCCAAGCCGTTTGCTGACGCTGTCGCGACCGTTCTTGACGCTGCCTTGACCTTTCTTGTGTGCCATAAAATTAAGCTTTGATTTCCTTCACCTTCACCACGGTCAATTCCTGACGGTGGCCGATGCTCTTGTGATAACCCTTGCGGCGTTTCATCTTGAAGGTGAGTTTCTTCTCGCCGCGAATATGTTCCACCACGTCGGCCACCACGGTGGCGCCGGTGACGGTGGGCGCGCCCACGGTAACCTTGCCCTCGTTGTTGACCAGCAGCACGCGGTCAAACGTGACCGGCTTGCCAGCCTCAACCGCCAGGCGTTCAATTTCAAGGGTATCGCCCGCGCTGACGCGATATTGTTTGCTTCCGGTTTCTAAGACAGCGTACATAAATTTTTCCCCAAAGGGGCGCAGATAAAACCAGAAACGCTCCCGGGTGTCAACGGCGCATTTTGGTCAATTTAGGTGGGATAAACCGGGCACCTTAGCTCTTCCCCGGCTCGAATAAGGCCGCCACCGCTCCGGCGGGATCACGAATCACTGCCATTTTTCAGCCACCCATTCGCGTCGCGGACAGATAACTTTGCCGCCGCGCCGCGGCGGCAGGCTGGCGTTTTCACCGCGGGCGTGGCAGATGCCGGCCACCGTCTTTCCATCGGCAGGTTGGTTCATGCAGAAATCACTGTCGCCACCCATGTCCACGTCCGAGCTTTCCAGCCCGCAACTGCTTTGTAAAATCGCGGACTTTGACGGCGGGTTTCACAGTGAGGTCCATCCCGGTGACGGAGCCAATTGCGGGTTTGGTTTGCTTTGGCATAAAGCTGAGAATCGTGATCGCCCCAAAGTTACTTCCGGCCCGCGACTGCGATTAACTTCTCCGTCGTGCGGAAGAACATTGCGCCATCGGAAATTGCCGGCGTGGCCAGGCAAATCCCGTCCAGCTTGTTTGTCCCACCCACGCTGAATTTTTCGGCAACGGGAATTACGAACACATCGCCCCCCACCGCCGATGCGTTCCTCGTAATAAATCTTGCCGGAAGCAAGATCGAAGCAGGTGACAATACCGTCGTTGGAGCAGCCCCACACCTTGTCTCCCACCACGATGGGCGTCTGGAGGTAATTCCCCTTGCGCGGATGCACCCAGGCGACGGCGCTGTTGGTCATGCTCATGTCGGCTGGTTTAATGTCGCCGGTGGCATTGAGCAACACTCGACGCATGGGGCGGAACTTTCCGTGGCCGCTGGTCAGGATGACCGAATCCCCTGCGACCACCGGCGAGGCCACCGGCACGTCACCACCCTCGCTCAACCACCAGAACGGTTCGCCTGATTTGAAATCGTAGCCCCCGATTTCCTTCCAACCATTGGCGATGATCTGCGTGCGTCCGGCGGCCTTTGCCACGTTGGGGGTGCACCACGAACTGTTGTCTTTGCGCGGTCGCCGCCAGAGTTCCTTGCCATCGACCGCATCCAACACCGCGAGGAACTGTTCTGAAATCGTGTCCACCTGCACCACAACCTTGCCTTCATAAAGAACGGGCGAACTGGCAAAGCCCCATTGCAACGACGGCATGTCCTGCGGAGCGGCGTGAAGTTTGCCGAGGTCTTTGCTCCAAATCTTTTTGCCGTTCATGTCGAAACAATAAACGCCTTCCGAACCGAACATCGCAACGACGCGCTTGCCATCGGTTGCTGGCGTGGAGTTACAGTGGGTCGCTTTGGTGTGCCGCTCTACGCGTGGTACCGCTTCCAGTTCGAGTTTGTCCCACAGGATTTTTCCGGTCGCCTTGTCCAGGCAGAGCAACCGCCATTCATGCTTTTCCTTCTCCGCGTAGGAATCGCCATCGCCGTACAGACCCACCTTCAACTCGGCTTTCTTCCCGGGCCGGACGGCCGTGGCGATATAGATCTTGTCCCCCCACACAATCGGACTGGCGTGACCCAAACCCGGTAGGGGCGTTTGCCAGAGAAAATTTTCGCCGGTAACGGCATTCCATCTGGTCGGGGCTGGGCCAGTCGAAACACCGCGCGCCTGCGGCCCGCGAAACTGGGGCCAGTTCTCCGCGGTGGCATTTTGAGCCGCAAGCGACGTTGCGAGCAGCGTCAGACTGGCGAGGAAACAAAGCTGGGCGCGTGTGAAGTTCACGAGCCCAGACTAGAACTGTAATGATGGAAGTAAAGCCGCCTTGTGAACGTCACGGTGTCAGGATCTCTGGCGGCAACTCGAACCCCGCCGTATGTCCGTCCATATAAACCACGTTCTTGCCGGGGCGCGGTGGACGCGGATGGAAATCCTCATAGTCCAACAGCAATGGCGTGGTCTCGGGTGGGAAGCGGAGCACTTTCTCCTCGTTGGATTGCTGGACCGGTTGACCGTCAATGACGACCACCTTGATCATTCGCACATTCGACGTGCGGGTTTCGTCCATGCGCCGGCCGTTGAGGTCCGTGTTCCACTCGTAGCTCGAACCTTCCTTCTCGAACATGCCGAGCTTGTCCTGCGGACAACGAAAGATATTGGCGCTCGCATTCGTGCCACCACCGTCCTGGTTGATTTGTTTTCCCAATACATCGCGGATGCGCCCCAAAGGCCTTGCTGGGTCAATCGGCACGCTTGGCAACAGTTCCGCCGCGGGCATGCGATTCTCATTGTCGTCAGAGTAAAGGCGGGTAGCGATGCCCAGTTGCTTCAATTGACTCAGGCAAACGGCGTTCTTCGCCTTGCCCCGCGCGCGACCAAACGCCGGCAACAACAAAGCCGCCAGCACGCCAATGATGGCGATGACCACCAGCAGTTCAATCAAGGTGAAGCCGGCCTTGTCTCGCTTTGATTGGTTTCCGGAACTTGCTTCGGATTCGGATGTTGAAGCGGGCTCAAGCCCGCGCCCCGGAGCGTGACGTTCACGCCGCATCATCGCAGTTATTCTGGAGATTCTCATGGATGTCTTCGTTGACGTGATCACGGATTCGCCTTTGCCGCCTGCTTTTCCCGCGCCCGTTGCACGCGTTGTTCCGGGGTCAGTTTGGTGTAATTCTCCGCTTCGTGACGCTTCACCACGGCTTCCAAGTCCGGCAACGGCGGCAATTCCCCCGAGACGCCGTTCGTGCCACCGCCTCCGCCGGCGTGAATCTGTCGCATCATCTTTCCGCCGAACGCAATTCCGCCCGGCCCGCTGCTCAACACATACAACGTCGTCAGATCGCCCTTCACCTTTTTCGCGACCGCGCGCGCGCCGATCTCAGTCGGATCGTCATAGGATTGGTCGCCCAAGTTGCCGGACAGCTTTTGCTCCAACACGAGATGCTCCGGGCTCCAAACCTCCTCGGTCACCTTGCCACTGCCATCACGCGAGCGGGTGACCATCCTGATGCGTGGCTGCGCGCTGCCATCCGGTCCGCCCTTCTTTATGATCACGTCGCTCGTGCCAGAACCATCATGAGCGCCCGGGCCGGGCCCGGCTTGTATATCCACGTCCATCGTTTGCTCCTTCATCGCGGCCGTGGCTTTCGCAATCGTCGCGTCGTCCATGCCGGCGGCCTTCATCTTTTCGCGAATCGCCGCCTGAACGTCTCCGCCCTTCACGTCGTTGGAATCGAGTTTGATCATGACCGGCTTGCGACCACTCACGGTCATGCCGCCGCCCGCTGCGGTGACTTCTCGTGTCACCGTCGCTCCACCCGCCGGACCACCGGGCGCGCCTTTCCAACTCATCCCGCCCGGAACCTCCGCGGGCGCCAGATTCGTCCAACCGGCATCCTCGAGCTTCGAGCGATTGCGCAACGCCGTTTCCAGTTTGTCCAGCGCGCGACTCGAATCATGCACCGCGTGCCACTTGCTCCAATTGACGCCCGCCTGCCGGCCCAATTGATCCAGCGCCTCGTCCAGCGGCACGTTTTTCACCTTGAGCGTCACCTTGGTCTGGATGTCGCCCCGCGCCAGAATTGTTTCCCAAGTTTGGCTTTCGAGCTTTTTGATAACTTCCGCGAGTGGCGCGTTGTAAACGTCAATCGAGACGATGTTCTGCTTCGCCCGATAAATGGCGCGCCCGGCCCACGCCACGCCCACCACGGCGAGCACCGTCGCGCTGATGAGAAGGATTCTTTTGTTCATAGTTAACTTTCGATCTCGGTGAACGACTTGTTTTAAGAATGTGCGCCTGATTTAACCTGCGCCCAAGCAACTGCCCATCGGGAAGTGACGAAACGACCAGAATTTGGGACGAATCTGCCCGGCCGAGGGAACTCTCAGGATTGATTCATCCGCGCCTGCAAGTCGCGCAGGCTGCACGTCATGTTCAAGCGCGCGCCGGTCTTGAGGATCACCACGTATTCGCCGGCAGCCAGCGGCTGAAGTTCCTTGATGCGGCTCAAATTCAATATCACCGAGCGATTGATGCGCATGAAGCCGGAACTGTTGAGGCGCGACTCCATGGCCGTCATGGTCTCACGGACGATGTGCTTCTCTTTGCCCGAGTGCAGCACCACGTAATTGCCGCACGCTTCGATGTGGTCAATCTCGTCGGGCTTGAGAAACAGGATGCGGTCGGGCGACTTCACCAGCACGCGCGGTCCGCCGCCGTTGGCCTCGCGCCATTGGGAGAGCAACGCGGAAAGCTCGGGCTTCGGGGCGTTGCCTTTGGTCGCCGGCAACTGCGTGCGCGCCCGTTCCAGCGCCTTGCGAAAGCGCGGTTGCTTGAAGGGCTTCAACAAATAATCCACCGCGCTGACCTCGAACGCGCGAATCGCGTGATCGTCATGCGCCGTGGTGAACACGACGATGGGCATGGCGTCCGGCCCGATGGCTTCCAGCACTTCAAAGCCGTTCAGTCGCGGCATCTGCACGTCGAGGAACAACACGTCCGGGTGCAGCTTTTCAATCTGCTCAACCGCCTCCGCGCCATCGGCGCATTCGGCGACAATCTCCACGTCCGGCTCATCCGCCAGAAACGTGCGCACGCGCTCCCGCGCCAGCGGCTCGTCGTCCACGATGATGACGCGCAGGCTCATGCGGGGTGATCGTAGCGGCGGCTCGGCAGAGCGCCGCTTTCTTCGGCCTGAGAGTTTTTGCGGCGCTCTGCCGAGACGCCGCTACGGGTGGTATCATTCTCAGTCGGACTTTCCGTATGCGCCGGTAACTTGATGTTCACGGCAACTCCGCCTTGCGACCTTTCTTTCAATTCGAATTCGTAGGCCGTCCCATGCAGCGTGGCCAGACGTTCTTGGACATTCGCAAGACCAACGCCTTTGCGACCCTTACCGGCCGGCTTCATCCCCACGCCGTTGTCTTCCACCGAAAGCTTCAACCATTCGCCGTCGCGTGAGCCGGTGATGCGCAACTGGCCCGGTTGACCCGAAGGTTCGAGCCCGTGCCGAATCGCATTCTCCACCAACGGCTGCAACAGAAGTGCCGGCACAAGGCAATCCAAGGCGGCAGGCTGAATGTCTTCAATCACTTCGATGCGGTCGCCGAAGCGCATCTTTTGAATCGCGAGATAGCGTCCGAGAAAATCTATTTCTTCGCGTAACGGAATCTCCTGCCGTTGCGAGCTGTTCAACGCGATGCGCAACAGTTCGCTGAGCGAGAGCAACATGTCCTCCGCCTTGGCCGGGTCACGTCGCAAGAGCGTGGCGATGCCATTCAGTGTGTTGAAGAGAAAGTGCGGCTGCAACTGCGCCTGGAGCGCGTGCAGTCGGGCTTCGTTCAATCGCGAAGTCAGCAGCGTCGCCTGTTGTTCCCGTTCGCGGTAGCGGCGATGGAACACGCCCGCGTGGGCCAGTCCGACGAGTGCGATGTAGGCGAACCCGTCCAACGCGGCTGACCATCGGGCCGTGCGCGGCGTCATGGGTCGTGGCAGATCCCCCAAACGACCGGCCAGCATGGGCGGAAGGTTCGTCGGCAGGCCGGACAGAATTTCACTGGTGGCCATTTCCCAATCAGGAGCCGTGGTTGTGTGCGCAGCAGCACCGGAGAGGAAAACCTTTGTCACGCGATTGGACGTCACCCGATTTGTCACGGTGACGTCCGGCCGCAGATCTTCAATCCGGTGCCCGATCTTCAGAGGTTTCTCGATGGTTGTATCGGCGCTGAAGTTGACCATGACGATCATTGCTCCACCGGCCCCCAACTTTTCCGACAACCATTGCGAGGTCGCAACGAATGCCGCCCCACCGACGAGGAGAATGGTCAGGCGACTCTGCCATTTCGCGCTTTCAAAACTAAAACGCGCTCCCAGCCACAGTGCGTACGGCGCGAGAAGAATCCACGCCAGTGCCCACGGGGAATTCAGCCGGGCGAGCGCCGCCGTCTCGCGCAGGCGCACGGACCATGATTTGACCTCATCCGGCCCGATGCGAATGAGTCGGTCCTCCGTGCTGCCGGTACTGTTCGACAGCCACCAGACGATGACCGCCGCCAGAATCGTCCAGCCCAGAAAGAAAGCACCCCACCAGCAGCGGCGAGAGGATTTCGTCGCGGGAGGCTTTGTGACGGGCTGACCGGCTTCAGGCACGGAAGCATGTAGCACCAACTCCGGTCAAAAGACGAGTCCGCATTGACGAAGCGGCCTTTGGGCGGGACGAAGGGTGGATTAAGTAGGACAGGCGTCGCGCCTGTCTTATTATTCAAACAAGGCTAAGCCCAGCGGACTCTCAAGTTAGAGACAGGCGCGACGCCTGTCCTATTGCACCACCGCGGTCTTCTTCGCCTCGTCCGGCTTCTCAAAATCGCCGGCGTTCACAATCACCAGTTTCTTGGGGTCAATGTGGCGCCTCAACGCCGCGCCTACCTGATCGGGTTTCAATTCGGCAATTTTCTTCTCCAGGTCCGCGTCCCACATCATGGTGCGATTCAGATAGCGCAGCCCGTTCAACGAGCCGGCTAAAGCGCCATCGTTGGAGCGCCCGACCTGCATCGCCTGCAAGTAACCTTCGCGCGCCTTGTCCAGTTCTTCCGCCGTCACGCCGTCGCGCAACAACCGGTCCACTTCCTCCAGCGCACAGGCTTGAAGTTTTTGGATGTTGTCCGGATTGACGATGGCGGAAATCGAAAAGCTCGCGCGCTCGTCCTGCGACGAAACGCCCAGACTCGACGTGATGCCGTAGGACAAACCTTCCTTCTGGCGCACGCGCGTGCCCAGTCGCGACGACAACGTGCCGCTGCCCAAAATGTAATTGCCCATCAGCAGCGCCGGATAGTCTGGGTCGTCATCGCTCATCGGAAACAACAGTCCCGCCGTGAAGGTAGCGTTCGCCTTGTCCGGCGTGTTGATGGTTTGTTGTGACGCGGGCACTTCGGCCTTGATTGGCGACGCGATGCGCGCGTAGGCTTTGCCCGACTTCCAGCCGGCGAGGGTTTTCTCCAGGACCTTCAGACAGGCCGTCTCATCGAAATCGCCCACCAACGTGAGTTCACCGGATTGCGACCCGAGATAGTCGCTATAAAGTTGCTGCACCTGCTCATAGGTCACCGCCTTGGCGCGCTCGATGGATTCTTCGATCGTCGGCGTGTAACGGATGTCGTCCTTGGAATACGGATTCAACGTTCGCTGCAACTGTCGCGGCGCGAGCATCGCGGGTTCGGTCTTGGATTGTTCCAGTGCCGCGATGCGCTCACGCTTCATGATTTCGAATTCTTCCTTTGGCAGCAACGGTTCGCGCAAAACCTGGCGCAACAACTCCAGCGCCGCCGGCATCGTGTCGCGCTTGGCCTGAATGGAAAAACTCACTGAACCCAGCCCGCCACCGCCGCCACCACCACGTCGGCCGCCGCCCCGGCGTCCGCCACCGCCACCCGCGCCCAAGGTCGCACCGAGCTTGTCCAGTTCATCGCGAAACTGCTGGTAGGAAAGCTTCTTCGTGCCGCGCAACATCAGGTCGTCCAGATAGCCCGCAGCGGTATCAAATCCTTTCAAGCTGTTCTCGTCGCCATAGCGCAGCGTCAACGTCAACCGGGCTTCCTCGCCGCGCGATTTCTTCGGCAGCAATGTTACCTTGACACCTTCGGGCAGTCCCAGTCGTTTGACGCGCGCCTCGATCTTTTCCGGCACGGGATCAAACGCTTCGCCCTCGGCCAGCGCGGCGCGGCCCTTGTAGTTCGCGACCAGTGCCGCCACATCGGGCGGCGGCGGCACGGCGATGCGTTCCGGTTTCTCAGTGGGAAGAAACATGCCGACGGTGCGATTGTTTCGTTGCAGATATTTGGCAGCGGCGATCTGAACCTGATGTGGCGTGACTTGTTCGATGCGGTCGCGGAACAGGAAATACAGCCGCCAGTCGCCCTGCGCCGCCCACTCGCTCAAGGCCACGCCGATCTGCGCCGTGTCCGTGGCCGCGCGTTCGCGCGCCTTGAGGATTTGTTGCTTGGCGCGGTTCACTTCTTCGTCCGTCACGCCTTTCGCCGCGACGTCTTCGGTGGTTGCGATCAGCAGGGCACGCACTTCTTCAGGCGAACCGCCCTTGGGCACGGTTGCATCCACAACAAACAAACCAGGATCGTGTTCGCGCCCCGAGTAGGCCGACGCAGCCGTCGCTTTCTTGGTTTCAACGAGTGCCTTGTAGAATCTTCCGGATGGGCGCGTATCCAGAATGTTCGCCAACACCTGCAACGCCGGGTTCTCCTCATGCGAGCCGGACGGAATGTGATACGCCACACCGACTGCCGCCAAGTCGCCCACGCGCCGCAACGTCACCGACCGCTCGCCGTCTTGCGCCGGCTCCTCGGTCCATGCCTGGTCCAGCTTGCGCGTAGGACGGGGGATGCTGCCGAAGTATTTTGTCGCGAGTTCCAGGGCTTTCGCCTCCTCAAACTTGCCGGCCACGATCACGACCACGTTGTCCGGCTGATAGAACTTTTTGTAGAAGGCTTGAAGATTCTCGATGGGTACGCGCTCGATGTCGCTGCGGTTGCCAATGGTGGACTTGCCGTAGTTATGCCAGTCGAACGCTGCGGATTCGATGCGTTGACCGAGCACGCGATCCGGGGAATTCTCGCCCCGCTCAAATTCATTCCGCACCACGGTCATCTCCGAATCGAGATCGGACTTCTTGATGAAACTGTTCATCAACCGGTCGGCTTCAAGCCGAAGCGCGAACTCCAGATTCTCGTCCGACGCGGCCAGCGTTTCAAAATAGTTGACGCGATCCACCGACGTGCTGCCGTTGAATTGCGCGCCATGATCCTGCAACGCCTTCGGGACGTTCGTATGCGTCGGCGTGCCTTTGAAGACCATGTGTTCGAGCAGATGCGCCATGCCCGTCTCGCCGTATCCCTCGTGTCGCGACCCGACCAGAACGGTGAGATTCACTGTCACCTTGGACTGCGAGCTGTCGGGGAACAGCAACAGGCGCAGGCCGTTGTCGTATTGATATTCGGTGATGCCTTCGACACTGGCGACCTTGCGTGGCGGCGCCGCTTCAGCAGTCGGGCAACCAAGCCAACCGGCAGCAAGCACGAGCGCCAGATGGAGCGTGGGGTTGAGTAGGGAGCGGGAAATCAGGCAGGACTGACTTTTCATGTCGCTACAATGGCAGGACGGTTTGGAGATACAAGCCCATAGGTAGCAGTTTTCGCGCTGCGAAAACTCCGCTCGCGGAGGAGCAGGCGGTTTGGTCAAAGCTCACGATTTCAGAATTGCGCCGCTGCACGCGGCGCTGGCTTTCGCAGCGCGAAAACCGCTACCTATCAGATTGCCGAGGACGCCGCGCATTGCCAAACTCGCCCGCATGGCTTCCGCAGTGAAACCCACCTACTTCAAATCCGCCGCCGCCTTCCGAACCTGGCTGGAGGCCAACCACGCCCGCGTGACGGAATTGTGGATTGGTTTCTACAAGAAGGATTCCGGCAAAGGGGGTATTACTTACGCCGAAGCATTGGACGAATCGTTGTGCTTTGGTTGGATTGATGGCCTTAAGAAGCGCGTGGATGAACTACGCTTTACCCAACGCTTCACGCCGCGCAAACCCAAGAGCAACTGGAGTCTCATCAACATCGGTCACGTGAAGCGTTTGACCAAGGAGGGACGCATGATGCCAGCGGGCGAGAGGGCATTTGCCGCCCGTACTCCTGAAAGGTCGGGCGTGTATTCGTTTGAGAACCGGCCGCGCGAACTGTCTCCGGCACTGCGACGGCAGTTCAAGGCGGACAAAGCCGCGTGGGAATTCTTCCAGCAACAACCGCCCGGTTATCGGCGACTGATGGCTTTCCGGGTGATGAGCGCGAAGCAGGAAGAAACCCGCCGACGCCGACTTGCGAAATTGATGTCGGATTCAAAGCAAAACCGGCGCCTGGGCTTGGTGAGCGGTGGGAAATAATCACGCTCGCTACACCGACCACTTTGAGCATCCCCTTGCTCTTGTTCACCGTTTCCTGAAATTCCGCTTCGGGTTCGGAGTCGTTCACCCAGACGCCGCCGGCTTGCACGCGGGCTTCGCCGCCCTTGAGCAGCGCGCCGCTGGCCTTGCCCGCCGGAAGCGTCGCGCGAGCCTTTTTTCTTCTGGCTTCGCCGTAATCTTTTATGATCCCTATACACCAATGGCCGAAGTAAATCCTGACGAATCCCACGGTGCCCAGCCGAGTCCGGTTTTTGCCACGACGCATTGGAGCGTGGTGCTGGCGGCGGGCGACGAGGCGTCGCCGCACGCGCAGGCGGCGTTGGCCCGTCTGTGTCAGGCCTACTGGCTGCCGGTCTATGCCTTCGTGCGCAAGCGCGGGCATTCCCCGGAACAGGCACAGGACCTGACGCAGGGCTTCTTTGCCAATTTTCTGGCGAAGCAGCATGTGCACAAGGCGGATCGAGATCGCGGACGTTTCCGCTCCTTTCTGATGACTTCGGTGGAGAATTTCCTGCGTAACGAGCATGACCGGACGCAGGCGCAAAAGCGCGGTGGCGGCCGGGAAGTGATCTCCCTCGATGCGCCGGACCCGGAGGCGTGCTATCTGCGGGAGCCGGTGACCGAGAGTGATCCAGCGCGTGCCTTTGAACAACGTTGGGCCGCCACGCTGCTCCAGACGGTGCTCACCCGGTTGGAGGCGGAGTTTCAAGCGTCGAGTCGTCGCGAAGTGTTCGAGGCGTTGCAGGCGCATCTTTGGGGCGACGCCGCGGCCGCGCCGTATCCGGAGCTTGCAGCGCGCTTCGGCATGTCGCCGGCGAACGTGAAGATGATCGCACACCGGCTGCGGTTGCGTTACCGCGAATTGCTGCGCGAGGAAATCGCCCAGACCGTGGCGTTGCCCAGCCAGATCGACGACGAAATCCAACATCTGATGGCTGTGGTGAGCGGTTGAACCCGTGGGCGGTGGTTAATTTCTGTAACCCGCCGCGGAGTTTGCTTTAGTGCTTGCTGATGTGAACACAGTGCCCGAGTCAGAGCCGGCGCAGCGAATCTGCACCCGTTGTGGAACGCCGCTGGGTCGTTTTGCGCCCCGCGGGGTGTGCGCGCGGTGTCTTTTGCGGGCGGCTTTGTTGCCACCGGAGGCCGAGCCGGGCCTCGACGAGAGCGCGGGTGCGGCCCGCTCCGGCAGCCTCGGGAGGTTTGGAGATTACGAACTTCTGGAAGAGATCGCCGCCGGCGGGATGGGCATGGTATATCGCGCGCGGCAGGCGAGTTTGAACCGGACGGTTGCGTTGAAGATGATCCTGGCCGGGCAGTTCGCGCGGGAGCCGGAGATCAAACGCTTTCGCGCCGAGGCAGAGGCGGCCGCGCAGTTGGACCATCCGAACATCGTGCCGATTTACGAGGTGGGCGAGGAAGGCGGCCACCACTTCTTCAGCATGCGGTTCATGGAAGGGGGCACGCTGACGGCACGGATCAACCGGCCGGACTCGCGCCTGCCTCACGAGGTCGCCGCGCGGTTGTTGGTGAAGGTTTGTCGCGCGGTACATTTCGCGCATCAACGCGGCATTCTGCATCGGGATCTAAAACCGGGGAACATTCTACTGGATCCGGCCGGTGAACCATACGTGAGCGACTTCGGGCTTGCGAAATTCATCGCGGACGCGAGCCAGCGGACGGCGAGCGGCGCAGTGTTGGGGTCACCCAGTTACATGGCACCCGAGCAGGCGGCGGGAAAACCGCAACTCATCTCCACTGCTGCTGATGTCTACAGCCTCGGCGCGATTCTTTACGAGATGCTGACCGGGCAGCCACCGTTCCGCGCGGACACACCCTTGGCCACATTGCGCCAGGTGGTGGAACAGGAACCCAGGCGGCCGAGCACGATCAACCGGCGCGCCGATCGCGACTTGGAAACGATCTGTCTGGTGTGCCTGGAGAAGGAGCCCGCCCGCCGGTACAGTTCCGCCGAACTGCTGGCCCAGGATCTGGAACGCTGGCTGCGACGCGAACCCATTCAGGCGCGGGCCAGTTCGCCGGCCGAACGACTCGCCAAGTGGATCCGCCGCCGGCCCGCCACGGCCGCGCTGCTGTTCGTCGCTGGTGCAGCGGTGCTCGCCTTCTTCGTGAGTCAGACGGTCATGAGCGCACGTCTGCGCCGGGCAAACTTCGAGGTCACGGAGTCCAACCGGCAATTGCATGCCAGCCTGCACGAGTTGCAATGGCAGCGGGCGGAAGAAGCCGCGCGCTCCGGAGCACGCGACGAAGCCATTGCGTGGTTCGCTCATTTTGTGCGCAACGATCCCAGCAACCGGGTGGCGACGGCGCGCCTGCTTTCGTTGGTGGCAACCGCGAATTTTCCGACACCCATTTGCCCGCCGCTGGCGCATGATTCACCGATCACCAGTCTGGATTTCGGCCGCACGGGCCGGCGGGTGGTGACGGCTACGCAAGGGAAACTGGCCCGGCTCTGGCGGAGCGATTCCGGTCACCTGGAAAGCGAATTACCGCAGCCAACACCACTCTTGCAGGCCTTGCTCTGCGGGCAAAACGATGACCGCCTGTTCACCGTCGGCACGGATGCCCGCGTCCGACTGTGGGATGTGGAGCAGCGGCGGGTGATGGCGGAATTCAGTCTCGGCCCGGTGGATGAGCGGCGGATCGTACGACGCGTGACGCCCGCGCTGGATCGTCGCCACATCGGCATTGCCCTGGAATCAAACACAGTCGCGGTGCTGGACGCCGACACCGGAAATTGGGTGTGGCCCCCACAAAAGCTGCCGCAGGCTGTCAACGCGTTCGCAGTGGCTGCGGACGGCACGAAGCTGGCCACGGCATCGGACAGCGAGGTACGATTGTGGCAAACCCCGGGTCGCGAACCGGTCTGGGTTTTGCCGACGACGAATGCCGTGCAGGCCTTGTGTTTCTCCGAAGATGGGCGCTGGTTGGGTTGCTTGACTGCGGACGCCGCATGGGTGGTAGACGGCGCTACCGGCAAAAGCGAGGCCATCATTCCGGTTCACGGAAATGACATCGCCTGCGTCGGACCAAACAATGAGCTGGTGGTGGTGGAGGGCGGCAAGGAGCCGCAACTGTTTGATTTTCGCACCGGCCGGAGTCGCGGTGCGGCGCGCGGTCAGTTGGCGGTGGATTGGCAACGATTTCCCGAGCTGGAGTCGGCGCTGTTCCTTGTCAAGTCGGCGGATCGCGTGGTGTTGCGGGATCCGGCGTCCGGCCGGTCTCGCAGCGAGGCGCTTTTCCATGACGGCTGGATCGAGCGATTCCGGTTGCACCCGAACGGGCAAATCGTGGCGACGACGGCGCAGGATCGTTCCCTGCGTCTTTGGTCGGTGACGATGCACGCCGCCGCACCACTGACGTTGAGCGCCGGAGCTTCAGTTGGCGAGGCGCAATGGGATGCCGGGGCGGACAAGATCTTCTCGGCCGCCACGGTTTCGGGCGGGACCGAGCTGCGTATTTGGGAGGGGCGGACGGGCGCACCGTTGACACCTCCGCAGCGCCTTGGGGAAAACATCGACCTCGCAGCGTGGTCGCCGGATGGAACGAAAGTGGCCACGGGGGCAAGCGACGGCAAAGCCCGCCTGTGGGATGCGACGAAATTGGAAGAAGTTTGCCAACTCGCGCAACCGCCGCGAGTGGCGGGCAGTCTGGTGTTTTCGCCGGATGGAAAATTTATTGCCGGAGCGACCAGCGACCAGGGCGTGATGTTTTGGGACGCCAGCACAGGCGCACAACTGGGTGATGCCTTGCCGCACTCGGGCACGCCGTTGCGCATCGCCTTCAGCCGCGATGGGCATCGACTGGCAACCGCCTGTCAGGATGGAAGCGTCCGGGTGTGGTCCGTGCCTGACGGCAAGTTGCAGGCAGGGCCGATGTCGCACGAGGGCTCGTGTTGGGTGGCGGCCTTCAGTCCCGACGGCCTGAAACTTTTGTCGGCTTCATCCGATGGCACGGCGCGGCTGTGGGACGCCGCCAGCGGAAAACCTTTGCTCCCTCCTCTGCGCCACGAAAGCGCTGTGTTCTGGGTCGCTTTCAGCCCGGACGGGCGCGCCTTTGCCACCAGCACCGACGCAGGTCAGGTGCGCGTCTGGGAAACTGCCTCCGGTCGCTTGATGTCCGGGCCCATGCGTCACCCGGGGCGCATCTGGACGGTGAAATGGAGTCCCGATGGCCAATTCCTTGCCACGATCTGCACAGACGGGAACGCGCGCTTGTGGCACGCCGCCAGCGGCCATCTGGCCGCAGAACCTTTCGCGCATGACAAAGAAGTCCGGCGGGTGCAATTCAGTCCGGACATGCGGCGGTTACTGACCGCGGCGTTTGATGGTCAGATCAAGATCTGGGACTTGAGTATGTTGGTCCCGCCCGTGCCCGCTCCGGATTGGTTGCCCGAACTGGCGGAAGCGCTCGGCGGCAAACGCATCGGCCGGAATGACGCACCGGAGACTGCTCCGGGTGACAGCTTCTTCAAAGTTCAACAACAGATCGCGGCGTTGTCCGGCACGAACGATTACTATCGTGCCTGGGCTGGCTGGATGCTTGAAGAACGCCGCCGGTCTGCGGTCCGGCCATTCCAGCCATAGGCCGTCCAATAGTTCTGCTTTGCGCAGCAAAATTGTTGTAACCGCTCGCGACTTTTCCGGTAGTGCATTGCCGACTCCCGGTGCCGCCGAGGTGACTGATCGGCCGTTCTTGGAGGGAAGAAGATCACCTTGATGACGGCGTATCATATGAAACCGAGTTTACATGTCTGGCCACCCAAGCTGAACAACCGTTCTTCACAGCGCCAAAAGAGCATTAACGTGGCCTGCCTGCTACTGGGCCTTATTCTCGCGGCCGGGAATCCATGCGCGCGAGCGCAGACCGGACCCGGGTCAGCGCTTTCGCTGAGTAACGCGGCCTACGGGATGGTCGCCTCGAATGCGAGTCTCACCTTGAGCAACCGATTCACGTTCGAGGCATGGATCAATCCTCGGGCGAAAGTGTGCAACAGCATCATCAGTCGCGGCCATGGCGGGACGGCCGAAACCGATTACAATTTTTTGGTCGGCTGGAACGGGTCTTCCTGCGGCACTCAGATGAAACTCGGGCTCTATGCCGGCGGCTGGCACTATTCTGCGGCGGAGATTTCAACCAATGTGTGGACTCACGTCGCGGCAGCCTACGACGGTACGAATGTCAGCTTCTATATCAATGGGGTTTTGGATTCCACCTCGCCGCAAACCGGTTCCGTTTATCAGAGCGGCTCACCATTGTTCATTGGTCGGCAGGGATTGGAGTGCAATTGCAATTATTTCCAGGGAGGAATTGATGAGGTGCGGATTTGGCGGACGGCGCGAACCGCGAACGAGATCGCGGCGAATCGTTCCCAGGTCCTAGCCGGCACTGAAACAAATTTGGTGGCTTACTATCGTTTCGATGCAGGAAGCGGTTCGGTTGCTGCCAACAGTGCGACTTCGGGTGCGATAAATGATCTGAGCTTGTCAAACAGTCCGGCCTGGGTCAGTTCGGGGGCAAGGTTCAAGCCGGACGTTGTGCTGGCGAGTAGCAGTGGCGCCAACAATAGTACTGCGATCCTCGAAGGCAATGTCAATCCGGGCAACCTGGGGACGACCGTGTATTTCGAGTGGGGCGATTCTGGCGGATACGGAAACTTTAGTGGCACGACCAATGTCCTTTCGACCAACGGAGTTTTCAGGGTGCGCCTTCCGGTCACGGTCTCACCTCCGCCTGGCCTGTGGTATTATCGGATGGTAGCCCAAAACAGCGCAGGCAAGAGCGAGACCGGTTACTCATTCTTCCAGGTGACACAATTCACCGACTCCGCCACGAATATATCAGCTAATTCAGCGACTCTAAACGGGGTTGTTAATCCCCAAGCCCAGTCAACCCAAGCCTACTTTGAGTGGGGCGCAACGACGAACTACGGAAATTTCACCGCCACCAACACGGTAGCGGCTGGGAACGTGGAAGTGCCCCAGAGCCGCGTCGTGTCTAACCTGACCCCGTCCACGTCTTACCATTTCCGCTTGGTCTCCTCCAACAGCACCGGCACGAAATATGGCAATGACGTGGTGTTTATGACACTGACGCCTGCCGCCGGAACCTGGACCCCGTTGGCGAATCCGCCGCCCGGAGCGGTTGGCCCAACCATCCTGCTGTCCGACGGCAGTGTCCTCGCCCAGAATGCGAATGGTTACGCTTCAAAGCACTGGTTTCGGCTGACGCCCGACGCGCATGGCAACTACGCCAACGGCACTTGGTCTCCGGTTCCTTCCATGCAGTACGATCGCCAAATCTTTGGCTCAACTGTCCTTCGAGATGGCAGACTGCTCATTGCCGGTGGAGAATACGGCAGCGGCCCCAACAATGCGGAAATCTATGATCCGGTTTCAAATGCCTGGACACCGGCAGCGGATCCTGCCTCCGACTCACACCTCATTTATGATGCTAGTACGGCCCTTTTGCCCGACGGCCGTGTTTTGGTCGGGATCGTAAAGCCGCTTCCAGTGGACGCGCCCTCAAATGGTTATGCGATCTTGTACGATGCAGTCCTTGATAAGTGGGAAAGGAGCGGTTACTACGCAAACGGACTTTACACTCCGTGGGAATCCAGCTGGGTCGAACTGGCGGACGACAGTATTCTTCAAGTTGACCCGGTTGGTCGGAAAACTCAGCGCTATATCCCGGCTTTGAACCAGTGGATTCCCGACACGGATGTTCCCCTGGACTTGTGGTCGCAATCTGAACTCGGCGCCGCCTTGTTGCTGCCGAATGGAAAAGCTTTCTGTCTTGGTGGCAGCGGACATACCGCTATTTACACGCCCTCGGGATCAACCAACGCGGGCACCTGGACGGCTGGGGCCGATACACCAAATGCTTCCGGTGCTTTGGATGCCCCCGCCGCGATGATGGTCAACGGTAAGATTCTTTGCGCCGTCAGCCGCATCTCGTCCATCTACGTTCCGCCTACGACCTTTTACGAATATGACTATGTCAATGACAGTTTCGCCCTGATCAATGCCCCGGGCGGAGGGACGGAGGACTATACCTGGGGCTCCAGTGGCAACGTCTTCCTCGATCTGCCCGATGGATCAGTGCTCTATTCAAAGTACCAAACCAATCTCTACGTTTACCGGTCCCTTGGCGCACCGCTGCCAGCCGGCAAGCCGACTGTCCTTTCCCTTACCACAAATTTCGACGGTTCGCTGCATTTGGTGGGCACTCTGTTCAACGGAATTTCCGCCGGCGCGGCATACGGTGACGATTTACAGAATGACAGCAATTGGCCCGTGGTGCGATTTACGGATACCAATGGCATTGTGCGTTATGGCCGGACCTACAATTGGAGCAGCACCGGCGTGCAAACCGGCACCAACCTGGTAAGCACCGAGTGTGCGATCCCACCCGGCGCTTCAACGGATGACCTCATTGAAGTGGTCGCCAACGGAATTGCCTCCGATCCGGTTTCGACCGCCTCCATCGTGAGTTCCACCAATGACAGCGGCCCGGGATCGCTCCGTCAGATTGTGGCAACACACCTTGTCAGCGCGGCGCCCGTCACCTTTGCTCCAACATTGGCGGGGCAAACGCTCAAGCTGACGGGGGGTCAGATTGCGCTGCCGAGAGATGTTACGATTCAAGGCCCGATGTCGGGCGGTCAGGGAATTGGCGTGGATGGGAATGCCGCCGGAGGCATCTTCTACGTGCCCGCAGGTGTCAGTGCGAGCATGGCGTTTCTCACCATCAGCAACGGCAGTATCTACGGCATCATTAACGACGGCAGCCTGTCGCTCAACAACTGCACGCTGGCGCACAACTCCGCTCCGGATGGATACGGGGCCATTTTGAACCAAGGCAATCTGCAACTCCGCAACTGCACCCTGGCGGACAACCACGGGACTTATGCCGGTGGCGTTTGGAACGGCCCCACAAGTTTGCTCCAACTCCTCAACTGCACGGTGGTCAGCAATTCTGCTTTTGGACAAGGTAGCTGCGGCGGAATATTGAATCGGTTCGGTGGCGCCGTCACCCTGAATAACACCATCGTCTCTGACAACCTCGGCGTCGTTCCCAACGTGCGCGGCCCTTACGACGGGAACAACAACCTGGTCGATGCAAATGACATCGGCCTCGCGCCGCTGAATGATTACGGCGGGCCCACACTCACGCTGTCTCCTTTGCCCGGATCTCCCGCCGTGGATACGGGGAGCGATACGGCGGCGGCGGGCATTCCCAGCGACCAGCGCGGAGGGCCGCGAATTTCCGGCGACCACGTGGACATTGGCGCGGTGGAATTGCAATTGGTGACTTCACCGAACCCGGTGGAAATTAGCAATACCGCCCGGTTGCCTGACGGATCCGTCCAACTGGCTTTCACGAGTGCACAGCAAACCAGCTTCCGGGTGTTTGCCACCACCAACTTGAACCAGCCGTTTTTGGACTGGCCCATGATTGGCTTCGCGGCCGAAACACCCGCTCTTTCCGGGCAGTTCCAATTCACCGACCTCCAAGCGACAAACTACACGGAAAGATATTATCGCGTCCGCTCGCCTTGACGACTTGGGTAATCAGCGGTTCGCAAACGTCTCCGCCAGCGCCACTCTCCCTCGCCCGTGGGAGTAAGACTTGAGCCGCTTGGGAAGAGGCGAAAGGAATTCGGTCAGGCCAGAGGCCCGAGAGGGCCGAGCAAACGGCCGCGCGCGAGTCATCGGGTGGCCGCAGGCCGGGTGAGGGTCGTGAGGAAAACACAGCGCGGTGCGGAAATTCTCCCCCGCCCATCGGATGGGAGAGGGCCGGGGTGAGGCCAGGGACTTGTCCAAATTGCCGTTGAAGCTCAAGCAGTCCACGCAACCCAGTTGTTAGGCTGACGCGGGGCGCGAAGTAGAACTACACACAGGCTTCCCAAGCCTCAAATATCTGCTAGCTTTCACGGCAGTTCAGTATTTGAAGATTCAGGACCACGATTGCAGTGAAGCTCGCGTTGTTCACTGCCTCCCATCAAACCCAAAGTGCGACGCGTATGAAAGCTACACTGTCCGTTATCTGCCTGTTGGCGGCGATTATGAGTATTCAGACCTCACACGCTGACTGCGTTTCGCCGGGGATGATCGGGTGGTGGCAGGCCGAAGGGAATGCCTTGGACTCGGCAGGCACGAATCACGGGACGATTTCGGGGGCAACTTTCACCAGTGGCAAAGTGGGACAATCGTTCAGTCTGGATGGCACGGGCCACGTTTCCCTGGGCACGCAGGTGGGAAACTTCGGCGCGGCGGATTTCACCTTGGAATTTTGGCTGGCTTCGACCAATGGTGCCCGGTTGGACGTGATCCTGGGCAAACGTTCCATCTGTGGCATCGCCAACTTCTGGAATCTGTTTCTTCGTCCCGATGGACGGGTGAATGTCGAGTGGTGCAGCGGATTATCGGGCACTTTCAACCTGGACTCGGCGACGCATGTTAACAACGGCCTTTATCATCATGTGGCTTGGCGACGCGAGGGCACGAACTATTCACTCAGCATTGACGGGGTAATGGAGGCGGCGATGGGATTGCCGCTGGTAAACTTCAACAACCCTGCTGCACTGCTGATTGGCAACAACCCCTGTGTGGGGCCCGGAGGAGCCACACGCTTGATCGGACAGGTGGACGAACTCGCCCTCCACAATCGCGCGCTGAGTCTGGCGGAACTTCAGGCCATATCCAATGCCGGCAGCCTTGGTCACTGCGGCCTTGGCCCGACGTTGAACACCACCGGGCTCCCAGGCGCAGTGCGCCTGACTTGGACCACCAACGCCATCGGCTACCTGCTCGAAACCAACAGCGCCCTCACTTTCCCCGCTGGCTGGGGGGGTGCTCGCGTCCAATTATAGCGTCCTTAACACCAACTACGCCGTCACCAATGCTATCGCCGGCACGACAAGATTTTATCGCCTGCATCGACCTTGACGCGGAGCGGCGCGGCGGCAATTCAGAGGGTCCGGCCCGATTTCTGGTCAATTGGGTTACGCACGCGGCCCCTCGTGGATTACTGGTTTTTCAGCCGGTAAAACATCACGCCATTCGTTGCGTTCACCATTACCGGATTCAGCGAGCCGCTGGGAGAATTTGTCCAACCGGTGGGCGCCAGCGAACCGTTCTGCTGCAAAACCCAGCCGCCATAAGCGGGTTGCCAAGAGAGAATCGCGGCGGCGTTGCTGCGCACGAGGCTCAAGCTCGGGGGCGGCACGACGAAGCTGGCTTCCGGCGCAAAGCTACCGCCCGCCCACGCCGCGTCCACCGCCTGCACGCTCCAGTAATAGGTGCCCGGGGGCAGGATGAGGCTGGTGTTGGTGCGCAGTTGCGCGTTGCCCAGCGCGGGCTTGAGGCGAAAGCCGTTGGCCTCCGCTTCCGCACCCAAGACGTCGCCGGCGCCGGACATGGTGCCAACGCGGAGGTTGTAACTCAGGCTCGGCGCGGGGGTCTGCACGTCGCTGGCCGGCTGCCATTGGAGTTGGACCTGTCCGTTTTCGATGGCTGCTGCCAGACTGGTGGGCGCGGTGGGCGGAGTATTGGTTGGCGTCACGGTATTGTTCCACACGGCGGAATGTGGTGATCCGTCCGAACTGGTGCCGGTGAGGAAAATGTCCAGCCGGCCATCATTGTCGTAATCCCCAAACGCCGCGCCGTCGCTGGCAAGGCCGGAGCCTAAGCCATTGTTTACTTGCGGTTGATAAACCCCTGGCAGCCCCAGGTCGAGGTTGGTGAAGCCGCTCCCGGTGTTGCGCCAAACTTGGGATATCGCGCCCGCCGCGGTGCCATTGGTGGTGCCTGTGAGCAAGAGGTCCGGCCAGCCGTCGTTGTCGTAATCACCCCAGGCGACAGTGCCTTGATATGCCGGCGGCAAGCCCGTGTTCAGGTTGGTGAAGCCGCTGGCCGTGTTGCGCCAGATGTCGGCTACGGCCCCCGATGGCAGTCCGTTAGTCGTGCCGGCCAGCGCCAGGTCGAGGCGTCCGTCGCCGTCGAAATCTGCCCAGGCAGCGGAACTAAGGCTCAGGCCGGGCGGGCCGGCGTTGACGTTGGTAAAGCCGTTGCCCGTGTTGCGCCAGATTTGGGAGACGCCGGCGCTGGGGGGGTAATTAGTGGCACCGCTCAATAGCAAATCCAACCGGCCATCGTTGTCGAAGTCCATCCAAATGGCGGCGCCAGCCCATACACCGGGCAGACCGGCGTTGAGGTTGGTGAATCCGTTTTCCAGGTTCCGCCAGATTTGCGCCGCCGGATTGCCAGCCGCGCCGGGCAATCCCGAGTCCAAGAGGTCCGCGCGTCCGTCGTGGTCAAAATCGCCCCAAGCCAGCGCACCACTAGCCAGGGGAGTAAAGGGTTCATTCACCAGCGTAAAAGTGATGCCGGTATTTTGCCATAACTCCACAAAGGCCAGATTCCCAAAGCCGGTAGGACTGAAGCCCGCAAGAAAAATATCAAGCGCACCATCGTTGTCGTAATCGGTCCAAGCAACATTGTTGCCGTAACCGCCGCCCAGACTCAGATTGAGATTCGTGAAGCCGGCCCCTGTGTTGCGCCAGACATCCGCCACGAAATCACCGGCGTAGGTCTGGCCGGCGAGCAACAAGTCGAGCCGGCCGTCCCGGTCGTAATCGCCCCAGGCGGCGCTGGCGGAAGCCAGGGGCGGCAGCCCGAGGTTAACGAATCGCGGCGGGCTGAAAAACTGATCGGCGCCTGTCACCACGCCGACGGCATTCGACGCGACGATGCGGAAATGATACGTCGTGCCGATGCTCAGCCCGCTGATCAACTCGGTGACGAACAAAGTAGCATCAGTGGCCGGAAGCGATTTGGTGGCGGTGAGGCTCCCATAGTTTGTCGTGGGGCCGTACTCAAAATGGTACCTGGTGGGAAGCGAGTTGGGGTTGACGCTGGCGTTGAGCACCGCTGTGTCGCTCAGCAGTTGCGAGGCTGCCAGCGTAAACGCCAGCGGCAGGGACGGCACGGTGAAGCTGCTTTCACTTGTGAATGGCGAGCCGGCAAATGCGGCGTCCACGGTTTGCACGCTCCAATAATAGGTTCCGGCCGGTAGCGCGAGCGTGGCGTTCGTGCCAGTCTGCTGGTTGCCCATGGCGGCGACACGCCGAACTCCCGCAGCGGATGCTTGCGGGTTGACGACGTCCGCAGCCCCGGGCGATGTTCCCACACGCAAGTTGTAGGTCAATCCGGTCGGAATGGTTTCCGCATCGCTCCCAGGATTCCACGCCAGAGATACGACGGGGGAATTGATGGTGGCGTTCAAGCCCGACGGCGCAGCTGGTGGGGCATTGACGGCTGGCTGTAGATTCAACTCCACTCTGGAGTCTGCCCCGCCTCCCGTGACCAAGATATCGAGCCGCCCGTCATTATTGGCGTCACCAAAGGCGCATGAGCTGTAGGTGACGCCCGGGAATCCGAGATTGAGATTGGTAAAACTGTTGCCGGTGTTGCGCCAGATTTCAAATTGCCCGAAGGTTCCTCCGGTAATGAGTATGTCCGGCAAGCCGTCATTATCATAATCGCCCCAGGCGACATCGCTGTAAACAGTCCCGGGCAAGCCGGCGTTTATGTTGGTGAAGCCACTGCCCGTGTTGCGCCAGACTTGGGTGACGGGCTGATTATCCGCGTTACGACCCGCCAGCAGAATGTCCAGACGGTCGTCGTGATCGTAGTCGCCCCACGCAGCGGAACCTCTATCAATGCCTGGCAAACCGGCGCCTATGTTGGCGAAACCGGCGCCGGTATTGCGCCAGACTTGGGCAATCCGTTGGCCGTCTTGGGTGAGTCCAGTTATCAGCAGGTCCAATCGCGTGTCATTGTCGTAGTCGCCCCAGGCGGCAGAACTGTAACCCACACCCGGCAAACCTGGCGCCAGGACTGCGGTCACATTGGAAAAAGTCCCGTCACCATTATTGCGCCAGATCTCGGCCACGGACGCATCGCTGGCGGTTTGCCCCGTGATCACGAGGTCCAAATGGCCGTCGTTGTCGTAATCGCCCCACGCGACCTCGCCATTTCCCACGCCGGTCAAGCCGGCGTTCGAATTGGTAAAGCCGCTTCCGGTGTTGCGCCAGACCTCGCAGAGCCTTTGGTCTGGGGAGGAGATGCCAGCGAGCACGAGGTCCAACCGCCCATCATTGTCGTAGTCGCCCCAGTCCGCTGCCGTCTCAAAACCATAAATCGCCTGCAGCCCAACGTTAAGGTTGTTCACAAACCCGGCACCCGTGTTCTGCCACAAAGGGAATGATACGCTATGATCCTCGGCGCCCAGTAAACAGACATCCAGAAGTCCGTCATTGTCGGAATCGCCCCAGGCGACCGAGCCGGAGGGACGGCCAAACGAAAGGGAATAGTAGGAAGCCGTGGTAAAACTCAGATCCTCGCCGGTGGCCGTTCCCACGCTGTTCATGACCACCGCCCGGTAATGATAATCGGTCGCGATGGCCAGATTGCTGATCGTGACGCTGACGTTTGCGGACGGCACTCCGGCCGCAACGGTATTGGTGGCCGTGAAGCTTCCGTAATTGGTGGTCGGGCCATATTCCCAGTAATAGCTGGCGGCCAGCCCATGCGGATTCACCGTGGCTCTCAACGTGGCCGTGTTCAAGGTAAGGACAAACACCGGCTGCGTGATAACGTAAACCGGCGTGGTGAAACTCAGATTCGCGCCAGTGACAACAATGAAACTGTTCGTGAGGATCACGCGGAAATGATTGGTCGTCCCGCCCGTCAACCCCGGCATCGTGATGCTGACGTTCGTCATCAGCGTCGCCCCGGAAACCAAATTGGTGGGCGTGAAACTGCCGTACGCGACGGTCGGCCCATACTCAAAGTAGTAACCGCCTGGCAAACCATCGGGACGCAATTGCGCGTTGAATCTCGCGCTGGTGGGTTTGATCTCCGTGGCCGCCGCCGTCGTGGCGAACGTTCCAACGGGACGCGAATCCGGCGACACCGCCGCTTCCGCCAGCGCCACTCCGCTCGTGAAGCGTGTCCAGCCCTGGCTGGTGGGATCTGGCACCGTGACGGGGCTTCCGGCATAACCCGCGTGATAGCTGGCGATCACCCCCAGGCCGAGGATTTCAAACTCCGCGTGGTGATAATTCATCACGCCGCGCCCGGCGGAAGCATTGGCGCCCCACATCACTTGATTCGCCTGCCCTGCGGAAATCTGCCCGGACCAAGTGGCGATCGTCACCCCATCCACCCGGTACGTCACATTGCTCGTCACTGGACTGTAGGTCAGATCGTGTCGGAGATAACTATTGGTCGCGGAGAAGGCGCTGGCGAGGACATAGGTGGAGTCGCCCAGCAGTTGCCCGGTGAGTTGTCCCGAGGCATCGAGGTCAAAGTAAACATAAAAGCGCCGCGTCCCATCACCGAAGGCCATGCTCTGCGCCGCCGTGCCGCCACTGCCGGATATCATCCGGCTGATGACCGAATAACGCCAGCCGTTGGTGCTGGTGGCCGTCACCTGAGCCACCGTCAGATTGGTCTGGTATTGGAGAAGTCCGCTACTGGTGGTGGTGTCAGCAATCTGCCAGGCATTGGGCAGTTGCGCCTGGACCGAGGTTTGCCCCCAACTGATTACGGCTAAGCCGCCGCAAACAATACGAAGAAAGCCTGCAAAAAAAGAGTGGCCACCAGGCGTGTGTTTCATTGTGCTCCCCAAGATTCCAACGCCTATTAGGCGCTGGACGATTGATGCAGCTGGCGGCCCGACCACCTGCGTTCGCCTCCACCATCGCGCGATGATGAACCCTTTGACCGGCAGGGGCTGGAAATCCAGCCTCGCCTGAAACTAATGATGACTATGACTGAATCATTGTTTCCCCTCATGGTCAACGATTCCGTTAAAAAGATTTCTTCAACCCGCCTCACGTTGGAATAAGAAACCTCAGCGCCACGGCGTTGAGCCTTGTCCCGCGCCCGTGGGAACGGGACTTGAGCCGTTTGGGAAGCGGCGAAAGGAATTCGACCGAAGGTGAAGGCCCGCGAGGGCCGAACGAGCGGGCGCGAACGAGTCATTGGGTGGCCGCAGACCGGGTGAGGGTGGTGGGTGAACCGCTTTGCTCTTGTTCACCGTCTCCTGAAATTCCGCTTCGGGCTCGGAGTTGTTGGACAATTTACCCTTCGACATCAGACCGTTTTTGTCTCACCTTGCATGTGAGACTTCCGGCAGTTATGAGCGACAATTCCAAAATTGAATGGACCGATGCGACTTGGAATCCCGTACGGGGATGCACGAAAATTAGCCCGGGGTGCGCCCATTGTTACGCCGAGACTTTCGCGGAACGCTTTCGCGGCGTGCCAGGGCATCCCTTTGAGTTCGGCTTCGATCTCCGTCTCGTTCCCGAAAAACTCGCCGAACCATTGCGCTGGCCCAAAGCGAAGATGATTTTCGTGAATTCAATGAGCGACCTGTTTCACGAGAAAGTGCCGGATGATTACATCGAAGCTGTCGCAACGGTGATGGAGAAGGCCAACTGGCACACCTATCAGGTTTTGACCAAGCGAGCCGAACGGCTGCGCGAGTTGCTTTCGGGCAAACTGCGCTTCGCCGCAAAATTGTCACATATCTGGTGGGGCGTGTCTGTCGAAAACAAGCGGCACGGCTTGCCGCGCGTCACCCAACTACGCGCTGCCCCGGCTCAAGTGCGCTTCCTTTCAATTGAGCCACTACTCGAAGACCTTGGGCCGATCAACTTGAGCGGCATCAACTGGGTAATCGTGGGCGGTGAGAGTGGTCCGGGCGCAAGACCAATGGATGCAACTTGGGTGCGGAAGATTCGCGCACAGTGCCGGGCGGCGAAGGTGTCGTTCTTCTTCAAACAGTGGGGCGGCGTGCGAAAGAGTGAGACTGGCCGCCGGCTGGACGGCCGAACCTACGACGAATTCCCCGAACGCGGAGTGGTTGAAGTTCCCGAACGCGAAGAACGCCTTGAACTGTTGTCCGAGACTGCGTCGTTGGAACTCGCTTTTGCATGAGCTTTGACGAGCAATGGTATTTGGGGCGCGAGCAAACGCTCGTCAAACACACGATTCTCCAAAGATATTTGCTCCGGCTGGCGGTGATTGTTGGCACTTGGGCTGACTCCATCACCTACATTGATTGCTTCTCCGGCCCGTGGGAAAGCAAGACCAACGACTATTCCGACACCTCGTTCGGCATCGCGGTTCAGGAGCTGCAGAAAGCGCAGACCGAACTCGCGAAACAGAGCAAGCATCCGCGCTTGCGATGTTTCTTCCTGGAGAAGGACAAGAAGCCCTTTGCCGAGCTGGATGCGTTCTGCAAAAGCGTTTCGGGCATCCACGCGGAAGCACGAAACAACATTTTGGAGAAAGCTGTTCCAGACATTCTTGAATTCTACAGGCAGGGCGGCCCGAAGAATTTCGCATTCACCCTTTTCGACCCAAAAGGTTGGAAAGGAATCGAACTTGATGTGATCTCTCCGCTCCTGAAAATCACGCCAGGCGAGGTCTTGATCAACTTCATGACGAGTTTCACTCGGCGCTTCATCGAATCACAAGACCCCGAGCTTGTGCCGGGCTTTGACAGGCTTTACGGAGGTCCGGCGTTCCGGGCCAAACTCGCCTCCGTGCCGCGAGAGGAGCGAGACGACGCGATGGTCGAGGAATACATTCGCCAAATAAAATCCACAGGATCTTTCCGCTTCGTTTGCTATACGCCAATTTTCCAAGCCCAATTCAACGACGTTCATTTCCATCTGATTTACGCCACCCGGAACGAGAAAGGCCTGGAAGTTTTCAAAAAAGAAGAACGCAGGGCTGTTGAGGTAATGGAAAGTGTCCGAGCAAAGGCGCAGCAGCGAGAGCGCGAAAGCGGTGGCACACTTGAATTGCTTTCGAGCGCGGACATGCACGACACCCAATTCTACGATTCGCTGCGGACAAGATACTGGCACAAAGCGGAGTCAAAGATTCGTCAGCACTTGTCCTCGAAGAAACCGGTTCAATACGACCTCTTGTGGGAAGCGGCGCTCACTACGCCGTTGGTTTGGGTGGAGGATCTGAACGAGTTCCTTCTTCGACTGCGGGCAGAAAGAAAGTTGCAATTCACCGGGATGGGGGAACGCGAAAAGTTTCCAAAGCACGGAAAGGGCGTTTTGGTTCAGTTGAGTTGACCTCAGATTTGAGCCTCGTCACCTCGGCTGCTACGCCGTTTTCCCAAACGTCTCCGCCAGCGCCACGGCTTTGACCCTCCTTCGCAGCAACTGCTACGGAGGGCAGGGCGACAGCACGAGAGTTTCCGCAACTTCAGCCTTTTGCGAAGGTTTCAGCCAAAGCGACTGCCTTCAACATTGCTTTCGACTTGTTCACCGTTTCCTGGAATTCCGCTTCCGGTTCGGAATCGTTCACCCAGCCGCCGCCGGCTTGCACGTAGGCTTTACCGTCCTTGAGCAGCGCGGTGCGGATGGTGATGCACGTGTCCAGGTTGCCGTTGAAGCTGAAGTAGCCCACGCAACCGGCATACGGGCCGCGCGTCGTGCCTTCGAGTTCGGAGATGAGCTGCATGGCGCGAATCTTCGGCGCGCCGCTGACCGTGCCCGCCGGAAACGTCGCGCGCATCAGGTCGTAATTCGATTTGTCGGCAGACAACTTGCCCTCGACGCTCGACACGATGTGCATGACGTGGCTGTAACGCTCGATGATCATCAGGTCCTTGACCTGCACGCTGCCGAAATCGCACACGCGCCCGATGTCGTTGCGCGCGAGATCCACGAGCATAACGTGCTCGGCGCGTTCCTTCGGGTCGGCGAGAAGTTCTTTTTCCAGCGCGACATCCTCGTCCGGCGTCTTGCCGCGACGGCGCGTGCCGGCGATCGGACGAATCTCCACGTTCCGATCCTCGCAGCGCACGTGGATTTCCGGCGACGCGCCAATGAGGCTGAATCCGTCGAGTTCCAGCAGAATCATGTAGGGCGATGGGTTCACCGTGCGCGCGGCGCGGTAAACGTCCACAGGCGAGGCCTTGGTCTCGACGCTGAAGCGTTGCGAGCCGACGACCTGGATGATGTCGCCGGCGGTGATGAATTTCTTGGAAGCCTCGACGCCCGCAAGAAATTTCTCCTTCGCCATGTTGGACGTGAACGGAATCGAAGGGACTTCGCCGGGCACGCTGACGGGGTGATGTTCACTGGGCTGTTCGAGCAGCGAGAGCAGGCGCTCGATTTCCTCGACCGCAGTTTCGTAAGCCTCGGCCGGGCTGGCAGCTTCATCAATCGCGGCATTGACCAGCACGGTGATGGTCTGCGCGACGCGATCGAATACAAGCAATTGATCCGCGACGATAAAATACATCGTCGGCGTACCGAGTTCGTCGTGAGTTGGGCGCGGGACGACGGGTTCGACGTCGTGAATGAATTCGTAGCCAATGAAGCCGACCGCACCGCCGGTGAAACGGGGTAGTCCTGGCAGCGTGACGGGGCGGTATTTCTTCATCACGCGCTCGACGACTTCGAGGCCGTCACGGACGGTAGGGCCGACCTGCTGGTCGGCCTGGACGCGCGGCAGCGCGTCCCTACCAACGCTGAAAGTTTCTACGACCTTGCCGCCTTCAATCACCTCCACGCGATTGCCCGTCTGCTTGATGACCGCGCGCGGGTTACAGCCGACGAACGAGTAGCGCCCGAGATGTTCCCCGCCTTCAACGGATTCAAAGAGGAACGATTCGCCCTGGCCGCGGATTTTGCGATAGGCCGAGAGCGGCGTTTCGATGTCGGCGAGAATGCGGCTGGTGACGGGGATCAGGTTGCCCTGACCCGCCAGTTTCAAAAACTCATCAAGTGACGGTGTGATCATGTCCGTTGTGTCCGGCATCATAGCGGCGGCGGCGGCGGCTTCGCCAGAGCGAAAGCAGGGTGAATACGATTACGGCAATGGCGTAGGCAATAATTCCCATCCCGATTCCGGTGGGCACGATCAAGGCATAGTTTCGTGTCGAACTGAACCAGACCACGGCCACACCAACGGCCAGCGTCAGTAGCGTGTTACCGCCGAGGCAAAACAGGTAGAGGGTGATCGGCGTCTCGGTGGCGCGTTGCACGTACCAATCGCGATACGCCTCCTCGCCCATCGAGCGCATGAGCCAGGCGGACTGGAAATTCCGGGCCGCCACCAGCACGCTCGCGGTGCTGACGACGATGGCCGAGAGCGGCCAGGCCGCGAGCGACAGGACCATGGCAACGTTGACCACCGCGCCCCATTTCCAGCCAAGCCATTTGGCGATGGGATTGCCCTCGAGCACCAGGTGCGGCGTGGCCACCCAGGTGCTCAAAAAATCCATCCCGCGTGAAAACACCAGGATCGCGAGCATGATGAAATACTCGCGGCTGGCGAAAGGAACGGAGTCGTCCATGGAGGTCTTGGTAGTGGACGCCGCGCTGCGGCGTCCGATCGGCGCAGCGCGCCGACCGCCACCTTATTTCTTTTTGTACATCTGCTCGGGCTTGAGCAATTGCGGTTCGGTCGTCTTGAAAGTCTCGCCCTTTCCTTCGATGGAGCGGAAGAAACAGGACTGGTAACCCTCGTGACACGCCGGGCCGTTTTGTTCGACTTGGATGAGCAGGCAATCGCCATCGCAATCGAACGCCACGTCCTTCACGGTCTGCGTGTTGCCACTCTCCTCGCCTTTCATCCAGAATTTCTGGCGGGAGCGGCTCCAAAAGTGAGTCTTGCCGGTAGCGATAGTGGCCTCGAGCGACGCGTGGTTCATCCACGCCATCATGACCACACGGCCGGTCTTCTGCTCTTGGATAATCGCCGGAATCAACCCGTTCGCGTCAAATTTCAGTTTGTCGTAAAAACTCATGGGGTGGGATTTTAGATTTACGATTTACGATTTACGATGGAAATAATTCGGTCGTTCTCTCCAGGTCAGTTCAATAGCAACAGGATCATCATGCCCGCGACCGTGGTCAGAATGGTCACCGGGATGCCGAACTTCGCGTAGTCCCAGAAACCGACCTCCGCGTGGCCGCGGGCGGATTCGACGACGATGATGTTCGCGACCGAACCCAGGATGGTGAGGTTTCCGGCGAACGTGGTGGTCAGCGCCATGACTTTCCACATCAGTTCGGGGTGGGCGAAGTTGCTGATCCATTTTCCAGCGACCAGCACGAACGGCACGTTGGAAAAGACGTTTGAGCCGAGCGCGGAGAACCACGCGAGATTCCAGCCCTGCGAAGTCGCCGTGGCGCCAAACACGCCGCGCACTTTTTCATACGTCTGGTCCGGGAGTCCGGTACCGTTTAAGCCCTCGACCACAACGAAGAGCGCCGCAAAGAAAACCAACAAGTGCCAGTCCACCAATTTGAGCACCTCGTGCGTGTCGCGCCGCGCCAGCACCATGACCAAGGCTCCCCCTGCCAGAGCAGTCCAAGCCAGATTGAGTCCCGCAACGAACCCGACGAACACCAGCGCGAGTACGACCAGGGTCATGGTTAACAACCGCCGGTCCAGCTTGCGTGGCTCAGATTCAGGGCGGTGAATGACGGCGTTGGACAGCACTTTGCGGAACCCGAACGAGAGCACGGCGTATTGAATCGCCAATCCGGCCAGAGCGACTGGCAGCAGTGAAAATGAAAAGCGCAGGAAGGGAATTCCGGAGAGGTGGCCGATGATCATGTTCTGCGGATTGCCCACGAGCGTGGCCACGCTGCCGACATTGGCGCTCATGGCCAGCGCGAGCAGATAGGGCGGCAGCGGCAGTTTCCCGCGCACCATGACCGCGACGACCAACGGGGTGAGCATCAGGCAGACGGTGTCGTTCACGAGCAGTGCGGAAAGTATTCCCGACGTGCAGATGAGGTAGAACAGCAGTTGCTGTGGGGTTTTGGCCGCACGCAGAATCCAATCGGCCGCCCAATCAAAGAATCCGGCGAGGAATAGATACGCGGAGATGAGCATCATGCCCAGCAACAGCACCAGCGTGTCGTAATCCACCGAGCGATAAACGCGTTCCGGCGTCATCACGCCACAGGCGACCATCAACACCGCGCCCAGCAAAGCGGCGGCGGGTCGGTTCAACGGCAGGATCTTCAAGCGCCTCCCGCTAATGAGCAGATAAGTGACGGCGAAGATCGCGATCGCGATGATTTCCTTTTCGACGGGTGTCACAAGAGGCGTCGAGGGTGGTCAGACTACGTATGAGATCGAACTCATTGTGTCATTCATGCTGCCCAAAAGACGCTCCGCTGGCAATGCCATCGCAGCCAGCACAGCGGAGTTTTCGGCAAATCGGGCTTGCTCGGTCCAGAGGTCTCACCCATTTTCCGCGCATCCTGTGAGCAACGAATTATCAGCTACTCCTGCCGCAGCGCCGCCGAAACGCCGGTTCACGCGCGCCTTCTGGATGTTGAACACCATCGAGATGTGGGAACGGCTGGCGTTCTACAATGTCCGCGTGATGGCGCCCATTTACATCATGCAGGCGGACAATCCCGGCGGCCTCCATCTCACGGCAGCGGACAAAGGAACGATCTACGCGTGGTGGGCGGCGTTTCAATCGTTGTTGCCGATTGTCACCGGTGGCTACGCGGACCGGTTTGGCTACAAACGCACGCTCGGATTTGCGCTCACGCTGATGATCCTGGGCTACGTGATGATCGCCTTTCTGCGCGACGTTTCGTTCATCAACAACTACTGGGGTTTCTTCTCGGGCATCCTCGTGCTAGCAACGGGCACGGCATTTTTCAAACCCAGTTTGCAGGGGTTGATCGCACACAACTTGAACAAGGAGGATTCGTCCGTCGGGTGGGGTATTTTTTACTGGGTGGTGAACGTGGGTGCGTTCATCGGGCATTATCTGCCGTCCATTCTGCTGGGCTTGAGCGTGGCTCTGCCCGGATTCCTGCACGCCGAGGTCAATTCTCCCAGCGCCTGGCGCAATCTCTTCATCGCCTCGGCGGTATTTACGTCGTTCAACTTGTTTTCACTCTTCATGGTCAAGGATGTGCCGAGCGGCGCGTCGAAAACCGAGAATGCGCTGCAAGTGTTGTGGCGCACCGTGCGCGACATCTGGGAGCCGCGGCTGATGGTCTGGCTGCTCATCATGTCGTGCTTCTGGCTGATGATGTATCAACTGTGGGATCTCCAACCGAATTTTATCGCAGACTGGGTGAATAGCACGAGCATGGCGAATGGATTGAGCTGGCTGCCGTCCACCCTGCAAAAAATCCTGATCGAACAAACGGCGCGCGGACCGATGATTCCGCAGCAGGTGTTGTTGAGCGCAAACTCCCTGTTCATCATCATCGGTGTCGTGGGCGTGGCGTGGTTGACGCGGCGCATGCGCACGCTTACGGCCATGTTTCTCGGCATGATGCTGGCCACGGTCGGCGTGCTGGTGGCCGGCTGGACAATGAACGCCTGGATTCTGGTGCTCGGCATCTTGTTCTTCTCGCTTGGCGAAATGACGACCGGGCCCAAGAAGATCGAATACCTCTCGCTCATCGCGCCACCGGGCAAGACCGGGTTGTACCTGGGCTACGTGAATATTCCGGTGGGAGTCGGAGTGTTTATTGGTTCTGTGATTGCCGGTTATTTCTACGGGCACTTCGGCGAGAAGGCGATTTTAGCACAGCGCTATCTCGCAACACACCCTCAAACGGTTCAAGTGGAGACATGGAAGCCAAATTGGAGTACAGATGCTTTGCACCACGTCAGCCATGCTCTTTATCTCCACAAATTGGGAATTAACAAAGATTCTGTTTGCAGCATGGTGCAATTGGAAGAGTTTCTTGGCGTGAAACGCCCCCAGGCCATGGCGAAGTTGCAGGAAGTCACCGGATTGGATTCGGTCGCCGCCACCCAAATGCTCTGGGATACGTATCATCCGCAAGTCCATGTCTGGATTCCCTTCGCGGCGATCGGCGTGGTGGCAGCCATAGCCCTCTGGATCTTCGGTCGCATGGCGCGGAAGTGGAAAGACATGAACGCCTGAAGTCCGGCGCGGCATGAGCGAACCGAAATCATCACCGCCGCGCCCGGGTTTGTTGCCGACTCTTGGTTTGTTTTCCACCGTAATGCTTGTGGTGGGCGGGGTCATCGGTTCCGGCATTTTTCGCAAACCCGGCGTGATGGCGGCGCAACTCGGTTCGCCCGAACTCCTCATGCTGGTCTGGGTCCTCGCGGGCGTCATCACGCTGTTCGGCGCGCTCACCAATGCCGAAATCGCCAGCCTCATTCCCGAGACCGGCGGGCAATATGTTTACTTCGAGCGGATGTATGGACCGTTCTTCGCGTTTCTCTACGGTTGGGCCGTCTTCACCATCATCCAAAGCGGCTCCATCGCCGCCGTGGCCTATGTGTTCGCGGAATACGCGACCCAGTTCGTCCGGTTGCCGGAATTCTCGCCCGCCGTGGCGGACTGGCACTTTCACCTGTGGGGCATCGGCGACATCGCGCCGTTGAAAGAGATCGGCACCAAAGGTCTCGCGGCGGCGTTGATCATTTTTCTGACCGCGGTGAATTACCTCGGCGTGCGGTTCGGCGGGCTGGTGCAAAACATCTTCACCGTGGCCAAGGTCGGCGCGATGCTGTTGCTCGTGCTCGGGGCGTTCGTGCTGTCGGGGAGCGGGAGCGTGGCCCATTTCACCACGCCGAGTGCGACGGGGCATCTGAGCGGACTGGCGTTGTTCGCCGGCATTGCGGCGGCGCTGAACGGCGCGTTCTGGGCTTACGATGGTTGGAACAAACTCACCTACATCGCCGGCGAAGTGAAACAGCCGCAACGCAACATCCCGCTCGGGCTCGTATGGGGCATGGTGATTGTCACGGCGATCTATCTGCTCATGAACCTCGCCTACCTCTGGGTATTGCCGGTCGACACCATGGCGAAGTCCCGACTCGTTGCGGCCACCGTAGCCGGGAAAGTTTTCACCAACGGCGCTTTCTGGGTGGCGGCGCTGGTGATGATCTCCACGTTCGGCACGACCAACGCCATCATCCTCGCCACCGCGCGCGTGTATTTCTCGATGGCGCAAAATAACGTCTTCCCGCGCTTCCTCGGCAATGTGCATCCAAGGTTTCATACGCCCGGCGCGTCGCTGGTGGTGCAGGGCGTATGGAGCGTCCTGCTGCTGTTCAGCGGCACATTCGACACGCTGACTGACACCCTGATCTTCGTGACGTGGATTTTCTACGCTGCCGGCGCGTATGGCGTGTTTGTGTTGCGCAAGAAAATGCCCGATGCCCCGCGTGCCTACAAAGTACCCGGCTATCCTGTCGTGCCGTGCATATTCATCCTCTTCGCGCTGACGTTCCTGGGGTTCACCTTTTACAACGACATCGTGACGTATCGTGCGGCGGTGGCGGCGGGCAAGCCGGCGATGCTCAACTCTGTCTTCGGCGTGGCGCTCGTGCTGGTGGGCACGCCGGTTTATTTCTTCTATCGCCGGCGACCGTGAGCGCCGAAAGTCCGTTGGCGAAGCCGGGTAAACGTCCCCGACTGCCATTCCTTCTGCGTTTTGCTGGCGATCAATTTCATTCCGGAGTCGTGATACGCGGCGGCGACTTCAGCAAACTCGCGCCTGAGGATTCCGGCCACCACGAGCACGCCGCCGGGCTTTACGCGGGCAAGGATGCGGTCGCGCTCGGCAATCAGGATGTTCGCCAGCAAGTTGGCGCAGACAATGTCGTACTGCCTCGCGCTGCGTCGCGGGAGTTTGGTGAGATCGGCACGTACAAGCCTGATCTGGCCGGCAACGCGGTTCGTTCGGGCGTTGTCCGCGGCAACGAGGACGGATTGTGGATCGTAGTCGAAGGCGTCAACCGGCGCGTAGCCGAGCTTGGCGGCGGCGATGGCGAGAATTCCCGAGCCCGTGCCGATATCGAGCAGTGATTGCGGACCGGACGCCGCTCGGCGGGTCACCAGTTGCCGCAGACAAAATTCCGTGGTCGGGTGCTGGCCGGTGCCGAAGCTGAGGCCGGGGTCGAGGATGATGACCGCCTGTCCGCGCGTAGGTTTGCGGCGAATCCAGCTCGGCTTCACCAGCAGGCGATTGCCAATGGCGATCGGTTTGAAATGGCGCTTCCACGACTCGGCCCAGTTTTTTCTCGGCAGTTTTTGAATCGTGACGGTTGCCCGGCCAAGATTCAACCCGCACGCTTTGATTTCCCTCAAGCCGGACCGCAGGGCGCGCTTGATCTTGGCTACTTTCCTCGGCGGATTTGTCGAATAAGCCGAGACCGTGGTCTGGCCGGTTTCGACATCGATATAGGACGATGGGCCCGGAGCAAAACACACACTTAGCAATTCGGCCACGGCATCCTCGGCCTCGGTGGTGGTGACCACGGAAGCGCGCCAGATGATTTCATGCTTCATGGCTGGACATCGCGCCAGGGCGTGAAGTTGAGCAACTGAACCTCGGCGCGGTGCGGGTGGATTTCGACTTCCGTGATGCTTGTGTAATCAATTTCAAACCCGGCAGTTTTCGGGAGTGGCAGATCGAGCAAAATCGCCAGCACCTGCCGAATCACGCCGCCATGGCAAAACACCGCGACGCGCTGGCCAGGGTGCCGCTGCAAAATCTCCTGGACGCACGGCTCGATGCGGGCGCGGTAGTTTGCCGCCGACTCGGCATTGGGGATGGAGCCGGCGTGGAGTTGATCGAGCCAGGAAGACGCCCGGGCGCCGTAGCGTTCCTGCACTTCGGCGAACGTCAGCCCGGTCCAATCACCGAAATCCACCTCATACAGTCTCGGCACAATGACCGGCTTGGGCGCGCCATTGGTCACGCAGGGAGACAGCGTCTGTTGCACTCGCTTCATCGGGCTGGCGTAGATGGCGTCGAAGGTCTTGTGCTTGAGATAACGCGCCAACGCCGCAGCCTGTTCATGGCCGCGCGGCGAGATGTCCATGTCAATGCGCCCGCCAAAAACGCCTTGATAGCGCGCCTCGACTTCGGCGTGGCGGATGAGGAAAAGAGTGGTGGGGTTCAATGGCGTGGGGCGGAATGAAAAGTGAACCGTTTCAAGTGGGTCGCGCTGCCGGTTTACGCTTTTGCCAGCGCGGCCTCCTGGGCCTCGAGCAGTTGTCGCACGCCGGCCTTGCCGAGCGTGAGCAATTCCGCGAGTTGCGTTTCGGTGAAGCTGGCTTCCTCACCCGTGCCTTGCAGTTCGATGAACTCGCCCGCCGAGTTCATCACCATGTTGAAATCCACGGTCGCGCCCACATCTTCCGTGTAACACAAATCCAGCAACGCCTGATTGTTTACGATACCGATGCTCACGGCGGCGACGGCGTGGAGGATGGGATTCTCCGCCAGTTTCCCCGAGGCGAGCAGGCGGCGGATGCCGATGACCAAGGCGACGTACGCACCCGTGATGGCGGCAGTGCGAGTGCCGCCGTCGGCTTGGAGGACGTCACAATCCACACAAATGGTGCGCTGGCCGAGTTTGTCGAGGTCGAGCGTGGCGCGCATGGCGCGGCCGATGAGGCGCTGAATCTCCTGGGAGCGACCATCGATCTTGCCCTTCGTGATGTCGCGCGGTTTGCGCTGGAGCGTGGAGTAGGGGAGCATCGAATACTCAGCCGTGATCCAGCCGCCGGTGACACCTTGGTCCTTCATCCAGCGCGGGACATTTTCCTCGATGGTCACGCCGCAAATGACGCGCGTGTTGCCCCACTCGATAAGCGTCGAGCCGGTCGCGTAGGGCGCGATATTGTTCTGAAAACGGATGGGGCGAAGCTGGTTGGGTTGCCGCCCGTCGGTGCGGGTGGTGGACGAGGATGTTTGCGACTGGGCCATAGATTGGACGGAATGTTAATTCAGCCCGGCTTGATGGCAACGCGGAACATTGCGGGTCAGGAAAATTTCTTCAGCAACCCCAGCAAGCGCTGCTTCACGACGCTACGGTGGGGCGAGGCGGCGGCCTCGGCGGTGAGACGATCTTTATTTTTCACAAACCAATCCCAGCTTTCACGGAACATCTCGTCATTGGAGTAACGCGGCTTCCAGCCGAGATCGAGCAACGGCTGTACGTCGAAATGAAACGCCTTGTGATAAGTCAGGTAATGCCACGGCGCGAGCGGACTAAGCCTCAGCCAGTCGAGTATACGGAGCGTGTTAATGGTGAGTCCGGCGGGCAGACTGGCGACGCGGGAAGTGGAATGCGCGTGGGCGATGACGTGTTCGAGCGATTCCCGCAGCGTGCCGAAGCGGTTGGTGCCGACGTTATAGACCCCGGGCTTGCCGGCGTCCATGGCGAGCAGGTAGGCATCCATGAGATCGTGCGCGTGAACGAACTGAAACTGCTGGTTACCGTCGCCGATGACGTAAATCTTCCGATTCTCCTGAATCCACTGGAACAGGACTTGAAAGATTCCCAGCCGGCCCTCGCCAAGAATGGTGCGCGGGCGGATGACAATCAGCGGCACGTTGCCTTGGGCACAGATTTCGCGGACAGCCAGTTCACCCGCAAGCTTGGCGCGTCCGTAAATTTCCACCGGCGTCATCGGCGAGTCGTTCGTCACCGGGCACGACTTCGGCGCACCGAAGATGGCGCTGGAACTCATGTGAATGAAGGTCTTCACGCCAGCCTTGACCGCCTGCCCCGCCGCGATGCGCGAGCCCTCCACGTTGACCGACCAGAATTCGGAGCCGGCCTTGGTCAGCGGCACGAGGGCCACGTTGTGATGGACCACGCCAACGCCCTGCATGGCGCGCGCGACTCCAGCCGCATCGCGAATGTCGCATTTGACGAACTCGATGCCATCCGGCCTTGACGGGTCTTCCCAAATATCGAGCACGCGCACGCTTTCGCCGCGGGCGTGCAAGCGCCGGGCAATGAGGTTGCCAAGAAATCCCGAGCCGCCGGTGATGAGATGCTTCATGTTGCGAGGGTCAAAAAGTCTGTCCGTTCTCGGCGCACCAGCGCAACGAGCGGCGCATGCCTTCCTCGAGCGCGACGGTTGGCCGGTAACCAAGCTCCTGCTCCGCGCGGGCCACGGAGCACGCGATGGTTTTGTTCATTTCGGAGAGCACATGGATTTTTTGATGATAGAGACCGATCGATTGCAGCGTTTTGTCGGCAAGCCAAGCGACGTCGCTTGCGAAACCGGGGAGCTTCATCCGCTTGTGGGCGCACTTGTGATCAAACTCATTTTCCAACAAACGCTCAATCGTGTCGATGACTTCGTTCATCGAGTACGGGCGGCGGTCGGCAATCCAATAAACCTGCCCCGCCGCACGTTCACGAATAGCGGTGAGCAGCAAACCCTGGCAAAGGTTGTCCACGTAAGCCATCGAGCGCAGGTTATTGCCGCTGCCGACGATGGGGCCTTTACCATCGCGAATCATCTGGAAAAACAAAGTCTGGCGCGGCGGCTGGTTGGGTCCGTAGAACCACGGCGCGCGAATCAACACGGTCTCGATTTTGTCGGCGCGTTCGCGGACGGCGATTTCCATCTCCATCTTGGAACGGCCGTAGTTCAGGTAGGGGTTGAATGGTGACAGTTCATCGAAAAGATGATCGGGATGCGGATTGCAACCACAGGGCGAGTTGGAGGAAACGATCACCGCGCGCCGCACGCCAGACTTGATCGCGGCGTCGAGCAGATTGGTGGTCCCATCGCGGTTGATCTCAAAGAACTCCCGCACACGTCGCGGATGAATAACGCCGGCGGTGTGAAAGAGAATCGCATCCTTGGCATCGGCGCAAAACCTGGCGCAGTCGGCGGCGTTCCGGATGTCGCCGGTCACAACCTCGATGCGGTCGGAGATTTTCCTCAAAGCGGCAGAATCTTGGCCGGGCAGAAGCAGCACGCGGATGCGCGGACTGGCGACGGGCGTTTTCAGTTCGTCATGTTCCGGGAGTCCGCGCACGAGCGACTCGACCAGGCGCGAGCCGAGCCAGCCGGCCGCGCCGGTGATCAGGATGGGTTTAGTGAAGGTGTTCAATTCAGTTCGCCGCCGGTTTGGCTGGCGGATTCAGTTCCCACAGGGAGGTCGGGTTTTCAGGACTTTGCCAGACGCGATGATAGTGAAGCGACAACCATTGGCCCAGGGCTTCGCGGGTGAAAAGGCGGGAGCCAAAACAGGGCCGGTAGTGGCCCACGAAAACGAATTCCGGCGGCTGACGGGTCCATTCCTTCATCAGCACCGGCTCGGAACGGGCGTTGTAGGTGTCAACGTGGAGGGCCGCGACGGAGCGCACGGGCGTGCCGCCAAAAGCCAGGTGCGGTCCGCCAATCACGATCCAAAGCGTGGGTTGACTCTGGATGCGGGGGGTGACGTTCGTCAGGATCTCTTTCACGCCATCGGCATAACTCCGAGCCGCCCACAGATTCGCAAACCGGCTGTCACCCGGCAGTCGCTGGAGCGCCTCGAAGGTGCCAAGCCGGTAAGTTCCATGCGGGAAGCAGGCATGAGTGAAAACACAGAAAGCTCCGAGCAAATAAGCCAGTTGAACTCCCGGGCGGCGCACAAATTGTTTGTCCGCCAGATGGAACGCCAGGGGGACCGCCAGCGGCGCGCTGTAAACCAGATAGCCGTGCGCGGAGATTTCGTGGCCCCAAAGAACCATCGGCAGCGCCAGCGCCGGCAGCACGAGATCGAACCGCTTTCGCAGCCAGAGGTTCACCAGCGCGATGACGCTTAAGGCATTCAGCGCGGCATACAGCACCGCCACCAGCGGCCCGATGTAGCCGTACACGAAACGAGGAATCAGCGCGTCCAAAACGGTCCTTAGTTGCGGCAGGTTCAGCAGGGATACAATTGACACCAGCGCGACGATGCCGAAGGCCCCGACTTGAAGGGCGAACAGCTTCACCGGCGTGGGGTTGATTGCGACGTCAGGCGCGGTCTTCAGCGTCTGGCCAATGTCGGCGAGGTATCCGAACAACACCAGGAACGCCAGCGAGATGAGGCCCGAGATGGGCAGCGTCCACATTTGATAATCCACCGATTCGAGCGTGAACGGAATGAGCGGCAACATATTGGCGAGCAGCCGGTCCAAACCGCCTTTGCCCGCGCCGGCATCCACAAACATCTGCGTCCACACCTCATCAGCGCCGGCATGGACGGCGAAATAACCGAACCCAGGCAGGAACACGATCAACACTCCGGCCACGAAAACAAACACGTCCGCGACCAGAGAACGCTTTTTTTCAGAACTGCCGGCGATCTGGCCCACCGTCACGATTCCGAATACGAGCGCCACCAAACCGATGTTTTGCTTGGCAAGCAGGGCGAGTCCGGTGCTGGCCCCGGCGAGCAACAGGTTCAGCGCTTTGGGGAGAGCGCGATGGCGCAGCAGGCACAGCATAGCCAACCCGAAGAAAAAAGTTCCCGCATAGCTGTAGGGATGCCCCAGACCCACCGGTGGAAAAGAAATACAGGCGGCCAGAAAAACGGCAGCGGACTGCTGGCGCACCGACAATCCGAGTTTCCGGGCGACCAGCAGCCCAATCCAAAGCGACGCCAGCCACCAGAGATAAAGATGAAGGGCGAACCCCCAGAGGTTGCCTTTCAAGAGAACAAGGAAGGGGACGAGGGTGTAGCTGGTGAGTTGGGGCAGGGTGGAAATGAAATCGCGATACGGCACCTCGCCCTGCCGGATGCGCATGCCCAGTTCATAAATCCAGGCGTAGTCGGTGATGCCAGCAATCCAGATCCAACGCGCGGTGAGCAAGCCGAAGATCAGCAACAATACGATGCCGGGCGTGAATTGCCGGTCGGTCGCGTTGGCAGGTTGAGGTTGATCCGTCGGGCGGGGCATGGTTCCGATTAGAACTGCATTCTGCGGCGGAGGCTAGGGTTTACGGCTCAGGAATGCCAGCGCATTGCGACGTGCCAAAGCCATGATCGAGCCTTGCGGATTCACTCCCGGCGCGGTGCAGAGCAGGCTCGCATCGTTGACGAAAAGGTTTTTGAAACCGTGAACCCGGCCAAAAGAATCCGCCGCGCACCGGGTCTGGTCTTCGCCCATCGGGCAGGAAGAGAAAAGATGAATGGTCATGAGGTTCGCCAGGCCATCCGGCAGCAGTTCCGGAATCTTCTCCAAACAACCATCGCAATGCAGCACGGGTCCGCGATTCAAACTCGGATAAAGCACCGTTGCCCCGGATTCAAAAAGGATTTGGGCCAGCTTGCGCAAACCATCGGCGAGGTTGCGGCGGTCGGTGGGCGTGAGCGCGTAGCGGACCAGTGGATCGCGGAATCCGGGCAAAGCGCGCACCGTTCCGTGGCCCTCACTGGTGATCATGGCGTAATAAGTGGCGCATTGCTGCCAGGTGCGCGCAGTTTCGCGAGCGGCTTCGGGATGATCAATCAAGCCCAGGGCGACGTAGGCGGGCGAACTGATCGAGCAACCAAAACTCAGGCGGGGCGCGAATTCCTTGACCTGATGCACCGGCACGCCCATGTCACTCGCGTTCACCGGATCGGCAAACCGCGCCACGATTTTTACGGTGGGATGCACCTGGAGTGCATTGCCCACATTGCGGGTGATGCCGCTGCGCCGGAGCAGCGCGGGTGTGTGAACGGCGCCGGCACAGAGGAACAGGTGGTCGGTGGCGATGTGAACCACACCACCTTGTTTCTGCGTGGCTTCAACCAGCCAACCCGAACCGTTCTGGCGAATGCGATTGGCCCGGAGGTTTGGTTGAAGTTTTCCGCCGGCTCGCAGGAAGCGTGGGATGAACGTCTCCGTCATGGACTGACGTTTGCCTGCACCACCCGACTCATGGCGAAACCAACGCGGCACTTCGAGCGATTTCCAACCAAGCTTGGTCGCGCCGTCGTGGAGCTTGAGTGAGGCGGGCGGCGCCGGGTGCGGAAGCAACGAGACGGAGACATCACGTCCGCACTGCTCGAAGTGTGGCTGCAGATCTTCCCCGGCCAGCGCTTCGACCTGAAACTCTTTTCGCCAGCGCTCCAGAATTTCCGGCGGCGTGCGATGATAGAGGCCGCTGTTGATTTCGCTCCCGCCACCGACGCAACGGCCTTCTACGTAGGCGATCTTGTTTTTGCCCAGCGCCACGGTTTGACATCGCGTCCAGCCTCCGCCAGCAGGCAAGCGGTGATGGCGCCGCCCGGGCCGCTGCCGACGACAACTACTTCCGCACGAAGTTCGGATGGAGCGCCGATCTCCTGATCGGCTCGGCTTAAGCATTGTCGTGCAACAAGCCGATCTGGAGATCGGCGTTCCGGGCGACTGTAGAGTGCCAGCGTGGCCAGACTCTCGAAGTAGCGAATCAAATCGCGTTGAAAACTGATGCCAGAGTTCTTCCACCCAACGATTTGTTTTGCGCGCTGTTCGGGTGACTGGTGGTGGAATCGGTTTCCGCCCCGCAGCAATCCGAACAAGTCGAAGCCAAGGGCTGCGAGGTTCATCGGGGCGCGGAGATAGTCCGGCATCTGCGCGTGTTGGGTCAGGATGAATCGGGTGAGGTCATTGTGCGGCAGCAGAAGTTCGGGTGAGTTCTCATGTGGCTTTGCCAGCGAATACGCTAGCGCGGAGACGGTGTCGTGAAACCACTGTTGCCCCGGTTTCATGTTTCTCAAGGTCCGGTGGCCAGCCACATCACCGCGAGTGTCAGCGCCCCAATGAGGTAACTCACCCAATCCTTGAATGCGAACGCCGTCGGGTCGTCGTGCATCTGGCCGCGATGCGTGAGAAACCAGACGCGGCTGATCCAGTAAAGCAGCAGCGGACAAACCAGCAGCAGCAGTGTTGGGCGCGCGTAGAGTTTTACGACCTGCTCGCTGTTCACGTAAAGGGCGAGCACGAGCACGGCGATGAAACCGCTGACGAGGCCAAGGGTGGTGACCAGTTCCAGGTCGCCCGCGGTGTAGCCGCGACCCTTCACGGCATGGCCGTTTTGCTGGCGCAGGGCCTGCAATTCTTGGAAACGCTTCATCAAGGCGAGGCTCAGGAAAATGAACATGGAGAACACGAGCAGCCATGCCGACCACGCGATGCTGGTCGCAACATGGCCGGCAACGAGCCGCAGCGTGTAGAGTCCGGCCAGCACAAACACGTCGAGCAGCGCGACCTGTTTGATGCGCCAGGAGTAAGCGGTGGAAAGCGCGACGTAGAGGCCCGCCACCCCGGCGAAGGCGGGGCTCAGGCTCAACGCGACGCCTAATCCGGCCAGTAGTAGCAACGGCGCGCCGAATAGTCCGACCTGTAACGGGAGCCGGCCGGCGGCAAACGGACGCTCGCGTTTCGTCGGATGCAGTCGATCGGCTTCAAGGTCCAGCAGGTCGTTGAACAAATACACTGACGAGGCGCACAGGCAAAACGCAAGCAACGCCAGTCCGGCGTTTGCCACCATCTGGGGTTCACCGAATTTATGCGCGGTGAGCAACGGCACGAGGATGATGAGATTTTTGATCCATTGATGCGGACGCAGGCATTGGAGCAGCGCGGCGAGCGGGCTTCCGTTCGACAGGAACTTCGGCCCTACTTGGGTCAGTGCGCCGGCTTTTTGGGCGAGATTTTCGCCCGCGTTAACGACGATGGCCTGGCGTGAACCTTTCCACACGTCGAGGTCCACGGAAGAGTTTCCGGCGTAATCAAAGCCGCGCGGTCCGAACTTCTTGGTCAGGGCATCCAGTTTGGCCTGATCCCGGAGATTGGTCATGCCGTCGCTGGCCATGACCTCAGCGAACAACCCGACGTGCTTTGCGATCGGCTCCGCCATTTTTATGTCGGACGCGGTGGCCAGCACCAACCGGCGGCCGGATTGTTTCTGCGCTTTCAGCCACTTCAGGAAGTCCTCGTGGTACGGCAGCGAGGCGGGATCAATGCAGACACGGGCAGCGAGTTGTTGCTTTAAGAAGGCCCGCCCGCGCAGCAGCCAGAAGGGAACGGCCAGCGCGGCCAGGGGCTTTTCGCGCAGCAACCGGGCCAGGGATTCCCACATCATGTCCGTGCGAATGAGGGTGCCGTCCAAATCCACGGCGAGCGGAGGTTGGACCGGGCCGGCGGTTTCTGAGGCGGTCGGCATGACGTGCGCCCAGCGTAGTGAGGGCATCGGACGTTGACAAGCAGCGGCGATTTGGAAAGCTGCGGGCTACGATGCGCCGGCTGGCGAATATCTCGGGAATCACTTGCATCCTCTTTCTGGCATGGAAGGTGGCGCTCCTGATTTTCACGGCCCAACCGGTTCCTGCCAACGACGCGTTTTTTTATGACGGACCGGTGGTGAATTACCTGTTGCATGGGAGATATTGCAACCCCTCCCTGGCGATGGTGATGCCGATTTCCGGCCGCGAGGTTTTCTCCGCCTACCCGCCATTGTATCAAGGTGTGCTGCTGGGCTGGATGAAATGTTTTGGCACCAGCGCGCTGGCGGCGATGTGGCTGCACGTGGGGCTGCTCGCAGTCTTCGTCGTAACGGTGCTGATGATTTTCCGGCAACTCCGAGTGCCGGCCATCGTCGTAAATCTCGCCGGATTGTTTTTGTTTGGGATCACCTTTCATGACCGTCCCGATACCTTGGCGCATGTGTTGGGGGTGCTGGCGATCCTGGCGGTCGTGCGCGGTTTGGCGTGGCCGGCAGCGGCGTTTCTGTTGTTGGCCTTCGGCACGAGCTTGCAGGTCGGCGCGATCTATTCGCTGTGGGTGGCGTTGGTGGCCGGTGGTGCGACCTGGTTACGATCCGTTCAGTTTCCTTGGGCGGCCGCACTCACCCTCCTGGGCGCGCTCGCAGGCCTGGTGGCGCTGGTGAAATTCGGGCACCCGCAACTCTGGGCGGGATTTCAAGAGCACGTCCGCATCACGCCGGCGCTTACCGGTCTGCGGGTGCCGCGCGCGGACGATTTTCTGAAAGTCGCGCGCACGGCGCCGGGGATCATCCTCGTGGTAATTGCCCTGGCCTGGCGGGTTTTAAGCGGAGGCATCAGTCGGGAACGCTTGCGCGGTTCCCCGCCAATGTTGGTGGCCTTGGGCGGCGTGCTGACAGCATTGGTCCTGATGGGCGGGTGTTTGTTCGTACTGACGCCCAACACCATTCACATTGCCGGCTATCTGCAACCCCTGATTGTGGGAAGTTTTCTCGCCGCCTGGATGGCGGGAGGGAGCAACGCCAACCTGCGTTGGACGCCGTCCGCTCCGTTCCTGATGGCGGCGGCGCTGGTTTCGGTCCGCGCGATCGGGCTGACCACCTGGGGCGTGGCGTGTGCCCGCGATGTCAGCTATGCGGTGGCGCGCTCCCGGGTGAACGCCGAGCTGGATACGGCGCCGCCAGCCAGCACCCTGTTCGTATCCGCCGCCTTCCTGTACGAAGCGGCGGGGCGTACCAACGTCACCTGGCTTCATTCGGACTGGCCGGCATCAGCTTCCGAACCCAATTGGGAACTGCACGCCCTGGAAAAACTGAAGCCCGCCAAATTGATCCTGACACAATTCGATTACTACCGCCGTTACGAAACCGTGCTGGCCGATTTCCAGCGAAGTCATCCGGAGGTCGCAGTCCACACCGCCAACCTGGCGCAGGTCCGGCCTCCCGATGCCAGCCGTTCGCTGCAAAAGATTGTGCAGCACGTTTCATGGGCGCCGGTCGTAGTTGACTTCACGTGGCGCGAACCGGTCAAATGACGAGCATGAACACACTTCAAATTGGCGGCAGCTCCCTGAAAAGCAGCCGGCTTTGTTACGGTTGCTGGCGCATTGCCGAAAGCGGCGGGCCGGCCGCCGTGCGTGCGGCCTGCGAAGCGGGCTACACTTTATTCGACGGCGCGGACATTTACGGGGGCGGCCAGGCGGAGGTGATTCTGGGGGAAACCTTGCGCCAGACTCCCGGCATGCGCGAACGCATCTTGATCACCAGCAAATGCGGGGTGCGCCGTCCCGGCGAGCCCAATGCGGATTCACCGCAGCGCTGGGATTTTTCGCCCGAATACATTGTCCAAGCATGTGAAGGTTCTTTGAAACGGCTTGGCATTGAGACCATTGATCTCTACATGCTGCATCGTCCGGACTATCTCGGTGATCCGCACGCCATCGCCGGCGCGTTCGCCCAACTCTACGACGCGGGCAAGGTGCGGTTCTTCGGCGTCAGCAACTTTCGTCCGTCGCTCGTCAACGCCCTGCAAGCGGCGTGTCCTTTTCCCCTGGTGGTGAACCAGGTTGAAATCAGCCTCGCCCAGCGCGCCGCGTTCGAGGACGGCACCCTGGATCAATGTCTGGAAAAGAACATCACGCCGATGGCTTGGAGTCCGCTGGGCGCGGGTTTGTTGGGCGACGGCGCGCGGCGCCTGCTTCCGGCCCAACAAGGATACCAGACCGCGGCCATTGTGAAGGTGCTGGATGAGATTGCGGCGGGGCGCGGCGTGAGCCGGACGGTGATCGCCTATGCGTGGCTGCTGAAACATCCGGGCAAGATCGTGCCGATTGTCGGGACCACCAACCCGGATCGCATTCGCGAAGCCGTGCGGGCGACGGAGTTTGAGTTGTCCCGGGAGGAATGGTATCGGTTGTTCCTTGCCGCGCGTGGCGAACCGCTCCCTTGAAACTGACCACCACGTCGGTCACACATTCATGTTGAGGCAAACCGCCGTCGCAAGCTCGACGTTTCAACAGGTTCCCGCTATCTGTGCCCGTCGCAACTATGAGCCAGACCTCCGACCAACGTTCCGCCGACTTTCTGAAGATCGCCGATCAGTTCAAACTCGGCGCGCTGACGACGGAATCGTCGCATCCCGTCACCGCCAATCTCAGTGACGTGGCGAAGAAAGACATCGCGGCCGGATTGAAACTCCTGTTCGACGTGGACGATGACGTGGTGCGGAAGTATCGCGAGTTTGTGGAGTCGGGTCGGGCGCGGAAGATCGCTGACACGGTGGTCGGCGCGTTGAAGAATGGAGGAAACATTTACTTTACGGGCTGCGGCTCGACCGGACGACTCAGCATCCAGCTCGCGTCCATCTGGCGGGATTTCTGGCAACGTTTTGGTGCGGTAGGGACGACTTCCACGTCGTCCCAAGTTACGGACGCGGTGGAACGCGTCCCTACCAGCCAATGGGAGAACCGCGCCTTCCCGGTGATGGCGGGTGGCGATTTTGCGCTCATTAAGGCCGTCGAAGGCTTCGAGGATTTCACGGCGTTCGGCAAAAAGCAGATCGGCGACCTGGGCGTGAATAGCAAGGACGTCGTCTTCGCCATCACGGAAGGTGGCGAGACTTCTTTCGTCATCGGCACGGCGTGGAAGGGCGTCGAAGTCGGCGCAAAGGTTTACTTCGTTTACAACAATCCGGACGACATTCTCTGCGAACACGTCCAGCGCAGTCGTGAAGTCATTCAAGACGCGCGCATTGAAAAGCTCAACCTCACCACGGGACCGATGGGCATCACCGGCTCGACGCGGATGCAGGCGACGAGCAGTGAACTCGCCGTGATGGTGACGATTCTGGAGATGGTCGTCCGCGACCTCACAGGCGAGAAGACCTCCAGCGAGGTTCCACAACAGTTTCTAGCCAAGCTCAGCGAACTGCACGCAACTCTGAAATCGCCGGAACTGCTCGCCCAACTCGCGAAGCTGACCGCGATGGAGGAATCCGTCTATCGCGCCGGTCGGAAGAACAATTACTTCGCCGACCGCGTGGGCATTGACATGCTCACGGACACCACCGAGCGCTCGCCGACGTATTGCACGCCGCCCTTCCGCAAGTTTGATGACACGACGGCCACCGAATCGTGGGCATTCCTTTATGTGCCGTACAAAAACTCGGACGAGGCATGGGAGCGCGTCTGCAAACGCAAGCCGCGCTGTGTCGAGTGGAAGCCGGAAGACGTGCGCGGTCTTGTGCCGGACGATAAATTCGCGCGGACCGTCGAGATCATCGGCAAGATCAGCTACGCGGAGTTGATGCGCTTTCGCATCGGTCTGGACGGTTTGCCGAATCGTCCGCTCAGTGCGGGCGATAGCGCGGTCGGCCTGGTCATCGAAGCGGAAAAGGACTCGTTGCTCGACCCACGCGGATTTCATCGCGTGCAACTTGAGGCCGCAGTCAAAGCCGGCGCGAGGACCGGATTGATCTACGTTGGCAGTGAGCTGGGTTGTCGTGAGATGAAGGAGTTCGTTGCGCAATGGAATCCCGCTTGTGCCGCCGTTTTCTTGACCGTGCCCGAAACCGGTTTGCTGCTGAACGGCGTCCTGCGCGTCGGCCTGAAGATGCTGCTCAATACGCTCTCGACTTGCACGATGGTCCGGCTGGGCCGCGTCATGGGCAATTACATGATCTGGGTCGTGCCGAGCAATCTGAAGTTGATTGACCGCGCTACGCGTTACATCCAGAAGCTCACCAACCTGGATTACGTCGCGGCGAACCGGCTGCTCTTCGAGGTGTTCGAATATGTCGAGCCGCGGATGAAGGCGGACCAGGCGTATCCGCCCGTGGTCGGCGTGAGTGTGATGCGCCATCGCCACGGCTTGAGCAACGAGGAGGCGGAACGGCGGTTGCTGGCCGAGTTGGGTTGAATGGGATTGCCAAGCAGTGAGGGGTTTCCGACACTGCGCCGATGGTTTCCGGTACATCACACCGGGCGGGATTGCGAATGAGCTTGCGACAAAAACTCGCGGTGGCGGCGCTGGCGCTGGTCAGCCTGTTCCTGACGCCTGTTAACTCACGGGCGCAGGATTTTGGTCTGGGTGCTTCCGCCGCGCCCAACCCGGTGCTTGTGGGGAATCCTATCCTCTACACGATTAACGTCACGAACCTCTTCGGGTTCAGCCTGGAGAATGTGTATGTGACCAACGCCATTTCCGGGGCCGCCTTCCTCAACCTCGCCACGAACAACCTGGCGGGCGACTTTACCACCGGCAGTGACGGGATTGTTTTCCGGATTTTCACGCTGATCGGCGGCGGCATCGCCCGGATCACGCTGAGCCTGACTCCCGCTGAGGGGGGGTCGTTCACGAACCAGATCACCGTAGCTTCGTTGAACCGCACCAATGCGACCACGAACATTATCACCGCCGTAACTCTCCCCGAGGCCGACCTCGCCGTGGGCCTGACGAACGTGACCTCAGGCGTGTTAACGAACGACACGACCGTGATCGGTGTGCTGGTCACCAATCTGGGGCCGAACCCGGCATCCGGTGTGGTGGTGACGAATACCCTGCCACCGAGTTTCAAGCTGCTCAGTGTCGCGCCTGCCGCGGTGAGCAACACGTTCAGTGGCGGGAACCTGACGTTGAACCTGGGCACGATGGTGAGCGGCAGTTCGACCCAGGTGTTGGTGACGGTGCGGCCCACGAACGAGGGCACGTTCAGTCTGAGCGCTGCAGTGTCCGCCCCCAATACCCAGGACACGAACGCCGTCAACAACACGGTGACCAACACGATGATCGTGAGCGCCTTTTTCCCGGCGGACCTGTCGTGGACGGTGCTGGGCCAGCAGATCAATCGGCAGACGGGCTTGCTTGAAATGTTGGTGCGACTTTCGAACAACGCCACCACCAACGTGCCAGCGGTGCGCGTGGCCGTGTCGGGGTTGCCGAACAATACCTGGCTGTATAACGCCTCGGGCACCAACGCCGGGAAGCCGTACGTGCTGTACAACTCGACTCTGGCTGGCGGCGCGAGTGTGAACCTGCTGCTGGAATTCTACGTGCTTGTGCGCGCGCCGTTGACGAACTACACGCTCGAAGCCTTTGCCTTGCCGGCGATCAGTCTTGCGCCATCGTCCACTTCGGGCACGAACCTCAGCTACTCCATGTCGTCGGGCGGTTTCCTGATCGAGTTCCCGGCGACGATTGGCCGGACCTACACGATCATTTACAGCGACAACGTGAGCTTCAGCAACGCGCTCACCGCCCAGCCGGCCATTGTGGCGCCGGCCAGCCGCGTGCAGTGGATTGACAACGGTCCGCCCAAGACCGTGAGTCACCCCACCAACACCGTTCAACGCTATTATCGGGTCCGGCAATCCCCGTAAGCTGATATGAGCAAAGCCCGATCAATTCTTTCAGTGGCCGCTTGCGGGTTGGGCTTGCTGCTCGCCACCGCGACGACCGCTTGCGCGCAGTCCTACAACCGTGACCTGTGGAATACCATGTTCGGCCCCACGGAGGGAGTTCCGGGCGATTGGACCAAGCACTTTCGCGTCGGCGCGCTGGTGGGGTTCAACCTGAAGGCGCAGTTTTCCATGAGCGGCACGTTCGATGTCTCGGGCAACAACCCCGGGCCCACCGGGGTCGGCGGCGTGGACCACGTCTATGACAACGGCTATGTGCGCGTGGATGCGAGCGGCAACAATGGCGGCTCGACGTGGAATTGGGGCTATCAAAGCACCAACCAATACAACAGCGGCTCGCAGCGGCTGACGTTCAATGCCACCGATTCCTACACGACCAGCGGCAGCGCCAGCGAAAACAGCGGGGCCCAACTCGGTCTGGACGTGGCTTATGGCGGACACCTCACCCAATGGGGAAGCGCGTCGGTGGGTTGGGAATTTGGCTTCGGTTATCTTCCGGTCAGCATCAAGGACAATCAAACCCTGTCGGCGAGTGTCTCCCGTATCAGCCACTCCTTCGACGCGTCGGGCATCCAGCTTCCGGGTCTGCTCGGCGAATCCAGCCAGGGCAACTTTATTTACGAAGGCACATTCAACGGGCCCGGCGCTTTGATTGGTGATGTGGCGCAGGCCGGGCCGGGCGAAACGATTGCCAATGTGCCCCTGACCGGGGAACGGACCTTGGCAGCAAACGTTTTCAGCTTTCGCCTCGGGCCCACCTTGTATTGGGAATTGCCGCCACGCCTCGCGTTGGCGGTGAGTGCCGGCGCGGCGTTTGGCATCATCGCGGGCGACCTCAAATACAACGAGACCTTGCATTTCTCGGATGGCAGCACAGCCAACAACCAAGGCAAAAGCAGTTCCACCGAGTTCGCCTACGGCGGCTACATCGGCGGCACGTTGATGTATCACGTCGTGAAGAACGGCGACCTTTACGTGGGGGTTCAATACATGCCCATGACGAGCACCACGTTCAACGGCGACGGACGCGAGGCCAAGCTGGACCTGTCCGGTGGGCTGTATATTTCCGCCGGGGTCAACTGGCCGTTTTGATCTTAGGCAGGGTCGCCCGCGCAGCGAGAAAGCGAAACGCGTGAAAGTGACGCGGATTGCGCGAGTTTCGCGCACCCCAGGCCCCCGCTTGATGAGATTTCTGCTGAATTTCTCATGGCATCGCCGGTGCTAAACGAACTTGATCAAAACCAACCGCCAACTACCGATCTTCGTTTTTGTGGGTCTGGCTTTCACTCTTGCCAATGCCGCAGCGGCGACGCGGTATGTGAGCCTAGCCAATCCGAATCCGACGACACCATTCACGAATTGGGCGACGGCGGCTACGAACATTCAACAGGCCGTGGATGTTGCTGTTGCCGGTGAGTTGGTGCTGGTTACGAATGGCATCTACCAAAGCGGAGGATCGGGTGGTAGCCGTGTCAACGTGGCAAAACCGATTGTTGTTCAGAGCGTCAACGGCCCAATGTCCACCGTGATCAAAGGATACCAATTGCCACTCACCACCAATGGCGTCGGCGCTATGCGTTGCGTCTATTTGTCGCAGAATGCCAGTCTGATCGGCTTCACACTGACGGGCGGTGCCACCGAAACAAATTCAACCTTGGGGTATGGCGGCGGCGTCGCGTGTAGAGCGCCAGGGGCAGTTGTTTCCAACTGTGTGGTGGTGGGCAACGCAGCGGTTTACGGGGGCGGCATTTATTCCGGCCCTGGAATCTATTCTTCTGCGACCAATTATAACTGCGTCTTTTCCAACAACGTCGCCCAAGATAGCGGTGGCGGTGGTTACGCCGGCACGTACAACAGCTGCCTTTTCATCGGGAATGCCGCGGCTTACGGGGGAGCGGTTTCAACTTACTCCTCCGGTCAAGTAGCTTTGAACAATTGCACGATTTTTGGCAACAAAGCTTTGTTGCGCGGTGGAGGCATCTATGGGGTCTCGCTGAGTGGGCGGGCGGACGTCAAGATGAACAACTGCATTATCGTCGGCAACGTATCACCTTCCGGCGCGAACTATTTCCAAGATTCCGGATTGTGGATAACGAATTGTTGCCTGTCTCCAATGCCAGTATTTGGAGTTGGCAACTTCGACTTAAACCCACTCTTCATCAATCCGAACGCGCATGACTTCCGCCTCCAATCCACTTCACCTTGCATCAACGCCGGCGTTGCCAACGCCCAAGGTAATTTGGATCTTGATGGCAATCCGCGCATCGTTGGTGGCACGGTGGACATCGGCGCGTATGAGTTTCAATCGCCATCCTCAGTGCTCTCGTATGCTTGGGCGCAGCGGTATGGCCTGCCTACAAACGGCTCGGCGGATTTCGCCGACCCGGATGCCGATGGCGTGAACAACTACGGCGAGTGGCGTTCGGACACTGTTCCCACCAATGCGCTCTCGGTGTTGCGCATAGTCAGCGCTGCAAACACCCCTGCGGGTGCAAATGTGACCTGGCAAAGCGTTGCAACCCGCAGCTACTGGCTGGAGCGGGCAACCAGCCTCAGCCTGCCCACGCCATTTCAGCCCGTAGCCACCAACATTGCAGGTGTGGTCGGAACGAAGACGTTCACCGATACTTCGGCCACGAACGGCGGGCCTTACTTCTATCGCGTTGGGGTGCAGTGAGCCAAGAGCGGCAGAGGGCTGCTGCAGTCCAAGACGCTAGCGCGCGGACTGAAGCGACCGACGGAACGAGAAACTCTTGGAGTGCGCCGGTCCTCCGGCGCTTTGGCCGCGGGCGCGTGGAGTTACAGACGAGCCATTCGCTTTCCAAAATTGCATTGTCCGGCGGATTGCTCCCCGGCAAGCTGTCGCGATGCAGCAGGTAAACCTCGGGATGATTGGCGGTGGCACGGTCGGCAGCGGCGTGTTTCACGCGTGGCAGCAAAACGGCGACCTCATGGCCGCGCGCCTCGGCGTGAAGCTGAACTTCCGCAAGATCGCCGTGAAGGCGTTCGACGAACCGCGTCCGTATCCCATCGCTACCGCACTGATGACAACGGATTGGCAGGAGGTCGTCAATGATCCGCAAATCCACGTCATCATCGAACTCGTCGGCGGCACGGGCATTGCCAAGACGATGGTGCTGGCGGCGCTCGCACAGGGCAAAACGGTGGTGACGGCGAACAAGGCGTTGCTCTCGGCGCACGGACCGGAGTTGTTTGCCGCGGCGGCCAAGTCCGGAGCGAATCTTTATTACGAGGCCAGCGTGTGCGGTGGCATTCCCATCATCAAGTCACTACGTGAAGGTTTTGTGGCGAATCAATTCTCCGCCATCTACGGCATCGTCAACGGCACGTGCAATTACATCCTCACGCGGATGAAGCTGGAGGGCGCGGACTTCGCCGAGGTGTTGGCCGATGCTCAAAAGCAGGGTTACGCCGAGACGCCACCTGATCTGGACATTGACGGGAAGGATGCGCAGCACAAGACGGGCATTCTGGCGTCGCTGGCGCACGGGTTCTGGGTGGATCATCATGCGATTCACACCGAGGGCATACGCGAGGTGTCGAAGATTGACATGCAATTCGCGCAGCAACTGGGTTACACCATCAAGCTGCTCGGTATCGTGAAACAAATCCCCGGCAAGAAACCCGGCGTGCAGGTGTCGGTTTATCCCACGCTGATTCCCAACGCGCATGTGCTGGCCAGCGTGAACGGTGTGTTCAACGCGTGCTTCGTCCGCGGTGACGTGGTGGGGGACACTTTGTTCTACGGTCGTGGAGCAGGCAAGGATGCCACGGCCAGCGCAGTCTTGAGTGACGTGGCCGATGCGGCGCTGGATTTGAAGAATGGAACCAAGGTGCGCGTGCCCCCGTTTGTGGCTCATGCGAAGAAGGGTCGAGTGGTGCCGATGGACGACATTGTGTCGCGCTATTACCTCCGCCTGAGCGTGGTGGATCGTCCGGGAGTGCTGGCCAAGGTATCGAGCATTCTGGCGAGCTCGAAGATCAGCATTCTCTCGGTAATCCAGCCCGAAGGCCACGCGGGCGAGAGCGTCCCCTTGATCCTGATGTTGCACAGCGCGCCAAATGCCGCAATGCGCAAGGCATTGGCGAAGATTGCGAAGCTGCCAGTGATCAAGGGCAATCCCGTGATGTTCCGGGTGGAAAGTCTGGAGTGAACATGGGCACGCTATCCTTTCAGAGCACGAACGGTCAGTCGCCCGCCGTCAATTTGCGCGAGGCGTTGATTGCGGGCCAGGCGCCGGATCGCGGGCTGTATTTTCCGGTGCAGTTTCCGCGTTTCACCTTCAACGATCTGGCGGCCTTCTCGCGGCTGCCGTATCACGAGATCGCCTTCCGCGTGTTGACCCGGTTCACGGAGGACATCGTTTCGCCGGCGGATCTCGCGAAGTTTTGCCAGGACGCCTACAACTTTCCCGTGCCGCTGGAGGTCGTCAACTTCCGCACCTTCCTCATGCGCCTCGATCAAGGCCCGACCGCGTCCTTCAAGGATTTCGCTGCGCAGATGATGGCGCGGCTGATCGGCAAGTTCCTGCGCGAGGACGGCAAGCAGGTAACGATTCTCACCGCCACCAGTGGCGATACCGGCGCGGCGGTTGCGCACGCGTTCCACAAGATTCCCGGCGTGCGGGTGATCGTGCTGTTTCCCCTCGCCGAAGTGAGCGAAAGCCAGCGGAAGCTCATGACCACGCTCGAGGACAACGTTCGCACCGTGGCCATCGACGGGAAATTCGATGACTGCCAGGCCATGGTGAAACGCGCTTTCGCCGATCCGGAGCTGAAGCACATTCCGCTCTCGTCGGCCAACTCCATCAACATCGGCCGCCTGTTGCCGCAGAGTGTTTATTACTTCTACGCCGCCTCGCGGGTGGCGCTGGCAGGCGAACCGATTGTCTTTTCCATTCCCAGCGGCAACTTCGGCGACATGATGGGCGCGGTGGTGGCGCGCGAAATGGGATTGCCGGTGCGCAAGATCGTCGCCGCCGTGAATGAAAATGACGCTTTCCCGCGCTTCCTCGCGACTGGCAGCTACCAAAAGGTTTCGCCGTCACGCAACTCGCTTTCCAACGCGATGAACGTCGGACACGCGAGCAATCTGGCGCGACTGGTGGCGGTTTACGGCGGGCAGATGGATGAGACCGGCAAGATCAACCGAATGCCCGACCTGAACGCGATGCGCCGGGACATCTTCTCCTCGTCCATCTCCGACGAACGCACGGTCGCCGGCATCCGGGATTTCTGGAATCAGTTTCAGTTGCTGCTCGAACCGCACGGCGCCGTCGCGTGGCAGGGCTTGCTGGATTGGACCGCACAAGAGCCGCTAGCCAACTCGCCCGCCGTCATCGTCGAGACCGCCAACCCGGCGAAGTTCCCGGTCGAAGTGCAGAAGGTCGTGGGTTGGGAGCCGGATGTGCCGGCGAACATGCTCGCGTCGCTTAAGCTGCCGGAAGACTTCGACCGCATGGGCGCGGATTACGACAGGTTCCGCGAGTATTTGATTCAGAAACACCTCGGCTAAGCGGGTTGCCGGGTTGAAATTCCATTCTTTTCAAACCGCCGGTCTGTGACTAATCTCTCGCTCCCTTTGGGGCTTGGCAGACTTCGAGTTTGGGCGCATCCCCACGGATTTTTATGGCATTGATCGTTCAGAAATATGGTGGCACGTCGGTGGGCAACACCGACCGCATCAAGAACGTCGCGAAACGCGTGGCGGAATACCGCCAACGCGGGGATCAAGTTGTCGTCGTCGTGTCGGCGATGAGCGGTGTGACGGATGGGTTGATCAAGCTGGCCAAGGACATTGTGCCTTTGCCGAGCGAACGCGAGATGGACATGTTGCTGGCGACCGGCGAGCAACAGACCATCGCGCTCACGGCGATTGCGCTGCACGCGCTGAACGTGCCGGCCGTTTCTCTCACCGGCGCCCAGGCAGGCATCGTGACCGACGGCGTTCATACCAAGGCCAAGATTCACAACATCACGCCCAACAAAGTTCACGAATTGCTGAACGCGGGCAACGTGGTCATCGTGGCTGGCTTTCAAGGTGAAACGTCGGAAGGTCAGATTACGACGTTGGGACGCGGTGGTTCTGATCTCACCGCGATTGCGCTGGCCGCGGCGGTAAAGGCCGACCTTTGCCAGATTTACACGGACGTGGACGGCGTTTACACCGCCGATCCCCGCATCGTGCCCAGCGCGCAGAAGCTTCAGGAGATTTCCTACGATGAAATGTTGGAACTCGCGAGTCTCGGCGCCAAGGTGATGCAAAGCCGCTCGGTTGAGTTCGCCAAAAAATTTGGCGTGGTGTTTGAAGTCCGCTCCAGTTTGAACGACAACCCCGGAACGATTGTGAAAGAAGAAACGAAAAGTATGGAAGGCGTCGTCGTGCGCGGCGTCGCGCTCGACAAAAATCAAGCCAAGGTCACGCTCGTGGCCGTGCCCGACAAACCCGGCGTGGCGGCGAGGATTTTCAAGGCGCTGGGCGATGCGACGGTCAACGTGGACATGATCATCCAGAACATCAGCCACGGTACGGGCACGCCATCCACCGACATTTCCTTCACCGCGGACAAACCGGATTTGCTCAAGGCACAGAAGGTCATTGAAGGCCTGAAGAGCGAAGTGGGCTTCAAGGAAGTCATCACCGCTGAGAAGATCGGGAAGCTTTCCATCGTTGGCGTGGGCATGAAATCGCACACGGGCGTGGCGGGAAAGATGTTTGAGACACTGGCCAACGAGGGCGTGAACATTGACATGATTTCCACGAGCGAAATCAAAATTTCCGTGGTGATTGACCTGGCCAAAGGCGAACAGGCGATGAAGGCCATTCACGCGGCCTTTATCAAATAGTTCTACGGCTCGGTTTCCTGCATGATTGGTCTGGGCCCGTGTGGGCGACGGCCAACAGACGGGTTGGTGCAATCTCTCCGTAGTTGCCCGTCCAGCGCGGGCTATGTTCGCGTTTGAAGCCACCCGGGGCTCGTGTCAAAATGCGAGGGTGTTCAACCCGTGGATGCGACTCCTGCCGACATCGGTCACCGTTTCTCGATGGGGGGCCAGGACATTTTTGGATTTGGCTATCCCGGCGGTTCGACGGTCACTTACACCCACGCCTTTTCTGCCACGGAACCCGGCGGCCAGTTCCATTACATCACGGCCCGGCATCAGACGAATCTGAGCGCGGCGTTTCGCACGCCCATCACCATACCCAATCTGACCGCCCCCGCGGAGGTGAAGGCGCTGGCGCAAGCGGGCACGCAGCCATTCGTGCTGGTGAAATCGTACGGCTTGGGACGTGCGGTGCAAACCCAGCGCTTTTATCGCGTCCGCATTCCCGTCAACTGAGAAAGCCGTTCAACGTTCCAGACTCGCTGCCGCCCGGGCGGACAGAATCTTTTGCGACGGTACGAAGCCCGCGATGAATTCACGCCGAAACTCGGAAAAGGTTCCCGCCGCGATCGCCGCCCGCGCATCCGTCATCACCTTGATGTACATGTGCGAGTTGTGAACGCTCAACATCCGCAGGCCGAGAATTTCATTCACCCGCAGCAGATGCCGGAGATAGGCGCGTGTGAAATGCTGGCAGGCGAAACACTCGCAACCTTCCTCAATCGGCCCGAAGTCCAGCTTGTAAGCCGCGCCCTTCAAACCGATCGCCCCCTTGCGCGTGTAGGCCGTGCCGTTGCGGGCCACGCGCGTCGGCAGCACGCAATCGAACATGTCCACGCCGCGCGCGATCAGCTCCACCATTTGTGCGGGGGTGCCGAGGCCCATCGCATAGCGCGCCTTGTGCGCGGGTAGATGCGGCTCGGCGAGTTCCACCGCCTTCATCATCTCGGGTTCGGGTTCGCCCACGCTCACGCCACCGATGGCGTAACCGTCAAACTCCATTGCCACGAGCGCCTTCGCGCATTCCTCGCGCAGCGCGGGATTACTGCCGCCCTGGCAGATGCCGAACACGAGCTGACCTTCGGCACGTGGCTGTTCCTTGCACTCGCGTGCCCAGCGGATCGTGCGTTCGACCGCGAGCCGTTGTTCTTTCGCCGGGGCATCGTGGGCCGGACATTCATCAAACACCATTGCGATGTCCGAGCCGAGCGTGCGTTGGATTTCCATCGCCTCCTTCGGTCCGAGAAACAACAGGGAGCCGTCCACATGCGAACGGAACTCCACGCCGTGCGTCTTGACCTTCCGGATCTTCGCGAGGCTGAATACCTGAAACCCGCCGCTGTCCGTGAGGATGGGCTTTTGCCAGTTGATGAACTGGTGAAGCCCGCCCGCCGCGCGGATGATGTCGAGGCCAGGGCGGAGGTTGAGATGATACGTGTTGCCGAGAATGATCTGCGTGCCCATCTCGTGCAGCTCGCGCGGGTCAATCGCCTTCACGCTGCCCTGCGTGCCCACGGGCATGTAGATCGGCGTCTCGATGACACCATGCGCCGTGGTCAACCGCCCCAACCGCGCCTTCGTGTGCGCGTCCGTTTTCAGAAGTTCGAACATGCGGGCGAGGTTTTAACGCAAAGACGCAAAGACGCAAAGGATGGAATGTCCCTGTCTCTATCCGGCACGGATGGTTTAGGGCAGATTACTTCTTGCCCTTTAACATCCTTTCAACCACCGCCGGGCCCTTGTCACCCATGGTCTCGGTAGCCATGGTGTTCAGTTCGGCTTTAATGAAGGTCTCCATTTGCTTCTGTTTCTCCTCTGGAGTGCCGGAAAGGTTTTTTTCCATTTCCTCGAATTTCTGCTTGAGGACCGTTTCCGAATTTTTCAGACGTTCGTAGAACCGACCGGCACTCTCTGCGTTCACGCCTGCCTCCGCCGCCATGGCGGTTAGTTCCTGCTGCATGCGCTGCCGGTCCTGTTCCTCACGCGCCTGCGCCTCGGTCTCGGCGCGTGTTTTTTCCGCGGCTTGTTGCTCGGCAATCCGGTCCTCGCCGAGCAATTCCTTGAGCCGTTGGGCGTATGCCTCGCTTCGTTTCTGGTTTTCGAGTTCGGGTTCATCCGGATCCGTGTTTAGTCCAAAGCGTTGCCGCGTCGAATCCAGGGTCTCGGACATCTCCATTTCCAGCGCCAATTTGACCATCGAGCGATACTCGCTTTCGGTTTTCGCGGCCGGCAGACTGCGCCGGACGTAATCTGCGGCCGGTGAATTGCGGTAAAGATATTCCTCCAGTTCCGAAGGTGAGAGCGCGGCGGCGAGCGCGTCACGTTTCGCACGTTCCAGGTTGCGGAGGGTTGCGGCCTCCTCTTTTTCCAATCCACCGATCATCTGTTTCTGCTGCAACTCCTCGAGATCGTGACGGAACTGCTTGTTGATCTCGCGCAGCCGGGCGCGTTTGTCCGCCGAAAGCGTTTTGGTCACGCCATCACTCGCAATGGGAAATCCCGTTAATACCGAGGACAGGGCTGCCCAGTCTTCCCCCAACATCGACTCGAGTTCGGAATGCATTTCATCCCGCAAATCCTGGTTTTTTTCCCGGAGCTTCTGCCACTCGGAACGATCGAGGTTTTGCGTGTCCGAAAGCCGGCGAGCGAGATCGGCTTCAAAGTCCAACAACTGTTCCCGATAGGCCCGGCAAATGCGAAGCGTGACGATGTCGCGAATGGTTGCTTCCGGGCAGCCGATGGCGCGGAGATTGGCCAAGAACTGCCGCACGTCCTGGTTCTCAATCTGGCTCCACGGGGCGGTGGTTTTCATCCGCTCGCTCCCGCGCGCCGGTCGCCCCCGCTGCGGATCTCCCTCGGATTGGGTTTCACTCCGAATCGCCCGCACTGGCAACGTGACCTGTCGCGGCTTTTTCCAGGCCGTCAGCACAAGGAGCGCGACATTAACAATGAGACTGAAGATCAGGATGCGCTTCATGGCTTGATAAACGAGGCCGAGGAGCGAAGAACATTGCGGAGATCACGGAGAACGGTTTGCGAAGCCTTGTCGCCAAGGAGGCCTTTGATCTTGCTCTCGGCCTCGGCCTGCAACTCCTGCAATCTGGCTTTCCGCGCTTCAACTGATAGCGTCTTGTCCTGAGCGGCCGCCAGGCCCGAGGTCATTGAATCGTTGGCGAACCTGGCGGCTTGCTCCACGCGATCCAGCGGAATCCCTTCCGCCTCCGCGCCGGTTCGGGCATTGATATAAAACGAACTGCTCACCAGCTCAAATTCCCTGGCGCGTTCCGCTCCGAGAAGACTTTTCACGAGCTCTTTTGTCTGTTGCTCCCCTGGCTTCGCTTCCTTGGCGAGAAGCAGTTGCTGGTATTCCTCCGGCGTCAACTGGAAGTAACGGAGTTCCGACTTCAGCATTGTGCCGGCAGGGGAATTGCGCCGGTGAAATTCGTCCAGTTCCTCCGGTGATAAGACACCGGCGAGCGCGGCCAGTTTCTCGTTGAACAGCTTTTGTTCGTCCTTGGTGGAATAACTGTTCTGCGAATGAAACTTCATTTCCTTGGTTTCAAAGTCTGCCTCCGCCAGCGCGGCGAGCGCGGCCGCCCGTTTTTCCGGGGGCAGGAACAGCATTTGGCGTTCACTGCCCTGCACCTGGAGATACAGCGTATCAATCAAATCCTGTCGCCCGATGCGCGCTCCGAGCAGTTCCTGAAGCAATGCGGCATGCTCTTTGCCGAGGCTCGCGAGCTGATCCAACTGTTTGGGGTCCGGTCTTTCGTTGGAGTACTTCTGCCAGTACTTGTTGGAGGGTGGTTGCCAGATTTCCCGGGCGCGCTTCGTGTAAAGCTGGTTCACATCGGTGACAATGATGTCGCGGATGACCTGCTCCGGAACGCCAATGCCACGCAGGTTGGCGATGTACTGCCGATAATCGGTGGATTCAATCTCGCTCCAGTGAAATGAGGGGGTATCCGTCCCGGTCACCTCCGGTGTTTCTGAGGTCGTTGGAGCAACGAACGCGGGCTGGGCTCCGGCAGGTTGGGAATCTTCTGCGGGTGCTACGGCAATTGGATCTGCGGCCTTTCGATATAAGAGGTGCGTTGCCAGGCCGACATTCAGCGACAGCGACACCACGATGCCCAGCGTCGGCCAAACGCTGGATCTCCTGGCAGAACTGGTCTTTTGCGCGCCGCTCACTTCGCTAGGTTGTGATTTGGGAGGTTAGACCAGTCACCTCAATCGAAGTCACGGCAAATGTCGCCGGGCGCGATTGGCGCTTGTTACAACTTTTTCCCGGTAAGCTTCTCGTAAGCCTCCAGATATTTTGCCTGCGTCTTGGCGACGACTTCCGGCGGTAAAACGGGTGCGGGCGGGGTTTTGTCCCACGTCAGCGTTTCCAGGTAGTCGCGGACGAATTGCTTGTCGAAGCTCGGCTGGCCTTTGCCGGGCGCGTATTCGCTGGCGGGCCAGAAACGCGAGGAATCCGGCGTCAGCACTTCATCAATCAGGATCAACTTGCCCTCGAACAAACCGAACTCGAACTTCGTGTCCGCGATGATGATGCCGCGTTGCCGGGCGTAGTCGCGGGCGAACTTGTAAATTTTCAGGCTCAGGTCGCGCGCTTGATTCGCGATGTCCGCGCCGAGGATTTTTTGCGCCTCCGCGAACGAGATGTTTTCGTCGTGACCGGTTTCGGCCTTGGTGGACGGCGTGAAGATCGGTTCGGGCAACTCGGAAGATTCCTGCAAACCACCGGGCAGTGGACTGCCGCAGACAGTTTGCGATTTCTTGTATTCCTTCCAGCCCGACCCGGCGAGGTAACCGCGCACGATGCACTCGACGGCCAACGGTTGGGCTTTCTTGACGATCATGGCGCGTTTGGCGAGCGCGGCCTTTGTTTCGGCGGGAATATGCGCCAGCGCAGGGACGTTGAATGATTCGCCCGCTTTCACAAGGCGATGGTTCGGCACGAGCTGCTCGGTCTGGTCGAACCAGAAGTGCGAAATTTGCGTGAGCACTTCGCCTTTACGCGGGATGCCGTTGGGCATCACGCAATCGAAAGCGGAGATGCGGTCGCTCGCGACGAAGAGGAACGCGTCGCCGAGGTCGAAGATTTCGCGGACCTTGCCGCTCTTGAGTTTCTTGATGCCGGGTAGTTCGAGATTCAACAGGGTATCGTTCGCCATGCGCGGAAGTATGGGAATCGGTCGGCCCGGTTCAAGCCAAGGTTCACAGTTTTGAACACAACCAAACCGTCCAAAATAAGAGATTGCCAGTCGGCCGGAGTTTGCTACTCTCCCGCTCCTTTTCGCCGGGTCATTTTGAGCGGTAGGAAAGGGAAACGGCCTTCAATTCTGCGTCCGTGTGGACGCGGGTGGCCAGAACAACATCGAAATCAATCCCGTGTTCCGCGGGATGCCCTGAGATTCAGGGTTTTAACCAAAGGAAACATGTTAAGCATTGGCGTAAAAGAATTGTTGGAAGCAGGCGTCCACTTCGGACACCAGACGCGGCGTTGGAATCCCAAGATGAAACCATTCATCTTCGACGCGCGCAACGGCATTCACATCATTGACCTCAGCAAATCCCTCGCGCAGCTCGAAGCCGCGTGTGAGTTCCTCGCCAAGACCGTCACCAAGGGCGGCAAGGTCCTCTTCGTCGGCACCAAGAAGCAGGCGCAACAGGCGGTGAAGGAAACGGCCAAGGATTGTGGTCAATACTTTGTCACCGAACGCTGGCTCGGCGGCACGCTCACGAATTTCCAGACCGTCAAACGCTCCATTGCCCGGTTGAAAGAGATCGAGAAGATGGAAGCCGACGGCTCGATCAACAATTACGTCAAGCAGGAGCAGGCGGTCCTCCGCCGCGAAGCCGCCCGGCTCGTGAAGTATTTCGACGGCATTCGCGCCTTGGAAAAGATGCCCGGCGCCATGTTCGTCGTGGACGTGAAGCGCGAGCACAACGCCGTGGCCGAGGCGCGCAAGCTCAAGATTCCCGTCGTGGCCATCGTGGACACGAACTGCGATCCCGATCTGGTGGATTATCCCATCGCCGGCAACGACGACGCGATCCGTTCCGTGCGCATGATGCTGGCGACGATCTGCCAGGTGATCACGCGGGCGCAGGCGGAATATGAATCTCGCTCCTCGCGCCGCAAGCCCGAGGAACAGGCCGAAGCCCCCGCACCGGCCGCGGTCGCACCCGCGCCCACGACGCCGGAAGCCGCGCCGATTTAATCCGGGCTTTGGGTGAAGTGGGATTCCCTTCCACGACTCACAATCAAGAACTCTCTTTTTTTATGGCTGAAATTACTGCTGCAAACGTAGGCAAGCTCCGCGAAATGACCAGCGCGGGCATGATGGATTGCAAGAAAGCGCTCACCGAAGCCGGGGGCGACATGGACAAGGCGGTGGATATTCTGCGCAAATCCGGCGCGGCCAGCGCCGCCAAGAAGGCGTTGCGGGATGCTCGCGAGGGTGTCATTGCCCAGTACATCGCGCCCGCGGGCAAATCCGGCGTGCTCGTGGAGGTCAATTGCGAAACCGACTTCGTTGCGCGCAATGAATCCTTCCGCGCCTTTTGCGATGAAGTGGCGAAGAAAGTGGCCGCCGACCCTAACGCAAATCTCGAAGCCGATCGCGCGGCGGCCGTCGGCAAGATTGGTGAGAATATCAAAATCGCCCGCAACGCCCGCATGGAAGTCACGGGGAACGGGTTGATCGCTGCTTACATTCACACCGGCGCCAAGGTGGGCGTGCTGGTGGAAGTGGGCGCGGGCAAGCCCGAGACCACCGGCAAGGAAGAATTCAAGCAACTCGTGAAGGACATCACGCTGCAAATCGCGGCGGGTCATCCGCACGCCGTTTCGCGCGAGCAGGTCGCGCCCGAGGTCATCGCGAAGGAACGCGAGATCGCCGCGCAGTCAGATCGTCTCAAAGGCAAACCGGCGCAGGCGATGGAAAAAATTCTGCAAGGCGTCCTGGAGAAATTCTACCAGACCTACTGCCTCGTGGATCAGGCTTTCGTGAAAGCAAGCCCCGAGATTAGCGTGAAGGAACACGTCGGCACGGTGGCCAAGCAGCTCGGTGACGAAATCACGATCCGTCGCTTCGTTCGTTTCCAGGTGGGCGAAAGCACGACCTGAGTGGATTGAATTCAAAAACCGAAAGGCGTCCGCAAGGACGCCTTTTTTCTTTTTGAGAGAGTCCTACTGAAACGCCTTCTCCAGTTCCTTCATGCGCGGCCAGACGGGTGAAGACGGCGGGACCCGTTTCTGCACACGGGCAAAGATTTCCTTGGCCTCCGCCGGACTGTCGCGCCGGACGGCGACGCACAAATCCAGTTCAATCCACGCCTTGCGGGGGTCCGAAAGTTCCTTCTCGTGGGCATTGAACCAGGCGCGGAAGGCGGCGGGGCTTTTGTCCTTGGCCGCGCGGCAACTGGCATCCAGATGAGGCGGCAAGCCCGGCAGGCTGTCGCCCGAAACGCTGACGACGGGAGCTTCCTTCTGACCGCCACGCTCCTCCTGGATCTTCGCCCAATGCTGATAGAGGCGGTAGCCGATGAAAACCACCACAGCAATGATGAATACCCAGATGAGCCTGGTCATGATTCTTCGATGCGCTGGATGCGCGCGCCCAGCTTGCGCAGTTTCACGTCCATCTGTTCGTAACCACGGTCGAGATGATAGACGCGGTTGACCTGGGTGGTCCCTTTTGCGGCCAGCCCGGCGATCACCAACGCGGCGGAGGCCCGCAAATCACTCGCCATCACCGGCGCGCCGCTCAAGGGTTTGCCACCCTTCACAATGGCGCTGGGGCCTTCAATCTCAATGTCGGCTCCGAGTCGCGCCAGTTCGCTCACGTGCATGAAACGCGATTCAAAAATTCTCTCCGTGATGATGCTGATGCCCGGGGTCAGCGTCATCAATGCCATCATCTGTGCCTGTACGTCCGTGGGGAAACCGGAGTAGGGCAGGGTGGTCACGTCCGTGGCTTTGAGTTTGCCATTGCGGCGCGCAATCAGATCGGCGCCGCGTCGTTCCACGTTCACGCCCGACTCGTGCAACTTGTCAATCACCGCGTGCATGTGCTCGGCGCGCGCGCCTTTGAGGGTGATCTCGCCGTTCGTCGCCCCAGCCGCGATGGCAAACGTCGCGGCTTCGATGCGATCCGCAATGACTTCATGCTCGGCTCCGTGCAATTCCTTCACCCCGGTGATCGTCATGGTGGGACTGCCCACGCCATGAATCTTCGCGCCCATGGCGGTCAGGAAACCGGCGAGGTCAACGACTTCCGGCTCGCAGGCGGCGCTTTCGATGATGGTCACGCCTTCGGCCAACACCGCTGCCATCATGGCATTGGCCGTGCCTAGGACGGTTGAGCCAGCCCGTCCACCGAGGAACATGGGGCCGCCGACCAGTCGCTTGGCCGTCGCCTCCACGTAGCCACTCTCAATCCTGATCTTGGCGCCGATTGCCGCAAACGCTTTCAAATGCAGATTGATGGGCCGCGCGCCGATGACGCAACCGCCCGGCAGCGATACCGTCGCCTTGCGTAAGCGTCCGAGCAGCGGGCCCATGATGCAGATCGAGCCCCGCATCTTGCGGACGAGATCGTAGTCCGCGTGGCCTTTGATCTTGCGGGCGTGGACGTGAACCGTGTCGCCGTCCACCTTCACCTTCGCGCCCAGCCATTCGAGAATCTGGCCCATGAACCGCACGTCGCTCAGGTTCGGCACGCGCCGGATGACGCAGGGCTCCGCGGTGAGCAACGTCGCCGCCATGATCGGCAGCACGGCGTTCTTGGCGCCGCTGATTTCCACTTCCCCGTGCAGGGGCACGCCGCCTTTGATAAGAAAACTGTCCATGAAAAATAATTTGGTTCAGCCGGTCAAATTCAGGTTCACCAGCGCAGCCGCCCGGGTGCTGTGCGCGCCGGAAAACTCTGGGTGCGAGTGTAGTGTCCGTCCCGCGCCGCGACAATCCACATTTGGCGTCAACAATTTGCCGGAGGTTCACCGGCCGGCCGGTGGGCGCATCGGGATACCGCCCGGAGCGCGACCTTCAGGTCGCTTCAAGGTGCGCGCGGAATGGGGCGAAACGATTGGCCGCGGCGCTGGCGGACCGTGTAGCGGCGTAAGCGCCGCCCCCCGCGTTGGTTTTGGTTTGGCGGCAGTTCAAGATTCGCCCCAGCCGGCTCCAGTCCCGTGCGCACATTGACACTTCGTGCGGGCACGATATACTGCCCGGCCTTTTATGAACAAGAATCCGCATGTGGCCGTGGTGTTCCACGGGCAAGAAGCTCAAGTTCCGCGGCGCCGATGTGACTGTGACCGAACTCACCAAGGATTCGTTCCAGGGAATTGACATCGCCCTGTTCAGCGCGGGTGGCAGCATCTCGAAGGAGTTCGCCCCCATCGCCGCCAAGGCCGGGTGTGTGGTCGTGGACAACTCCAGCGCGTTCCGGCAGGACCCCGAAGTGCCGCTGGTAGTTCCCGAGATCAACGCCGCCGATGTGAAGCAGCACCAGGGCATCATTGCCAACCCGAATTGCACCACCGCCATCACGCTGATGGCGTTGTATCCGCTGCATCAGGCCTTCGGTGTGAAACGGATTTTTGCTTCGAGCTACCAGGCCGTTTCCGGCACGGGCGCGAAGGCGATTGAAGAACTGGAGCGCCAGGTCGGCCAGATCGTGAACAAACAGCCGGTGACCAAGGAAGTTTATCCGCACCAGATCGCCTTCAACGTGCTGCCGCATGTGGATTCATTTCTTCCGACCGGTTACACCAATGCCCGTTTATCGCTCCCACTCGGTGGCCGTGAGCGCGGAGTTCGACAAGCCTGTTACCGTGGATGCCGCGCGTGCGGTGCTCAAGAAAGCCCCCGGCCTCGATCTCGTGGACGAGCCGGAGAACAAGAAGTATCCGATGCCGCTGTTCACTTCCGAGAAATACAACTGCGAGGTCGGCCGCATCCGATTGGATTGTGCGCTGGATAACGGCTTGTGTTTTTGGGTGAGCGGCGATCAACTGCTCAAAGGCGCGGCGCTCAATGCGGTGCAGATCGCGGAAGAGTTGGTGAAGGTCTGACGATTACCATTGGCAGACGCGGTAAAATCGCTGATTAGCGGAGGCGGTTGGATCTGCGAGGGTTTTCAGGTGGCCATTTCCGGCCACCAGAGGCAGCGCTTTCCAAGTCAAGTCGTCAGCAGTGTCTTTGTACTCCAACCGATAAACGCGACCACTTTGCGTCGGCACATTCACACTAAAGCCGCTTGAATTCCAGGTTGGGTTCACCTGCAGGGCCTGTTGAACCGGCGGAGCGTCACCGATCAAGGCCAGGCTGTGGACCCCGCCCGCAGCAACGGCAATTACATTGGTAAGACCCACCGGAATGTTAGTCATGCCACTCCAACCCCAGACAACCACACTTCCGTCATCCTTGAGTGCTAGACTCTGGCTGCCACCTGCTGAAATAGCGACAACATTGGTCAAGTCAGCAGGAACATCGCTCTGGCCGAGAAAGTTGTCGCCCCAAGCTGTGACTTTCCCGTTCGCCCGCAAGGCAAGGTTGTGATTTTGCCCGGCGGCAATGGCTACAACCTGGTCGAGCCCGTTTGGAATATTCGTTTGGCCTCTGCTGTTATAGCCCCAAGCCACCAAAGTGCCATCTGATTTCAAAATCAAATTGTGCTCCTGGCCCGCCGAGACTGCTACTGTATTGGTGAGGTTTGGCGGTAGGTTGAGGAGCACAGGATCGCTCAATCCCCATACCTTCACCGTTCCGTCTGATCTTAGCGATATTATGTGGTAACCTCCGACTGAACTTGCCACCGCATTGGTCAAATCTGCAGGAGGCGAAACGGAAGGATTAGCTCCCCAACGAATCAACCTGCTTTCACCCGTCAAAACCAGACGCGAGCTTGCATAGCTCCCGCCAGCCACCGCGATCACATTTGTCAGGCCCGCCGGTACGTTGGTTCCGTCAGAATAGTGGCCCCATCCCACCACATTCCCATCCGAAGTCAGCGCCAAGCTGTGATAATATCCGATGGCGATTCCAAGTGTGTTCGTAAGAGATGCCGGAAGAACGGTCGTCAAGCCATAATTGGTATTACCCCAAGCCGCAACATTTACCACAGACAGTGTGGCCAACCGACTCGTCACGGCTCCAATCGAGTTGCTCACAGCGACCCGATACTGACCCGCTTGGTCCCGCCGTGCGTTCGTCACCGTGAACGAACTGTTTGTCGCTCCGGTAATATCCTGCCCGTTATGTTGCCACTGAAAATAAAACGGCGGTTGCCCTTGGGCCCCCACGGCAAAATTGGTAGAACCACCGATGTAGATAACTGTGTCTCCCGGTTGTGTGATCAGGATCGGTACGATCGTGAGGATAGCGTTTGAACTGACGATCGTGCCGTAAGCATTACTCACCACCACCGAGTAGTCGCCGGCTTGTGACAATTCCACATCGTTCAAGACTAGCACGCTATTTGTTGCTGCATCGATGTCTACGCCTGCTCGCCGCCATTGGTAGAAGAGTGGCGGCAAAGCCAGCACTTCGACGTTGAACGTGGCCGTGGTGCCCACGATATTGGTCCGGTTCGTGGGCTGTTGTGTAATCTCCATCGGAGTCAGCGTTAACTGTGCGCTTTCGCTTATCGCTCCGCCAAAAGCATTGCTCACGGCAACCGAGTAGCTGCCAGCTTGATTTGGTTGCAGGTTGTTCAAAGCCAGTAACGCGCTGGTGGCACCAGGCAAATTCGTGCCAAAAAGTTTCCATTGATAGGTCAATGGTCTGGCGCCAGTCGCTTCGATGCGAAAGAATGCCTTTCCTCCCATTACGGCCACGCGGTCAAGCAAGTGGTTCTGAATAAAAGGCGCCCCGCCTCCAACCAGGGCCAGTTGATGCCCCGCGCCCGCCGCAATCGCAACGACATTGTTCAATCCAACGGGTACATTTGGACCTCCGTAGAAGTTGTATCCCCAACCAGTCACTGTCCCATTTGCCTTCAAGGCCAGACTGATGTGATGATCCGTGCCAATTGAACACGCAATCGCAATCGTGTTGCTCTGAACTTTGCTTGTCGCACCTGTCCAAGGGCTGCAACTGATCACGTCCCCGTTGTCCTTCAGAGCGAGCCAGCTTTCATAACTCCAATCGTCACCAGCGGAAATTGAAACAATGTTGCTCAAGGTCGCGAAGGCTGCCGTCTGATCTCTCCGAAATCCCCAGCTAACTACCGTGCCATCCGCTTTCAGTGCCAGGTTATTTCCGGCTGGACCGGCAGAAATGGCAACGACGTTACTTATCCCGCCTGGGATGTTCGTGCCTCCCGGCCCCCAACCAACCAGGGTGCCATCGGTTTTCAAAGCCAAACTGTGACGCGCGCCGGTTGCAATCGCCGCAACATTCGTCAACCCAGGAGGAATGTCGGTCTGTCCATACGTGTTCAACCCCCAAGCAACCACCGTACGGTCTGCCTTCAACGCCAAGCTGTGGCTCATGCCGGCAGAAATGGCTACAACATTCGAGAGCCCTGGCGGGACTGTGATCGGAGTTGCAGTTCCGTCAAAGAACATTCCACAATCGGCGACCGTCCCATCTTCTAGTAAATAAAGGCTGTGTTGGTAACTGGCGGCAATGGCGACGATGTTGGACGCGCAAGGAGAGATTTGGCCGGATTCATTGCCGCCCCAACCGGTCACCGTGCCTCCAGCTCTGCCTGAGAAAGGATTTTGAAAAAGGATGCTAAATGCCACCAACGCTACGCTCGAGGAGAACCTGTTCCGTTTCATGGCTATAGACGATGTTACCACCACCTGGCAAACTGTCTACAAGAGTGTATGTGACGACTGGAGCCGTAAACTAACAGTCCTACTTCCCCGCTTCCTTCGTGAACGCGTTCACCACCTTGACCTTCGCCTCTTTGGTGGCGTCCATCACTTTCACAATCTTGCCGAAGGGCGCTTCAGTGTCGGCGCGAATGGCGAGTTTCAAATCAGGGTTCTTTTCGACGCCTTCTTTAAGTTTGGCGCGAAGATCGTCCACGGTCACCGGCAGGCCCTCCCCCTGAGTGCCCAGCCGCAGGTTGCCTTGTTTGTCCACGCTCACGATAAGCGGCACTTCCTCGCTGGCGCCGGTCTTCTCAGCCTGGCTGGATTCAGGCAGCGCCAGCTTGAGTGCCGGTTGTTGCTTGAAGGTGGTGGTGACCATCAGGAAGATCAGCAGCACGATCAGCACGTCAATCAATGCCACGATGATGATCGTGGGTGTCTGCTTACGTTTGCGAATGAAGAAGCGCATGGCCTACTTCTTTTCCTCCCGATACTGCCGACGCACGAATTCATCGCACAACGTCTCCATCTCGACCGCGAGCATTTCAACCTTCTTGGTGTAATAGCTCCACGAGATCAATGCCGGAATGGCGATGAGCAAGCCAATGAGCGTCGCGCGCAGAATCAGAGAAATCCCCTGGGCCAGTTTCGACGCGTCGTTCAATCCGGCCGCCCCGACGTCGGCGAAGGTTGTCATCATCCCGAGAATCGTGCCGACCAATCCCAGCAGCGGCGCGATGCCAACAATGATTTCCAGCACCACCAGGCCGCGTTCCAGCCGGACAATCTCATGCCGGGCGCGGGTCTGGAGCGAGTCCACGTTTTCCTCCTTGGGCCAGTTCAAACGGTTGATCGCTTGCAGCAGCAGGCGGCTCAGCGGTGATTGATTCTGTTCGCACACGCGCTTGAGCATCGGCACGTCTTCGCGGGTCTGGCAGGATTCCACGGCGGTTTCGATGGTCGGCGGCACGACCTTCTTCCAGCGCAGGGCCAGTCCGCGTTCCACGATAAACGTCAGTCCCACGACCGACGTGGCGATCAGCATGATGTAAACGATTGTTTCCATGTTCAATGTTCAATGACCGGTCGCGCCTCCGGCCTTTTGTTTGCGCGCTAGTTATAAAAAAACGTGAACGTGATCCGCCGGGAATCGCTGTCCATCATCAACCGCATTTCGCGCGGCCAGCGGTCGAACGGCGCGGGATCCCCCACCGCCTTCCGGCACATCAACGTGAGCGTCTCGGTCACCGTGGTTTCCAGCACCTTCATTTCAGTGATGGTGCCGTCGTAATTCAAGTTGAATTCCAGTTTCACATAACCGCTCCGATAGGCGTCGTAGCTCAGATTGTCGAGCAAGTCGTACCAGCGGGACGAAACCGCATCAATGAACGCGCGGTCATAGGCGCCAAACCCCGTGGCCTTCACGTCGTAGGAGGCGGCTGGACGCTGCTGTGCGCCGCCGGATTGTTTCATCTTCTGGCCTGGTAATTGATTTCGCTGGAGTAACGCTTCTTTGATTGTGCGCGGACGGGTTCGTTCCGGTTGCGGTTTCAGGTCGGACTTGGCCACGGTCATCGTGCCGGGCGCGAGCTTGGGTTTGACGTCCTCGGCCGCATCGTCCTTGGGCTTGGGCGGGTCCGGCATGAGCTGGTTGAACTTATTGCGCGCGGCGTCCTCCGTCTTGGGCACGTGCTCCTGGGTGCCGTCCAGTTTGGGAATGCTCGAGTCGCGATTCAAATCCGGATTTGCGGCGATGGCGTTCCGGTCGGAGTAATACTTCGCGTCCTTGGGCGCCTCACTGGCCGGCTGGCTCACGTCCACGAACATCAAGGGCGGTTCCCGGTTGACGGTGGGTTGTTTAGCTTGAGGCTGAAGCCGGGGCTGCGTGAGCTTCTGCACCCAGGACGGCCAGCGATTCTTTTCCCACGACAAGGCAAGGGCCCAGCCCAATCGTGTGAGTTCGGGCCGGTCCACGCGCAAGGTCAGTGCATCTGTCTTGGGCATACCCATCCGACATCAGGTTGCCGCAGGGTGCGTGCCGGGGCAACTCACTTTCCCGCTGATTATCAGGGCTGTGCCTCGGCCACCTTGACTCCCAGTTCCGCCCCGTTGCAGCGAATCTCCGGCACATACATCGCGTGGCCAAGGACCGGCAGCGCGTGAAATTGTCCCGGCACTTCGGCGCGCAGGTCGTAGCGGATTTCCCAGACCCCTTCGGGCAGCTTGTCGAGGAACAAGGCCACCTTGCGATCGCGCAACTCCTGATAGACCCAGCGTTGGCGACCGGTGAAGTCCGGCTCTTCAATCACCGGTTTGCCAGCCACAAACTTGCGCTCCACGGCGCCACGCTTTAACTCACGCGCATACAACGATTCGCCACTGCGCACTTCCACCGCCTCAAATCCCGCGGGTTTCAAATCCTCGAACAGCAGGTACTCGTAATTGTTCTTCCCTTCGACGGTGATGAGCGTTTCGACGCGCTCGCCGCTCTTCACCGACTCGCCATCGCGCAACGGCTCTTTGTCATAGACGTAGCCCTTGAGCAGCGTCGGACGGCCCACGAGCTTAAAGTATTCGCGCTTCACAAAGATTTCGTTGCCGGCAGCGGTAATGGGTTCTTCCAGACTGAAGAACTTGCCTTCGACCGCGAAGTATATTGGCCCGCTGCCGCGCGTGCGCTTGATGCGAATCTCGTTGCTGTCTTTGATGAGCTTCGGATCAATCATGAACCGGCTGGGCGCGTTGAACACATCTGCGCCGCTGATCTTCTGCTTGGCGACGGGCTTGCCGTTCACGGTCAACTCGTATTCTAAGTCGCCCTTGAGTTCACCGCTCACGCGCAGGTAATCGTTCATCGCCAGCACGACGATGGCCGTGTCCCGCGTGTTGCTCCACTGCGCGCCGCGCCGGTTCTTGATCAGCCAGTTCGTGACCGGTTCGATGAGCTTGTTCTGCGGATCAATCGTTAGCAGCGCCCGCAACGCAAACGCCGTCGCCTCCACGCCGCCATCAGACCAGCGCCAGTAGATGCCGTCCTCGCCCCAATGCGCCGTGCCGAGCGTTGAGGGTTGAGAGTTGGATGTTGAATGTTGAATGTTTCCGTCAATGAGCACTGATTGCTCAGGCCGGTCATCCCGCTTCACGCCGTTCTCCAGATTCTCGATCAGCGTCTTCGCGCGCTCGGTGTTGTGAAAGTAATGCGCGCTCAACGCCAGCAGCGCACGGGTGTAGGCATTGAGCGATTCACGTTTCGTCCAGAGATTGTCGAACGCCTTGGGCACGGACGTGGCCGTCAACTGGTCGCCATACGGCGCGTAGTAAGCCCCCAGCGCATGGAGCATGAACGCCTGCATGTCCGGGTTCTCCTCTTCTTCGACAATCTCCTTCGCCAGAAAATCCTTGGCGCGACTGAGGACGTCTTCCTTCACCGCAACCTTGGCATCCCGCGCCAGCGAAAGGCCCCAAACCACGTAAGCCGTCATCCAATGATCGCTCTCGCCCTGCTTCCACCAGCCCCAACCGCCGTCGCTGTGCTGGAAATCATAGAGCCGTTCAAGGCCAGCCTTGGACATGGCATCCAGTTCCGCCAGGTCTTTCTTGCCCTTCGGATGCGTTGCCGCGGCCGAGTTCGTTTCAACTCCGCCAAACACCCGACTCATCACATCTTCCGGTTGCAGGCCAAGATCACGCAGCGTCTTCGCCGTGATGACTGCTGGCAGGAAACGGCTCATCGTCTGTTCCGTGCAGCCGTAGGGGTAATCAATCAAATACGGCAACGCATCGAGCATCGTCACGGCCATACTCGGCGTGAGTTGCACGGTGAGCACGGTGGAATCCGCTTTGCGCGCCGGCAAATCCAGTTTCACGGTGATGTCGTTGCCGCGCACCTTGCCAGATTTGGAAAGAAACTTCTCAATGCCGTGTTCGTAAGCAACGTAGGTCTTCTCCATCGCATCGGAATATTTCCCGCCGCGCCCGGTGACTTTGAGTTTCACAGCGCCCGCCTTGCTGACGTGAACATACCAATCCTGCCGTGCCTCGCCATTGGCCGGAACTTCGCGCGGACCAAGCTGGCCTTTCACGGGCTGTCCGTTCTCGAACAAGCTCGTCACGTCCACGCCCGCCGCCTCCAGATTCAACTGCACCTTCATCGGTTGATCCGTGTTGTTGTTCATCACCGCGGAAATGACGACGAAATCACCGACCACAAAAAAACGCGGCGCTTGCAATCGGACGATGAGCGGTTGCTTGGTACGCGTGGTCGCGTTGGTGATGCCGAATTGATTCCCCGCCGTGGCCGCCCGAGCCGTGGCCTTCCATCCGGTGAGCGAGTCGGGATATTTCACCTTCACCGTTGCTTGGCCGCTCGCATCCGTCTTCACGTCGGGTTGCCAGAGAATCGTGGCCCGGAAATCGGTCCGCACCTGGACAGCGGGTTCTTCACCGCCCGGTGGCTGCATGGGCATTTCGGCGGCAAGTTTGGCGTTGGCGGATTTGAAGGCCGCACCGAGCGCGGGCATGGCCGCTGAGGCTGGCGCGTTCCAAGCTTGGATGGTTTCTGCTCTTCCCAGACTTCGTCTCGTACCACCTCCACCCATCCCACCACTGCGGTCGGAAAGCGCCGACATCTCTTCAACCCCATTCACGACACTTCACGTCCTCGGCTTTGTCGCCGTTCCTTGACTCGTTCGTCCAACAATTGATCGCCTTCACTCAGGATCATTTTCGCGTAACTTTTCTGGTTCATCGTGCTCTGCGTCTGCACGTATTGACCCCGCTTTGTGCCGTAGAAAAATTGCCGCGGGTCGCCCGCGTAGTCACTCTGGATGTAGAACACCGATTCGTCCACGAGACCGAAGGCGACTTCAGCGGACACCGGTTTGCCTTCGTGGTTCTTCGTGGTGACAGTGAATGTCCCGTCCTCACGCGGTTGGTATTGCGTGCGGTCCGGCTTCACGTCCACGGTCAGGAAGTTCTTCGTCGGCGGAACGATGACCTGCTTCATGTCGGTGAAAATCTGCCGGTCACTCACGAGTGTCGCGCCGAGGAAAACATTCGGCACGTATTTCTCGTCCACGAACAAATCCACCAACTTCACCGTGCCCGTCATGTGGACGAGGCGATAGTGATACAAGTCCTCGCCTTCGACGGTGAACAGCACGTAGCGATCCGGCGAATTGGCCACCAGCATCACCGGCGTTTCGCCACCGGCGCGAAACGTGTCCTTGTCGGCAATAATCTCCACTCCGCCGTGACGATAACCCAAATCCGTGCTCGCGTTGTTGGCAACCCAAACGGTTGTCTCGGCGCGAATTGGCTGGGGCGGACGATTGGCGACGGCATCCTCACTCAGCCAAGCCACGCGATAATACCCCTCGCGTTCCGGTGTGAAGGTGAAGCTGGCATTGCCCTCGGCATCCGTTTTCAAAGTCTGAGTCGTGACATCGTCGTGCTGGTAGCCACGGAACTTGAGTCGCCAGCCTTTTTGATCCGGACGTTCCGGCGCGGGCGGCCAGATTCTATTTTTCGCCTGGAGCGCCTTGAGTTCGTCGCCTTTCACTTCCGCTCCATCCGGTTTGATCCAGATTTCCCACCAATAATCACGGGTGACGGTAACTTTGCCTTCAACCTGTGCGGGTTGCTCGTTGGCATCGAGCGCCTTGAAATCAACGCGCACCTTATCTTGCGGGCGATACAAATTGTGCTCAGCCTGCGGATAAACGTAATAGCGCTGCCGTGTCACGCGCACATTGCCGTTGCCGACGATCTCGCGGCGCGACGAATCCGTCACGCGCGCTTCGATGCGATACTCGAAATCCTGCCCGGCATTCGCGGGCGTCTCGAACGTGAGCCTAGCCTTGCCCGTGGCATCGGTCTTGATCGTCTCGCGTTTGATGATTTGCCCACCGCCGTAATAACGACCGTAGCGCGACTGGCTACCGTCCATGTCTTCGTAGAACCACGGAAAATCGCGCGTCCGCCGCCACGATTGCCAAAATGGATTCTGGTTCACGATCACCTCGACGCTCGCGTTCGCCACCGGTCCGCCAAAGTAATAATCCGCCTGGATCGTCACCTCGACCTTTTCGCCAACGCGAAACGCCTTCTTTTTCCCGTTCTCCTCCGGCGTCTGCACACTCACTTTAAACTCAGGGAGCTTGTATTCCTCCAAGCGGAACAGCGTGGCTTGGCCGATGCCGTTCTTGCGGCCCCCGTCCCAGAATTGGATACGGTATTCGCCCAACGGCATCGTTTCGGTGAGTTCGAGCGTGCCCCAGGCGCTGCCAAAGGTGTTCAGCTTCGCCTTGTCCGACTTCACCTTCGTCCCTCGCGGATCAATGATCTCAAACTCCACTGTCTGATCAGCGGGCGTGGAATAAACCGAGCCGTTGTACCGGCGCGCGGTGAACTTCCAATTCACAGTTTCCTGGGGCCGATACGCCGGTCGGTCGGTGAAGGCGTAAATCTTCCAAGGTTCGGACCCGTTGCCATACCAGGAACTGTTTCCCGGGCTGAATGCCTGACGGTCCTCGCGAATTGCACTCGCGAAAAGTTGATGGCCGCCGCCTTGGGCTCGCTGCTCCAGTTCAAACACTGCGATGCCATCAGCCCCTGTCTCTTTCGTCTGCTCCCGTGTGCGCCATTGGTTGTTTTCCCACCATTGCTCCCACAACTTCACTTTGCCATTGGCCAGCGGTGAGCTGTCCAAGGCGTTGCAAAAGTAGATCAAGGCTTGCTTGCCGGAACTCTTCAACACGAGCGTCGCGTCGGTGACCAGAATCAAATCACGCGCCTCCTTGCCGCCGCCCTTTGCTTCGAGCAAATACGCGCCCGGCTTGAGTTTGCCTTCAAGTCGCAAAGCTCCGTTCCCCGGCTTGTAATCGCCCTTGTCCTTGGTGTCATACGTCCAGGATTTCACCTTTTCGAGCGAGCCAACATTGATGGCGCTCAACCAATCTTGCCGCCGCTCGCTGAACTTCACATCGCGATTCAGTTCCACCGGATACAGCGCGAGTTCAATCTGCTTCACGTTGCGCCAATTCAGATGATATTGGATTTCTGAGTCGGGCAGAAAAATGTTCGGCACGCTGAGGCCGACCTGCGGCTCTGTGATGTTATTGATCTGCTGCTGCGCCTGATCCCAGTAACGCGTCTCCCCCTTGTTGAATTCGCTCACGAGCCGACGGAACAACTCCAGCGCCGTTGGATAATCGGGTTGTTGCTGCCAGTTGCCATCGGCCATCGGAACGGCCCGACCCTGATTCGCCATCCACTCGGCGTAATGGTAGAGCGCGTCGTCATACCAGTCGGTGCTCTTGCCGATCTTGATCGCACCCTCGAACTCTTCCGGCACCCGGGCGCGCCGTTCCCAATCGCCGCCTTGATTGCGAATCGTCATCGCAATGAGAAAATGAGCGTAAGCCTGGTCGTTCTCCGACTTCGCGATCTTCAGGAAATTCTCCAGCACCTCGAGCCCCATTTGAGTGCCCCAATAACCGTATTGCTCCTGCGGCGGCTTGGCAGCGCGACGGACGATCGCGAGGTAACGCGTGCGTGCCAATTCAATGTCGCGCGCCCCGGCCCACCAATTCAGCGCTAGCTGATAGTGCGGCCACGCTGCGCTCCAATCGTGGTTGTTCCGCCGCGTCCAGTAAAAATCTCCGAGCGATTCCTGCACCTCCACCCACACCCGGTCCTTGTCCTCCTCGCGTTTCACGTCGCGCACCATCTTCTCCAGAGCCTCGCGCGCCGCATCGAGCTTGGTGGTGTCGGCGTTTTGCGTCGCGGCGGCGGAACGCCATTGCGTATCGTAATTTCGAAACCAGACCCAGCGCGCCTCGTTGGACGTGATGTTGGACATCACCATCGCCCGCGCATAAAGCTCATGCGCCTTGGCAAATGAACCTTCGGCGTAGAATTTCTCCGCGTCGGTTTTGAGCGATTCGTATTCTGGCGGCAGGGCGGCGGCGATTTTCAACGTGAACAAACCGGCCAAGACAAAAAGGATACACGTTCTCATAATTCCATTCGATTGGACGAAGCGAGGGCGAAAATGCTCCGCCGCGCCGCAGGTGGCGAGACAAATTACTTCGGCGTGGCGGGCGGCAAGGTTCGATTGGTTTGCGCCGGTTGGGCAACCAGCCCCATCACCACCCGCTTGGGATTCGGGGTCGGACAATTCGTCACCACAAGCACCTTGTTGGTCAGCACCGGCTGCGGCAGGGCAATTTTCCCCATGATTATTGGCTCACGATTGGTCACCGCCGCTTGCGGCAAAGCAATGTCTCCCATGCGCGCCGGTGACACACTTACCTCGCCCATCAGTCGGGTCGGGTCACCCTTGGGCGGGTTGGGTTTGTTCTTATCCTGTGCGCGAACGGTCGTGCGGATTCCAAATATCAACATCACTGCGGCAAACAGGGCTCCGCCCAAACGCGCTAGACGATCCCGTCGCCGCCGCCGACCTGTTGGACAATCCGCCGTAATCATCCTCCCGTCCGGGCGCTGATAAAACCGCCCGCAAAACTTGCCTTCCTTCTCCCGAATCAACGTCTCGATCTCGACCCGCGTCATGGCTGAAAGATTGTAAACGTTCTTCTGACATTGACCGCAAAACCGCGCGCGTTCGTCGCCCGACATGTCCTCCCAGCGAGCGTTGCACGGTGCGGCCACCCGGATCTGGTCCAAATCAATTCGCATCTTCATAGCTGGGAGATTGGACGGGGGTGAGCCGGAAATACTCCCGGCCTTGAGCAAAGCCGGGCGACCGCGAATGGACTGGGGGAGTCGAAGCCGGCAAACCTCGCCGGTCAGCTATACGGCGGCGTCACCGCGCTCGTCGGTGCGGATGCGCCAGGCGTCATCAATCGTTGAGACAAACACCTTGCCGTCGCCGATCTTGCCGGTTTTGGCCGCTTTGAGGATGGCTTCGACGGCGGCGTTCACCTGAGCGTCGGGCAGAATCGTTTCGATTTTCACCTTGGGCAGAAAATCCACGGTGTATTCGCTGCCGCGATAAATTTCCGTGTGGCCCTTCTGCCGTCCGAATCCTTTCACCTCCGTGACGGTCATGCCTTGGATACCAAGTTCGTTGAGCGCGTCTTTGACTTCCTGCAGCTTGAAGGGTTTTACGATGGCTTCGATTTTTTTCATAGAGTGTCGCTGCGTTAGTCGTTGTAAGCGCGTTCGCCGTGTTGGGAAAGGTCCAGTCCGACGCTTTCGTCCTCGCGATCCACGCGCAGGCCAATGGTGGCATCCACCAATTTCAAAAGGACGAACGTGACGATCGCCCCGAGCGCGGCGGTGATCAGGACGGCTTTCAGTTGATTCACGAACTGCCCGAGGCTGCCCGCGAGCGAGACTGCTTGGCCGCCGACCTGGAACGTGGTCGCAATGGCGGGGTTGACCTCCGCGTTGGCCGCGAAGCCAAGCAGCAACATGCCGATGGTGCTACCGACGCCATGCACGCCGAACACATCCAGCGAGTCGTCGTAGTTGAAGGTGGACTTGAGTTTCGTTACGGCAAGATAACAGACAACGCCCGCCGTCAGACCGATGCAAAACGCCGCGGGAATCGTGACGAAACCGGAGGCAGGCGTGATCGTTGCCAGCCCGGCCACCATGCCGGACGCCGCGCCGAGCACGCTGGGTTTGCCTTTTAGCAGCCATTCCATGCCGGCCCAACTCAAGGCCGCCGCCGCGGCGGAGAAATGCGTCGCCGCAAAGGCGCTGCTGGCCAGCCCGCCGGCGTTCAACGCGCTGCCCGCGTTGAATCCGAACCAGCCCACCCACAACAGACCGGTTCCGATCAGCGAGAGCACGACGTTGTGCGGCATCATCGGCTGGTGCGGAAAGCCGTCGCGCTTGCCGAGCACCAGCGCGAAAACCAGCGCGGAAATTCCGGAACTGATATGCACCACCGTTCCGCCCGCGAAATCGAGCACGGGGATTTTGCCGCCGAGCGCCCAGTTGAAGTAACCGCCTTTGCCCCAGACCATGTGACAAAGCGGCAGGTAAACGATCGTTACCCAGAGCAGCATGAAGACGAGGTAGGCGCTGAATTTGACCCGCTCGGCCACCGCGCCACTGATCAACGCGGGCGTGATAACCACAAACATCATCTGGAACAACATGAACGTTTGATGCGGAATGGTGGCGGCGTAATCAGGATTCGGCGCCGCGCCCACGCCTTTGAGAAAAAGGTATTGCAGGGGATTGCCGAAGAATGCGTTGCCCTCGCCAAAGGCCAGACTGTAACCAAAGATCATCCACACCGCCGACATCAAGGCCATCAGCACCAGGCTGTGCATCATGGTGGAAAGCACGTTCTTGGTCCGCACCAGTCCGCCGTAGAAGAGAATCAGTCCGGGCGCCGTCATCATCAGTACCAGTGCGGTGCTGACGAGCATCCAGGCGTTGTCGCCGGTATTGATGGTCGGGCCGGTCTTGGCAACCTGATCCAGAAGCGCGACCCGCTGTTCGAGGGACGGGTTGGATTCTGCGGCACTCACCGGCAGGGACGCAAAAAGGAAGGCGCAACATGCTAGCAATGCAATCAGGCGCCCGATCCGATGAGCAGGATTCATGGCCGCGAAGTTGAGCAAACCACCCACTCAAAGTCAATCCGTCGAGGGCGGCTGTCTCAAAAGACAGGCCTGCTGATGCGACATTTGTCGGCAAATTATTCTTCAACCTTGTTTGCATTCGTGATTAACCTGCTCGCCGCATGTCCGCCGAAGCGCAACTCACTCCCATGATGGCTCAGTATCGCCGCATCAAAAGCGAACTGCCCAAGGACGCGCTGCTGCTTTTCCGCCTCGGCGATTTTTACGAGATGTTCTTCGAGGACGCGCAAGTCACCTCGCAGTTGATCAACCTCGCCCTCACCTCCCGCAACGGCGTCCCCATGTGCGGCCTGCCGTATCACGCGGCGAATTCCTACATCGGTCGCCTGCTCAAGGCCAGACGCAAGGTCGCCATCTGCGAACAAACCGAGGAAGCCAAACCCGGCAAACTCGTCAATCGCGAGGTCACGCAAATTCTTTCCCCGGGCACGCACTTCGACGAACGCATGCTCGTCGCCGAGCGAAATAACTTTCTCGCCGCCGTCGTCAGCAGCGGCAGCACATTCGGGCTCGCGCTCATTGATTTGACCACCGGCGATTTCCTCACCACGGAAGTCGAAGCCGAAGCCGCGCTCCTCACCGAACTCGAACGCCTGCGCCCTGCCGAGATCGTGCATCCGATGGAAGCCACCGCGCTGCGCGATCTGCTCCGCAATTCCGGCTGGACGGTCAGCGCCTACGACGACTGGACGTTTGCCCCGCAGACCGCCGTCTTCACTGTGCGCGAGCATTTCAAGGTCGCCTCGCTCGACGGCTTCGGCCTCAAGGATCGCACCGCGGCCATCGGCGCGGCGGGCGGCGCGTTGCATTACCTCACGCAAAATCTCCGGCGCGACGTCAAACACCTCACGCGCCTGTCGTTCTATCAACGCACGGATTACTTGGCACTCGATTACACCACGTTGCGGCATCTGGAAATTCTCGAGCCACAACATCGCGACGCCCCGCGCAACGCCTGCCTCTATGGCGCGTTGAACAAAACTGCCACGCCGATGGGCGCGCGCCTCCTGCGCAACTGGCTTTCGCAACCACTCGCCGCTGTCGAACCGATCCGCCAACGCCAGGAAACCGTCGCCACGTTCATCGAAAACGCCCCGTGCCTCGACACCTTGCGCGCGCAACTCGGCAACGTCCGCGATTTGGAACGCACGTTGGGCCGCCTCAGCACCGGCAGCGGCAACGCTCGGGATCTCGTGGTGCTACGCCAGGCGTTGGAGCAGATTCCCGCACTGCGGCAAACGCTGGCTTCGGTAGGGCCGAGCTGCCGCTCGGCCTTGTTAAACCAAGATGAAGCGGCGGACCGGCAGGTCCGCCCTACCTTGCTCGAACAACTCACCGCTCAACTCTCCGAATCTCCCGACCTCGTCGAGCTGATCAGCCGCGCCATCGTGGATGAACCGCCGCTCGCCGTGAAGGAAGGCGGTATGATCCGCGACGGCTTCAGCCCCGACCTCGACGAACTCCGCAACGCCCAACGCGGCGGCAAGGATTGGCTCGCAAAGTTGCAGCAGGACGAAATCGAGCGCACCGGCATCAGTTCGCTCAAGGTGCGCTTCAACTCAGTCTTTGGCTATTACATCGAAGTCACCAAGTCGAACCTCGACAAAGTTCCCCAGCATTACATCCGCAAGCAGACCGTCGCGAATGGCGAGCGCTTCATCACGCCCGAGTTGAAGGACATGGAGGGCAAAATCCTCGGCGCGGAGGAACGCAGCGTGAAGTTGGAATACGAACTCTTCCAACGCCTCCGCGAAGAAGTCCTCGGCCAGCTCGCGACCATCCAACAAACCGCGACCGCCCTCGCGCAACTCGACGCACTCGCGTCCTTCGCTGAAATCGCGCGCCTGCACGACTATTGCCGTCCGGAAGTCAGCGATGACGGCGTGCTGCAGATCACCGATGGCCGCCATCCGGTGTTGGAGCAAAGCCTGATTGACGAACGCTTCGTGCCGAATGACGCGGCGCTAGGTTCAGTCGGTAGGGCTGACCTGCCGGTCAGCCAGGACGCGCAGCAGCGCGTCCCTACCACGTCGCCCCAAATCGCGCTCATCACCGGTCCCAACATGGCGGGTAAATCCACTTACATCCGCCAAGTCGCGCTGCTTACGCTGCTCGCGCATACCGGCAGTTTCATTCCGGCCAAGACCGCGCGCATTGATCTCGTGGACCGCATCTTCACCCGCATCGGCGCGAGCGACGATTTAGCGCGCGGACAATCCACCTTCATGGTCGAGATGAGCGAGACGGCGAACATTCTCAACAACGCCACCGCGCGCAGCCTCATCATCCTCGACGAAATCGGCCGCGGCACGAGCACGTTCGACGGCCTGTCGCTCGCGTGGAGCATCGTCGAGCACCTGCACAATCAGGTCGGTGCGAAAACCCTTTTTGCCACGCACTACCACGAATTGACCGAACTCGCCCAGCGCCTGCCACGCATCAAGAACTTCAACGTCGCCGTGCGCGAATGGCACGACTCGATTGTCTTCCTGCGCAAGATCGTCGAAGGCGGCACGGACAAAAGTTATGGCATCCAGGTCGCGCGCCTCGCCGGTGTGCCGAAAGAAGTCGTCGAACGCGCGAAACAAATCCTGGTGAACCTCGAAGAATCCGAACTCACCCCCGAAGGCAACGTCCGGCAACCCCGCCGCCAGCAAGAGCGCGACAAACTGAAGCAGCTCCCTGACGCGCCTCAGATGGATTTGTTTGGTGGTTAACACATTTGAGGAACTTTTTGTGAAATACCAGCCACCAGCAGATGGTTTGCACCAAGAGGTTTACCCTGATGGAAAACAGCGCGCGGAATACACGCTGAAAAACGGTCGAAGGCACGGGGCTATGAGGATGTGGCACGAGAACGGTCAACTCGCTCAAGAGTGTCGGTTTGTGGACGGATTAGCCGAAGGAGGTTGGCGACATTGGAACGCGCTTGGCGAACTTCTAGGAGTAGATTATTTCAAAGCTGGCACAGGTATTGGTCACCTTTGGCATGAAAATGGCAATGTGAGCGCTGAGTTCTCATACGTCAGAGGCGAGATGACAGGCCGCATGAGATATTGGGAGCGGGAAGGAATGTTGTATGGAGCGAAGTATTTTTTTCAGGGCCGACCGATTTCCAAGAAGAAGTATCAAGCACTTTGTGATACTGACAATTCGTTGCCACGTTTCTACGACGAAAAACCATCCAACACCTTCGGTAACCACTTGAGAAAACTGCGGAAGGAAAGACGCGAAAGAGTTAAGCTAGGGCCAACTCCTGAACAAATCCAAACCATCAAGAACTGGGATAACGGATGCGAACGGGAAACCAAGGAAGCAGACTCCTGTGAAGCTATAATGTGGCTTACCAAGAAAAAGCGTAGCGTAAGAGAACTGGGCGAGATGAGCAAAAAACAGGCTTTGAACCTGGTTCGCAAGCTATACTCAGCAGGAGCAGTTAGAGTTTGGGCACTGAGAATTGAAGAAGATGGAGATGGTGCTAGTTATTCTAAGCAACTTTTGATCAGACTCCCTAAAGATCCGAAACAAACCGGCGAATTCCACAAGCTGTGTGCTGATTCAGCGCGCCCACGTATGGATGGCTCTGGCCCTGCAATAAAAGTCGGGCAGAAATTTATGACCGTTTCTTTGCTGTAAGACTAATCGGCTTTCAGCGAAGTGAAAGAACGACCCCACCGCGGCAGCCAGTAATTGCTCTTGTCGAGCGAAAGCACCACGGCAGTCGCCCGCCCCACGATCTTTTCGCGTTTCACCGTGCCCCAGAAGCGGGAGTCGAAGCTGTCATCGCGGTTGTCGCCCATCATGAAGAATTCGCCTTCAGCCACAACCGTAGGTCCAAAAGTTCGCGGCGCGGGTGCGGCGGGATTGCCGCTGACAGCGTGAGTTTGGCCGGGGAGTTTTTCACTAGCGAAGACGCGGCCCGCGCGTTCGGTCGCCGGAATGTCACGCAGGAGTTCTTCGGCGATGGCTTGGTATTCAACGAGCGTGCCGTTGACGACGAGTTGATTGTTGCGCAGTTCGATGGTGTCGCCGGGCAGGCCGATGACGCGTTTGACGAGACGCTTGCCATCGTGCGGCGAAAAGAACACCGCGATGTCGCCACGCTGCGGATTGCTCCACTCGGCGATGTGCCAGGTGGTGAACGGGACTTTGAAATCGTAGGCGAGTTTATTCACCCAGATCCGATCGCCTTCAATGATGGTCGGGCGCATAGAGCCGCTGGGTACGTCATTCCAGTCCGCGAGCGAAGAGCGGATGGAGAAAAGGATCAACGCGAAAATCAGCAGCGGGCGGATTTCTTTGCGCCAATATTCACGCGCACGGACGCGGAGAGATTTGGGTTGAAGCTTCTTTTTCATGGGGATTTGACCATGTGCGGCGGGCGGCGTTCAATGTGCCATCAGGGCTTCAACCACTTCACAAACCACTCGATTGCCGTGCGTTCGGATTCCGGTTTCACCTGGTGGGCGGTATTTTCCTGGATCAGGAGAACGAAGTGGTCCGTGGCTCCGGCCTTGCGGTAAGCCTGTTCGGCGGCCGCGGCGGCCTCCTTGACCCCGGGCAGGGGCGTGTTCGGATCGGAGTCGCTGTTGATCATCAGCAGCGGGCGGGGCGCGATCAGCGGCAACAGCGATGGACCGTCGAACTTGTCGTAGATGCCCGGGATAACTCGGTCGTAGAATTTCTTTACGAATTCGGAGGTCACATTGGTCACGCCGGCGTCACTCGCCGCCACATCGAAAGCGTTTTGAATGGTTTTGATGCGGCCCTGCCATCGTTCGTTGTCCAACGCCCACCGAAAACTTTGCACGCCGATGCACGGCACGACCACGGCAAAGCGTTTGTCCACGGCGGCGGCGAGGTAAGTTTCGATGCCGCCCTTGGAAATGCCGATCAGCCCGATGCGTTTCGCATCCACATCGGGCCGCGTTTGCAAATAGTCCACCAGTCGCAGCACGTCCCAGACAGTGTCGTAGTAAAACGGGTGTTCGTCGCCGTTCCGCCAAGTGCGGACGATGGCGTCCTGATAATTCGTCGTGCCCCGACCGGCGTTCGCACGTTCGCCGTGATAGCGGGCATCAATCGCCACGGCGATGAATCCGTTGGTGGCCAGTTTGCGGCACAGGGAAAACATATTGGCCTTGCTACCACCGGTGCCATGCAGCGCGATGACCACGGGCCGACGCCCCTCTGAATTGGCCGCCTTCATCAACACGCCCGGCACGCGTTGTCCGGCTTCGGTGGTGAATGAGAATCGGAACTGCGCGAAGCCATTGGTGTTGGGCATCGGCACGACCTCTGGCAACAGTGGAACGCCGGGGCGCTGAATGAGTGCGAGGAAATCTGAGCGGGTGCTCTTGGTGTGGGCACATCCGGTTGCGAGCAGGCAGAGCGAAACTGCAATCAATATAGGGAAGCGCTTCACACGCCTATTTCATGCAGTCTGGGCGAAATGACAAGTCGCTTTTGTGCCCGCACCGGGTGACTCAAGGCGCCGATTGCGCTGCGCCGACGCAGGGAGGGCGGTCGGTTGGAACCGGGTTGCCGAAGAAGTCGCGTCCGCCGTTGTCGCGGATGACGCGGCCGGGCACGCACGCGCTGGCATCGCGGAGTTTGTAGCCGTTCAAGGAATCAAAACCATCGCCGCCACTGCCGGGTTTGACGAGGGCGGGTTGATTGGTGCTGCCCTTTGGGTCGCCCGGCGGATTTTGGTGCGCGCCCCAGAAGACATTGTTCTCGAAAACGGTATTCTGACTTTTCCCGAAGAGGTAGGTCACACGGCCGTCCACGTAGAAGATATTGTTGTAGAAAAACGTGTCGCGCGCGCTGCCGCCGTCCCAGTCGTTGAACAGGAGCAGCGGGAGATTTTGTTTCGGGCCGACGTAGATCGTGTTGTTGTAAATCCTGGTGTTCTTCGCGCCGCTGATGTGAAAGATGCGCGCGGAGTCGAGGCCGTCGTTCTGGCTGATGTTGTAGCGGATGACGGTGTCTTCATTGTAGGAACGACCCGGCGCGCAGATGAGGAAGAAACCGCCTTCGTTGTCGTGGCTGTAGTTGTATTGGAACACGGAACGGCGGCAGCGATAGTCGGAGTCGAAGCCTTGGCCGTCTTTTGTGCCTTTCATGCCGGAGACTTCGTTAAACTGAATGACCGTGTCGTCGCTATCGAACGGCCAGATGCCGGCGGCATAATCGTCACAACGTGTACGCCCGCCGCGAATGACATTGCGTTCCACCAGCGCGCCATCGCTGCCCCAAATCTTGATGCCGTCGCCGCCGATGTCTTCGAGGAGATTGCCGCGAATGACCACGCGCAGGCTGCGAGTACGCCCGCCGCGCTGGCAAATACCGTTGCGGTCGGTGTGGACGAGATGGCAATTCTCGATCAACAGATCGTCGAAGTGCGACTGATTGCCACCGCGACTCTCGAAATAGATGCCGCAGCCCTCGCGTTCCTTGCGCAGGTCGCCGTTCACGTCGTGGACGTAAAGGTTGCGCAGGTGAATGTGCCGCATCTTGCCGAAACCGTCGGTGACGACGCGCACGCCGGTGCGCCACGGTTCGCGATTCGTGCCGAGGTTGGTGATTTCGAGATCGCTGACTTCGCAGAACTCGACGTTACGCAGCAACAACGCGTCGAGAAACTTCCCTTCGCCGTCAATGCGCGGTAACGGACCGTCACCGTATTTGCCGAGGGTGATGGGCACCGGTTTGTCGCCGTCCATCTTGCCCGAGCCTTTTGGATGAAGTTGTCCGGTGAAACGCGAGCCAGCCTTGAACAACAGTTGATCGCCGGGCTGGAAGCTATTCGCGTTGACCCGCTCCAGAGATTTCCATGCTTGCCCGACTGAAGTGCCACTACGGTCGTCGTCACCGCTTTTGCCATCTACGAAGTAGCTCGCGGCGCCGGCACTGACCAAAATCAGCAGCGAGAGGAAGCTAGTGAGCAAACGGGCGTTTGCCGTTACCGCTCCTTGATAACCAATGCGCAGCTTCATGGTTGAGTGCATGGAAACTTACGACGCGAACGGCTCGAGACAATTCATTCAGCCGTGCCCGGTCGAACTCCGGTGGCGCCGGACGCGCCATGCAAAGACGGTCCTCGGCGAGGACCGACATCGTTTCCATGTCCAATCAACATCAAGCCATCATGGCAGTGCATGGCCTTCGATCGTGCAGGTGGGTTTCTCGCCAACGGAATTGAGGCTGTAGGTGCCGCCCCGGGGACATTTCAAACTAGCCGTTCCGCTTTTGATGAACGCATCCAAATCCGCGGCGTTCGGCGTGGCAGTGGCTTCCTTTTGTTTCTCCAGCGCCCATTGTTGCTTCGCGCTGTCGATTTGGCGGAGGTTGTTCTGGCACGCATTACGAAATGCGGTGTCGCGCGCTTTGACGAAGTTCGGGATGGCAATGGGCAGCATCAGCAGGATGAGCGCAAGACTAACGTAGCCGGTGATAAAGCCGGCGATGGCGAGACCTTTGCCGGCCAGTTGTCCACCCGAACGTTTGATCCGGGCGCTGGCCAGGTGCCCGCAGATGATCGCCGGGATGGCAAACAGCGGACCAATGCAAACCAATGTGAGTACGATGGCCAGGATGCCAAAGACCAACGCACAGATGGCAAGACCGGAGGTCTTAGGCTGGCCGCTTGATACGGGAGGAGGTGTTCCGTTCATAGGAATGGGTTTAAGTTGAGGCAGGGTGGTCAGTTCAGCGCTGATGCTCAACCGAATTCCGCCGGCACCGGCTCTTTTCATCGGGATTCATTCCAAGAATTACCAATTACTGTCCCAGTGTTGTGATGGTTCCCGGTGCGCCCCCGGTGTGGCAGCGGTGGCGTTCTTCCTGCTGTTTTCCAGCGCCAGCGTTTGCTGTGAAGTTGTATGAAACGCATTTTGGGAACTCTTATCCTGTGCCTGTGGCTGCCTGCCCGGGCGGAACGTATCAATCACGAAGGTCGCATCCTCGGCGCTTTGCCGGTGGTCACCAATTCCATCCTGTTTAACACGACCAATGCCGATGCGGTGTTGTCGGCGATGCAGATTTTCCCAGTGACGAACCCGTGGAACGAGGACATCTCGCAGCGGCCGGTGTTGACGAACTCCGACGCGATGATGGCGCAGATCGCGAACGATCTCCAGGCCTCGCGGCGAACGTTGCGCGCGTTCAAGGAGATGAACTTTGTGCTCGTGCCCGATGCGCAGCCTGTGGTGCCGATCCATTTTTTTGACTACCCCGAGGATTCCGACCTCGACGGCGGAACTTTTCCGAACGGGCTTTATCCCATTCCAACGAACATGCCGATTGAGACTTGGCCCTCCGAAATCCCCGGGATGACGCTGCCGCAGTGGCAGCAGGACGTGAACAACGACGGCGGTGACCGGCACTCGATCGTCGTGAAGCCCGGCAGCGGGTTCATCTGGGAAACCTGGCAGGCGAAATTGGTGGGCAACAATTGGGAGGCCTCCAATGGCGCAAAGTTCAACCTGAACACCAATGCGCTGCGACCGGCTGGCTGGACTTCCGGCGACGCGGCGGGTTTGCCGATGTTTCCAGCGTTGCCACGCTTTGACGAATGCGAGCGCGGGGTGGTGGAACACGCCATGAGGATCGTGGTCGCAAAGTCGCGCTATCAGAATTACATCTATCCGGCGCGGCACTACGCCGCGCCGACGAACAACACCAGTGTGAACCTGCCCTCCATGGGGCAGCGGGTGCGGCTCAAGTCGTCGTTCGTCATTCCAGCGAATTGGACAAAGCAGGAAAAAGCAGTGCTCGTGGCGTTAAAGAAATACGGCGCGCTCGTGGCGGACAACGGAAATTTCTTTTCCATCTCCGTCACACCCGATGACCGCTGGCCCGCCGGTTGTTTCGATCATCTGTCCACGGTTGGCATCACGAATTTTGAAGCGATCTTGTCCACCGGGACCAACACCGGTCCGCGCTCGCCGGGCGCACCGGTGGCGTTGGCCGGGCCGGATCAAACCGCCTCGGTCGGCGTGCCAGTGCCATTGCAAGGCTTCGTCAGCTTCACCAACACCTATCCGACCACGAATCTCTGGAAGCGTTACTCCGGCCCGACGAACGTCACATTCGTCAACGCGGCACAGACAAACACGATGGTGACGTTTGGCACGCCGGGAGTTTATACGCTGATGTTGAGCGGCGCCGATGGGACGCACGCGGTGGCCTATGATGCGGTAGTGATCAACGTCACGTCAGCGCTCACGCTCAACATTTCGCGGGCGGGCGCGAATGCGAATCTGGCCTGGACCGGTGGCGCACCGCCGTTCGTGGTGGAGCGGAGTGCCACGCTGCCGGCAAGCGCCTGGCACGGAGTGGTGACGACAAGCGTTCAGAATGCGAGCGTCCCGATTACGCCGGGTAGTGCCTTCTTTCGCGTGCGAGCGAACTGAAGTGCAGCCGGCGAAATCTGCCTTCCTTCGGCTTCCGGCGGGGAAATATGCCGCTAGCACCCGGCGACCCGGCTACCAGTCCGGGTCAAGAGCGGGTCACCGGAGAGTGGCAACGTCACTCCTTGGATTACCGGGCAACTAGCGGCAAAGCTGATCCGGGCGCTGTGCTGTGGGTTTTCCCCCTGCGCTGCAATCTCTGCTGGTCCGCCCGAACGAGGGGCAATCTGCCAGCCGTTTGTGAAAGTCCACAGAGGTTGAAGATTAAAAAACCGTTAGGCGGGGCGAGAACTGGCGGGCTGACAGCTCGATAGGGAAACGGATTGCGGTTTACAGCCAGTTCTTGGCTGTGAGCTTCAAGTGCCGGCATCCAGCGCCGGTTGAACCGAAGCTTGTCGGACCGGGCCGGGATCCGACCCGCTGGTGGCGGGGAAGGAAAGGCGGACAGCATAGCCGCGCGGGTTGCGGCGACGACGGCATTTCACCTCGGGTTGGAGACTGAGCAGGGTTTCCACCACGCGCAATCCCAGGCCCAGCGCTTCCGGTTGTGGTGAGGTGGGAGAACGCAGCCAGTTGGTGATGGTGAGAACGAGGCGGTCTTTCTGCCGCGCGAGTTTCACGCGAATGTCCCCCTGTCCGTGCTTGAGCGCGTTGGTAAAAAAATTGTGGAGCATCTGCCGGGTATACTTGGAATCGGCAAGCACCGGACCGCCAGCCATCGGCGATAGGCGCACGGTGCGTCCATCTTCCTGCGCGAGCAGCGCAAAGTCTTCCGTCACGTCCAGCACCAGTTGAGCAAGGTCGAGGCTGCGCGGTTGGAGTTTCAAGCGACCTTGCTCTGCTTTGGCAATGAGGAGCGACTGGTCCACCACATGCGTGAGTTGGTGCAATTCCGTTTGAAGTTGCTCCGCCAGTTCGGGTGGGATGCGGTCGCCGGCCTGTTCGACTTTGAGCCGAAGAATCGCCAGTGGCGTACGGAGTTCGTGCGCCACCTTCGCGGCATACTCACTCATGTCGGTGAAGGCGTGGTCGAGCCGGCCGAGCAATTCGTTGATGTGGCGAACCAGATCGCGGAATTCCGCGTCGGCCTCGGGCAGTTCAATCCGCCGGGAGAGGTCGGGCGCGCGGATCGTCTGCAACTGTTCATTCAAACGCGCGATGGGACGAAGCGATTTGTGGGAGAGCGCGAAGCCGATGATGACCGCCGCCACGGCGAGCGGCAGGCCGTAAAGCGCGGAAATCTCGATCAATTCCTCCATGATGTCGGCAACTTCCGCCTCGGAGTAACTGCCATGCAATTTCCAGTCCGGGTGGTCGGGATAGTTCTTTTGCCAGGTCTTGCTGTGCAATTCAGAGCGCAGATAGTGGTAGGTGAATCCTGTGAAAGCCGCCAGGAGCAACAATACGCTCACGCCGAACCAGGCCGCGAGTCGCCAGCGCAGGGACTTCACGCGGCCTCCTCGCGCACGGCAAAGCCCACCCCCCGCACGGTGTGCAACAGCGGCTTCCAGCCGGGCCGGTCAATTTTGCGTCGCAGATGTTTCATGTAAACATTCACCACGTTCGTCTCCGAATCGAAATGCTGATCCCACACGTGCTCGACAATCGCCGTCTTGCTCACCGGTTTGGGCGAGGTGCTCATCAAGAATTCCAGGAGCGCAAACTCGCGGCGTGTCAGTTCGATGCGTTCGCCGCCGCGCGTGGCGTGATGGGTGATCAAGTCGAGTTCGAGGTCGGCCACGCGAACGGTGTTGACGGCTTGTGGGCGCTGGCGGCGTAACAGGGCGCGCAACCGGGCGAGCAATTCGGCCATGGAAAACGGTTTGGTCAAGTAATCATCGCCGCCGGCGTCCAGTCCCCGCACGCGATCCTCGACCTCGGCACGCGAAGTGAGGAACAGCACGGGCGTGCTGATTTGTTTGCGGCGAAGTTGCCGGACCACGGTGAAGCCATCTTTCGCCGGCATCATCACATCTAGCACCATCGCATCGTAGGGATGAATCTCCGCCAGCCAGAGCGCCTCGTCGCCATCGGCGGCCACGTCCACTGAGTAACCCTCCGCCATCAGTCCTTGGCGGATGTGCTCGGCAACTTTCTCAACGTCTTCAGCCACGAGGATGCGCATTCTGAAGATATCTAGCGCGGAATGGCCCGGATGGAAAGAACCTCTTTCAGTTTAGTCGGAAGCGGGCTTCAACGGGAATCGCGAACTGGGAAGCTGCCGGTAAAGTCCTTCCGACTCCCGTACGACGAACAGCGCCGATGCGTTGGTCCAGGACTCAATGAACTTGAGTCCCTTCTCCGGCCCGAGGACGAACAACGTGGTGCTCAGGGCGTCGGCGGTCATGCTGTCCGGCGCGACGACCGAGACTCCGCCAACGTTGTGCTGTACGGGCCGGCCCGTCTGAGGATTGATGATGTGGCTCAGCCGCCGCCCTTGTGGATCAGTGAAGAATTTCTGGTAGTCGCCCGAAGTGGAGATCGCCTGTTTGGAGAGTGACACCACGGCTTCCATCGGGTCGTTCTCATTCCAGTGCGCGACGGGTGTGGAGATGCCCACCTGCCAGTCCGTTTCTCTTGCGTTGTGACCCAGCACCCGGACCTCGCCGGCGATCGAGGCATAGATGTTGGTGAGCCCGTGACTTTGCAGCACGCGCACCATTTCATCCACACCAAAACCTTTGGCCACCGCGCTGAGATTGATGGTCAGTTCGGGGATGTCTTTGATCAACTCGTCCCGATCCGTGACGGACAGGTGCTGGAAGCCGGTTTTGCTCAGGGCGGCCTTGAGTTCCGCTTCCGGTGGCACGGCGCGCTGATCGGTTTTCTCACCGAATCCCCACAAGTTGATGACCGGGGCGAGGGTGGGATCAAACGCGCCCAGCGAACGCCGGTTCATTTCCAATGAGCACCGGACCACGCGGGCAAACTCAGGTGAGACTTTGAACGGCTTGTGGGCAGGCGCACGGTTGAACTGGGACAACTCGCTGTCCGGTTGGTAGTGCGACATCTGGCGATTGATTTCCTTCAGCCGGTCTTCCACCTCGCTTTTGAGTTTCTCCGTTTGCTCAGGCGCGAGGTTGACCCCGGCGATCTGGACCGTGTAGGGGCTGCCCATCGTGCGCCCCTGCCACCGGACAGTTGGCAACGGTTCTGCGCCAAGGCAGTAAGCCCCTGCCGCAAATAGTGCCAAGGCCAAACCCGAAATCTGGAGCAAGTTGGCTTTCATCGCAGGTTCAGATTGAGAATACCATGCGGAACGGTTCGTCTCCTGTCGAGGAACTCCTCGCCGTGAGAGTTCCGGCGAGGAGCGAGGAGGTCGTTCCTTCAGGCACCCGACGCATCAGGGCGCCGGATAGATTTGCTGGGAGCGGTAGAAACGTTGCGGCGCCCCCGTGACTGGATCGGTGTATTCGAATCCCCAACGTGGTACGGCATTGGGCAACGCGGTGGCGGTGTTGGTCGCCACGCTGACCCAAGTGCTGAGGTTGGACGACACCTGAATCGCATATTGATATTCCGGCGTGCCGACCACGCGCACGCCCGAGGCCAGCGGCGTCAGCCGTTGCGTCAGGATCGAATCCGCCCACGTCGCGCGCTCAGCCACCGTCGCGCCTTTGTTCTGGTGACAACGATACGTGCAGGAGTTGGGCTGGCTGGTCGGGCCATACCGCATTGCTTCCTCCGGCTTGATGGCGGAGAAGCGGTGCGGGTGCAGCGCGCCGCGCAACGTGGCCGGGTCCACGTTGATGACGTCCGGCATGTGGCAATCCGCGCAGGTCACGGGAGCCGCCAGCGCAGTCGCATTGAACTGATGCACGTGATGGTCGGACACGGTGGTGTGGCAGGTCTTGCAAAGATCGGAGCGGCTGGCCTGCGGAATCGCCGCATGAGTCGTCGGATTCCAAAGATGCCCGCCGTCCCAAGCGACGTAATTGGTCGTGTTCGCGGGATTGTTGAAAATCTTGATGCCGTGCTTGCCCGGCGGCAGCGACGCCGCCACGGTGACAATGCCGGCGGAGTGCGGATCGTGGCAGGTCATGCAGTTGACGCCCTGCTGGTAATGCCGGGTGGGGGCGTGGTCCGGGTGATTCATGTCGAGATACTGCTGGCGATGCTCCTTCGACGTGCCGTTCGGGAAGAAGTAATTCGTTGAAGTCAGAGGCTCGGGGAGAAACTCCAGCGACGTCGGCACACCCGCCTGGTAGCCAATCGGGAAACCAAACTGCCGATTCGTGAAGCTGCCCATCGCCACGCTCTCGCCGCGGGTATGGCATTGACCGCAGGTTTCGGAAGACCGGTCAATCACCGGGAAAATGGAACTGCCACCATCGGCGACGTGATCGGCGGCTGGGCCGTGGCAGGATTCACAGGTCACATTGAGTTCGCTCCACGACTTCGTGAGCGGATCAAAGCCGGTGGTGTGGCAGCCGGCGCATTGCGTCAGCCAGTCGCGTGTCGCCAGATTGGTGGAGTAAGTGCCGGCGATCGGGTCCCACTTGAATTGCGTCACGGTGTAGGTCCAACTGCTGCCGTTCCAGTTGGTGCGGATGTAATTCTCCTCCTTGCTCCAGCCGCCCATGGCCCAGTTGACTTGATTGGTCGTGGGTGCGTTGGGCCGGCGCAGGTCACCGTGGATGACGCCGGGCAAATGCGCGTCGGTGCGGATCATCTGGTAGTGGATGGACTGCTGGAGTAGGGCGACTTTGTCGGCGTGGCAGTCGGCGCAAACGGCGCTGCCGGCATAGGCTTTTACAACCGGGGCCGTGATGAGGATGGAAAAGGCTTGTGTGGCGTTGGGCGACACGCCGTTGGTAGCCACGATGTTCCCATTGAAAGTACCCGCCGTGGTCGGCATGCCGGCGATCAAACCACTGGCGCCCATGGTCAAGCCCGTCGGCAGGCCGGTGGCGAAGAATCCCGGCGATGGCGTCCCGTTGGCCGTGCAGGTGTGATTGTAAGCCGTCCCCACCGTGCCGCCCGGCGGTGTGACACTGGTAATCGTGGGTGCGACCGGCGGCGGCGTGTTGGGTGTCCACCGCACCGACATGCTGGTGAAGTTCGGGCTTTGGTTGGCGTAGTTATTGGTGACCCCGCTCGGCCCCTTGGTCCAGAGCAGGCCGTTGGTGGTATAGGGACCGGCGCCGCTATCTTCGGCGTACTGAACCCAGAATTTGTAGTTGCCGTTCGGCACGAGAACGTTGTTCGTGTCGCGGCAGTTCCAAGTGAGAATGACCGGGCTATTCGTGCCGGTGTAAGTGGTGGCGGTGGCGCTGGTGTAGCCATCCACCACCTGGCTGCCGTTGACCCCGCCGCGCGCCGCATTCCACTGGGGAGTGTGCGTGGTCCACTGCGAACTCGTCCAACCGTAGCTCGTCCCCTGCTTGCGGAGCGTTTTGATGAAGACCCCTGCTTCGGTTGTCACCCAAGCCACCGTCCAATGGTTGGCGCCCGAGCCGTTGTAGTCATTGATCGTGACCGCCATCCGGGCGGAGCCATCGGTCTGCGCGGAGACTACCGCCGGAGAGTATTCAAGCGAACGGACATAGTTTTGACCTTTCAATAACGCCGCCATCGCAATCCGGCCTCCATAGCACGGCTGCGCGACATCGTTTCATGCGCTCAGACTCGGAAGTTGGTTACTCTCCAACCGTCTCCCGCTCTCGCATGATGACGTCCATAAGTGGACTCGCACCGGTCCAATCGGGCTACGCCAATTCTGCGAATGTCTGCTCTCTCGTTGGCCTCGCCATCGGCCCGGTCATTTACTGGACCCGAATGAAGAATCGCAAGCATCCAGCTTGAACGAACACTCCGCCGGTTCGGGGTGTCAGACTCGAACGCCGCGGTCATGATTGTTCTCGCAGAGTGCGACCGGTGTGTCCGGATCGGCTTGTGACCCGGACGATTTACTGGTACCGATGGCGCGTGGATTTTCCGGGTCGTCGGGCGTTCCGACTCTTGTTTCGCGCCTTCTGGTTTGCCGGCGAACTCTTGTGCTTCGCCGGCAGGTTCCTCGTGTTGACGTTTCGTCACGGCGGCAAACTGACACAACGGGAGCGCTCCCGCTGGCTGCAATGGTGTGCGCGGCGGAGCCTGCGGGTCTTTTCCGTGACGTATGAAGCGCGCGGTTCGCTTCCGTCCACCGGCCTGCTGGTCTGTAATCACCTCAGCTATCTCGACATCCTGGTGCTCGTGTCATTGACCCCGGCGGTGTTCGTCTCCAAGAGCGAGGTGAAGAACTGGCCGGTGTTCGGCTGGTTTGCGCGCTTGTCCGGCACGTTGTTCGTGGACCGCACCCGTCGCCGCGATGTGGCGCGGATGAATGCCGAGATTCAACGCGCCCTCACCGCTGGCGGCGTTGTGGTCCTCTTCCCTGAAGGCACGAGCTGGAACGGGCGCGAAATCCTCCCCTTCAAATCGTCCCTCCTCGAACCGATTGTGGGCTCGCCGCATCCGCTGTCCGTCGGGCGCATCGGGTACGCGCTCGTGGACGGTTCGGTGGAGAACGATGTCTGTTATTGGGGTGACATGACGTTCCTTCCCCATCTCGTGAATCTGATGAAACGGCGGCAGATTCAGGCCCGCGTGAATTTTTCACCCATCACCCACCCGGCATCGGATCGCAAGGACCTGGCACGCCAACTCCACGGGGAGGTGGTCCGGCTTGGGGCCCCGGAATGAATACCCGGGCCTCCGTTCCAGTCGTTAAATTGGTTTTGAACCGCACCGGGCGTCTGGTAAAGTACCGGACCGACAGGCTAAATATGAAAATGATTTCAACCGCAAATGTGATTCGAGTTTTGTCCGCCACCCTCCTGGTGGCTGCCGTAACCACAAACGCCAGCGCGCAGGACAAAGCGCCGCTCAAACTGGAACTTCCCGCGCCCACGCTCAAGGGGACGCCCGAACAATTGCCTGTTGGGCCGAACATCGAACCCAATTCCGACAAGGCGCCCGCCGCCCTGATGATTTCTGCCGGCGCAAAAAATGTCGCGCTCGGCAAAACCGCCACCAGCAGCGTCAAGCCGTTCACCGGCGAACTCACCCAGATCACCGACGGCAAGAAGGAGGCGTTCGATTACGACACCGTCGAGATGAAGAAGGGCGCGCAGTGGGTCCAGGTGGACCTCGGGCAAACTTACACCATTGAAGCCGTCGCTATCTGGCATGACCATCGTTACATCCAGGTCATGCACGACGTCATCGTGCAGGTGTCCGACGATCCTGAATTCAAAACCGGCGTCACCACCATCTTCAACAACGACACGGATAATTCCTCCGGCCTCGGCGTCGGGACCGACCGCGAATACTTCGAGCGCCACTTTGGTCGCGCGTTTGACGGCAAAGGTGCCAAGGGTCGTTACGTGCGCGGTTACACCAAAGGCAGCCATCTCAGCGCGCTCAATTGCTGGCAGGAAATTGAAGTTTACGCCGTGCCGGATGCTGCTAAATCCAGAGCTGATTTCATCGCTCCGACTGCCACTGCATTTGTTGATCCTCAACTCCCCGTGAGTTCATCAAGCGATCTACCCACGGTTTCGGTGGAAACTCCGGCTGTACCGACCGCAATACCCCGTCTGCAAACTGCGGCCACTGCCGCACCTTCATCCGCACCGGAAGTAGCTTCGTCTGTAACTGTCCAACCTGCGAGTCCTGTCAGCATCGCTGTTTCAAACGTTGTGACCAACAACTCCACCAAAGTTATGGTTGGTGGTTCCGCTTTTTTGGCCTTCGCGCTCTGCTTGATCTACGTTCTGAAGCGTAACTCGCACCCCGTGCCGAACAAATGAACCGTTGGGCCGCACTGGCGTGGCTCCTGGCGCTCGCCGGCGCGCTCCTGTTGCGTTGCCCCCAGCTCGGTGTCCGTCCCCTCCATAACGACGAGGGCGTCAATGCCGTCAAACTCGCCGCCTTGTGGGAGAAGGGCGACTACCGCTACGACCCGCACGAATACCACGGGCCCGCGCTCCATTACTTTTCGCTTCCCATCCTCTGGCTCGGCCCGGCGAAGAATGCCGCTGAACTTTCCGACGCCGAACTGCGGGTTGTCACGGTGCTTTTCGGACTTGGTCTGATCCTCCTGCTCCCATTGGTGAAAGATGGATTGGGAAGAACGGCGACGTCCTGGGCGGCGGTGTTCCTCGCCGCCTCACCCGCGATGGTCTTCTACAGCCGCTACTTCATCCACGAGATGCTGCTGGTCTTCTTCACACTGCTGACGCTGACCGCCGGCTGGCGTTACGCGCAATCGCGCCACGCCGGTTGGGCCGCGCTCGCCGGGATCGGCGTGGGTTTGATGTTCGCCACCAAGGAAACTTTTGTTCTCTCGATCGCGGCGATGGGCTTCGCGCTGGTGGCGACGCGACTTTGGAATCGCTGGCGGGCGCAGCGTTCACAGGCGCCGGCGGAGAGCATTCCCAAAGTGAAATGGACCCCCGCGCCCCGCCACGTCGCCCTGGCGCTGACGACCGCCGGCGTTGTCTGGCTGTTATTCTTCAATTCCTTTTTCACCAACGCCGCTGGTCCGGGCGATTCGCTGACCACTTATCTTCCCTGGCTGCATCGCGCGGGCGGCGCGTCGCCTCATATCCATCCGTGGCCTTTCTATCTGGAACGATTGCTTTGGTTCCATCCGGCCAAAAGTCCGGTGTGGACCGAAGCCCTGATTGCCATTCTGGCCCTTTGTGGTGCCGCCGCGGCATTCTGCAACAACCCGAACCTGGTGAGCCGGCCGGGTCTGACTCGCTTCCTCGTTTTCTACACGGCGGCGCTGACGGTGATCTACTCGCTGATCTCCTACAAGACCACCTGGTGTCTGCTCAATTTCTGGCTCGGTGTCATTTTGCTTGCCGGCATTGGCGCATCGGCGCTGGTCCAGATGTGTCGCACGCGCCTGACCAGAATTCTCCTGGTCGCCCTGCTCGGAGTCGGTGTGTTGCATCTGGCGCTGCAGTCGTGGACGCTTTCCCAATACCTGGCCGCCGACCTGCGCAATCCTTACGTCTATGCCCAGACTTCCGCGCATGTTCGGGAACTGGTTCAACGAGTTGAGGCCATTTCGCAGGTTGCGCCGGAGGGCCACGAAACCGTGGTCAAAGTCATCGCCCCCGAAAGCTACTGGCCGTTGCCGTGGTATCTCCGGCAATTCAAGCGCATCGGCTGGTATGAGGAACTGCCGGCGGATCCATTTGCCCCCATCATTCTCGCCTCCGCGAAACTCGGCGCCGCGCTCGATGACAAATCCGACAAGCGCTACATCATGACGGGTTACTACGAGTTGCGTCCGAACGTCTTTCTCGAACTCTACGTCGAGCGCGGGCTGTGGGAAAAATTCGTCGCCACTTTGCCGAGGGATGTTGACTGAACGATCGTGAGCGAAACCGCGGCCACCCATTGCCATCGCAAAGCCATGACCATGTTGCTGGCGGCGACGTTCTTTTGGGCCTCCAGTTTTCCGGTCGTCAAAGCGCTCGCGCTGGAGCAACAGAAGCTTTTGCCGGACGCGGGCAGTTGGTTCTTTGCCATGATCGGCGCGATGTATCGCTTCGGGAGCGCCGGACTGCTGCTCGCGCTATTCCTCAATCGCGAACTGTTGAAAATCACCCGGCTCGAACTCGAACAGGGTTTCTGGCTCGCGGTCTTCGGTATCGGCGGCATTCTCTTCCAAATGGACGGGCTTTCCTACACCGCCGCCTCCACCTCTGCCTTTCTCACCCAACTCTACGTTGCGTTCATCCCGGTGTGGATTGCGATTGTGCATCGCCATTTGCCCACACCAAAAGTCGTCGTCTGCCTGTTGCTCGTGCTGGTGGGACTCGCGATTCTTGCCGATTTGGATTTGAGGACATTTAGACTCGGTCGCGGCGAGACCGAAACCATCATCGGCTCGGTGCTTTTTGTCGGGCAAATCCTGATGCTCGAACGCCCGCGCTATGCCATCAACGACCCCTTGCGCTTCTCCGTCGTGATGTTCGGGATGATGGCGTTGCTGTGTGTGCCCGGTGTCTGGCTCACCACGCCGAATCCTGCCGCCTGTCTGCGCGCCTTCGCTTCGCCGGCGGCCTGCGGCTTTCTGGCCACACTTGTCATCCTTTGTACGATGGGCGGCTATCTATTGATGAATCGCTGGCAACGTGACGTCACCGCCACCGAAGCCGGCCTCATCTACAGCGTTGAACCCGTCGTTACCAGCGTGCTGGCGCTATTCCTGCCTGGCTTGATTTCCACGTGGGCCGGCATCCATTACGCCAACGAAACGCTGACTGCCCGCCTGCTCATCGGTGGCGGACTGGTGACGGCGGCAAATGTGCTGCTGCAAAAACGATAGTCGCTCCGCGAATTGCTGATTGCGGGTGAATCCGGAAATGAAACAACTTTTCCCGCGCCCTGGTGTATGATTCAAATCAACGCCGTCAAAGCCTATGACTCTTGAATCTCTGATCGTGGCCGCCAGCCGGCAAGGCGCCAGCGACCTGCACCTCGAACCCGGTCTGCCCGCCGCGATTCGCGTGCGCGGAGCATTGCGAACCGTCGGCGAACCGCTCGCCGGAAGGTTGCTGTTGGAACTGGCGCAACAGGTCCTCGGTGGCGACGCGTGGCCACACTTCCTCGCGCAACGCTCGGCCGACTTCTCCAAAACCATCGGCGGTGTGCGTTGCCGCCTCAACCTCCTGCACACCTCGCGCGGGGTTGGCTTTGCCGTCCGTCTGCTGGCCAGTTTCCAAGCCACGATTGACCGGCTCAATCTGCATCCTGATCTGAAAAAGCTCGTCACGCCCACCAACGGCCTCGTCCTCATCAGCGGGCCGACCGGCAGCGGCAAATCGTCCACGCTCGCCGCACTGATTCAGGAGATCAATCTTACCGAATCGCGTCATGTGCTCACCCTCGAAAGCCCCATCGAACACATCTTCCGCGCCCGACGCGCCTTTATTCGCCAGCGCGAAGTCGGCCGGGACACGCCATCGTTCGAGCAGGGATTGCTGGATGCGTTGCGCGAAGATCCAGACGTGCTGATGGTCGGCGAAATGCGCGAGCCCGAAACCATGCGCCTCACGCTCAACGCCGCCGAGACCGGGCATCTCGTTTTTGCGACCGTGCATTCGGGCAGTTGTGCGGAAGCACTCCAACGCGTGGTGCTCGCCTTTCCGTCGGAGATTCAAAACAATGTCGCCGCGCAACTCGCCGACTGCCTCCTGGCGGTGGTTTGCCAACGTCTGCGCTTTCGACCCGACCTGAACCTTCGCTTGCCCGAATGCGAGATTCTGCGCTCGACCAGTTCCGTGAAGACGTTCATCCGCAACCGCGACTTCTTCAAACTCCCGCAAGCCCTCGAAACCGGCGCCGAATATGGCATGTGGAGCTTTGACCGTTACCAGAATTGGATGGCCAAGCGCACGCAATGGCATGTACCCAATGCCGAAGATGAAGCGCCCGATCAGGAGGAAGCTGTCGCTGATTCTCAACCTCCACCGCTCGCGCCACCGCGAGCGGTTCCATCGGCGCCAGTCGCGTCCACGGAACCCAAACGCCCCGCTGGCCGCATCGAGATTGAACCGGAAGCGGGCGGCCTGAGCGAAGTCATCAAGCGGCTTAGCTGAAGATACCTTCGTGGCGGCGTCTCGGCAGAGCGCGCAACTATCAAGCGACTGACAGGCGGTGGCATTCTGCGGCGAGCCGCTAGGGGCGTACTTCCTCCTTTTTCCCGTCCCTTGTTTCCAGTTTAATGGTCCCGCATGATTACGCGTTATTCGCGCCCCGAAATGCGGGCCATCTGGACCGACGAAAACAAACTCAAGATCTGGTTGCAGATCGAACTCCTCGCCAGCGAAGCGCTGGTCAAGGAAGGCGTCGTGCCCGCCAAGGATTTCAAAAAGATCAAGGCCGGTTGCGACAAATGGTTCGCCGACCTGCCCGGTCTCGTGGCACGGCAGAAGGAACTGGAGAAAACGCTCAATCACGATGTCATCGGCTTCACCACCGCCGTCGCGGAGGCCATCAACGACAACGCCAGCCGCTGGATTCATTTCGGTCTCACGAGCAGCGACGTGGGCGACACTTGCTACGCCCTGCAGATGCAGCAGAGCGCGGACATCCTCATCGCCGACGTGAAGAAGCTGCTGCCCGTCATCGCCCGCCGCGCGAAGGAACACAAGTTCACGCCCTGCATGGGTCGCAGTCACGGCATCCACGGTGAACCCACAACGTTCGGCTTGAAGATGGCGTTGATGCACGATGAATTCACGCGGGCGCTCCGCCGCCTGGAAGCCGTGCGCGATGTCGTCGCCGTTGGCAAAATTTCCGGCGCGGTCGGTACGAGCGCGCATCTGTCGCCGCGCGTGGAGGCTTACGTCTGCAAGCAGTTGGGCATTCGTCCCGCGCCCATCGCCACGCAAGTCGTGCAGCGCGACATCCACGCCGAATTCCAACTCGCGATGGCGCTCGTCGGCGCGAGCATCGAGCGCTGGGCGGTGGAATTCCGTCATCTGCAACGCACCGAAGTGCTCGAAGCCGAAGAGCCGTTCACCAAGGGTCAGAAAGGTTCGAGCGCCATGCCACACAAGCGCAATCCCATCACGTGGGAACGGCTCACCGGCCTCGCGCGCGTGTTGCGCGGCAATGCGATGGCGTCGCTGGAAAACGTCGCCCTCTGGCACGAGCGCGACATCAGTCACAGCAGCGTCGAGCGCATCATCTTTCCGGACAGTTGCACGCTGCTCGATTACATGTTCGGCCTGCTCACGCGCCTGATGGATGGCATCGTCGTTTATCCGGCAAACATGAAGAAGAACCTCGGCCTTTCGCTCGGCATGTGGAACAGCCAGACCGTGCTGCTCGCGCTCATCCGCAAAGGCCTGACGCGCGAAGCTGCCTACAAACTCGTGCAGGACGCCGCGATGAAGACCTGGGAAGTCAAACACGCGGGACGCGACGATGCGGATTTCGTGGAAGTGCTCAAAGCCACGCCCGAAGTGGCAGCGCATTTCATGAAGGGTGAACTGGAGAAACTTTGCTCGCTGGATTTCCACTTCAAGGGGCTTGAGACACTTTAGTTGGAGCGGCATTCCGCCCATGCTTGCTTCTGCACGCGTTTGCCCCCCGAACTGGCGATTGCTGGACGCTCCGACGATGTGTGAGACTTAAGCTAGGAACTCGTTGAGCGCGGGGTTCGCGGGTGAGCCGTCTCCCCCGTCGCGTGCTCGAAAAGTCTTTGCACAGAATCGGAAATGAAGCTCAGTCAATCGTTCGGGGGCGGCTTGCTGGGAGTCGGTCTCTGCCTGCTGGTTGCCACGGTGGCCAGGGCCAACAATCCGGGGGGCTGGACGCCGTTGGTTGCCACGCCGGTCACCACCGGTTTTGAAGCGTTCGGGAGCCGGACCGATCGTTACCTTGACAATGGAATTCTTCATGTCCTCATCGCCACGAACGGCAACGTGGATTCGATCAAGTATCTCAAACCCGGCCTGCCCGGAACGCCGAAGAACAACGGCATCGAGATGCTCAGCCAGTCGGGCGTAAATTTCGGCAATCACACCGCCATTTATTATTACTGGTATCCGGATGGCAACGGCGACAGCGCTTACCTGAGCACGACGGCCACGAGCACAAACATCGAGCTGGCTTACCGGCGAACGTACGTTCCAGGGAAACACAGCGTCGTGGCGGACATGGAACTCCACTACCTGCTCGGCAAGGGCAACAGCGGGCTGTACTGCTACCTGGTGGCGCGGCATCCGGCCAGTTACTCCACCAACGGCAACTTGGACATCAGTTTCATCCAGTGCATCTGGCCCACGGCCCACGACAACACGAATTTCCTCTGTGAAAACTCCTATGTGGACGACGGGGTTCGCTACGGACTGACGTTGGGTGGGGTGCAACAGAAGCGCAACGGACTGCAACCGAACTTTTGGGATAACTACCACACCGTTGCGGTGCCCGGCCTGCCCGTGGAAATCGTTCAATACACCACCGGCGTTTTCGCGGGCAGCACCAACGGCAAATACTCCTACACGTTTGATTATCCGCAGTTGGACACCTTTGGTATGGCAAGTGACATCAATCAGGTCGGGCTTTGGTTTGTCACCGGCAGTCACGACTATCAGAACAACGGCCCGACAGCCTGCGAATACTCCGGGGGGATTGGGGGGTTGGTCACCTTCGAACCGTTGATTGCGCACTATGGCAACACCGGGCTCTCGGTCAACAGCAATGCCAACTTCACCAAGGTTTACGGGCCGTGGTTGCTTTATTTCAACAGCAAGACCAACGGCGCGGCCGGCTGGGAAGATTCCAAGCAGCAGGCGGCGGCCGAACGGTCCGCGTGGCCTTATGCGTGGTTGACGGATACCAACTACCAATCCGCCGCGGGCCGCGCGACCATCTCGGGCAGACTCGTCATCCACGATCCGCTGCGACCACAGGCCAGCGCCGCCGGAGCGTGGATTGGATTGGCCGCGCCAGATTCCGGATTGGAAAATGATCCGGGCAACTGGCAACTCCAATCCGACGGCTATCAGTTCTGGACCCGAGCGGACGCGGACGGCGCCTTCACCCTCCCGCCCGTGACCACTTTTTCTCCCTACGGCGGTGGGGCGACGTACCAGTTATACGCTTACTGCGCCGGCACGAATGGTTCGGTGGGAGAATTTCGTTCCGGCCCATACACGTTTGCGGCGGGCAGCACCACCAACTTGGGTACGCTGGTCTGGAATGTGCCGCATCAAGGTAACAGCCTCGCGTGGGAAATCGGTTACCCGGATCGAACCGCCGTGGAATTTCGACACGGGGACGACTACTCGATCCCCGGGTTATGGCTTGGCTTTGCAGCCGAGTTTTCGAATCCAATGACTTACACGGTTGGCGCGAGCAACTGGACCAACGACTGGAATTACGCGCAGTGCGTATATTATGACAGCGGCGGGGTGGCCAACAACATGGTGTGGCACGTGAGATTCTTTCTGCCGAGCGTTCCCAAGAGTGGCAATGCCACCCTGAACACGATTTGGGCGGGTGCCTACAGTGCTGCGATCCAGGTGTTCGTCAATGACCCGAACCGGACGGGCGCAGTGTTTCGCGATTTCTACCCAAGCGTTCCGGGCGGCGCGAACAGCCTGGTGCGCCAGGGAATTCATGACAAATACGGCATTGACCACACCAGCATCCCGGTCAATCGCCTGGTCGCGGGCACGAACACCATCACGCTGGTGCAAAGGCGTTCCACGGTTTCCTCCCAGGTCTATGTGATGTATGACTACCTGAATTTGGAACTGCCCACACCCATTGCACCGCCGGGCTTGTCCGCCAAAGCCGGCGACGCGGAGGTGGAACTGCAGTGGGCAGCCGCACCCGGGGCCACGGGGTACTATGTCCAACGCGCCACAAACCCAGCCGGGCCTTATGTCACGATCGCCGCAAATATCAGTTCGTTGATCCTCACCAACACCGGCCTGACGAATGGAACGCGTTATTACTACACGCTCACTTCTACCAACTCCAGCGGGGCCAGCGCTGCGTCGGTGCCGGCGAGCGCCCGGCCGACAGCCATGACCTCGCCACCGCTTGGCGTCGGGGCGACCAATGGAGAAATCACCCTCAGTTGGCCGCCAGATCACACCGGGTGGATTCTGCAGACCCAAACCAACTCAATTCATTCCGGCCTTGGAATTAACTGGACCTCGATCGCGGAATCCAGCAACACCAACTCGGTCACGGTGCCCGTCTATCTTGCCAACGAGTGCGTCTTTTTCCGCCTGGTCCTACCTTGATGGCGGACTCAGCATGGTGTGGTGAGATTCCGTTCATGTGACCAGGAGTTGCCCAAACTACCCGCGGTTATCGGCTGGGAAAATAATCTGCTGAACGTCCGGATCCGGGTTAACCTGCGGTCGTGCCCGAACTGCCGGACATCAAGATTTATCTCGAAGCGCTGGAAAAGCGGATTCTCAATCAACCGCTCACGCGATTACGCATCGCCAGTCCGTTCCTGTTGCGCACGGTTGTGCCGCCGATTCAAAGCATCGAGAGCCGCCGGGTCATTGCGCTGCGGCGACTGGGCAAGCGCATCGTGTTCGGGTTTGAAGATGACCTTTGGCTGGTGGTGCATTTGATGATCGCCGGCCGGTTGCACTGGTTTGAGCCAAGTGCAAAACCTCCGCGCAAGAACGCACTGGCAGTTTTCAATTTCCCCGTTGGCACCCTCACACTCACGGAAGCAGGAACAAAGAAACGCGCGTCGCTGCACCTCGTTCAAGGCGAGGCGGCGTTGCGACTGCATGATCCAGGCGGTGTGGACGTGCTCAACGGCACGTTGGAACAATTCCGCGCTGCTCTCACCTTGCGAAATCACACACTCAAGAGGGCGTTAACCGATCCGCACCTGTTCAGCGGCATTGGCAATGCGTATTCCGACGAGATTCTGCATCGCGCCCGCCTCTCGCCCGTCGCCCTGACGCAGAAACTTGCGGCGGAGGCCATCGAGCGGCTTTATCTCACCACCCTACAAACACTGACGCAGTGGATGGAAACTCTACGGCGCGAAACCGGGGACAATTTTCCGGAGAACGTCACGGCGTTTCGTCCCGACATGGCGGTGCATGGCAAGTTTGGCAAGCCGTGTCCGGTTTGCGATGCAAAGGTCCAGCGAATTCGCTACGCCGACAACGAGACGAACTATTGTCCCGGCTGTCAGACCGGCGGCAAGTTGCTGGCCGACCGATCGCTCTCGCGGTTGCTCCGCAAAGACTGGCCGAAGACGCCGGAGCAGTTGGAGGAGCTGCGGTCAAGGCGAACAGACCGTTGATTGGCTGCGTCCAATTGCCATGCAAATTCCAAACATGATTTCCCGCAACCAGCGACTTCATAACTTGCAAAAACTGGGCCTAGGCGTACTGGCTGCCTGGTTGACCGTCGGGTCGAGCTTGGCGGCCTATCCAGACCGTTTCGTGTGGGTATTCGGCTGGGGATTGGACAAGGACAGTGATGTTGCGGAAATCACCAAAGTGCTCGATACAGCAGGCAAGGCGGGGCTGAATGGCGCGGTGGTGTCGTTCGGATTGGATACACTCTGTAAGCGGGAGGCGGCATACTTCCGACGACTTGAAGCCATTCAACGTGTTTGTGACAGCAACAAGTTAGAGCTGATTCCTTCAGTTTTCTCGGTTGGCTATGGCGGCGGAATCCTGTCGCACAACCCGAATCTGGCGGAGGGCTTGCCGGTGGTGGATGCGCCGTTTGTTGTGCAGGGCAACGAGGCGCGATTTGTCCCCGATGCAGAAGTGCGCATCACCAACGGCGGCTTTGAGGGTTTCAACGGGAACAAGTTCACCGGCTTTGGTTTCGTTGATCAACCGGGCGAAGTCAGTTTCACCGACTCTGAGACCAAACACGGCGGGCGTGCTTCCTTGCGGCTGGAGAACTTCACGGCCAATCCGCATGGACACGGTCGGCTGATGCAGACGGTGAGGGTGAAACCGCACCGGTGTTATCGCGTGAGCGTCTGGGTGAAGACGGAGGGCTTGAAACCGACCAGTGCGTTCCGTTGCATTGCGCTGGTGGGCGACCGTGAACTCGCGCCGCGCCAGTTCAATCTACCGGCGACGACCGACTGGCGGAAAATCAGCTTCCTCTTCAACAGCCTCAACAATGACAAGGTGAATCTCTATGCCGGACTTTGGGAAGGCAAAGCCGGCAAAGTCTGGCTCGATGACTGGACGATTGAGGACCCCGGACCGGTTTGTGTGCTGCATCGGCCCGGCACGCCGGTAACGGTGCGGAGCGAAGATGGTGCGACGACCTACCCTGAAGGAAAAGATTACGCGACTCTGAACTCCCCGGACTTCAACGTCTGGCGCGGTGATTCGTCGCCCGCAGTGCTCAAGCTCGTTTCCGGGGGCCGTATCAAGGACGGCCAGCGATTGCGGGTAAGTTGGTATCACTCGATGTTGATCCACGACTCACAGGTGACGACCTGCATGGCTGAGCCGGAGTTGTACGAAATCTTCGATCACGAAGCGAAGCTCCTCGCCGAGCGATTGCATCCGCGGCGCGTGATGCTGGGCACGGACGAAGTCCGCATGGGCGGCACGTGCCAGGCGTGCGCGGGTCGTGACATGGCGCAACTCCTCGGCGAATGTGTCACGAAGCAAGCCGCCGCCATTCGCCACTACTCGCCGAAGGCTGAGGTTTATGTGTGGTCGGACATGTTTGACCCGAACCACAACGCGCACCCGAATTACTATCTCGTACAAGGCGATTTCACCGGTTCGTGGAAGCACATTCCCAAAGACTTGACCATGGCGGTTTGGGGTGGCGAACCGCGCGCGAAGAGCCTGAGCTTTTTCGCGGAGCAAGGCTTCCCCGTGCTCGTAGCGTGTTACTACGACGCGGATAATCTTAACGAAGTCAAAGGCTGGCTGGCGGCGGCAAAACCCTTGCCGAACGTGCGCGGTTTCATGTACACGCCGTGGACGCGGCGATATGATCTGTTGCCGGCGTTCGGAGAATTATTTCGGTAAGCCCGCGTGGCTGCTGGAAAGTTTGAGGGAGTTCCGCGCAGGGCAACGGAACGTCCTTTCGCCTCAAAGTTCTTTCCGGGTCCGGCCGCGATAGGCACTCAAAAAGTAAATCGTTACCGCAGCCACTGCGACCGCGAGCACTCCCCAGAAGCGCGGCCATTGGGTGGCGGTCGGCCCACCGCATTGGCGGAACCACCAGCCGCAAACGAGGTAGCCGATGAGGTAGGCCACCCCGCTGTTCATCAAAGTGAGCAGGGCTTGCGCGCGGGTGCGCCACGCGGCATCCACCCGTTCGTTCACGTAAATCTGCGCCGTGGTGAAGAACAGCGTGTAAACACATCCATGCAGGGCCAGTCCCGCGACCACGCTGGCTTGGGTGTTCAACACAAACAATCCGTAGCGCGCCAGGGCAAAGCCCAGTCCGGCGAGTAGAATCCATTTCAAACGCAACCGCGTGAGCAGCGCCCCCAGCATAAACATGGCGAAGATTTCCGCGATCTGGGACAGCGACATCCAGGCCGCCGGTTTGTGCAGTCCCAGGTCCAGCAGGTGCGGAGGCGTGTAGGGATAAAAGGCGGCGAGCGGGATGTTCAGCAGGCAGGCGCAGAGGAAGATGACGCGGTGATCGGGATGTTTCAACAGCGTGAGGGCATCGAGCCCCAGGCGTTCGTGCCAGCTGAGATGCTCGACGGATTTCGGTGGCTCAATTTCGGGCAGCAGGAACGTGAAGCCGGCGAGCCCGAGCCACAAGAGCGCACCGGTGAAGCCGGCGAGCGTGGACGCGTCGGCGTTGAGCACGCTGATGAGCAGACACCCGGCCATCCAACCGATCGTTCCCAACGCGCGGACAGGTCCGAACTGGCGTTTTGGTTCGTCCAACCGTGACATGGTAATCGAAGTGGTGAGGCTGATCGTGGGTGCCGAACACAGGTTGTAAAGCTGGATCAATCCCAAAACACCCCAAGCATTGCATTGCCAGTTAATCGCCAGCCCCACCAACACCAAGGCCAGCGCCGCGCCGCATGAAAGCCAGCGCAGGACGCGCGTGGGCGCCATGTGCCGGTCGGCCATGGCGCCGAAGAACAGCGGGGAAACGAAGGCTGCGATGGCGCTGGTCGCAAACGCCAGGGGTTGAATGACCGCATAGCCATGCGCGTTGAGCACCAGGGTCAACGGTACAGTCCAGACGGCCAGCCCCATCCACTGGATGAAGAACAGTGCCGCGAGTCGGGAATATTCAGCTCGAGAGTTTGCCCTCCGCACGCACACAGGACATACGGACGGCTTTAAAATGCAAGTACCGACCGGCAGCGACCTTCACGATTAGTTATTGGCCCGAACGCGCGTTCACCGGAGTGAACAGGTCCTATAAACTATCTGGGTGCATTCCAAGAGTCGCCGCGATGGCGCAGGGAACGCTAGTTCGGCGACAGCAAACGCAACCGGTAAAAACGTCGAGGCGAACCGGTGATGCCGTTCGTGGAGTTTAGTGGACCGCCAGTGCCGGTCAGGGCGGCGCCGGAAGGAGTCCATTGCGGATCAGTCAAATCGTTCTTGTATTCGACCTGATACAGTTGTCCGAGCGCAGACATCCAGGTGAAGGTCAGGTTGCTGCCATTGAGACTGAGACTTGCCAGACTTGGCGGGACGACCACGGTGACGGTGAACGACTGCGTGGCCGACAAGCTGGGCGTGCCGTTGTCGGTGACAACCACCGTGAAGTTGTTGGTGGCGGGCGCAACGGTCGGTGTCCAGGTGAGCAGGCCGCTGAACGAACCCATCTGCGCGCCGGGTGGCGGAGTGATGAGACTGTAAGTGAGCGTCTGAGTCGGCGCGTCGGTGTCGGTGGCGCTGACGGTCAGGCTGAGGGTCTGGCCGAGCGTGAGGTAGCGATTGGTGATGGCCGCGAGTGTGGGCGAGGTGTTGGGAACGACATTGGCCGCACGAGGTGTGGGTGTGGGCATCGAATAGATGTTGGCCGAGCCGTTGGGGAAACGACCTTCGCTCACGTTGCTGGTTTGCGCGCCGAACGTAACGGCGTCAATGGTCGTGCCGTCGGCGGCGAACAAGCCGAGGGCTTCACCGCCTTTGGCCAGCGCAAACTCGGCGTGAAGGTCGGCGCGATTCGTGGCGTTCTGGCCGGATTCATTGTCCGCCCAGACCAGCAGATAACCGTGAGCGGGGATGACGTAATGTCCGTTGTTCGGAATCTCGAACTGGAATTTGTTCGTCAGATTGTCGGTGAGGAAATAGCCGCCGACGTCCACGGCATTCGTGCCGGGATTGTAGAGTTCGAACCAGTCCTCAAACTGACCATCCGCCGGGTCCGTAAGCGTGATGGTGTTGTCGGCCATCCATTCGTTGATGAACACGGTGAGCGGGGCGGACGCGCCGTTATTGGTCGCATTCGGCGTCGCATAAAACATCTCACGACGATAGAAAGGTTGTGCGTCGGGCACGCTGCCGTAACTCCAGTTCGCGGGGAGGCTGGCGTAATTCAGATAATCCACGACCTGCGTCGTGCCATTGATGATCCGGGTGAGCGCCAGACTGCCATTGCCAGAGGCGAGCGTCAGTCCGGCGTGGATGGACGCGGTGGTGCTCTGATTGGTTTGATTGTCGCACCAGATTAAGGTGAAGCCGTTCGACGCGTTGTTGCTCGCAGGAAACGCCCACTTCGTCAGGTTCGTGTAGGTGTCGGTGAGATAATAACCGGCGAGGTTGACGTTGGTATTGGCAGTGTTGAAAACCTCCGCCCACGGATCGCGCTGGCTGAAGTTGTCGAGCGGCCCGGTGATGTTGTTGGCTTGTGCTTCGTTCAACCAGAGGGGCGGGAACGCGGGCAGGTTGGTGGCGACGCTGTTGGCCTGGCCGGGGGTTGAACCAAAAACAATGTTCGTGCTCGGCAACGGCGTTAGCGGATTCAGCGAAACATAGATGCCCGAGCCCACAACGGAGTTGTTGAGTCGGGCGATGAAGGGCGTGCCGTTGGAATTTTGCAGATACCAAAAACTCAACGTGTAAGTGCCACCTCCCGGCAACGACGCGGCGAAATCCTGCTGGATGGAATCACCATTGCCGGCCCCAGCCGCCGTCGCGAGCATCCGCAGGCTGGAGTTGCCGGAGTGCTTCACACTTGTGCTCAACACCGAGGTCGAGAAGTCTGTTGAGATGGACCACGTGACGGACAGAGCGGATTCAAAATTGCCGTTATTCAGGAGATTCGCGCCGCTTTCCGGCACGCTGCCCGCGACCAGCATCATGTCGTCGAGGTAGAGCTCTCCGGCAGAAGCGAGGTAGAGATAAATGCGCGCCGAACTCGCCGGCAAAATGGCGGTTTGGTTGACATAGACCCATTGCGGTACGGGGACAACCGAATTGGTTGACGCCGGCTTGGTCTGCCAGTTGGCCACGCGGCTGTTGTCCTGCGTGGCATCCACGAGCTGAAGCGAAATACCGTTGGTGGCGGTGGGCCAGGGAACGGTGGCTTCGTAGCGCACGCGATCCACGACAATCAAGTTTGTTCCTCCGCCCGGACGGGACAGTGTGAGCGTCTCGCCATCGGGATCAAGTTTCCCGTTGAACCGATCGTAGGCAAAGTTGGTGATGCCGTAGGCCTGGCTGAACACAAACGGGTCTTCGGCCAGTACGAGATAACTGCGCGGGGGCAGCGTAGCGCCAGGCGGGAAGGTGTAGTCCAGTCCATTGAGATTCCAGTTGGAGAGATCGAAGGTGAAGTTGCTGTGCGTGTTGAACAACTCCACGAACGCCGCGCCGTCGATAGTGGGATGGGGCGCTATTTCGTTGAACACGACGTTGCCTTCGGGAAGCACATTGTTGCCGGTATAGTTGGCCGTGACGTTGCCGGTGGCATTACTGATGGTGTTGCCGGAGCGGTCCTGTGCCGAGAGGGCGAGGAGATTGGTGCCCGCAGTGAGCGGCACCAGCACACGCCAGGCGGTGGTGCTGGTCCAAGTAAGGGGATAGGGAATGCCGTTGATGAGCATGGTTTCCACGCTCAACGGGCCAGTGCCGGTGAGAGCCAGCACATTGCTGCCGGAGACAGCTTGATAGCTGGGATTGTTCACAGCAAAAGCTGCCGTCGGGATGACTGTGAGCAAATAGGCGCGACGCGAAGTGATGTAGTTCTTGATGAACTGCGGGGAGATGAGCGGCACGCCGTTCTGCTGGAAGTTCGCGTAACGTTCATCGAGCGACGCGTCGGCAGCGCCGGGCAGCAGTGGACCGTCAACCGCCTCCTGAAAACCACGGAGGTATTCGCGATTGAAGGCGGGACGGTTGAGGATCATGTTCCGCAGCGTGGTGTCGAACATGTTGTAGATGTCGTCCGTCGGTCCATTGCCGCCCGCGCCGAGGGCGATTTCGATGTCCCACATCAACAGCCGCCAGGGTTCGTCGTCGGGCTTGTAGGCGTACATGTTTTTGCCGCGCTGATAGGCGTAGCTGTCCCAACTGCCGCAGATGTGATGCGTGATGATTGGACGCAGGAAGTTGGGCACGTCCATCCACTCGCGCACCTGGTTTTCGTAGTTCGATGAGGCAGTATAGTTCACCGCAGCGATGAGGCTGGTGAACGGCGCCCAGTCGTTCGGGTTTTCAGTGGCGCGCGGTCGCCAGTTCCAGCGATAGCGCTTATTGTCAATTTCGCCGGTACTCTTGTTGAACCGGGCGATGGTGGTGTAAACGCTGCCTTGCGTTACGCCATCGTCGGCAAATTCAAACCAGCTCTCGATCTTGCGCAACTGGCCGGCCTCGTCGTTCGGGAAGAACTCCGCGACCACCTCACGGTTGGGTTGCTGCGCGTCGTCGTAAACAGTGCCGCGCCGCAGGCCATTGACGAAGACGTGAATGTGACGGCGGTAGTTGTAGGGCTGGCCCAGCTTGCGCGCAATCCAGTTGCCCGTGAGGTCCACCTGCGCCGAGTCATCGTTGAAAAAGAAGTTGCCGGAAACCACATCGTAGGCGGACAACACGAAGGGCTCGGAGCCGAGGAAGCGTTCGTCAGGATTGAAATTGATTTCGTAATCGCAGGCGAACGAGCCCACTGGGCCGTTGTAATTGGGCGCGTGGAAGGGGCTGCCGCTGTAAAGCGTGTTCACATTGTAGATCACGCGGCTGTTGCCATAAACAAAAGTGGCATCGAGCGGATCGTTCGCGTTTTTCTCGCGGGTCGTCCAGGTGTTGACATTGGCCGCCGTGACCCAGAGCCGGTAAGTACCGAGGGTGCCGGCGACGGTGGATTCGCCCCAGCGCACGAGGCACTCGCGCACCGGCGCTTCCGCCGGGAATTGGTTGGTGGCGGACAACGTATCCGCGGCTGTGATGTAAAAAGCCATCAACGTTCCACTCGCCTGACCGGGAATCGTGGCGGAATAAATGCCATCGCCCGCGATCAAGTCGTTGCCCACGCCGTTGTCGAACATCGGAGCGAGGGTGTAAGTCGCGGTGGGGTCGAGACGATAGCGAATGACTACCGTTCCATTGTTGATGCCATCGGGGTCGGCGACTCTCGCTCTGACCACCACCGGCTGGCCGGCCGCCGGTAGCACCGGCGCGTGCGTCACCTCGGTGATCGCCGGGCCGGCATTGGCGACGAGGCGCGAGTTCGGGAGACCGGGCGTGCCGCAATTCGTGGGCACGTTCAGGCGTTGGGAGACTTCCATCCAGTTTCCGCGCACGCGGAGCAAAATGTAAGGCGAGCCTTTCAGCCACCTGACCGAGGCGCGAATCGTCCCCGTGTTGGGAGCCCCGGTGGCGGCGGTGGCGGTCAATGCGCTGGCAATTTTGTTTGGGCCCGTATCACCACGATCAGTGGCCACGAGATGCAATGCCTGACTGCCGCCGATGCCGACGCCTGTTTGCAGGAAGGAATTCCGCATGACACCGCCCAAGGTCCAGCCGGTGGCGCTGCTGTCGAACGTGCCGTTGGCGAGCAGGTTTCCGCCGCCGTTGCTACGGAACTCGACGCTATCCAACAGCGCCTCGCCCGGCGCTTGCAAAAATGCCTCAAAGCGATTTGCGACGCCTTGGGCGGTCGAACCTTCGTTCACCTGTCCGGTCTGGCCGTCTTCCATCGTGTTCGTCACGTCAATCGTCGTCCAGGCCGCCTTCGCCGATTCATCACTGTCCGCCCAGTTCGCGGCGAGCCGGTTGTCGGCATCCGGGTCAATCAATTCCAGCGAACTGCCGCCACCATCGCTCCATTTGCCCCAGCGACCGCCGTCGGTGTAAGTCACCTCGTCCATCGTAATGTAAAAGAGGTTCGAACTGATCACACCCTGAGCGTTGGTGCTCACGAGATCATCCGGCATGGCGAGGGCGATGCGTTCGCTGCCATTGCCGAGTGCGCCACTGTAATTGCCAAAGGCATTCGTGCTGTTGAGCTGCGGATATTTCGACAGCAAGTTGGTGAGGTTTTCCGCCACGACCACGTAACCACCCGCGGCGATGACTGCGTTGGATGGAAAGGTGAAGCCCACGCCGCCCTGAATTCTCCACCCGCCCAGCGCCACCGTGCCCGGGCCGCGATTGTAAATCTCAATGTACTCGTCCTCGTTCAACTCCGAGATCGGGTGGTACATGATCTCGTTGATGACCAGCTGGCTCAACCGCGGCGGTGTGTTGCTCGTGCCGAGGGTGACAGTGGCGAGACGTTGAAATCCGGGCGTGCCATTCGGATAGCGTCCCGTCGTCACGCCGTTTTCCTGACCATCGAACGAAACCGCGTCCAGCACGCGCGTCTGGTTGGAGTTCACGAGAAAAATCTTCTCACCATCCGCCGAGAGGGCAAAACCGAGTTGCGCTTCAGTAAAGGCGAGGAAACCGCGCGCGGCGATGGTGGTGCCGTTGACGATGCGGTATTTGTTCGTGCTTGCGTCATCGCTCAGCCACGCCCCGGATAGATTCACCGCCTGCGTGCTGGTGTTGAACAGTTCGATGTAGTCCAACTGCGGCAGGTCCGTGTGCGCGAGGAATTCATTGATGACCACGCCGCGGGCGGGTTCGTTGCCATAATTTTCAAACGCACCCGGCGAACCGCGCATGGCGTCGCTGGCGGACCACGCGCGCGGGTCGTTCTCACCGTAGCTGGGCCGGCTCAACACAAGCGAATGGCCGGTGCCATCGGGCGCGACTGGCCAGGGCGCTTGGTTGTCGTATTCGATTTCGAGCAGGCGACCGCCCAGTTCGTTGAGCAGGCGCAACGTGCCGCCGCTGTTGGAAAGTTTGTTGGTGTAAGGCCCGAGGCAGGACACACCATAGAAGCTCTGCGCCGCCGCCGGGACTTTCGCCACGACGAGAAACTGACCGGGGGCGATCTTCGTCCCGTTGGGGAACTGGTAGCTGATGTCGCCGGTCAATTTGTGGCCGGTGAGGTCTTCCGTGATGAGCCCGGAATTCCAGAGTTCGACGAATTCCAGACTGTTCGTGCCGCCCCAGGCTTCGGGCGAATTGTACATGATTTCAGAAATAACCAGCGCCGTCCGGCGGCTGGACGGACCGAGCGGCTCGAAGGGAAGCGTCGAGTTGGTGGCCACGCCACCGCTGCCATTGGCGTAATCGCGGAACTGCGCCGCCGTGCTGGCGGAGTTGTTGCCAGCAGTAAGTGCAAAACCAACCTGGATGATATTGGAAACCGCCAGGGTGGAGGCGCCGAGGAATTCCCAGGTCTGTCCGTCAAGGCTGGCAAAGCCATCAAACGTGTTGCCCACGCGACGCAGCCGCAGCCACGTGTCGGGGTAATTGACCGGAAACGTCCCGGCCATCGTCGCGCTGCCGCCGACGGTGGCGCGCGATTCAAAATGACATCCCGCCGGACCGGGCGTGGCGAAACTGCCGGCGAAGATTGCGTTGGTGGCGAAACCATCCCGCGCCATCAACCCCGCGCGGGTCCACGCGTTGGCGAAGGTGAGGGCGGCCACCCGGACTTCGAGATCGAAGTCGTTGGTGTAATTCTGGTAGGCAAACGAGAACTGATCGCTGGTCGCGCTGATCCCGCGCCCCGAAGCCGTGAGGTCAACGCCGCCGACCACGGGGGTGAGGGTGCCGCTCGGGGTTGGATTGCCGATGTCCACGCTGACGAACGGCGTGGCGATGAAATTGGTCTGGCTGTTGGTGGCAATCAAATTGGCGGCAACAGCGAGATCGCGCACGCCGTTGACGGTGATGGTGTAGTTCTGGCCGAGGGTTTGCGCCGCGGTGGTGAGAATGATTTCAGCTGCGCTGCCGCCGAACCGCGCGCCCGTAACCGCCAAGGTACCGCCGATGCGGGTGATGACATAATTGGCGGTATTGGTGGCGGTGTTGGCGCGCACGCCCTCGGAGAAAGTTACTCGTACTTCGCCGGGGAAAAGACTGTCAGCGCGCACGAGCGCGGGCGGGTTGTTATCGGCAGTCACGCTCAGGAGGGCGTTACTGGAAAGTGCGGTGTAAGTGACGAAATTGTAGTCGTTGGTGAGGGCGACGCGGTAAAGGTCGTTGTGATTGGTGAGCGCGACCGAAGGAATGGTGTAGGTGTTGTTCGTAGCGCCGGCGATTGGGGAATTGTTCCGAAGCCATTGCACGCTCACAGGTGGGGTGCCACTGAAGGCCACGCTGAAGGTCGCCGGCAACAGCTCGGTCACGGTCTGACTTTGCGGGTGGGTGATGATCGAAACCGGTCCATCAATCGCGGCGATGTCGGGGCCGTAGGCAAAACTCTGTTGAACCTGGGTGGCGGTCAAGGCGCCGTCGTAGATGCGAAATTCGGTGATGTTGGCATTGAGATAAGGGTCAGCGGAGAATTGCGACCGGCCGATCCAGTTGTTAAGTGTGAAACCGAGGTCGGCCGGCGTGAGAGTCAAAGCGAGGTTTTCGCCTACTTGGACGCCGTCCACATAGAACCGGGCCGTTTGCGTGACCCCGTCCATGGTCAGCACCACATGCTTGAGGGTGCCTACTGGCAAGCGGGTGCCGGCCCAATCCACATTCTGTTCACCGGAGCCGACGGTGATGCCCAGGCGCAACTGGCCGCCGCCAGCCTGGGGCGAAACAAAAATATATTGCGTCCCGCTGCCGGGGACGTCTTCGCCGCCCGAGCTGTTGCCGAAGTCAAAAATGCGCGACCAGGTGCCGCTGCTGTTGTCCGTGAGCCAGGTCTCGACGGTCATGCTGGTCAGGGAGGAGATGAGGCCGTTGGGCAGGTCCACATAAGCCCCGCTGCCGTTGAGCGTGACGGCTCCGCCGGAAATGCTCGCGCCACCCAGCAAGGTGCCGTGTTCCGTCCCGACTGAATCGCTGGCATCGCTGGTGAAACTGTAGCGATGTATGAGATTCGCGGCCGAAAGTTGGGGGGTGGAAAGCAACGCGGCGGCGAACAACAAAGCGCCCCGGAGGACAAACCCTTGTGACGACATATTACTTTTAACTGAACGACTGGTGGTCGGGATGAATAACTCTCCGTATTTTTCGCCTTGAATTCGGACAAGTCAAGCCGGGGGGACACCGGGATGTGCATCGGGAGTATGCACACGTGGACTTTCGAGGTGACTGGCGACGAACCATAAGCCGGCAGTCGCTTTCATCATTTTTTCTGGAGTCAATCAGGCCTGCCGGCAATCATGGTTGTCGAGTACTGGCCTGTGCATGAAGCAACCAATCACCAACGACCTGGCGGAGATCGTTCCGGCTACCGAGGAACACCTGCCGGCGTTGGCGGAACTCGCCGGCATCATCTGGCGGCAACACTACCCGGGCATCATCTCGCATGCGCAGATTGATTACATGCTGGGGAAGATGTATTCGCCCGACACGTTGCGCGAGGAACTGCGCGCGAAGGGCATCCGGTTCGACCGGTTGCTGGTGAACGAAAGATTTGTAGGATTTGCCTCCTATGGTCCGACGTCAGAGCCCGGCGTGATGAAGCTGCACAAATGTTATCTGCTGCCGGAAATGCACGGGCGGGGATACGGCAGCCGGCTGTTGCAGCATTGCGAGCGCTCGGGGCGCACGCTCGGGGCGCGGCGCTTGATCCTTGCCGTGAACAAAAACAACACCAAGGCCGTGGCGGCTTATCGGCGCAACGGTTTCACCATCGTGGAATCCGTCATCACTGATTTTGGGTCCGGCTTTGTGATGGACGATTACATCATGGCCAAGGATTTGACTTGAGTTGATTAGATCTCGCCCGTAGGACCCAGCCATGCCAATTCATCTGCCTCCGCTTTCCCGGCGCGCGTTCCTGCGTCGCGCACTCATCGCCGGCTCAACCGTTGCCTTGGCGCCGGAACTTCTGGCGGCGATGCGGCGCACCAATGCCAACTCCTGGGCGCTGCTGGCGGATACGCACATCGCAGCCGACCCGGCGAAGGTGGAAAGGACGGTCAACATGACCGAGCACCTCACGGCGGTGTCGAAGGAGGTGCTGGCGCTGCCCGAGCGACCGGCGGGGGTGTTGGTGGTGGGCGATTGTGCCTTCAGCAAAGGGGAGTCGGGTGATTACCGCCAGTTCGCCAGTTTGATCGAACCGATGCGCGCCGGGGGACTGCCGGCCCATCTGACGTTGGGCAATCATGATCAGCGGGAGAATTTCCGGGCCGCCCTCGAGGCGCGGGCCGCCACCCCGAGCCCGGTGGCGGACAAGCAGGTGGCGTTGGTCCGTTCGAAGTTGGTGAACTGGTTCTTGCTGGATTCACTTGAGAAGACCTTGCAGACCCCGGGCGCTTTGGGTGCCGAGCAATTGAAATGGCTCGCGGAAACACTCGATGCGAATGCGAAGAAGCCCGCGGTCATCGTGGTTCACCATAATCCCGGTCTGGATGGAAACTTTGGATTGAAAGATACCGAGGCGTTGCTGGAAGTCATGCGCCCACGCAAGCAGGCGAAGGCCTGGGTGTATGGTCACACGCACAATTGGAAGGTGTCACAGGACGCGAGCGGTATTCACCTGGTGAATCTACCGCCCGTGGCCTACCTCTTTCGCGAGGGTGATCCTGCGGGCTGGGTTCACGCCACCACGCGCCGGGACGGGATGAAACTCGAACTGCGCTGTGTTGATCCGCAGCACAAGGCGCACGGGCAGGTTGTGGACTTGAAATGGCGTGAGGCATGAGTCGCCAGGACCGGCTCCTTCTCCAATTCATCGTGTGGCTGGCCGTGGGGACTTTTCTTTTCGGCATCTGGGCGATAGTCGTTGGGCTGCGCCGACCGCCGCCGGCACAAAACCAGCCTTTCCCAGCCGCGACGAACGCCTACCCGTCAGCAGCGGCGACCCGGTGATTCCCGTTCGGCGCCGCGGTTCCTTCCAAGGGTGCGGTCGCGTTGCCGGGCGTCGGATGGTTGGACCATTCGGCGTTTCGCTGCGTCGCTTGCCATCAGTAAACAGAAACCCCGAACAAGCTGGGTCCTGCCCAACTTGTCCGAGGGATGAACGGTCTGGAAAAAATTATCGCAGCGCCGGCGCGGGCGAATTGGCTGCGCCTTTCTGCGCATCGTGGTCAAGTCGCGTCCGGAGTTGCTCGAGTTGATCCTTCAGGGCCTTGGGCAGGCGGTTGCCGAACTTGGCATAGTTCGCTGCCACGTCTTCAACCTCTTTTTTCCAGCCAGCGATATCGAGGCTGAGGAGTTGCCGGACCTCTTCCGGGCGAAAGTTCAAGCCGGACAGGTCCAGCGCATCGAGTGTGGGCAGGTTCCCGATCGGTGTCTTCTGCGCCTTGCCTTTGCCTTCGATGCGTTCACAAATCCACTTGATCACGCGGCCATTCTCGCCGAAACCGGGCCACAGGAATTTACCGTCCGCACTGCGGCGGAACCAGTTTACGAAGTAAATCTTCGGCAGCCGGGCGCGATCCGTGCGCTTGGTGAACGACAGCCAATGGGCGAAGTAATCGGCCATATTGTAGCCGCAGAACGGCAGCATCGCGAACGGGTCGCGGCGCAGCACGCCGGCCTGACCCAGCGCGGCGGCGGTGGTTTCCGAGCCGCACGTCGAGCCCATGAACACGCCGTGTTCCCAATCGAACATCTCGTTCACCAGCGGGATCGTGCCGGGGCGGCGACCGCCGAAAAGAATCGCCGAGAGCGGCACGCCTTCCGGATTCTCCCAGTCGGCATCAATCACCGGGCATTGAGCCGCCGGGGCCGTGAAGCGCGAATTCGGGTGCGCGCCTTTGCGACCGCTGGTGGGCGTCCACTCATTGCCTTCCCAATCAATTCCCTTGGCCGGGGCGGGCACGCCCATGTCTTCCCACCATACATCACCGTCAGGAGTGAGGACCACGTTGGTGAAGATGGTGTTCTTTGCACAAGCGGCCAGGGCGTTGGGATTGGTCTTGCCGGATGTGCCCGGCGCAACGCCAAAGAAACCAGTTTCCGGATTTAGCGCGTACAGCCGGCCATCCTTGCCCACGCGAATCCAGGCAATATCGTCGCCGAGCGTGGTGATGTTCCAGCCGGGCAAGGAGGGCTGCATCATCGCAAAATTGGTTTTGCCACAGGCGCTCGGGAAGGCGGCGGCGAGGTAGTGTTTCCGGCCCGCGGGCGAGGCGGCGCGCAGGATCAACATGTGTTCCGCCAGCCAGCCTTCACGTTGGGCGACCGACGAAGCGATGCGCAGCGCGAGACATTTCTTGCCCAGCAAAGCATTTCCACCGTAGCCCGAACCGTAAGACCAGATGGACGGATCATCCGGGAAATGAACGATGTATTTTTTCTTGGGATCCGGTTCGCACGGCCAGGCGACATCCTTTTGGCCGGGCTTGAGCGGAGCGCCCACGGAATGAATACACGGAATGAACGCGCCGTTCTGGCCGATCTTGTCCAGGACGGCTTTGCCCATGCGGGTCATGATCCCCATGTTGACCACCACGTACGGCGAGTCCGTGACTTGAACGCCGATTTTGCAAACGGGCGAATCCAGCGGCCCCATTGCGAACGGCAGGACATACATCGTGCGCCCGGCCATGCAGCCCTGGAAACGTTGGCGCATCGTTTCCTTCATCGCGACGGGATCGGCCCAGTTGTTGGTCGGTCCGGCCTCCTCGCGGGACTGTGAGCAGATGAAGGTTCGCTCCTCCACCCGCGCCACGTCGCTGGCGTGGGAGCGCGCGAGATAGGAATTGGGCCGCAGCTTCTCGTTGAGTTTGATGAGCGTGCCACGCCGGACCATCAGGTCGCAAAGCGCCTGCCTTTCGGTGGCGGAACCGTCGCACCAATGCACATCTGCCGGCTGGCAGAGTGCGGTGAGTTCGCTGACCCAGTTGGTTAAGGTTGAATTGCTGGTAGAACTGTGTTTCATCATACGCTTGGTATGATGCGTCATTCGTCCCCGGGTCGCCTGCCGGTTTTTGTTATTTGATAACCCGCGTTTGGTCCCCGCTGGGGTCTTGGTTGGTCGCCGAGTTTGCACAGCTTGCTTGCGTTTTCTAATAGCAATCATGCTGCCATCTCTTTTCGGGCTCAAAACTTTTTTCTGGTCAGGTTTTGAATCGAAGCCTAGGCTCGCACTCACCGACATAACCAACAACCGCAAGGCCCTAGCATGGACATCATCTTCAACTGCCCGAAATGTGAACAGGAACTGGCTGTGGACAGTTCCGGCGCCGGCTCGGAAATCAGCTGCCCGTCCTGTTCCGAGAAGATCGTCATCCCCCAGACGGCCAAGCCCCCGCGTGCTGCCGCTCCCCCCGTGCCGCACGACGCCGCGCACCCCGTCAATCCCATGGCTTCCTCCGCTGCCGCCAAGGTCGAAATGCACCTCAAAGTCCCCGTGCACGATAAGCCGGCGGCCAGCCTGATCGAAAAACCGTCAGTTCCGCTCGAGGTCGCTGCCAAGGAGTCGGACAAGAAGATGAAGGTGAAGACCATTCGCCATACGGACTGCATCGAGGTGGGGCACGACAAGTTTGACGACATGGTCTCCGCTTTTCTCCAGAAGGTCGGCGAAACGAACATCGTCAGCCTGACGCCGATGACCTACACGCACCTGGACATCGGTTCCCAAAAGTTGATGACTGACTATGCCGTGATGATCATCTATCGCGGTTGACGGCAATTCCACAATCGGCGGTTCGAGACTTCCCGGCCTTGATGCTCAGGCGTTCAAGAGTTGGTCGGGTGGCTTGAGACGGCGCTGGCAATGCGGTTCAAACGGCGAATCGCCGTTGCCATCCCGCCCGCGATGACGATGGCGAGGCTGATTGCCATCAGACCGAAACCATGCTTCCCCAATTCCACTACCGGCTGCCACCCCGCCGGTGCCAGCCCACAATACAAAGCGGCCAGCAAGATGATCACCATGCGCCCCGGTTTGGCCATCGGTCCGCAGTACTGTTGCGCGGCGCCCACCACTTTTCCTTCGGCCCGGACGTAAGCGACAAGGACCGCCACCAGCGCGGCAAGCAGCCCGAACGTGGCATTGCCGCCGACCGCGTAGCCCGCGCCGATCAGAATGGCGATGTCTGACACCCGGTCGGGGACTTCGTTGAACAACTCACCCAGGGGCGAAACTCTACCGCTGGCCACGGCTACCATCCCATCGAGCAGGTTGCCCATGCCGCGCACAACGATGCCGCCCGCGGCGGCCAAAAACATCACGGACGCCAATCCCGGCAGCGTGGTCGCGGCCAGAGCCAGTCCCGAGAGGATGCCACCCGCCATACCGGCCAGCGAAATGGCGTTCGGCGAAATTCGCCACGCCACCAGCCGGCGAGTGACTTGTTTGGAGAGGTTCCAATTCCTTGTGAACATCGGCCGACGCTCAAGTGTAACGATGTCAGATGCAGGATTCCGGTTCATGATGTTCTCCCGAGCAAATACATGCCGCCGATGAGCAGGATCATTCCCGCCACGTTGACAAAAGAGATGACCCGGCCATACAAAACATGATCCAGTAACGCAGCCCAGATAAACGTCGTTGCATAACAGGACCATGACCGCAAGGTAGCAGCCGGCGCCCAATACAATCCGACTGTTCAGCAAATAGTTATGAAGCGCACCCTCTGCCCGATCCGCCCCGGCCTTGTAAAGGAATTGACCGGCGGCTCCCAGCACCGAGGCGACCAGAAAGTAGAAGACTGCGAGTGGCGCTGTTTTCATCTGCCAACAGAATAAACCCGGCACCTCGGCAGAGACTAATCGATAAACTCAATTGGGTATTCATAACAACGATGCCGGACGGAGTGGTAGTGGAGTGATTTTGGACAGCCTTTCTTGACGCTGCCGCACCACAGTCTTAGGCTTCGGTGTCGTGGGGAGCCCACCGGCTTCGCTTCAAAAAGCGGGGCAAAGGCTGAGAGGGTTGCGCAGGAGCGCAGCCGACCCGTAGAACCTGATCCAGGTAATGCTGGCGTAGGAAATTGCAACCTCCTTTCGCCTTCCCTGAATCACGCGATGGCTATCAACCATCAACTAAAAACTATCAACCAGTTTATGATCGCGACCAAAGACTCGTTTGAACCGCACAGCAGCGAACAACTGCCCGCCAGCATCCGCGTTTACGTGCCCGGCGAAATCCATGCCGACGTCCGCGTGCCGATGCGCGAAATCGCCGTCAGCGACACCAAATCTTACACCGGCGCGGTCACGAAGAATGATGCCGTGCGCGTCTATGATTGCTCCGGTCCGTGGGGCGACCCCGCCTTCACCGGCACGGTGGAGAAAGGCCTGCCCGCCCTGCGCCGCGACTGGATTCTTAAGCGCGGCGACGTGGAAGAATACGAAGGTCGCGAAGTGAAGCCCATCGACGACGGCTATCTCTCCGACAAGCATCGCTCGATTTCCAACGCGAAGCGCCAGGACGAAACCGGTTATCGCCTCGAAGGCCTCACCGCCCCACGCCGCCAACCGCTGCGCGCGAAGAAGGGCAAAGTCGTCACGCAGCTCGCGTATGCGAAGGCCGGCATCATCACGCCGGAGATGGAATATATCGCCATCCGCGAGAATATGGGCCGGGCCAATTTACGATTTAAGATGGACGATTTACGCGCCGACACAAAGCGCAACGACCTCGACAAGCAGCACGCAGGCAGCAGTCAGCTCGTAAATCGTAATTCGGAAATCGTAAATCCCTACGTGCCGTCCGTGTTCTCTCGCTTTCCACAGAGGATTCCGAAAGAAATCACGCCGGAGTTCGTCCGCTCTGAAATCGCCGCGGGCCGCGCCATCATTCCGTCCAACATCAATCACCCCGAGCTCGAACCGATGATCATCGGGCGCAACTTCCTCGTGAAGATCAACGCCAACATCGGCAACAGCGCCGTCGCGTCGAGCATCGAGGAGGAAGTCGAGAAGATGCGCTGGGCCACCAAGTGGGGCGCGGACACCGTCATGGATCTCTCCACCGGCAAGAACATCCACGCCACGCGCGAATGGATTCTGCGCAACTCGCCCGTGCCCATCGGCACAGTGCCGATCTATCAGGCGCTCGAAAAAGTCGGCGGCAAAGCCGAGGACCTCACGTGGGAAATTTTTCGCGACACCCTCATCGAACAAGCCGAGCAAGGCGTGGATTACTTCACCATCCACGCCGGCGTGTTGCTGCGCTTCGTGCCGATGACCGCGAACCGCATGACCGGTATCGTCTCGCGCGGCGGCAGCATCATGGCCAAATGGTGTCTCGCGCATCACAAAGAAAATTTCCTCTACACGCACTGGGACGACATCTGCGACATCATGGCCGCGTATGACGTTTCGTTCAGCATCGGCGACGGATTGCGTCCCGGCTCGATTGCCGACGCCAACGACCAGGCGCAATTCGGCGAACTCGAAGTGCAGGGCGAACTCACCAAACGCGCGTGGGCCAAGGGCGTGCAAGTCATGAACGAAGGCCCGGGCCACGTGCCCATGCACATGATCGAGGAGAACATGGCCAAGCAACTCGAGTGGTGCAGCGAAGCGCCTTTCTACACACTCGGGCCGCTCACCACCGACATCGCGCCCGGCTACGACCACATCACCAGCGGCATCGGCGCGGCAATGATCGGCTGGTATGGCTGTGCGATGCTTTGTTACGTCACGCCCAAGGAACACCTCGGCCTGCCGAACAAGAAAGACGTGAAAGACGGCGTCATCGCCTACAAGATCGCCGCACACGCCGCCGATTTGGCGAAAGGCCATCCCGGTGCGCAATACCGCGACAACGCGTTGAGCAAGGCGCGCTTTGAATTCCGCTGGGAAGATCAATTCAATCTCAGTCTCGACCCCGTCACCGCGCGCGAGTTCCACGACGAAACCCTCCCGCAGGACGGCGCGAAGACCGCGCACTTCTGCTCCATGTGCGGCCCGCACTTCTGCTCGATGAAGATCACCGAAGACGTCCGCAAATACGCCGCTGAACAAGGCGTGAGCGAAGAAGAGGCGCTCAAGAAGGGCATGGAAGAAAAGAGCAAGGAGTTCGTGGAAAAGGGCGCGGAGGTTTACGCGAAGGCGTGAGGCTTCTGTAAACAACGCGAGGAAGGCAACGCATGAATATCAAATATCAAATTTTCATCAGTTCGACCTACGAAGACCTTAAGGCCGAGCGGGAACAGGTAATCAAGGCTGTTCTGGAGATGGGGCATATTCCAGTTGGAATGGAGATGTTCAGTGCTGCCGATGCGGAGCAATGGGCGATAATCCAGCGCCAAATTGATGATTGCGACTATTATGCTGTGATTGTTGCCCACCGCTACGGCTCGATGGATGGAGGTGTGAGCTTCACAGAAAAGGAATACGATTATGCTGCCTCAAAAGGCGTGCCCTCAATTGCATTCATTTTGGACGATGCGGCCGGATGGCCTGCGAACAAGCGTGATAATGAACATGCGAAACAGGAAGCGCTTGGAAGATTCAAAACCAAACTGAAGAGGAAGCTCATCAGCTTTTGGAGTTCCGCCAATGACCTTTATGGGAAGTTTAGCATCTCCTTCATGAAGCTGATGAGCGCGCATCCTCGACCGGGATGGGCAAGAGCAACGGAGATTGCTGGACCGGAGGTGATGAAGGAACTTACCCGGTTGAGCAGTGAAAATGCCAGGCTGCGCAAGGACCTGGACTCAGCGCAGGATAGAGCTCGGGTCGATGCGCAGGCTGAAAGAGAAAAGCTCTTGGGTGTGCTGCGGAAGAACAAATCGACGATCAGCTTTTTCTACAAGGACTCTAAGGATTGGGAGGATAATCGGGAATTCACATATTACCGGCTCTTTCGGCTCATCGCACCAGAATTGATGATTGAGCAAACCACCCAAGAAATTGCCGACCATATTGGTTTCATGCTGAAGCCCAACAAAGAGCGAGTCGTTCGGAATGAATGGTCTACACCTTCGAATACCACGAAAGAGCTAATTGCGGATTTCATCACTCTTGGCCTTGTTGAGCCATCTAAGAGGAAACACTCACTCAAAGACAAAGAAGAGTATTGGGCCTTGACCGAAACAGGGCGTGGGATTCATGCACATATCAGGCGTTTGGTGTTGGAAGGGGAAGAGCCGGTTTCTGCATCTCCCACGGGGGCAAAATCTGAATCAAAGCCTGAGGCAGGCAAGAAGTGAGCGCTTTGCCAGGTGGTTTCCCAAGAATCCCAACGGGATTCCATCACTCAGCCTAGGGTTGACCCGCAACGCGGGGCTACCCTGGGTCACCGTCCCACAAATTTCATCAACCCTGAAAGGGTTGAATCACCCGCGTCTATCCACGCCGCACCATTCAACCCCTTCAGGGTTGATGATTTCACCCCACCGTCCACCCAGCGTAGGCGATGCTCGCCCGTGCGGCTCGCATCGCCAACGCTGGGCTGATTGATTCAATCCCCTTGGGATTGTTGGGAAACGCATCGTGCTTTGTCAGACATCGAATTTCATCTCGCCGGACTAATGGTTTTTGGTTCGGTCCTTTGCCTCGCAAACATTCTGGGATGGCACGTGCCGTCCGTGAATCCCAACGGGATTCCATCACTCAGCCCAGGGTTGACCCGCAACGCGGGGCTACCCTGGGTCACCGCCCCACAAATTTCATCAACCCTGAAAGGGTTGAATCACCCACGCTCAACCACGCCACACCATTCAACCCCTTCAGGGTTGATGATTTCATTTGCACCGAACCTAGGGTAGGCGCTGGCGCACCAACCCTAGGCTGATTGATTTAATCCCTTCGGGATAAATCCACGTGGATGATGCGGATTGAATCGGCGGCCCGTTTGATTCATCATTTTCCCCGTGCCGCAATCCCTCGCCAAAATTCTGGTGCACACGGTTTTTTTCACCAAAGACCGACGACCTTTCCTCCGCGACAAACCGTTGCGCGACGAACTGCACAAATACCTCGGCGGCATCCTGACCAATCTCGAATGCCAACCCATCATCGTGGGCGGCGTGGAAGACCACGTGCATCTGCTCTGCGCGCTGTCGCGCACCTGCGACGCGGCGGCGATGGTGAAGGAGGTCAAACGTGGTTCGTCGTTGTGGCTGAAAACCAAATCGCCCGACCTCGCGGATTTCGCGTGGCAGAGTGGTTACGGGATTTTCTCCATCGGCTTTTCGCAGATTGAATCCGTGCGCGAATACATCTCCGGACAGGAGGAACATCATCGCAAGGTGTCGTTTCAGGACGAGTTCCGGCAATTGCTACGCCGTTACGAAATCGAATTCGACGAACGATACGTGTGGGATTGATTCAACCCCGTTGGGGTTGATGGGAATGTTGGATTGCGTTCCCAGGGTAGTCGCTCCTCGCCTGTCCGGCTCGGACCGCCAACCCTGGGCTGAGTGATTGAATCCCGTTGGGATTCTGTTTGGATTGGTGGCGGTGAATTTGAATTGATGCCGGGAGATTTGTTCGGTTGAACCCCAAAACATTGAAGACATTGAAATGAAAAAAGAATTATCCCCCAAACAACGCGACGAGTTGCTGGCGGCGTTGCAGGCGCGGTTTGACGCGAACAAGGGCCGTCACGCGAGTCTGGCGTGGGCCAAGGTGCAGGCGCGGTTGGCGGCTAATCCGCAAAAGCTGTGGTCGCTCGCGGAAATGGAACGCACCGGCGGCGAACCGGATGTCGTCGCCCACGACCAGAAATCCGGCGAATTCGCTTTCTTCGATTGTTCCGAGCAAAGTCCCGCCGGGCGCACGAGCCTGTGCTACGACCGCGCGGCGTTGAATGCCCGCAAGGAACACAAACCCAAGAGCAGCGTCATGGACCTGGCGGCGGCGATGGGTGTGGAGGTGTTGACCGAGGCGCAGTATTTCGAGCTGCAAAAGCTCGGCGAGTTCGACACGAAACGTTCGAGCTGGCTGCAGACGCCGCCGGAAATCCGCGCGCTTGGCGGCGCGCTCTTCGGCGATCGCCGCTTCGGTCGCGTCTTCATCTATCACAACGGCGCGGAGTCTTATTACAGCGGGCGCGGGTTCAGGGGTGCGCTCAAAGTGTGAGTATGCGGAGCTTCGGTCGAGCTCCCGGTCGGATCATGACACCGGCGACATCGCGTCTGGCTGGGCGATTTTCCCATTGGCTTGGGATGACCGCCCGGCTATCAATTCGCCAGACTATGAAGCCCCTCCTACTTGTTGCCGCGTTGCTGGCCGCGCCAGCGTCGGCACAACCGTTCAGTTCGCCTGAAGTTCTTTCTGATGGCCGCGTGACGTTCCGGCTTCGGGCAACCAATGCCAACGAAGTGCTCCTGCGTTGTGAAGGGGTCAGTGAGGCAAAAATGCTGAAGAACGATCAGGGCGTCTGGTCATTCACCAGTCCGCCGCTGGAGCCGGACATTTACACCTACATCTTCAGCGTGGATGGTTTGCGGTTGCTCGACCCGAACAACCCGCGGCTGAAATACAACCTGCTGAACTCAGACAGTGAATTATGGGTGCCCGGACCAAAATCTCTGCCGTGGGAAATCAATGACGTGCCGCGCGGAAAACTGCACCGGCATTTTTACAAATCCACCGTCGCTGACGACGAACGCGATTTCCTGGTTTACACCCCGCCCGGTTACGACCCGGCTTCGCGCAAGAAGTATCCAACCCTTTATCTCCTGCATGGATTTAGCGACGATGCAAGCGCGTGGTCCACCGTCGGGCGTGCGAATGTCATCCTCGACAATCTCATCGCGCGTGGCGAGGCCAAGCCGATGATAATCGTCATGCCGCTGGGTTATGGCACAATGGAATATGTGCGCGGTGCGACTGGCGGGCGACGAAGTGAGTTACGGCAAATCAGTTTCGACAAGTTCCGCGAAAATCTTTTTAAGGAAGTCATCCCGCAGGCGGAACAATCCTATCGCATCTCGGCGGATGGAAAGAACCGCGCCATTGCCGGCCTTTCGATGGGTGGCGCGGAATCGCTCTACATCGGCTTGAACGCACTGGATCGCTTCGCCTGGGTGGGCGCGTTCAGTTCCGGTGGCCTGAGCACCAACTACCCGACGCAATACCCACAATTGGATAAGAAGGCCAACAGCCAGTTGCGCTTGCTTTGGATTGGGTGCGGCAGGGAGGATCGCCTCATCGAAAGCAACCAACAGTTCCTGCGGTGGCTGGACTCGAAGGAAGTGCGCTATGTCTGGAAGGAAACGCCCGGCGCGCACACCTTCCGCGTGTGGCGGCGGTATCTGGCCGAGTTCGCCCCGCTGCTGTTCTCCGACAACCGGTGAGAAAAGAACAATGAACAACCAACCACAGCCGGGATTCACAGTCCGGCGATTCTTGAGCGGCACGAAGTATTGGAGACTGATACTCTGCCTGGCTTTCGGGATCGCCCTCGACGTGGGCGCCCAGACCAATCTGCCCGTGCGGCCCGCCAAGTTTTCCTTCTGGTCCGGTGGAATGGGAGGCCACATCAGCGTGGAATGGAACGGGAAGGCGCTGGTTTACGAAGCGACGGAGGACTCATCGGTCGTAACCAACCGCACCGTTCATCCCACGGACAAGCAGTGGCGACAGTTCTGGGCGGCCACCGACAAGATGAAACTCTCCCAGTGGCAGCGCTACTACGAGAATCCGAACATCATGGACGGCTGGGTGTGGACGATTGAAATCACGCGCGGTGCGCAGAAAATCAACACGCATGGACGCAATGCCGTGCCGGATGACGCAGACGTGACCAAGACCTCAAAAGAGCCCCTGCCCAACAAGACCTTCAATGGGTTCAAGTCGGCCTTGGAGGATTTGCTCGGATTCAAAATGCGGTGAGCTGCGACGCCATGCCGGCGGGCAATGTGTCGGCGCGTTTTGCTTGCCGTCGAACGGGACCGGGTAACGAGCGATGAAATGGTTACTCGGACAGGTCGCCGTTTGCCGGCGGCAAGCCGTAGTGAAAGCCGGTCTTGTCCTCGTAGCCCATCGGGGCGAGGGAGCGCAACAGTGCCTCCCACATCGTCCGCGGTGCGAGCCCAAGGCGTGGGCGCGGTGCAATTCCGGAATGGCTCTCCGCCCGGCAACGCTCCCGTAGGTCGCCCCTCTCCAGCATGCGGCTGACAATCGTCATGCTGTGATCTTCACCGCAACGATTGGATCGTGCTCTCCCGATATTGCCAACCAATCCGCAGGATTTGCGCAGTTGCTTCGATTCGCGAGCCAATGGCGTTGGTCGCGCTGCCGCCGCGCGCGCGTTAGACTTCCACCCCGAACCAACTGCCGATCACTCGCCAGGAAGTGCTGGTCACCTGGCGAAGCGGTTTGATGACGAACGGCATTTGCAGCGCGAGGATTACCACGATGAAGCCAAAGCGCGCGAACTGCCGGTAGGTCTCGTAGCTCATTCCGATCAACACCCGCAGCACGTGTGACCCGTCCAACGGCGGAATTGGTATGAGGTTGAAGAAACACAATAGCAGGCTCAACCGCGCAATCTGTGCCGACAGGATCGCTAGGTCGCCCAGGCCCGCCATCAGGCAAATCCGCGCCAACCCCATGAACACCACCGCCAGCAACAGGTTCATCCACGGCCCGGCCATCGAGATCAAGATGTCGTCCAGTTTGGGATTGCGCAGGTTGTGGACATTCACCGGCACCGGTTTTGCCCAGCCAATGAGAAACCCGGCCAGTCCCGAACCGGCGATCGAAAGGCCGATCATCAACAACGGCATCAACACCGTGCCGATGGGATCAATGTGAACGATGGGATTGAGCGAACAGCGGCCCAGGTCCTTGGCTGTGTCATCCCCGCACTTGGACGCCATCCAGGCGTGGCCGTACTCGTGAAACGTCAACAGGACGATCAGTCCCAGATAGAAAATCAATCCGTCAATGATGACATTTGAACTCATCTCCGGCCAGCCTAGCGCCGGGCTGCCAACCCGTCCAGCCGCGAACCAGGTCGGGCTGTTTTTGCGTGACCTTCCGGGCCGGGCGGTGTCGAATCTGATCCGGGCGGGTGCAAGCGTTGACCGCGCAACCGTTGGCCGTTGGCGGAGTTCAATCTGGTAACCGGCTGGTTGCGACGGCGAATGAACATCACGCTGGCCGTAGTAGTCCATTAACGGAATGCTCCCATTGGCAAGATTGCTTGTCCGACACGGGCGATGGGCAGGGTTATGCCTTTTGCTCGCGCTGACCGCTTGTACGACGAGCTATTATCGCAAGTCCGCCGATCAAGCCGCCTACGGTGCCATCACGGGCAAGATGCCCCAGGTGCCGAACATGGATCCGCACTTCACCATCGAGCAGACCAATACCTTGTCGCTCGACGTTTTTGCCGTTGCCACGAACGTGCCGGACTTTCTGGGCGCCGACGGCGAGCGGGAAATGGGCGCACACATTCTGGACTTGGAGCAATCGCTGAATCTGGCGGTCAAATACAGCCGCAGCTACCAGTCCCGCAAGGAGCAGCTTTATCTCTCCGGCCTGGCCCTGACGCTGGCCCGGCATCAGTTTGCGCCGCTCTTTTCATCCGAGGCCAACGTGACGTATGAGGCGCAGCGAACCAAGCTGGATGAAATTACCGGGAATCCGGCGTTGAGCGACACGGTGGTGGAACAAGCCAAGGTCACCGCAGGCGGCTCGATTGGCGCCAGTTGGCTCATCCGCGATGTGGGCCGGATCACCGCGGCGTTCACGGCGGATGCCATCCGGTTTGTGACGGGCGATCCGCGGCTCACCACATCCTCCCAGCTCAGCGCCACGTTTTTCCGGCCGCTGCTGCGGGACGCCGGATTCAAAGCGCAGACCGAGGCCCTCATAACAGCCGAGCATCAGTTGCTGTACGACCTGCGGGATTTCACCCGTTACCGGAAGGATTTCAGCGTGCAGATCGCCACTGCCTACTACGGTGTGCTCGGCCTCCGCGATGTGGTGAAGAACAATTACCTGACCCTCCAGAGTTCCCGCAAGAATGCCGAGCGCACCCGCGCCCTGGCCCAGGAAGGGCGCGTCACGACGGCAGACCTGGGCCGGTTGGAGCAACAGGAACTTTCGGCGGAGAGCACGTGGATCAATGCCGTGCGCGGTTACCAACAGGCCCTCGACAATTTCAAAATTCAGTTGGGGCTTTCGGTGGATACGCAGCTCGTGCTCAGCGAGGAGGATTTGAAAGCGTTGCAGATTCAGCATCCAGAAATCAGCGTGAACGATTCCATCCAGATCGCCCTGGCGGCCCGGCTGGATTATCTCAACACCAAGGATCAATTCGAGGACACTGACCGCCAACATCAGTCCCTACAGCAATCCCAACGACAATTTTGCCCTGCCGGATTTTCAACGCTACCGGTGGAGCGGGGGTGTGATCGTGGATCCGGGCCTGGACCGCCAGGCCGAGCGCGACGCGTATCGCTCCGCGCTCATTACGCGTGACCGCGCCGGGCGGGAGATTGTTCAGCGGGAGGATGAGATCAAGCTCGAGGTCCGGAACAGTTGGCGCACGCTGGACCAGGCCAAGCGCAATTACGAGATCAGCGAAATCGGCGTCAAACTCGCCGAGCGCCGCGTCGAGGAACAAAACCTGTTGGCCGATCTGGGCCGCGCCAAGGCGCAGGACCAGGTGGACGCGCAGAATGCGTTGAATGATTCCAAGAACCAGCGCACCCAGGCGTTGGTGACGCATACGATTGCCCGCCTGCAGTTCTGGAACAACATGGGCATTCTTTACATCAAGGACAACGGCCAATGGGAGGATCTGCAACATGTCAAAGCTCAATGACGCGATAACATTTGTCCGCCGCCAGCCGCGCTGGCGGTTGGGCGTAGCTGTGCTGGTCGTGGCCGTCCTCGGTTGGTGGGGCTTGCGGGGTGGCGGCAAATCCGCCGCGCACGTGTTGACGTTCGCCGCCCGGCGCGGGCCGCTGGAAATCACCGTCCTCGAAGGCGGCAGCTTGCAGGCGCTGGAATCGCAGGAAATCAAATGCGAAGTCCGGGTTGGCTATCAGGGCACGAAGATTCTCCGGATTGTGGAGGAAGGCTATCTGGTGACGGAGGAGGACGTGAGGACTAACAAAGTGCTCTGCGAACTCGACTCCTCGGAATTGCAAAAGCAGATCGTGCAGCAGGAGATTCAGTATCAGTCGGCTGCGGCGAGCCTGACCGATGCGCAGCAGAATTACGAAATCCAGTTGGGCCAGAACGAAAGCGACATCAAGACCGCCGAGCAGAAGACCCGCTTTGCGCGCATGGATTTTGACAAGTTCCTCGGCGACACGGTCACTCCGGAAATCATCACGCAGATCGGACTCGACGACCTGATTGCCGCCGCCGGCACCAACAACGTGGAGAAAACCAGTCACGCCGAGGAAGCCTCCGCCGCCATGGCCAGCCCGCCGTCTTCGCCCGTCCCCAAGATCGTGATCCCGTCGGACGTCATGGTGATGCCACCTGCCGGCGCCACCCAGGTTATCAAGGTCAACGGGTCGGCTGTGACCGCGCCCGTTGCAGCCCGGCCGCCTGCTGAAGAAGCCACACCCAAGGAACCCGAGGTTCCCGCGAACACACCCGCGCGCCGGCTGACGGTGGATTTCTCAAAGTTCGCCAACATTGACGTGCTGGGCGACGGCGAGGCCAAACAGAAGTTGCGCAAGTTCGAGGACGATTTGCAGGTGGCGAAAAAGGAGTTGGAGCAGGCCAAGACCGCTCTCGAAGGGACGACCCGCCTTTCCGAGAAAGGATTCGTGCCCCGCACCGAAGTGGTGCGAGACGAGATCGCGCATGAGAGCAGCCGGTTGAAGGTGCAGACTGCCGAGACGGCCCGCGCCTTGTTCCTGAAATATGAATTCAACAAGTCCGCCGAGGAAGCGCTCTCGAAATACGTCGAGGCCTTGCGCGAACAAGACAAGGCCCGTCGCGTGGCCATTTCCAAGCTGGCCCAGGCGCGGGCCCGGCTGAATTCGGCCAAAGGCCAGTACGACGTGGGGGATCAAATGATTTATTACGGAAACCAGGAACCCATTCGCGAAGGGGCCACCGTGCGCGAGCGGCAGGCCATCATCACCATTCCGGATCTGAGCCGCATGTCGGTGAACGTCAAAATTCACGAGAGTTACATCAAGAAAGTGAAAAAGGGATTGAAGGCGCGCATCACCGTGGATGCATTTCCGGACGAGGTGCTGACCGGCGAAATCAGCAAAGTGGGCGTGCTGCCGGATTCGCAGAACCGCTGGATGAGTCCCGATCTCAAGGTCTATCTCACCACGGTCACCATTGATGGCACGCATGACTGGGTCAAACCTGGCATGAGCGCCAAGGTGGAAATTCTCGTCAACAAATTGGAGGACGTCGTTTACGTACCAGTTCAAGCCATCTCGCCTGACGACGGCAAACAAATCTGTTATGTGGCTGGCAGCTTCAAACCCGAGCGGCGCGAAGTGGAGATTGGTGAGTTCACCGACGAATTCATCCACATCAAGAGCGGATTGAAGGAAGGCGAACGTGTGCTCTTGCGCCTGCCCGACGGTGTCGAAACCAATCGCAACGGCAAGGAGGGCCGCTCTCCGGAAAAACGCGATGAGAAGCCGGCCTCACCCGGCACGCCGGCCACCGGTCCGGCCAGTGCGGCGAAGGCTTGAGACGCGCTCACCCTTTTCTCCATGCCCTCCCCGATTGTGCATTTCGAGAACGTCCGCAAGACCTACCAGATGGGTCCGGTCACGGTCGAAGCGTTGCGCGGCGTCACTTTCGAAATTCACGCGGGCGATTACATCAGCATCATGGGCCCGTCCGGTTGCGGCAAATCCACCCTGCTCAATCTGCTCGGTTGCCTCGACCGTCCGAGCTCCGGCCATTACCGGCTCGGTGGCGAAGATGTTTCCCAAATGAACGACGACGCTCTTTCCGCCGTGCGTGGCGCACGGCTGGGTTTTGTATTTCAGTCCTACAATCTCATCCAGCAACTCACCGTCGTGGAGAATATCGAGATCCCGCTCTACTATCAGGACCGCCCCGAGCAACAGAGTCGCGAAATGGCCCGGCGCATGGCGGCCCGCGTCGGCCTGGAGCAGCGGCTCGAACATAAACCCTTCGAGCTTTCCGGCGGTCAGCAGCAACGCGTCGCCATTGCCCGCGCGCTCGTCAACGAACCGCTCGTCATCCTCGCCGACGAACCCACCGGCAACCTCGACTCCACCTCCGGCACCGAGATCATGAAGTTGTTCGACGAACTTCACGACCAGGGCAAGACGCTCATCCTCGTCACGCACGATCCCAGTGTGGGCCAACGCGCCCACCGCACGATTCGGCTCCGCGACGGTGAAATTGAAAGCGATGTCCGCAGATGATCACCCCGCGAATCACGCGGATAACGCGAATACAAACATGAACTCGAAACTCATCTACGCGGACGAAAGCTATGCCGTCATCGGCGCTTGCTTCAATGTTTACAACGACAAGGGTTGCGGATTTCTGGAGGGAGTTTTTCAAGAGTGCCTCGAAGTGGAATTCGAGTTTCAAAAGATTCCGTTTGTCGCGCAAAAGGAATTTCAATTGAGTTATCGCGGGCGGACCTTGCGCCAGACTTTCAAGTCGGACTTTGTTTGCCACGACAAAATCATTTTGGAGATCAAGGCGGTTTCGGCCTTGGCGGACGAACATCGCGCACAACTGCTGAATTATCTCAATGCCACCGGCTGCCAACTCGGGATGCTGGTGAACTTCGGTCACTACCCGCGTCTTGAATACGAACGCATTGCCTTCACCGAGAAAAGTCAGCGCCCGCGTTTGACCCGGCTCGCGGCGGGCGATCAGTGGGAGCCGGTGGACTGGAAATGACATCCGCGTTCATTAGCGTTATTCGCGGGGTCACCGGCACACGCCTCAAACGTGCGGTGCGCCTTGGGTTCAAGAGCCTCTGGCTGCATCGCTTGCGGTCGTTGCTCACGATGCTGGGCATTGTGTTCGGCGTCTGCTCAGTGATTGCCATGCTGGCCATCGGCGAAGGTGCGAGTTTTGAAGCGCAGGAAAAAATCAAGAGCCTCGGCAGCCAGAACATCATTCTGCGCAGCACCAAACCGCCCGAGGAACAAAAGGCCACCGACAAAGGCAGCCAGAGTTACGTGCTCGAATACGGCATCACCTACACTGACATCAAACGCATCCGCGCCACCATTCCTGGCGTGACGATTGTGATGCCCGCGCGCAACATCCGCGAATACGCCTGGAACATCAGCCGACGCGTGGATTGCGAGTTGATCGGCACCGTCCCGTGGTATCCGGAGATGCGCAACCAACGCGTCGCCTCCGGGCGGTTCTTCACCGATGCCGACATGGAAGCCTGCACCAGTGTGTGCGTCCTTGGCGCGGAGATGGTGCCCGCGTTGTTTCCGGTCGAGTCGCCCCTGGGCCGGCACGTTCGCGTGGGCGGGAATTATTACACCGTCATCGGCGTCATGGAAGCCTCCGCCGGCTCCGCCAACAATGACACCGTGTCAGACGCGAACAAGTCTGTGGCCCAACACCTGTTCATCCCGCTCGAAACCGCCCGGCTGCGTTACGGCGATGTTTTGATGCGCCGCCGCGCCGGGACGTTTGAGGCCGAGCGCATCCAATTGCATGAGATCACCGTCAAAGTCGAATCTCTCGAAGCCGTGACCCAGGTGGCGGACGCGATCAAAACCCTGATGGAACGCAACCACAAGAAAATGGATTACGAGATCGTCGTGCCCCTTGAATTGCTCCGGCGCGCCGAGGAGACGAAACGGATTTTCAACATCGTCCTCGGCTCCATCGCCGCCATCTCGCTGCTCGTCGGCGGCATTGGCATCATGAACATCATGCTGGCCAGTGTGACCGAGCGGACGCGGGAGATCGGCATTCGCCGCGCACTCGGGGCTCGCCGTCGTGACATCATCGTCCAGTTCCTGGTTGAGACCGTGATTCTCTCCGGCGCTGGCGGCATCCTGGGGGTTTTGCTCGGCGTCATCATCCCGTTCATCGTTTCGCACACTGCCGGTATGAAAACCATCATCACCTTCTGGTCGCCGTTTCTGGCGTTCACCATTTCCGGTCTGGTGGGGATCATCTTCGGCATTTACCCCGCCCTCCGCGCCGCCAAAATGGATCCCGTCGAAGCCTTGCGCCACGAGTAGTTCTGTCTGCTCTTAATCTTAATCGTAATCTTACTCTTAATCCCTCCGCCACTTTTCGGAGATTAAGATTACAAGTAAGATCGAGATTAAGAAAAAGTAGCGCCGCCCGCAGGGAAACCGTATTGACTAAGCCCCCCTCGCCCCGCAGATTCCCCGCACCATGAAAGCCGTGGCCACCCCGCATCACGCATCACGCATCACGCATCACGCGCCGGTCCCGACGGTGGACGCCATCATGCTCGAGGAACGCGCCGCGTCCTTCACCAAGCGCAGCATCAAGACCAGCGCCAAACTCGCCGGACTCAAAATGGCTGTGAGCATGTGCGACCTCACCACGCTCGAAGGCAAGGACACGCCCGGCAAAGTCGCTTATCTCTGTCGCAAAGCGCTCCAGCCCGCCGACCCGAAATACGCCGTGCCGCCGTGCGCCGCTGTGTGCGTTTATCCCAACATGACCCGGTATGCCCGCAAGTTTCTCGGTGACAATTCACCCGTTCACATCGCCGCTGTCGCCACCGGTTTTCCCAGCGGCCAATATCCGCTCCGCACCAAGCTCGAAGAAGTCCGCCGCACCGTGGCCGATGGCGCGGATGAAATTGATATGGTCATTGATCGCTGCGCGTTCCTCGCGGGCGACCACGCCAAAGTTTTCGACGAAATCGCTGCCACCAAGGAAGCCTGCGGCCCGGCACATTTGAAGGTCATTCTGGAAACCGGCGAACTCGTCACCTACGACAACGTCCGCCTCGCCAGCGAAATCGCCATGCAAGCGGGCGGTGATTTCATCAAGACCAGCACCGGCAAGGTGAATCCCGCCGCGACCATTCCCGTCACGCTCGTGATGCTCGAAGCCATCCGCGATTACTTCTTCGCCACCGGCATCCGCATCGGCATGAAGCCCGCCGGCGGCATCCGCACCGCCAAGCAGGCCCTGCAATACCTGGTGATGGTGAAGGAAACCCTCGGCGACGACTGGCTCACGCCCGACCTCTTCCGCTTCGGCGCCAGCACCCTCGTCAACGACGTCCTCATGCAAATCGCCAAACAGGTGGATGGAAATTATCAGGCTGCGGATTACTTCTCGTTGCCCTGATCGACGCTCTGAAGGAGCGAAAGAAATTAGCCCGGGGTTGGAGCGCAGCGACTACCCCGGGTCATCGTCACACAAAATAAATCCCCTCTCCGCCCCATCGGATGGAGGGGAGAGCGCCAGCGCATTGAATTCGCGGCGATTGAATCCGTATCCATTCGTGTCCATCCGTGGTTAAACCTCCGCTTGTTCCCTTCGGCCCTTCTGCTATCTTCCGCGGCTCGATTGTGAGCATTGCCAAAGAAATCTCGAAACGGCGTACGTTTGCCATCATCTCGCATCCGGACGCGGGTAAAACCACGTTGACGGAAAAGCTGCTGCTGTACGGTGGCGCGGTGCAGCTCGCTGGCTCGGTGACCGCCCGCAAAAATCAGCGCGCCACCACGTCCGACTGGATGGAACTCGAAAAGAAGCGCGGCATCTCGATCAGTTCCACCGTGCTGCAATTCGATTACGACGGCTACCGCATCAACCTGCTCGACACACCCGGTCACAAGGATTTCTCCGAGGACACCTATCGCGTGCTCACCGCCGTGGACTCGGTGGTGATGGTGATTGACGCCGGCAAAGGCATCGAGCCGCAGACGAAGAAACTCTTCGAAGTCTGCCGTCAGCGCGGCGTGCCCATCTTCACGTTCATGAACAAGTGCGACCGTCCGATGCGCGATCCGCTGGAGTTGATTGATGAACTGGAGCGCGTGCTGGGCATCGGTGCATTCCCGATCAACTGGCCCATCGGCAACGGTTTTGATTTTCGCGGCGTATACGATCGGCAGACGAGCCAGATGCACTTGTTCGAGCGCACGGTCGGCGGTCAGTATCGCGCGCCGGTGAGCGTCGGCGATATCAACGATCCGGCGGTGCGCGGTCAACTCGATGAACAGACGTTCAACAAGACGGTGGAAGAGCTTCAGATGCTCGAAACGGCGGGTGAGGTCTGGAATGACGAGGCGGTGCTTGCTGGCCTGAGTACGCCCGTGTTCTTCGGCAGCGCGAGTAACAACTTCGGCGTGCAGTTGCTGCTCGAAGGATTTTTGAAACATGCTCCACCGCCAAAGCCGCGGGTGATGGCGGGCACGGAGATTTCGCCGGAGAATCCGAGCTTCAGTGGATTCATCTTCAAGATTCAGGCGAACATGGACCCGAAGCACCGCGACCGCATCGCGTTCATCCGCGTGTGCTCCGGCAAGTTCGAGCGCGACATGACCGTGCATCACTCGCGCAGCGAGAAGAAAGTGCGCCTGTCCAGTTCACACAAGATTTTTGGCAATGAACGCGAGACCGTGGATGAGGCGTTCCCCGGTGATGTCATCGGCCTCGTCGGTCACGATGCCTTCGGCATCGGCGACACGCTGACGACCGATCCGAAGATTGCTTACAAAGAAATTCCCCGGTTCACGCCGGAAGCGTTTAGCCACCTGCACAATCCGAACACGGCGAAGTTCAAACAATTTCGCCAAGGCCTTGACCAGTTGTTGCAGGAAGGTGTGATTCAGGCGCTTTATCTCCGCAACTCGTCCATCAAGACGCCGCTGCTCGCGGCGGTCGGCCCGCTGCAATTCGAGGTCGTGCAATATCGGCTCGAAAGCGAATATGGCGCCGAGTCGCGTCTCGAATCCGCGCCGTGGACGGTCGTCCGCTGGCTGCCGAGCGACATCAAGGAGGATGATCTCGATGCACTTTCGCTGCCGACTGGTTCGCGCATTGCGTACGACATCGGCAAGAATCCCGTCGTGTTGTTTACGAACGACTGGTCAGCGAATTACTTCAGCGAGACGAACAAGAATTGTCCGCTCTCTGCGCTGCCAGTGCAAACAGTGCGGGAATAACGGATGATCGGGTCGGGGTAACCTCGGCTTGCTTCAAGAATTGTTTTCTCCCAGTTTCCGATGATGTTAAGCAAGAATTCGCTGCTCGTTGGTGTTTCGGTGATCCTATTCGGCGGTGCCGCACTGCCTCTCCAGGCTCAACCCAATCCAACCTGGTTGGGGCGACCCTTCGTCAAAGTCATCAAGCAGGGCGATCCGATTCCCGGCACGACAAGTGGCGTGTTCACCGAATTGACGGCGTTCACGCTCCGCGACGGGGTTTTGCATATCGTGGCTGGTCAGGGCAGCAATCAGAAGGGGCTTTTCCGCTGGCAGAGCGGTGGGCTGACGAATCTGGTTTACACTAATACCGTCGCGCCCACGGGCGACAAGTTCAACACGGTGCATTTCACCACGGATGAGTCCGGCGGCGCGGTAAATTTCGTGGGGGAGGTGTTTTTCGGCAACCCCGGGTTCGTCTATGGCCTGTTCCGGTTGACCAACGGCAACATCAGCACCGTGTTCGACACCGCGAACAGTTATGGCGGCATCGGCTTCTTCGGATTTGGTTACCCCGTTCGCGCGAGCAACGCGGTCGTCTGGAGTTCCCAATTCATCACAAACGGCATCGTGCAAAATGGAATCTTTAAGTGGGATGGGGTCACGCTCCAGACCGTGGTGAATGGCAGCACGGAACTTCCCGGGTCGTTGGGACTGTATGCCGGCTCACCCGGCAGCTATCAACTGGCCTTTGACGGGCAGAATATCGGGTTCATCGGCACGGATGGCAACACGGCTTCGCGCACCAACGGCATCTATCGCGCTGACGTCAATGGGGCCCTGACAAAACTTATTGATGGCAACGACATCTATCCCGGAACGCCCATCCGGACTTATCACCAGCGCAACGTCCGGTTCACCACGGCGAACGTGGATGTCTCCGGCACGAATTCATTCTACGACCGCTCCAGTCTGATTTCCGCGGCGGGCGGCACGGCTTTCTATTCGACCGATGGCTTTCGCTATACCGGCGGCACGTTCAATTCCGCCACCGCCACCTTTGGCACGGATGGTTTGAGCGAATGGGTGTTGCAACCGTTCGAACAGGATTATGTCACGCCCACCTTACTTGACGGCCAGGCTTGGGACCGGATTGATCTGGTGGATGGTCAGGGCGATGACGTGGCCTACAAGGTTCACTTTGCCGATGGCACGTTTGGCCTCTACGCCACCATTGGCCCGGCGGTTACACCGGTGAACTTGACGCTGGTTTCGCCGGTCGTAACGAACGGTTTGTTCCAGTTCCAATTCCCCACCACCGTAGGTCCGAGCTATCGCGTTGATTTCAAATCGGCCCTGACGAATGCCGATTGGACCCCGCGCATGATTATCGCCGGCGGGGGAACAAATGTTGTCTTTAGCGAACCTACCACCAATGCGAATGGTTTTTTCCGGGTAACCGTATTGCCTTAGCGCTCCGCCGCCGCTCGCTCTCCGCGCGGCCTGTGACCTCGGCAAGAATGCGGTGGTGATGTTCACCGACGCATGTTCGGCCGACTGCCGAATAAAGGCGTGGCGCTCGCGGTGTTGTCCGTGCAGACTGCCCGCGAACAACGACGACGTTTGTGAACGCACGCCCTCACCCTGGCCCTTTCCTCGAAGAAGGGAAAACATTCAACATTCAACTCTCAACATCGAACGCCCAACGTGGGTGCAGGGGCAGTCTTGGATGTTGGGCGTTGAATGTTGAATGTTGGATGTTCCGGATTGTGGCGGTGGCGATCGGCTTGGTTTTCCCCTCCACGGCGACTGCCGCCACAAACGCAACCGTCATTGACGCCGGTACCGTGCTCGTCCGCCATTTCGACGGCTGGGGCACGTCGTTGTGCTGGTGGGCGCATGTGGTGGGTGGTTATACCAATCGCGAGGAATATGCCGACCTCGCCTTCAAGCAACTTGGGTTGAACATCGTTCGCTACAACATCGGCGGTGGCGAAAATCCTGCGCGCTCAAACACGATGGAATTCCGTGCCCGCGTCCCCGGCTTTCAGTCCGAGCCCGGCAAGTGGGACTGGAATGCCGATGCCAATCAGCGCTGGATGCTGCGGGCGGCGGTCGCCCGCGGGGCGAATCATGTCGTGGCGTTCGCAAACTCGCCGCCGTATTGGATGACGCACAGCGGCAGCGTGACGGGCGCGAAGAACGGCAGGGATGACAACTTGCGCCCGGAGTTTGAAGCGCCGTTCGCCAACTACATCGCTACTGTCGTCAGCAATCTCAGCGTGTTCGACGAAGTGACATTCAACACCGTGACGCCGATGAATGAGCCGGGGGCGGATTGGTGGAAGCTGGGGAATCGTCAGGAAGGCACGCACATGAGTGTCGCGCAGCAGCAGCGGATGCTAAACCTGCTGCGTCCGGCGCTGGATCGGCAGGGCGTTCGCGCCACGCTTGTCGCGTCGGAGGACAACGACGAGCGCAGCGCGTATGAAGCAGTTTCCGGCTACAACGCCGCCACGTTGAGCAACGTCTCCCATATTGTCACGCACACCTACAATGCGAACGACTCACAACGGCTGCGACAACTTGCCCAGCGCACCGGCAAACCGCTGTGGGTTTCGGAATACGGCGACGGCGAACGACCCGGCTTGCTCCTGGCGCGGCGGATTCGCAACGACCTCGTCGAGAAACGCGCGCAGGCTTGGATTTACTGGCAGTTCGCGGACAACGCCGGCGCGTGGGGACTGGTGAACAATCGATTGGATGGGCGAGATGCGAGTTATCGCCTCACACGGAAGTTTCATGTGATGGCGCAATTCAGTCGCTTCATTCGTCCCGGCTGCGCGATTGTTCAAGCCAATGACGGTGATTCTCTTGCCGCCTACGACGAGAATCGCCAGCAACTCATCATCGTTTGTGTCAACGACAGTCGCGAAGCGCGTGCGACGATATTCCAGCTTAACGGAGCACGGACGACAGCCAAGGAAGTCACAGCCTACAGAACGTCTCAACAAGAAGACGTGGCTTCGCAACCACCATTGGCCATCACCAATGGAAGATTCACGGCCAGTTTGCCTGCCCGCTCGGTGACCACGTTTGTCATTCCGGACGCTTCGGTCCAGCGGTAGGCGGTAGTTGATTGCGACTTTCCTTTTGCCAGGCGCTTAAACAGAATCGCCGGGCGGCACACAATTACAGATCAACATGAGTTCCAACAAAAGCATCTTCATCGGCACGGACAGCGGGGCGACGACCTCGAAGATCAACGCGGTTTGGGAGAACGAAGAACCCGTCACAACCAAGCTGCTCCAGCGACCGACGAATTCCCAGAACGGGACGGGCGCGGTGATTTCCGGTTGGATCGAATCCATCGGCATTTTTCTCAAAGAGAACAACCTGACCTGGGCGCAGGTGAACGGCGTGGGACTGGCGATTCCCGGGCCGTATCAACGCTACGGCGTGTTGGACCGTTCGGCCAACCTGCCTTTGAGTTTTGCGGGCTGGGATGTGGTGGCGGATTACACCAAGGCGCTCGCGCAGGCCGCCGGTCGGAACGTGCCGCTGGTGATGGGCAACGACGGTCAATACGGCGGCGTGGCCGAAGCGCGGCTCGCGCGGCGCAACACGAAGAGTTCGGTGCTGATGTTGATGCCCGGATCAGGACTGGGTTGTGCCTACATTGACCAGAACGGTCTGCCGCTGGCGGGTGATACGCTGGCCGGGATGGAAGGCGCGCACATGCCGGCGCCCTTGCAGATGCTTGGCAACATCCGGCCGTTTCCCTGTGGCTGCGGTCGCGACTGGGGCTGTTTCGAGGCTTACACGACGATTTCTGGACTACCGCATTTGCTCGAGGAGAAACTCAAGAAGTATCCGGACCACGAACTGGCCAAGGCCTCGGGCACGCCGAAAGAGAAAGCCCTGTCATTGCGCAGTCGCGCCCAGAAGGGCGATCCGCTGGCGCTGGAGATTTTTGATTTCCAAGCGCGGGCCATGGGCTTGCACATCGCAAACCTTACCCTGGCGCTGGACGCCGGGATCGTGGTGATCGGCGGAGGCTTGATGGATCCTGAGGCGACGACCCCTGAGTTTCGTGAGCGCTACCTGCGGTTGATCCGGGAGGCGGCGGAGCCATACTTCTGGCCGACGCAGCGCAAGACGGTGAAGATTGTCCCTGCCGTCCTCGGTGATTTGTCCCAAGCCATCGGCGCGGCGCTGGTGGCGCTTTATCGCAGTCGGCAATAGGGCAGGGGATTAAATTCTACCTGAGTCGCCAGGTGATGCGTGCCTTGTTCAGGTCGTAGGGCGACATGTCCATCTTCACGCGGTCGCCGACGGTGAGGCGCACCCAGCGTTTGCGCATCTTGCCGCAAATGGTGGCCAGCACTTCGTGTTTGTTGTCCAGTTCGACACGGAACATCGTCCCGGGCAGCACGGTCGTCACGCGACCTTCAACTTCAATATGTTCTTCCTTCATGGGCTGACAAATAACCGCAACCTGCCTCGACGAAAACGCGGCGGCCGATCGACAGGTAAAGGCAGAACGCGATAAAGAAAAAAAGGCGAGGCCCGGTTCGCACCGAACCCCGCCCTGAAAATCCAGGAAGGATTAGTAGCGACCACGACCGCCGCCGCCACCGCCGTATTCACGACGGCCGCCGCCACCACCGCCCGAACGCTCTTCGCGGGGCTTGGCGACGTTGACCGTGAGGGCGCGACCGTCCATGTCCTTGCCGTTCATGCCTTCGATGGCCTTCTGGGCCTCGTCAGCTGAACCCATGGTCACAAAACCGAAACCGCGGGGGCGGCCGGTGGTGCGATCCATCATCAGGTTGGTTTCCGTGACCGTGCCAAACGCGGCGAACGCGTCATTGAGGTCGTTTTCAGTGGTGTTGAAGGAAAGATTTCCAACAAACAGTTTATTGCTCATGTGATGTTTACTGTCCGACTAACCGACGCTTTCTTCAGACTGTTCCCGAACACCGGGTCTAAAATCATCACTGAACCAAGTTCACCTGAGGATTACCATGCCTTGAAAGAGACAAGCTATCTAACAGACCCGGACATGGTGACGGGTTGCGCCGGAATAGCAACAACCAATCGCAACAATCTTTTGAGGCGAGAAATGACAGGCGCGGGGAGTTTGACCTTGGTGGCTTGGTGGCAGGCACTTCAACCCCACAACTGCCGATCCAGCGAGCGTAGTTGAATCGCCTCCGAAACGTGGTCGCTGCTGACATTCGCCGCCGCCGCGAGGTCGGCAATGGTACGGGCGACCTTCAGGATGCGGTCATAGGCGCGGGCGCTGAGGTTGTAATCCGCCATGGCGTTCCTGAGCAGTTCCTTGGTGGACTCATCCAACGTGCAGAATTCCTTGAGCTCCTTTGTGCCCATACGCGCATTGCAGGTGATCTTCGGCTTGTGGGCGAAACGCGTCTGTTGTCGCTGTCTTGCGACCATCACCCGCGCCCGAATCTCCGCCGAGGATTCGCCCATACGGTCGCCGGAAATTTCCCGAAACTTCACCGCCGGCACTTCGACGTGCAGGTCAATGCGGTCCAGCAATGGCCCGGAGATGCGCGCGAGATAATTTTGAATCTCGCGGGGCGAGGATTTGCTTTCGTGCGGCATCTTGCCGTCGGGCGTTGGGTTCATCGCGGCCACGAGCATGAATTGGGAGGGAAACGTCATGGTGCCGGCGGCGCGCGAAATGGTTACGCGCCCTTCCTCCAGTGGTTGGCGCATCGTCTCCAGTACGCTGCGTTTGAACTCGGGCAGTTCGTCGAGAAACAACACGCCATGGTGCGCGAGGGAAATTTCGCCGGGCGAAGGGTTGATGTTGCCGCCGAGCAATCCCGCGTCGCTGGCGGTATGGTGTGGTGATCGGAAAGGTCGTCGCGTGATTAACCCCTGCTTGGCATTCAGCAGGCCGACGATGCTGTGAATTTTGGTGGTCTCCAGCGCTTCGTCGAGCGTGAGCGGTGGAAGGATGGTGGCGAGGCGCTTCGCCAGCATCGATTTGCCAGTGCCCGGCGGACCGATGAGCAGGACGTTATGGGAGCCGGCGGCCGCGATCTCCAAGGCGCGCTTTACGGATTCCTGACCTTTGACTTCGGCAAAATCCACGTCGTCGTCTAGTGGTTGATCGAAGAGCTTCGTTACATCCACCTTGGTGGGCGTGATCCGGATTTCGCCTTCGAGGAATTGCGCCGCTTCACGGAGATTTTGGATGGGGATGACTTGCAGTCCGGCGACGACTGCCGCTTCCGCTGCATTCTCTGCGGGCACAAGCACGCCGGTTCGGCCATCGGCCTTGGCGCGCAGGGCGATGGGCAGCACGCCTTTGCAGGGCCGCACCGCGCCAGTCAGGGCAAGTTCGCCGACCGCGATGAAGTTATCGAGTTGATCGGTTTCGATCTGTTCACTGGCGGCGAGAATCCCGAGCGCGATGGGTAAATCAAAACTTGGACCTTCCTTCTTAACATCGGCCGGAGCGAGATTGATGGTGCAGCGGCCCATGGGAAATTTGAATCCGGAGTTGCTGAGGGCCGTTGCCACGCGATCGCGTGATTCCTTTACGGCCGCGTCTGGCAGCCCGACGATGACAATGACCGTATCTCCATAGCCCGCGTTGACTTCAACCTCGACGGGATAAGCCTCGATGCCGTTGACGGCGGCGGAGCAAACGCGGGCAAGCATGGGCGGCATGTTCGTGAAGCGCAGCTTCGCGCGCAATCGGATTTTGCAGGTACAAAGCCGCCAGGGTTTTCTAATTGTGCCCCCCGGAGGCGGCTGCTAATTGTTCGCTACAAGCCATCGGTGCCAACGCCCAAGCGGGGCCGACGGCTCGCGACGATTCAACGCGCACATACAACATATGAAAAAGTCCCTCAGCCCGTGTCTGACGCTCCTGTTTGTCCTGTTTGCCGCGATGCCGCTTCTCGCCGCCGATACCGAGGCCGCGCCCACGTGGCATGCACAGACTCTTGGTCAGGCGATTCTCAACATGCTGATCTTCGCCGTGCTCGGAATTGTCCTGGCGGTGCTCGGCTACAAAGTGCTCGACAAGTGTACGCCTGGCGATTTGAACAAGGAGATTCTCGAGAACAAGAACATCGCCGCAGCCATTCTGGCCGGGGCGGTAATTCTCGGCCTGTGCATCATCATCGCGGCGGCGATGGTCGGTTGAGTTACCGTTGCGAGGGCCAAGGTGAAACGGAGCCGCAGCATCCGGTTGGTGTTGATTGGCGGGCTGTCCGCCGGCGCACTGACAAGTTGTGGGCCGGACCCAGTCCAGAGGCTGCCCATCAGCGGGCAGAGCGCCTACACGAACAACTTCCAGGTGCCGGGTGTCGGCTACTACCACGCACCTTTTCGCGGCTGGTATGCGTTTCCTTACAATCATTTTGACGCCCAAAGTCAGCGCTACTTCTACGGCGGGCAATGGGGGCCTTCGCCGCATCAGAGCATCACGAATATTTCGTCGCCAACGCCGGAGATGGCAGCCTTGGCGCAGGCGCAACGAACGGACATCCCGCGCGGCGGATTCGGGAGCACGTCGCGGCATCATTCAATCTGGGCCTGATGAAACGTCACGCTTGCCAGCCCCGCGCCGATTGGCGACCGAAAGTTGAGTCGGTCGGCCTCACCTACCACTCGCATGACGAGGGGCCGTATTGGGATGAATCAGCCTGTTACGAGTTGACGTTGGCGGAAGTGAACGCGCTCGAAGCCGCTGCCAACACGCTGCATTACCTGTGCATCGAGGCGGCAGAAGCGGTCATTAAGAACGACTGGTGGACGCGGCTCGGTATTCCGGCAGTCGCCGTGCCGGGGATCTTGCAGTCATGGGAGCGCGACGATTTCAGTCTCTACGGCCGTTTCGATTTGTCCTACGACGGGAGTTCGCCGCCGAAATTGCTCGAATACAATGCTGACACGCCTACCGCGCTGGTCGAAGCGTCCGTGGCGCAGTGGTTCTGGTTGCAGGACACTCAGGCGGGAGCGGATCAATTCAATTCCATCCACGAGCGACTGGTTGAAGCGTGGCGACGTTGGGCGGGCACGACGATTCATTTCAGCAGCATCAAGGAACATCCGGAAGACGAGATGACGGTGCTGTATTTGCGCGACACCTGCGAGCAGGCCGGCGTGAAGACGAAATCCGTGTTCATCGAGGACATCGGCTGGGACAAGAAAGCGGGGCGCTTTGTTGACCTCGACAACGAAACCATTGAGCGTTGCTTCAAGTTGTATCCGTGGGAATGGCTGTGGCACGAGGAATTTGGCACCCAGCTAACCGGCGACAGCGTGCGGTTCATCGAGCCGACGTGGAAAATGCTTTTGAGCAACAAGGGGCTGTTGCCGATTCTCTGGGAACTATTCCCGGAGCATCCCAATCTGCTGCCGGCCTACGAGCTGGCCGCGCCGTTGGGCAATCGCTACGTGCGCAAACCGAAGCTGAGTCGCGAGGGGAGCAACGTCTCGTTGGTGGAGGGCGGGGTCGTGGTCGAGGAGACCGGCGGTGATTATGGCGAGGAAGGGCACGTATACCAGGCGCTCGCGCCCTTGCCGGAGTTTGAAGGACGACGCCCCGTCTTCGGTGTCTGGGTGGTGGATCACGAGGCGGCGGGGCTCGGAATTCGTGAGGACACCCGACGCATCACGGGTAACTTGAGCCGGTTTGTGCCGCACTTTTTCCGCTGGCCCGAGGGAGGAGAGTCCAAATGAGTTTTGCCAATCCCACTCCGATCAAAGTCGGGATGTCTGGCACGTTCAACGGTCGCCAATATCGGGTGGCCGGCCGCGTCGTCATAGGGATGGACGAGGGCGGCGAACAATATTTCTGGAACGAGTTCAATCTGGTCGGACCGGACAACCAGATGGCCACGCTGGTTTACGAGGAAGGCGAACAGGGCGGTGAATGGCGCATGTTCACGCTGTTTGAACCCGACAATCCGATGACGGCCGCCGATGCAGCCACGCGGCGAGTGGGTGATCGTCTGAATCTGGAAGGGAGGGACGCGCAGGTCACTTTGGTGGACGAGTCGCGGGTGTATCACATCGAAGGCGAGGCGCCGGAAGGTGTGGAGGTTGGCGACGTGGCACAGTATTTCAACGCCGAGGCTGGCAAATACATGGTCGTGGTAAGCTGGACCGGCGACGAGGTGGAATACTACCGGGGCATTGATCTGACGAGCGGCCTGGTGGCAACAGCATTCAATTTGCCGCGCGAGCAATTGGATTCGCTCTCGCAGCCGGCCAGCGGTGAGAATCTCTTTTCGGCCGGCGGGCTTGCCGGCAATGCCGCGGTTTTGTCCAGGCGGTTTCTCCAAATCGGGGCGGTAATTCTGGTGACGTTTATCGGATTCGCTGGCTACACCTCGTGTCGTCCCTTCCGCCAACGCGCCCAGATGTCAAAGCAAAGCGCGCCGGCGGCGCCCTTGAAGTTGGAGGCCGAGGGCACACTGGATGGGCGCATCTGGCGCATCCAGAGTCATGCGCTGGTGGAGATCGCCGAGGTGGGGCGAATCTACGACCGCCACGAGTATGAGCTTACTGATGCGGAAGCCAATCGCGCGCTCCTGGTTTGTGGTTGGCAGCCCGGGGACAAGGATTGGGTGCTTTTTACATCGCTAACTCCGTCCTTGCCGCCGAGTGCGGAGCAGGCCGCGGCGTTGCGGGTGGGGGATCGGGTCTTTGTGGATGGCTTGTCGGCGAATCTCACGGAATTGTTCCAGTCGGTTGTACGCCAATCCGAAGGCGCTGAAACGTCTGGGTTGAAAAATGGAGCGCTGCAATTCGGCTTTTTGGCACGATCCAACTCGACAGTGTTGCTCGCCCGTTGGAATGCCGTCGGCATCAACTATCAACGCGGCCGAACTTTTCCGGCCAAGGATGTCGTGGCTGCGTTTAGCGCCCAGCCCGATCGCTAATCTTCTTCGGACGGATTTTCCCACTCGGGATAAATCTCCGGCTTGAGCTGGCCGCGTCGGATCATTTCCTGCAAATCGCGGATGATGGTGCGACGCGCGACGTTGAACTGGCGGGACAGCGCGGAGATGTTGGGGCGCTCGCGGGACTTGCCGATGATTTCAAAAATCCGGTTCTGACGGCTGAGGCGATCAGTGGAGCGGCTCAACAATTCCTGGGCATCCACGCGGCGGGAGCGTTCCAATGCCTCGAACTGGCGGACCACTTCTTTTTGCCCGCACTCGGCGAGCGCGGTAGCCACGGTGCGTTTGAGTTCGCGGATGTCCACCGGCTTGGGCAGGCAGTAGTGCGCGCGGCGCGGACCTTGCAGGGCGGCCATTTGTTGTCGGACCTCCAGTGCGCCGGATACAACGATGATCGGCACGAAGGGCAACAGTTCCTTGAATTCGGGCAGAAAATCCAGCCCACGCTCTCCGTCATCAAGCACGTGGTCGAGGATCAGCGCCTCGGGTTTGCAGGCGGGAATCTGCGCGAGCGCATCGCTGCCGGTCTTGGCGCGGACCAACTGGTGGGCGTCGAGTGCCTCCTCGTAAATCTCATACTGGAGGTCGTCGTCCTCGACAATCAGGATGACGGATCTGGCTTTCATGGCGGTGTTTTCTTTTCCACGGGGCCGGCGGGTGAGGTCGGGGAATCAGCCGGCAGGAAAACGGTGAAGGTGCTGCCTTTGCCGAGTTCCGTTTCCACCGCCAGGCCGGCGTTCAGTTTTTTTGCCAGCTCATAGACCATGGAGAGTCCCAGCCCGGTGCCGCGCCGGGCCGACATCGCCTTGGTGGTGAAGAACGGCTCGAAGATGCGCGGCAGATTCTCCGGCGTGATGCCGCCGCCGGAATCGTTCACGGCGATGGCGATAAACCATCCGGCTCGCGCGGGTGGCAGGGCCAGGGCATCCGGCAGTTGCTTCGTTAGCCGGGTGGAGAGAATCAGGCGCTTGCGTTCCGTCATGGCGTCCGCCGCGTTGAAGATGAAATTCAACAGCACCTGCTGGACGAAATCCCGCGCGACTGAAATCTCCGGCAGGTTCACACCCCGCTCGAAGTGAACCTCGACCTCCCGCACAAAACGATCGCCGAGCAGTTTGAGCGTATCGTCCACGATGCCGTTTACATCGCACTGGTCTGTCTGGTGGTCGGAACTGCGGCTGAAGCCGAGCATGGCTTCGACGATGCCTGCGCCCTGCTGCACGACGGTTTTGATGCGATCCAGGCGGGTCTGGATTTTTGCCGGTTTGTCGAGGTTGTCCTCGATGATCTGGGCCGAGCCTTTGATGATGGATAGGATGTTGTTGAAATCATGGGCGATGCCGGCGGAAAGCGTGCCGAGCGCGTTCATCTTCTGGCTATGCAACAATTCGCGGTTGGCGATTTCGAGTTCGCGCGTGCGCTCGGTGATCTTCCGCTCCACCTCCGTGTAGCTCAAGCGCAGTTTGCGATGCCGATTCATGGCGAGGGCCGCGAAGAAGACCGCCACGCCCAGCGCCGCCGAGAGGATCAACACGAGCCGCGTCTCCCGATACCACGGGACGACGACCGCGAATTCAAACCGCGCCGGCTTCGGGTCAATATTTGCGTTGCGGTCCATCGCCCGGACCTGGAAGTAATGTTTGCCCAGGGGGAGTTCGCCAAACGAAACCTCCCGGAATTCCTGGAACCGCGACCACTCGCGCTCGTCCAGCCGGTACGAGAAAAGCAACCGGCTGGCGGCGGTGAGTTTCCATTTGTCCCGCCCGCGGAAGGACAACGTCACCGTGGCGCCTTCGGGATAATTGTTTTCGCCCGCGCCCGTCGTGAAGATGAAGGTTCGTGGCGGTTCCGTGTCGGCCGCGGGACGAAACACGGCGGCGCCCGGGGGAGTGGTCGCCGTAATGTGTCCGGCGGCATCTTCGGCGAGGGAGCGGACCATTGGCGCTGGCAAGCCGTCTTCCACGCCGTTGGCAATCCAGGCGTCCTGGGCGTAGCGGTAAACCCCCGCGTCGGTGGCCACCCACAAAGTCCCGTTGCGCGCGCTGCACAGGCCGTTGATGTGGGTAAATCCCCCGCGCAGGTCGAGCCAGTTGCGACCATCAAACTCCCAGACTTTGCCGGGCGTGGCGCACCAGATCCGCCCGTCCGCCGCTTCGGCGAAAGCGGTTACTCCCTCCGGGCCGAGCTGGTTGGTGGTGGAAAAAACGCGCCAGGAGGATTGGTGTCGCCAGGCCAGCACCTGCGTGCTTCCGAGCCAAACGTCCCCGTTCCGCGTCGTGATGGTGGATTGCCAGCCGCCGAGGCCGGCGAGGTCATCGGGCAGATCGGGCGGGAGTCTGATGTCCAGCTTGGACTCCGGGAGCGGCGACGTGGAGCGAACGGTGGGTTCCCAAATCATGGGCGCCCGGCGAAACAGTCCATCCGAGGTTCCGACCCACTCCACCCCGTCTCGATCCACGGCCACGTCGAAGATTCTGCGGACCGAGAGTTCATCGGGTGACGGGGGCTCGATCTGCCGGGCCAGCCATTGGGCGGGCGCTTGGTTGGTCGGCACCCAGGCCTGTTCCGGTTTGAGATTCCTCACCGGTCCGGGGTTCATCTCGAACCCGCGCGTTCCCGCGATCCAAAGTGCGCCGTCCGGGGTGGAGGCCATGGCGGTAAACGCACCGAGGGTTGTTTGATCAGCACGCCGGAGAATTTCCACGCGGGGTTCGTCCGGATCCTCGGCCCCAAATTGCAGCAGGCGGTCCGGCAGCAGCGCCAACACGCGGCCCTGCCGCACGGGCAGCAGGGGAATTTCGTTCGTGCGGCCAGCCTGAAAATGCTCCGCAATTTCCGTCACCCCATAGGAAACCCATTGGCCGTCCCGAAATTCCTGCAGGCCCGAAGGGATGACACTCCAGAGCTGCCCGCCGGGGCTTTCATAAACACGATGCCGCCAGGTACCTGGCTCGGGAATGATGGTCACGTCGTAGCCGTCCAGCACCGAGACGCGGGCGGATTTGAGGTGGCGCACGAGGACGTTGCCGCTGGCGCCGAGGGTGACCGAGACGCAGGCATTCTCCGCGAGGCCGTCGGTCTGGGTGAAGACGCGCCAGTAATTGGTCGGTTGGGCGAAAAGCGTCGGCGCAAGCGCCAGCAGCGCCGGGGCCAGAAGGAAAAGCGCAGCCCGTGGTTTCATTTGCCTGCCGGCGATTATCCCGCGCGCGGCGGGTTGTGCAATCAAAAGCGTCGGGTGTGCGGCCAGACGCACAGTTTCCAACGGCGCCGGGTTGGAGGTAAATAGGCTGAATTTTCGATCTCATGGCGCGTTTGTATCGAGCGATCACCGGCAGCGGACAGCCCATTCCAACGGGCGGCCCGGCGGGTTTGTGGGCAGCCGCCGAGGCGTTGTTTGCCGATGAATATCCGGTGGCCCCGCCGGTTGGCCGCCTGGTTGTACCCCGGCCGAGTGAGCAAGCATTGCCACCGGGCGGACCGGCGCCATCAAATCGGAAGAAACCCCGGCAGCGTTCGCGTCGCGGCCGTCCGACGCGAGGGTTCACGCTCATCGAACTGCTCGTGGTGATCGCCATCATCGCCATCCTGGCGGCGCTGTTGCTGCCAACCCTTTCGGGTGCCAAAACCCGGGCGCAAACGATCAGTTGCCTGAACAACCTCAAACAACTGGCCGTGGCGGCGCAGGCTTACATGGCGGACAACAGCGGTCTGCTCGTGGTGAATAATCGGGGAGACACTCCCGGGCCGGCGATGACCAATTCCTGGGTGTTTGGCAGCATGCGTCATGAGACGGAGGCAACGAACACGCTGTTCCTGCGGTGGAGCAAACTGTTTCCTTACGCCAATCAGTTGGGCGTGTTTCGTTGCCCTGTGGACCGTTCCGGCGCGGGCGCGGGCGCCATGAGCGGCCCGGCTGGGCGCGGCGCACGTGTCCGCAGTTATGCGATGAATAGCTGGATGGGCAGCCGCTATATGGAGGATTACCCGCGGCGCACGGGCTATCGTACGTTCGTCAAGGACAGCGAACTCGGCGTCGCGGGCGCGGCTTCGTTATGGGTGCTGGCCGATGAGCACGAGTTCAGCATCGACGACGGCTGGTTCCTGGTGACGATGGATGACAGTGAGCCGTTTTCGAGTTTCCCCGCCGCCCGCCACGAGCGCGGCTTCGGGGTCAACTATCTCGACGGACACGCTGATGTTCAGAAACTGCGGGACACGGAGTCCGTGTGGACCAGCGCCCAAGCCAAGCGCATTTCATCGGCGAACGAGGATTGGGTCCGTTTCAAGCTCATGACCACCATCCGGTGAAGCGTGATTTGTTCGCCGAACTACGGGCGCTCACATCCCCATGATCTGGTAGCCGCCGTCCACGTAGATGACCTGGCCGGTGATGGCGGCCGCGCCGTCGCTGGCGAGGAAGACTCCCGAGGCGCCGAGTTCGTCCGGGGTTACGTTACGCTTGAGTGGTGCGTGGGCTTCGTAGTGCTTCAGCATCTCGTTGAACCCGGCAATGCCGCGCGCGGCCAGCGTGTTCACCGGCCCGGCACTGATGCAGTTGACGCGAATTTTCTTCGGACCAAGATCGTAGGCGAGATAACGGGTGCTCGCTTCAAGGGACGCCTTGGCCACGCCCATGACGTTGTAATGCGGCACAACCTTTTCCGCGCCGTAATAGCTCATGGCAATGATGCTGCCGCCATCGGTCATCAACGGTGCAGCGGCACGAGAAAGCGCAACCAGCGAATACGCGCTGACATCATGCGCAATGCGAAACGCCTCGCGACTGGTGTTCACGAACTCACCTTCCAGCGCGTCCTTGGGGGCGAACGCCACGGAGTGCAGCATCAGGTCCAGTTTGCCGAACTTCTGACCGACCTCGCCAAATACCCGCGCGATGTCCTCGTCCTTCGTCACATCGCAAGGCATGATGAGGGTGTCCGCGCCGAACGTACCGGCGAGTTCCTCGACGTTCTCCTTGAGCCGTTCGCCCTGGTAGGTGAAGGCCAGTTTCGCGCCCTCTTTGGCCCAAGCTTGGGCGATAGCCCAGGCGATGGAGCGTTTGTTGGCGACGCCAAAGACAATTCCGAGTTTTCCTGCGAGTAGTGACATGGTTGTGTTGGTTGAGTCGTTAAAAGGTCAAACCGTTTCAACTCGACCGGGGCAGAGAATGGACATGATCTGGCCGGTTATCAAGTTTCACTTCCGGGTGCGCAGCCAGATCAGGCCGCCGAGGCCGATGACCAGCAACCCGCTGACCGCCCAGGCGCCGGCATCCGGATTGTTTGGAACAAGTTGCAGTGCTGTCGCGCCGACCGCCGGGCCCAGGCAAATGCCCAGACCGATGAAGGCTTCGTGGATGCCGCCGTGTTCGCTGCTGCCTTCGCCGACGTCCATCGAATAGAACAACGACGAATAGTAGATCAAGCCGGCGGCAAGCCCGAAGGTGATTTGTGCCAGCACGACAATCCAAAGCTCGCGGGCAAACAGAATCGCGGCAAAGCTGGCAATGAGCAGCACAAACGCGCCGAGCAACCAGCGAAACCGGTAATGCCAGCCCTGCCATCGCCACAGCAGAAAGAAAGCGGCGAAGCGCCCAAAGAACCACACGGAGCAGAACAATCCCACGCGGGTTGGCGAAAGCTGTAGTTTTTGCGCAATGCCGGGCATGACGGCGATCAGGGTATTGATCGCGATGTAGGCAAACGGACTGGCGAGCCACGCCATTTTCAGAAAAGCCTTGGGGCTGACCGGTTGCCGCAACGCGGCGGCCTCCGGCGTGTGATGGGTTTCCTTCGGCGGCTCGGGCGTGGCGGCGAGTACCGTCGCGTGGTGTTTTTCCAGCCAGAGCGTCAAAAGGAATTGTCCCGCGAACAAGGTTGCCGGCAGCCAGAAGATGGCGCCCTTGCCGAACGCGTCGTAAAGTTTTCCGCCGGTGAAATACGCAAACGCCGCGCCACCTGCCCAGGTGCAATTGTAGATGCCGACCATTTGTTGCATGCCGGTCTGGGATTCGCGCTCGCTCGCCAGCGATTCCAACGCGGGCCAGGTGAAACACACCGCAACGCTGTAGGCCGCCACCATCAAGAGTTGCCCGACGACGCTGTCTAGGAAGGCCGCGCCAATCATGACAAGGAGGAGGCCCAGAAAACCAATCCGCGAACTTCGAAGGTAACCCCGCCGTTGCGCGAACCTCCCGCACTGCCACGCCGAGAAAATGTAGATGAACCCGTGCAACGCCGTCACCCAGAGGTTCTCGCGATTGCCAAAGCCAAACCGGTCGTGCAGGAAGAAAAAGAGGTAGTTGAAAAAATACGACGTCGCGAGCGTGTTCATTCCCGCGAGGGCGAAGTAACCGACCTTGAGCTGGCGATGGGTCATCGAGAGATTTCCTCGATGGCTTTGCGGCAATACCACTTCACGGCGTTGCTCATGGCGGGTTGGAGCGTGTCGAGTTCGGCCGTCGAACACCAGCGGATGTCGTGGTGTTCTTCGACCGCCAGCGTGGTCGATCCGCTCTTGGGCCGCGCCCAGTAAATCATCCCGATGTGCTCGTGCGTGTCCGTGATGCGGTGAATGTCGAGAAAGCGCGGCGCGATGAGCGCGCGGGTGCCGGGCTCGGTCGTGGGCGGGCGTTCACCGAGCAATTCAACGTCTAGCCCGCTCTCCTCCTTCGCCTCGCGCAACGCCGCTTGCTCCGGGTCTTCGTCCAACTCGATGTGCCCGCCCAGCGGCAGCCACTTATCGAGCTTCCGATGGTGGATGAGCAAAATCTTCGCGTCGCGAACGACGAAGATTGCCACCGTGAAATCTATCTTTTCGTGAATATGCGCCATCGTGCGCGGGATGTTACGGAACAGCCCGAAAAGGGGAACAGGAATCCGTTTCGACCAGGCACGTTATGGTAGCGTTCGTCGCGCGGCGGCACTCGTCGCTATTGGTCGGAGCGCGACCAATTCCGCCGGCGAATCAAGTCAGGACCTGCCTTCGAGCACCGCGTCAATCTTCTTGCGCAATTCCTCGTTCACCTCGTCCACCGCGCGCGTGCCGTTCACGATCGTGAAGCCGTAGGTTTTTTGCAGCCGCCGAAATGCTGCCTGCATCGAGGTCTGATACTTGAGGAAGCTGTCGTACAAGTCGCGCGACAGGCCGAGGTCCATGCCGCTCTCCCAGTAATCAAGCGTGGCGGTCTTGGCAAGATTGCGTTGCACCAGCTCGCTGGGCTCGATGGCGAGATAAAACACCGCATCCGGTTTGAGCGCGATACCGTAAAGATTTTTCAACCACGCTTCGTCCATGCCACGCACCATGTCGCGCGCCATCAGCGTGTAAATATAGCGATCCGCCAGCACGATGAACCCGGCCTTGAGCGAAGGCAGAATGACGTTCTCCAGTTGATCGGCAAAGTCCGTCGCGTAAAACAAACTCAGCGTCGTGCGGCTCAGAATGTTTCCGTTCTGTGCGTCATTCAACTCATCGCTCACCAGAGTCGAACGTTTCAAACCGACTTGGACCGTGGCGTGGCCGCGCGTTTCCAGCCACTCTACCAGCAGCGCAATCTGCGTGGAACGGCCCGAACCGTCCGCGCCCTCGACCGCGATGAGCTTGCCGGCGAGTTCTTCCGCCTTCACGCCAGGGATGCCGTCGCCGTAAAAGCTCCGGTCGCTGGCACACGGCACCACCAGTTTCCTTTTGGCTTTTTTCATGTCGCGGTGTCCTCCTCGACTTCGTCCGGGGTTCCATTGCTGCGCTTGACCGGCGGCGGCAACGGCAGCGGACTTTGGCGGCGAAAGAGTTCGAAATCAATCCGCTGGTTCACCAGTTGCCGCACCGTGGCCTGTTGCGCCTCGACGCGTTGATTCGCGTCAATGGTCACGAAATGAAACTCCGTGCTCATCGCCAGGTACTGATCCAGAATGCGCCCCTGGAAGATGCGGAAACTTTCATAGGGATCGGACGACAGCCGCAAATCCATGCCCGCCTCGAAGAACTTCAACTTGGGCCGCCCGTCCAGGATGCGGTTCAACGACACCTCCAGATCGGCCTTGAAGAAAAACGTGAGGTCCGGCAGCGCCGCGAAATTGTAAACGCCACGCACCCATGACGGCGGACAGCCGCGCACCGTGTCGCGCGCGAACGCTGTAAAAATATAACGGTCGCACAACACCACGTAACCGGCGCGCAGCAGCGGCAGCAGGTGACGCTCATAGCGGTCGGCGAAATCCGTCGCGTGAATCAGGCTGAACGTGGTGGGCGTAAGCAACTCTCGCTTCTTGCCCTTGCTCGTGGCCGACTTCACCAGTTCGGAGGAATTCCACTCGCTGAAATAAACTTTTACCCCTTCCGCTTCGAGCCAGCGCTTGAGCAGATAAATCTGGGTGGACTTGCCCGAACCATCGAGCCCCTCGACGGCGACCAACCGTCCCGGAAAGCCAAGTTGCGCAAAGGTTTTCATTTCCCGCGCCCAAACTAGCCCCTTGCCGACTCAACTCAATGTTTTTCGGGCGGTAGGACTGGCATCGCGCCTGTCTTCACTCTTCCGATTTGGTAAAAATCTGCGGCATCACGAACGTGGCCGATGGACTGGCCGCGGTGGAAGCTGGCGCGGACATGATCGGGCTGATGTTCTATGAACGCAGCCCGCGCCACATTTCACTGGCGACGGCCGTGGAGATTTCCCGCGCGCTTCCGCCGTTTGTTGTGAAAGTTGGCGTGTTTGTGAATCCGGACGAAGACATGGTCATGCGCGCCATTGGCGACTGCGGGGTGAGCCTGCTGCAATTTCACGGCGAGGAAACGCCGGAGTTCTGCACCCAGTTCGGCGTGATGAGCATGAAAGCCTTTCGCGTGCGCGGTCCGGAGACGTTGGCCGAGCTGCCGAAGTATCCAACGGACGCCTGGTTGCTCGATGCCTATTCTGCGGATGCCCATGGTGGCACGGGAGCGAAGTTCAATTGGAATCTCGCGCTGGAAGCCACGCAATTCGGTCGCCCGATCTTTCTCGCCGGCGGACTTACGCCGGAAAATGTCGGTGAAGCGGTGCGCCGGGTTCAACCCTTCGGCGTGGATGTTTCCAGCGGCGTCGAGTCGTCGCCTGGCAAGAAGGATCACGAGAAGGTGCGGGCGTTCATTCAGGCGGTCAAGCCATGAGCTTTCTTGATCGGTCAACATAGAAAGCCAAGCCACTGCGCGGGAGTGGGCAGCCTCGAAAAGATCGAACCTGGCTAATCGTGTCTGCAATTAGCCTCGGAGGGTCGTTACGTGGGTTTTGGACTTCGGCGCGCAGTCGCTTGTCTCGGCGCAGAACTTCGACTGCCTTTGACTCTGCTTCCAGCCGAGATCGAGCATGGACAAAAACCATAGTACAAAAGCCCATGCGCCGCACTTTCGAAGCTTGCTTCGTCAGTCGGTCATTTGTGCCAGCAGCGATGGACGTCGGTATCCAAGGTCGCCTTTTGACTCCACGAACCGTAATCGCGGCGTAAACTTCGTTTGGAACGAGAAGCCGGAAGTTCACGCCATTCATAAGTACCTGCCAATGCTTCCAGACCGATTTTCGTTTCATGGAAACAATCCCCGAATCCTCTTCGCTTCCTGCACACGCTTGACGCCCACGCTCAAGGCGGCGAGGCGCATCGGGATTTTTTGCTTGCGACTCGAAGCGAGGATTTGGGTGTAGGCGGTTTCCAGAATGCGGAAGAGTTTGTCCGTGATTTCCGTTTCACCCCAGAAGAAGCTTTGCAGGTCCTGCACCCACTCGAAATAGCTCACCACCACGCCGCCCGCGTTGCATAACACGTCGGGAATCACGAAAATCTCCGGACGTTGTTGAATGATTGCGTCGGCTGCCGGCGTAGTCGGACCGTTGGCCGCTTCGGCGAGGATGCGGCACTGGATTTTGCCCGCGTTGTTTTCAGTGATCTGGCGTTCCAACGCCGCGGGCACGAGAATGTCGCAGGGCAACAGGAGCAGTTGCTCGTTTGTGATTGGCTCGGCTTCGGGAAAACCAACCACGGTCTTCTTTTCGGCCACATGTTTCTCCAGCGAGAAAAGATCGAGTCCTTTCGCGTTGTGAATGCCACCGAAGGCGTCGCTCACGGCGATGATTTTCGCGCCGTAACGCGCCAGACTCAACGCGGCAATCGAGCCGACGTTGCCAAACCCTTGCACCACGGCGGTGCATTTGCTCATGTCGAGGCCGACAGTGTCCGTGGCGCGATTGACGAGATACGCGACGCCGCGCCCGGTGGCCTCGCGCCGTCCGAGCGAACCACCCACGCTCACCGGTTTGCCGGTGACGATGCTGGGCACGGCGTGGCCTTCGTGCATCGAGTAGGTATCCATCATCCAGGCCATCGTTTGTTCGTTCGTGCCGAGGTCGGGGGCCATCACGTCCACTTGCGGGCCGATGAACGGAATCATTTCCTGTGTGTAACGCCGCGTGAGATGTTCCAGTTCGCCTTTGGACATTTTGGTGGGATCGCAGGTGATACCGCCTTTCGCGCCGCCGTAGGGCAGGCCGGTCAGCGCGCATTTCCAACTCATCCACATCGCCAGCGCCGCGACTTCGCCGAGCGTCACGTCCGGATGATAACGCAAGCCACCCTTGGTCGGGCCAAGGGTGAGGTGATGTTGCACACGGTAACCGGCGAATACCTGGGTGGAGCCGTCGTCGCGCCGGATGGGCACGGCGACAGTCATGGAGCGTTTGGGATATTTCAGGCGGTCGCGTTCGGCGGGAGGAATGTCGAGGTGATCGGCGACGCTGTCGAACTGCTGGCAAGCCATGCGGAAAGTCGGATGGTCGTAGATTTCCATGCGGCGAGCTTTAGCAGGAACCCGACAAGGATGGAAGGTGGAAGATGGAGGAGGATGGTGCGCTGTTTTGCAAATCGAACGCGCTTGCGAAACGCCGGTCAAAGACGCTATGAGTTTTGCCCTCTAATGAACCAACGTGCTCGATCACTCTGGAATCGCCGGACGCGCTCTCTCGTCGGTCTAGTGGCGGCTTTGTTGGCGCTGCGAACGAACGTTGCGCTCGCAGATGAGCCGGTCGCAATCAAAACGGTTGTTGTTCCCAGCACCACAAACATGGTCGCGCAATCGCCGTGGCAACGGATCGTGATGATCGGGGCGAGTGTGACGGCAGGTTTCACCGCGTCGGAGCCGTTGGGTGGAACGAACACGCCCCAATATTCCCTGAGCCGCTACGTGGACGCCGCGTTGACGGTGCCCCATGAGCCGGTGAGGAACCTTGGGAATGCGTTCTTCTTCTTTCAACCGCAACTGTTCGGGCAGCAGCAGGTCGCGCAAGCCCTGACGAATCAGCCGACGCTGGTCATCGGCGTGGATTTTCTGTTCTGGTTTTGTTACGGGGAAGGCAGCACCGACGAGGAGCGGCTGCAGCGGTTTGAACAGGGCTTGAAGCTGTTGGAAAAAGTGGATTGCCCGCTCGTCGTTGGTGATCTTCCGGACGCTTCCGCCGCTGTGAACGGAATGCTGCGACCGGATCAAATGCCCAGCCTCAAGGCCATTGCCGCGGCCAACGTGCGGTTGAAACAATGGGCCGCCGGTCGCCGGCAGGTGGCCATTGTCGGGCTGGCGGATTTCATGCGCAACGCGCTGGCGAATCGCCCGATCACAATCCGCGATTGCGTCTTACCCGAGGGCCAGACGCGGATTCTCCTCCAGGCTGACAAGCTGCATTCCAGTCCGCCGGGTTGCGCGGTGCTGGCGTTTGCGGTGCTGGATGCCTGTCAATCCACGCGCCAAGGGAGCCCTGCCGGAGAGTTCCGGCGTGATCCCAAGGAGATATTTCGTCGCGCTTACAAGTCCCCACAGACGGTTCCCGCAAGTGCGACGAAAACAAATACGTCATCGCGGGAGTGAAGCGGAGCTGCCTGGAATAGCATTCGCCAAAAAAATTTCCCAGTATGGTAGGGCCGAGTTGCCGCTCGGCCAGGCGGCGCAGCAGCGCCGCCCTACCGCACCTGAAAGTTCATTTTGGCAAATCGCTAAGCATAGTCGTGTTGGCTGTTTTCACTGCTTTTCTTGAATCCACTGCGCGGTTACAGTGCGTGCGATGTCCGACACGCTGGTCGTCAATGAAATCTACCTGAGCTTGCAGGGCGAAAGCACCTTCGCCGGTCTGCCATGCATTTTCGTGCGACTGACCGCGTGCAACCTGCGCTGCTCGTATTGCGACACGGCCTATGCGTTCACGGAGGGGAAGAAACGCGAACTCGGTGAAGTGCGCACGGAAGTGTTGCGATTGGCGATGCCCTATTCCTCCCATCAACCAGCAACTCTCAACCATCGACTCCCTTTGGTTGAACTGACCGGCGGCGAGCCGCTGCTCCAGCCCAACGCGCTGCTGCTGATGAAACAACTTTGCGACGACGGCTTCACCGTGCTCGTGGAAACCAGTGGGGCGCTGGACATCTCCAAGGTTGACCCGCGCGTCCGGCGCATCATGGATTTGAAATGTCCCAGCAGCGGTGAGGTGGAGCGCAACCGTATGGAGAACATTCCGCACTTGAAGGCCACGGACGAAATCAAGTTCGTCATCGGCACGGTGGAAGATTACGAGTGGGCCAAGCAACAAATTGCTGCGCACAAACTCGATTCGATTTGTCCGCTCCTGATGTCGTGGGTGCATCCGCTGCGACCGGAGCAACAGCACAAATCACTCAAACCCGTTCCCGCAGGCCAGACACCGATTACGCGACAAGCGTTGGTTGAGCGCATCGTTTCCGACGCATTGCCGGTGCGTTTCCAGGCGCAGTTGCACAAGGTCATCTGGCCGCCGGAACAACGTGGAGTCTGAAGAATTTACGATATGCGATTTGCGACTTACGATTGGAAAACCTGTGCCGCGTAAATCGCATATCGTAAATCCAAAATCACCTGTGGCAAAAACCGACGCCATCCTGCAGCAGCTACGTGACTACGAGTCGCGGAACATCACCTTCATGGAGGCGGACGGCTCGTGGCCGATCGTGTGGGAGCGGGCGAAGGGCGTTCAAGTGTGGGACGCGGAAGGGAAGAAATATCTCGATCTGACGGCGGCGTTTGGCGTGGCGGCGGCGGGTCATGCGAATCCGGCGGTGGTGCGTGCCGGGCAAAAGCAGATGGCGAAACTGCTCCACGCGATGGGGGACGTGCATCCCCACGCGCTCAAGGCGCGACTCGCGCGAGAGTTGAGCCGGATCACGTTCGAGCGCTGGCATCGCAAGGAGGGCAAGGTCATTTTCAACAACTCCGGCTTCGAGGCGGTGGAGGCGGCGCTGAAGACGGCCATGCTGGCTACAGGCAAACGCGGCGTGATTGCGTTCGAGGGCGCGTATCACGGACTGGGCTATGGCGCGTTGAACGCAACGCATCGGGAACATTTCCGCGGACCGTTCCGCTCGCAGTTGCGGGAGTTTGGAAGCTTCCTGCCTTTCCCGAAAACGAAGAGTGATCTCCGCCTCCTCACGTCGGCGGCTACGAAGATTTTCCAACGCGAGAAGATCGGAGCGATTCTCGTCGAGCCGGTTCAGGCGCGCGGCGGGATTAACATCCCGCCACCAGAGTTTTTGCCGTTGCTGCGGAAGCTCTGCGATGAACATGGGGCTTTGCTCATCCTCGACGAGATTTACACGGGGTTCGGCCGCACGGGTAAATGGTTTGCGTGCGAACACGCGGGGGTGGTGCCGGATGTGATTTGTCTCGGCAAGGCGTTGACGGGCGGATTCCCGCTGTCAGCCTGCGTGGGACGAGCCCAGGTGATGGATGCGTCGTGGCCGGCCTCGACCGGGGAAGCGATCCATACGAGCACGTTCCTCGGTCATCCGGTGGGCTGCGCGATGGCGCTGGCGCAAATCGCCGAAATCAAGCGGCGGAAACTTTGTGAACGCAGCGCCAAGCTTGGCCAACAGTTGTTCAAAATGCTGTCCATCCTCCAGCTTCCATCCTCCATTCGCGCCACACCCAGAGGCGTTGGTTTGATGGTGGGGCTGGAGTTGATCAACCAAGACGGCTCGCCCGCAACTGGTGAATCATTGCGTGCCATCAAGACGATGTTGCATCGCGGCTACATTCTTTTGCCCGAGGGCGAGCATGGGAACGTCATCAGCTTCACGCCACCGCTGACGATCTCCGAGGCGCAGTTGGAGCGGACGGCCCGCGAACTGGAGAAGGTTCTAAACCACGGATGAACACAGATAAACACGGATTCGGGCTGGAAAGGGAACTTGCGCTGATTTCGCGCGTTGACGCAAACGATTTGAAGTCGGCGGCAATGCTCGTTTGCTTACAGTTGTTCCATTATCCGTGCCCATCCGTGTCCATCCGTGGTTTTACTTCCTTTCTATGAAATTGACCGAGATGCGCGAGTGGTTGGACAAGCGCGACATCCAACTGACGAAATCGCTCGGGCAGAATTTTCTGCACGATGCGCATCAGTTGCAGCGCATCGTGGAGGCGGCGGAGTTGACGAAAGCGGACAAGGTGCTGGAAATCGGGCCGGGACTGGGGCCGTTGACGGAACTGTTACTGGAGCGGGCCGGAGAGGTGCTGGCGATTGAGAAGGATGCGCGGCTCGTGGAGGTTTTGCGGGAAAGATTTGATTGCGAGCGGAGCGACGGTCGGAAGCTGGCGCTCCAATTATTGCACGACGACGCGCTGGAGTTCATCAGGCGTGAGCGGCGGGATTGGAGCGATTGGAAGCTGGTGGCGAACCTGCCGTATTCCGTGGCGTCGCCGATTCTGGTGGAACTGGCGCTATCACCGCAGCGGCCGAAGCAAATGACGGTGACGTTGCAATTGGAGGTGGCCATGCGACTGATGGCGCAGGCGGATGATGACGATTACGGCGTGCTGACGCTGTTGGTTCAACTCGACTACGAGCCGCGCGACTGGTTCAAGATTCCCGCGAGTTGTTTTTTCCCTGCGCCCAAGGTGGATTCGGCCTGTGTAACTTTGGTGCGACGAGAGAAACCGTTGCTCACAGAGGAACACCGCGCGGCATTTGTGAAGATTGTGAAGCGCGCGTTCACACAACGGCGGAAGATGATGCTCAAGTTGCTCAAGACGGAGTGGCCAATGGAGAGGTTGACGCAGGCGTTTGCGGAGTTGAACATTTCGCCGCAAGAGCGGGCGGAGAAGTTGAGCTTGGAGCAGTTTGTGGAACTGACCAAACATCTCAGCTCTTGAGATATGACAGATACCTTCTACGCAATTGCTTTCGCTCTGGCACTCGCCTCGCCATTGTTAGTGGGTGCGATTGTTGTCCTGAAAAAGTGGTCGAAGCCTGGCGGCGTCTTGCTTGTGGTGTACGTAGCGATTTACATCCCGCTAAGTTTGGGCGGGCAATACACGGTCGCGAATCATGGAGGCAATGATTGGAGGCGCGAATGGTTGCCGAGAGGGCTTGCTTATGAGTACGTTTCGCGTGCTGGTAGATCAAAGACAGATCTAACACTGGTCGGTGGCATCTTTTGGCCGTGCATCGTTTTGGATCACCTTTTCTGGCACAAAACAACCGCCGCGTCTGTGTAGACAGAATCCTTTCACTTGAATGAGCGAGGAAATCTTCGATGTCGTCAATGAACGTGACGAAGTGATTGGGCGGGCACCGCGCAAGGAGGTTCATGCGCATGGGCTGTTGCATCGGGCGGTGCATGTGTTGGTGTTCAATGCGCGCGGTGAGCTTTTCCTGCAAAAGCGTTCGATGACGAAGGACACGGCCAAGGGCAAGTGGGATTCATCAGCGAGCGGGCATCTGGATTCGGGCGAAGCCTACGATGAGTGCGCGGTCCGCGAGGTGCGGGAGGAGATTGGCTTGAAGCTCGACCGGACGCCGGAGCGGATCATGCGCATTGAAGCCTGCGCAGACACGGGACAGGAGTTCGTCTGGGTGTATCGGTGTGCGAGTGAAGGGCCGTTTACGCTGCATCCGGAAGAGATTGAGCGCGGGGACTGGTTTGCGCCGGAGGAGGTCACGCGCTGGGTGACGGGCGAGCCGGGGGATTTCGCGCGGGCGTTTGTGTTGATCTGGAAAAAACTGAATCACTTGTGAAGAAGGGAATTGGCTTCTTGATTGTCTTCGGGCTGTTCTGGTCGGGGATGACGCTGGCATTTGACGGGTTCACAATTATTCCGGCAGTGCGGCAGGTATTGGCGCAGCGATTTGTCACGACGCAGGGAACAGTGCTTTCGAGCGAGGTCACGCATCACGATGACGGCGACGGGACGACGCACGGGGTCCGGATCACGTATTCCTACACGGTCGCGGGGCGCGAATACACCGGCGACCGTTTCCGATACGACAAGTCTTCGTCGTCGGACTCGGCTTGGGCGCGTCAGGCGGTGGTGGAACATCCAGTCGGAAGCACCACCACTGTTTATTACGATCCGCTCGCACCGCAAAACTCGGTACTGAGTCCGGGGTTGCGGGGAAGCGACTTGTTTATGGCGTTGTTCATGACGCCGTTCAATGTGGTGATGCTGGGATTCTGGTGGGTTGGTTGGGGTCGGTTAAGGCGGCGATGGCGAAAACCCATCGCGGGCGGGGTCAAAATTCGGACGGCCCTGCGCCAGACCCGGGCGCGGATGACGGAGTTTTCACCGCTGGCATCCGGGATTGTGACGGTGGCGTTGCTGGCGTTCTTGAGCATTTTTGTGATTTGCTTTGGCTTTGGCGGATTTCATCCATCGCTGCGGGTGGTCGGCGTGACGTGGGGGATTGTGCTGGCCGGCGGGGTTGCGATGGGAATCTGGCAGTGGATAAACATTTTGCGGGGGAGATACGATCTGGTCCTTGACGAAATGCGAAGTTCGATTCAATTGCCCCTGACCTGTGGTCGCAAGACGCGGAAGACATTTGGTTTTGGTGAAGTTCATGGCTGTTATGTGGAAACGATTGAGAAGCGCGATAGCGAAGGTTCGACCACGTACACCTACGTTCCGACGCTGCGCCTGACGGCGGCAGACGGTCCGCTGGAGAAACTGGCGGAGTGGCACGACGCGGCGCGCGCCCGGGAATTTGTGGCGTGGTTGAATGAGAAGTTGGGTCCGCGAAATCCAACGCAAACCTAATCCAGCGGGTAAGTTGTCAACGGAAAGCCCCCCGGTTCACCGAAAAAATTATGAATCCATGCTTGACGGTGTTCGCCTTGCCGCATAAACAGACGGCACAATTTAACTGGAGACAACCATGGCTGAAAAATCTATCGAACAACGCGTGAAGGACATCATCGTCGAGCAGCTCGGCGTGAAACCGGATCAAGTCACCCCCGAAGCCAAGTTCATTGAGGACTTGGGTGCGGATTCATTGGACACGGTGGAGTTGGTGATGGCGCTGGAAGAGGAGTTCGGCAATGAAATCCCCGACGAACAGGCCGAGAAGCTCCAAAGCGTCGGCGACGTCATCAAATACATCGAAGATCAACAGAAGTAATTGTGACGGATAGAATTTCGGGGCAGTCTCGGCTGAAGTACAGCTTGAGCTGCCCCGTTTGATTTATGGCGAGCAACTGGCAGGAACGCAGAGTCGTCATCACCGGTCTTGGGGTGGTGACGCCGCTGGGCACGGATCTGGACACGTTTTGGAAGCGGCTCATTGCTGGCGAGTGCGGCATTGACCGCATCACGGCGTTTGATCCCGCGGGCTACGATACTCAAGTGGCCGGTGAGGTGCGGAATTTTGATCCCGCGCCCGCGTTTCCATCGCCGAAAGAAATCCGTCGTACGGACCGCTACTCCCAGTTCGGCGTCCATGCGGGCTGGCAGGCGCTCAAGGACAGCGGCGCGGATTTGGAGAAGCTCAACCGCGACGAAATCGGAGTCATCCTCGGCTCGGGTATTGGCGGGCTGGAAACGACGACGGCGCAGGTCAAGGTGCTGTTGGAACGCGGGCCGAGCCGGCTGTCGCCCTTCATGATTCCGATGCTCATCAGCAACATGGCCAGTGGCTTGTTCTCGATGTACAATAATTTGCGCGGGCCGAACTTCGCGACCTGCTCCGCGTGCGCGACGGCGAATCACGCCATTGGCGAAGCCTGGCGCACCATTAAGATGGGCGAGGCGGTGATGATGTTCGCTGGTGGCAGTGAGGCGGCCATTGTGCCGGTGGGCATCGGCGGATTCTGCGCCATGCGCGCCATGAGTACGCGCAATGACAATCCCAAAGGCGCGTCACGTCCATTCGACAAAGATCGTGATGGCTTCGTGATGGGTGAGGGAGCGGGGGTGCTGGTGTTGGAAGAACTCGATCATGCGAAGAAACGCGGGGCGAAGATCTATTGCGAGATCGTCGGCTATGGCAATACAGCGGATGCGTATCACCTTACTGCGCCCGCACCGGATGGCGAAGGCGCGGCGCGTTGTATGAAGGTCGCCTTGCGCACGGGTGGCCTGAACACGACGGACATTTCCTACATCAATGCCCACGGCACCTCTACGCCACAAGGCGATGTCTGCGAGACGCAGGCGGTGAAGACGGTCTTTGGCGACCACGCGCGGAAGCTCGCGGTGAGTTCCACCAAAGGAGCGACCGGGCACATGCTCGGCGCGGCGGGCGCAGTGGAAATGACTGCGTGCGCCCTAGCCATCAAGCATGGCATTGTGCCGCCCACGATCAACTACACCACGCCCGATCCTGAATGTGATCTGGATTACGTACCGAACACGGCGAGGGAGATGCCGGTCAACGCCATCGTAAATAATTCCTTCGGCTTCGGTGGCCACAACTCGACCATCGCGGCAAAGAAATTTGTGGGTTGAAGTTAAGCAGTTGACGGCCTCGGGCGGATCCGCCGCCCCTTTCATTTCCACCAAGTGGCTCGGTATAGTTTGAACCGATCTTCACCCAGTACCTCCTTGATCCGCGCAAAGACGTGACCGTTGCCCGGGTCAGGCTGGCCGGTGGCGTAGAGCTGGGCGAGATTTTCGTCGTGGGCCCGCCACGCGCGGAAGATTTCCTGGAACTCCGCCTCGGTGGGGTCGAATTTCACCATGGCGCGCCGGAGGTTGTTGGCCGTCCATGAAACCGTCATCTCGAGTTGCTCGATTTCTTCCGGCGAAAGGAGGCGCGCCAGTTCCGCGCGTTTTCCGTCGTAGGCTTGCAGGATGCGATTGAGTTCCTCGGGATCCTCAGTCGGGCGGCGGGCTTCCGACAGAGATTTGATCAGGGCATCGGTCTCCTCGTTACGGAGCAGCAGGGCGCGCGCGGCTTCGCGCTTGTCAGCAGAGAGGAAGCTTAATTGTTGGTCCAGTTCGGCAACATGCCAGTCACGGGTCGTCGCCGGGGGAGCGGCGTCCGGGCCGAGCAGGTCCTGCAAAACTTCACTCATTTCCGCGTCCACCGAGTGCCGCTGACGGTTCATTTCGGCCAGCACGGCGTCGTTGGTCGCGCCGGTTTCCCAGTATTTGAAATCTCGATAGCGCGCCGCCAACACTTCCGCGCGGCGCGCGGCGAAGGTGGCCGCCACGTCTGCCGTCACGATGTCCCGCACCGTCTGCTCCGGGCAACCCGTCGCGCGCAGATTCTTGATGTAGGTTGGGTAGTCCGTGGATTCCACCTGCCGCCAATCAAAAGCTGGCCGAGTCGAAGCTGACGAGAGTGGTGTTTGCTTTGCGAGAAGCGCCGGGTGTGGTTCAGCCGGTGTGGAAGGGGACAATGTTGCCGGGTCAGGGACGGAGGTTGTCGGGGTTGACGCCACCAAGGCGGCTTCCTGTTGCCGGAGCCGATGGGCCTGCCAGCCAACAACCGCCAGCAACAGCAAGTTCATTCCGATTGAAACGAAAGCCAGCCGCGGAGATTTCACACCGGAGTTGTATGCCTCTTTTCGGGGGCGGGCAAGCCGGCATCGCAGCTCGACGGCCAGTTTGAGATTGCCTCCCCGCCCCGCTTTGCCAACTTCGCGTGGTGAATTTCCTTTCACTGATCGAATCCAAGCGCGATGGCAAGGTGCTCGCGCCCGGACAACTCCTGGACATTGTGTCTGCCTGTGTCGCCGGGAAGATTCCCGACTACCAGCTCGCCTCGTTCCTGATGGCGGTATTCTTTCGCGGGCTGAACACGGCTGAAACCACTGCGCTCACGCTGGCCATGCGGGATTCGGGCGACGTCTTGAAATTCCCCAGGGACAAACGTCTGCTGGTGGACAAACACTCGACCGGTGGAGTGGGAGACAAGGTTTCGTTGCCGTTGGCGCCCTTGCTGGCGTGCCTTGGTTTTCGCGTGCCGATGATTTCGGGGCGCGGCTTGGGAATTACGGGTGGCACGCTGGACAAGCTGGATTCCATTCCCGGATTCAAGACTTTGTTGCCGGCGGGGCGGATTGTTGAAATTGTGCAGCGAGTCGGTTGCGTTATCTGCGGCCAGACGGACCAGATGGTGCCGGCGGACAAAAAGCTTTACGCCTTGCGCGATGTGACCGGCACGGTGCCGAGCATTCCCTTGATTACCGCTTCAATCTTGTCCAAGAAACTCGCCGAGAGTTTGGATGCGTTGGTGCTGGATGTGAAGCATGGCTGCGCTGCGTTCATGCCGACCAAGGCCGATGCCGCGAAACTTGCCCGGGCAATGGTCGCGCTTGGCAACCGATGCGGGGTGACGACGCGCGCGGTGCTCACGGACATGAATACCCCGCTGGGGCGCGCGGCTGGGAATTGGCTGGAAGTGAAGGAAAGCGTGGCTTGTCTTGATGGCAACGGGCCGGAGGATTTACGCGAACTGGTCATTGAGTTTGCGGCGCAACTGCTGGTTCAAACGCGCCGAATGGGTTCGCTGGCCGCCGGGCGCAAGCAGGCTCAGATTTGCCTGGCTTCGGGCGTGCCGCGTCAAAAGTGGGACGAAATGCTTGTCGCCCAGGGCGCAGATCTCGGGGCATTCAATCGGAAACTCGCACTGGATCACACCGCCCCGGTGGTGGTTGGGCTGAAGGCCACCCGTGCGGGATTTGTTTCCCGATGCAACGCGCAGATAATTGGCGAGGTGATCCGTGATCTGGGCGGGGGCCGGCTGACGAAGGAGTCCGTGATCAACCACGAGGTGGGCGTTGACCAGATTGCCAAGCCGGGAGAGCGGACCGGCCCTGGCTCAGTGCTCTGTCGCGTTCACGCGGAGGATCGCCGGCAGGCAGAAATGGTGCGCACGCGTTTGAAAGGCGCATTTGAACTCGCTTGTGCGAGGGCCGTTCCCGTCCGGCTGGTGGTTGGTGGTGTTTCTTTCAGATAGGAAGATTGGGTGCGTCTTTTGATTGAGTCCTGGTTGCGAACGGCTATGCTGCGCCCCGCAATCTATCGCAACATGTCCGTCATACTGATCACGGGTTCCGCTGGTTTGATTGGCTCTGAAACCACGAAATGGTTTCATCAGCAGGGTTTCGACGTGGTTGGGATTGACAATGATATGCGGGCCTGGTTTTTCGGTGCGCCGGCGTCAACCGCCCACACCCGCCAGCAACTCGAAGCTTCGCTCAAACGTTATACCCATCACGCGGTGGACATCCGGAATGTGGACGCCTTGCGGGAAGTTTTCGCCCGCTACGGCAAGGCCATTCAAGTCGTGGTTCACACGGCGGCCCAACCCTCGCACGACTGGGCGGCCCGAGATCCGTTCGCGGATTTCAGCGTGAATGCCAACGGCACGCTGAATCTTCTCGAATGCACGCGGCAGCATTGCCCGGAAGCCGTGTTCATTTTCACGAGCACGAACAAGGTGTATGGCGACACCCCGAATCGTCTGCCGTTGGTCGAACTGGAGCAGCGCTGGGAGATCGAGCCATCGCATCCGTTTTCCGTGGGGATTGACGAGACGATGAGCATTGACCAGACGAAGCATTCGCTCTTTGGAGCGAGCAAGGTGGCGGCGGACGTGTTGGTGCAGGAATACGGCCGTTACTTCGGAATGAAGACGGCATGCTTTCGCGGTGGCTGTCTCACCGGTCCGGCCCACGCGGGCACGGAACTGCACGGTTTCCTGGCTTACTTGATGAAATGCACGGTGACGGGCGCGCCGTATCGGGTGTTTGGCTACAAGGGCAAGCAGGTGCGTGACAACATCCACAGCCACGATCTGGTCGCCGCGTTCTGGGAATTTGTTCAAAAACCCCGCAGCGGTGAGGTCTATAACCTGGGGGGCAGCCGGCACTCGAATTGTTCGATGCTCGAAGCGATTCAAATCTGCGAGGAGTTCAGCGGGAGGAAGCTCAACTACACCTACGTTGAGGATAACCGCATCGGTGACCACATCTGGTATGTCAGCGACGTCCGCCGGTTTCAATCGCACTATCCCAACTGGAAATACCGCTACGGCTTGCGGGAAATATTAAGGGAGATTCACGCGGCGTGCGCAGGTTGAGGGGATGAAGATTCTAATCACAGGCATCGGCGGATTTGCGGGCAGCACGTTGGCGTTGCGGTTGCGCGAAATCAAACCGGGTTTGGAGATTTTCGGCGTGGATAATTTCATTCGCGCCGGGAGCGAATTGAACCGGCGCAAACTGCAAGCGGCCGGGATCAAAGTGCTCCATGCCGACCTGCGCCTGGCCGAGGACGTGGACGGCTTGCCCGCGGCGAACTGGGTGCTGGACGCGGCGGCGAATCCAAGCGTGCTGGCCGGCACGGGTGGCAGCGGCACGAGCAGCCGTCAGCTCATGCAGCACAATCTCGCCGGCACGATCAATGTCCTCGAGTACTGCCGCCGGCATCGGGCGGGTTTCACCCTGTTGAGCACGAGCCGGGTGTATTCCATTCCGCCGCTGGCCGCATTGAAAATGGAAGTTCGTGACCGGGCTTTTGGGTTGGCGACCAATCAGGCTTTGCCATTGGGCGTAAGTGGAAAGGGGATTGCAGAGAACTGTTCCAGTGCGCCGCCGGTTTCGCTTTACGGCGCGACGAAGGTTTGTTCCGAGGCGCTGGCTTTGGAATATGGACTGACGTTTGATTTCCCGGTTTGGATCAATCGGCTGGGCGTGCTGGCGGGCGCGGGGCAATTTGGCCGGGCGGACCAGGGAATTTTTTCCTTCTGGATTCATTCGTGTGGGGCAAAACGCGCCTTGAAGTTCATCGGCTTTGGGGGCGAGGGGTTTCAGGTGCGTGATTGTCTGCATCCAAACGATCTCGGGGAGGTTTTGGTCAATCAGTTTCAACGCCAACCCGCTCCCGGCGCAGCCATCACGAACTTTTCCGGTGGCACCGCAAACAGCATGTCGTTGCGCCAGCTTCACGACTGGTGCGAGCAGCGGTTTGGCCAGCGCGCCGTGCAGCCGGAGGCGGCGGATCGGCCCTTTGATCTGCCGTGGGTGGTGCTGGATTCCTCGCTTGCGGAGCAGCGATTTGGCTGGAGGCCGACGACACCGTTGTCAGCGGTCCTTGAGGAAATAGCGCGGCATGCGGAACAAAATCCCGGCTGGCTCGACATGACTTCCTCATGAGCACCGCGCCAATGTCCGAAAAAAACGATTTGCGGCTGCTCTCGGTGGTGATCCCGGCGCGCGACGAGGAGGAGGCGCTGGTGCCAACGGTGCGGCATCTAAATCTGGAATTGAAACTCCAAGGGGTACCGCATGAGATTGTGGTGGTGGACGACGGCAGCAAGGACCGGACATGGCAGGTGCTGCAGGATTTGCAGCGCGAGATTACCGAGCTTTCTCCGGTGCAGAACACGGGGGCGAACGGATTTGGGCGGGCCATCATTTGCGGACTGGATCGCAGCCAAGGTGACGCGGTGGTGATCATGATGGCCGATGAGTCCGACGATGCGCGCGACGCTGTTCGTTATTGGAAACTTTTGCAGGAAGGTCACGATTGCGTCTTCGGCAGCCGGTTTGTCAAAGGCGGCGGGGTGATTGATTATCCGAAGATCAAACTGATGGTGAACCGGCTGGCGAACTTTTTTATCCGGGTCATGTTTCGCATCAAACTCAATGACACGACCAATGCGTTCAAGGCGTATCGGCGTACCGTGATTGATGGCTGTCGGCCGCTGATCGCGCCGCACTTCAATCTGACGGTCGAACTGCCGCTGAAGGCCATCGTGCGCGGATACAGTTGGACGGTGGTGCCGATCACCTGGCGCAATCGCCGCTCCGGCCAGGCCAAATTGAAAATCAAGGAAATGGGCAGCCGTTACCTGTTCATATGTCTGTATGTCTGGCTGGAGAAGTACTTCAGCCGGGGCGATTACCGGAAACGCTCATGAATGCCAACGCGCCCGACGATCTCCAGCGCATTTACGAAGCCCGCTTTCGCGCGAACCTCGATTACCGGCGGGCGGTGTGGCGGGTGTTGATTGATGACTTCTTTCAACGTCACGTCCGTCCGACTGACGCGGTGCTCGATCTCGGTTGTGGTTACGGCGAGTTCATCAATCAGGTCCGGTGCGCCAAAAAGTTTGCGATGGATTTGAATCCGGATATGCCGCAGCGGGTGGACAAGGGCGTCCAGGCGTTGTTGCAGGACTGTTCGACGCCGTGGCAACTGCCGGATGAATCGCTGGATGTGGTATTCACGAGCAACTTTTTCGAGCATCTGCCGGACAAGGCGGCGTTGGGGCGCACGCTGGATCAAGCGCGGCGTTGCCTCAAGCCGGGCGGGCGGCTTATGGCGCTGGGGCCAAACATCAAATATTTGCCCGGCGCGTACTGGGATTTCTGGGATCACTATCTGCCGCTCACCGAGCTGTCGCTGCGCGAGGCGTTGGAAAACCGGGGTTACGCGATGGAGGAGTGCATCCCGCGGTTTCTTCCCTACACGATGGCGGGCGGGCCGCAGTATCCTGTCTGGTGTTTGAAACTCTACCTCAAATTGCCGTTGGTCTGGCCCATCCGTGGCCGGCAGTTTCTGGTTATCGCCCGGAAGTGAACCGCTGTTTGCGGTCGCGGGACGAAATCTATCTTGCCGCCACGCGCCGGAAGGCAAAGAGGCGATTCTGATCATCCTCAACTTCGAGCTTGAACTGGTTGGTGGGCACCCAATCGGGACAAGTCATACCGTAGAAGACCAGATATTCCAAATTGGTGAAGCCGGGTGAGAATTGTTCAAAAAGAGGGTGGGTCTCCCCGGCTTGTTCCACGATGCGCCCAAAGCCCCAGAGATTGGCGGCGTAGATGAATTCAGGAATGTCGGCTGCGGGCGGGGAGACGGTAACTTCACGCGCCACAAATACCATTGCCGGTCGGTGAGCTTCAAATTTCGCGGCGCAAAGTTTTTCAAAGCGCAGGACCAAAGGATCGGCTTTGGGCATGTGATACCAGTAACGGTAAGTAAAGCTCGCAGAAACAATCAAAACGAGACCACTGATAACCAGCCCGGTTCGCCAAAACACGAGCGCCTTTGAGTTGGTTGTCAGCCACCGCCTGCCCAGCCAGACCAATCCGTAGGCCGGGGGGACCGCCAGAAACGGGGCGATGATGAGCTGGTAGTAATCGTGGGGAAAGTTGATATTGGAAAAGGCGGCGAGATAGGTGGGGGGGATGAGGATCAGCAACCACAGCCGGCGTGAAATTTCCCCGCGCGAGCGTTCGGCCCAGGCGGCCCACAATCCCAACGGGAAGAACAGCATGCCGAATCCGCCCAGCAAACGTTTGGACCGGTGCAGGACAAGCTCCTCGTAGTATTCAGGGGAGAGCAGCGCGGAGATTCCCAACAACGTTGTCGGTTTAACCCCGCGGGTAAAAATAGATGCATCGTTGATGCTGCTGGCGTAGCGGTTCCAAGCCAGAAAACAAACACCAGAAAGTCCAAAGATTCCAATGATCGCCCCGAGTCTGGCATCGGGGCGAAAACGCCGGTTGAATAGTCTGACGGTTAGCAATAAAACTGCCGGCCAAAGGTAAAGCGCTTTGATCATGGCGGTCAGTATCGTTGCCACTCCAAACGCCAGCCATCGCCAGGCGTCCTTGGATTTGCCAGGACCTCGCTGTGCTTGGGGAACAATGCAGGCGGTCAAGTTATCCAACAGGTAGAAGGAAGCCAGGCCGCAACAAACAGCCATGGGATCAATCAGCATGGACCGGTGATAGATCAGATTCAGCGGTGCGAGCCAATAAATCATCGTCGCAAACAGGCCAACCATCTGATCGAAGTATGCCTTGATGATCAGATAAAGCAGCCAGGCCGATACAGTGCCGATCAGGATATTCAGCAGGCGTACGATCGCCAACTGCGGACCAAACAGCTTATAGAGGGATGCCGCCATTGCTTGAAAGACCGGCAGTTCAAGCACGAAAGTGCCTGGATACCCCATGTAGATGGTTTTGGGATGGAGCAGGTCAATGCCGTGCCGGTAATAGTCTTCAACGGTGGAAAGTGTCTGGGTTTGCCGAAAAGCATGGTTCTCGTAGGGTGGGCCGGCCAAATCAATCAGTCGCAGATACAGTCCGACTGCCAAGGCGACGGCGAAGACGATATAGGCAACGAAACGTGAGCGATTGTCGGTTGGCGACAAATTGGGGGCACCGACAACGCATCCAGGCGGAGACATGCTCGGACAAAGCTCGCAAAACTTGAAAGCGGTTGCAAGGGCGAGGTGACTAGAAAACAAGTTGCGCCCTATTTGGGGGAACAGCTAGACTGCTTTGAAGTACCGATGGCGAGCACGTTTGCAGTTACAAGGAATCACCTGATTTTCGGGCTATGTCTCCCCTTGGCCGTTTTGCTCGGCTACATGCTTGCCGACATTGACGATCTCGCCAGCCGCGTCGTGATTCTCGTAGCGTTGGGTATTCTAGCGGTGCCGGTGTTGATCCGCTGGCATCATCTGCTGTTGATCGTAAGTTGGAACATGGCAGCCCAGCCAGCCTTGCCCGGAAGCCCGCATCTATGGTCGCTCATGGCGATGTTGAGCTTGTTCTTCTGCGTGTTGAATCGTTCGGTAAACCCTGAACATCAGTTGGCTCACGTGCGGTCGCTGACACGACCGTTGGTCACTTTTGGGTTGGTGGTACTGGTGACAGCAATTCTGACAGGAGGCATTGGGCTGAGGATATTCGGATCCAGTGCCGTCGGTGGGCGGGGTTATTTTTACATTATCGCCGCCATCGCCGGCTTCTTTGCCCTTTCCAGCCGGGCAATTCCGCCCCACCGGGCGGGCCTGTACGTGACACTCTTTTTTCTCCCGGGTTTGACTGCGATGGCGAGCCGGATGGCGGGCTGGCTCGGTCCCAAGGCAGGCTTTGTGTATTATCTTTTTCCGGGGGATTCGCGAATGGACGATTTTATCGCGGACCCTTCTACGTTTGCCACTGAGATGACACGGGTAAGCGGCTCGGCGGCGGCTTCGTTGGCAGTGTTTTGCTGGCTGCTGGCCCGCTACGGGATTGCGGGCACGTTTGATTTCTCGCGGCCCTGGCGGCTTGCTTTGCTGGTTGCGGCCCTGGTCGGCTCGATGTTCGGAGGCTACCGGTCAACTCTGCTATTGTTGAGTGCGATCTTTTTGATTCTCTACACCCTTGAGAAATTATGGCAGACGCGGCTTTCCGTGCTGCTGGTGGGAGTTGGCGTATTGAGCATGGCCCTGTTGATTGGGTTTGCGGATCGACTGCCCTTGTCAGTGCAGCGGACTTTGAGCTTCTTGCCGGTGAAGGTTGATGCGGTGACCCGGGACATGGCGAATTTTTCCACCGAGTGGCGGATCGAGATGTGGCGGTCCGTGCTGCCGCAAGTGCCCAAGTATCTACTGAAAGGAAAAGGCTACAGCTATTCTGCGGACGAACTGTTCATGGCGCAAATGCAAACCTCCCGGGTCGGGTCGGTTTCGTTTGAGGAGGCGGCATCTGCCGGCGACTACCATAATGGCCCGCTCTCGGTTGTGATTCCTTTTGGGGCCGCCGGATTGATCGTCTTCGTATGGCTCATGGTCGCAGGCGCACGGTTCTTATACACAGTGTACCGGGATGGTGACCCACAATTGCGCCAGATTAATGCTTTTCTGCTCGCACTGTTTTTGGCACGCGTCCTGTTGTTTTTCTTTATCTTTGGAAGCTTGTACACCGACGTCTTTTACTTTACGGGTATACTTGGATTCAGCGTGGCGCTTAATGTCGTTGGCAAGCAGCCCGTGACTGCCGAGCCAAACGAAGCGGAGACGTGACAGTGAGAGTTTCCGGGCCTCACGTTCGTGACAAATGACGAATACGCTCAGCATTATTCGCGCGCTGCTCATCTATGGGCTGTGCCTGCCTTTGGCCGTTTACCTGGGCTATATGCTGGCCATGCCGTTTGATCGCGGCAGTCTGATGATCCTGGCTGTGGTGGTTTTTTTGCCCCTGATTCCCATCCTCTTGCGCTGGCATCATATTTTGCTGGTTATGAGTTGGAACATGAGCGTGGTGCTGTTCTTTTTACCCGCAAGTCCCTACCTGTGGATTGTCATGACCGCCGTCAGCCTGGTGTTGACGATGTTGCAGCACATCCTGAAACGGAACGTGGTGTTTACCAGTGTTCCCTCGGTGGCTTTGCCGTTGTTGTTTCTACTATTGGTGGTACTGGTTACAGCCAAGCTAACGGGTGGAATCGGCATCCGGTCATTGGGGAGCGATGCTTACGGTGGTCGACGTTACGTTTTTATTTTGGCTGCAATCGCGGGCTACTTTGCCATCACGAGTCACCGCGTGGCTCCCGGGCAGGCGGTCACCTATGTGGCTCTCTATTTTCTGGGGACGGTAACGATGGTCTTCGGCAGCATCGCTCCGTGGATGCCAGCCAGCTTGCGCTATGTCTATGCGCTCTTTCCAGTTGAGAGTCTCCAGGCATTCTCAGGTGCGGTTGTGGGCGAGTCCGTGCGCCTCGGGGGAGTTACCATTGCTGCGGTCGGAGTTGCTTGTTTCATTCTGGCGCGTCACGGGATGCAAGGGTTGTTTGCCTTGGGTGAACCATGGCGATTCCTGCCGCTACAGTTCAAAGGAAGCTTCGGGGTCAATCAACCTTGGCGACTGTTGGCTTTCCTGGGTGTGGTTTGGATTGGCCTGATGGGGGGATATCGGTCCGTGCCCATCACCTTGGTGGTCATTCTTTTCTTTCTCTTTTATCTCGAAGGCTTGTTTCGCACTCGCATGCTCCCGACTTTCATGTTGCTGGGCATTTTCGTGCTGGCGATCACCCTCCCGCTGGTGGACAAAATGCCATTGATGGTGCAACGCTCGCTGAGTTTCCTGCCCGTCGAAGTAAACCCAGTGGTGCGTCAGGATGCGGAACACTCGACGCAATGGCGGCTCAAGATGTGGGAGGAAGCGGTGCCGACGATTCCGCAGTATCTCCTGGTAGGGAAAGGATATTCGATTGACGCCCGTGAATTGGAAGCCACGTTGAACTTTGCCGAATACCGGCGGGATGACAGTAATTCTGGAGCGGCACTGGTTTCCGATTATCACAACGGTCCCTTGTCGTTGATTATTCCCCTGGGGGCTTTCGGCACCCTTGCTTTCCTTTGGTTCATGATTGCGGGATTTCGGGTCCTCTTGAACAACTATCGCTACGGGGATCCGCAGCTTCACCAGACGAACACATTTTTCCTGGCGTACTTTCTGACAAAAGCAGTTTTCTTTTTTGCCGTGTACGGCTCCTTCCAGAATGACCTGGTGATTTTTACGGGATTGCTCGGTTTGAGTGCTTCGATCAACGGCGGGATGCGTCAACCGGCGAAGGCCACGGCGGTTAATCCGGCGTATCTGCCCTTCCGTCTGCCCAAGACTGCCAAGGTTTGATTTTTGTGGTTGGGCTTTGGCTTCTCATTGCCCGTCTTTTCCAAGGACGCTACCATCGGCCCGCCCTTGTTTCGTACGAATGATACATGAACGGCCGGCCGGACATTTCCATCGTCACTCCGAGTTTTCGGGGAGGGCGCTGGCTGCCATTATGCATTGCGTCGGTGGCCGACCAGCCAGGTCGGGTGGAGCATATCATTCAAGACGCTGGTTCGGATGACGGCACGCTTGACTGGTTGACCAAAGACCCGCGGGTCCGGGCGTACGTCGAGAAGGACGCCGGCATGTATGACGCGGTCAATCGCGGCTATCGGCGTGCGGAAGCGGATGTGCTCGCCTACTTGAACTGCGACGAACAGTATCTGCCCAATGCGCTGCCTCGGGTGCTGGCCTTTTTCAAATCCCACCCGGAGGTGGACGTTCTCTTCGGCGACTGTCTCGTCGTGGATGCGCGCGGGGATTATGTTTGCGAACGGCGTTCCCTCGCGCCGCGACTGCTTCACACTTGGACCGCCAGCAATCTGGCTTTTCTTACCGCCGCCACGTTCCTGCGGCGCCGCGTGCTGGAGGAACATCGGCTCTGGTTTAACGCTGATTTTCGCGATGCGGGCGACCAGGACTGGGCATTGCGGGTGGTTCGAGCGGGGGTGACAACGGCCGTGCTGCCGGAATTTCTGAGTGTATTTACGGAAACGGGTGCAAACATGAACCTCGGTGACAACGCCTCGCGCGAGCGACGGGCTTTCCACGCTGCGGCGCCTTTATGGGCGCGGTGGTTGTCGCCCTGGGCGTTGGTTCATCACCGGTTGCGACGGTGGCAGGCCGGTCACTACCGATGTACGCCGCACGAATACGCCATCTACACGCCGGACAGTCCGAAAGCCCGGCGGCTTTTCCCCGTGAACAATCCCACTTTTCGCTGGAAACGGGTTCCCCTCGCGGTTCCACGCTGAGGCCGTTCTTTACACGGCGCGTACTCCTACCTAATTTCCCGGGTCGTTGGTACCGTCACCAGTTGAACACTCAATCATGAATTGGCTTTGGCTGCGCTCCTTTCCCTGGCTCGACACGCGCGCCCGGTTCGCGGCCCAAGCCCCGAAGGGAGGCGCCCTGTTGGATTTGGGATCTTCGGACGGTGAAACGCTGGGACATCTTGCAGAATTACGGCCGGACCTGCGGCTTTTTGCCGTGGATAAATTTGGTCAACCGGAGAAATATCCAGTGGGGTGCCAGTTTTCTCGGGTGGACCTCGAACGCGACCGATTGCCGTGGCCCGACAGTTCGATGGATGCCATCACCTGCATGCACTTGGTGGAGCACCTGCGCGATACCAGCCGGCTGCTGAAGGAAAGCGCCAGACTGCTCAAGCCGGGTGGACGCGTGTATTTTGAAACACCTCATCCAAAATCCCTGGACTTGCCGAGCCTGCGCCATGCGACGGTGCCGTTTACCATGAACTTCCACGATGACCCGACCCACGTTCAATTGGTCACGATCGAATCCCTGGCGGAGCACGCCCGGGAGGCGGGATTGCGGGTCGAGGAGGCCGGCACCTCGCGCAACTGGCTTTTTGCCGCCGCGCATCCGCTCTTCGTGTTCCTGCCGCCCAGCCGGAAAAAATACACGGCGCAAGTCCACTGGATCGGTTGGTCGGCCTGCCTGATCGCCCGCAAGCCGCAATGAAACCAAAGCTCCTGATCGTTGAACTGTGGGGGCTGGGTGATCTCGTCATTGCCACACCCTTTTTGCAGGCGGCGTGCGAGAAATATCAGGTGACCTTGGTGGCCAAACCGTACGCCACGGACTTGCGGGCCCGGTTTTGGCCGGAGGTTGAGGTGATTCCCTTTGTCGCGCCATGGACGGCGTTCCAGGGAAAGTACCGGCTTTGGAAATGGCCGTGGCGCGAAACGGCGCGGCTTTGGCGCCGACTGGCCAAGGTGCGTTTTGATGTGGGGCTGTCCGCACGGTGGGATCCGCGTGATCATTTCATGCTTCGGGCAGTGCGGGTGCGGAAACGGCTCGGATTTCCCCGGCTGCGCAGCCAGATGTTTCTAACTCATCCGCAGAGCAAACCTGCGCCGCGGGATCATCGCTACGAGTATTGGCGGGTGCTGGGCCGCGCATTGGATTTGCCGCTGCCGAATCTGGGCGGTTTTGCGCTGCCCGCGACCCGGCGCCATGGCGACGTCCTGGTTCATACGGGAGCCGGGCAACCCATTCGCGTCTGGTCGCTGGAGCGCTATCAAAGTCTGGTGGCGCGTTTGCGGGCGGAACATTATCGCGTGACTGTCGCGTGTGATCCGGAACAACGCGATTGGTGGCGGCGGTCGGGGGAAGCCGAGGTCGCCACGCCAGCAACGGTGCATGAGCTGCTGGGCTTGATCGATCAGGCGGGGGTGTTTATCGGTAATGATTCCGGCCCCGGCCACCTGGCAGCTTACTGCGGTGTCCCCACCTTTTCGTTCTTTGGTCCGCAACTGCCCGAATGGTTCGCGCCGCTACATCCGGAGGGCATTTTTCTGGAGGGCAAGCCATGTCCTTACAAACCCTGCTCGGACTACTGCCGCTTCCCGGCGCCGCGCTGCTTGTCGGAAATCTCCGAGCCGGAGGCGTGGAGTTCCGTCCAGAGATTTGTGGTCCTGCATCTCGGGCCGCGTTCTCCCGCTGGATCGTCGCCCTAGCCGCACACTTCCTGGTAAAGCGCATTCATTTTTTCCGCTTTCTGGGTCCAATGAAAGTGTGATCGCACCCGTTCCCGGGCCGCCAGGCCCATCCGGCATCGCAGCTCGGAACTGTGATAGAGTTTCGCCATGGCGTCGGCCATGGACTGTAGCGCCGCTTCAAGCGAAACAACGGGCGCCTTGAAGCCGCAGTCCTCAGTGACCTGCAAGGCCGGCCCGCCGGTGTCGAGGCAGATTACGGGCCGTCCGGCGGCGAGAGCTTCGAGACACACGTTGCCGAAAGCTTCATGGAGGGCGGGATGCACGAGCACATCCGCCTCTGCGAGCTTCTCATAAACGTCGGAGATTTTTGGCAAGCGACCCCAAAACTTCACGCGCCCGGCCACACCGAGTTGCTGCGCGAGTTGTTTCCACGCGTCGGCTTCCGGACCGTCGCTGACAATCCAGTACTCACTCGCGGGACACTCACGCTGAAAACGCGCGAAGGCTTGGAGGCCGAGGTGAAAGCCCTTCCAATGCAAAAGCCGGCCAATGCTGATCAGACGAAAGGGGCGCTCCGTGCGGATGGGCAATTTGGCGAAGAAATCCAGTTGATCGTCATCCATCCCCAATTGCGTCTCCACCAGCACCCGCTTGGCGCCCAATTCTTCGATGCGCGCTTTCGTTTCGTCGGTGGTGGCGAGAATGAGGTTTGCTCGTCGCACAGTGGCGCGGGTCAGGGGGTCCAGTTGCGCGAGACGCCGGGCGGTGTTGCGAGCCAGTTCAAATCTGGCCCCGGCACGGCTGATGGTTGGCGCCAACGCGGGCGGACTGGATTCGCCACCGCCCAGCGGGCCGAGAATGGATTTGATGGGCAAAAACGTCAGGCAACTCGGCACCCAATACTTGCCGAAAGTGACATGATGCACCAGGTCCAGCCCAACTTCGCGGTGAAGCCGCGCGCCGCGCCGCCAGGCGGCCAATTGCCAGAGATAATAGTAAAGCTGAACTCCCCGCGATCCGCGTTTCCAGGTCCGCGCCCACGCCGGCAGATCGAAGTAAACCCAGTGCAGGTGGCGCTGCTGGTCCGGGGTCAATGGGACTTGCTCGATGGACGCGCGATTGTTTTCACGGGTGAGAACCCAGACATCGTGCCAGCGTGCCATCTGGAGGGCCCAGTACCAGCCCACGCCCGGTTCCGAACCCTTGCCCGGTTCACAGGCGTAGGCGGACATCAGGACCTTCAAGCGTCTCGGCATGGGTGGTGATCATATTGCGAACGTTCGGACCGTATCAAGCGGCAGAAATCCCCGCCAAGTGTCCGTACGCTGGTGAAAGGCATTCGCGCTTGGCAACACTACTTGTTCGATGTGCGGGGCCAACCTGCAGGGGAAGGCCATATTCTACTTGCGCTGATTTCACTTTATGCCCTTTCTTTGCGTGTTCCTGTGACAAGACGCTGGGACAAACCTGCGGGATTTGTCTCCCACGCCCGGCCGCGTGGAGGTCACAGAATCTATGATTTCCGAGCCAGATTTCAGGATCATCCATGTGTTTCCCTACACCGTGCACATGGCCGGTGGACATTCCAATGCGATTGTCTCGTTCATGGAGGGGCAAATACGGCAGGGCATGGATGTTCATGGGATCTGCCCCTTCGCTCAAGCCATACCGGTTGAACTCCGGCGAAGGGTTGAACATCTGCCGATTCGGGAATTGGATTTTGATGCGCCAGATTTCTATCAAACGGCGATGGAATCCACTGAGGGTTGTGAACGCCCCATCTTTCATTTTCACGGATACATCCCCCAATTTGCACGCCTGAGTCTGGAGCTTGCCAGGTCGGGTATTCACTATGTGGCCACCTCCCACGGGCAGTTGCATTATCGCGAAAAGTTCCACTGGCTGAAGAAATTCATCTTCATCAATTTCGCTGAGGCATTTTTTCACAACGCCAGCGGTCTGCACTTTCTCACCGAACGGGAAATGGCGCGAAGCATCTATGTGTTGCCTTTCTGGGGGAGGCCGATCCTGGTTCAATCCAATTTTGTTGAAACCCCCGATCCAACTGTCATTGCGCCGACTTCCCGCGAGCTTCACGCAATTCCCGCTCAAGCCTTTGTCTTTGCGTATCTTGGCCGGTTGCATGTCAAACACAAAGGACTGGACCTGCTCTTAAGAGCCTTCGCCCAAGTGGCAGTTGAAGGTAACGCGTACCTCGTCATGATCGGGGCTGATTGGGAAGGCGGGCGGCAGAGCCTGGAGCACTTAGCCAGGCGGCTGAATTGCCATGAGCGCGTTCGCTTTTTGGGGGCTCAGTACGGTGAGGCCAAGTGGAGCATATTGCGAATGGCAGATGCCTTTGTTAGTCCTTCGCGTTGGGAGGCATTTGGAATTGCCCAAGCCGAGGCCATGAGCTGTGGGTTGCCAACCATCATTTCCGATCACATGAACCTGGCGCCGGAACTGACCCGGCACAAAGCCGCGCTCACCAGTTCCCTGTCCGCTACCGCGCTGGCTGGCGCGATGCGCGAACTGCTGCGTAACGGATCCCTGCGCCAATCATTGGCCGCCGCGGGCCGGAAGTGGACGTTGGAGAACTGTTCGCCGGTGACCGCGGGCCGAAGGTTCGACGATTTTTATCGGCAGGTGCTGGGTGATGTCGAGTTCTCGCCACCCGGTTTGCGCGCCCCCTCGGGCACAGGAGATGTCCTCAAGGTCGTGCATGTATTCCCGTACTCGCCGCGAATATCCGGGGGACATTCAAATGCCATCCGAAGCTTCATTGAATGTCAAAGATTGAACGGGATCAACGCCATGGGTGTGGTCGCGCAAACCGTCAATTCCACCCCGGAAACAGAGCTCGGATTTCCGTTGTATGAAGTTGACTCGCTTCTCAAGCTGCGTTGGGAGTCCATTGCCGGCCGGTTTGCGCTGACGGCGGACCACACCATCGTTCACTTCCACAACGTGACCGGCACCTACGCACCCTTGATTAGTGATCTCCGGCAGGTCGGCATTCCTTACGTCTTCACCGGGCACGGTCAGTTCAGCTATCGGAACACGATGCACTGGTTGAAGAAGTTCATTTATCTCCACCTTTGGGACCGTGGTCCGCGCCGAGCCGACGGCCTGCATTTTCTGGCAAAACAGACCGAGCGGCGGGCGCATTTCCTTTTGCCCGGATTCAAAGGAGCGCGATTGGTGCTGGGCAATCTCGTGGAGGTGCCGCCGAATCTGGCGGCAGTGGTTGCGACGTCGAGAGCTGAGTCTAAAATTCCGAACGAGTCCTTTGTCCTGTTGTTTCTGGGCCGGCTGGATGTGGCGATCAAAGGGCTGGATCTCCTGGTTGAAGCTTTCTCCTGCCTGCCCGCCGACCGCTTTCATCTGGTGCTGGCGGGTCCGGACTGGAAGGGCGGCAAAGCAAAACTGGAGCAGCTGGCGGAACAATACCGATGCCGGGATCGCATTCATTTTCCGGGTCCGGCTTACGGCGAGAAGAAGTGGGCGCTTTTCAAAATGGCGGACGTGTTTGTTTCACCTTCCCGATATGAAGCCTTTAATATCACCCAAGCGGAAGCCATGGCCTGCGGTCTGCCGGTGGTGACTTCCACGACCACCAGCTTGGCGCCGGAACTGCGGGAGGCCGGCGCCGCCATTTTGTCCCCGCTTGCTGCGGAGCCGCTGGCCCGGGCCATTGCGACCTTGGAGGCCGATCCTGCGTTGCGTCGGATCATGGGTTTACGAAGTCAGGCGTGGGTGGAAATGAACTGTAGCCCCAAACGGGCGGGTGAGCGATTCCGGAGATTTTACGAATTCGTCCTCGAACGGCGGACCGCAAAAACATGAACCACCAACTGCCAGCATGTTCCTAGCAAAATCACCGTTCCTGCCGGATGCCCGCCTGTTGACTGAACTGTTTCAGCGCAAGCGGTACGAGCGGATCAAACAAATGGAAGAGCGGGGGTTTGTCCGGCAATGGTTCCTGCTCGCGGGCCGGGCGGAAAAAACGTCGTGCTTGAATCCCCGGCCCGGAGGGCTGAACAAGTTGCTTCCGCCGGAGGATCGTATCTGGGCCGATCCTTTTCTGTGGAAACGCGGCGACGACTTTTATCTTTTTTGCGAAGAGTGGATTTACAGCAGGCCTCACGGTCATATCTCGGTCATGCGGCTTGCCAAAGATGGAAGCGAAGTGTCGTCGCCAGTCCCGGTGCTGACCGCAGCGCATCATCTTTCCTATCCTTTCCTCTTTGAATACGAGGGCGACCTCCACATGTTGCCGGAAGCGGGCGCGGGCCGGAGTCTCGACATCTATCGGTGCGAGGAATTTCCTGAGCGCTGGCGCAAGCGGGCAACGCTGATGCAAAATCTTCGTTATGCTGATGCAACGATGTTTGCACGTCAGGGGAAATGGTGGTTGTTTGTCACCATCAAACACGGGTTGTTCGCGTTGAGTCGCGATTTGTTCGTCTTCAGCGCGGACAGCCCGTTTGCTGACCATTGGTCGGCGCATCCGCGCAATCCCGTGGTGCGCGGTTTTTCTCAAGCCCGGCCTGCGGGAGCGTTGTTCGAACTCGATGGAAGACTATTTCGACCATCGCAGAATTGTCTGATTCGGTACGGACACAGCTTGAGAATCAACGAAATTACAAGGCTGGATGAGAAGCACTACGAGGAGCGGCTGGTGACGGAAGTCCGGCCCGATTGGGAAAGTGGCATCCGGGCCGTTCATCACCTGGATTGGCGGGAGGACATGCTCGTGATGGACACGCAAAGATTATTACCCGCCCGGAAGACCGCCGGTCGGTGAAAGCAGTGCCAGATTTTGAGGGCAGCCTTCTTGGACAATAACAGACATGCCCGTGAACGAACCCAACTGGTCTCTTACGGGCGAAATCGTCATGGTTGACTCAACGCGAAGGCCGTCCTTGCCGTTCAGAATCGTCTGCCGCCGCTTCAGCCTTTCGCCCCGGCTCAATTGCAGTGAGATTTGCTGCAGTTCCTGCTGACACATCGAGGCGAGCAGACTGGTCAACGACTGGCCGATGATTTCCTTGGCGGACCATCCCAACAGCCTTGTCGCCGCGGCGTTCCACGTCAGGATACGGCCTTCCGGGCTGGCGCTGAGGATGGCCTCCTGGGAATTCTCGACAATGCTGGCCAGCAGTTCGCGTGAAGGTTGAGGCTGCCCGTGCGAAACGCGAGCCTGGTGTAGTTCCCGGGTCTGTTTCAAGGCCGAAAGGTCGCTGCTTATGGTGCGCAGCCAAGCCGTCTGTTCCGATTTCAACAGCCAGACGATGCCAAGACCCACGATGAAATAAAGTGTGGCCGCCCACCAGTCATGGAGATCCGAGAATCCAAGAGACAGGGGTTCAGCGAAGAACCAGGTTCCAAGCAAAAAACCGAGGATCAAGGCCAGGAGCGTCTCCCAAATGCCCTGGGTACGCGCCGTGAACAGAACAGCTGCGAGGAAAAAGGAGAAGGGCATGCTGCCTTCCAGTGTCGGCTCAAGCAACCAGCGTACGATCAAGACCACCGTGACTGAAATAATCGCAAAACTGTAACGCCGGATATGGTGGATGAAATAGCTTGGAAACGAGGGGAAGGGCTCCGCTTCCAGACGCGCCAGCTTGAACTGCCAGAAAGTGGCCCACCAGTTCCAGAGTGGTGGCGCGGCGGGGATTGCAAACGTTGACTGGCCGGGCTGGGCTTTCGTGGGGGGCGCTGCCCATGAGTTGCGGAACTCGCGACGCCGTTTGCGTTCGGTGAAATACTGGCAAAAACTGAAGATCAACGACATCCCCAAGCCTGCCAAAATTGCGGTTAGCGCAGGCTCAATGATGGTGTGGATGCTATTTAAGCTCGTCATCTCAACGACATTCTGTTACGCCCCTGCGCAGACTGTTACCGGAATGAGCGCGATAAGGCAACACCTTCATTCCGTCGGTCGGTCCGGTAAAACGAAAAGTTCTTTATGGGCATCAAAAACTACGCTGATAGTATTCGCCGGGGATTACGCCGGCCGGAGGTCCGTCAACATCCCATCCAAGCCATTTCCCGGAGGCTTGCCTGGAAGTGGCACTGGAAGTGTTCACCTGATAAACCGATTGTCCTGCAGGATTGGTGGCGAAACTTGAAAATCGCCCTGCCACATACGGGCAACGCTTCGTTGTTGTATTATCGGACGCATTCGGATTCTGCTCTGGTCCGGTTGTTGCAAACGCTCATTTATCCTGGGATGACCTTCCTTGACGTGGGGGCTCACATCGGGGAGTTCACGCTCATCGGTGCCCACATGGCTGGCAGTGAAGGCAGGGCTGTGGCCATCGAACCGTTGCCACCTTGCGCTGAAGCTATCCGTCGCAATGCAGCGATGAACGGCCTGAATCAGGTCGTCGTTTACAACGGAGCCGTGACCGATTACACGGGCAAGATAGGATTTCAGTCAGACCCACAACGAAGTGCCGGGTGGATATCCGCTCAACCCGAACAGGTCGCGTTCGAATCCCCGTGCTGGACTTTGGATGATTTTTTGCCGTTGGCCGGTATCGCGCGCGCGGATGTTGTCAAGCTGGACGCCGGCGGCAATGAACTCGGCGCATTGCGTGGCGGCGACCAGTCATTCCGGAACGACAAAATTGGTCTGCTGGTGATGAAGCTATACCACCCGGATGTCACCAAAGAGCGATTTAACTATGATTCGCATGAGAGTGTCCGGTTGCTTCGAGAGTGGGGTTACCAGTTGAAACTGGTCGTTCGCGAGAGCGCGTTTCCAATTCACAAGCCCGAGGACATGAACGAGCATTTCGATGCCCTCATCTACACGCACTTGTTAATAGCCACGAGGCGATAGTTGGAAGCTGGCATGATCCCAAGCTCACACCGTGCCGGCCGGGCGCAGAGGTTGGACTGATGAAGTCGAGTTCCCATGGTCTCTGACGCCGCCAGTTTTTTTGAATCGTTCTTTCGTGAACTGGGAAAACGCGGCCTCCCGTTCGCCGTCCTCCACGGTTACGAACAGTTGCCCGAGCAAATGCCTTCCGACATAGATTTTGTGGTTCGCGCTGGGGACCTGCCGAAGCTGTTGCCGCTGCTACGGGAAATTGCCAGCCGGCAAGGTTGGGTGCTGGCAAGTGTCGTGCAGGCGAAGTTGTCCGCGCAATACGCTGTCTGCTTCGATCGGGAGAATCCACGCCGCTGTATCCAACTGGACGCCTGCGGACACTACGTCGAGCGCGGGTGTTTTGTGCTGCGCGATGAAGAGCTGTTACAGGGACGGCGGGCTTTCAAGTTTTTCAACATTCCGGCCCCGGCCAGTGAATTTGCCTATTTGCTCGCCAAGGCATTGTTGAAAGGTAAAGCGCTGGACTCAGTTCTTCCGCGACTGCGCGAACTTTGGCAGGCGGATTCCGCCGGCGCGGAGCGCTGGTTCCAGAAACTGCTTGGTGACTCCGTGGGCGGGTTGGCGCCATGGTTCACGCGGCCGGTGACGGAATGGGAGCGGGAGTTGCGCCCGCGGATTCGGGCGCAAAACCGCTTTGGCCTGGCTGACCATTGCCGGGAGCTGGCCCGAGCGGTGTGGCGCATCCGGCGGCCGGTCGGATTGCATATCGTGATTCTCGGTCCGGATGGGGTAGGAAAATCCACGCTCATTTCTCAATTGATGCTTCCGTGTTTCCGCGGGGCGAGGCAATTTCATTTTCGCCCCGCTGTGCTGGGCAAGAAAGCTTCGACGACCGTTGGGGAGCCCCATGCCCAGCCACCACGCTCAACCGGTGCGAGCCTGGCGAAGCTGATGTATTACTTTGCGGATCATTGGCTGGGTTATTTGTCCAGGACCTTTCCTGCCAAGGTGCGTCGCGAATTGGTAATTTTTGATCGCTCGTTCGAGGATGTTCTGGTTGATCCGCGGCGGTATCGGCTGTCGGGGAGCAGCTCCCTGGCGCGCTGCTTGAAGAAATTGTTGCCTTCACCCGACTTGACGTTCGTTCTCGATGCCGATCCGGAACTGGTTCACGCCCGTAAACCGGAACTGGAGCTCGAGGAACTGCGCCGGCAGCGGGAGGTCTTACGTCAGTTGGCGGCGGAGACCTCGCGGTGCTTCGTCATCTCAGCCGCGGAAGCGCCGGACCAGGTTGCCCGGGCGGTTCAAAAGGCGATGCTCCAGTTTCTGGTACAGCGGGAAAAGCAAAGGCAAGCCGAGTGACTTGACTACGTGCCGGCGGATTCGATTCCCGATTCAGTGCCACCTCGTCGCCAGGATTTGCATCAACTCGTGCGTTACTTGCAGGCCTTCCGAAGGCCGCACCACCTCGGAGTGATGCAACAGATAGAGCAGGAGCAGCGCGCGTTCGTGTCCCGCAATGCCACTGGCTTGGGTGTAAGTCTGGAATTCATCGCTGGTCAGCAGGGCTGCCAGCGAAGCAGCCACGGACTCCGCACGGTGATGTTGAACCAAAATGCTTTTTTGAACCACGTAGTGGAACCAATCCCACGCCGGCACGCCGTTGACCTCGCCGCGTTCCCAGTCCAAGACCAGCCAGTCGCCTGGCGGTGAGACGCGGACATTCCAGGGTGCAAAATCACCGTGGTAAACCGCGGCGCGGCAGGATCGGGATTGCAGCGCCGGTGCGTGAGTTTTGAAGATGGGATGATTGACGCACGTCGCGGCGAGTTCACGCCAGATCCGCGTCTCGGCAACAGCAACCTGTTGTTGTGGGTGCAGCCACTGGTTCAGCACTTGGGGAAGTTTGTGTTCGTCCTGGGCGAGGGGGGAACGCCCGGGCAGGAAATCCAGCGCCAAAGCCTGCAGCCTGGTGTTGCTGAAAGTACCGCGAAGTGGCGGAATGCCGGGTAGGGGGCGCGGGACGATTTCAAGAAACTGCTGTTCTTGGCCGATCAATTTTCGCGCGGTTTCGGTCAGGCCGGTTTTCACGACGGCGCTGGGTTGCCCAGTGGGGCCGAAGAGCAAAATAATCAACCTTTGGCCCCGGCTGTTGGGGTTGCCCGCTAGGACCGCGAACTGTGGAGTCTGCTTCGAGGGAAGTGGGATCAAAGCGGCCAGCCAGCGAACGAAAGCGTCATCGGGTGGCAGATGGACTCGAACAGACTCCGTTCCGATGGGCAGGCGTGTACGCAGGAGACAGCGGGCTGCCATTCGGGCCAAACGACTGCGCGGAGTCTGGGCCGGATAAAGTTCCAGTGCGCGCGCCGCCAACTGTGATTGACCGGGCAGCAGCAATAGTGGTTGACCACGTTTCTTCAGCAACCGCATCGTGACCGTCGCGGACTTATCACCCGCAGCTTCCGCTGCGAAGAGTCCGTGCCAGAATGGAGGCGGTTGGTGCATGCGGGCGATTCACTGACCATGGCGGCTGCGCCAAAAGCAGGTGGGATTCTCAACGGCGATGTCCACGCGTTGGTTCGGACTGGCGTGGGTGTACAGTGAATAATTGAACGGCTTCTGACGGTACGCGCCGCGCAGAAGCTGGCGCGTCCGGTTGAGTTGAACGAGCGGCCAACGGAGGCGGCGAATCCAGGCGGGGGTCATTTCAACTTTGATCTCGCGTTCGCGCTGGGCGGCGGGGATCAGACACAAATTTTCGCCCGTGTCAGCAAACGTCGAAGTGTAGCGGCGAAGCACGGCGAAGTTCAAACGGCGGTTCACCGCTTCCGTCATCCAGAAGGCATCGCCCAAGTAACGCCAGCGCGTGTCGAACAGCAACTTGCATTTCTCGATGACCCGGCGATGAATGAAAATGGAACTGGTGATGGTGGGATTGTAGAGCCAGATCAAACCCGGCCAAGGTTCGAGGCTCTTGCGGCAGCAGATGAAATTGCCCTCGGCATCCACCACCACCGTGTCGGCAACGAGGATGTCGGTTTCCGGGTGACGCTGAAAATGACCAGCGACCGACGCCAGCGCGCCGGGCAGGTATTGTTCGTCGCAATTCAACTGCGCGAGCACTTCGCCACCGGCTCGTTGCCAGCCACGGTTGATGGCGTCATACATCCCGCCGTCCTTTTCGATGAAGGCCTTCACGCGGCGGTCATGCGGTAGCCAGTCCTGTGTGCCATCATCCGAGCAGGCATCCTGAATGATGTGTTCCACCTCGACGCCCGTTTGGTCCGCCACCGAAGCGATGCACAACTTAAGCCACCGGGAGTTTCGAAAGCTGGGAGTGATGACGGAAACCTTCATGGCTCAAGCCGAACGAAAACGCTGGGCCACCGGGATGCGCCGGCCAATGCCGAACGCGCGCGGCGAAACTTTCAAGCCGGGCGCGGCCTGCCGTCGTTTGTATTCTGTGAACGTCACCTTGTTGATCACGTCGCTGACCACGGCGGGCGCAAAGCCGCGTTTGACAATCTCCTCCTTGCTCAAATGCTCGACGACGTAGTGTTTCAGAATCGCATCGAGCACCTCGTAGGGCGGCAACGAATCTTGATCGGTCTGGTTGGGGCGCAGTTCCGCGCTGGGCGGCTTGGTAATTGAATCGGTTGGGATGATGACGCGGTCGCGATTGACCCAGCGCGAGACGTTGTAAACTTCCGTCTTGAAAACGTCGGCAATGACAGCGAGCGCCCCGCACATGTCGCCATAAAGCGTGCAATAGCCGACCGCCATCTCGGATTTGTTGCCGGTGGTGAGCACGAGCGAGCCGAATTTGTTCGAAAGCGCCATGAGTGTGACGCCGCGCAGGCGTGATTGGATATTTTCTTCAGCCTCGTTGGGTTTGGTTCCGGCGAAGACTTTTGCCAACTGACCTTCCATGGCTTTGAACGGCGGCTCGATGGGGATGACTTCGTAGCGGATGCCGAGTGTTTTCGCGAGTTGCTCGGCGTCGGTCAAACTGCCGCTGCTCGAGTAGCGGGCAGGCATGGAGACGCCCATTACCTGGTCCCCACCAAGCGCGTCCACAGCCAGCACGGCGGTAAGCGCCGAGTCAATCCCGCCCGATAAACCAAGGACGACTGATTTGAAACCGCATTTGTGGACGTAGTCGCGGATGCCAAGGGAGAGCGCGCGGAACAGCAGTTCTTCCGGCCCGGGCAACTGCGGGGTTTGCGTCGGCTGCTCGTCATCCACCTCGATGACGAGAACTTCCTCGACGAAGCCTTTGCTTAAGGCCAGCACCGCGCCAGTGCGGTCAAGCGCGACGCTGTGGCCGTCGAAGATGAGTTCGTCGTTCGCTCCGATCAGATTGACCTGCACCAGCGGCACGCATTCGTCCCGAGCGACACGTTGGAGCATGGCCAGGCGGGTGGTTTCCTTGCCCAGGCACCAGGGTGAGGCGGAGAGGTTGAGGATGAGGTCTGCGCCCTGCGCGATGAGTTCCTTCACCGGGTCGCGCCGATATAATCGGTCGGACCAGAAATCCTCGTCGTTCCAGATGTCCTCGCAAATGGTGATGCCGAGCTTGCGGCCGCGGAATTCAAATGGCGCGGTGGTTTTGGCCGGCTCGAAGTAACGGTCCTCGTCGAACACGTCGTACGTCGGCAACAGCGACTTGCTTTGGCGCCAGATAATCTTCCCGTTTTGGAGAATGGCGGCGGCGTTGAACAGGGAGCGTCCGGGGCGTGCGGAATTTCTATCTACGAACCCAACGCAGAGCGGGACGTCGCCGATTTGTTGAGCTGTTTCCTTTACGGCGGCGTGATTGGCTTCAATAAAATCCGTGCGCAGCAACAGATCTCGCGGCGGGTAGCCGCAAAGGAAGAGTTCCGGGGCGACGACGAACTCAGCGCCTCGCTCCACCGCCTGGGTGTAAGCGACAAGAAGCTTCCGGCGGTTGGCATCATAGTCGCCGACCGTCGAGTTGAGCTGCAACATTCCGATTCTCACAGGTGAAACAGTAGCGATGCGAGGTGGAGTCGCAATAACTTTGACGGAGGGCAGGTTGATGTCCGATTCAACGGGGCGAGGACGCTGGTGCGCGAGCGAGCGGGGTCTCGGGTAGTTCGACGGTCGCAATCGCTTCGGCGAGTTTGGTCAGATGCGCTTCGAGCGTGAAGCGGGCGAGGAACATCTGGCGGAAGCCTTCGCCGGTTTCCTGCGTCATCAGGTTGAGCAGGGCGGCGGCGGTTTTGTCGGGCGAGCGGATGGCGACCAGTCCGGGATAATCGGGCTGGAACATTTCGGAGAGCGAGCGCCAGCGGGTGGTGATGATCGGGAGACCATATGCCATGGCTTCGATTAGGTTCACGGGTTGATTCTCTCCCAGGTAGTAGGTCGGGAAGCAAAAGAGGTCACATTGCTGGAGCGCGCGTTCCTTGCCCTCGCCAGAGACGAAACCGAGATAGTCCACGGCTCGAGCTGTCTCCGCGTCGGTCATCAATTGATCGAACTTGGTCCGTTCATCAGCGGTGACGAACGTCCCGGCGGCGAGCAGTTTCATGGAGACGGGCGAATTCTGTTCCGACAACGTGCGGTTGGCCAGTACGACGGCGCGCATGGCGTCGAACAACCCTTTCTCCTCCATGCAATGCGCCAGGAATAAGACCTTGACGATTTGGGGGTCGCCGCCGGTTTCGTGGTAATCCGCGGCTTCGAGTGTGCGGCCGGCCAGTAGTTTCTCTCGGGCGGCGAATCGGGCCAGCCGGCGTGGCAGGAGCTTCGAGCGAAAGTCGGGGCAAGGATCCGGGATGCCGTTGCTGACTACGCGGACGCGTTGGGGCAGGAGTTTTTCCGCATCGGCCATGTTGTAGCGGGAGAGTACAATGCTCAGGTCTACCTGGCGGGCGAGGCGATAGGTGAGGGAGCGCGTACGCATCTGACGGGAGGTTTCAAGCCATTTGCCCAGGCCGGCCGCGTGCCAGTGCAAGATCAAATGTTTAAAGAAAGGCCGGCAGATGAACAGGACCAGCCAGTCGCGATACAGGGCCGAACTTTTTCCGGGAGCGGGGATGTAATAGAAGCTGGTTACACCGTAGCGGAAGCGGCACCACACGGCTTCGAGACAGTAAAAGAGCAGGCGCAGTCCTTTGGTGCCGTGAAATTCTCCGATGTCTTCGAGGCGTTTGGAGAGGCGCGTGTTGACATGGTAGCAGTGGATGCCATGCGCATCGCCGGGCCGGGTGGCCCCTGGTGCCCGGTGGCGGTGGTCACCGCCCAGTCCTTCCAACATGAGTTGGACCATGTAGCTTTGCCCGTGGTGTGGCGGCGGGGTGTGTGCGAAGACGAGCAACTTCATTCAGCTTGAGACTGGGTGATCAGTGGGCTTTCGTTCGGCAAAATCCTCCGCACACTTTCGCCCAGGACGCGGCGCAGGAGAAGTCTTTTCTTGAACGGACACCCCGCATCGCGACACTTCCGGTATGTCTTCCCGGCAAGTACGGAAGGTTGAGGATTTGAACGTTGTCCGGTCCTGAGGTAAAGGATTTGGGCCGGGAGGCTGGGGTTTCATCCCTGATGAAAAGAATGCACGTGCTGGACGCTCCATTGCTCGTCACTGATTATGACGAGCTGTCGTCGCTTTGCGTGCAGTGGTCGCGCGAGGCGCGCTGCCGTTTGTTGGAGTTTGTGAACACCCAGATCGTCACGATGCACCGGCATGAGGCGCAGTTTCGCGAAGTGATGAGCGCGTATGACGAACTGGTGCCGGATGGCATGCCGCTGGTCTGGTGTCTCAATCGCGGGGGAGCAGAGATGAAAGATCGGGTGTATGGGCCGACGTTTATGCGGCGGTTTCTGGAACAGGCCCCAGCTGGCAGCACGCATTATCTGCTGGGCGGGTCCGCGGAATGCGGGTCGCGGTTGCGGGAGATTTTTTTGAAGCGCAATCCCGGTTTGAGGTTTATCGGGGCGTTTCATGGACGTTGTGGTACGGACGGTCTGCTGGAAGGGAGGGCGGAACGGGAGGTGGTGGATGAAATCAACCGGTTGCAACCTGATTTTATCTGGGTGGGCTTCGGTACGCCCAAACAGCAGGCTTGGGCGTGCCAGCACAAATCCCTGTTCCACCGGGGAGTTGTATTGACGGTGGGTTTCGCCTTTGATGCCAACGCGGGGATGAAACCCGATGCGCCAGCCTGGATGCAACGGGTGGGGCTGACGTGGTTGTATCGCGCGATTTCCGAGCCGCGGCGATTGCTTCCGCGTTACGTGAAGTGGAATTCGCTCTTCCTGTTTTATCTGCTGTGGGACGGTTTCCGGGGGCGGGCGTGGGGCACTTTGCGCTGAAATAGATTGAGCAGAAACCGTTAATTCGCTATCCAAGAAGCTGGATTCAGCATACGTGAACACAAAGAGCCAGACTATTGAACTGCCGACTGACAGTCTCTCCGATGAAATCCGGGCGTGCTGGCGGGCGCTGCCGGACAAGGGCTTTTTCTTTGGACTGCTCGCCGTCTGGCTGCTCCTCTTCCAGTTCCTCGGAAACTCCTCGTTTGGTTACGTCCCCTCGCCCTCGTTGTTCAAATTCATGTTTGTCTCTTACAAGGAAAGCGCGGTGGCCGATGATGGCCATGGGAACTTGATTCCTTTCCTGGTGCTGGGGCTAATGTGGTGGAAGCGGAAGGACTTGTTGTCACAACCGTTGAGGACGTGGTGGCCAGCGCTGCTGCTGATCGGGTTGGGGTTATTGGCACACCTGGTTGGTTTTATCGCCCAGCAACAGCGGCTTTCCATCGTCGGGTTGTTTGTCGGCATCTACGGTCTCACGGGACTGGTGTGGGGGCCGCGGTGGTTGTATGCGAGCTTCTTTCCGTTCTTCCTGTTTTCATTCATGGTGCCGCTGGGTTCCTTAACGGATCCGGTTACCCACCCGTTGCGGATCATGGTGACCTGGATCGTTCAGCACCTTTTTGACGGAGTGCTTGGTATCGGAGTGGTGCGGCAGGGAACTGCGTTACTCGACTCGCTGGGAACATACCAGTATGACGTGGCCCCGGCTTGCAGTGGCATGCGAAGTTTGATTTCAATTTTCCTGGTTTCGGTTTCCTATGCCTTCCTGGTTTTCCGGTCGCCGTGGAAGCGGCTGGTCATGGTCGCCATGTCACTGCCTCTGGCCATCCTGGGCAACGTCGCGCGATTGTCGTTGATCGTTGCCGCGGCCCAGTTGTTCGGCAAGGATGCGGGCCAGAGTGTGCATGATAATTCATTCTACAGCATGGTGCCTTACGTACCGGCCTTTTTTGGGATGATCTATATCGGCCAATGGTTGGAACGAACCGGATCGACGACAGCGAAAGCAACGGTGGAGACCGCACCAGTATGAACCGGAACAAGTGGATCCTGGGCGTGATTGCCGTGCTGATGATTGGCAGCACCGCCGGCGTGCTGGCCAAGTTCAAATCCATTCAGCGATTGGGGCAGCCGGGTGTGAAGACCCGCCCTATCCCGGGCAGCGCGAATCTCGAAGTGGTCCTGCCGGAGCGGGTGGCCGGCTACACCGGGCAGTTGATGCCGGTGGATGCCATTGTCACCAACGTATTGCCGCGGGATACCAGCTACGGTCACTGTCGCTATACCTCATTGACCGACACAAATGTTGCCGCACAGGTCAACGTGGTGCTCATGGGTGAAGACCGCGCTAGTTTGCACAAACCACAGTTCTGTCTGACGGGAGCCGGCTGGGCGATCAACAAGACCGAAGTGGACAAGATTCACATGGAGCAACCGGTGGTGTATGACTTGCCCGTGATCAAACTCACGGTTTCCGGGCAGTTCAACAATGGCGAAGGCCGGCCCGTGCAGGCGAGTGGCGTTTATGTTTACTGGTATGTGGCGGATGACGCCCTCAGCGCCGCCCCGAGCGGTTCTGATCGCATGTGGTCCACCGCCCGGCAGTTGGTCACCACCGGGGTCCTGCAGCGCTGGGCTTATGTTTCTTATTTTTCGTATGGGCCGCCCGGCTCCGAAAACGAGCTTTATGCGCGCTTGAAGCCATTGATTGCGGCGTCGGTACCGGAGTTTCAACTGACGCCCAAAGCCGGAGTCCAAGTGGCGGAGACCAAACAGTAATCCAGCCTTCGAGATAGTTATTGATGCTGCGACGAGACCGACAGATGCGGATGCAACTCCATCAGTTGATGGACGCGTGCCTCTTTGCTGCCAGCTTCTGGCTGGCGTATGAACTCCGCGCTTCACCCTGGTTCATCGAGGTCTTCAACCGGCCAATCATTCCGCCGTTCGAGACTTTCTTCTGGTATTATCTGGTGCTGATTCCCGTTTCCCCGCTGGTGCTCGAAGCGCAGGGGTTTTACGACCGGCCGCTCATTGCACCCCGCCGCCATACGCTGTGGGCGTTGCTGAAGGGTTCCGTTTTCATTTCCATCGGCCTGACGCTGGCCTTGTTCTTCGCGAAGCTCACGCTCGCCCGCTCGGTGCCCATTTGGTTTGGACTCATCAGTTTCATTCTGGTTTATCTGAAGGAAGAGATTGTGCTCTTCACCATCAAGAGCAAGGTCGCGCAGTCGCAGTATCGGCGGCGGTTCATGTTGGTCGGGACGAAAGAGGAAACTGCCCGCTTGCGCGCCGAACTGCGCGACCGTTCCGATACCGGCTTGGAAATCGTGAGTGAACTTGACTTGAATGAAACGCCTTTGGACCAGTTTGTCCAGTTGCTCCACGAGCATGCGGTCAATGGCGTGATTCTTTCCTCGCGCCACACGCTGTTTGATCGCGCCGAGGCGGTCGTGAATGCCTGCGAACTCGAGGGCGTGGAGGTCTGGCTCGTGGCTGACTTTTTCCGGACGCAGATCTCCCGCACGAGTCTGGATGATTTCTACGGCCACCCGGTGCTCGTGTTCCGTTCCGCACCGGAGAGTTCTTGGCAGGGCATGATCAAGCAGGTGGTGGACTTCACGGGGGCGTTCGTGATGCTGCTATTCCTCGCCTTGCCGATGGCCATCGTGGCCCTCATCATCAAGCTCAGCTCGCCTGGCCCGGTATTCTTCCGGCAATTGCGCTCCGGTTTGAACGGCGCGCCCTTTACCATTTACAAATTCCGTACCATGGTGACCAACGCCGAACAGATCAAACACGAGTTGGAAGCCATGAACGAAATGCGCGGGCCGGTCTTCAAAATTACCGGTGACCCGCGCATCACGCCCATCGGCAAATGGCTGCGCAAATTCAGTATTGATGAACTGCCGCAGCTCTTCAACGTCCTGCGCGGCGAGATGAGTCTCGTTGGCCCGCGTCCGTTGCCGGTGGACGAAATCAAACGCATCAGCGACCTCGCGCACCGCCGCCGGCTCAGCGTCAAACCCGGCATCACCTGTCTCTGGCAGGTCAGTGGTCGCAATCAGATTCTTGACTTCAAGGACTGGGTGCGGCTGGACCTTGAATACATTGACAACTGGTCACTCTGGCTCGATTTCAAGATTCTCCTCCGCACCATCCCCGCCGTATTTGCCGGAACGGGTGCGAAGTGAAAAGGCCCCGACTCGACCATCCCAAACTCCGACATGACCACCAACGCAAAGTCTCCGCGCAAAATGCCTGTCTCCGTTGTTACCGGGGCCGCCGGATTTCTCGGCTCACATCTCACTGACTTGCTGCTCGCGCGCGGGCACCGGGTCATCGGCCTGGACAACTTCATCACCGGCAGCGTGGACAACATTGCCCACCTGGGCGGCAACCAGAATTTCAAATTCATCGAGCAGGACGTCACCGAGTTCATCTTCCTCGAAGGCCCGGTCAATTACGTCTGGCACTTCGCCTCACCCGCCAGTCCGGTTGATTACCTCAACGTTCCGATTCAGACGCTTAAGGTTGGTTCGCTGGGAACGCACAAGGCGTTGGGCCTCGCTAAAACCAAAGGCGCCCGTTTCCTGATCGCCTCCACGTCGGAAATCTACGGCGATCCGCTGGTTCATCCACAACCGGAAGAATACTGGGGCAACGTCAACACCATCGGTCCGCGCGGCTGCTATGACGAAGCCAAGCGTTTCGCCGAGGCGCTGACGATGGCCTATCATCGCGAGCACAAGGTTGCGACGCGGATCGTCCGCATCTTCAACACCTACGGCCCGCGCATGAGACTCAACGATGGCCGCGTCGTGCCGGCGTTCGTCAGCCAGGCGCTGACGAACAAGCCCATCACCGTCTTTGGCCAGGGCACGCAGACGCGCAGCTTTTGTTACGTGTCGGATTTGATCGAAGGCATCTATCGCCTGATGATGAGCGATTACGATCTGCCAGTGAACATCGGCAACCCAAGCGAACTCACCATGCTGCAATTCGCCGAAGCCATCATCAAAGCCACGCGCTCGCGCAGCAAAATCGTTTTCAAGCCACTGCCGCAGGACGACCCCAAGCAGCGCAAGCCCGACATCACCAAGGCCTGCAAGCTCCTGCGTTGGGAGCCGCAAGTAAAACTGGCCGCCGGTATGGAATCCACGATCAAATACTTCCGCACCCGCATTTGAGTAGGTCCGAAAGTAAATTGTGCCACCGCATTTAGAGGAACCCATGCAAGCTGGCGCCGTAGCCTTGATTACCGGAGCGGCACTCTTGGTGGGCGGGTTGCTCTGGTCTGGTCTGGCGTTTTGGCATGGTAAACATCCTCTGACCGCTCGCTCGCTCTTGGCCGTGATGCTCGCATCCGGCATCCTGTGCCGGCTCGCCTACGTTTTTCTCACCCCGATCTTTTACGCCCCCGATGAACAATCGCACTTCAACTACATCAAGTATCTCTCGGAAAAGAAATCATTCCCCATCCTGACCAAGGGCATGGGTGACCCGGCCAATGAATGGGAATATCACCAACCACCGCTTTATTATCTGGCGCTCGTGCCAGTCTATCGGGTTGCCGATGCCATGTTTCATCATCCGGCGACAACGGTTGTTGCCCTGCGCCTCTGTTCATTCGGGCTCTGGCTGCTGCACATCGGGCTGGGATTGGTTTTGCTGAGGCGATTGGAGATCAAAGAGGATCTGCAGTGGTTGTGCGCGCTCGCGTTCGGCTGTTTACTCCCTACCTATACCTTTGTTTCATCGGCCATTAACAATGACAATCTGCTGACCACGATGGGGGCGGGTGTGCTTTGTTTCATGGCGTGCCGGAAGCCATCCCTGAAAACCTCGCTGGCCTTGGGCGCTTTGCTCGGTCTGAGTTTGTGGGTCAAAGCGTCAGGCGTCGTCCTCTTTCCCGCCGTCGGACTGATGTTCATCTTTCAGGGTTTTCAGGGGACGATCCCTCGTCGCGCTGCCCTCATGCATCTTGGCCTCGTGTTCGGTCTGGCGGCTTTGATTTATTCACCGTGGGCGGCCAGGAACTGGCGTATTTATGGCTCGTTCATGCCCGAGGGACTCTCGGTTGCTACCAAAACCTGGCCCTCGATGGTGGACGGTTTTATTTCCGCCGCGCATAATCTCACCAAGACTTTTTGGTCCGTTTCCGGCATCAGCAACGACATCGGCTATCCTTTCCCGCTCTTTGGCATGGGCTTCGCCCTGCTCGCGTTTGCCGGATTGGCCATCGGTTGGAAACAAGCCCCGAGGCCGGTCAGGGATTGGATGAACTCCCCCAACGCACTCATCACTGCGGCGCTGGCGCTGGCCGTGCTGATCAACGTGGTTCTGGTGCTGCGACTGGGTTACTTCTATGGCATGGGTCAGGGGCGACATCTGTTCGCGCTGCTCTATCCCATCGCCCTGCTGCTGGCGGTCGGTTTGCGATTCGTCCCGGCGCGGAATCCAGCCATTCACCTGGCAGGCTTTTGGATCACCTACGCCCTGGCTTTTCAGGCGTTCAGTTTGTCCCAGTTTCCGCGCTAGCGCGGTTTCAGAAGAACTGTAACCGGCAATGGAGCGCGGGCTTCAGCCCGCTTCAGCGTGAATTTTAGATGACCACGTTGAAGCGGCGTAAACGCCGCGCTCCGAGCGGCATTTTAGGTGGCTACCCATTTGATTAAACTGATATGGCCGGTGACACCAGTGATGTGAAAGCTCAGGAACTCGGTGCGCGCCATACCTCGGCGCCGGGAAGTTTCGATAGCTTGCGCGCAATCGCCCGGAAACTCCCGGCGGGTGGAAACACCAGCACCCGACCTGGCACCCGCACCTTTTGCGAAAGCCGGCTGGCCAGGGCCTGGTCGCGGTCGCGATTCGGGAGCCGATGCCATGCCTGCCGCCGGCGCACACAAAGCACGAAGAACTTTTGTCTCGGGAAATGCCCAAGTTGTTTCTGCGCCAGTTGGGCGCAGGCCAGTTCCGGTTCGACGGCTAGGACCTTCTGCAGCTCTGCGAGTTCGCCACTGTTGAGACCGTGCGCGATGAACGTGTCGCTTGCATTCACCTCGGAACGTTCCTTGTGCGAGGCTGCCAGGTCCTTTTCGTAGCGATCCAGGCGCGCCTCCGTCTCGCGTAACTTATCCGGTCGTCCCCCGCGCCGGTAGTGGTCGTGCAGGAGCGCGCACGCTTGCGGCACGGCGTCATCGTCCTCGGCCATTACCTGTTCGAGAAACCCTTCGCCGTTGGCGTCGCCGCGCTCGAGCAGCAGCCGGCCCAGTTGAAAGTTCGCCGGCAGGTGGTCCGGTCGCAGGGTAAGAATCTGCCGGAGCAGCGGCTCGACGGTCTTGTCGCCGTGCAAATCTATCAGCACGCGCGCCTTGTCCCACAGGCTGTCGGCATCGGCAGCGGTTTCGGGCACGGCCTGATCCAGTGAAGTCAGCCGATGCGAAAGGGCGCTCGCGCGGGCGTGGCGCTCGCGCCAGTGGGGTTCAACCTCCTTGCGCCAGAGTTGATAAACCTCCGCCCGCAACCCCTCGCACCGGTTGCCCAACAGGTTTTCCGCTGCCGATGGCCGAGCCGCTCTGGCCACCGCTGACACCTTCCATTCGCCCACGGTCGCCAAAGCGCGCAGGCGTTCCGTCAGACACGGATGCGTGTCGCTGTGACTGGTCGTGATGCGGAAGGCCTCGTCCATCCAGCGGTCGCGCTCCTCGTCCTTCGGTCCGGTGCGCAGGCCATCGCGCACCCGCACGAAAACGTCGTCTGGTGGTGCGGCTTGCGCGTTGGCCATCTGCCATATCTCCGGCCAGGTATTTTCTTCGAGCTGACGATCGAGGAATTTCAACCGCACCAGGGACGAGGCGATGTGTTGCTTGCCGGCCACCCGGGCGGCTTGCTCGTCGGCCTCGTATTCGTTGCTGCGCGAAAGCACGAAGGCATGCGCGTTGAACTTCGGCCAGAACCAGTCCACGAATTTCACCGCCAAGGGGCGCAGCGAAACCTCGCCGCGAATTTGGGGACGGGAAAGTTGCTTGAAGACCTCCTCCCACGACCGCCGCAGGCGATACAGCCAGTGCGACAGACGTCCGTGCTCGCGCGACAGGTGCGCGAATTCGTGCGCGAGGACCGCTCGCATCTCCTCGCGCGAAAGTCCATCGAGCAGCGGCAGGCCCAGCAGCAGATAATTCCGCGACCAGCCCAGTACGCCCAGCCGCGGAATTTGCACCACGGCGGCATTGCATTCACTCACCAGCAACACCTGGTGAAACGGTGCGGAGCGAAGCTGCCGCTGCAAATCGTCCAGCACGGCGAACAGTTCCGGCACCTCGGCGCGCGTGAGCGAACGGCCTTTCGGCGGTGGCAGCTTGACGAGCAACGAACGCACCGCCACCCAGCCGCCGCCGAAGAGGATGCCCGCGCCCGCCAGGCCACAGATGAGTTTGCCAACGGGGTCCGCCCAAAACATGACGGCAAAAAACAGCGAGGCGATCACGACGACCACCAGCAGCCAGAAAAGCAGTCCGGCGTAGCCGACCAGCGCGAGTCGCAGCACCCGCCAGCGCAGGGCAGAGGGATTGCGACCAATCCCTTGCTCCACGTCCCGCACCAGCCGATCAAATTCCTCGCGCGTCATGGCCAAGTTGAATTCGCCTCACCGGGCGCTGGCAGTGACCCGCGCGATGAGATGGTGGGGAAAGACCTGGTCCACGTTCAATTTCCGCGCGAGCGGCGACAGTTCGGCGCGGGCCTCGGGATGTTGCACGATGATGGCGGTCAGCAGGATGGCTTTCATTTGCGGCGGGAGTGACAACATCTGTGCCTCGGCCAGCGAGGGCGCCTTGGCGCGTACCAACAAGGCGGCGGCCTGAGCCATGTCGCTATTACCGCCGGCCAGGGCCCGGTGCGCCTTTTGTAACCACTGATCGGCTTCGGTCGTATTGCCCGACTGCCGGAAGGCCACCGATACGGCGAGCGCCCAGACAGCTTGAGAATCTTCATCGCTCGGTCCTTGAGCGGACCGGCTTTTCAAAGCCTCGGCCGCGCGGCCTTCTTCCACCAGCAGTTGCGAGCACAGGGTGCGGGCGAGGGTTGCCTTCTCGGCGACGGCGAGCTTTTGCAGCTCGTCAGATTCTCCCAGGGCGTAGAGTGCGTGGCAACGAACGGCATTGGCGACGGAATTTCCGTCCGCGCCGTATTTCGAGTTGCAGGCCCGGGCAAAGGCATTGCAAGCTTGCATGACTTCATCGGGCTTGGCCTGGCCGACGAGCGCGTCAATCAACCGTACAGCTGCCGCAAAATCCGTGGGATCGTTTGCGAGTGTCCGCCGTGCTTCCTGCTCAATCGCCGCATTCTCACCCAGCGCAAACCTCGCGGTGGTCAGCCAATGTTCAAACCCGTGATCCCGCGGACGCAACTGGGCGGCTTGGGCGAAAAGAATCCGGGCCGGCGACCAATCGCCGGCCACCATGCGATCATAGCCGAGAGCAAAGACCGGGTAGGCATTGCTCGGGTCCGCCAGTCGGGCGCGTTCAAAGTATTGCAGCGCTTTTGCCCGGTCGCCTTCGATGCGCCCACGCAGGTAGAGCAGCGAGGAGTTCGTGGGTTCTGCCGTCAGCCACGAATCATACTCGGCAAGGAGACCGGTCCGTTGAGCCGGATTGTCATGCATACCCTGATAGGCGCGATGCCATTCGATGTGTAGTGGCCGGGTCGCCAGTCCCGATTTGATCAACGCGTCGGCGCGATTCGTCTGGCCCCGCCTGATCGTGGTGGCGAGATAAAGTCCCAGCATCTGCTCATCGTCGGTGTGGCTGCGCAGCCAGTGTTCGCCCAGATTGATCGCCTTGTCCGGTTGCTTCTGTTCGACGAGATACTCAAAGACGTCAGTGGCCGCGCCCTTGTGCAACTGGAGTTCAACCAAGGTGCGTTCCTCGTGCGATTTCATGCGCAACGTCTCCGGCAGTTCGGTGAACGGATGAGTGATCCCGGGGAATTTCTTGAAGGACTCGCCGAAATGGAACGTGACCGCCGGAGGCCGCGGATTCTGGCTGTAAACCACGGCGGTTTGAATCAGGATCGCTTCGCCCCCAAGGTTCAACACCCACGCCGGGTCGCCGGACCAGCGATTCCAGTAGCTGTCGCGCACCTCGAAATCGAGTTCCTGCTGGACCGGCCCGGAAATCACCGCGTGGTAACGTCCCTCGGCCAGCGATACGGACTCCACACTGCGGATCCGGCCGATGTTGCCCACGCCCTGAATTTGCACGTTTGCCGGCGTGGCGTAACCGTTCACGATGTGCAGCGTGCGATGGCGGCGGATGAATTCATTGGCGACCACAAAACCCAGCGCCACCACCGCCAGCAGGATGCCGACGATCAATAACGTGCGGGCGGTGGATGCCTGGCCTGATGAGAACAGCCGCTTCAAGCTGAACGGTTGCTTCGGCAATTGCGATTCCCGGCGGCCGGCGGACTTTTCCGATTTGGCCACCAGATTGCGAAACCACTTTTCCTCCGGCAGTTTTGGCAGTTCCTTTTGCAGGCCGGCGAAAATGGCGAGCGCGTCGTCGTGACGATTGGCGTTTTGGTAGGCCCGCGCGAGCGTGTCCAAGGGTTCGAGCGAGTAGAGCTGCGAAGCCCCGGGTTTCTCCAGAAAATCCAGCAGCTTGTGCGCGTCATCGAGCCGGCCGGCACTGATGTGAACGCGCGCCACTCCGACCCGCGCCTCCGGCAGGTCGGGGCGCAGGGCAAACGCACGGGCGTAACAACCGCCGGCCTCGTCCAGTTGACCGAAGTGTTCCATTGCCGCGCCGAGGTACGCATGCACCTTGGCGTTGTCGGCGAACTTCTCGCGCATCGTTTTGCGAAACTCGGCGGCCTGTTCAAGTTGATGGAAGTTCAGCAACTGCTGGTGCGCGGCCATGGCGGCTTCGGGCGTGGGATTGGCCCGGAATTTTTCCAGCGCCCCGGAAACCTCGAGCTGCTTGGCGGTTTCCCACTTGTCCGCCTCCATCGCGTAATGCCGCGTGCAGGCGGAGCAATAATCAATGATCCGCATCCGCTTGAGCGGAATGATCGGGATGAACACGATCACAAACCACAATCGCGTGTCGTAGGAGGCCAGTTCCACCGCCCGACCGCAATGCGGACATGGTCCCGGTCGTTTCTGAAGATTTTTCCTCCCGTAGTAGTGCGTCCCCACGCCGTTGACAGTGCTAGGCATAATCGTAGTCCGTTGTCCCGACCGCAGCGTAGTCAAAGGACCAGCGCTGAAAAGCGGAAATCGTGCCGGTCAGTGCCGAGTAGCGGCCGCGATGTTCTCAAAAAAGCGTTCTACTTTTTGCTCGTCGAGATGCCCGTTCGTCCTCAGTCCGCTGCAAATATCCAAACCGAACGGTCTCACTTCCTGAATCGCTGTCGCCACATTGTCCGGGTTCAAGCCACCGGCGAGAAACACCGGCACGCGGACGGATTCGACGATCTGGCGGCTGATCCGCCAATCATGCGTGCGCCCTGTGCCACCGAGTTCCTTCACGACGAGCTTTTGATTTCCAGAATCGAGCAGCAACGCGTCCACACTGCCGGCGAGGGACACGGCTTCATCGACCGACTCTGGACCGGTCACGTGGATTACCTGAACGAGCGCGATGCCCGGAAGAGCTTCACGCAATTTGACGTGACAACCCGGCTCGACCGAATCACACAGTTGAAGCGTATTTACGCGACAGCGCCGTTGTTGCGCGATGATGGAATCCGCGTCGCGCTTGCTGGTGAGGAGAAATGTCGCGACACCGGGCGGTACGTTGGCGGCGATTTCCGCAATCGTTTCCTCTGCAATCACCCCCGGTCCACTCGGCATGGCGGAAACCAGTCCAATCGCCGCCGCGCCATGTTGCACCGCGATGGCCGCTTCGGCGATGCTGCTGATGCAACAGATTTTGACCCGCGTTTTCATGAGTTCAGTCGGCAAAGGTGCAATCCATTTGAACCGCCCGCTTGAGTCGTTGCAAGTATTCGTCGCGGGAAATCGCCACCGCGCCAAGCTGCCGCGTCGCCGGCGTGACCATCTGAATGTCGAACAAACCGAAGCCGCGCTCCCGCAGATGCCCGACCAGATGACACAGTGCGACCTTCGAGGCGCTCGTGGTTCGATGAAACATGGATTCACCGGCAAAGAAACCGCCAAGGCGCACACCGTAGATGCCGCCGACCAGTTCGCCCTCACGCCAGCATTCAACGCTGTGGGCGTTGCCCGATTCGTGCAAGCGCGTGTAGGCTTCGACGAACTCGGGCGTGATCCAGACTCCCGTTCGACCTGGCCCGGGCTCGGCACAGGCCTGCATGACTTGCTTGAACGCTCGGTCAACGGTGATTTCAAATGGCTGCTTGCGGACGAACTTTTGCAGGCTGCGCGGGATGTGGAATTGTTCCAGTTCAAAAATCCCGCGCGGGTCGGGCGACCACCACGAGATGGGATTCACCGTCCATGGAAAAATTCCGGAGCGATACGCGAGCCGCAGTCGCGCCACGGACAAGTCACCGCCGATGGCCACCAGTCCCTCGGCATTCGTTGCGCGCGGATCCGGAAAGCCCAGGTGCTGGTCGAGGATCGCCGGCACTCGCATAGGTTTCAGCCGGCCCACTCCGGCGACTCGCTCACGCCCAGCGCCGCCAGCAGGAAGGATTGGAACATGCCGCAAACTTCCATCGCGACCATGTAGCTGGCGTTCTCCTTGGTTACCTCCGGCTCTTTGCCTTGCTCCGGTTCACCGAGCGCCAGCCAGCTTCCAACGCGCACGTCGTTGAGCACCTGCAACAGCCACTCGACTTCGGAATGCGTCAGCGTGACTTCAAAACCACCTTTGATTTCTCGAAACCGCTGGGGCTTTTTCAGCATGGCCAGAACCTGCTGGCGATTCTCTTGGCGCTGTTCGGCGAGCGATTCTTCCAGCAGGCGCTGGTTTTCGGCGGACTGCGATAGGTCGTCCTTCCGGGCCAGCCGATGATGCGACGCCGGCACAAGCGGATAGAGTTCGAGCGTTTCGAGCAGGAGTTGTTTCTCGCGCAGGCGGAGTTGGAAGACCAGGCCGGTCTTGCCGGTGCGGAGCAGTTTCACGACTCGCGCTCCATGGTCGCGTGCAAGGTGTATTTCTGGAGTTCGTGGACGTAATGCTCGGCCTTTTCCATCGTCGTGCGCGCCAGCACGCTCTTGCCGTTCCGATGCACCTCCAGCATATGAGTTTCCGCCTTCTGCTTGTTCCAGCCGAACACCGTCTGGAACACGTGCGTGACGTAGGTCATCAGGTTGATCGGATCATTCCAACAAATCACCATCCAACCCGGCTCCAGTTCGGATTTCGAACCGGTCTTCTCCTCGCGCTCAATGTTCGGCAGCACTTCGGTCTCAGCCATGCTGAAAATCTAGCGGGTGCCGGTGGAATGTCGAGGGAGTGGGTACGAGATTGCTAAAGCCAGAACGTCAACCTTCAAGGCCCGTGGTCATTCCACCAAGGTCCTTATCGAGTTGAACAAGAATCGAGTGCCCTCCGAACAGCCCTTCATCCTCTGAATACCAAAGGTCAATCATTGTTCCATATTTGAAAGACACATCCTTCAACCGGACCAACGTATCAAAGTCTGCTTTCGATGTCTTTCCCCGGTTGGCTGGTTGACCGTAACCATTCACAGCAGTTGCCCATGAACGGTTGTAAAGCTCAAGATATTCACGACGAACTTCAGCGTAAATGTCCGGTAACTTTGACTTTAGAGGCTCAAGTTGCTTGTGGGCGACTGAGATTACTTCAGCGAACTCGATGTCTACATCTTTGTGAAACGTGACACGAACCAAGCTGCCAGGCAGGATTTCGATCCTTCCTTCGTACCATTCCATATCCGCGCTCCATTTGAGGTGACCAAACAAGGGGTCGTGGATTTCATCACGCGTCGGTCGCATCAGCCGACGGGGTATTGCGTCGCCCAACAGACCGTCAATAGACGCCTTCCACAATGTTCTTCTCCATCGCGCCGAACGGGCGGACTTCGGCGACGCCATCCCAGGCGTAGGGTTCGCGCGGGGCGCGGCGGATGGCTTCGTCGCGTTCGAGGAAGCGCGGCATGAAGAATTCCTTCGTCAACGTTGTAAGTTCCACGCGCCCCCAAGTGTCATGGGCGACGAGCTGGTCCGTTTGATTCGGATTCACGACGCGCAGAACCGCACGCGGTTGCGGGGCGTAGTAGGTGATGGAGAATTTGTCCTCCGGCTTCAGCGGCACGCTCGCGGCCAGGCCCATGAGCGTGTTGCCATAGGTCGGATAAAAGCCGATGCGGCCTTCCAGCACTTCCTCGACGATGAAGCGCACGTATTGCGGCGCCATGGTCGTGCCGCCGCAGAACACGCCACGAATGCCGGCTTCGTAGAGATCAATTTTCTCCGCGAGTGCTTCAAGCAGTTTCGGCGTGGTGAACAGGCCGGAGACTTTGCGGTGCTTGAGGATCGTCACCGCTTGATCCACAACGTGATCCATGTAGGCGCGGGCGACGTCGAATTGCTTGTTCGAGATGACCTTCTTCACGAAGCGCGGGTCGAGGTCAATGAAGTAGCAGGAACTGCCGCGCACGTTGGCGAGGTGCTCGATGGCGAGGCGCAGACGGCGCGGACCGGTCGGGCCCATCATCAGCCAGTAATGATTGCGTGGGAAGTGCGCGTCCGAAATCTTTTCGCTGAACTCGGAGTAATCCACCTTGTAATCGTCCCAGCCAATGCGCTGCTTGGGCATACCGGTCGTGCCGCCGGTCTCGAAAATGTTGAAGGGGCGACCCTTGAATTTCGCCGGCACCCAGACTTCCGGCTGCATGTCGCGTAGGAATTCATCCTGAAAGTGCGGAAACTTCGCGATCAGGTCGGCGAATGAATTCACCTCCTGGCGCGGGTCAAAATTCTTCTTCGCCCAATCGAGCCAGTACGGGCAGCCGGTCTCCGGCGAGAAATGCCACGCGATGATTTCGCGCGTGTGGGCGTCGAGTTGGGTTTGGGCGGATTGGATTTGGGATTCGGAGATGGGCATACGATTGAGATTGAAAGTTAGCTTGGGAAAGTTACGACCGCCGGGTTCATGAACCGCAAACCGCCGTGAGGTCTTGGAGTGCGCCAGCCCTCTGGCGCTTGGATGTCGTGGGCGGCATGACAGCGCCAGAGGGCTGGCGCACTCCAAGACGCTGCCGCGCCAAGCAGCCGGCGTGAAGGGCGAGCGTTCATCTCACTTCTCATTGGATTGCTCCTTCGGCTCCGGCAGGAAAAAGGTCGCGGCGAGTCCAATGACGAAGACGGACGTGCCGACGATTCCCGCGGCAATGGCTACGGAATCAAAAGTTGTCTTAGCGCCGACCATTGGCGCGATGATGTTTGTGGTCAGAAACGCGGCGGAGGTGCCGATCATGCGCCCGCCGACATTGGTGGCGAAACTGCCGCCGGTGCCGCGCAGGTGCAACGGAAAAACTTTGGGCAGGTATTCACCAAAATAGCTGAACTGCGCCACGACCATCAGGCCGCAAAAGAAAATACCCCACTGCATCATCGCGGCTGAATGGTGATAGAACATCAGGTAAGTGACCGGCAGCAGCACAAGGCTGGGGACGAGGAAGAGGCGCAGCAAGTTCCGGTGCGTGATCGCGACCAGCAGCAACACGGCGAGCAAGATTCGCCCAATCAAGCCGCCGAGTTCCTGATAAAGCTGGATGGTATTGCCGCGCGCTTTGACGGCGGTGTCGAAGGGCTCTTGCAGATCGCGGTTGTCGCCGATCAACTTCAGGATTTTTTCGCGCTCGACGACGGCAATCTTCGCGTCCGGTTTGGCTTCGGTGAGTTGAACGAGATTCGTTTCCAGCGCGCTGAACTTTGCGCCGAGCGCCGCAAGCTGTTCCTTGTTGTCAGCTTTGCGCGCTGCCCGCTGGGCCACGCGGAGTTTCGCCCGTTGCGCGGCGAGTTCGGCGAGGCCGGGAACTTCCGCCGTTGCCTGACGAAAAGCCGGCATGGCCGCGAGCAGATTGGTGTTGAGTTGCGTGGCTTCAATTTGCAGCGGGCGCAGGCCGGCGCGTTGTTCGGCCAGTTCCGGCAATCCCGGTGCGATACGCAACGGTGTGAGCTGCAACGCGCCGAATGCCGCGGCGTAGGCGCACGCCGAAAGCAGCGCGGTGACAAGTGTGACGCGGCGGAGTTCGGGTGCGAAGAGTTCGCCGAAGCTAGGACGCTTGAGCGTGCCGGCCTGACGACGCTCCCGCCAGATTTGCGATTCGGGCACGAACGGCAACAGGAAGGCGATGATGATCGCCGGCGCAAGACCGGTGAACAACGTGTAACGCCAGGCGGCGTGCGCGTTGAAGATGTCCGGCAACGGCAGCGCGGGCAGTGTGTTCGCGTGCGCGACAACCCAGACGTTGACGGCCGTCACGAGCAGGCCACCGACGGATGCAAAGGCCTGACGAACTCGACGCACACGCCGATGAACGTCGTGCAGCGGAAAAAGACAAACCATTCAAGGCTCGTGCTGAGCGCCGCTGCGACCGGCGAGAGGGAGTAAACAAAAATGCTCGCGGCCATGATGCGCTTGCGCCCGAAGCTATCAATCAGCCAACCGCCCAACAGGCCGAAGACGCCGCCGCAGAGCGCGGACATCCAGAGCATCCGGCCGGTCCAGACGGTGACGAGCGGATTGTTCGGCGGGACTTGCAGCAACTCGGCGATGGCCGGCACGCCCACCAGCGGCGTCATCAGCAGTTCGTAGGTGTCGAACAGAAAGCCGATGGCGGCGATGAGGCAGACCAGCCATTGCGTGGTGGTGAAGCGGGAGGTGGGTGACGTGGTCATTCGTAAGGAAATTGGTTGTGACGCTCGCCCTCACCCTGACCCTCTCCTGGGGGAGAGGGTGAGGGCGGACTTCCATCTCACTTCTCCAGCTTGATCTCCACCTTCTGCGGCTCGTCCTTCGTTGCACCGGCCTTGGTCGGATCGGAGAAGGCGAAGAGGTGCGTGTTGGATTGCAGATAAACCGCGCCGTTGGCGACGATGGGTGTGCCGTAGATGGCCGCGCCCACGTTGGTTTCGCTGATGACTTTCTTTTCCTTTGCCGCGGCGAGTACGGCGAAGTCGCCGTCTTCGTCACCGACATAGACTTTGCCATCGGCTACGAAGGTCGAACCCCACATGTGCGCTTTCATGTCGTGCGTCCAATTGAGCTTGCCGGTCTCGGCATCGAGGCAATGGACGAAGCCGGAGAAGTCACCGACGAAAATCAAGCCGGTCTCAGGATCGAGCGACACCGTCGAGATGCTGCGGTGGATGCCGCGATATTCCCAAATCTTGGCGGACTTGGTCACGTCGCCGGTTTTGGTGGCGTCAATGCACGTCAGGATGCCGATGCCTTCGCCGTGTTCGGGGTCCTGGCCGGTGGCCACGTAGATGCGGTTTTTGTAGAAGACGGGCGTGGCGTTGATTTCGCTCGGGCCTTCGGCGGCGGGATATTTGATGGGCTTGCCGTCCTTGTCTTTCTTGTAGTCGGGCGGGTTGGCGTCGTATTTCCAAACGGTCTTCAGCTTGCCTTCCTCGCCGGGATTTTCGGGTTTCGCGTCAAATGAATAACACCAGCCGTCGCCGCCGCCGAAGACGATTTGTTTCTTGCCGTTCACGACAGCCAGCGTGGGTGAACCCCACTGGCCGTGATAAATGTGCGGGCCGATCTTGGCGTCGTCTTCAGCGAGGAACTTGCCGGTCTTCTTGTCGAGCGCGATGAAGCTCGGCGCGTTGGGCGACGGGATGTTCGAGTGCGTCCAGTCCTGGCCGTTGGAGGTGCAGGTGTAAACGATGTCGTCGTCCACGAGCACGGAGCAGTTCGAGGCGTTGTGCGGGAACACGCCGAGTTCGTCCATCATGTCATAGACCCAGATGATGTCGGCGTCCTGCGGGCCCGGTTCGATGGGGGGCGCAGGGCGCTCGGTGGGCTTGCCGCGGTCGAGCAAGACATCCTTCACGCAATACTTCGCCTCGTCCTTGAATGGGCCGTCATTGCCGTTGGCCATGCCGTTCACATCGAGGCAAATGACCTCACAGCGGCTCGTGACGAGATAAACGCGATCACCCACCACTGTCGGCGACGAGAGCAGGCCGAGACTTTCCCAGTCGTTGACCTTGCCCGAAGCGAGCTTGGGCACGACGAGTTGCCAGAGGAACGCTCCGGTTTTTTCGTCGAAGCACAGCAGAATGCTGCGGTCACCGTCGTGCTTCTTGTCGCGGGGCGGTTCGTTGTTCGTGCCGATGAAAACTTTTCCGCCGGCGACGGTGACGTTGCCGTAGCTTTGCGAGCCGATCTTGGCGATCCACTTGAGGTTCTTGATCGCGTTGGTGTTGATTTCATCCGAGCCGGGCTTGAAATCAATCTTGCCGAACGTGTCCGGCAGCCCGCGTTGCGGCGAGTACATGTTGCGGATGTTGCTGCCGCCCCATTGCGGCCAGTCGGCCGCCGAGGCAGGGGAGATTAAGATTAAGAAGGAGATTAAGATTAAGAGGCGACCCATCGCGGTGGAGTTCTTAATCTTACTCTTAATCTTTTTCTTGATCTCCTTTCCGTAGCTGACCGGTGCGATGACGCGAGGTTCAACCTGAAACGGCTCGGCGTCCTCATGCAGTCGCGCATCGGAGTTGCTCCGGATCAAACCGATCAACATCGCCGTCATTTCGGCCAGATCGGCCTTGCCAGCATCAACCTCGGCTTCCGTCAAAACTTTCTTGGCGACCAAAACATCTAGCGCAGCGGCACACTCCAGGGTCGAGCCGCGCGCGATGTCGAAGAAGCGGCACCGGTCGGAAGGAGTGAAACGTCCATTGCCTTCCGCGATATTGAGCGGGATGGAAGTCGAAGCGCGATCAAGCTGGTTGTGCGCGGCGAGCTTTGCAGGGACGCGTTCCAGCACATCCGTCAGCCAGGCAATGAATTTCAACGAGCGCTGATAGACCGTCAGCTTTTCGTGGTCGAAGCGGGTGGTTTTCATGGAGATTAAGATTAAGAAAAAGATTAAGATTAAGAGTTTGGGTCAGTTCGCGTTCACTTTGATGTTATCAATGTAAACGCGCTGATCTTGCGGGGCGAAACCGAACAAGCCGGGTGAACCTTCCTGATGCGCGGTCTTGTGTTTTACTTCAATGGTCCAGGCGTCGGGTTCAGGATCGCCGCGCTTCCAGACTTTGCCGCGCACGACGCCGCTACCATCGGCGGCGATATCCACGCGCGACTTGAGGTGATACCACGTATTTGGCGACCACTTGAAGTCCACCGCTTCGCGCAATCGCTCGAAGTTGGAGCTGACTTCAAGCTTTTGGTCATTGCCCTTGAGGACGATTGCGTAGCGTTGGTTGATGACACCGACTTCGGACATCTTGCGGCGGTTGCCGTCGCTCATCACGTCGGCTTCAATGGTGTAATTTTTCGCGTCGGGCGCGCCGAGAAAGACGGTGGCGCGCTGGAAGAATTTGTTGTCAATCGTCTTGGTCAGGCATTTCGTGCCGTCCTTCTCGCGGACCTCGAACTTGAACCGCGCACCAATCCACGGCAGCGGCGGATAGGCAAACGCAGCGTTCTCGTTCGTGTTCATTTCCGAAAGTGTAATCGCCTCGAAATCCTGACTCAGTGGCAGGTAGGGGAGCACCCGGCCACGGATGTAGCCTTTCAAATCTCCCTGCGTGGCCTCGAATGCACCGGCGGAAGGTTTGGTGGCGGCGTCGGCAACGAGCTTAGCGTCGGCGTCAAACTTGCCGCTCATCAAAGACTTCACACGCGCAGTCGGTGGAATGTAGTTCGTCCACTTCAGGGATCTCATGTCCGTGATGTCTTCGGTTTCCGAAGGAATGATCTGTAGCGACTTTGCCGGGCCGGCCTTAGGCCATTCTTCGGCTTTCGCCGCTGCTGGCAGACCGGGATTATTCCCTTTCTTCCCCCAGCAATACAGATGCTTCGTCGTCTGCATGTAGAGCTTGCCGTTGTAGGCGACGGGCGTGCCGAAGCAGCGTCCATCGAGTTCGACATGTTGGAGCATTTGGGGTTGGTCGCCCGGCTTGATGATGTAGAAGGCGCCTTTCGTGCCGGCCTCGCTGCCTTCGCCTTCGCCCTTGCCGGCGGGATCGTCGAGCATGGGGACATAAAGTTTGCCATCGGCGAAGAGCGGACAGGAGTTACGCTGCTCGATGCCGATCTTGAGTTTCCATTTGATCGCGCCGGTGTCGGCGTTCACCGCGCAGAGGTCACCCTTCTCGGCCACGACATAAATTGTGTCACCCGCGAGAATGGGTGAACTGGTCGAGGAGGAAATTTCCGCAGCCCAGACCTGAAGCTTCTCGCGTTCGAGAACAACCGGGCCGGCGGCGGCATTCGTCGGCGCGACGTCCGGAATTTTCAGCGCAACCAACTGGCCCGGTTCGTATGGCACGCCGAAGATAGCGATGAGCTTGTCACCGTGGACGATGGTGGTCGCGTTGATGCCGGCGCGAAAGAGCGGCACGCGCCAGATGGGTTCGCCGGTGCGGGCATTGACGCACGCGACACTGCCATCGCCGAGGGCGGTGTAGAACACGCGCCTGCCGTTGCTCCATGCAAGTTGCGGGTGCGAGAAGGAGTTGTCCTTCGGTCGGTCGCTTGGACTGGAAGCCCAAACGAGCTCACCATTCTTTTTGTCGAACGCGTAGAAACGGTCCGCTGCCGGGCCTTGCGCGCCCCAGTTGGCCGTGATACCGCGCGTGATGACGAGGTCACCATCGATGAGCGGAGAGGCGGTGCGCGCGTTGGGGAAGGTGAGCCGGCCAAATTCCTCCATCAGCGATTTTTTCCAGAGCAATTTTCCGTCAGGCGTGAAACCGGCCAGGATCCCTTGTGTGCCTTGGATGAAAACGTTGCCCGTCTCGGGATCAATCGCGGGCGTAGCTGTCGCGTAACGAAGATAGATTGTGTCACTGATGAAATCGTTGAACAGGTGTTGCCAGAGTTTCTGGCCCGTCTCGGCGTCGAAGCAGGCGACGCCTTCCTGCAAGTCCGGTCCTTCGCCGAGGTAACCCATGATGTAAAGCCGGCCGTTGGCGATGACGGGTGTGGATTGGCCGGGGAAGTCGGCGCTCCAGAGGGGATTCTTGGGATCAACTTTGTCGGGCAGACCAGTTTCGCGCGACATGCCGGTCTGGTCCGGCCCGCGCCAGTTGAGCCAGCCGGTGACGGGGGCGGCGGTGGCCGTGAGCCCGAGGGTGACCAACAACAAAGCCAGTTTGGTGACAATCAGATTCGCTTTCATGGCAATTCAATTCCCGGCGGCGCGTAACACCCACCCCACCTCAACCCTTTCTGGGACGCGCGAAATAATGATGTACATCAATTTTGTTTGCAAACGATTTGTACCTACACGTATGATTTTGGGCATTCCGAAGTCCAAGAAACCCATGCCCGCCAAGAAGAAAAGCCTGGCTTTGCCCCCGTTGGATTCGCCAAAACGCCGTCGCCTGCCGCCGCTGTTGCGCCAGGCCTGGTATGGCTTGAATCAGGCAATGCGCCGGCGGATAGCGCATTTGGACCTGACGCCGGATCAATTCACGGTGATGCGGACGTTGCTGGAACAACACGGCATCACGCAGCGCCGGCTGGCGTCGTTGATTAGCAGCGATCCCAACACGGTGGCCTCGCTCGTGAACCGGATGGAAAAAGCGGGGCTGATTGAACGGGAAACGCATGAACAGGATCGCCGGGCGAACCGGCTGGGCGTGAGCAAACGCGGCAAGGTGAAGTACGAACAGGCGCGCGAGATTGCGGTAACCTTGCAAGGTGAAGTGTTGCACGCGTTACCCGAAGCGGGCCGCGAGAGCTTCCTGGGACAGTTGGAAGTCGTGGCGGAGGCTTGTCGTGCGGCTGCGTCCAATTCGACCGGACGGAAGTGATCTCCCGGTTGCGCAACCCTTGCCCTGACCGCGCGCGCTTGGCAACATGACACCAGATGCGCGAATTATTCCGTGCCTGGGCTGAAAACCTTGAAACGTTCGTTCTCGAAGTCATTTTCGATGAACGTCGCGGCGCGCGTGCGGGGATTACGCGGGGCTTGTTGTTTGGCGCATCCAAGGTGTTTGCGGTGTTGGTGAAGCTGCGCCGGTTTCTCTACAACGTACGGATTTTTCGCGACGCCACGCTGGGCGTACAGGTCATCGCGGTGGGCAATCTGACGGTCGGGGGCACGGGCAAGACGCCCGTGGTGGAAAAGTTCGCCCGCGAATTGCGCGATGCCGGACGCAATGTGGCCATTCTCTCGCGTGGCTACCGTTCCAAACCGCAGCCGTTTCACATCTATCTGAAGAACAAACTGCTCTTTCGTGAGGACACCACGCCGCCGCGCATTGTGTCCGATGGTAAATCGCTGCTGCTTGATTCCGAAATGGCCGGTGACGAGCCGCACATGCTCGCCTCGAACTTGAAGGATGTCGTCGTGCTAGTGGACAAGGACCGCGTGAAGAGTGGGCGCTATGCGATTGAGAAGTTCGGCTGCGACACGCTGTTGCTGGACGACGGCTATCAGTATTGGGATTTGCGCGGACGGCGGCACGATGTGGTGTTGATTGACCGCCAGCAGCCGTTTGGCAACGAGCATCTGCTGCCGCGTGGTACCTTGCGGGAGCCGCCGTCGCATCTGGCGCGGGCGAACACGATCTTCATCACCAAGAGCGATGGCAAAACTGAAGAACTGCGCCGTCGCATCACGTCTTTGAACCCCACCGCCACGCTCATCGAGTGCGTGCACAGTCCGATGTATCTGGAGGACGTGTTCACCGGCGAACGGCAGACGCTAGATTTCATCAAGGGTCGCAAAGTCGGCTCGCTGAGTGGCATCGCACAGCCGGAGAGCTTTGAACACAGTCTGGTGACCTTGGGCGCGGAACTGGTTTACTCGAAACGCTTCGCGGATCATCACCGGTTCAGTCAGCAGGAAATCCTGAATGCCATCAATCGCGGCAAGAAGCGGCAGGCGGAACTCATCGTTACGACACAGAAAGATGCGGTTCGCTTCCCAAAACTGGACCGGCGCGATTTGCCGATCCTGTTCATGCGCGTGGAAATCAACATCGTCAGCGGCGCCGATGGTTTCCGTGATTGCGTGCGGAAGATCTGTTTCCGATAGACAACGCACCGAGTCATGGCCGTGAGCTTTCACCAACCACCGAAGCGCATTTTGGTGCGCGGCGTGAACTGGCTGGGCGACGCGGTGATGACCACGCCCGCATTGATTCGCTTGCGCGAGAAGTTTCCGGACGCGCATATCGCCCTGCTGACGCCGGAAAAGTTGCGCGAACTCTATCAGCCTCACCCGGCCGTAAACGAAGCTATCGGGTTCGAGCCAGAAGAGGGATTGCTCTCGGTCAGCCGGAAGTTGCGCTCAGGAAAGTTCGATCTCGCACTCGTGTTGCCGAATTCGCCGCGCTCCGCGCTGGAGGTTTGGCTGGCCGGGATTCCGCAGCGAATCGGTTACGCGCGTCCGTGGCGGAACTGGTTGCTCACACAGGCGGTGGCGACTCGCCCGGGTCATGGGGAGATGCAGAAACGGACGCCAGAGAAAATCCGCCGGCTTGTTCAGAGCGCTGGGGCGAAATCGGAAATCCGAAAACCAATTCCCGAAACAGCGCATCAGTTGCACGAGTATCTGCATCTGGTCGGCGCGCTCGGCGCGACATCGGCTATTCTGCCGCCGCAACTCCAAGTCAGCGATGAAGCGGTGCAAGCGGTGGCAACTCGTTTTCAGTTGGATCCGCACACCCGTTGGCTGGGAATCAACCCGGGCGCAGAGTACGGTCCGGCCAAACGCTGGCCGGTCGAGAATTTTCAGTTCATGGCGCGGGAGACGGCGGCCTGGCTAGGATGGGGCGTGCTTTTGTTCGGCGGTAAAGCGGATGTGGCGGCAGTGGGGCGCATCGAGCAGGAGTTTCGGAGCGTGGCCCGGCAATGGGCGACTCCTCCCAAGCTGGTCAATCTCGCCGGTCGTACCTCGTTGCGCGAACTCATGGCGTTGTTGAAGTTGTGTCGCGGGTTGCTCACCAATGATACCGGGCCAATGCACATCGCGGCGGCGTTGGGCACGCCAGTGGTGGTGCCGTTCGGCAGCACATCGCCGGAATTGACCGGGCCGGGTTTGCCGGGAGATCCGCGCCATCGGTTGTTGAAATCAGACGCACCGTGTTCGCCGTGTTTCCTGCGTGAGTGTCCGATTGATTTTCGCTGCATGAAGGGCATCACGGTGGAGCGCGTAACGGCGGCGGCGTTGGATGTTTTTCGCCATTGAACCCGCGGGCTGGTGGGTTAGACTCGGGGCGTGGCAAGGAAAGACTCATCAGAATCGCACCACGGATTTGCGGACGTCATTGGCATTGCGCTGCTGGCGGCGGCGTTGTTGCTGCTGGTCGCGCAATTGTCCTTCGACCGCGGCGACATCGCAACGCTGACCACTTCACCCAACAAACCATTGTATAATTGGATTGGCTGGCTCGGGGCGCATTTTGCCTGGGTGTTCTTCCTCGCGTTTGGAGTGACGGCGTACATCCTGCCCGCGTTGTTTGCAGCGTTTGGCGTTGCCTATTTGTTCAACTTTCTGGGTTACCTGCGGGAGCGGTCCAAGTGGAGCATCCTCTGGGCGGCCATGTTGCTGGTGTCGCTCACGGGCCTGCTTCACATCATGTGGGATTCCGGGTTGACCGGAAAAATTCATGTGCGCCTGGGCACAACCAGCGCTGGCGGGGCGCTGGGATTCCTCACCTTTGAATACGCTTTCTGGATGCTCGGCAGGATTGGCGCAGTCATCGTTTATGCGACCTTGAGTTTGATTGCCGTGCTGTGCCTGACGAATTTCCGACTCGGGGTGTGGCTGCGGGCGTGGCTCGACAGCGAGCCGTTGCCGGCGAGCAAATCCAAGGTTGACGCGGATCCCGAGGAAGCCGCGCTGGAACGCCGGGCCCGGGAACTGGAGAAGAAGAAGAAGGAGCTGGAGCAGGAGGTCGCACGTTCCTCCCCCGCGCCGGCGGCCGCCGGGCTGGGTCAGGACATGCAACCGGTCCCCAAACCCACAGTGCGTGATTTGAGCGTGCCGCAGGTGAAAGCAGGCCGAGCCAAAAAGGACCCGGAGCCGGTGAAGGAAATTCTGCCGGCAGATGACGTGGTGGTGATCTCTCCGCGCGAACTCGGCGCCGCCACGACCGCAGATATTTTGGGCGGACCGACCGCGGTTTCCGCAAAGTCCGACGAAAAGAAAACGGAGGCGGCAAAGTCTGACGAGAGAGCAGACGCGGCTGCCAAGCCGGCGGAAGAAAAACCTGCCGAACCGAAACCCGAGCCGGAAATCAAAATCTCCGGGCTGACGCCCACGCGACCCAAGCCCCGGGTCAAGAAGCCCATCACGGTCGCGTCCACGCCGATCATCGGGAATTACCAGTTGCCCTCGATGGATTTTCTCCAGTTGCCGGACATGACGGTCAAGCCGACTGAGTCCAAGGAGGAATTGCTCGCCAACGCGCGGCTGATGCAGCAGACGCTGGCGCAATTCGAGATTCCGGTTGAACTCGGCGACATCACCAAAGGTCCGACGATCACGCGTTACGAATTGCACCCGGCGCCGGGCGTGAAGCTGGAAAAAATCACCGCCCTATCGAACAACATTGCCGCCGCGCTCAAGGCCGAGCGTATCCACATCCTTGCGCCGGTGCCCGGAAAAAGCTCCGTCGGGGTCGAAGTGCCGAACCACATCAAGACCAAGGTCATCATGCGCGACCTGTTCGAGGCGGAGGAATGGCGCGCGAGCAAGGCGAAGATTCCGATCGCGTTGGGCAAGGATGTTTACGGCCATCCCATCGTGGCGGACCTCGCGGAGATGCCGCACTTGCTGATCGCCGGTAGCACCGGTTCGGGCAAGTCGGTTTGCATCAATGCCATCATCGCGTCGCTGCTCTATCGTTTCTCGCCGGATCAACTGCGCTTCGTGATGATTGATCCGAAGGTCGTCGAGTTGCAGCAATACAACGCGCTGCCGCACCTGGTGGTGCCGGTGGTGACTGATCCGAAAAAGGTGATTCTCGCCCTGCGCTGGGTGGTGAACGAGATGGAGAAGCGTTACCAGATTTTTGCACGAGTTGGTGTGCGCAACATCGCTACGTTCAATTCGCGTCCGAAGAACAAGCCGTTGCCGCAGCAGGAACTCGAACTGCCGCTCAAGTCCAAGAAAGAAAAGGTTGAGCCGGGCGCGGAAGGTTTCGCCGTCGAGGTGGACGAGGAAATTGTCGTGCCGCGCGAGGAAGACATCGTCATTCCTGAAAAACTGAGTTACATCGTTGTTATCATTGACGAGTTGGCCGATCTGATGTTGGTCGCCCCGGCGGATGTGGAAATGGCCATTGCGCGCATCACGCAGATGGCGCGCGCGGCGGGGATTCATTGCATCGTGGCCACGCAACGTCCGTCCGTGGACGTCATCACCGGCGTCATCAAGGCGAACATCCCGGCGCGCATTGCGTTTCAAGTCGCGGCCAAAGTGGACTCGCGGACGATTCTCGACGCGATGGGCGCGGACAAATTGCTCGGCAAGGGCGACATGCTTTATCTCCCGCCGGGCTCGGCAAAACTGATCCGCGCGCAAGGGGCGTTGATCACCGATCACGAAATTCAGAGCGTAGTGGACTTCATCGCGAAACAGGCGAAGCCGAGTTACGAGATGGAAATTCACCAACAGCTCTCGAAGCCGTCGTCGAGCTTTGGCGACGAAAGCGGCATTGATGAGGACGAGGAGATCGTTCAGCAGTGCATCGAGGTCATCCGTAGCGAGCAGAAGGCCAGCGTGTCGCTGCTCCAACGGCGTCTGCGGCTCGGTTACGGCCGCGCGGCGCGGATCATGGACGAGTTGGAGAATCGCGGCATCGTCGGTCCGAGCAAGGGCGCGGAGCCGCGGGACATCCTGATTGACCTGGACGTCGAACCGTCCGAGCAGACCGTCCAATAGCCTCGATCCTCCGCCGTGTAACACGAGTTGCCCAGTTAGTTGACTGGGTGTCCAATTGCCGTCCAGCGTTTCCTTCAGCTGGGCGGATTGCCGCTCACCACGGGCACTTCTCAGGATTATTACCAATGCTTGGATAACTCGGTTCCCGGGGTTTTACCGGGGGTGCGGCCCGCGGCGGATCCAATTCCCATCGAACCACCCTGCCCGTCGGCAACTGGCAAAGCGCCTGCTTTGTGTGAGCGAAGCCGTACTAGTTGTATCCATGGTTTTGGTTGATTAGTTGCTCGGCGGGAAACCTGCCTGTGTGCCTGTTGTGACTAAAAACGAAAAGTTTTGCGTCCTCGTCCTCGACGATGACATTTGTCTGACGACAATTGTCACGAAGGCGTTGCGCAACGGCCTGCCCAACGCCGAGGTGCTCACGGCCCGGAGCGTGGCGGAGGCGCAACTACTGCTGTCCGAGTTCAAAATCCATTTCTTCATCCTCGACATCAACCTGCCGGACGGCAACGGCATTGATTTCCTCTGCGACGTGCGCACGCTCTTTCCCGAGGCCCGCGTGATGATGATCACCGCCTCGCCCCTGCCGCAATACGAACAACAAACCAAGGAACTGGGCGTCCTGTTATTCCGCCAAAAACCGGTGGACACCAAGGAAATGGTCTCCCTCGTCCGCTCGCACTCCGAGAAGATGGGCCACAGCACCTCCGTGCAAAACAACGACGGCTCCTTTGCCGTTTCCCTGACCTGCCTGTCGGCCCTCGACATCATCCAGCTCAAATGCCTCTCCAGCGCGACCCTGGTGTTGCAGGTGGCCTCGCCCAGCGGCATCGGGCGCATCTATTTTGAGAACGGCGAAATCGTCCACGCGGAAACCCCGGACTCCCGCGGCGAAGGCGCCTTCGAACAAATCCTCCGGTGGAAAGGCGGGCGCATCAAAGAAATGGCCCCCGCCTACAAACCGCCGCGCACCATCAACACGGGCTGGCAGGGCCTGCTGCTCAACGTCGCCCAAAAGATCGACGAAGCCACCCCCGTCGCCACCCGCTGACCCTGCTCACTGCCATGAAGCAAAAAATCCTCGCCATTGACGACAGCCTGACCCTCCGCGAATTCATCCAGCGCTGTCTCGCCAAGCAATCCGCCGAATACCAGATCGTGCTGGCCAAAGACGGCGGGGAGGGGCTGGCGCTGGCCGCGCGCGAACTGCCCGACCTCATCCTGCTCGACTTCGTGCTGCCCGACATGAAAGGCGACGAAGTCTGCCGCCGCCTGCAAGCCGAGGCCCAAACCGCCGGCCTGCCCATCGTGCTGATGAGCAGCAGCGCGGCCGACATCAAGCGCACCTCGGAAGAATTCGAGAACGTCATCAAAGCCATTGCCAAACCGTTCACGCCGGAACTCCTGTGCGCCACGGTCGCGCACTCGTTGCGCGACGCGGGGCAGCGCGTGCCCCGAGCGCGCACCCCCGGGGGCACGGACCAACAACACGCGCACCCGCAAGCGGCCGCGGCCCGGGCGAAGAGCCCGGCCACCGTGGCGAGCGCGGCCCGCAGCGAACACGGATTACTGGGGGACACGAGCCAATTCTCGATGATCTCGGTGCTGCTGGCGCTCGAACAGGACCAACTGACGGGAGTCTTGCGGGTGAGCAGCGGGGCCAAGCCGCTGGAACTCTACGTGGTAAATGGCCGGCCGGTGGTGGTCACGTTGCGGGATGCGGCGGCGTATCTGCGGGGGAGCAACTTCAAATTGACGAGCGAACAAACCGCGCAAGCCGCAAAGATCGGACGCGAACAGGCGGAAACCGGCTCGCCGATTTTTCTGCAATTTGCCGAACAACAATTGATGCCCAAGGCGGAAGCGGTGCGGTTGAGCCAGCACCAGGGCCTGCGGCTCTTCGCGCACACGTGGACGGCGCCGCGGGCGCAATTCAAATTTGAGGCGAGCGTGCCGATGCCACCGCTGACAACGGGACTGCCGCCGTATGAAGGGACGATGAGCGAATGGGCGATGGAGACACTGCGACTGGTGGGAGATGATTTCCGGAGCGCGATGGCGTGGGGTGAACCCACGGGCATCCCGGCCTACACGCGCAAAGGTTATGAACGCATCCAGCAGATCCCGTTGAGCGACGAAGAACTGGCGTTTGCAGGCTTGATCAGCCCGACGAACTCGCTGGCGAAGATTGCCGCCAACATGAAGACGGACGTGGACCATGCCCAACGAGTGCTGCACCGCTTTTTGTGTCTGGAAATATTTGATTACTGGCCGGCCAGCCTGTTGCAGGCCGCCTGAACAAACCGCAACTCACGACCTACTAACTCATAAAGCTAAAAAATATGCCAACCATCCTGATAGCCGATGATACCCCCTCCGAAGCCGCGCTCATGGCGAGCGTGGTGCAAAAGCTCGGCCACGTGGCCCAGACCGTGGGCGACGGCGAAACATGCATTACGACAGCCAAAACCCTCAAGCCCGCGCTGATCCTGTTGGATGTGGTAATGCCGAAGATGGACGGGTTCAACACGTGCCGGAAGCTCAAGAAAGACCCCGAGCTGGCGAACACGCCGGTGATCATGGTGACCTCGAAGAACCAGGACAGCGACAAGTTCTGGGCCGAGAAACAAGGGGCGAACCGTTTCGTCACGAAACCCTTCACGCCGGAATCGTTGGCGGAAGCCATCAAAGCCTTCATCCCGTAAACCTGTAACCCGGCACCTCGCTCTGCCATGACCAACTACTGCGTCTTCAACGTCGGCGAACGCCGCGTCGGCCTGGCCATGACCCACGTCCGGGAAATCATCGAGCCGCACCAGATCGTGCCGACGCCGATCCCGCTGACGCCCGCGTTTGTGCATGGGCTCTTCAACCTGCGCGGGCAAGTGCTGCCCTACCTCGACCTCTCGCCATTCGTCGGCGCGGAAGAAAAACCCGCGACGGCGACCGGGCGCGAGACCCGCGCCGTGGTCGTTGAGCGGGGCAACCTCCGCTTTGCCACACCCGGCCAACGCATCGACACCATCGAAGCCGACCCCGCCACCTTTCAACCCCTGGCCGGCGCCGCGCTGCATCCCGCGCTTGACGCCGAAGCCCGCACCGAATACGGCAGCTTTCAAGTCCTCCACCTCGACCGCCTCGAAGCGTGCCTGAGCCAGAGCCTGAAACAAACCGAAACCCCGAACCCGAAACCTGGAGCCCGAAACCTGGAACTCGAAACCCGGAACTTGGAACCTGCAACCGCCCACCGCCGTTAGCCCCCAACCCCGAACCACCATGCTCAAGAAACTCAAAGTGACGCACAAATTCGTGCTCATGATCTGCGCCGTGGCCGTGCCCCTGATCGGCGCGACCCTTTACGCCACCATCAAAGGCTTCAACAAAGACATCGCCTTCGCCCTCCAGGAAAAGAAAGGCAACACCTTCCAACGTCCCCTGGCCGCGCTGCTCGACGCCCTCCCCCAACACCAATGGCTCGCCGAAGCCGTGGCCCGGGGCGACGTCGCCGCCAAAACCATGCTCCTCGAAAAAGAAGTCGTCATCGACCAAATCTTCGCCGACCTCGAAGCCGCCAACGCCAAATACGGCGTTGACCTCCAATTCACCGACGACGGCCTGGCCAAACGCAAACGCCAGGGCCTGGACCCCCGCAGCGTCAAAGCCAGCTGGCAAAAACTCAAAGCCGCCGGCTTCACCGCGCCCGACGCCGCCGAACAACACAAACAACTCATTGCCGCCGTGCGCGGCATGATCGCCCACGCCGGCGACACCTCAAACCTCATCCTCGACCCCGACCTCGACTCCTACTACCTGATGGACGCCACCCTGCTCGCCCTGCCCCAAACCCAGGACCGTCTCAGCGCCATCGCCAGTTACGGCAACACCCTCCTCCGCCGCGACCGCGCCACCCTCACCCCCAAAGACCTCGCCCAATTTGGCATCTACGCCGCCCTCCTCAAAGAAAGCGACGTGGACCGCATCAACGCCGACGTGGAAACCGCCCTCAACGAAGACGCCGGCTTCTACGGCCTGAGCCCGACCCTGCAAAAGAACCTCACCGCCCCCGTGCAAGCTTACAACACCGCCTGCCAGGAATACCTCACCCTGCTGCAAGCCGCCGCCGCCGACCCCGCCAGTGTCAACCCCGACGCCTACCTCGCCGCCGGCCAAAAAGCCCGCACCGCCGCCTACGACCTTTGGAAAACCGCCGTGGACGAACTCGACACCCTGCTCAACAAACGCACCACCGCCATCCGGAGCACCAGCGTCGCCGTCCTCGCCGGCGTGGCCGCCACCCTGTTCGGCGCCCTCGTCCTCGCGTGGTTCGTCTCCCGCAGCATCACGAACCCGCTGGCCGGGCTCACCCAAGCCACCCAACGCGTGCTCCGCGGCGAAAGCACCGTGCGCGCCCCCGTGCACGGCCAGGACGAAATCGGCGCGCTGGCCACCAGCTTCAACGCCATGCTCGACGCCCGCAACAAAGTCCAAAGCACCGTGGAAGCCGAGAACAAAAAACTCCAAGCCAACATCCAAGACCTCCTCGTCGTCGTGTCCGACGCCTCCGACGGCAAACTCGGCGTGCGCGCGAAAGTCTCCGAAGGCGCGCTCGGCAACATCTGCGACGCCTTGAACCTCATGTTGGAAAACGTGGGCGGCATTATTGCGAACGCCAAGAGCGCCTCCGACCAGGTGGCGACGGCAAGCACGGGCATCAGCTCCGTGGCGCAGGAACTGGAAAAAGGCGAACAACGCCAGACCCAGGAAATTCTGACCACGAGTGAAGGCGTGCGAGATTTGAACGGCAAAGCGCAGCAAGTGCTGGAGAACTGCCAGGCGGCGACGAAAGCCGCTGCGAATGGCCGCCAAGCCGCCGAACAAGGCGCCAAAGCCGTGCGCGAAGTCATCAAAGGCATGGAAAAAATCCGGGAGAACACCCAAGCCAACGCGAAAAAGATCAAGCGCCTCGGTGACCGTTCGATGGAAATTTCCGGCATCGTTAAAATCATCGGAGACATCTCGGCCAAGACGGACATGTTGGCGCTCAACGCCTCCATCGAAGCCGCCCGAGCTGGTGAACAAGGCCGCGGCTTCACGGTCGTCGCCGAACAAGTCCGCGGGCTGGCCGACCGCACCAAGACGCTGACGAACCAGATTGAGAAGCTGGTGAACGACATTCAGAAGGAAACGGGCGAAGCGGTGGCGCAAATGGAGACGCAGACGCAGGAAGTGGAAGCGGGCGCGCGGGCGGCGCAAACGGCTGGTGGCACGCTGGAGAACATCGTGACGGTGAGCACCGAGTCCTCCGAACTGGTGACGCAGATCAACCAGTCGGCGAGCCAGCAGGCCGTGCGGACGCAGGAGATGCTGGCGACCGTGGAAACGATCAACCAAGTGGTGGCGGAGTCGGCGGTGAAGGTGCGGGAAACGCGCTCGACGAGCGAACAATTGCTGGCCCTGTCCGCCGAGTTGAACAAGCGCCTGGCGCAGTTCGAAACTGGCAACGACTCGGTTGCGTACGAGCAAACGACCGTCTAATCGACACGAATCAATCCGGCGCAAGCACCCGTTATCGGCGCTTCAGCTATGGAAAAATTCAAGATCAGCGACATCCAGGAGATCTTTGTGTCCGACGTGGAGCGCTTCCACAGTCTCACGCAAAATCACGTCACGCATCTCCTGAGCGAAACGACACCGTCGCAGGAATCGCTCGACGATGCCCTGCGGCAGTGCCACACGCTCAAAGGCCTGGCGGCGACGGTGGAAGCCTGGGGCCTTTCGTGCCTGGGGGCTGATCTGGAAAAACTCCTCGAACTGGCCGGTTCGTGGATGAACAACGAGCGCGAGAAGGCCAACGGCATCTTCGAATTCATTCTCGATCACATGCAGGACTGGTACGTGATGAACCAGTTCACCTGTATGGATATGTTGCCCCAGGCCTGGGATATTTACCTGGGCTTGCGCGGAACGATGGACGAACGCTGGCCAGGTTACTTGCCGCCGCCGGCTTCAGCCGATGGCGAGAACGCCCACTACGTCCGGCTCACCGATTTGGAAATTCCCGAGACGCCGGCCGTGGCCCAGGTGACGGAGGCAGCGCCGCCGGTTCAACAGCCCGTCCCCGAACTGGACGTGCGCGAGGCGCAGCCGATTGCCTCCACGCCGCCACCCAGCGCGCCTACGCCGCTGCGCGTGGTGCCGCCCACGTTGCGTCAGCGCACAGAACCTCCGGAATCGAGCACGCCGGCCAAATTGCCCGTGGCGGTCGAGGGTCTGGACGTGCAGCAGAGCGAACCGATTGCTCACGTCGAGCAACCGGCCGCACCCAAACCGTTGCGCGTCGTGCCGCCAACCTTGCGGGGCCGCGATCATGCCGCTGCTCCGGCGATAGTCGAGAATCTCAGTGCTTCTCCCAGCAGCCCGGACGCGCCCGCAGGCGAGCCGGTGGCTCCCGTCGATCAACCCGCCGCGCCGAAGCCGCTGCAAGTTGTCCCGCCCAGTTTGCGCCGCCGCAAAGCGGCTCATGCCGCCGAAGCCGCCGCAGTCCCGGCGCCGGTGGCGCCGACGTCAATCACGCCCGCAGCGCAAACCGATTTGCCTCCGGCGGTAGTTGTTCCGCCCATATCGGCGACGCCGGTCGAGCCTGTGCAACAAATCGAAGCGGCCGCTCCGGCGACGCCACCGATTTTGCGCGTGGCCCCGCCCGCACTCAAGCGTCGGGCCAAGAAAACCGAGCCAACAGCGGAAGCGGTGGTCGAAGCCGCCGCGATGCCTGCACCGGTCGAACAACTTTCGGTCCCACCACTGGCGGTCGAGCCAACGGCAATTGTGCCCGCCGCGGTGGAGCCGCTCGCCGTGGAGCCGCCTGCGATCACGCCGGCGCCAGTCGAGGCGTTGAGCGCCGAAGATGTATTTGCCTCGTTGCCCGCGGAGATTGCGCCGGCCGAGTTGGTGCCGCTGGAAGCGGTTTCAACGGAGATCACTCCGACTGCGCCGGTACCGGAAGAACTCAAGCCCAGCACTGCGACGCAAACACTGGGCGACGTGTCCGATTTGCTGGAGATGTTGAGTCAGGAAGTGGCGGGTTATCTCACCGACCTGACCGCAAATCTCACGACGTTGGCCGGGAATCTGGCCGACGAGGCGCAATGGGAGCAGACGCGGCGGTTGTTCCACACGATCAAGGGTACAGCGGCCACCTTCAACTTGGATGCGGTTTCCGCCCCGGCCAAGGCGGCCGAGGCGCGGTGTATTGTGGCGGTGGAGGACGTGAATGCGCGGACGCGCGAGGCGTTTGAGCTGTGCGTGCATCGCGCGCAGGTGGTGGCCAAGGCGTTGCACCTGCCGTTTGACGATTCACCGTTGCGGGAGGCGTTGGAAACCGGGCTCGCTCAGGCGGCGAATCTCGCGGCGATGTCCAGTGCCCCGGCGGCGGGGACGCCCTTGGATCCGGAGATGGCCGGGTTTTTCATCAACGATACACGGGATCAGATCGAGATCATCGAGCAGGCGGTGTTGCGCTGGGAGCGCTTGCCGGCGGGGCAAACGGACCAGGCGAAGGAACAGGTCAATGCGGCACAGCGAGGGTTTCATACGATCAAGGGCGCGGGCAATTCGATCGGGCTCACGGCGGTGGCGCAGAGCGTACACGAGGTGGAGGCTTTCCTCGAAGGAGTCGCAGCAGCGGGGGCGGTCGGATCGAAGCCGTTGTTTACTTTCTTGCTCGGGGCGGTGGATCAGTTGCGGCATTACCTGGCGGACTTGACGAAGAATACGGCATCGCCGTGGCGGCATGATTGGAATTCGGCGATCCGGTTGTTCACGCAGCCCGAGGCCAGAGGCCAGCAGCCTGCAGACGGAAGTCCGATGGCGGCAGTGGTGCAGGCAGCCATGTCCGTGGAGGTGGCCGAGGATGATGCGCACACCTTGCGGATCGAGGCGGCGCGGCTGTATCAGGTGATGAATCTGATCGGTGAAATGGTGATTGATCGCGCGCGTCTGGCCAAGAAGATCGAGCAGCTCACGTCGTTGCATCGGGCCCTGGCGGAGCGCAATGGGGCGCTGACCGGGTCGGTGCAGGCGTTCCAACAGCAGTTTGAGTTCAATTTGATGGAGAGCAAGGGTCGAGAGTCCAGCGTCGAGAGTCGCGAGCCAGCGTCTGGCCCTCGTCCCTCGACCACTCGGCCCTCGACGGTGCAGGGGCACGGGGAGTTCTCCGAGATCGAGTTTGACCGGTACGATCAGTTCAACGTGTTGGCGCGGTCGTTGGTGGAAATCAGTCACGACATTGAGGAGTTGAACGCGGAGGTGGCGGCCTGTCTGGAGTCGTTCTCGGCGGAGAATGTGCAGTTCACGCAAACAAGTCAGTCGTTGCAGAGCAAGGTGACGAGTTTGAGTTTGGTGCCGGTGAATACGCTGTTCCCGCGGTTGCAACGGGCGTTCCGCGATGCGTTGAACGTGGAGGCGAAAGAGGCGGATTTGTCGTTGGTGGGGGGCGAGGCGCTCTTGGACAAGGTGGTGGTGGACAAGGTGTATGCGCCGTTGTTGCATTTGTTGCGCAATGCGGTGGCGCATGGCATTGAGGACGCCGTGGCGCGCGACAAGGCGAAGAAGCCCGCGCGCGGGCAGGTGCGGTTGTCGGCGCAGCAATTGGCTAATCAGATCGTGCTCCAGATCGCGGATGATGGCGCGGGCGTCAATGCCCAGGCCGTCCGCAAGCGGGCGATCGAGAAGGGATGGTTGCCCAAGGATGCGCCGGAGCTTTCGGCGGATCAGGTGGTGCATTTTATTTTCCAACCAGGTTTCAGCACGGCGGCCAAGGTCACCAGTGTGTCCGGGCGCGGGGTGGGTTTGGATGTCGTGCGCACGGAGATCGAGAACCTGAATGGCTCGGTCGAGTTGCGCTTCGAGCCGGGTAAGGGTTCGACGTGGACGTTGCGGTTGCCCCTCACGTTGTCCATCTCGGAGGCGATTCTGGCCAAGTTGGGCGACACCACGTTCGCGTTCCCGCTCAATTTCATCGAATACGGCGTCATCATGGATGGCCCGACGAAGCGCGGCGCCGATGGGCGTGAGTTGTATGTGCTCGAAGGGTCGGGTGCGGCGGCCGAGGGGGCGGATGGGTCGGATACGTCGCATTTTGCGCGGGATACGGTAACGGGAGTGGAGTTGCCGGTGGTGCGGTTGGCGCATTTGCTGGGCTTGCCGGGCGATGCGAGCTCGAACAAGGGTTTGATCGTGGGCGTCGGCGAGCGCCGCGCGGTGGTGGTGGTGGACGTGGTGTTGGCGCGCCAGGAGATTGTGAACAAGCAGTTGGACTCGGTGATGGCGATGCATCCGTTGCTCAATGGGGCGTCATTGGATGCGGAGGGGCGGGTGATCCCGATTTTGAATCTGCCGACGTTGCTCAAGTTCGCCGAGCAGGGTGTATTGGGTGAGGGGCCGGTGGCGGCGCGTCCGGAGCGGGTGAAGGGCGAAGGTCAGTTGCGGGTTTTGATCGTGGATGATTCGTTGAGTGTGCGCAAGGTGCAGGAGCGGCAGTTGGCGGATCTGGGGTGCAAGGTGACGGCGGCGGCGGATGGGCTGCACGCGTTAGAGCGATTGCGCGAGGGGGTCTTTGATTTTGTGTTCACGGATTTGGAGATGCCGCGGCTCAATGGGTATGAGTTGATCAGCGAGTTGCGGGGGAATCCGGCTTGGGCGGGGTTGCCGATTGTGGTGATTTCGTCGCGCGGCGCGGATAAGTACATTACGAAGGCGATGAATCTGGGGGCGTCCACGTTTTTGTCGAAGCCGTTTACGCAGGAGCAATTGCAGCAGGTGCTCTTGCATTTTGCGCCGGTGGCGGCACGGGGGAAGTGAGGGAGTTCCGAGTTCCGAGTTGGTAGGTTTACAGTCCAACGTTCAACTTTCAACGCCCAACGTTTGAACGTTGGGTGGATTCTTCTTTAGTGCTTCGTGGTGGGTTGGGTTTCTTTCAGGATGGTGTCCAGGGCGGCCTTGAGCTTCTCGAAGTCCACGGGTTTGGGAAAAAATTCCCGCGCGCCGGCCACTTGCGCCGAGTAACGGGTCACGTCCGTGCCCACAGCGCTGATCATGATGATGGGGATGTTGAGCGTGGCCGGATGACGTGTGAAAATTTCGCAGACGCTCAGGCCGTCGAGATCGGGGAGGAGCAAATCCAGCAGGATCAGGTCGGGCGGGGTGTCCCAGGCTGCGTTCAGCGCGTCAGTGCTGTTGGTGACGGCAAGGAAGCGGTAGCCGCTGTCGGCCAGGCGGTATTGCACGAGTTCGGAAAAGTCCAGTTCATCATCCACAATCAGAATTCTTCTTTCCATGCGGGTTGGATAGCATTGGCCGTCGGAAGTTCAATGTCGGCGCGGTGAGTTTCCGGCGACGATTGGGTGACGGAATCGCTTCGGAAAAGTTTTTTATGTTTGACCCTCTCCCGTTTTTGGGATAACTCACGCGCGCTTCCTCTGTGCAAAAGGACTGAGGCGGCGCAATAACCCGGTGGCTTTAGTGCGATGGCGAAAGGTAACTCATTCTTGGCGGTCGATTTCGGCGCGGGCAGCCTCAAGCTCGCCGAGTTCGTCGTGGACGCTTCCGGCGCGCTCGTCCTCCAGCAGTATGCCCTCAAACCCCTCGGTTTGGAGGGCTCGCAGGAGGCCAAGCGGGAGGCGCTGATTCTCAAGTCGCTGCAGGAAATCATCGCCGAGCTCGGCATCAAGGCCAGGGACATCAATGTCTGCGCCCCGGGCTTCCACGTCTTCTCCAAGTTCGTCAAATTGCCGCCGGTGGACCCGGGCAAGGTCACCCAGATCATCGAGTATGAGGCCAAGTCCAACGTGCCTTTCCCACTCGAAGAGGTGGTGTGGGATTACCAGATTCTGGGCACGACGGCGGGGGGCGAGCTCGAGGTGTTGTTGGTGGCGATCAAGTCGGACATTGTCGAGGGGTTGTTCCGCACGACGGAGGCGTGCGGGTTGAGTTTGCAGATTTGTGATGTGTCGCCGGCGGCGTTGTGCAACGCGTTTCGTTACAATTACGGCGAGCTCGAGGATTGCACGATGTTGCTCGATATCGGGGCGAAGACGAGCAATTTGCTGTTTTTTGAGAAGGGCAAGGTGTTCGCGCGCAGTATCAATCTGGGGGCGAATTCGATCACGCAGGATTTTGCGAATGAGGCCAAGCTCAAGTTTGATGTCGCGGAGAAGATCAAGCGGGAGGAGGGGTTCGTCAGCTTGGGCGGGGCTTACGAGGAGCCGGAGAATCAGCATCAGGCGGCGATTTCCAAGATTGCGCGCCAGTTCATGACGCGGCTGCACATCCAGGTGAATCAGACGATGCAGTTTTATCGCGGTCAGCAGGGTGGCGGTGCGCCGCAGCGGCTTTTCCTGAGTGGCGGCGCGTCGATCATGCCTTACACGGCGCAGTTCTTTGCGGAGAAACTCAATGTCCCGGTCGAATACCTGAATCCTTTCCGCAGTTTGCAGATTGATCCGGGGGTTAATCTCGAGGATCTCGCGAAGGTGGCGCATAGTCTCGGGGAGGTCGTCGGGCTGGGTTTGCGTAATCTGGCGAATTGTCCGGTCGAGTTGAATCTGATGCCGGAGACGACGTTGCGCTGGCAGAGTTTCAACCAGAAGAAGCCTTATTTCATCGCCACGCTGGCGAGTTTGGCGTTGATGGCGTTGGCGGTGGGTTTTCTTTTCAACAAGCTGGCTCTGGCCAAGAAGGACGAGCTCTTGAAGATCGAGCCGACCATTCAGCAGTTGCAAGGCAAGGAAAACCAGTTCAAACGGGCGCACGGTGATCTCAAGAAGACCCTCGATGACGTCCAGCAAAACGCCGGGTGGTTGGAAGAGCGTCTGGCTTGGGCGGACATTCTCCGCGAACTCCGCGCGGCGTTGATCCGCACGGAGGTGGGCACGAAACAGAAATTTGGGACGGACACCGGCGTGTGGATCGAGAGTTTAAACAGTTTCAGCCCGCTGGGCGGTGGTGGCGATGCCAGTGCGCCCGGGGCCGTTCCCGGCGCTGGCGCCGTAGGCGGGGGACGGGGACGTTATGGTAGTCCCGAGATGGACGAAGCCTTTCGCCGCCGCTACATGCCGCAGGCGGCTGTCGAAGCAGCGCCGCCGCCGCCGCCGCCGCCCACCGAAAATGCCGACCCCAGCGTGGTCAGTGCCGCCACGGCTACCGTCGCGGGCAACACAAACCAGATTGTGGCGGTGAAGATTCAGTGTCGCGGCGTGAGTTTGGGGAGCATCCCGGGCGCGAACAATGAAATTGCTTATGCGCTCGACGCGGAGTTGAAACAAAGCCCGCTCTTTGGCGATGTGAAACTGGACGCGCAAATCCCGGAAGATGCGGCCACGGGCACCTTTACGTTTGGCATCAACCTGACGCTCAGAAAGCCGCTCAAACTGACCGCCACTGCGAACTGACGAATGGACTGGATCAAGCGCAATTTAATCTTCGTGGTCGGTGCCGTGGTGGCGCTGGTGCTGCTGGGTGCGGCGGGCTGGTATAGCTGGAGCGGGTGGAGCCAAAACGCCACGCAACGGGAGGAACTGGACAAGCAATACGCGGAGCTCAAGCGGCTCAAGGAGTTAAAGCCGTCGCCGGGTGAGGGCAAGGTGGACAACATCAAGCTGGCGCGGGAGCAGCAAAAGGAAGCGCACGATTTCTGGCGCAAGCTGACCCAGCGGCTGGAGCGCATTCCGGCGTTGCCCGAAGGGACGAATCTCTCCGCCAAGGATTATTCCGCCGCGTTGCAGCGGACGATTGATGAATTGCAGCGCGACGCCACCAACAGCAGCGTGGTGCTGCCATTGCGGTATAAATTCAGTTTCGAAGCACAGGCCGGTCGGGTGACGTTTGCGTCCGGGAGTCTGGAGCCGTTGGCGACCCAATTGGGCGAAGTGAAGGCCATCGTCAACGTGCTCAATGCCGCAAAGATCAACGCGCTGGACGGCATCCGGCGTGAGCGGGTGTCAGCGGATGATACCAGCGGGCCAGCGACCGATTACCTGGACTTGCACTCCGTGACGAACGAACTGGCCGTGAGCGCGCCCTATGAAGTGAGCTTCCGCTGTTTTACACCGGAACTGGCGGCGGTGCTGGCGGGTTTTGTCAATTCACCCTACGGGTTGATCGTCAAGGCGGTGAATGTGGAGCCAGCCGCGGTGACGATTGCCGGAGAAGGCTCTGAGGGGACAGCCCCAACGCTGGCGCCAATAATGATCCAGGCGGTGCCAACGATGCCCCAGCCGGGGGCGCGGGTGAATGAAGGAGAAGCGTTTCGGAGTCGCTATGGCCGCCGGGCCATGGGGCCGGCACCGGCGCCCGCACCGACGCCGATTCCGTTGCCGGTGGTCGGTGTCGCCCAACCGAAACCAGGCATACAGCCATTTCTCACGGAAAGGCAGCTCAAAGTCACCTTGTTGATTCATGTGGTGAGATTGCTGCCGCAAAAGTAGGCCATGGACTTACTCAAGAAACATTACGAAAAGATTCTCCTGGGCGGGGTGCTCCTCGTGCTGGTGGTCAGCGCGGCGCTATTGCCGGTGATGATTGGCAGCGAGCGGGATAGCCTGAAGGCGAAGAGCGAGGATTTCTTGAAGCAGCCCGCCAAGCCGCTTGACCCATTGAACCTGTCCACGCAGCAAATTGTCCTGCAGCGCGTGCAAGCGGGCCTGAGTCTGGATCTGGCGGGCAACGCGCACAAGACTTTCAATCCCGTATTCTGGCAGAAGACGCCGGACGGGCGGCCGTTCAAGAATGCGACAGGGGAGGAGACCGGGCCCAAGGCGTTGACCGTGACGAAAGCCACGCCGCTGCATCTAAACATCACACTGGATTCCGTGAACGTGGGAGAAGGGCCGACCCCGACGCGTTACATCATTGGCGTGGAGCGGGAGGCGGCGGCGGAAGTGGCCAAGCGGCGCAAGAAACAGTATTACGCCACGGTGGAGAACAAGAACGACGCCTTTGTGCTGCGCAAGGTCAACGGGCCGCCGGAGAACCCGGACAGTCTGGTGCTGGAGTTGGCGGATGGGGGCGAGGAAGTGGTGCTCAAAAAGGGCGAGCCGTTCAAGCGGGTGGATGGCTACATGGTGGATTTGAAGTACGATCTGGAAAAGAAAACGTGGAACAATCAACGCGTGGGCGGCGCGCTGCGGTTTGGCAACGAGGATTACATTATCGTTGCCATCACGAAGAACGAAATTGTAGTGTTGGCAAAATCGAACCAGAAAAAGACGCCAATACCCATACCATAACGAGTCCGGTCCAAGCATTTTAGCAGCAAGAAAAAGAAGTCACCCCATGACAAAACCAGCAGTCTCCTTCGTTCTGGCCATTCTCCTGGCGACCACCACTGTTTCGCTGGCCCAGCCAGCGGCCACTCAAGCCGCCGTGGATGAGTCGGTCTACCGGACAGCCAATCTCCTCCTGTTGCGGCAGAAATTGACGGATGCCCGCGGGGCCGTTGCCCGCCGCGATTTGCCCGCGGCCGCCACGCTTTATGACAATGCGGTCGAACTGGTCAACAAGATCGGGTCGAACAATGCCGAGACAGAGAGCGCCGAGGCCGTTCAAGGGCTGGCGTCCGTCCGGCTGCAATTGGCGGATCAGGCGATCAAGCGCAATGATTGGCGCGAGGCCGAGACGCAGATCAGCCGGGTGCTGGCGGTGGACAAGCAGAATCCGCTGGCGCTGCAGATGAAGGCCACCAATGACAAGATACTGGCCGAACATGCCGGGCTGATGCCCAGCCGGGAGACTTTGCAGGATGTGGCCAATTCGCGGACGAACCTGACTGAATCAAACACCCTGGTGCATGATGCGGCGGTCCTCCTGGAAGCCGGCAAACTGGACGAGGCGGATAACAAGTTGAAGGAGGCGGTCCGGCTCAATCCGCAAAACCGGGCGGCCTATTATTACATGGACTTGGTGAAGGAGCATCGTTTCCGGATCAGCAGTCAGCGCCACGAATCGGCAAACCGGGAAAAAATGCTGGAGGTGTCGCAGGCGTGGGAGCCGTCCACCAAGGCGGCGGGTTTGCCTGTGCCCAATCCATACAACAGCACCAATTTGATTTATACCGGAAAAGGTCGGCAGGCAATTGTGAGCAAGCTGGGGTTGATCAAGTTTGACTCGGTGCAGTTTGACGGCTTGCCCTTGAGCGAGGTGGTGCGCAGCTTGAGCGATGAAGCGCGCAAGCGCGATCCGGAGAAGAAGGGGATCAACATCATTGTGAACCCGAATTCCGCCGCTGCTGCTGCGCCGGCTGGGACCAGCTTTGTCGATCCGGCCACGGGATTGCCGGTGGCGGCGCCGCCAACGGAGGCCGTGGATGTCGGGGCCATTGCCATCAAATTGAACCCGCCGCTGAACGATGTGCGGCTGGCTGATGTGCTGGATGCCGTGGTGAAGGTCGCGGAGAAGCCGTTGAAGATTTCCATCGAGGAGTACGCGGTGGTGATTTCACTCAAGGGGCAGGAGACGACGCCGCTGTTCATGCGGGAGTTCAACGTGGACCCGAACACTTTCATTCAGGGATTGGAAAGCGTCAGCGGATTTTCCTTTGATATCCAGACGAGCAGCGGCGGCGGTGGCGGCGGTGGCGGCGGTGGCGGCGGTGGTGGCGGCGGACAGGGTGGGCAAAACGGTTTGTTGTCCATTCCGCGGGTTCAAGTTTCAGGCAATGTCCAGGGTGGTCAGGGTGGCGGCGGTGGTGGTGGGCAGGGTGGACAGAATGGCTCGGGACTGGCCGGGATCACGACCCGCACCAACAATATGGAAGCGGTCGGCGCGGCGGTGCGTCAGTTCTTCGTCACGCTCGGGGTGAATCTGGACCCGACCCAAGGCAAGAGCATTTTCTTCAATGACCGCAAAGGCGTGCTGCTGGTGCGGGCAACGATGGATGAACTTGATATTGTCGAGCAGGTGATTCACACGCTGAACATTGCGCCGCCGCAGGTGAACGTTAAGGCCAAGTTTACCGAAATATCGCAGAGCGACAACCGGGCGCTCGGTTTCGACTGGTTTTTGGGCAACACGGTCATCAACGGCAACTCGGTGCTTTCGGGTGGCACGCAACCGTCCCTCAACGGGGCCAATCCGCCGAATACCGTATTTCCAGGCAACGTGGCCGGGGGCACAACGATTTTGCCCGCCGGCACGGACGGCTTGATCACGTCGGGTTTGCGCAACGCGTATGGTCGGGACAACACGACGGTCCCGGCGTTGATGAGCTTTACCGGGATTTTGACCGACCCGCAGTTCCGGGTGGTGGTGCGGGCGATTGATCAGCGCGAAGGGATTGATCTGTTGAGTGAAGGTGAGGTGACCACTCTGAGCGGTCGTCAGGCCCAGATTCAGGTGGTGGAACTCAAGACGATTGTCACGGGTGTGAACCAGTCGCAGGGGCAGACCGGGGCGACGCCCACGACCGGCAACGGCACGGTGAACCAGGCGCCGGCCGCGACGTTTGTGACGCCCACGACGCAAATCCTGCCGTTCGGTCCCGTGTTGGACGTGATTCCGAGCGTGTCGGCGGATGGTTATACGATCCAGATGACGATCATTCCGACGCTGACGGAGTTTGTCGGTTACGATCTGGCGACGGCGGCCACGTTTGTGCCGCAGGCGATCACCGCCACCGGCCAGTCCGTGAATTCCGTGTTGCCCTTGCCGATCATCCGGCTGCGCCAGGTGGTGACGAGTTGTATCGTTTGGGATGGCCAGACCGTGGTGTTGGGCGGGTTGATTGCCGAGGTGGTGTCGAAGGTCAAGGACAAGGTGCCGTTCTTGGGTGACCTGCCGTTCTTTGGGAAATTGTTTACCAGCGAGGGCAGCCAGTCGGTCAAGAAGAACCTGGTGATTTTTGTGACGCCAACGATCATTGATCCGTCGGGCAATCGCGCGCACACGGAGGAAGAGATGCCGTTTGCGCAGCAGATCAAGAAGTAAGGTCCAGCGTCTTGGGAATGGGGTCTGGGGCGGAACTGTAAACCTGGAGCCTGAAACCAAGAACCGATATGCGGCTGTTGATCGTGGATGGGCACGCGTATGCGTATCGGGCGTTTTATGCGATCCGGGAATTGAGGTCGCCGTCGGGACAGGCGGTGAACGCGATTTTTGGGTTTGTGAAGATGCTCGCAAAAATGCGGGCGGGGTTGCAGCCCACGCATCTGATCGTGGTGTGGGACGGTGGGCTGAGCGCGGAACGGCTGGCGGTGTTGCCGGAATACAAGGCGCAACGACCGGAAATGCCGGTGGATCTGGGCGCGCAACTGGACCAGATCGTGAGTTTTTTGGCGGCGGCGAGCGTCACGTCATTTTGTCGCGAAGGGGTGGAGGCGGACGACTATATCGCGTGCGTGGCGCGGCGGGCGGAGCAGGCGGGATTTGAAGTGGTGATTGCCAGCTCTGACAAGGATTTCATGCAATTGGTTTCGGCGCGGATTGGGTTGCTGAATCCAAATGACAAGTCGGAGACGGTTTGGGCGGCGGAACAGGTGCGGAGCAAAACTGGTGTTGAACCGTCTCAGATCGTGGATTGGTTGAGTTTGCTGGGAGACAGCGTGGACAACATTCCCGGAGTGCCGGGGGTGGGACCAAAGACGGCTGCGGGTTTATTGCAGCAGTTTGGCTCGGTGTCGGAGTTGTTTGGCCGGCTGGACGAGGTGAAGTCCGAGCGGGTGCGCGGGGCACTGCGGGCAGCCGCGGCGGATGTGCGACGGAATCAGGCGCTGGTGCGTTTGAAGGAAGATTTGGATTGCGAGTTTTTGCCGGAGGCGCTCGCGGTCCGGCCGGTACAGGCGGAGGCGCTCGCGGAGTTGTATCGCGGCTGGGGTTTCAGGTCGTTATTGGCGGAGCTTGAGGCGTCCCGGCCCGGGCCGGCGGGCCGGCAGCAAATGTTGATATAGATTTTTAGATTTAGGATGAAGTCGTGAAAAAAGATAATACAGTGTTGGCGGTGGTGGATGCGCCGCGTGGCGGAACCGGCGGACCGCAATTCTCCGCCGGGTTGCCGGTTGACCAAGCTCTTATGTCCTCGTTTTCAATCGCTCGCTGGTTGGTGGTGCTCTGCGCGTTGGCAATCGTGACGCCCCGGTGGGCGTCGGCGCAGGGTAGCTATGCGACGGAGGGTGGCGAATTCGGCGTGGCGGGGTCGCTGCCGGGCGAGCAGGTGTATCCGCAGATGAGTTTGCGTCCGTCAGGTGGTTATGTGGTGTGGCAGGATAATGTGACGGATGGTGTCGGTTACGGTTTGAGTGCGCGCCGGCTGGATAGCAGCTTGAGCGGGATGTTCAGTGTCTTCCGGGTGAATCAGTCGGCAACCGATGATCAGGAGCGCGGGTGTGTGTCCTTGCTCAATGACGGCGGTGCGGCGTTTGCATGGCAGGGAGGCAAGCAGGGTTTTCAGCACGTTTACGCCCGGTTTCTTTCGTCCGCCGGGACGTTTGTCACGGGCGATGTGATGGTTAACACGGCCACGAACGTGTTCCAGATCGAAACGACGATAGCAACGCTGACCAACGGGAACACGGTGGTGGCTTGGTCGAGTTTCAACCAGGTCTCATCAAACAGCCTGCGCGATGTGTATTTTCAAATTCTGTCCCCGTCCGGAGCGAAGGTCGGCGTTGAAACGCGGGCGAATGAAACCACGATTTTCAATCAACGCACGGCGACAGTGGCGCCCCTGGCTGACGGGCGGTTTATCCTGGTCTGGGTGAGCGAGCAGGAGCGGTTTGAGAACAGCGTGGATCTTTATGGCCGAATTTATTCGGCGGCGGGCGTGGCCGTGACCGCACCTTTCATGGTGAACAGCGGCACCAATGTGTGCGCCAATCCGAGCGTGGCCGGTTCGGTGGATGGCGGCTTTGCGGTGGCCTGGATGGAGCGGGATTCGCAATCGAACAGCAACAGTTGGGACGTTTACGCCCGGCCGTTCAGCGCCAATGCACTCGGCGGCGTCACGCGGCGCATCAACACTTGGTTGTACGGCGATCAATATGCGCCCAAGATTGCCGGGATGGGAACCGATTACCTAGTCACCTGGACCAGTCTGGGGCAGGATGGTTCGCGCGAGGGGGTTTACGGACAGTTTCTCCGCGGCGATGGTTCGCTGACGCAGGACGAGTTTCGCGTCAACACGACGACGGCCAGCCAGCAGATGCATCCGGCGGTGGCGTCCGACGGTGCCTCCCGGTTTGTGGTGGTGTGGAGCAGTTTTGTGGGTGGCTCGGGTGTCTTTGACCTGGTCGCCCAACGCTACGTGAATACGAACCAGCCCTTGCTCCCGCCGGGTGCTCCGGTGGTTTCGGCTTTGAGTTCCAATTCGCTGGGGGTTGCGTGGTCGCCGGTGCAGGGACTGAGCATCTCCAACTACGAAGTTTACGCGGATGGCGCGGTGACGCCTGCGGTCGCGCTGGCAGGCAGTTATTGGACGGCCACCGGTCTGGCGCCGTCGAGCACCCATACCTACCGGGTCGCTTACGTGTTGATGGATGGCCGGCGTTCTCCGCTTTCGGCGGCGGCCACCAACAGCACCTACGGCGCGGGGGCGACGTGGGGTGGCATTCCGCAGGAGTGGATGGCGCCGTTCTTCGGCCCGGACATTTTCTCCTGGCCTTCGCCCTACGCGGATTCGGATGGCGATGGCGCGTCCAACAAGGATGAGTTTCTGGCGGGCACGGATCCCACCAGCGCGGCCAGTGTCCTGAAGGTGAGGTTGCAACCGACTGCGCAGGGAATGTTCCTAAACTGGAACACGCAGCAGGGTCTGGTTTACCAGGTGCAATCGGCCTCGGCGGTGAATGGTCCGTGGGCCAATCTGGGCGGTTTGCGCTTTGCGTCGGGCACGGTGGATTCGATCTATGTCGGCGGCGGCAGTTCGGGATTTTATCGGATTGTGCGGCTGCGCTAACAGAAGACTTTTATGGTGCGAATTCTTAAACAAGTTTTTTTCCTGGCAGGACTGGCGGGCTTGCTGCCTGCGGCATTCGGCTTCGCATTGCTCGGGCCGGTTAATGAAGCGTATCAGGTCGGTAACATTGGATACAATTTGCCGGGCGACATTGGGGCTCCGAAGAATCTGGGAGAGGAATATCGTTGGAGCAAGCCGGTGTTGTATTACTCCTGCGATGATAATTTCATCACTTACTTTGGCGCCTCCGGCGTCGCGGCAATTGACAGCGCGTATGCGGTCCTCAATCAATTGACCAATGTTTCGTCCTACTCCCAGGATTTGTCGGAATTTCCGATGGAGTCCATGCGCGTCAATTACCAGGCGGAAGCGCTGGGTTTGTTCGATCTAAAGTCCCTCACGCTTAGCGTGATGGTCGAGCAGATGGGATTGGCCGAGCCGGAGCGCTGGGTTTGGTGCATCCATAACCGTTACACGACGCCAGGTGGCCAATGTCCGCAGAATCAGGTGTATGATGTGTTCAAGCGGAATTTTGATCCGGTGCCGACCGGGCCGAACCAAGTGCAGTCATCCAGTTACGTCAACGGAAACCTTTTTAGCTATCAGATTCTTGAGGCCTGTACGGGACCAGATCCACTGGCGGATGCGGTGGAATTTCCGGTGGATCCCCTGGCCAATGTATTTTCCGCGGTGGCTTCATTCGGGGCGGGCTATGGTAATTTTTATCTGGGCCTGACACGGGATGACGTGGGCGGCATGCGCTATCTGATGCGCACGAACAATTACAATATCGAAAGTGCCGGCGCGGATACGTTGACGTACGTTACGAACACCACGCCCCAGTTGTTGTTCACCTCCAATCTGACCCAGTTCGCGATCCAAGCGCTGACCAACGATCCGGGCACGCTCTCGGCCCTTTACCCGAACCTCCAGATCGCCAGCAGTACGCCCATCTTCACCAATGTGGTGACGACCAACACCATTTTCTACTTCACCAACCGTCCGTTTGACCCGGCGGGGTCACCGGCCGCCTTGGTGACGGCGACCGAACGTACGACCAACGTGGCTATTTACTGGAGCCACCAATTTCTCAACGTTTACATCACACCGAGTTACCAACTCGTTTCCAATACGCAGATTCCGTTGGTGCCCGGCCATACCTCCACGAACCGGCTGATTTCCCTTTGGACCACCAATATCACGGCCGCCGCCTGCGGCGCCTACCAGCCCTATGGCACGATTTGCACAAATATCAGCGCACCCACAGTCCTGACCAATGGTGTCTTCGGCGACTATTACATTCTGCCGAGCAACCTGTGCGCGGTGGCCATTGTCTCGACCCAGTTGATCGCGGCGATCACGGTGACCAACGGAACATTTGTGGCCACCAATGCTCCCGGGACCACGAATGCGGCCAACGAGTTTTTCTCCCAGACACCGACCTATACGTTTAACCAATACATTTATGTCATTCGACCGGTGGTTTGTCCTCCGAACACGGTTGGTTTGCGTCAGGGAATTGATCGCGTTCGTTTCGAGCGACGGGATTTTGACTCCTTGCTCGGTCGCTTCTTCTACCCGGTGACCAATCAATACACGTTGGTCACATTTACCAACAACACGCTGTCTTCTCAGACTGTGCAGCGGGTTGTTACGGCTCCGGATTTTCTGCTCACTGCCCAAGATACCTCCCCCGGTCCAGGCGCCGTGAATGGGCCTGGTGCCTTGGCGCGGAATATTACCTACAATCAAGCGACTGTCGGGGTAGGGTTGGCTGGGCCAGGCAACATAGAACCCGGCACTACATTCATCTATAACAAGGTCGGGCCCATTTATGAGAACGATGCTCCCAATTTTCTCGATGAAGCGGGGCAGCTCATCTGGTTTATTTGGGCCAGTTTTGACGGTTCAACCAATGCCCCGATCGTGTACCCCAACGGGACCAGCATTGAAGGCATTGAGAATCAGATCTTCATTCAAATCAACCCCGCCGGTCCTGTGCTCCCAGGCGCTCAAGCAGGAGTCGCTTATAGTAACTCCTTCACTGTGACTGGTGGAACGCCACCCTTTATCTGGAGTGCAGCGGGGTTGCCGTTGGGCCTGACGATGAACTCCACGACCGGACAGATTACGGGAACGCCGGCCCAGCCGGGGGTGTTTGATTTCAGCATCCATTTGTTGGACTCCACCGGACGGTTTATTGATCGGCCCTATACCATCTCGGTTTCGCCTTGATGCTGACCGAAGTGTAACTTGATTTTGTGATTATGAAACGGCTGAACGGCTTGATTTTGATTTTGGCACTGGCGCTGCCGCTTGGGACGCTGGCGACCGACGCTACCTGGGTCAACAATGGCACGATTGTCACAGCGCCGATGATTGACGCGACCAACGTCATCAATTTGCCCGGAGCAACGATTGACATTTTTACGACCCAGCCGTTTGACACGTCGAACACCCGTAACTTCACCAACGGCGGCACCATGACCGGTTCTGTGGGGTGGCGGTTTGACTACGCACCCCGGAACAGCAGCGGGCAGTCGATCGGTACCCGCCGGCTGGCGCAGAATTTTCACAATCGCGTGGGTGCGACCATTGGGGCCACCGACGGGTTCCTTCTGTCCGGCTTCACCGGGAGTTATCTTTATGTGCATGCCACCAACATCATCAACCAGGGAATCATGGGTGTCGGTGCGGGAGGCGTCATGCAATTCGTTGGGACCAACGTGGACTTGTCGCGGAGCGGCATGCAGGTCGAATCGATCGCCCCAGTGGGCGCTGCCGTGGTTGGCACCAACTATTTTCCGTCCGTGGCGATTTATGACATGTACTGGGGGCAAACCAACGCTGATTACATCACCAGCGGGATTATCAATTTTGCGGGCCAGAACTTGGTAGTGATTTCACCGCCGCATCAAGTAACCGATGGTGCTAATGTGGGGAATGTGCAAATTGGCATCCAGAATCCCTTCGTGGCGGCGTACACCAACTTGGTGGCAAGCACTAACATTTCGGTGACCAACGATGTCGGGGAAGTCGAGGTGGTGGTGGTTCCAACCAGTATTACGCGCCAGGCCGTCTTCGTAGGCGTCTCCAATCCGACAAATTTCAGCGCCGCGGTTCGCTTTCAGCCTAGTACCCAAATTACCAATCGGATGCGGACAGTGGCGGTCGAGATCTCCATGGTTGAGTCGAATGTTGTAACCGCCCAGAACCAGTTGAACTACGTTTATTTCATGGATACTCTCGCCTCGGAGACCAACCGCGGCGGGTATATTAACGTCTCAGATGGGACGGTGATCCCCGCGAATTACCTCATCTCGCGCGGGCCGGCGGTGCAGTGGGGCAATCGGATCATCGACCTAAGTTCCGGCGCGCCGGGGAACGCCACCCTAACGAATGATTTCCTGTATGGCCCAGATTTTGGCAGTCCGATTGTGCAGGATCAACCCTACGCCGGGTACCAGGCCTTGGTTGACAACCTTACATCGGTGCTACCAAGCATTCCCGGCGCTACGGTGACCAACCAACCCGGAAGATTGGAGATTAATGCCTACAACCTCGACCTGAACAAAACAAGGTTGCGAGCGATGGGCTACCTAACCATTCAGGCGAACCACCTGGTCAGCAGCAGCAACGCCGTGGTGGACTGCCAGAATCTCAATTTCGATCTCGCCTCCACCAACGGTGTGTTGCGCATCCAAAACCTCGCCAAAGAGTCGGTTACGCGGATGCGGGGCAATGTCTACGCTTGGAGCGGCCTGTGGACGAACACGATCACCCAGATCATCACCAACTACGATGCCTCAACGAACCCAGTCGTGTATGCGCCCATCACAAATGTCATCAGCGTGGGTCTGCACACTCTGATCCTGAATGCGAATACGCTGCTGGATAGCATTCCGGTGACGATCTACGACCTGAAAGCCAAGGCCACAAATGTCGTGATGAGTGACAGTGGGATTGTTGCGCAAAAGCTGTTCATTGACGGGCCAAGTTTCACTTTGTCCGGACGACTCACTTTGACCGGTGTGAATCCCGCGTGGAATTACACGAACGCTCCGACGCTTCGCTATTTTACAAATACCGGGACGCTCAATGTTGACAGCGAGGCCAATTTCGGCGGCGCTGGCCCACTGAATTACCTTGGATTTGTCAATCGCGGCACGATTCAATCTCAAGGGCAAACCATCAACAGCGACTACGCTGAATTGGGCGGCACGAATATCGCCGGGGCCTCCCTTGCGCTCACAACCATTGACGGCAAAGTGGAGTCGGGCCGGGTTGTGTCTTCGGGCGATTCCTTCTTCTGGGCGGGCAGCCTCAAACTAAACCGCTCGTTGATCAGCAGCCAAAGCCGCATTTACCTTTCGGTAACCAATGCGTTGCTGGACAATGGCGCAGCCTCCAGCAACACCTTGACGACGGGTGATGGCTTCTTCCTGACGCGCAAGCCAGCCACGGGCGATTTGTTGGGCACCAAATTTCAAAGCACCGCCCCCGGTTTTGCGATGGTCACGCATCTCTGGGCTGGGCGTAACGACGGGGTCAGTCCGGCCGGTTTTGCAAACAACGTGGCCATGGGGACTCTGGCATTGATCCCTCAAGGATCCGATCCGCTATTTGTCTTCAGTGGCACCGGCACGGATAACGGCCTCTACACGGATGTTTTGGACCTCTCCCAATTGCTGGACTACTCGAGCCAATTGCAGGTGGATCCGAATTTGACCATTTATTACGCAGCGGCAAAGCTGAGCTTCACGCCGCCGGTCGGTCAATCTCCGGAGGAATATCTTAATGGCCAGCTTGGCGGCCGCCTCCGCTGGGTGCCGGGTTTCGCCGGACCGAACAGCTCCGTAGATGTGATCATCAACGGAAACCAAACCATTAAGGTTAACAAGGCCCTGCGCAATAGCAGCGTTATTGATTCCGATGCGGACGGGGTACCGAATTTCTTTGACCTGTCGCCATTTGATGGCGTGGTCATCAACTCCATCAGCCAAAACGTTACGCCACCCGGATACCTTCTGAAATGGACCGCTGCCCCGAATACGGTCTATGCAGTGGAATACAAGACGAATTTGGCGCAAGTCGGTTGGAGCCAGTTGCTCATGACGACGAACACAGCCTCGACCAACGCGGCATGGTCCGCGCTGGATACCAACGTGGTTCCGTCCAAAGAGCAGCGGTACTATCGCGTTATCTACAATCCCAACGGCCCGTGAGGAGGCCGTTTGTGCCAGTCGCGGTGCGGCGTGGATCGTGAGCGGCCTCCTAGACTGGTCTGGTTTTGTTGTAGTCGCCAAAAGACGAAATATGAAGACTCGGATTTTTTTGCGTAACCATCGTTTCGGATCAGCAGGTACCTTTCTGGGGACAATGCTACGAAACCTCTTGGGGTTGTGCGTGGCCTTGTTCGCGGCAGCCGCCGCGCAGGCGCAGACGGATTACGTGCTGATTGGGAATGTGAAGGCGCACCCCACGCGGATTCTGGCCAAGTATCGGGATCAAGTGGTCCCGTTGGCCAGTGCCACCCGATTGCAGCAAGTGGGTTCCCGCCTTCAGCACCGCTACCACCAACTGCCTCAATTGGCAGTCTTGGAGGACACCCAGACACAATTTGCTGCCGGCGAGGCTGCGCGCCGCGAACGGCTCATCCAGCGGATTAATGACTTGAAGCAAACCGGGCTTTTTGAGTACGTCGAGCCCGACTACTATGTGAGTATGGACCTCACTCCGACCGACCAGGCCTTTGTGGATGGCACACTTTGGGGTTTGCGTAATACCGGACAGAGTGGCGGTCAGGCTGGAGCCGACATTTCCGCCACTTCGGCTTGGGATCTTACCACTGGTTCCACCAATGTCATCGTTGCGGTGATTGATACGGGAATTCGCTATACCCACCGCGACTTGACCAACCAGATGTGGCGCAATCCCGGCGAATCTGGGGGGGGCAAAGAAAACAATGGGATTGACGATGATAACAACGGGTACGTTGACGATGTCTTTGGCATTAATGCCATCGACGATTCAGGCGATCCGTTTGATGATAATGACCACGGCACCCATTGCGCCGGGACGATCGGGGCAGCAGCCAATGATGGCAACCCGCATGTGGGCGTGGCTTGGCGCGTCCGATTGATGGGATGCAAATTTCTGGGCGGCAGTGGCGGTGGTAGTACCAGCGATGCCATCAAGTGCGTTGACTACGCCGTCAGCATGGGGGCTAAAATCTTGAACAACAGCTGGGGTGGCGGTGGCTATTCCCAGGCGCTTTATGACTCGATCAATAACGCCCGCACTGCAGGCGTGATCTTCCTAGCTGCGGCTGGCAATTCTGGAACCGACAACGACCAGAGGCCGTTTTACCCCTGCAACTACAACCTGGACAATGTAATCTCCGTCGCGGCGCTAACCCGCAACAACGTTCTGGCAGATTTTTCCAACTTTGGCGAAACCACCGTGGATTTGGCCGCACCTGGTGAGTCGATTTATTCCACCACTGCCAACTCGGATACATCATATGCCATCTTCGATGGGACAAGCATGGCGACCCCGCACGTTTCGGGCGTGGCCGCGCTGATCAAGGCCCTCTACCCTGCAGCCGATCTGGCCGAACTCCGGGATCGCATCCTCCTTGGTACCGTCCAGGCGCCCGGACTTGTCGGAATGTGCACCACCGGCGGGCGGCTGGATGCCTACAACTCGTTGACCATCTCCGGTAGCGGGATTGTGCAGGTGAGTGTGAATCCGGCCTCGGGTGACACCCTGCTGGCGTCCTCCACGCAGCCGATTTTTGTAAGCGTGAGCGATCTGTTCCCCGTGATTAATGCAACGGTCACCGGCACGATCTCGGGAGGCGGGTCACTGACATTCCTCAATAACGGCGTGGCGCCGGACGCTGTGGCAAGCAACGGCGTCTATTCAGCCAATCTGGCCGTCCCTGCCTCAACCAACCCGGTCACAATTACCATCACGGTCTCCGCCCCGGGCAAGGTGGGGGGGACCAATGTGGTGACCTACTCCGTGGTGCCGCCTCCGCCCAATGATAACTTCACCAATGCCAGCAAGATCGCATCGGCAGGCGGCTTGTTTTTGTCCAACAACCGGTTTGCAACCATGGAGACGGGTGAGCCCTTGCCGGCTGGGGTTACAAACGCTGCCGGCTCCTTGTGGTGGGCTTGGACGCCAAACACAAGCACCAACGTGTTCATTGATACCACGGGCAGTTCGATTGACACAGTCTTGGCAGTGTATACTGGCAGCACCTTGGCCTCTTTGGTGCCGGTAGCTTCCACCAATGACGTGGGACTTAGAAAACAAGGCTATGTGAGTTTCAGCGCCACCGGCGGCACGGCCTATCGCATCACCGTCGCCAGCGCCAGCACCAACTCCATGGGATCCGTGCAATTGCGCGTCACCCCGGGAGGTCAGCCAGATGCCACAGCACCTCAAGTGCTTGTGAGCAGTCCTTTGAGCGGGGTCACGGTTACCACGAACTTGATTTCCATCAGCGGTGCCGCGGCCGATCCCGCGCCGAATGTCACCGGCGTTAGCGAAGTTCTCGTCGGGGTGAATGGCGCGATTAGTTATTCCGCCTCGGGGACCACCAACTGGTCAGCGCCCGCCCTGTTGGCGCCGGGGATCAACAACATCATAGTCAGCGCCGTCGATGCCGCCGGCAACGTATCTTCTCCGGTGAATCTTCAGGTCAATTATTTTGTCAACAACCCGATCAACGACATCTTCGTGAACGCGATCGCCCTGAGCGCAAACTCCGGGGTTAGTTCTGTGAACACCACCAATGCTACCAAGGAAGCTGGGGAGCCCAATCATGCTGGCAACTTCGGGGGAAAATCCGCCTGGTGGACTTTCCAACCTGCGGTGGACGGAGTGCTGACCCTTGGCACAACCAATTCTGGTTTTGATACCCTGCTCGCGGTTTACACGGGCTCACAGGTCAGTGCCCTCACTCCGTTGGCGAGCAATGATGACGCTTTCGATGGCGCGCCCGGCGGGTTTAGCAGCCTGAATATAGCCGTCCGCGCCAATCAGCTTTACCGCATTGCGGTCGACGGGTATGGCGGTGCCGCGGGGAACGTCCTCCTCAACTACGGCTTTGCTCCCGCCACAGTTTATCATCTCACGGTCAACCCTTCCGCCGGTGGCGTGGCTGATCCAGGTTCGCAGGATGTGCCAGCTGGCGGCAGCGTCACGCTCACCGCCACTGCCAATCCCGGCTACCAGTTTGTTCAATGGAGTGGCGACCTCGTTTCTTTGGCCAATCCGTTGGTGGTTACGATCACGGGTAATCGCACGGTCACCGCGAACTTCCAACCCATCGCGTTCACCGATGGCTTTGAAACCGGCGGATTCGCGGCTTTGGGTTGGACCACCGGAGGTAACGCGCCTTGGCTTGTCGAAAGCACCAATGTGGCAGCGGGGTCATTTGCGGCCCGTTCCGGATCGATTGGCGATGGTCAGACCAGTTCGTTGATTCTGAACCGAAGTTTCCGGGCTGGCGTCGGCTCCTTCAGCGTGAACGTGAGTTCCGAGCCCGTTTGGGATGTCTTGACGTTCATCCTCGACGGCGTAACCCAGCAGCAGTGGTCGGGCGATGTGGGTTGGACCAGTTACGCTTTCCCCGTCAGTGCAGGAGTTCACTCCATGGAGTGGCGTTATGCCAAGGATCCTAACAACAGTGTTGGGATGGACGCGGCATTCATCGACAACGTCAATTTGCCGCTGGTCCTTGCCGCGAATGCCTCGACACCCGCCCACCTGACCGCCGTGCGGCAGGCCGGTGGCTCGGTGTTCATCAATCTCACCGGACAAACCAATCAACTGTACTGGTTGCAGGCCTCAACGAACCTTCAAAACTGGGTGACTATCTCGACCAACGTCCTGACCAGTGGTTATGCAAACGTCTCCGATCCGGCCAGCGCCACCAGCGCCGCACGATTCTATCGTGCCGTCTCGCCCGCACCGTGAGCTTTTCCAGTCCACCCACTTGGTAGGTTCCGAGTGATGCCGCGCGGTCACGTCCCATGAAAACCTTCGGGGTCACGGGCGGGATTGGCATGGGGAAATCCACCGTCGCCTCCATGCTCATTCAGCGTGGCGTAAAGGTGGTGGACACGGATGAACTGGCCCGTGAAGTCGTCCGCCCGGGGCAACCCGCGCTGGCGGAGATTGCTGCCGCCTTTGGCAGTTCGGTCTTCGGTGCGAATGGCGAATTGGACCGCGAGCGGCTGGCGGCCGTCGTGTTCAGTGATCCGGCTGCGCGGAAACGCCTCGAAGCGATCCTCCACCCTCGCATCCAGGAGCTTTGGCAAGCGCAAGTGGCCGCCTGGGGAAGTGCCGGCCACGGCCAGGCGGCGGTGGTCATTCCACTGCTCTTTGAAACACAGGTGGAATCGCATTTCGATCTGGTGGTATGCCTCGCGTGCTCTTCGGCGACCCAACAGCAGCGCCTGCGGGAGCGCGGCTGGACACTGGAACAGATTCAACAGCGTAATGCGGCGCAAATGCCGGTGGTCGAAAAGCTGGCTCGTGCCCAGCGGGTCATCTGGAACGAAGGCGATCTTGAGATGTTGTCCCGGCAGTGTAGTCGCATATTTTCACCGGATTGAAGCCTGGCGCAAAAGTGTTTCCCATTCGCCGCGCCACGCCTAGACTGCCACCAGCAGGCCGGTGCGGAAACCGGATGCCATGCTATGCCTGAAATCTTTCATGCCCTCGGGCTGCACATGCACCAGCCGCCAGGCAATCTCGTCGCCTTGCACAACTCCGGCGAACGCTGGGAAGCCAAGCAAGTCCTCTGGTGCTACGACCGCGTCACGCGGATGCTGGATCAGTATTGGGACGTGGCACGATTGCACATGAGCTTTTCCGGAACGCTGCTCAAACAGCTCGAAGACCCCGGCATCCGCGAGACGTTTGGCGATGTCGTGGACATCGCTGATTTCATGCACCGCTATCGGTGCTCGAACATCGAGTTTGTCGGCAGTGGGCTGTATCATCCCGTCTATCCGCTCATCCCGCCTGCCGATTGGGACGCGCAGACCGATTGGTGGAAAGGCCTTGGCCGGCATCTGCTCGGCCGCGATACCTTCAACGGTTTCTGGCCGCCGGAGATGGGCTTCTGCATGGAGATGATCCCGATGCTCGCACGACACGGGTTCAAATACGTGCTGGTGGACTCGATCTATATCAAGCCCAAGCGCGAGATGCGCTGGGAGGAAATGCGCTATCGTCCTTATCTCGCGCGCTTCGGCGGCGCGGAAATTGTGGTCGTTCCCCGTGATCGGGAACTTTCGAACGCCCAGCTTTCCGGTCTCGACCCAGGCTGGTTTCAACATGAAATCCACGAGCGCACGAAGCACTGCGATTTCCCGGCGCTCGTCACCACCTGGACCGATGGCGAGAACGGCGGCTGGTTTCGCGCCACGCAGGTCGAGTCGAGCTTCTGGGGGTTTTTCTACAAACCGATTCTGGATCGCTACCGAGCGGGTACGCTGGGCTTCACGCCCATTCATATCAGTGAATACCTGCGCCGTTTTCCGCCGACCGAGGAGGTCGAGGTGCATCGCGGTGCCTGGAATACGGAGCATCATTGGGGTGGCGACTTCACGCAATGGACCGGCTCGCTGCTTCAGAAGAAAGGCTTGGACGAACTCAAGAACGCCAGCGCCTACTATTGGCAGGTGAAAAAGCTTTTCGACGAACAGGCAGAGCAGCTCGCGAATGCCGACGAAGTCCGCCCTCACATCGTGCGGGCTTACGACCATCTGTTGACGGCCGAGACGAGCTGCAACTTCTATTGGGGCAGCCGTTGGGTGCACCGCTCGTTTGACGACCTGGAGCAGGCGTATCATTTGCTCGACACGGCGAGGAGCAAGCTGCCGCAAGTCGCCTAGCCACCGGACACCCCATCGCTCTCGAAAGCGAATCGCAATCAATCCCGCTGCGTCACCAGCACGATGCCCTGACCGGGACGCAGGGAGTAGTGGAACGGTTCGTGGATGTACTCAAGTTGATGCTCGGGTGAAACATCTTTGAGCGGCGCGCCCGCCTGCACTAAGTGGCGGAAGCTGTCGGTGTAAAAGTCCTGATGCCGCCACGGATCTTTGTTGAGAATCAATAGGGCCTCGCCCTTGTGCTTCGTGGATGCTTTCCACATCAGGAGCACGTTCGGGTTGTTGCACGGGAAGACGTTCACGAGGCTTTCGTCGAGGAACACCGGATAACGTCGCTTGATGTCATTGACCTTGGTGATGAAGGGGCGGAGGTCGTTGCCATTGACCTGCCAGTCGTTGGGCGTCGTGTTCACGACGTGCAGGGGCTTGCGGAAAGCGTATTCAAAGCCCATGGGCATCATCACGCCGGCGGAGAACAACGCGGAGAGCAGGTAGCGCTGTTTCAAGCCATCCAGATTGCCATTCAATTCCTCGGCCAGCCGCGGCGTGTCGTGGCTTTCGGGAAAACTGATGGACGGCGCCGTCTCGCGGATCAAATTGTATTGCTCGATTAGCCACCAGCCGTGCATGTCCCACCACTTGGAACTGTTGAAGACGTAATCGAACCCGGCGCGGGCGGTGTCGCGCGTTTGGTCGGGCGAGCAGCCCAGGGTTTCGGCCACAAAACAGGCCTGCGGATGTCGTGACTTTACTTCGTGAATCAGCCGATGCCAGAAGTTTTGCGGCACCATGTAAGCCGCATCGCAGCGGAAGCCATCGAATCCCAGCGCCAGCAAGTGCTCCACCACCCGCACGCAGTAGCGAAACAAACCTTCCTTGTCGGGCGTGTGCTCGTGGTCAAACTGGGCCAGGTCCGTCCACACCACGCGTTCGTCGCCATGGTGGCAGGAAGCGTGGGCAATGCGCCCATCGGCTTCACGCTTGAACCAGTTCGCATGTTCGCGGGTGAGTGGCGAATCATACGCACAATGATTGATGACCAAGTCAGTCATCAATTTCATCCCGCGGGTGTGGCCCTGGCCGATCATCTGCCGGCACTGCTCGAACAAGGTGCCGGGGTTGCTTGGGTCAGCAAAGGTCGGGTTGATCTGAAAGTAATCCTCAATCGAGTACAGACTGCGGGACACGCCAAGCTTTTGGATGGGATTGATGTAAACCCAGTCGAAACCCATTTCCTTGGCTCGCGCGAAGTGCGCATCCCAGTTTGCAAACGACCCCGCCAATAGCGGAAACAAATTGTACAAAATCATGGCGCAACAGATTCGTCAGGCCCGGGAAAAATGCAATCGCGATTATTCCTGCGGATACAGCAGGATGCGATCATGCACGACCACTACCAGGTCGTTTTTGCCATCGCCGGTGAGATCGGCCACCACTGCCTCGCGCGGCTCGGGCGCTTCGCCGCCGCGCCCGCGAAAAGTTCTTTGCTCGAACACCTGCCAGCGGTCGCCCGGTATGAGTTTGTGATGCTTGTCGAAGACGACCAGGTCAATGTGGTTTTTCGCCGTCTCCATGAACACCAATTCCTTCCGGCCGTCGTGGTCGAGGTCGCCGGAGACGACATCGTTGAGATAGCCATCCTTGATCGGTGTTTCGTAACCGTCGAGCGTGACAAATTCCCACGTGTCGCCAGCGAGCGGCATCCACGCGACGGCATTGAGGCCGAGGAACGCGACGCTGTTGGCCGGACCGCCGCCCCAGGCCACCGCTTGCAGGCTGGTGAAATCGGAAACCGGCAGCGTCACATTGCGCACCACCTGCCAGACGCCCGCCGCATCGCGTTCGCAAAGCGTCAGCGCTTTGCGCTCCGCATCCAGCAGGAACAGGGCAGGGATCGCGTTGGTGCCACGGGGGACGGCGGCCGCGCCGATCAGCCGGGAATTGCTGGCCGCGCCGTTGATCTGCTCCTTCACTTGGAAAACCCAGGCCGGTTTGTTGGTTGAGTTTGGCAACGGAGTCTCGGCCTTGAGCACGACAGCGCGCAGGAAATTCTTTTGCGTCATGAGCAGCTCCGGTTTGCCATCACCGTCCACGTCGGCCACGCTCAACCACGGTTGGTCCACCACGCCGCCGGGTGGGGCGATGTCCTGCTCCTCAAAATCCTTTCCGGCCACCTGTAACAGCACCTTGACCTTTTCATACGGCACCAGTGCAACCAGATCAGCCAGGCCGTCCTGATTCAAATCGTGAAACAGTAACGTCGCCGGGTTGGATTTGAAATTCTCGTTCAATTTTTGCGTCTTGGTCTTGCCGTCCGCAGTGCGGGTGATGAGGACCCGGCGGTCATCCGTTCCCAGCGTGATCACGGCGAGCGTGGGCTTTGCATTGGGTTGCAACGAGCCAACGGCCAGCGCCAAGGGTTTGCCATCAATCGAGATCAACTCGGGAAACGCGAGCCGCTCTTTTTCATCGAAGCGCGTCACGCCGACTTGGCGCTCATCCGAACTCAACAGGAAAATCTCCGGTCGCCCGTCCCCGTCCCAGTCCGCGACGGCAATGTCACTCACGCCCGCGAGCGTGGGGAAGGTGCGCGGCGAGGCGAGCGAGCCGTCGGGTTTTTGCAGGTAGATGGAAATCTGTCCGCGCTCCGGTTCCGCCACGAGCAGGTCGGTACGGCCGTCGGCATTCACGTCCGCCCATTGCAGCCCGCGTTTGGACTTGTCGGTCTTGCTGAGCGGCAACACTTGGAATTGACCCTCCTTGAAATCGCCCGAGAGCGTTTCCGCCGGCCTGCGTTTGAACTGTGAAACTTGCGCGCGCCCGGAATTGGCCGTGACCGAGACGATGTAGGATTGCGCGTCGCCTTCGAGCTGATCTCCCCAGTAAGAGTGAATGGGCGGCAGCTTGAAATAGATTTCCGGTCCGAGTTGGCCATTCGGTTGTTGCAGGCGGAAACGGAACGGCGTTGGGCTATCGAAATTGACGAACAACAGATCCTTGCGCCCGTCCCCGTCAATGTCCAGCACTTGGACGGAACGGACGAGGCTGGACAGCGGGATTTTCTCGGCCTCACCGAGCGTATGATTTGCGCTCTGCGTGATGATGTAGGCGTGGGTTTCGGCGAGCAAGATCAGGTCGGTGAGTCCATCGCCATTGATGTCGCCGGATGTGAGGGCGTTCGGGCCCAGTTGCCCGTCCTCAATGGGCCAGCGCTTGGGCGCGCTCCAGTCGTTTGTGCCCTGGTTGTAAATCACGATCAACTCCTTCGGTTCGCCGTAATAGGCGATGTCCGGTCGGCCATCGCCATTCAGGTCAGTAACCACCATGCCGCCGATACGTTTCTCTGACGGAATGGAATCAATACGGAAGCGCGCATCCGGTGGAAGTTCGTTCAATTCGCGCTTGGTGAGCGGTTTGGCGGTGGGTGAATTCGACTTGCCCGTCTGGTTGTAAAGCAGGTTGATCTTGGAGCGCGAATTGTTGACGAGGATGAGATCGTTGAGTCCATCACCGTCCAGGTCCGCGGCGTGCAACAGACCGATCTGGCTGTCGATGGGGAAAATCTCCTTGCCTGTGAAGGCGAAGCGATTGGTGACAATCTCGGCTCCGGCAGAAGTCAAAGTTGCACCCAGGAGAACCACGCCCGCAAGGCGACCGCAGACATTCAACGTTTTCATCAGCGGGCGCAAGCTGCCATTGGCGGCGGGAATTGGCGAGATTTATTCGCCGATGAAGTGCAGCGCGACGCGGCGGGAGTGTGGTGCTTTGCGGTGTTCCCACAGATAAATCCCCTGCCAGGTGCCGAGTGCGAGGCGACCACTGTGTAACGGAATGCTCAGGTTCACGGTCGTGAGTGCCGTGCGAATGTGCGCGGGCATGTCGTCCTCGCCTTCGCAGGTGTGAACGAAGATCGAGTCGCCATCGGGCACGAGGCGTTTGAAAAAGCGTTCGAGATCGGCGCGCACATCCGGGTCGGCGTTTTCCTGAATGAGCAATGAGGCCGACGTGTGGCGCAGGTGCAGCGTGATCAGACCATTCTGGAATCCACCTTTGATGATCCACGACTCGACCTCGTCAGTGAAGTCGTACAAACCGCGCCCCCGCGCTGCGATGGTCAGTTCGTAAAAGGCTTGGCGGAGCATACAGGTCAACGGTGGTAGGGACGGATTCCACTCCGTCCTGGACTTTGCCAAGGATAATGGGGCGCGGTGGAACGTGTCCCTGCCAGTTTCACTTCGCCGGCGCTTCCTTTTTGTCGAGCAGCTTTTCCAGCTCTTCGTTCTTGGGATGGCCGGCGGCGAGGGCTTTCTGATAATGCCAGCGTGCGAGTTCGATAAAGGGCGGGGTTTGCGTCGCGTAGAGAACGGCCAGGTTGTTGTGCGCGCTGCCGTAGCTGGGATCAATCTGGATGGACTTGCGCAACGCCGTTTCCGCCGGCCCGCGCAGACCTTTGTGACTGAGCGTGACGCCGAGGTAATTCTGAATTTCCGCGCTCTGCGGAACGACCTTCGCCGCGCGGCTCAGGGTGTCGAGGGCCTCATCGTATTTCTCCTGCCGGTATCTGATAAACCCAAGCGTGGCGAGGTTGTAACCGTCGTCGGGCGACTCGGCCAGCGCCAGTTGAATATTCTTTTCGGCGTCATCCAGCTTGCCGGCCTCCATCTGGATGGTGGCCAGATTGGCGAGGGTGTTGGGGTTTTTCTCGTCCTGCCGCAAAATGTCCAGATAGTTCTGTTCAGCTTTGGCGTAGTCCTTGGCGGCAAAATTTCGTTGTGCCTCAGCCACGAGCCCGGCCGCGCCGGCGGGCAAGGCACGGCTGGATTTCCGTCCCACATTCGGATCTGCGGTGGCGATCTTCGGCTTGCCGGGTTGAAACAAGGCCAGTTCCTCGGCGGTGTAAGGAATCGAGCGTGCCTCGAACACATCCAATCGTGCACGCAAGCCCGTGACTTCTTTCGTCAACTGATCCACCTTGGCCACCAGTTCCTTGCTCGATCGCGCGGGGGCTTGGTTGGTGGCGGCGGTCAGGCGTTGCCGCAGATCGTTGCGCTCCTGTTCGAGTTGTCGGATGCGCTGGGCGTCATCATCGCGCTTGGGCGTGGTCACCCGGTTGGTTGGCGCCGCCGCGAGGTTCCTCGTCAGCCGATTTTCCAACGCGAGTTTCTCCAGCCGCAGAACCTGGGCATCGGACTGAAGCGCCGCGATGCGGGCTTCGGCTTCTCTCCGGAGATTTGCCTCATCCTCCGAGGTGCTGGCGGTGGATTTGGCCTGGGCCAGTTGTTTTTTCAGGATCGTGTTCTCGGCGCGAAGGGCGTCGGCGTCGGCAGCACTGGCCGTAAGTTGATTAACGCGTTGCTGCAAGGAATTTTTCTCGCTGGCGGATTTTTCGGCGGCGGTGGTTTGCTCGGCCAGTTTGCGATTCGCATCAGCCAGCGATTGTTTGAGGCTGACGACTTCGTTGTTATTGGTGGCAGACGAATCGAGTTGCCGCTGCAACGACTGCTGTTCAACGAGCAGGGTGTTGGCGCGCGCGAATTGGTCGGCGAGTTTGCGGTTCGATTCGGCCAGGGCTTTCTTCAAGTCATCTACTTCCCGGCTTTCCGCAGCCGTCTTGGGTTTGCCTTTCTCCGCGTCCAGGCTGGTTTTGAGCAACTCGTTTTCTTTGAGCAGCGATTGAATTTTCTCCTGGGCCTTGGTGAGTTCGCGCGCGTCAATCGCCGCCGGTTGCGTGGCGAGGGCTTCCTTGAGTTTTGCCTCCAGGATCGCTTTCTCGGCTTGCAGCCGGGCGACATCATTCTGCAACTCTGCGGTTGTCGGCGAAACCGTCGCCGGAACTGCGGGCTGCGTTTCGGACTTGGAGGCCGGCGGCGTGGGAGCGGGCGCGACCGGTAGTGGTGCCGGCTTGGGGATGACGGCGCGGGTGTTCGCGCCCGGGACGGCGTCAATTTTTTCCGCGAGGTAGTTGAGCCGGAAGTTGACGACCTTGGGATTCCATTCCGGGCTCACTTTCTGGATGCGTTGGAGCGCGGACTGCGCTTCGAGATACTTGGGCAGTGCCTGGACAAACTGGCCATTGCTGTTCAACGCGTCGGCCTGCTGGATGAGATTGTAGATGCGGACGTATTGGTCCTCCGGACTTTGCGCCCGGGCGCTGAGAATCCCGGCGACCAGCAGCACGGCGAGCAATGCGGACAGACGATTCATGCGCGCGCATGTTAGTCGCCGTCGCCGGGGATTGGCAATGCTTGAGCGCCGGATCCTTCGGCGGAAATTGACACGGCCACATCGTCCTGCTAGCGTGCCGCAACGATTGGGGTCGTTGCGATGAACTCAATTCTGAACCAACATGTGCTCGTGTTGAACCGGCTGTGGCAGGCCGTCAATGTTTGTACCGCCCGCCGCGCGCTCACCCTGCTGTTCCAAGGTCATGCCCAGGTCGTGCTCGATAACGGGGACGGTTCGTTTCAAACCTACAATTTTCCCGAGTGGCACGACATCTCCCGGCAATCGCCGCATCCGGAATCCATCAGCACCATTTCCTTCCGCATCCGGTTGCCGCGCGTGATCCTGCTGCTCGCGTACGACCGGATGCCGAAGAAGGAAGTGAAGTTCACGCGCCACAACATTTTCGAGCGCGACCGCAACACCTGTCAGTATTGCGGCGGGGTGTTCGACCGGAAGGATTTGAATCTCGACCACGTCATCCCGCGCGATCGCGGCGGGCCGACGACGTGGGAGAACATTGTTTGTTCCTGCATCGAGTGCAATACCCGCAAGGCGAATCGCACGCCGCAGGAAGCCGGCCTGCATCTGGTGAAGAAGCCCAAGCGGCCTAAATGGCGTCCGTTCGTGCAGATCAACTTCAGCCTCTACCAGCACGACAGTTGGAAGCACTTCATTGATCTGGCGTATTGGAATGTTGAGTTGGGCGAGGATGTGGGATAACCGGGAAACTGGATCCGATTTCTCAGTTTGGTTACGGGTGGGTTTCAAAATGCGCGGTTCGTTCCACTCAATCTTCAAAAAGGCCAAGATGAGTCACCTCATCGAGGTCAAGAGACGATTCAAGGATGTCGGCAGCACTACCGGTTTCATCGTGGATTTCTCTGAGCCTCTCGTCTTGTTCCATACGTTGGACACGGATGCATTCCTGCTTAACGGTTATACCATGATCCGAAGGGAGGATATCACGGAGACTCGAGTTTTCAGCAAAGCGGAGTATTGGCAGGTTCGAGCTGTGAGACATTTCGACTTAAAGCCGATGCGACCGGCAGGAATTTCCGTCGCTTCGCTTCCTGCGTTGCTGAAGTCTGTTGCGAACAACTATCCACTCATCACGCTGCATCCTGAACAGACAAAGCCGGACATTTGCTTCATCGGCCAACTTGTCTCGATGACAGAACGCACATTTACAATCGAAGATTTGGACTCGAACGGCGAGTGGCGCGGCCCACGCCGTATGAAGTTTAGCGACGTCACCAGGGTCGATTTCGGAGATGGCTATGCTGGCGCTTTAGCCGCGACCGCACCGAAGAGAGCAAAGGACTGACGGCCTACGCACTCCACGGCTGACCGCTGACCTTCCTCACTTCGTCGTCCGAGCCGCTTCGATCATCTCCCAGAACTTGGGATTCTGTTGTAGCGCCTCGTCTTCCTCGACCTTTAGGCCCGAGCGATAGAGGAAATCCTTCAGGGTATTGCGACTCAGGACGCGGTGCACGAGCACGCCGAGATCGTGCCGCTCGAAATAGACACGATAATCCCCGACGCGGAAGCGATGCAGGATGCGCCCGCCGCGTTCGAGTTTGCCGAAGTCATCCAGCTCGGTGCCGATGACTTGTTGGGGCAGGCCGCGGAACTCTCCGAGAATCTGGAGCTGCAGTTCCTTGGGCATCCGCGCGAGCTCGGCGGCGCTCGTTGGCGTGAAGATGATTTGAAATGGGGACATTGTGTTTTGGTAGCGCGTACGGGAATCGAACCCGTCTCACCGGCGACGTGGTTTTGAGTGGTTGGTGATGGTCGAAATCATTGGAGGTTTCAATGGAAGTGCAGGGCGTTTCCTGCACTACTTGCACTCAAAAACAATTGATGATTATGGCCTATCTCTATCGCAAGCATCGCTCACCGTTTTGGTACGTCCAATATGTCGATTCTGATCGAAGAAAGCACGACAAATCTACCGGGCTTCGGGCTGACGATCCGAATGACACTGTAAAAGCGAAGATCCTGCGCGCCGAACTGGAGGCAAAAGAGTATCAGCGAATGCCGCCGGTCAACGGCGCCGCGTGGGACACGTGGGTCCCTAAATTCTTCGCGAGACATTGCCAATCCAAAAAGACGTTGGACAGATACGAAGACGCTTGGAAATGGATCGGCCTCTGGCTGCAACACCAGAGAATTCATGCTCCGAGGCAACTCACTTACAGGCTTGGAGTCGAGTATGTGGGCTGGCGTACTAATTTCAAGAAGCGAACCGGCAAGAGGGTCAGGAGAAACACTGCCATCCTCGAACTGAAACTTCTCTCGCTCGTTATGGGAGAAGCGGTTCGTATGGGGCACGCGGATGCGAATCCGATCGTCAGCATCAAAATCCACAGAGAAAAATCTCCCAAAAAGCCTGAGTTGACCGATCAGGAGATCGTGGAAATCCGCCAAGCATTGCACGAAGAACCGGAGTGGATGCAGATATCGTTCGACATCAGCCTCAACACTGGTTGCCGGCTTCGTGAAACGCAGATTCCACTGAACTGTGTGGACTTTCGTGAGAACAAGATCACCTTTCCCCATCCGAAAGGGGGCGAAGACAGAGCGTTCTCGATTCCAATGCCCACCGCTATCAGACCCTTGCTGGAACGGTTGGCAAGAGAGAAGCGCGATCACACACTTGAATTTCCATTTCAGCCTTCACGCAGATGGCAGCAGTTCTTCATAAAGGTGAAGAAGCAGCATTTGTGTTTTCACTGCCTACGGGTCACTTATGTCAACCGGCTCCGACGCGCCGGAGTTCCTCGTGAAGTTGCCATGCGTCTGGTGAATCACGCCTCGGAACTTGTCCATCAAGTATATCAGCGGGAAAAGGTTGAGGACCTGGTGCAGTGGCGGGACGTAGTCCAGTTTCCATCAACCACGCCGCTGTTGGAGGCAGTTTGAGCAGTCCCCAAGGGGCGAGCGTCGGAATCGAACAGAAAATGGTGTTGGCAGTCCCAGCACCCCGTCCAATCACAAATCTCGCAATCACAGGCCCATCGCATGACAGGCATGCGAAATCGCATGTAAAATGGCCCATTTGTGGGCGTTTAGTCAAGTCGCCGATTACTCAGTCACTACTCCCCAATTAGGCGGAAACACCTCATTCAATGAGGCGTTGCTGGCACTTTTGCTGGCACTTCTTTTAACGCCGTATTTAACCAAGAATTGAAGGCGAGGCTCGATTTGCAACCGCAACGGGAGCAAGTGATGAGAGGGAAATGCTTGTCACAAAAACTACCTTGTTTTTGTGACACCAAGCTGTCGCCCGGTTCGCATCATTCAAGCAACCAACTTCAGGCAGTAATGCGCTGGCAACGGCCAGCCATTCGTCGCTGAACTTTTCCGGCGTGTTCACCCGCATGTGCTCGCGCCTCTGGTTGCTCCGCGCAACCTCGCGCCAGCGATCGAAACATCTTTTCGCCCGCTGTCACTCAGTTGCTGATGCTCCGTTGCCCGGCGGCACAAACACATGCGGGGGGTGTTTCGTCCGGAGCGGGGCCGCTCTCTCCGGGTGGAGGTGAAGAGAGCAGTCCCGCTCCATCAGAACGAAAGGCAAAAAGTGAACACCACGACAAACCCCATCTCCACTGGATGTTCCCGCCATGAGCCCCAAACAACGCAACGTGCATGCATGGCTCTGCTGAACAGTGACGATTATTTTTCCCCAGCGAGGAATAATGGTCATTGACCACTCCTGCCCTTGCTTGCGATGAAGCGAATGGCCCATCGCAGCCGAAGCGCAACACCCGCCGCCGAACCGCAGCTGGAAACTTACTGCCTCAGCCGGCAAGACGGAATTGGCCGCCCCTGCAGTTGGCTGTCCGTCGAGCACCGGCAACGGGCGAAGTCCTTGCTCTTGTCTCGATAATTTCGTGCCGGTCGAAGGGCTATCACCCTTCACGCTTGTAATGTGCGCGCAAGGTCAGGGCAACCAGTCGCCGGTAGGTTGTGGCCAGAATAGCGGCGGTGCGGCAAATCGCATCGCTCAAAAGACATGAACAAAATCGTCCGCAACAAAAAGCAAACTCGAAAGGAAGTCGTTATGAAATCACTTGCACTCACCCGATCAACTCCCGCCCGAACCCTCGGCACGGTCGGCCTGTTTGTCGCTCTAGCCCTAGCTGGAGTGGGCATGGCCGGCGTCAAAACCTCCCAACCGACCGACGTCGTGGATGCTCCCGCCCGCAGCAGCCCCGGCCCGGCCAGTTACGCGCCCGTCGTGAAAAAAGTTCTGCCGAGCGTTGTTCGTGTGGCGATTACGACCAAAGCGCAACCCGTCGCCCAAGTGCCCGACCAATTCCGTCGCTTCTTTGGCCCGGGTCAGGGGGATGAAGAATCGGCAGGACGTTCGTTCGGAATGCCACGGAAACATGGCGTCGGTTCGGGCGTCATCGTCACGAAGGATGGTTACATCCTGACGAACAACCACGTCGCCGAGAACGCGGCGGACATCAAGGTCATCCTCAACGATGGCCGGGAGTTCACCGCCAAGCTGGTGGGGCGCGACCCGATGACGGACATTGCCGTGCTCAAGATTGACGCAAAGGAGCTCCCCGCCATCGAAGTGGCCAATAGTGATGCCATCGAAGTCGGCGACATCGTGCTGGCCGTGGGTAATCCCTTCGGCCTCGGACAGACTGTGACAATGGGCATGGTCAGCGCGAAGGGGCGGGCCACGCTGGGTCTCGACTACGAGGACTTCATCCAGACGGACGCCGCCATCAATCCCGGCAACTCGGGCGGCGCGCTGGTTGACGCCGAAGGCCGGCTGGTCGGCATCAACACCGCCATTCTCAGCCGCAGCGGTGGCAATCAAGGCATCGGTTTCGCCGTGCCCAGCAACCTCGCGCAGCACGTTATGGACAGCCTGCGCAAAGATGGTCGCGTGCTGCGCGGCTTCATGGGGGTGGCCATACAGGACGTGACGCCCGCGCTGGCGAAGCAGTTCAATTTGCCGTCGAACACCGGTGTGCTTGTCTCGGATATCACGGCGGGCAGTCCGGCGGACAAGGCTGGACTCCAAAGCGGCGATGTAATTCTGAAGTTTCAAGACAAGTCCGTGCGCGACAGCCGGCAGTTGAAGTTGAAGGTCGCGGAAACCGCACCCGGCACGAAGGCGACCGCGAAGGTCCTTCGGGACGGCCACGAAAAGAACATCGAAATCACGCTCAAGGAACTGCCCGGCCAAAGTGTGGCCCAAGCAAATCCCGAAGGCGCGGATACCGAGACGCTCAAGGGCGTGGCGGTGAGTGACGCGGACGTGGCCGCGCGAAAACAACTGGGACTGCCGGAGAACATCAAGGGGGCAATTGTCAGTCAGGTTGAGCCTGGTTCGGTCGCCTATGAAGCCGGGTTGCGCGAAGGCGACGTGATTCAAGAAATCAATCGGCATCCCGTGACCAGAGCCGCCGACGCCATCAAGTTGAGCCAGAGTTCCACGGACAAGACCACCTTGCTGCGCGTCTGGAGCAAAGGTGGCAGCCACTACCTCGTCGTGGACGAGAGCAAAGTGAGTTAATTGGCCGCCGCCATCGCATCGCCCTTCCGGTGCTCGTTCCAGCGAGATCGGAAGGGCGATTTTATTTCACGATCTCCCGCCGCCCGGAGTCGGGGCGCTGGCGTTCGCCGAAGGCGATTTGAGAAAGACAGTGGTGCAGGTGTAGGGAATTCCGATGCCCTCGGCGTCAAGCCGCTTCTTGATGGTTTCCAATAACTCGGTTTTGAAGACGGCGGCTGTGCCGGCATCGGCGCAGCCGACGAGAAGACTGAGATTTACACTGGAACTGGCGAGGGCACTGACACGGCGGGCCACCACTCCCTGCGCGCTGGGGTGCTCTTTGCCAGATCCAGATGCACGGCGCAGGTGCGGTCATTGTCGCCCTGATAGCCGATGCGCCCCGGCACGGCGCAAATCACCCGTTCGTCGCGCATGGAAAGGTTGATGGTCACCTGGCCTACCATGACACTGTTTGGCACAACGATATGGCGATTGTCCGGGGGGGCGCAGCGTGGTGTAGCCGAGGTCGAGGCTTTCGACGTAGCCGGTTTCCGCAGATCAGTTCTTGCGCTCCGTCACTTCCGCGAGCTTCGCGAGAAACGGCTCTGGGCCACCGCGCAGATAACCGAGGGTGTCGAGCGGATGGCCACTGGCATCAAGCACCACGAGCGTGGGGAAACCTTGCACACCAAACTCTGCCGCGAGGCGCTCGTTCTGCTCACGCTCGGCGGCGGGCAGTTCACGACGGTGCGGGAAGTCCACCTTGACGAGCACGAGATGTTTCGCGGCGTAGTCATTAAACTCGGGGGTGGCGAAGATTTCGCGGTCCAGCTTCATGCACCAGCCACACCAATCCGAGCCGGTAAAGTCGAGCAGCATCGGCTTGCCTTGGGCTTGGGCAAGGCGCCGCGCCTTGGCAATGTCCGTGTGCCACTTCGCTTCGGCCTGGACGAAAGCGGCGCGGGAAGTGGCTGCGGCGGGCGGCGACTCGACGGTTCGCGATGTTCCTTGGCTGGCGCTGAAGAGCGTCGCGGCGGCCGCCACGGTGGCGATAGCGACGGGTGTGAGGATGAGGGCGAGTGTTTTCGTTTTCATAATGCGTCCTGGTTCAACGCCGCGTAACGGCGGGGATCGAATGCGCCGACAACGTGATGTAGTCAGCGAGAATGTTCTGCGTTTCGCGGAGAAGGATGTCATCGGCAGGCGCGGCGGCCTCGGCGTCGGCAACCGGAGTGGTCGCGTCGGACGCGGCGGGCTTGACGGTCGTCGCTTGGACGACGCTCATGGCTGGAGGCAGGCCGGGCTGGTCGGCGTTCTGGACGGTGATTTCGTAAGTGGTCGGCGGCGTCTCGTGGCGTGCGAGGCGCTCGCGCTTGCGGGCTTCGGTTTTGGCTTGCGCTTGCTCATTTTCCTTCCGGCGGTCGGCTTCGTTGAGGGAAACGGTCTTCGTCTCAAGGTTCTTCTTCATCTGGGCCACGTCCTCACGCAGCCAGGCGAAGTCCTTTGCGGTGCGGAGACGCGCGGCGGATTTCGCGCGCAGTGTTTCCAGATACGGCTGCACGTGGTCCAGTTCCTCATGCCGAATGGCGGGCACGGCGTCCCACGGCAGCGGGTCTTTCATGGCGGACTCGGCGATGTCACTCACGTCGGTGAGTGAGGGCAGCACGATGTCGGAGGTGACGCCGCGGAGTTGCGTGGACGCGCCGTCCGGCCGGTAGAACTTGCGGATGGTGACTTTGAGCGCGCCAGGATCGGTGGGATGAGGCAGGCCGTTGCGATCAAACCACGGCGTCAGCGGCATGATGTTTTGCACCGTGCCTTTGCCGAAGGTCGAGGAGTCTCCGACGATCAGCGCCCGCCCGTAATCCTGGAGTGCGCCCGCGAGAATTTCCGACGCGGAGGCGCTGAAGCGGCTCGTGAGCACCACGAGCGGGCCGTCGTAGGCGACCGCGCTGTCCTCGTCCGCGCCCACGTCCACGCGCCCGGATGGATCGCGGGTCTGCACCACCGGACCTTCACGGACGAACAAGCCGGTGAGACTGATTGCTTCCTCAAGTGACCCGCCGCCGTTGCGCCGGAGGTCGAGGATGATGCCCTGGACGAGCTCCGCGTTTAGCTTGTGCAGCAACCGCGCCACGTCCGCGGTGGCGGATTCGCGTTGGCCACCTTTCGCGCCGTCCATGCTCGCGTAAAACGACGGCAGGTCAATCACGCCGACGCGCCATGTTTCGCCGTTGCGGCGCGGCAATTCCACGATGCGCGCCTTGGCCCGCTGGTCTTCGAGTTTGATTTCATCGCGCACCAGCGAAATGGTTTTGCGGGTGGAATCGTCCGCGCGCACCGGAATGAGCGTCAGCCGCACGGTTGAGCCCTTTGGTCCGCGAATCATTTCGACCGCCTGCGGCAACGGCAGGTCCACCACGTCCACCGGCTCCTGGCCGTCCTGCGCCACGGCCACGATGCGGTCGCCGGGATGCAGCAGCCCGCAGCGGGCCGCCGGGCCGCCGGGCATCAACTCGCGGATTTTGCAATAACCGTCCTCGGCTTGCAGCGTCGCCCCGACCCCGAAGAGCGACAGGTTCATGGCCATGGAAAAACTCTCCATCTCTTCGCGTCCCAGGTAGTCGGAGTGCGGGTCATAGACATGGGCGAGCGCGTTGAGGTAAAGCTGCAATACGGCGTCCCGGTTGAACTTTGCCATCGTCTGTCCCAAGCGCGCGTAGCGGCGTGAAAGCGTGCGAACAATTTCCTCCGGCTTGTTGTCCGCGAGCTTCTCCTGCAAAAATTCGAAACGCAGGTGCTGCCTCCAGATTTGTCGCGCCTCCGCCAGGTTACGCGGACGCGGGGCGTGCTCGCGGTCGAGCGCGTATTGGTCGTGGCTGGTGAAATCAAAGTGTTCGGATTGGAGCAGGTTCGTCACGTAGTTCACGCGTTGACCGAGGCGTTCCAGATAGCGCGCGAAAATGGCGTGCGCGGGGCGGGTGTCGCCATTCTGCCGCGTCAATTCCGCGAGCTGTGGGCGCAGGGCCGCAAACTCGTCCACGTCTGATTGCAGGAAAAGCAGATGCGCCCCATCAAGCGTGTCGAGGTAGCGGTCGAGGAACTTCGCCGCCAGTTCATCGTCGAGGCGCTGATGGGAAAACTGCGAGCCTTCCAGCAGGCGCGCGGTGAGACGGGTGACATTGGCCTCCTCTGAGCCAGCGGAGGCCGGGCGCGTGGCAAAGCCGGCGGCGGTGAGCGTGAGCGCCAGCGCGGACACGCCGAGGCTGGTGAGGATTCGAGTTCTAAGTTTCATGGCAGTTTGCAGGGGATAACATGGCGAGGGCATTTCTGTCGCGCGCCGGGCGCGCGGTAGTAACCCCCGAGCGAGGAGAGGACTTTCATTTTCAACTTGGTGCGTCTTGCTGTGGTTGTTGTTCCTGGCCGCCGCGTCGTTACCAACCCCGTCGGCCTGTGTCTGTGAGCAACATGCACGACGCGGTTTGCCCGGCGCTTTCCGGAACATTACAAGTGTGCAAGGAAGCAACGTCCCCGTTCGCGTCCACCCGTTCGCATCTCCCACCGCTGCGGCAGTGAACATGGCAAGTTTGTAATGCGTGCGAAAGCCCCCGGCAAAGACGCGCGGCTACCTTGTCATTAGCGAAAACAGCGGACCGCGCCGAGGTCCGGCACGGTCGCAAAATGAAACCTTTAACCACCGAGTTTGACTTATGAAACGCCGCATCATCAAACCCGCGACCCGCGCGGAAAGGGCCGTCCCCATTCGCATCACCCGTAAATGCCCGCTGGCCGGGCGGCGCGACCGCACCAGCTATGCCGTCGGGCTGCATGTTGCGCACCGCCTGCGCAGCCTCCCGTTCGACTTCAATCCCCAGACCCTGCTCGCCGGACTTCGCGACGGCTTCGCCAATGTGCAACCGTTGCTGTGCGACGTGGAGCGTCGCGACCTGTTCCTGCGCTTTCAGCAGGAACTCATCGCCCAGGCCCGTGCTCGCCGTTGTGAACTGTCCGCGAAACATCGTTCCGCAGGCGCTGCCTTTCTGGCGGAGAACCAACTCAAGGAAGGCGTTCACACCTTGCCCAGCGGCCTGCAATATCGAGTGCTGGCCGAAGGCGTTGGGCCTGTCCCTTCGGCGACGGATGTGGTCATTGTGAACTACCGGGGAACGTTGCTCGACGGCACGGAATTCGACAATTCAGCCCACCACGCCGAGCCGGCGCGGTGCAAAATCAATCAAACCATCCCCGGCTGGGCCCAGGCATTGTGCCGGATGAAGCTGGGGGCAAAGTGGCAATTATTCGTGCCCGCCGAGCTGGCCTATGGCGAACGCGGCGCGGGCCGGTTGATTCCACCGAACGCCACGCTCATTTATGAGTTGGAGCTGGCGTGGATCGAGACTTGAAGACCGCAGGATCACGGTTGGCGGTGCCGCGCGGAGGGCGAAGCGCTCCCATCATTCGCGTTCTTTGCGGTTGAGTTAGGGCTTTCACGCGCCGAGACTCGTGGCCCGTGGAAACTTGACGACCGGCTGATCTCCGGCAGCCCACTCCTCAACCCCGTCCGGGAGCGGGTCTGGTTTTGTATATGACCTTGCGCGTGCCGTTGTATCTGAACAGTTCGGCGTAGCGCGCCCAGGCAACGACAGTCCGCAGGATGCGCATCGGCCGCTCGTGCGGAAAGGTCAGCGCCAGCTGGCTCAGCACCACGGCTTCATCCACCTCGTGGCTCGCGGTTTGTTTCAACATCTGCAAAACGAGATCGAAGACGAAGAGGCTTTGCAGTCTGGCATTGAGCAGTCGCTTGCGCGTGTTGATGTCGGCGGCTAGAAACTGGCGGCCTTCCGTGGTCATTTCAACGCGACCGCCCGGGGTTGTGATCCAGCGGAGCAACTCGGCGGCTTTCACCACGAGCAGTAGTTGGCTCAATTCAATGTCCACATGGCGGGCCAGTGTGAACAGTTCCAGACTGCCTTCATTTTCGAGCACTTCGAGCAAGCCGATGGCGCTGCCGATGGAGACATTCGGAATGGACTGGATGGGCAACCGACCGACGTCGGCGACCGGCGTGGAGACGTGATCCGTCGGGAACACGGCCTGAGTAATCAGGGCGTGAACTTGTTCGATAAGCGCGACGAAGTCCGGGTGATGCTCGTCGCGTGGATAGGGCATCGGGTTGTCGAGCACGGCGCGAATCGTGCCCGGATGCTTGCCCATGACCACGAGGCGCGTTGCCATGAAAACCCCCTCGTTGATGCTGTGCGTCACCATCAGGATGGTGTTCACCGGCGAAGTTTTGCGCGTATAGATGTCAATGACTTCATTGCGCAGCGTCTCGCTCGTGAGCACGTCCAGGGCGCTGAATGGTTCGTCCATGCAAAGAATCTCCGGTTCACCGGCCAGCGCGCGCGCCAAGCCGACCCGCTGTTTCATACCGCCGGAAAGCTCTCTCGGGTAGGCTTCTTCAGAACCGGTCAAGCCGACAGTCTCAATCACTTGCTGCACGCGCTTTACCCGCTCAGCGTCGTCCAGCACTGCATGCGGCAAACCCGCCGCGACGTTCTGTTGCACGGTGAGCCACGGGAACAGCGCGAAGTTTTGAAATACCAATGCGGTTGAGGGATTCAATCCAACCTGGGTTTGTCCGCGATACATGATTTGGCCCGACTTGGGTTGCTCCAAGCCGATGATCGTGCGCAGGAGCGTGGATTTGCCACAGCCGGAAGGCCCGAGGATGGCCACGACTTCATGCTCGCGGATTTCGAGGCTGATGTCGTGGAGGATTTCGACGCTGCTGCCGCCCGCGCCGGGGAAGGACTTAGACAAGTTTCGGATTTCCAAAAGGGGCGTTGTCATAATCAGTTGTCCAAGGTGAAGCGGGTTTGCGCCAAGTGACTGAGCGGACGCCAGACGAGCCGGTTGAAGCCCACGACCGTCACTGCCATGATGCCCACGGCGGCGGCCAGGACGTGAAAATCACCGCGCTCCGTCGCCTGACTGATCGCCGCGCCCAGCCCCGTCGTTTTGAGCGTCTGGCCGTGATACTTCATGTATTCCGCGACGATGCTGGCGTTCCACGCACCGCCCGTCGCGGTAATCCAGCCGGTGAGCAGGCCCGGAAAGACGGCGGGCAGGATGAGCTTTTGCCAGCGTTTCCGCCACGAAAACCGCGCCAGCCGCGACACGTCCCAGAGTTCACGCGGTATCGCGCTGCTCCCGGCAATGACGTTGAAAAGAATATACCATTGCGATCCCAACAGCAGCAGCAGGACCGAACTGACCCCCAGGCCCGTGCCGAACGCCAGCATCGCACCCACGACCATTGGGAATATCATCGGCGCGGGAAAGCTCGCCGCCATCTGGATGACGGGTTGCATGGCTCGCGACCAGCGCGGATGACGACCAATCACCACGCCGACCGGTATCGTCCAGAGCGAGGCCAGCGCCACCGCGAAAACGACGCGCAGAAAAGTTACCGCCGTGCTGCCGAACAACCCGAGCCATTCACCTCTCGTGAGCGTCGTCAGCAGGTGAACATACTTCACCGAGCCAAACACGACGCCCGCGCCGATGGCGGAAACGAGCATTCGTTTTGTCCAGCGCCACGCATTCACCGTGCGGGTGCTTGGCGCTTCAGCGCGAGTCACGGGCGCACCCACCGGAGATCTGGCTCGCCGCTTGAAACACTTCCACGATTGCGACCCCGCTCGCCAAACGTGAGACCGTCGAATCCGTTCCCACAACCACGAAGGGGATGCGTTGGTTGTTTCTTCGTCGGTAAACTTGTGCGACCACGCCACCAGCGGCCGCCACACCAACTGGTCCACGAACACAATCATGCCGAGCATCGCCAGCACACCGAACAGTTGCGCCCAGCCATCACCGCGTTCGATGGCAAGACTCATATACGACCCCAGGCCCGGCAGCCGGAAATCGTGGTCGCCCAGCACGAACGCCTCGCTCACCATCAGGAAGAACCAGCCACCGGCCATGGACATCATACTGTTCCAGAGCAATCCGGTCGCAGCGAAGGAGAGGTCGAGGCGGAAGAACCGTTCCCACCACGACATGCGCGTCAAGCGGGCCACCGCCATCAAATCAGGCGGCACGGATTTCAAGGACGAGTAAAACGAGAACGTCATGTTCCATACCTGTCCTGTGAAAATCATCAGCACCGACGCGATTTCGAGGCCGATGTTTTGATGCGGAAACAAGTGAACCAAGCCGAGCACGAATCCCGGCAGGAAACCCAGCACGGGAATGCTCTGGAGGATGTCGAGCACCGGCAACATCACCCGCTCCGCGCCGGCTACCCGCGCCATCGCGTAGCCATAGACCAGCGTGAATAGGAACGACAGGCCGTAAGCCAGGACGCCACGCGTCAGGCTGAACAGCGCATAAAGCGGCAGGTAACGCGCCTCCAGATGAATCTCCGGGACTGGTTGCAGCGGGCCGCTCCATTCCTGGGCGACGGTTACAAGCGCATAGATGAACGCGGCCAGCAGGCCGATGACGGCAAGATCAACCCAGCCAAAGGCGCGCGGTGTGCGGATGAATTGCTTGTCAGTAACCACGGTGGTTCATGCGATGATTTTACCATTGTGCTGGCTGACGGTGTCGCCGTCATTGTTTTTCAATTCGCGGAAAACAATGGCGGAGACGATGGTCAATCCGCCCAAGCACAGAAATGCCTGATGGATGCCGTGAATCATTTCCGGCGCGCTGGTTTGAAAGCGGTCAGGGATGAAGAACGCCGTCGCCAGCGACGCCGTCGCCACGCCGAAACTGATGGACATCTGCTGCATCGTGCTCGCGATGGTGCTGGCGCTGCTGGTCCGTTCCTCGTTGATGTCGGCGTAAGCCAGCGTGTTCATGCTCGTATATTGAAGCGAGGTGAAGAAGCCAAAGGCGAAGGCCAGTGCGACGATGAGCCACACCGGTGTGCCCATGCCGATGGTCGCGAACAACAAGATGAGCAGACCAAGAATAACGGTGTTGGCAATCAATACGCGGCGGTAGCCCAAGCGCCGCAGAATGCCCGGCATCGTCAGCTTGAGGCTCATGGCGGCCACGGCCTGGGGCATCATGAGCAGGCCGGATTGAATCGGGGTAAATCCAAGGCCCACCTGGTAAAGGAGCGGAAAGAGGAATGGTATTCCACCGATTCCCAAGCGCGTGAAGAAGCTCCCGCTGACCGAGGCGCGAAAGGTCCGGATGCGAAACAACGCCAGCCGGAGCAACGGAAACTCGGTGCGCATCGCCCGCAGTCCATAACCGGCGAGACAAGCGGCGGAAATCGCCAACAGCCCCAGGATGGCATTTCCGCTCAACGTGTGTTCACCGAACACTTCCAGCACATAAGACAGTAACGCGATGCCGCCGCCGAACAGAACGAGTCCGATGACATCGAGCGGGCCGGAGTGTTGCTCGCGATAGTCCGGGATATGCCGGAGAACCAGATACAAACCGAGCAGGCCAATCGGCAGGTTTACGAAAAAGATGACGCGCCAATAAAAGTAGCCAACGATAAAACCGCCGACGACCGGCCCAAGCATCGGGCCAATCAAACCCGGGATGCCCACGAAGCTCATGGCGCGGATGAGTTCTGATTTGGCGAACGTCCGCACCATTGTGAGCCGGCCCACGGGCAACATCATTGCACCGCCGCAGCCTTGCAGGATGCGGCAGGCGACGAGGACGTGGATGTTGCTCGCAATGCCGCTGAGAAACGAACCCAAGGTAAAGAGCCCAATCGCGGAAGCAAACACCCGGCGCGTGCCGAAGCGGTCGGCCATCCAGCCGCTGACCGGGATAAACACCGCGAGACTCAACGTGTAACTCGACAACACCGCTTTCATGCTGAGCGGGGCGACGCCGAGTGCGTTCGCGATGGCGGGAACAGCCGTGTTCAGAATCGTCGTGTCGAGCGATTCCATGAAGAAGCCGACGGCCACGAGCCACGGCAATAATCGCTTCACGGATTCACCCAGCGCGACGGGAGGCCCGGAGACCGCAATGGAATTCGTCAGTTGCATGTTTGGCGCGGGCTTACCGGTCACAACAGCCCGCTCAATTCGTCGGTGACCGTGCCGGGCGAATGGACGAACGCACCCAGAAAGGCGAGCACCGCGAAATCGGTACAGTGGAAGCTACCGCCATCTCAGTTTACAGTTTAGTTGTCGGTTTGGCATCACGGTGGTTCAGGGCTACTCAGTTGACTGTATGAACAACAGTTCAACGCCAACGGCTAACAGCCTGCGTGAGGCGACTATTCCCGTCACGCAACCTGCGCCAGAATCGGTGGCGCATGCAGGTGCAACCCGCCATGCAGTCAAGCCGACGCTTCATCGCAACTTCAGGCGGGCGAACAGCCGAACCTTCACCCAGTCGAGGCAGAAGAAATACGCCGCGCCCACGACCGCCACGCCGAGGAGGATTGATGGGCTGATTGATGGCATGAAAATGCCACCCAACGCCAGCAGCGCGGTGACGCCCAAGCCCAACACTGAACTGCCCACGAGATAGCGCCCTGGCCGCGAGTGCCAGAGATGTCCGCGCTCGCGGAGCAGATAGACCCCGGCCTGCGAACTGAGGATTAGTGTGGCAAAGGTCAGCGTTTGCAGCGACCGCGCGTCCAGCCTGAGCGCGTAGTGGCCGTAGAGGAGGACGCCGAGCGAGAACACCAGCTTGCACGCGGCGAGCACCACGGAGGTCAGCAAAATGCCGCGCGTATTCCAGCGGTTCGGCTGACGCGAATAGTCCATCCGGTCGGACGAAATGGACATGGTGAGAAAATCATTGAGGAACAGGATCAACACCATCAGCAGCGGCGTGAGGGGCGTTTGCCGCGTGACCAGGAAACCAATGACGAGCAGCGCCATCATCTCGATTTTCTTCACCAGCATGGCGAGGGTGTAGGTGATGATCCGCTGAAAGACGCGCCGGCTGGTCTCGATGGCGGGCAACACGCCGCCCAGGCCCGGCGTGGTCAGCACCAGGGCCGCAGCCGCTTTCGCCACGTCTGTCGCGTTGGCGACGGCCACACCCGCCTCCGCCTGACGCAACGCCGGAGCGTCGTTGACGCCATCGCCGCTCATGCCGACCACCGCGCCGCGTTTCTGGAAGGCGCGCACCAGCTTGATCTTGTCTTCCGGGAACACTCCGGCAAACACGCCGCAATCGAGGGTGTCCCCATCGAGGCCACCGTGCAGCTTCTCGGAAGAACACACGCTCCCTGGGATGCCCACCTGTTCAGCCACGGCGCGCGCCGTCAGCCCGTTGTCGCCCGTCACCATTACCGTGCGCACGCCGGCGTCGCGGATGGCGCTCACGACGGCCTTCGAATCATCCCGAACCGCGTCGGCTAGGCCGAGCAGACCCACGAGCTGCAATGTTTTTTCATCGCCGACCGCCACCGCGAGCACGCGCTGCCCGTGCGCAGCCATGCCTTCGGCCTGCGATTGCCAGATAGAATCCTCTGCGCCGGCCAGTTTCGCGACCACCGTGGGCGCGCCCTTCACATAACGCCGCGATCTGTTTTCCTCACGGTACACGGCCTCGGCGCGTTTGGTGACGGGATCGAACGGCTGGAACTCAGTTCGTACTATTTCGCCATCGCGCCAGCCACGGTCGGTGGCGGACTTGATGATCGCGCCGTCCACCGGGTCTTGTCCGGCGGGATCGCTGGCGAGCGCGGCGGCACGCACCAGGTCGCTTTCGGAAAAGCTCGGGGCCCCCCAGAGCGCCGTCACGGTGGCTTCGTTGCGCGTAAGTGTGCCGGTTTTGTCGCTGCACAACACGGTCATCGAGGCGATGTCATGCAAGGCGCTGAGGCGCGTGATCAACACCCCGCGCTTGGACAACTCCAACGATCCCAGCGCGGCGGCAAGCGTGAAGGTGGCGGGCAAAGCCACGGGAATGGACGCGAGCAGAATGGTGAGCAGCAGGGGCAGAATATATCCGAGCGACATCCCCATGTGGTGCGCGTAGCCCGTGACAATCACCACCATCGCCGCATTGACCACGAACAGATTCTTCACCACGCCCACGATTTCGTGTTCCTGCCGGTTGGCAGATCCGGCGGTGCGGACGAGTTCGGCGGTCTTGCCAAAGAAGGTATGCGCCGCGGTGGCGGTGATTTCACCCGTGGCTTCGCCACTGCGCACCATCGAACCGGCGTAGGCGGTTTTGCCCACCGCGACCGACACTGCGGACGATTCACCAGTGAGGGCGGACTGGTCCACCATGAGCGACCCTTCGTTCATGCGCACATCCGCCGGCACAATGGTGCCCTGACGCAAATGGATGACATCGCCAGGCACCAGTTCCTCGGCCGGCAGCGTGGTCCAGGCGCCGTCGCGGCGCACCCGCGCCTGCACATGCAATTGCTGGCGCAGGAGCGCCAGCGCCTTCTGCGCGCGACCTTCCTGGAGCAGACTCAACACCGCGTTCAACACGAGCAATCCGCCGATGACCGCCGCCTCCACCTGCTCACCAAGGAAAAGTTGAAGAATGATCGTCGCCTCCAGCAGCCACGGAATCGGGGCCCAGAATCGCTTCAGGAATTGCGTCAGCGGGTGGGTCTTTTCCTCAACCACCGCGTTCGGGCCGAATTGCTTCAGCCGCGCCTGGGCTTCGGCGGACGAGAGACCGGGTGAGGTTGAGGTCGGGACAGGTTGGGTGTTGCCTGAGGTCATGATACGGTTGCGGTCAAATGTTCAGGCGGATTCGCTCCGATTGAGCCGGCCTCGAGCCCAGACAGCAGCACGTAGCGGGCTGCCGACGGATGACGTTGCCCGGCACCAGTACGCAACGGCAGGTTTCTCAGATCGTCCTGCGTTGTTGGTAGGCTCCAAGTGGTTCATCGTTGCCACAGGATTCGGGCGGCTTCCAGCGGGATCGCCGCGCCGTCGCTGTGCGGGATCACGCGCGCCGTATAATCGGTGGAGGGGCGGGTCGCAGACACGGCCGCACTGTAAACGTAGCCACCCGCGGCACCGGTCAGTTGGCGAAGACACTTCATCTCCTGCCGCACCGGGCTGCCGCCGTGGATTCCGTCTGCGTAAAGTTCGACCCGGACTTCCTTGGGATCGAGTTCGTTGAGATAGACTTGAACCTCGCAGGAGTGTTGCGCGCCCTCCGGTTTCATCTTCACTTCGCCAAAGCGCAGCGTGGGCCATTGCTGTTCGATCGTCTGTCGCCAATGCCACATCCACTCGCTCACGGCGCCTTTCCCGGCCGCGCGCGCCCGATAGGCGGACGCGGCTGGAAGATAGTGTTGCTCCGTGTATTCGCGCACCGTGCGGTTGGCAGAGAAGCGCGGCGTCAAGCGCGCCATGCTTTCCCGCATCCGCGCGACCCACGCCGTCGGAATGCCCTGTTCGTTGCGGGCATAAAACTCGGGGATCACCTCCCGTTCGAGCCGCTCGTAGAGCGTTACGGCCTCGGCGGCGTCCCAGGCCGGATCGTCGCCATGCTCCTGGCCGTCGCCCAAGGCCCAGCCCACTTCCGGCGTGTAGGCTTCGGCCCACCAGCCGTCCAATTCCGAAAGATTGAGGCCACCATTAACCAGCACCTTCATGCCGCTGGTGCCACTGGCCTCCCACGGACGCCGGGGCGTGTTGATCCAGACATCTACGCCCTGCACCAGCCGCTCCGAGAGCAACATGTCGTAGTCCCCCAGGAAGATGACATGCGGACGGACCTCGGGGCGGCGGATGAATCGAATCCATTCCCGAATCAGCGCCTGCCCGGCCTGGTCCGCTGGGTGGGCCTTGCCGGCCAGGATGAGCTGCACGGGTCGCTGCGGATTGGCCAGCAGGCGAAGCAGTCGCTCCGGGTCGTGCAGCAGCAGGTTTGGCCGCTTGTAGGTTGCGAAGCGCCGCGCAAATCCCAGGGTCAATGCGTTGGGGTCAAAGAGATGCTTTGTCTCCTCAACCGCATCGGGCGACGCGCCGGAGGCGGCCAGTTGCCGGGATAGTCGCTCGCGGGCGCATTCCACCAAAGACTTGCTCGCCGCGATGCGAAATTGCCACAGGGTTTCGTCCGGGACGCCGCGAATATCCTGTTCCAGGTTTTCCTTCGGTCCCAGCCAGCGATCCTTGCCGCAGGCCTTCGTCCAAAGGTCGTCGGCCGCCGCCGAGTCCCAGGTCGGCGTGTGGACTCCGTTGGTCACGTGGCCGACGGGCACTTCGTCCTCCGGCCAGTGCGGAAAGAGAGGCGCAAAGAGCTGCCGGCTGACTTTCCCATGCAAGCGGCTCACGCCAGTCACCGCCCCGCTCCCGCGGATGGCCAGATAGGCCATGTTGAAACTTTCCGAGGCGTCGTTGGCGTTCTGGCGACCCAAGGTCAGCAGGTCGCGGAGGGAAATGCCCAGCTTCTTTTCGGCATAACCACCAAGGTATTGTTCGATGAGCGTCGGAGCGAAGCGGTCAAAGCCGGCGGCCACTGCCGTGTGCGTGGTGAAGAGATTCCCCGCGCGGGTGGCGGTCATAGCCACCTCAAAGGGCTGCGCGTTTTCTTGCATGAAACTATGAGCGCGTTCCAAAACGGCAAAGGCAGCATGGCCTTCATTCAGATGACAAACGTCCGGCTGGAGGCCCAACGCGCTGAGCAACCGCCAGCCGCCGATCCCGAGCAGCAATTCTTGTTTGAGGCGCAGTTCCGGCCCGCCGCCGTACAATTCGCTGGTGATCCCGCGATGAGCGGGGAAGTTCGCCGCGTCATTGCTGTCCAGCAGGTAAAGCTTCACCCGACCGACTTGCACCTGCCACGCGCGCAGCCAGACCGAGTAACCCGGCAAGGCGATCTCCAAGCGCAACCATTCGCCGTTCGGGTGGCGCAACGGCGTGATCGGCAACTGCCCGGGATCGTTGAAGGGGTAAAGCGGCTGTTGCGCTCCGTCCTTGTCAATCACCTGGCGAAAATAGCCTTGCTGGTAGAGCAGCCCCACGCCGACCACGGGCACGCCCAGGTCGCCGGCGGCCTTGAGTTGATCCCCAGCCACGTTACCAAGGCCACCGGAGTAAATGGGCAGTGCTTCGCTCAACATAAACTCCATGCTGAAATAGGCGACGCACTTTAACGGAGACTGCGGATGATGTTGTTGAAACCACGCGGGCGACTCCAGCGCCTGCCGCCTGGCCTGTAACAGGTCATCAACATTGTTGCGAAAAACGGGATCGGCCAGGACGCGTTCGATCTGGTCGCGCGCGACGGTCTGCAAGACCACCCAGGGATTGTGCGTGAGTTCCCAGAGCACCGGATCCAACTGTCGCCACACTCCGTCGGTGGCATGATCCCACGACGATCGCAGGTCCAGGGCCAATTCGGCCAGGGAATCGAACCCCTCGATTTCCATGGGTAGAAGATTGTGGATCGGATGGCTGACACGGGTTGGTTTGATCATGGTAGGATCGGTTCAGACAGTTGCGCTTTCATGGATACAGATAAAACAATACTAGCCCCAAATGGGTTTTGAAAGCCGCCGCCGGGCGACGCGGTGGTTGCGCAGGGGCGAACCCGCCTCGTCCATCCGGCAGCAGCTTTGATCAGCGCCGACTCAACGCGCCGGAGCAGCCGAGGGACGTCCGCCAGCGCGCAAGCTCCGGCTGGTGATGGCAGCGGGGCTGACGACGGGCGGAGTCTTGGGCGCGGGCAACAAACGCATCGTCGCGGTGGCCAACCGCACGGGCGCGGTGCGTTCGGCGATGAGTTGCGTTTCCGCCGCAAGCCAGTGGTCGAAGTCGCGGCCCGCCGGCCGACCTGCGCGTTCATAGATTTCGTAAGCGCGCGCGGCTATCTCACTGTCGTTGGGCGGGCGCTGGGAATGTTGAGCTTTGTTCATAACTTAAGCTTTCCCGTGGAGGACTGGTTCAGGTTGATTTTGTTCGGAGTGACGAGCCGAACGCCAGCGCGCGATCTCGTCGGCGCGATCCGGGTGTGCCGGAGCGGATCCAGCAGCTTCGGCATCGTCATGGTTTTTGAACACGGCGACGCCGGTCGAGCCTTTCGTCCCAATTGCCAGCCACTCGCGTGCGGCTTCAGCCTGGGCCGGCTTGAAGAAGCGAATTTGCGCGGTGGTGAAGGGCTGGCAGAATTTGGCCATGCCCTGCTGCCATTTGGTTTCACCGACGATGGCAAGGCGCTCGATGTCCGAGAAATGTTTTTCCTCAAACTTAAAGTCCTGCCACAGACCACTGGCGGTCCAGCCATGGAAGTCCCGCAACTCGAACAGCACGCTAAGTTTCCCATGCTGCTGCTTGAGCCGCTCGAACCTGGGCACGAGTTCGACATAATCATTGGCCACGAGTTTCCCGGTGGCGCGCACTTCGAGAATGCGGCCGCCGCTTAGTACTTTGAGTTCTACTGGCATAATGTTCCTTTCAATGTTGGTGTTTGTTCTTGTGCGGAAGGGAGGATGTCCGCCGAGGTTGGCGGGACGAAACCACCCATTTCACTTGGCGAGTTCGATTTTAGTTGGCGTCATTTCCATTTTGCCGTGTGCCTCCTTGACCTCGCCGGTAGCCGTCACCTTTGCCGGCGATTTGCAGATGTTGTGGTGGAATCCTTTGCTCACTTCGTTTTGCGTGAGGTAGTAGGTTACTTTCTTGCCGTGCTCCTCGACAGTGATGGTGTTCTGGCAGGACTTTGACTCGTGCAACGCGCACTTGGCGCACTGGCCCTCTCCGGTGAGGGTTACTTCCTTGTCTTTGGCAAACGCCGTCGGACTTAAAGCCATCGTCAGGGCGATGATGGCAACTGCGGGTATCAGGTTCTTTTTCATACTATGTGTTCCTTTCATTTTGTTGTGGTTGATGTTAATTCCATGCGTATCTCGAACTCTGGTGTCGGTGATGTTTGCAACGATTCTCATACTTGTAACGGTTTCGGACCGAACTCTTCGGCGGCGTGCGCCGGGCGCAAGTAACGGCGCACTGCCTGCCAGCTGCACTGCAATGTTTGTTGCAGCGCATCCATGTAGAGGAAGAACACCGGCGTCAGATAGAGCGTGACCAGTTGGGAGAACAGCAGCCCTCCGACCACCGCCAATCCCAGAGTCCGTCGCGCGCCCGCACCGATGCCCAACGCGATGGGCAGCGCGGCCATCAGTGCAGCGAGGGTGGTCATCATGATGGGGCGGAATCGAATCAAGCAGCCCTGGCGGATGGCTTCCAGCGGCGACTTGCCTTCCTCGCGTTGGGCGGCGAGGGCAAAGTCAATTTGCATGATCGCATTCTTCTTCACGATGCCCAGCAGCATGATGAGGCCGACGAAGGAGTACACGTTCAGGTCCACGCCGAAGATCAGCAGCGTGAGCAACGCACCCAGCCCGGCCGACGGCAGGCCCGACAGAATCGTGAGCGGATGCACAAAGCTTTCGTAGAGGATGCCGAGCACGAGGTAGATGACCAGAATGGACAGCACCAGCAGCCAGCCCAGACCGGCCAGCGAAGATTGGAATGCCTGGGCCGTGCCTTGAAACGTCGTGGTGATGCCCGCGGGCAACGTTTGTCGCGCTTCCTGAGAAATATTCGCGACGGCTTCCCCCAGCGACACCCCGGGTTTCAGGTTGAACGAAAGGGTTACGGCAGGCAGTTGGCCGAGGTGATTGATGGTTTGCGGTCCGACGTTTTCGGTGAAGCTGGCCACGGCTGACAAGGGGATGAGGTTGGTATTTGCGGACGTGAGATAGAGCTTGGAGAGAAAGGACGGATCGCGCTGATATTTAGGCTCCAACTCCAGAATGACTTTGTACTGGTCGTTGGGCGCGTAGATGGTGGAAATCCAACGCGTGCCGTAGGCGTCGTTGAGGGCGTTCTCGATTTGGCTGGCCGTGATCCCAAGCGTCGAAGCCTTGTCGCGGTTGATGACCACGTTGGCTTGCGGGTTCTCGAGGCGCAGGTCGCTGGTCACGGACTCGAGTTCAGGCAACTTGCGCAGGCGCGCCTCCAGCAACGGCGCGGAGCGATACAACTCGTCCAGATTGGGACTTTGCATGCTGAACTGATACTGGCTCTTCGTCAGTTGCCCGCCGATCCGGATGACGGGCGGGTTTTGCATGAACACGCGCAAACCCGGCAATGTTGCGAGCTTCGGCCGCAACTGCTCCATCACGCCATAGACATCCAGTCGGCGCTCGGCGCGCGGCTTCAAGTGCAGGAACAGGCGACCGTAGTTTTGCCCGCCGAGGCTGCTCGAACCCGCACCACCGACTCCCGAAAAGAACTGCGCGACGTTTGGGTTTTGTCGGACGACATCCATCGCCGCTTGCTGGTATTGGCTCATGGCGTCGAAGGAAACGCCCTGCGCCGCCTCGGTCACCACAAACACCTGGTTGTTGTCCTCGTCGGGGATGAAGCCTTTCGGAATCCGGAGGAACAGCCAGGCGGTCGCGAGCAACACGGTCGCGAAGACACCGAGTACGACGGCGCGATGAGCGAGCACCCAATCGAGGCTGGTTTCGTAGCGCCGGAGCAGGTTGGCAAAAACGCGCTCTGACAGGTTGTAAAGGAACCCATGCCCGCCCGGGGCCGTCGGTTGCAGGAAACGGCTGCACAACATCGGCGTCAGCGTCAGTGAAATAAAACCGGAAAGCAGGATGGCGACGACAATCACGATGGAGAATTCGCGAAACAGCCGCCCGACGATCCCACCCATGAACAGAATGGGGATGAAGACCGCCGCGAGCGACAAGGTCATGGAGACGATCGTGAAACCGATTTCGCGCGAACCCTTCAGCGCGGCCTCAAACGGTTTCTCGCCGCGCTCGACATAGCGAACGATGTTTTCCAGCACGACGATGGCGTCATCCACGACGAAGCCGATGCACAGCGTCAACGCCATCAGCGAAAGATTATCCAGGGTGAAACCGGCCAGATACATGGCGGCGAACGTGCCGGCCAGGGTCAATGGCAGCGCCAGACTCGGGATGACGGTTGCCGGGAGGTTGCGCAGGAAGAGGAAGATGACCAGCACCACCAGGACCAGCGCGAGGAGCAGACTGAGTTTTACGTCGTTGACGGAGCCGCGGATGGTGTCGGAGCGGTCGTAGAGGATGTGCAGTTGAACGGACGGCGGGAGATAGGATTGAAACGTCGGCAGGAGTTTCTTGATGGCGTCGGCCACAGCCACGGTGTTGGCGCCCGGCTGGCGCTGCACGGCGAGGACGAGCGAGCGCTGGCGCGTGTGGGAATCCACATACCACGCCGCAGTCTTGTCATCCTCCACGCCGTCGAGGACGCGGCCCAAATCGGCGAGGCGCACGGGCGAGCCGTTGTGATAGGCTACAATCACGGAGCGATACGGCTCGGCGCTGGGGAGCTGGCCGCTGGCCTGCAAGGTGAACGCCTGTTGCCTTCCGTAGAGCGTGCCCAGCGGCAGATTCACGTTGGCGTTGCGGATGGCCGTTTCCACGTCGTTGAGACCGAGCCCGCGGCTGGCGAGCGCGTCGGGGTTCAGTTGCACGTGCACCGCGTATTTCTGCGAACCGAACACGCCGACCTGCGCGACCCCGTTGACCATCGAAATGCGCTGGGCCATCAGCGTCTCGCCGTAGTTGTCGAGCTGCCACAACGGCAGCGTCGGCGAAGTCAGCGCGATATACAGGATGGGCGAGTCGGCGGGGTTGACTTTTTTGTAGGACGGCGGCTGCGGCATTCCCGGCGGCAGGAACGGCGTGGCCTGGTTGATGGCCGCTTCGATGTCGGGTGCGACGTCGTTGATGTTCCGGCTCAGGTTGAATTGAAGCGTGATCTGGCTGTTGCCGAGCGAGCTGACGGAACTTATCGAATCCAGCCCTGCAATGGTGGTGAACTGTCGTTCCAGCGGCGTGGCAACCGCCGAAGCCATCGTGTCCGGACTGGCGCCCGGCAGACCAGCGGTGACGACCACGGTGGGGAAATCCACGTTTGGCAGGTCGCTGACGGGGAGGAGTCGGTAGCCCATCACGCCGAACACGAGGAGGCCCAACATCAGCAGTGTGGTCATCACCGGCCGGCGGATGAACAGCGCGGAAGGATTGGCCAGCGCAATGGCGTCGGCGGACCTGGATTGCGTCGTCCCGGTTGAAAGATTCCCTGGCGACTCGACGTGCGCAGCCGGCGTTGGAACCGTGTCGCCTTCGCCGTTGTTTTTCGGTTGCGAGGTCATGGCACGGTCGCGAGCGAACGGCTCCGTTCGTTTTGAATCTCCACATGCGCGCCGGACACCAGCCGCAGTTGGCCGCTGGCAACCACTTTTTCGCCTGCGCCCAGTCCCGACTCGATGACAGTTTCGTTGCCCACGCGATCCCCCACAACCACCGGACGCGCTTGCGCGGTTAACTCGGGTGTGACGACAAAGAGATATTGTCCATCCTGGCCTACTTGGACGCTCGAAGACGGAACGAGGACGGCGTTCGTCCGGGTCGTGAGCGTCAGCGCCGCGGTGACGAACTGGCCGGGCCACAGGCGCTCGCTTGCGTTGGGAAACAGTGCGCGCAGCAGAATCGTCCCGCTGGCCGTATCCACCGTGTTATTGATGACGGCCAGTTCGCCGGTGGAAGGAGGCGCTTCATCTCCGGGCACGCGGGCCTCGACTTTCAACCTGGCCGAAGCCGCGTGCTCGCGAATGCGGGGCAGTTCCTGCTCGGGCACCGAGAAGTCCACGTAGATGGGGCGCGTTTGATTCAACACCACCAGCACGGTGTCGTTGTTCTTGACCACGTTACCCGCATTTACCGACAGCTTGCCGGCACGAGCGTTGATGGGCGAGGTGAGGGTGCAGTAGGCGAGTTGCAGGCGGACGTTCTCGACCGCAGCCTGATCCGCCACCACCGTCGCCCGCAGTGCGTCGGCTGTGGCACGCGCCTGGTCGAAGGCGTCCGGCGAGATGATTTGCTGCTTCAGCAACGAGGCGTTGCGCCGCTCCTCGATGATGGCGTTCGTGGCCAGCGCGGTGTCCTTCGCAAGGTTGGCTTCAGCTTGGCGCAACGCCGCCTCGAAGGGCCGCGCATCAATGATGAAAAGAGTTTGCCCCGCCCGCACCTCATCGCCTTCCTGAAAAAGCACGCGTTCCAGTTTTCCATCCACCTGGCTCTTGACCGCCACCGTGGAGAACGCGCTGACGTGGCCGATCGTCTCGACTTGTACGGGAACATCCCTGCCCATGGCCACGGCGATAGTCACGGGTGCGGCTGGGATGGATTGCGCCACCGAACCCGATTTTGCCGGCGAACAGCCCGACAGCGCCAGGAGCGACAGCACGATAGCGAGACTCCCAACCCAGATAACCTTTTGGCAATACCGCGGCATGGTGGATTTCCTAATCACTCGTCGTATAGGCTCCAACCATAAAGGGCGCAACTGGCGAGCGTGATGGCGAATCCAATCGCGGCCAGCCCGGCGCTGGTGAGCAGGATGCCCCAGACTGTTGCGGTGACACCGGTGATCCAAACCGCGAACATCATGAACGCGAACGGGAAGTTCTCCAGATGAGCGCCATGAGGGTCATGGACAAGCGAGTGCAGACTCACCGAATCATGCCCGTCCAAGTCCGATTCTGCCGCCGTTCCCAGTGAGGCCATTGGGTTGCTCGGCGCGAGAGGCGTCCGCTCACGTACCTCTGGGACGCGCCTGAGAGCCGCACTCGATTCGCCGGGATATATCAGGGCACTCATAGCCAGCCGTTCTACTCGTTGATTCCCCAGCCGCGCAGGGCGTCCGGTGCGTGGATGGTTGTGGTGAATTCCGCAATGTTTGCCTCCGGCACTGGGGCGAGGCCGGTGACGGAAGCGACCTTCGATTCCATGCGAACCGCAAAAAAGTCCAGATGCCCCAGGATCGCGAGCGTCTCCAGATAGGCGAGGAGTTCGGCGTTCGCGTCCGGGTGCGACTTGGCGCCCGACAAAAGCACAACCAACGCTCCCTCCTGGTCACAGTCCCGCAGCGTCAGCAAGGAACTCAACCAGGTGCGCACTGGCTGAGTCAGGTTGTATCCGGCTCGTAGGGCAATAATGAACAGGTCGGCTTCGGACCCCGAGTACGTGACCGAGTTATCGGAGTACGTCGCCGCGAGTCGGTCCAGACGGTACAGCTCGGTATCGCACAATTCATCCGGGGCCACACGGCGAATGAGGGCTTTGGCGTGGCGGGCGCTTTCGCCTTCGTCGAAAGCCACGAAAACTCCCATCGGTCGTGGCGTTTCAGCGTGTGGAGGCGCGGATGAACGAACTGGCCGTTTAGTGGGTTCGCTGAGGGTCGCGTTCATGGCGGCATCATTTCGTGGAAGGTTGATGGTGCTCCGCTGACTCCGTGGGGGTCCCTTGGATGATGTCGTGCGCCCAGCTCGTTTCCTCCGGGGTGCCGTGGGCGATGAGGATGTATTTCCCCGTCTTCAGCGCCGCCTCATAGCGCACAATGCTGTCCTTGGGAATCCCCAGGCTGTAGAGGCCGGTCCCAATCGCGCTCAGACCACCCACGATGACCGCGCCTTCCAGCGCTCCGACAATCCAGGCGACGAGTGGCCCCGCCACCAGAATCTGCCCGACCCCGGGCACCCAAAAAAACGCCGAACCAAACAACAATCCCCAAAATCCTCCCCAGACCGCGCCTACTTTCCCCCAGTACTTCATGCGGTCCCCGGCGTTGTAATAACCAACCACGTGTTCATCCGTATGATAGTCGCGACCGACGATCGAAAGTTTCGTCATGTCGAAGCCAGACTGTTGCAGCTCCTTAACGGCCGCTTCGGCTTCCGCGTGGGATTTGTAGACCGCCACGACCGTAGTGTTCCTTTTCGTGGTTGTGTGCTTGCTGGTTGTCGTTGTCATAATGTTCTTTCTTTCCGTGATTACATCTTGGTGTTTTGGTTTCGGTTTTTGCTTTGGTGGACACGCCTTTCTTTAGCGTGCCCACCCGTGGTGGTTTACTTTACGGTGAGCCGGTCCCTTACGAAGGACGCGCCACTCTGGTGCGCATCCTTGTCGGCCTCGCCCCACGCGATCCAACTGCCGACGGTTCCCTTCAGAGTGGCCACCCCTCCGTCCACGGTGACAGTGATGTCATCACTGTGAACGAAGGGGCTCCAGAAGAACGCGTTCTCGATCGCTTTCTTGATCTGGGCATCGCTTTTGGGCGGGTGCGGCCCATCGGCCAGGAAAAGGTAGCCGGGCCAATATGAATAATATCCAGGCCAGCCGTAGTAATAGTCGTCGGGCGACTCGTAATAGGGCATCAAGTACTCCGGTTCCACCTTCAGCCGGTTGCGGACCAGCAAGACTCCTTTGGTGCGCGACGCGACGTCGTGCGCCTCGGCCTTCTCAAAACCGGACTCAACGGCGCCCGAGAGATACGCAACGTGATTGATCACGGCCGCATCGATTGTGGAACTATCAAGGAGCGGATCCCAGGCGAGCGCGGCCTTGAGGATTTTTTCCGAATCGGAATCGCGTGGCAGGTTCATCAGCGGCCGCACCGTCAGTTGATTGTCCACCCACGCGACACCCACCGTGTTGCGGGCATCCTGCTCCGCGGCGCTCTTCGCCTTCAAATTGGCCACGTCGCCCCCGAGGATCACTACCCCGGCTTCAACGCTTACGGTAATATCGCGAGCAAATGCGGCCACCCGCGGGTCCAACGGCAGGGCGGCCTGAATCGCGTTCTGGATTTCACTGTCCGGCTTGAGGGCGGCTTGGGTCGTGCGATGGTCGGCGGTGTCGGGTTCAACCTTCAGGCCGCTGATGTCCACGGACACCACACCATTAACCCAGGCATCGTCAAACGCCCGGTCTTTGGCAATGGCGCTGCCGGTGATGCCGGTCAGCGTTACCTTGCCATTGGTGACCGTGGTGTTGAGGGAGTCGCCGTTGAGCCAGATGTCCCATTGGAGGCGGGATTTGACATCCGCGGCCATTTCCGCGTCCGTGCGCTTCGCCACATAATTGATCGCGATGTCGTTGCGGACCTCTTTGAGCCCCTTGACGCCCCGCGCCACCCGCGCGGCAAGTTGCTTTTCCGCCCAGGAGCCAACCGTGCCGGTCAGGGTGGCAACCCCGCTCTTGACGGCCACCGACACTTGATAGGCTTCCGTTGCCGGATCGTTCAGCAACCCCGCCAAGATGTCTTTCCGGATATCCGCATCGGAACGGGAAACCGGCGTCACGACCACCCGGTCCACGACCCCGCGCACTCCCCGTATGCTTTCGGCAATCTTGACCGCTCGTTCCTTGGCCAACAAGTTGTCCGCTGTACCCGACAGACTCACAATGCCCTCGCTGCTCTGGACGGCGATGGCCGCCCCCGACACGCCCTGCTCATGTTGGAAGTCCCCCTCGACAGCGGTGGCAATTCCGTTGTCGGTAATGACCTTGCCAGTTGGGGCCGCCATCAACGGCGGCATCCCCAGCAATTGCATCCCGGTCAAAACGGCCAGAATGATCCCCGCCTTGCGGATAGGTGCTGCGGACCCAGTCCGCGCTTTGATTGCTTTGGTTTGCATATTCATATAGATGTCCTTTCATTGGTTGTGTTGATTCGTTTGGATTCATTCGCCTCCATCTTCAATGGGTGGGTTGCCGGCAGTGGCCGTGCGACAGCGTGTTGGATAATGACTTCGGTTTTGTGAATGGCTGCGGTTTGGTCAAAGGTCACCGGAACTTTCATGGCGGAGGTTGCAACTGCGGGCCAGATACTCACGACCACACGATTGATCTCAGTCGCGGTTTGCATTGCTTGGTCTCCTTTCAGTGAGTGGTTGAGGTTCATAAGTGCTTGAGGATAGAACGTAGTTCAGTGGACAAGTGCGGCCTCCTGCGCCGCGGCAAACCAGACAAAGACTCCAATGAGCATTAGCATTGGATTCCAGGCGAGACCCGCGAGAAAGAATCCCACGGCCAGCACCTGCCCGACACGCGCGGCGATGCGTGTGCCGCCCGTGAAACCCATCCGCATCGCCAGCAGGGCACGGAGTACGCGGCCTCCGTCCATCGGAAACGCGGGGATGAGATTGAACAGCAGCAACCCGACGTTAATGTAGAGCCACCGGACGAGCAGCGCGCCGAGGACGCCGAACGTGGCCAGGCCAGGCGCGAGTTGCAGCGCCGCGAAAATGAGTCCCGTGAGCAGGACATTCACCGCCGGGCCGGCCAGGGCGATGACAAGCTCCTCTTTCGGGGAGCCGGGACTGGCGAGCAACCGCGCCACGCCGCCAATGGGAAGCAGCGTGATGTCTGCCGTCCCGATTCCGTAATGCCGGGCGGCCAGTGCGTGACCGAGTTCGTGCAGCACGATCGTGCCGAACAGCACGAGGTTGAAAATCAATCCCTGCCACACCGCCCCGACGAGGTCACCGTGCAGCGCGCGGCTGAAAAACTCCCAGCCCAACAACAGCAGGAAGGTGAAATGCAGATACACGTCCACGCCGGCGGCGCGGCCCAATCTCCAGGACCATTTCATAGCTGGTGTTCCTTTCGTGGTTGTGCCCTGCCCGGCCAGCGATGGCTGCGCGGGTTCAGCGTGTCCCTTACCGACACCGGGACGGTCGCGAGCTGGAGCGCCGGGATGAAGCCGAACCACGCGATGCTGAAACTGATTGTTCCAAGCACGCCGCGCACGATGGCGAGTGCGATGGCGCAATCATCGCGCAAGTGGCGGTTGGTTCGTGCCACGACCTGGTGGGCGCGGTGCTTGCCGGGCGTCGGCAAAGTTACGTGGTCGGGTGGGCGCATAGTCATCCTTGGCTGCCGGGATCGTCGTGCGTTCGCCGGGCGCGGGACACACGGTCAAAGTGAGCGGTTTCGGGTTGGGCCAGCAGCTTTCGAATCGTTGTGAGCAACAACGGGATGTCCAGCGGCTTCTCCAGGAGCACGTCAATGCCAACTTCGGCTGCCCGCCTGGCCTGATCGGGCCGCGCGGTGATGACGATGACGGGCATGTAGGGATACAACTGGACCATGATTCGAAATGCCTCCCAGCCGTTGAGGTTGGGCATGTTCAAATCGAGCAGGACCAGGTCGGGCGGGCCTTGGAGAAATTGCCGCACGGCGTCATCTCCGTCGTCGGCCAGGCGCACGGCGTAGTTTTCCGCGCGCAACACTTCGGCCAGCGAATCGCAGATGTTCGGGTCGTCGTCCACGATGAGGATCAGCTCGGGCGAATGGTGTCGGCTTGCATGGCCCGCAAACTGGGAATTGGCCTCGGGCGTTTCCGGCGAAACTGTTTGATTTGAATGTGTCGCTTTCACTTTTTGTCCGGCGGTTTTTGTTCGCGTCTACTGGGAACGCTGTCTGAACCGTCATTTGAACTCTAAGCGTCGCGTGTACCAGCCCTTATTCAGAGGTGTTCCGAAGCCCGTTGTGCGAAGCCGCAAGGGTTTACGAATGAAGTGAAGGAAACTTGCGTTGGGCCGGTGGTTAGCCGTTGCTCAGGGAGCGGTAAGCCGATAACCGACGACGGTAGGCGCGAGTGCGCTTCACTCCACGGCGGTGGAGTCGCTGTTCAAGCCCGGATAGAGGCCGAGTTGCTTGAGCTTTTCGCGCATGGTCAGCCGCGAAATGCCCAGCCAGCGGGCGGCTTTGGTCTGATTCCCTTCCGCGAGCGCAATGGCTTGGGTGAGAATTTCGCGTTCGGCTTCGGCAACGATTTGCGCGTGCGTGTCGCTGATTTCACCGCGTTGAGCGCGGGCCAGCAGCGTCGCGACAAGTGATGGAAGCGAGTTTACGGCTTGCCCGCAGACAGAGGCACGGGCGGCGAGGATGGCGCGCACGGCCTCGGCGGTGATGGAGAGGCCGCGCGCTTCCAGGAGCAGGCGGCGGGTGACGTTCTCCAGTTCGCGAATGTTGCCGGGCCACGGATCGGCTTGCAGCGCGGCGATCGCGTCGGCGGTGATGGCGGGCGCAGCAATGCCGAAGTCAGCGGCGTATTTGCGGAGGAAATGCTGGACGAGCGCCGGAATGTCCTCGCGCCGTTCGCGTAATGGCGGGAGTTGGATGGCGACGACGTTCAGGCGATGGAACAAGTCTTCGCGAAATTTGCCATCGCGAATCATCGCTTCGAGGTCGCGGTGCGTGGCCGCGATGATCCGGACGTCCACGGAAATGGTTTCGCTGCCGCCGACGCGCTGAAAGGTTTGCTGCTGGAGCACGCGCAGGAGTTTGACCTGCGTGTTCGCCGGCAGGTCACCGATTTCGTCGAGGAACAACGTGCCCTTGTTCGCCTGTTCGAAACGTCCGATGCGACGCTGATCCGCGCCGGTGAACGCGCCGCGTTCGTGGCCGAACAATTCGCTTTCCAAAAGATTCTCGGGCACGGCGGCGCAGTTGATGGCGATGAACGGCGCTTTGGCGCGTTCGCTGTGCTGGTAAATGGCGCGGGCGATCAGATCCTTGCCTGTGCCGGTTTCGCCGCGAATGAGAACGGTGACCGGCTTGGCGGCGACGCGGCCAATTTCCTTGCACACGTCGCGCATGGCCCGGCTGACGCCCACGAGCGCGGTGCGCGCGGGTGGTGCATCGGCCAACGCCACGGGTTCGCGCATCAGCCGTCCCGCGTCCGACGCCTTGTGCAGCAACGCGAGGAGCTCCTCCATCTCGAACGGCTTTTGCAGGTAATCGTAAGCACCCAGTTTGGTGGCCTCGATGGCCGTCTCGATTGTGCCGTGCGCCGTCATGAGGACCACCGGCAGGCGTGGCTGGGTCGCGTGAAGCTGGCGCACGAGGTCAAGTCCGCCGAGTCCGGGTAGGCGCAAATCAGTGAGCACGGCGTCAAACGTGGCGTCGCCGGCGCGGCGCAGTCCGTCGTCGCCACGGGAAGCGTGGGTCACTTTGAAGCCTCCGTCCTCCAACACCGCGCGGAGGTTGGTGGCGAGTTGCGTGTCGTCTTCGATGAGGAGGATGCTCGGTGAAGAACTCATGCGGGCGGAATGGATGAATCGGGCGCGGGCGCAACTGGCAGCACAATGCCAAACTTTGTGCCGTGACCGGGCTGGGTTTGATACTCCAGCGCGCCCCCGTGTTTCTCGACGATGCGCGCCGCGATGGAAAGGCCGAGACCCGTGCCCGCCTCCTTCGTGGTGAAGAATGGATCGAACAGCCGTTTCTCGACCTCGGGTGGAATGCCTTTTCCGGTATCGCTCACTTCAAGGATGGCCACGCCAGTTGATTTGCCGCGAAGCCTGGCCTGGCTCGCCCGCACCCGCAGCGTCACGCTACCCTGGTCTTCGATGGCTTCGGCGGCATTACGGACGAGATTGATGAGGACCTGCTTGATGAGCGCGGTGTCCATTGAAACGTGCAACTCCGGGCCGTCTTCGAACGAGAGTTGCACGCGGCCCTGTTCGAGCGTGCTGCCCATGAGGGAAAGCACCTCGCGCAACGCCGCGTCGGCGCGCACGACTTTGAGTTGCGGTTCGGAGGGGCGGGCAAAATGGAGCACGTCCTGCACGATGCGTTCGAGCCGGCCGATTTCGGAACTGATGACGCCCGTGTCCGCCGTGCTGGCCGGGTCGGCGGCAACACGTTTGCCCAGCATGTAGAGCCGGGCCTTGATGGATGTAAGCGGGTTGCGAATTTCGTGCGCGATGCCGGCGGCCAGCGTGCCGAGCGTGGCGAGTTTCTCCTGCTTTTCGAGCAGGACTTCGCTTTGCACCAGCTTCGTGCGCAACGGCGCAATCAAGTCACGGTAAAGGACGAAGCCCAACCCGGCGACCAGTCCGAGCAACAGGACCACACCGATGAAAAGGAAGACGCGCAAGTTGGCAAGCGCACTGTTCGCCTCGGCCAGGAAGGCCTGCTCCGCGTCGCGATGGGCATCGGCGAGCTGGATGCCGAGTTGATGCAGCCGATCTCCGTGGCTCTCGACGTGTTCGAGCTGGGCAAAGGCCGCCGCCGTGATGCCCGCCGGTTGTCCGTTGGTATGCACCTCGGCGGCGGCGGCCAAGTAGTCCTCATAGGCCGTGTTGAGTTGGTTGAGCAGATCAAGTTCCCGCGGGCCGGGGTGCTGCGCGATGTGCTGGTCAATCCATTGGTCGAGTTGGATGCTCGCCTCTTGAAATTGAGTCCAGGTGGCCGGGTTACGCCGGGCTGTGTAGCGGAGCAAGTAGTTGCCCAAGGCCAGCAGCCGCTGCTGAAACTCCTCGGCGAGGCGGAAACTGCCCAACTGCGAGGCGTTCATTTTGCTTTCAAGTTGCCGGATGCGCCGCCAGTTATCCTGCACGCCCCAAAGCGTCAGGCCGGCCATCAAGGCAATCGCCCCGATCAACACCGTCAAACGCAGACGCACAACCGAGTTCATATCAATGAGCAGCAGGTTACCAGACGGCGGTAACTTCTTAACCAAAAAAAGTGACGCGGTGGATTTATTCGCGAACTAAAGCCCAGCAAATCAACAAGCGGTCCGGTTGGCATCCCGGCGGCTTAGCTTTGACTTGTCCACCCGCCAGTTGCGGCAGACCAGATGTAAAAACACGATTATGAACACTTCAATGACTCGCCCACACCTTTCTCCACGCCCGCAGCCATCGCCCCCAGCGCGCCCAATCGACGTCCCCCTGAAACACAAGCGGGTGCTGATCGCTGATGACGATGCCGTCGTGCGCGCCGCGCTGGCCGCCGTCCTTGAATCGGAAGGCTACGACGTGGACCAGGCGGCGGATGGCCGCCAAGCGGTTCTCCACGCCACCGCCCAGCCGCCCGACCTCGTGCTGCTGGACCTGAACATGCCGAACGTGGACGGCTGGACAGCGTTCACGAAACTTGACCACGTGTGTCCGCTGCTGCCGGTCATCATCATCACGGCCCGCCCGCACCAATACCAGGAAGCGGTGCGGCTGGGCGTGGATGCGTTTATGGAGAAACCGCTCGATTTCCCGGTGCTGCTGCGGGCCATCCGCAAGTTCACCCATGAACCGGAGAAACGGCATACGGAGCGCATCACGGATCGGGGATTCGTCACGCGGTTGCTCAACGGCAACAGCGCAAACCATTCCTGACATGAAAGCCGCAACAAAGTCCCGAAGGATGGATCAAAAGCAAGAAGGGAAGCTGTCGTCACCCCCCGCGCCCCAGCGCATTCTGCTCGTGGATGACGACGCCGGCGTGCGCGGTTCACTCCATGACGTGCTGGTCGAAGAAGGCTATCTGGTGATTCCCGCCAATGACGGCCAGCAAGCGTTGGAACTCATTGCCTCCAGTTCCATTGACTTGGTGCTGCTCGACCTGAACATGCCGCGCAAGAACGGCTGGGACACCTTCGAGCGCCTCAGCACCGAATACCCGCTCGTGTCCGTCATCCTCATCACCGCGCGCCCGCACCAATTGTTCACGGCGGTGAGCGCGGGCGTGGGTGCGCTGCTGGAAAAGCCGTTGGACATCCCGATTCTGCTCGAAACCATCACGCGATTGCTCGCCGAGTCGGTCGAGACCCGCCTCGCCCGGATTGCCGGGCACGACACGACGTTCCGTTACGCCGCGGGAAAAACCAATCCCCCAGCCAGGCCCGGCGGCTCGCCGCCGCAGCCACGGTGAAGCTGGCGTGGCCTGTGGGTTATCGGGCGGTGCGGAGACGGCGCGGAACTCTCACGTTTGGCGGGAAAAACCCGCACCCTGCTTGCTCATGAAAGAATACGATCTGGTGGTACTTGGCTCTGGCCCGGCGGGTGAGAAGGCGGCGTTGCACGCGGCGTATCATGGCTTCAAGGTGGCCGTGGTGGAAAAGTCCAGCGCGCTCGGCGGCGCGGGGGTGAACACCGGGACGCTGCCGTCCAAGACGCTCAAGGAAACGGCGCTGTATCTCTCGGGCCAGCGGGAGCGTGGGCGCTACGGCGTCGAGCGCTCGTTGAGCCACGAGCCAACCGCGGCGGATTTCCTGTTTCGCGAACGCTACGTGGTGAAAACCGGGAGCGAGGAGTTCCGTCTGCAACTGTTATCCCGCAATGTGGACGTGTATCGCGGCGTGGGTGCATTTGCCGACGCCCACACGATTGAAGTACGCGGTGAAACGGTCGAGCGGTTTTCCGGGAAAAATATCCTCATCGCCACCGGTTCAAGTCCCGCGCACGCGCCCAGCGTGTCTTTCGATGGCCGGCGCATCCATGACTCGGACACGATTTTGCAGATTGACCACGTGCCGCCGACGCTTTGCGTGGTGGGCGCGGGCGTCATCGGTTGCGAGTATGCGACTATCTTCGCAGCGATGGGTTCGCGCGTGACGCTGGTGAGCAGCCACGGCGACCTCCTGCCGTTCCTCGACCGCGAAGTCGCCCGCGCCTTTATCGAGGAAATGGGTAAGGCCGGGATCGAATTGCGCAACGGCACGCAAGTCGAGTCGGTCTCCGTGGAGAAATCGCCGGGCGGCGAAATCGTGCATGCCCGTTGCGCGGATGGCGCAGTCATCGTCGCGGACATGTTTCTCTACGCCGCCGGCCGCAATGGAAACACGAACGACCTCGGCCTGGCATGCGCGGGATTGCAAGCCGCCGAGCACGGCACGCTCAAGGTGGACAGGGCGTATCGCACGGCTGTGCCGCACATCTACGCGGCGGGCGATGTCATCGGGTTTCCCGCGCTCGGCAGCACGAGCATGGAGCAAGGCCGCATGGCGGTCATCAACATGTTCGGCCTGCACGACCTGGAACGCATCGCCAGCAACATTCCCGACGGCATCTACACCATCCCGGAGATGGCGATGATTGGCCTCACGGAGGAAAAGGCGCGCGAGAAGGGCGTTGATTTCGTCGTGGGCCGGGCACGTTATCAGGACACGCCGCGCGGCCTCATCCTCGGTTCGCAGCGCGGTTTTCTGAAACTGGTCTGCGACCGGCAGAGCCGGGAAATCCTCGGCGTCCACATCATCGGCCACAGCGCGACCGAATTGATTCACTACGGCATGGAACTGGTCGAGAACCACGAGCCGCTCAAACGCATCCTCGGCACGGTCTTCAACTTTCCGACTTTGCACGAACTCTACAAATACGCGGCGTATGATTTGTGGAGTCGCACGCTGGAGCCGTAGCGCGGCTCGACTGTTTTTCCCTTCTGGTCATCGCCGGTTCGTTGACTTGATTTCTGTGGGGCGACTGGTTGCAAACGCGCCCGCCTCTTCCTCTCGCTGCCTTTACTGGTCCTGATTCGCCGCGCGCAACCTTTCCCATTTGTAATCCGAAGGAAAGGTCGCGTCCATGTCGCCGCGCTAACGTGTCTCCAGAAAGTGAAAGCATCACTGCGATGCCGGAACGACGAAGCAAACACAGAGAGCAAACATTCGCGACCTTATGAAAAATCGATTCTGGAACAAATCCTCCTCCCCGGCCGCCTCGGCCATCAGCCCCGCCCTCCCACCGGGCCGCGCCGACGCCGATTTCGACGCGGCGAAATACACCGCCGCCGCGCCACCCGCGGCTCGTTGGCAGTCGCCTGCATCCAGCAGCCACGGCTTTACGCCCGGCCCGAACGCCGACATCCGCGCGGTGCAGGACGCCGTGCAGCAGCACTCCGCGTGGGTCATGCCGCTGCGCCAGCAGATGGGGCGCGTTATCATCGGCCAGGAGCAGCTCATTGAGCGGCTCATCGTGGGTCTGTTGGGAAACGGGCATCTGCTCCTCGAAGGCGTGCCCGGGCTGGCCAAAACGCTTTCCCTTAAAACCCTCGCGGCGGCCATCTCTGCCCAATTCCGCCGCATCCAGTTCACCCCCGACATGCTGCCAGCGGACATTGTGGGCACAATGATTTACAACCCGCGCGAAGGGACGTTCCACACCAAGCACGGCCCGGTGTTCGCCAACCTGATTCTCGCCGACGAAATCAACCGCGCGCCCGCCAAGGTGCAGAGCGCGCTGCTCGAAGCGATGCAGGAACGCCAGGTCACGCTCGGCGAGGAAACGCACCGGCTGCCCGATCCGTTCCTCGTCATGGCCACGCAGAATCCCATCGAGCAGGAAGGGACGTATCCGCTGCCCGAAGCGCAGGTTGACCGTTTCATGCTCAAGGTCGTCGTCAACTACCCGAACCGCCTGGAGGAGCGCGCGATTCTCGACGCGATGGCCACCAGCGAACCGAACCTCGCCGTCGAGCCGGTGGTCTCCACTGCCGACATCGCCCAGGCGCGTCATGTGGTGAACGGCATCTACATTGATGACAAGGTGCGGGATTACATCGTGGACATCGTGCTCACCACGCGCGACCCGCGTCCCTACGGCATTGATCTGAACGGCTACGTGCAATGCGGCGCGTCACCGCGCGCGACGATCTATCTCACGCTGGCCGCGCGGGCGTGGGCGTTTCTGCAAGGTCGCGGCTACGTCACGCCGCAGGACGTGAAGGACATTTCGCTCGACGTATTACGCCATCGCGTGACCGTGAGCTACGAAGCCGAGGCGGAGAACATCACCCCGGAACACATCGTCCAGAAAATCCTCGAAGGTCTGCCCGTGCCGTGAACGCGCAGACGCCCGCCACCCGATGAAAGGAAAGCACTCCCATGAACTCCGAACTCACCCGCGAAATACTCCGCAAGGTGCGCCAGATTGAAATCCGCACCAACCGGCTCGTGACCGATTCGCTGGCCGGTCATTACCACAGCGTCTTCAAAGGGCGCGGCATGAACTTCGACGAGGTGCGGGAATATGTGCCCGGCGACGAAGTGCGCGCGATTGACTGGAACGTCACCGCCCGCGCCGGACACCCGTTCATCAAGAAGTTCACCGAGGAACGCGAGTTGACCTTGCTGCTGCTCGTGGACGTGAGCGCGTCCGGCAACTTCGGCTCGGGCGCGCAAAGCAAACGTGAACTGGCCGCCGAGCTGGCGAGTGTCCTGGCCTTCTCCGCCAACCGCAACAGCGACAAGGTCGGTCTCGTCCTCTTCACTGACCGCATCGAGGAATACATTCCGCCGAAGAAGGGCCGCCGCCACGTGCTGCGCGTGGTGCGCGAGATCCTCTATTTCCAGCCCCGGCATCGCGGCACGGACCTCGGCAACGCGCTGAACTTCGCCAATGAAGTCGCCAAGCGCCGCGCGGTCGTGTTCCTCGTCTCCGATTTCCAATCGGGCGGCGATCCCGCAAACGCGCTCGTCACCCTGCGCCGCGCGTTGCGCCAGACCAACCGCCATCATGACCTGGTGGCGCTGCGCATCCACGACCCGCACGAGGAGAAGCTGCCGAACGTCGGCTTGCTCGCGGTCGAGGACGCCGAGACGGGCGAACTGCTGGAACTCGATACCGGCAGCGAATCCGCCCGCGAGCGCTTTTGCGAACTCGCGCACAATGAAAGCGACCTGTTGCGCCGGGCGTTCAACAGTGAAGCCGTGGACAGTCTGAGCCTCTCCACCGGCGAACCTTATCTCCCGGCGCTCATGGGCTTTTTCAAAAACCGCGAACGGAGGCACGCATGAAAATGACCCGCTTCACTTTTCCTTCGTTCTACCAATCCGCCGCTGCCTCGGCGCTGGTGGCGCTGGGCGTGTTCGGCAGTGCGCCGGTCCAGGCAATCACCGTCGCACCCGCCGCCAAACCGGCGGCTGCCGCTTCGTCGTCGTCCTCAACTTCCGTCACTGCCCCGACCGCGCCTCCGGTGACGGAAGACATTCGCGACATTCGTCCGCCCTTTCACATCCCGCCCGGTTGGTTGTGGCTCGCGTGGACCGCGGGCGGCTGCGCACTGGCCGCACTCGGCTACGGCCTGTGGCACTGGCGGCATCGCCTGCCGGGACTGCGGCCCAAGCTGGCGTATGAACTCGCGCTCGAACGACTCGAAGACGCGCGCCGCCTGATGCAGCCGGAGCACGCGCGGGAATTTTCCATCGCCGTTTCCGAGGTTGTGCGGAACTACATCGAAGAACGATTCGCCACGCGCGCCGCGCATCGCACCACGGAGGAATTCCTCCATGACTGCGTCGCGCAGGCGGATTCGCCGCTCGCCGGGCATCGTTCGTTGCTCGGCGAATTCCTGCATCACTGCGACCTTGCCAAGTTCGCGCGTTGGGTGCTCTCCGTTCCTGAAATGGAGGCGATGCTCACCAGCGCGAGCGCGTTCGTTCGCGAGACGGGCCAGGCCGCCGCCCATGAATCTCCGGCGCATTCAGATCGTGCCGTTACTCCAACACGCCTCCCCGGCTCGGCACGACCGGGTGCGCCGGACTCGGCCTCCGTTGAGCCCGCCGCCGCGCCGCAGCCGGCGGCCTCGACACCATGAACCCTTAACGACCTTTGATTATGATTCGCTTCCTTTATCCGCACTGGCTCTGGTTGCTCGCGCTCCTGCCGCTCCTCGCGCTCCTGCGCGGTCGCCGCGGGGCGGTCGCCGCGGTCGAATATTCCAACGCGCAGCTCGTCCGCGCCGTCGCGCGCGAAACCCGCAGCCGCGCGGGCGCGTGGCTCACCACCCTCAAGCTGCTCGCGCTCGGCCTGCTCATCGTCGGCCTGGCCCGGCCGCAATTTGGCCGCAGCACCTCGCAGGTCCAGGCCAGCGGCGTGGACATCATGCTCGCCCTCGACGTGTCCGGCTCGATGGAGGCGCTGGACTTCAAGCTGGACGGCCAGCCCGCCAATCGCGTTGACGTGGTGAAATCCGTCGTCGCGAAATTCATCGAGGCCCGGCCCAATGACCGCATCGGCCTCGCGGCCTTCGCGGGCGCGCCGTATCTCGTCAGCCCGCTGACGCTCGACCACGACTGGTTGCTGCAAAACCTCGACCGCGTGCAAATCGGCAGCGTCGAGGACGGCACGGCCATCGGCTCGGCCATCGCCACGAGTGTCAACCGCCTCCGCGACCAGCCGGGCAAATCCAAACTAGTCGTCCTCCTCACCGACGGCCAGAACAACGCCGGCAAGGTCCTGCCCGACACTGCCGCGCAGGCCGCCAAGGCGCTCGGTGTGAAAGTCTATACCATCGGCGCGGGCGTGCGCGGCGAAGCGCCCGTCCCGGTCACCGACGCCTTCGGCAACAAACGGCTCGTCATGGCCAAGGTGGATGTGGACGAAACCACGCTTCAGAAAATCGCGGATGAAACCGGCGCGAAGTTTTATCGCGCAACCGACACCGATTCCCTCAAGCGCATTTACGCCGACATTGACCGGCTGGAGAAAACCACGCACACGATGAAGAAGTTCGAGCAACAGCATGAACTCTTCGGCTGGGCCATCCTGCCCGCGCTCGCCCTGCTCGGCACGGGCCTCGGCCTCGAACAAACCCACTTCCGCCGCCTGCCGGCCTGAACCGTCATGAACCTTCAACTCATTTGCGACTTATGAAATTCGCCCAACCTCTCTGGCTCATCGTCGGTGTCCTAGCCTGTGCCGCGTTGGTCTGGCGCTACCGCCGGTTCGACCGGCGGCAGGCCGCGCTGCTCGCCGCATTCGTCTCACCGCGCCTGATGGAAAACCTCACGCGCTCGTTCTCGCCGCAACGCCGCCGGCTCAAACGCGCGTTGTTCGTCGCGGCCACGGCCTGCCTGTTCGTGGCGCTCGCCCGGCCGCAAGCGGGCTTCCGCTGGGAGGAAACGCACCGCAAGGGATTGGAAATCCTGTTCGCGGTGGACACCTCCAAAAGCATGCTGGCCCAGGACGTGAAACCCAATCGCCTCGCCCGCGCCAAACTCGCGGTCGAGGATTTCCTCGGCAAACTCGATGGCGACGGCGTGGGTCTTGTGGCCTTCGCCGGCAACGCGTTTCTGCAATGCCCCATCACCCTGGACTACGACGCGTTCCGCGAATCGCTCGATGCGCTCGACACCAGCACCATTCCGCGCGGCGGCACGGACATCGCCGCCGCCATTCACGAGGCGCAGGCGACGTTCAAGACCCGCACCGCCAGCGAAAAGATTCTTGTGCTTATCACGGACGGCGAGGACCTCGGTGGCGAAGGCATCGCCGCGGCCAAGGCGGCGGCGAAAGCGGGCGTGAAAATTTTCACCGTCGGCGTCGGGAGCACGACGGGCGAACTCGTGCCCGTGCCCGCGGAAGCCGGCGGGACGGAATTCACGAAGGATGCGTCCGGCCAGTTCGTTAAGTCGCGGCTCGACGAAACGACTCTCCAGCAAATTGCCACCGCGACCGGCGGGATGTATCAACCGCTCGGCCAGCAGGGCCAGGGCTTGACGGCGGTTTACGAGCAAGGTTTGAAGCCGTTCACCCGGCACGACCTCGCCTCGCGCCAGCACAAGGTTTATCTCGAACAGTTCCACTGGCCGTTGCTCGCGGCCCTTGCCTTGTTCGTTCTCGAAGCGCTCGTCGGCACACGGCGGCGGACGCCGCGTGTTGAACCCGAATGCGCGCCTGCGCCCCGCATGAGCGCGCTGCGTCCCGAGCGACCGGCCCTCAGCGCCATCGGACTCGCGCTGGCTTTCGCGGCGTTCCCAGGAAACAGTCATGCGTCAACCGGCAGCGCCGAGAAGGCGTATCAGCAGGGGAACTACCCTCAGGCGGCGAAAGACTATGCGGCCAGCGCGCAGAAACAGCCCGCGAAGGCGGAGTTGAAATTCAACCTGGGGGCGGCAGCCTACAAAGCGGGTGAGTTCGCTCCCGCCGCATCGGCCTTTCAGGGCGCGCTCAAGACCGATCAGCTTCCGGTGCAGCAGAGCGCCTATTACAACCTCGGCAACGCGCAGTATCGCATCGGCCAGAAAACCGAGCAGGCCAATCCGCAGGAAACCATCACGACCTGGCAGTCCGCCGTGCAGTCCTATGAAGCCGCGCTGCAAATCAAGCCGGACGACGCCGACGCGAAATACAACCGCGACCTCGTGAAGCGCAAACTGGAGCAGTTGCAGAAACAACAACAGCAGGAGCAGCAAAAGCAACAACAGCAAAAGGACCAGCAGGACCAGAAGAACGACCAACGACAAAACCAGCAAAGCAAATCGGCCCGGAGCAAGTCCGACCAGAATCAGTCGAAGGATTCACAGAAGAATCAGCCGGACCAGAATGCCTCCGGCCAGGGCCAGCCCAAGCAGCCTGAGGCCCAGAAACCGGATCAGCAGAACGCCTCCGGCGGTGGCAACGAGAAGCCCAAAGACCAGCCGCAGCAGCAGGCCAACGCCGGCGCGCAAACCGAACCGAAGCAGCCGTCCAAGGGCACGCCCGAAGCCAACGCCCAGCCCAACCCGCAGGCGGGTGAAGACCAGAGCCAGGCCGAGGCGCGACGCGAACCCGGCCAGATGACGAAGGCGGAAGCGAAGAGCTTGCTCGACTCGCTCAAGGGCGAGGAACGCCGCGTCGCTCCTGCGCCGTTGTCCCGCGACTCGAATCCGAACAACGACAATCAACCGCTCAAGGATTGGTGATATGAAAACTCCAGGCGTTATCCCGCAGATCGCGCAGTTGCCTCGAATCCTCGTTGTCGCCGCCGCGCTCACGCTGGCGCTCGCGTGGCCGGCCCGCGCGGCCACGGTGCAGGTCAGTGCCGCGCTTGAACCCGCGCGCATCGCGCTGGATGAAGCGGCGCAGCTCGCCGTCACCGTGCAGGGCAATCAGTCCGGCGAACCCTCGCTGCCGCGCGTGGACGGGCTGGAGTTCACGCCCGTCGGCCAGTCGAGTTCGTTCCAATCCATCAACGGCGCAGTCACGGCGGGCGTGAGTTATTTGTATCAAGTCACGGCTTCGCGCGCGGGCACGTTCACCATTCCTGCCATCCGCGTCGGCGGCGCGAGCACGCGTTCAATCGTGTTGCAGGTGCTCAAGGGCGCGGGCGGCGCGGCGCAGTCGCAGGGGCGCGCGTTGCCGCCGCCCAACGTGAACTGGCCCGCTGACTCGACCGCCGGCACGGCCAAAGGCGAGCCGGCCTTCCTCCGCGTGGCCGCGCCCAAGCAGGAGCTTTACGTCGGCGAACTCGTGCCGGTGCAAATCAGGGCGTATTTCCGGCGCGGCCTCGGCGCGAGCCTCAACGGCCTGCCCGTGTTGAGCAGCGATGCCTTTACCATGAGCAAGCTCACCGGCCAGCCCGAACAATCGCAGGAAACGGTGGACGACACGCCTTACACGGTGCTCACCTGGCCGGCCTCGCTGTCGGCGGTGAAGGCCGGCGATTACGCGCTCAACCTCGAACTGCCCGTGCTGGTCCGGGTGCAGGAGCGTGCCCCGCGCGGCCAGCGGCAGACTCCGTTCAGTTCCTTCTTTGGCGGTTCGGGCTTCGATGATTCGTTCTTCGACGATTTCTTCGGACGCGTGTCCGAAAAGCCGCTCACGCTCAAGACGGACCTCGCGGCGATGAAAGTCCTGCCGTTACCCACTGCCGGACGACCGACGGATTTCTCCGGGGCAGTCGGCAAATTCGAGGTGCGCAGCGAAGTCACGCCGACCGCCGCGACGGCGGGCGACCCGCTCACGCTCAAACTCACAGTCAGCGGCTCGGGGAATTTCGACCGCGTGAGTTCGCCCGGGCTGCCGAATTCCGCCGCGTGGAAGACCTACAAGCCCAGTGCGCGATTCGAGGCCGAAGACAGCGCGGGATTGCAGGGCAACAAGGTTTTCGAGCAGGCCGTCGTGCCGCAGCAGCCGGGCCGCGCGGAGTTCCCGGCGCTCGCCTTCAGCTACTTCGATCCCGACACCCGGCAATACGTCACGCACCACACACAGCCGTTGATCGTCGAAGTCGCGGCCGCGAGCGGCCGGGCCGTAACTGCTGCGTCTCTCGCAGCGGCAACCCCCACGCCCGCGTCCACCGCGCCCGCGCCGCGCGGTGACGAGATGTTCCCGAATGCAGTCGAGCGAGGACGATTTGTTTCGACCTTGCAGCCCATTTTACTCCAGCCGTGGTTCGCTGTCGTGACCGTTGCACCGCTGGCGCTGCTCGTCGGCGGTGTTTGGTTCGTGAAACGCCGCGAGCGATTGGCCAGCGACCCGAACCACGCCCGCGAATCGGCCAGCGCCTCGAACCTTCGCGAAAGCCTGCTGCAAATGGACAAGGCAATGCAGTCCGGGCAGGTCGCGATGTTTTTCATCGCCGCGCGCCGGGCGTTGCAGGAACGGCTCGCGCAGCACTGGCATGTCCCGCCCAGTGCCGTGACCGTCGCGGAACTCAATACCCGGCTCAACGGCGCGGGCGAGGAAATTCGCGCGGTGTTCCGCCTCGCCGAGCAAGCAGCTTACGCCGGCCAGAGCCTTGCGCCCGGCGACTTGCAACATTGGCGGCAGATCGTCCGCGATGAACTCAAACGCATGGAGGAGCTATGAAGACGCGTCCGTCATCAACAACAAGGCCAACGGCCAAACGCCTCAGCCTGGAACAGAAGATTCGGCTGATCGCCCGCCGCTATCGCGCCCGCGAGCGGCGGCATCGCGGCAAGTCGGAGACAGGAAACTGCTCGTCGCGGCACGCGTGGCTGGCTTTCACGTGCGCGCTGGCCGTGCTCGCCGTGCTGGTCCTGCCGATGGTGAGTCGCGCGGACGAAACGACCACAACCTTTGAACAGGCCAACCAGTCTTACGCCTCCGGTCACTTTGCGGAAGCTGCGCACGGCTACGAAGCGGTCGTCGCGCGCCAGGGCTTTTCCGCGCCAGTGCTGTTCAACCTCGGCAACGCCTGGCTCAAAGCCGGCGAGCCGGGCCGGGCGATTTTGAACTACAAACGCGCGCAATGGCTCGCCCCTGGCGACCGGGCGATTGCGACGAACCTGCGCCTCGCCCGCCAGCAGGCCGGCCTCGCGGTCGTGGAACAGAACAGTCTGGAAAAGGCGGCCCGGTTGCTGGGCTTCAACACGCTGGCTTGGGTTGGTAGTGCGGGCCTCGTGTTGCTGTGCGCCGGCATTGTTGGCGGCCGCCTTCTCCGTTCCGGCTCGCGGAAGGGAGCGCGCGTGCTCACGGGCGTCGGCGCGGTCGCGTTGGCTGCAGTCGTTGCGATCCTCGCGTGGCGCTGGCCCGATCTCAACCGCGCAGTGGTGCTGGCCGCCAGCACTCCGGCGCGCATCGCTCCGGCGGACGCGGCCGGAGTTTCCTTCAATCTGTCCGCCGGTGAAATCGTCCACGCCCGCCAGACGCACGGCGCATTCATGCTCGTCCGCACCCGCGATGGACGCACCGGCTGGGTGAGCAATGCGCAAGTAACGCAGATCGTCGCTTCCGCGCCCGACGCGCCGGCTGCGCCCCGGGTCAACGCGACCATTCCGCCCACCGCCCACTCGTGATGCATTATGAAAACGAACCTTCTCACTCCCATCTTCGCGCTCGGCCTTTGCGCCGCCGCCGTGGCCGCGCCGCTTGCGCCCGCCAGCGACACTGCTCTGGCGCATTACGAAATCCCGTTCCAAAAATTCGTTCTCACGAACGGGCTGACGCTCATCGTTCACGAGGATCACAAAGCGCCGATTGTCGCCGTCAACGTCTGGTATCACGTCGGCTCGAAAAACGAACGCCCCGGCAAGACCGGCTTCGCGCATCTGTTCGAGCATCTCATGTTCAATGGCAGCGAGCACTTCAACGACGACTTCTTCAAGGCGACGGAAAAAGTGGGCGCGACCGACCTGAACGGCACGACGAGCGAGGACCGCACGGATTATTTCGAGAACGTGCCGAAGGACGCGCTCGACTACGCGCTGTGGCTGGAGTCCGACCGCATGGGCCATCTGCTCGGCGCGATAGACCAGGCGAAACTCGATGAGCAACGCGGCGTGGTGCAGAATGAAAAACGTCAGGGCGAAAACCAACCTTACGGGCTCGCCGAGCAACTCATCACCAAAGGCACGTATCCGCCCGGCCATCCGTATTCGTGGACGGTCATCGGTTCGATGGACGATCTCAACGCCGCAAGCCTCGACGACATGCGCACCTGGTTCAAAACCTACTACGGCGCGGCCAACGCCACGCTCGTGATCGCGGGCGACGTGAATCCGAAAGAGGTCCTGGCGAAGGTGGAAAAGCATTTCGGTGACATCCCGTCCGGCCCGCCGCTCGCGCGCCAGGAGGCGTGGATTGCCAAACGCACGGGCACGCACCGGCAAGTCGCGCAGGACCGCGTGCCGCAAGCGCGGCTCTACAAGGTCTGGAACATCCCGCCCTACGGTTCGGCGGAGGGCGATTACCTCGCGCTCGCCGCCGACGTGCTCGCGGGCGGCAAATCGTCACGGCTTTACAAACGGCTGGTGTTCGATGAGCAAATCGCCAGCAGCGTCGAAGCCGCCGCCGAGTTGAGCGAAATCGGCGGGCGCTTTTACGTCATCGCCACGGCACGCCCCGGCGTGCCATTGGAGAAAGTGGAAAACGCCGTGGACGAGGAACTGGCAAAATTCCTCGCGCACGGGCCGACGGCGGACGAGTTGCAGCGTGTGAAAACCCAATCGCTGGCCGGATTCGTGCGCGGCATCGAGCGCATCGGCGGCTTTGGTGGCAAGTCCGACCTGCTGGCACAAAATCAAGTTTTCCTCGGCGACCCGGCGGCGTATCAGACGACGCTTCGTCGCGTGCGCGAGGCCACGGCGGAGGATTTGCAGTCGGCTGCCAGGACGTGGCTCTCTGATGGGGCTTACGTGCTCGAAGTGCAGCCTTTTCCCCAATTCAACACGACGGCCTCGATGGTGGACCGCTCGCAACTCCCCGTGCCAGCGATTGCGCCGAAGGTCGAGTTTCCGCCGTTGCAAACCACCACGCTTGCGAACGGCCTGAAGGTGGTGCTGGCTGAGCGCCACGCCGTGCCGCTGGTGAATGTCACGTTGCAACTGGACGCCGGTTACGCCGCAGACCAATTCGCGTCGCCGGGAACGGCAAAGCTTGCGATGAATCTTCTCGACGAGGGCACGCAACAACGCTCGGCGCTGCAAATCAGCGATGAATTGGAGCGGCTCGGCGCAACGCTCGGCACGGGTTCAGACCTCGACACCTCCTCTGTCACGCTTTCCGCGCTCAAGGAAAACCTCGGCCCGTCGCTCGATTTGTTCGCCGAAGTGGTGTTGCATCCGGCCTTTCGCGAGGCCGACTTTGCCCGGCTTCAGAAGCAGCAACTCGACGCCGTCCAACGCGAGCAGAGCGAGCCAAAGAGCCTGGCCATGCGCGTCGTGCCAAGGTTGCTTTACGGCGCGGGCCACGCCTACAGCACGCCCTTCACCGGCTCGGGCGACGCCGCTTCCGTCGCCAAACTGACCGCAGCGGACGCGCGGAAGTTTTATCAGACGTGGTTCAAGCCGAATCACTCCACGCTCATCGTCGTGGGCGACACCACGCTGGCGGAACTCACGCCCAAACTAGAAAAGCTCTTCCGCGCGTGGATGCCCGGTGACGTGCCGCACAAGAATCTTGCCGCCGTGCCGCCACCCGCGAAACCCGCCTTGTATCTCATTGACCGGCCCGGCGCGCAGCAATCCGTCATCGTCGCCGCTGACATTGCGCCGTCGCGCCCCAACCCGGACGAAACCGCCATCGAGACGTTGAACCACATTCTCGGCGGCAGCTTCACCTCGCGCCTGAACATGAATCTCCGCGAGGACAAGCACTGGTCCTACGGCGTGCGTTCGTCGCTAGTGGACGCGCGCGGGCCACGCCCGTTTCTCATCGTCGCGCCCGTGCAAACGGACAAGACGAAAGAAGCGGCCGCCGAGTTGAGCCGCGAGTTGAAGGACATCGTTGGGTCGCGTCCAGCATCAACGGACGAACTCGCCAAAGCGCAGAAGGACGAGACGCTCACGCTGGCGGGCCGTTGGGAAACCAGCGCCGCCGTGGCGAATTCCATCGCCGACCTCGTCCGCTTCGACCTGCCGGCGGACTATTTCACGAAGTATCCCGATGCCGTCCGCGCGTTGCGGCCCGAGGACTTGCGCCGCGCGGCGGGCGAAGTGGTGCATCCCGACCGACTCGTATGGGTCATCGTCGGCGACCGCGCAAAAATTGAACCCGGCCTGCGCGAGTCGGGCCTGGGCCAGATCCACGTGCTGAACGCCGATGGCGCTGAAGGCCATTGACGGTCGGCGCTCACATTAGAACGCAGTAGTTGATCTCCGCGAACGCCGCCGTGCGTCCCAGCCCTCGTTCAAGCCGCTGGCGGTGCAGGGGCGTTAGGACGCGAGCGGCCCGCCCACCAAAGCGTAAGGCCATACGCTGCGACCGCCGCGGGCGCGCCAAGCACGAGCGAACCGACCAGCAAAGGGCGGCCGACCGTGAAGAAAGTGGACCAGTGCAACCAGACCGAAGGACTGTGATGACTCAGGTGCAGCCGCGAAGGGAATTCGTGCGGCTGGCTCAAGAGCCAATAGCCAATGTCGTATTCCCAGCGGAGGAGCAATGGCGCGACGGGCAGAAGGACATCATGCAGCGTTACGGCGATGACAGCCGCCAGCAGGCTGCCGCGCAGCAACCGGGTGACGCCCAGCGCCAGCAGGGTCTTGAGTCCCACGAGCGGCACAAAGCCAAAGAACACACCGACCGCGACGCCCACGGCAATCGCGTGCGGAGTATCCTTGAGGCGAAGGAGCTGTCCGACCTTCGTGCGCAACCAAGCCGTTGGACTCATGGCGCGCAGCCTGCCAAATTCCGCGCATAATTGAAATCCCGCGTTTCAAGTTGAGAACAGATGAAGCCCCCCCGGTTCGACACGCGTCACGCGGAAGTAGCCCGGCGAAAGCGATTCATCGGACTCACGCGGTTTGACCTTCGAGAAATGAGTGAATATCCTGCCTACGCGGTCGAAATCTGTGACTGGATCAAAGCCATGCGCCTCATCGTTGTTGAAGATGACAAGAAAATCGCGGCCTTTATCACCAAAGGGTTGAAGGAGGCAGGCTACGCCGTGGATTGTCTCGACAACGGCGACGACGCGCTCCACCACGGATTGAACAACAATTACGACGCGGCGGTGATGGACTTGATGCTGCCGGAACTCGACGGCTTGAGCGTCATCGAACGGTGGCGGGCGCAAAAGGTGAAGACGCCCGTCCTCATCCTGAGCGCGAAGCGCTCGGTGGACGACCGTGTGAAGGGCTTGCAGGCCGGTGGCGATGATTACCTGACCAAGCCGTTCGCGTTCTCCGAACTGCTCGCGCGGGTGCAGGCGCTCATCCGCCGTTCATCGCAGGCCAGTGACCCCACCACGCTGAGTTTCGCCGACCTCACTTTGAATCTGCTGACGCGCGAAGTGCATCGCGGAGAAAAGAAGATTGAATTGCATTCGCGTGAATTTGCGCTGCTCGAATACCTCCTGCGCAACGCAGGCCGCGTGGTGTCCAAGACGATGATTCTGGAGCACATCTGGGATTACGCTTTCGACCCCGCGACCAATGTGGTGGACGTGCTGGTCTGTCGGTTACGCAACAGGGTGGACCGCGAGTTCGAGCCGAAACTCATCCACACGTTGCGCGGAGCAGGCTATGTCCTCAAACGAAACTGAGCGCCCTCACCGCGGCTTCGGCTTGCGTCTCAATCTCTGGTTCGCTGCGGTTGTGACGTGTGTCTCATTGGCGGTGTTCGGTGTCGCCTATTATCTCCTCGCTTCTTCGATGCGGCAGAAAGACCGCGAAGTCATCCTGGCCCAGCTCGAAGTGTATCGGACCTGGTATGAGCAGGGTGGGCTGGCGGGATTGAACGCGCGTTTCGCCGAACAGGATGATTCCAGCAAGGAGACATTCTTCGTTCGCGTGGCCGGGCCGCATCAGGCGGGTCTGTTCCTCAATATGCCCCGGCAGAACAGCCCGCTCGATTTCAAGCTCCTGGAGCGCACCAACGTCGAAGAATCGTTAAGCTGGCTGAACCTGCCGGCAGCCAACCGCACCGCGCCGTGGCTCATCGCCACCACGCGGCTGCCGGGCGGCGACTGGCTGCAAGTCGGCAAAACGACGGAAGTGCAGGCGGCGTTGCTCGACCATTTCCGCATCGTGTCCGGTTGGGTGCTGGCTCTCGCGCTGGCGCTCGGCATTGCGGCGGGACTGCTGCTCACGGGCCGTGCGCTCCGTCCCATCCGCCAACTCATCGCGGCGTTCCAGCGCGTCATCACCACGGGCAAAATGGACGCATGCCTCACGCCCGGCCCGGCCGACGACGAGTTGAGCCAGCTGGCGCGCCTGTTCAACGCGATGCTGGAAAAGAACGACACGCTCATTCGCGGGATGCGCGAGGCGCTCGACAATGTTGCGCATGATTTGCGGACGCCGCTCACGCGCTTGCGCAACACCGCCGAACGCGCGTTGCAGGGTGGCGACGACGTGAAGGTTTATCGCGATGCCCTCTCTGACTCACTCGAAGAATCCGAACGCGTGGGCCTCATGCTCAACACGCTCATGGACATCTCTGAAGCCGAAACCGGCGTAATGAGGCTGGAGAAGACGGACGTGAAAGTCTCCGACCTCGTGGCGACGGTGGTCGCCCTTTACGAGCTGGTCGCCGAGGACAAGCAAATCAAAGTGACCGTCAACGTCCCGCAAGCGATTCAATGTGTCGCCGACCGCGGGCGATTGCAGCAAGTGCTGGTGAATCTGTTGGACAACGCTTTGAAATACACGGCCAGAGGCGGCGCAGTGGAGTTTTCCGCCGAAGAGCGTATCAACGAAACCGTCATCACCGTGCGCGACACCGGCATGGGCATCGCGGCGGAAGAACTCCCGCGCATTTGGGAGCGCCTCTATCGCGGTGACAAGAGCCGCACCGAGCGCGGGCTGGGGTTGGGCCTGAGCCTCGTCAAAGCCATCGTGCAAGCCCACGGCGGGCACGTTGAAGTGGAAAGCGATCCGGGTAGTGGTTCGAGGTTTCGAGTGCGGTTGCCCTCGCCCGCCCCGCAGGCTGGCAATTAAACTTCAATCCGGCAGGCACAACAATCACTTTGCAGTTGGATTGGATGAACGACGACGCAGCCGACGGCACAAAGAAGCGTCGAGCTTCCTGTGCGAGCAGTGGAACGGTTGTTTCCGTCAAAGTCCCCGCAGGCGCGGAACAGAGACATCATCGGCGCGTCTGGGGCAAACGTTTGCCCGCAAGCGCTGGTAAGCAGGGTGATCTCTACGTCGCGGTTTTCATCCTGGCAAGCACCGCGCTGGCCCGTGCTTGCGGTTGACTGCGCCCACTTCGCTCCGCCAGCCCAACGCACGCGCCGCGACGGTTTGGTTCACGGGCGGCGGTCCGTGCCGCTTCTCGTCGCGCTTGGCGGAGACGACTATGCGTTCGTTCCGCCCGCTGCTCCGTCCAGCAGCACCGACCGTCTTTCAATTTCGTTTTCGCTGAACCCACTGGATCATCAGCCTTACGGTTGAAATGCGGGAGACTCAGAAATGAGTCCATTCTGCCGGTAAAAGTCGAAGCTCACTTTTTAGCACTTCCTCAAGTTGTTTGAGGATTGGTGCAGAATCGGAATACCGACTCGCTCGTCACTTATCAGGCATCCGCCGATGCGGTATTCCGCCGTGTTCAGCCCGCCCGTGCCCGCGCCTCTGGTTGCTCCGCGCAACCTCGCGCCAGCGGTCGAAACATCTTTTCGCCCACTGTCACTCGGCTGCTAATGCTCCGCCGCCTGACGGCGGGAACACAGGCGGGGCGTTTCGTTTCGGAGCGGGGCTGCTCTCTCTGGGTGGAGGTGAAGAGAGCAGTCCCGCTCCTTCAGAACGAAACGCAAAACATGAACACAACGGAAAACCTCATCTCCACTGGATGCCCTGCAATCGCTCCGCAACCCACGAACAGCATCGTCAAGCCGATCAAATTCCCGGCTCAACCGCAGGAATGGAAAATTGTATCACTTCGGGAATGTCCCACACCCAACACAATGCAACAGTGCGAAACACCGGATCAGGCAGCCGCCTATTGGAAAGCACATATCGCGACACACCCTTACTTCAACTCTGAATGTGAATGTTTGGTGGTGTTCATCCTCAATACACGCAGGCGCATCAAAGGTCATTACCTGGTGTCCATTGGAACGATGGATACCATTCTCTGTCATCCGCGGGAGGTATTCCGTTTAGCCGTCATGGCGAGCGCCGCCGCAATCATCATCGCGCACAATCATCCGAGTGGCGAATCAAGTCCGTCCGAAGCGGACATCAAGATTACTCGTGACCTCATTCGAGCCGGCCAACTTCTTAAAATCGAAGTTCTCGATCACATTGTGATCGGAAATCCCAACCACGCCAGTCTTCGCAGCCTTGGGTATTTTTATAGCTAGCCGATCACGGCATCCCCTAAAAGGGAGGCTCATTTTTGATCGAAAACACCGGACAGTCTTCAATCTGTCCTATCCGCTTTATTCACTCTTGGGTTTCCGTTGAACGTGTCTCCACATTCTTTGACTTACGGTTGTAAGCCATAAAGTAGAGCACTGGTACCGCCATGCGGCTGATGAGGAGCGATGCAATTTCACCGGCCATTAAGGCGATGGCCAAGCCTTGAAAGATCGGGTCAGCCAGGATGACCGATGCGCCAACTACCACTGCGAGCGCCGTCAGCAACATTGGGCGGAAGCGCACGGCCCCAGCGTCCACCACCGCTTCAGAGAGAGGCATACCTTCTGCCACCCGCTGTTCGATGAAATCCACCAAGATGATGGAGTTGCGGACCACGATTCCGGCACCGGCCATGAAACCTATCATCGAGGTCGCCGTGAAGAACGCGCCCATCAATCCGTGGGCGGGCAGGATGCCCACGAGCGAGAACGGAATTGCCACCATCACAATCAGCGGGGTCAGGAACGACCGAAACCAGCCGACCATCAGGATGAAAATCAACACCAGGACGGCGGCGAAAGCAGTGCCGAGATCACGAAACACTTCTATGGTGATGTGCCACTCGCCATCCCATTTCATCGAGGGCGCGTCTTCGGTGAAGGGTTGGACAGCGTTGTAGACGTTGAGCGGCGCGCCGTTGCCGCTAAACTCCCGCGTGTCGAGCGCCTTCAACGCCTTGTTCATGTTCAAGATCGCGTACACGGGACTTTCCACCACTCCCGCCACGTCGCCAATGACGTAGGTGACTGGCATCAGATTCTTGTGGTAGATGCTCTTTTCCACGTTGGTCTCCTCGACCTTGATCAATTCCCGCAAGGGCACGAGCGGCGCAGCGGGATTGGCGGTGGAGCGAACACGCAAGGCGAGTAACTCTTCCGGCGTGGTGCGACTCGCACGCGGTAGTTGCAGAAAGATGTCCACGTCCTCCTTGTCACGCGGGACATGAAGCAAGTCCACCGGCATGCCGCCCACGGCAATCCGCAGTGTTTCGGAAATGGTTTCCGCGCTGATGCCGTTAAGCGCCGCTTTTTCCTTATCAATTACGAACCGCGCTTTCGGTTGATCGGCTTCGATATACCAATCCGTATCCACGACTCCGGGTGTGCTCTTGAAAACTTGGATAACCTTGTTCGCCAGCGCGAGGCGGCTCTTTTCGTTCGGTCCGTAAATCTCTGCGACCAGCGTTTGCAATACCGGTGGGCCGGGTGGCACTTCGGCGACGGCGACACGCGCCCCGTATTTCCACGCAATTTCAGTCACTCGCGGACGGACGCGCTTGGCGATATCGTGGCTTTGCGCCTTTCGCTCGCCCTTGGAGACCAGATTGATTTGCACGTCTGCGATGTTCGCCCCTCGGCGCATGAAGTAATGGCGCACCAGGCCGTTGAAATTGAATGGGGACGAGACGCCCGCGTAAATCTCATAGTCCGTCACCTCCTGTTCGACACGGACAGCGGCGGCGATTTCGCGCGCACATTGCGCCGTGTCTTCCAGCGCGCTGCCTTCGGGCATGTTCAGGATGACCTGGAACTCGCTCTTGTTGTCGAACGGTAGCATTTTCACCTTAACCCAGCCGATGCCCATCAACGCCATTGCTGCGAGGAGCAAACCGACGATGCTCGCGAGAAAGAGATAACGCCATTTCCGTTGCGCAATCATCGGCCCCATAACGCGGCGATAAAGCTTCGTGAAGAAATCTTCTGGATGCGGGGAATGCGGGTGCGGCTGGTCGCCTTCAATGACGCACGCTGTTCCTTCGGTGAGACAGGAATACTTGCGTCCCCAGCGCAGGATGCGAATCGAAGCCCACGGCGTTACGATGAAGGCAATCGCCAGCGAGAAAAACATGGCCGCGCCCGACCCGACTGGAATGGGCCGCATGTAAGGCCCCATGAGTCCGCCCACAAAGCCCATTGGCAGCACCGCTGCAATGACGGCGAACGTCGCGAGAATGGTCGGATTGCCGACTTCATTGACCGCTTCCACCGCGATGACCGACCAATTACGGCCTTTGTTTTGCGGCAGGTGAAAATGTCGAACGATGTTCTCGACCACCACGATGGCGTCATCCACCAGAATGCCGATGGAAAAAATCAGAGCGAAGAGCGTGATACGGTTGAGGGTGTAGCCGTAGAGATAGAACACCAGAAGCGTCAGCGCCAGCGTGGACGGAATCGCGATGGCTACGATACCCGACTCGCGCCAACCCAGCGTCAGCAGGATCAGCAGCGAAACGCCGACCACGGCGATGCCCATGTGCAGCAGGAGTTCGTTGGATTTCTCCGCCGCCGTCTCGCCATAGTTTCGCGTGATGGAGATTTCCACATCGTTCGGAATGGTGCGCCCTTTGAGCGCCTCAATTTTCTTCAACACTTGATGCGCGACCGAAATGGCGTTTGCGCCGGGGCGCTTGGCGATGCTCAGCGTAACGGCGGGTTGTTCCCCGGCGGTTGCGGCTTTGGCTGCGCCCGCCCCGAAGAAAACGTATTGCGACGGTTCTTCCGCGCCGTCTTTGATTTCCGCGACTTCGCACAAGTAAACGGGTTTGCCTTCGAAAACTCCGACGACCACATTGCCAGCGTCCTGTGCGGTGGATAGGAAACCGCCGGTTTCAACGATCACTTCACGATTGTTGCTGGTCAGTCCGCCCGCGACGGTCTGCCGGTTGGCTTGGATAAGCATCGGCACGATTTCCGCCGCGCTCAGATTGCGAGAGGCCAGCCGAGATGGATCAAGCAGGACGCGCAATTGTCTTTTCGCGCCGCCAATGACCGTGGTTTCAGCCACCAGCGGCACTTGCTTCACCGCGTCGTCCACCTGCGCCACGAGTCGCCGCAACGTGAGATGATCGTAGTGCGCGCTGTGGAAGGTCAGCGCCAGAATCGGCACGTCGTCAATGGACTTGGGCTTGATCAACGGCGACGAAACGCCATGTGGAATGCGGTCAAAGTTCGATTGCAGTTTCTGGTTCAGCTTCACCAGACTTTTCTCAACATCTTCGCCGACCTTGAAACGAACGATGGCCAGACTCTCCCCAGGGCGCGAGGTGGAGTAGATGTATTCAACGCCTGGAATTTCCCAAAGCAGCTTCTCCATTGGCCGCGTGGCGCGTTCCTCGACTTCCTTTGCGGTCGAACCCGGCATGGCGACCAGCACGTCAATCATCGGCACTTTGATCTGCGGCTCTTCCTCGCGCGGCAGCATGATGATCGCCGCCGCACCGAGCAGCACGGAGGTGATGACCACGAGCGGCGTCAGCTTCGAATCAATGAACGCCCGCGCGATGCGACCGGCAATACCCATCTCGGATGGCGGACCTGGGAGGGCGGACTTCACTTCGCCTCCACGGGTTGTCCGTCGTTCAACTGTGCTGCGCCGTCAGTCACCACAGTGTCACCGGCATGGAGGCCGGAAAGGATTTCAACCTCATCACCCATGCGTTTGCCGCTCTTCACGAGATGCAACTGCGCGTGCTGGTTCGCAACCACGAAGGCAATCTCCAACTGGCCGCGCTCCACGACTGCCGATACCGGCACGAACAGAGTATTGCTCTCCCCGACCGGCACGAGCAGCCGCGCAAACTGGCCCGAACTCAAACCCGGCTGTGCTGATAAATCCACTTTGACCCGAATCGTGCGGCTGACCGAATCGGCGACAGGCGCGATTTCACTGACCACGCCAGTCAATTCACCGCTCACGCCGTCCACGTGGGCGTCAAGGCGAATATCCCGTTGAACATGAGAAGCGATGGTTTGGGGAACGTCGGCTTCCAGTTGCAACACCGATGGGTCTTCAATGGAAATCAGAGGTTTCCCCGGCGCAGCGAGGTCGCCCACGTCCGCCCACTTCTTCGTCACCAAGCCGTCGAACGGCGCAACCACTTCCACATAGCTCATCATCGCCATCGCTTCGGCTGCCGCGCCTTTGGCCACGCGCTGCCGCGATTGGGCCGCATCATATTCTGCCCGCGTCACCGACTGCTGCTCGAAAAGCGCCGCAACACGTTTCCAATCGCGCTCCGCTTGTTCGAGTGAAGCTTCGGCCTGCTCAAGCCGGGCGTTGATTTCGGCTGCGTCCAAGCGGGCGACCAGTTCCCCGGCCTTGACTCGCTGCCCCAACACCACCGGCAACTTGTCAATCCGCCCGCTCAACTTCGCTTCGAGCGTCGCGTGAAGTTTGGCCCGCACCGTGCCGACCACTTCCTCCGTCACCACCCGGGATTTGCTTTGGACCTTCTGCGTGCGGACTTGGGCGCTAGGGAGGGTGGATGAATTTTCTTTTGAACTCTCGCGCTTGTGGCCGCAACTGGTTAGCGCGAGTGCCGCCATGAATACAGGAAGAAGGACAAGAGTTCGTGAAGACAATCGTTTCATATCATTTGGCGGTCGGCTGGGAATCAAATTGGGGCAAAGCCAGCGCTTTGCGCAGCGCGGCAATCGCGATGCGCTGGTCGGACTCCGCTTCCGCGCGGCGAACGCGGGCTGCGATCAGAGCGGCTTCGGAATCAATCAACTGCGTGGAGAGCGCGAGTCCTTGCTCAAAGCGGCCACGGGTCAGCTTCGCGCTTTCCGCCGCCTGCTCGACGGTCTTGCTGCTCACGGCGAGACGCTCGTCCGCCGCTTTGAGATCGAGCCGGGCTTGTTCGACTTCATAGTGGAGCGCCAGCCGCAGCTTGCGCTGCTCCTCGCGAGTGGATTCAAGATTAGCTTTTGCTTCGCGCGTTTTAGCGCGGGTGGAAAAGCCGTCCCACAAATCCCACTGAAACATCACGCCGGCGGTGTAGCTCTTGCCGTCACTGTCAGTCACCCAGCCATAGTCGTAGTCAAGGCTGCCGAACGCACTGACGCGTGGCTGGTAGCCGCTTTTCGAGCCACGGACTTGGGACTGCGCGGCGCTTTCTCGCTCGCGGGCAGCGGCAAGTTCCGGGCGTGTCGTGAAATCTCCTGTGTGCGGCGCGCTGACCACGGGAGCGGTGTCCGCCACGATGAACTCGCCGTCTTCGATGCCCAGCAGATTGCGGAGCGCGCGTTCAGCCAGAGTGTTTGCATTGCGGGCGCGAACCAAATCTTCGCGCGCTTGCGCCAACCGGACCTCCACGTCGAGAACATCCGATTTCAACAGCGTGCCGCCGTCGAGACGCTTGCTCGCAACCGTCAAATTAGTCTCGTAGGAATTGACCGCCGCTTCCGTGGCGCGAATGAACTCCCGCGTCTTCAACACGGTCAGAAACGCGCGCGACACCTCGAAGCCCAGCGCATTGCGGATGGCGGCGCTATCCTGCTTCGCGGCCTCGGTGTTCGCCTTAGCAGCCTGCCGCCCCGCGACATTACGTCCGCCCGCGTAAAGCGGCACAGTGACGATGCCCCGCGCATTGAGATTATCCACATCGGGAACGTCGTTGAAGTTGAGCGACGGACTGTAAGACCGCTGGTTGAGGATACTGCCAAAAGCCAGCATCGGATTGTCTGTGCGGGTGTAGCTGGACTGGACCTGCAACTTCGGCCAAAAGGCTGAGTTGGCTTGCTCCAATCCGGCCTGTGCGGCGGATATGCGTTGCTGCGCGATGCGCGCGTCCGGGTTGTGGCCCAGCGCGTAATCCAACGCGCGTTCCAGTGTCCACGGTTCAGCGGCACTCGCCGCCAGCGAACACGTCAGCAACAGCCCGAGAAAACCCATTGGCCGTTTCATTTCGCGCAGCAGGATGAGCCAGGGGACTTTTCGCCCTCGCAGCAAGACCCGCCCACTCCGAGCTTTTTGAGAATTAGCTCCAGCGGACAGAAAGTCGTGAACGATGATTGCAGCAGGTTGAACCCGACGAACGCGGTGAACCAGAGCCAGTATGGGCTGTGATAGTGCGCGAGCACGAGGCTCAGGAGAACGAACGTGCCGGCGAACCGGCGGATGATCATGTGCATTTTCATAACACTTTGGTCGCTTGATTGTTCAGCGAAGGTTGGTCGCGAGCAGCACGCCGAGAACTGCGCCGTAAATCGTGCTGATGACGGGATTGCTGGTGAGTGGACATGTACCGCTCGAACAGCCGACAAATTTGTAGTAGGCAAACCCGAGTCCGCCTCCGGCGATAATTCCGATGATGATGCGTAGAATCATGGTGCGTTTCATGTTTAAGCTGTGGCCGCCGCGTTCGCCGCTTTGTCCAGCCGCGATTTGAACTGACGCGGTCCGGGAAAGCCCACGACCTGCTCCACAGGCTCGCCGCCGCGAAACAGCGTCAGCGTCGGCACGCCAGTGATCTCGAAGCACGACGCCAGTCCGGGTGTCTGGTCCACATTCGCCTTGGCGAACTTCAACCTGCCCTCAAATTCGCCGGCACACTGCTCCAGCAGGGGGGCAACCATCTTGCACGGCCCACACCACGGCGCGTAAAAATCCACCACCACCGGGAGAGCCGCTTGGAGGACTTCCGTTTCAAAATTGGCTTCAGTCAACTCTACGATGTTCTTGTTCATAGTTGCGACATTCTTCGTCTCTCCAAAACCGAGCCGCGAACCTCGAAAAAGTTACAAGCCAACCATTCCTCCGCCCGAGCCGACTTTGAAGATTCAGTGGAGACGAACCAAGACCACGATATTGCGTGTGACCAGGGCGACACCAAGCAGCACCACGCACCAGGCAAAGCCACGCCGCAAGACAGCAGCGGACAATAGTTTTACCAGTGCCAATCCCGCAAACATGCCAACCATCGCCGCCAGCAGGAAGCCCAGCGTGAGCCACCAATCGAAATTCACGTAGCGCACTTGGCCGATCAGTCCGCCGAAGCAATTGACCGCGATGACCGCCAGCGATGTGCCGATGGCTGGTTTCATCTCCAACCCAGCGAAGAGCACGAGCGCGGGCAAAATCAAAAATCCACCACCCACACCGAGAAACCCGGTCAACACACCCACGGCGACACCGGTCGCCAAACAGCGCAGCGGGCGACATTCGTGCGGGACGGACTTCGTCTCGCCATTTCGGAGCATTCGTGTTCCGACGATGAGCATCAACGCGCCAAACAGCAGCAGGAGCGTGGGCGCGGAAACCAGATGGGTGAATCTTGCGCCAACAAATGCGCCGACCATTCCGCTCACCGAAAAGAACGTGGCGACCCGGAAATCGAAATCACCGCGCCGGAGATGGAGCAAGCTTCCAAACGCGCTCGTGCCGCCCACGATGACCAGCGACATGCCCACCGCTTGTTGCGCCGGAATTCTCGCGACATAAACCAACACGGGCAGCGTGATGATCGAGCCGCCACTGCCGAGCAGCCCTAGTGAGAGGCCGATCAACGCCGCCAATGCCAGGCCCAGACCGAGCATGAGCTTTAATGCGGCACGACCAGGACTGGCGCAGGGGCGTGGCGCAGGACCGATTCCGTAGTATCACCCGAAAGCCAGGTCTGAAGTGAACTACGTCGTTGCGCGCCCATGACCACCAGATCGGCTTTTGTTTGTGCCGCCAGCGACACGATTTGTTCCGCCGCCTTCCCCCTTTTTGTAACGATTTGAGCATCGAATTCTCTTGCCGCCGTTTCATCCAGCCACGTCGCCAATTCTCGCCTGGCTTCGGCAATACTCCGCTCATCGCCGGATTCGATGATGCAGGGGACGATCAACCGGGCCTTAAACTGTTGCGCGAGCGACACCGCGTGCCCAAGGGCCGAGCGCGACGCTCCGGTGAAATTGACCGGGCACAAAATGGTCGCCAGGCCGGGCGCGGACTGCGGGTTGGAGGTGTTGATAAACTCATGCTGTTTCTGCCGCACGACGAATACCGGTACATCCGACTGGCGAATCACATTCTCTGCAACCGATCCAAGCCAGAGCCGCTTCGCTCCGCCTCGCCCATGCGTGCCCATGACCACCAGGCCCGCCTTGCTCTTCCGGGCGGCGGCCAGCGTGGCATCCACCGGATGCGTGTCCGCCGTCTCGAATTGAAGGCGAATCCGGCCCGTCTCCGGACCGAGCACCTTCCGGGTGTGGAGACGCACGAAGTCTTTCACCTGCTTTTGTTGATCCCGATGTTGTCGCTTTAACGCCTCCGCCTGCGCACTGGTGAAATAGGCGGGCAACTCAAACCGCGCCGCGTGAAACACAACGAGTGTGGCGTCAAACACCCGCGCTCCGGCTGCGGAGTATTTCAAGGCCAGGTCCGATAGCTCGCCGAAGTCAACGGGGCATAGGATGCTGGAGGGGTGAAAGGCAGTCGGAGTTTTCATGGGTTTGATCGTTTCTTGGAAGGCCGTTGTTGGGGCGACTTGCCTGACGCGTTTCCTTCCATCGTTCGCGTAAGACGGCGTGCAGTCGCTCTTGAAATGCCAGCGGCAACTCGTAGGGCTGCCCCGCCTTGTAGAGGGTGATCGTTTTGCGGACGTTGTCCACAACCACCTTGCAAGGGTTGCAGCCGGCCATGTGCTGCTCGAACTCGCGGCAGACGGATGGGTCAATCTCCCCGTCCACGTATTCATTCAACATTGCCAGCAGCTCTTCGCACTTCATGTGTCGCTCTCTGACAATTCCGAGCCACAAGACTCCGAAAAGCTACAGGCCAACTTGCACCGCCGGACGATTAACCTCCGCGCGCCGTCAGTAAATCTAGGGAATAAAACGACGGACCTGCTGAGCATAGCAGTCGTAATCGGGGAACTGTTGTCGCAGCCAGCGTTCCTCGCGTCGCGCTTTCGCATCAAAGAAGAGTGCCAGAACCAATGAAGCAGCCAGTGCCAGCCAGCTTCCGCGAATCAGCGACCAGCCAGCAGCGGCGCAAAAGACGGCGGTATAAAGGGGGTGGCGCATCAGGCTGTAAATTCCATGCTGAACGAGTTTCGATTTAGCGGCGGGTTTGGGAAATGGTGTGAGTTTTCGACCCAAGGCCAAAGTGCCGGCAATGCCACACATCGCAGAAGCCGTCAGGAAGACCAAGCCGCAAAGGAAAAAGAGGAAATGTTCCGATTCATCGCGACAGACGATACCCAGGACCGCGACGGCAACCATGAGGATGAATTGTCCAACCACCCACCATCCGCCGCGCTGGGCAAAGCGGCTTGTCATAACAGCGGGCGTGAATCTGAGATGCTCATGCCGAAAGTCTGATGGCTCAATAGCTCATTTTGTCGAGTTTCACTTTGCCCCGGAAAATCCAATAGATGCTGACCGTGTAGGCGAGCACGATGGGCACGCCAATGAGCGCAATGGTGAGCATGATGCCAAGGGTTTTTTGCGAGGAGGCGGCGTTGTGAATCGTCAGGCTGTTCGCCACCTCGGGATTGCTGAGAACGAGGTTGGGATACATCTCCAGGCCAAACAGCGTCATCAACGCGATCATCGCTATGCACGAAGAAACAAAGGCACGACCGTCCCGGCGGAGGGAGATTTCGCGCGGAATGTTGGCAATCGCGAGCATGTTCACCAGCGCGATGCTGAACAACCACGGATGCGCGCGGAGTCGCGCCGCCATATGCGGCACGTAAATTAGAGTGGCCATCGTCATGATCGCGTAACAGACGATGAAGAAGATGATGGTGTTGTTGATCCAGCCGCGCAGTTTGTCGTGCAACTCCCCTTCCGTCTTCATCACGGCGTAAATGGCCCCGTGCATCATGAATAGCGATACCGTCGTGATGCCAAGCAGGATTGGATACGGTCGCAACAGCGTCCAGAAGGTGCCGGCATACTCGCCGCGCGCGTCAATCGGCACGCCCCACGCGATGTTGCCCATCGCCACGCCGATCAGAAAGCTGGAGAGCAGACTGCCGCAGGCAAACCCGATGTCCCACATCTGCCGCCACCAGCGCATCGGCTGTTTGCTGCGGAACTCGATGGCCACCGCGCGAAAGATCAGCGCCACCAGCAGCAGCACGAACGCAAAGTAGAATCCGGAGAACACGGTTGCATATACATTCGGAAACGCCGCGAACAGCGCGCCACCGCCGGTTACGAGCCAGACTTCGTTGCCGTCCCAGACCGGGCCGATGGCATTGAGCAGGATCCGTCGCTCCTCATCTTTCTTGGTGAACAGATGCAGCGCGCCAACCCCGAGATCGAAACCGTCCAGCATCGCGTAGCCGGTGAACAGCACGCCGATGAGCAGAAACCAGACGGTGTTGAGATCGAGATTGCCGAAGTTCATGCGAGGCAAAAGTTGAAACCACGAATGAACACTAATAAACCCGAATCAAGGCCGCCCGTGCGAATCCGGAATCGCCTTGGACTGCGCCGGCAAAGCGCAGCGACGACGGCGCTTTCACCCGGGCGACAATGATTCGAGTGAGTGTGAGTTCTCGTGCGCTCGTAAAGCGGCGTGGCGCTTCGCTTCCCGCCGCAGTCCAAACTTCGACCGCGTGCCAGCCGATGGATACGGTAGTTACTGTTCATGCGCGTTGCCCTCCTATGGCCTCGGCCAGTTTGCCGGTGGGTTTCAAGTCCGCCTCATCCGGGCCGTGCTGGATTTTGTCGTTGAGCAGATATACGAACACGGCAAACAGCAGGAGGTAGATGAACGTGAACAAAATCAGCGAGCCGAGCACCGCCTCCGCTTTCACGACGGCGGACAATCCTTCCGACGTTCGCATCAAGTTCTGGACGATCCACGGTTGCCGCCCCACCTCAGCGGCAAACCAGCCCGCTTGATTGGCGATCTGTGGCCCGAGCACTGATAACACCAGCACCCAAAGCATCCAACGCTTCTGGAACAACACCTCCCGCCAGCAGAAGAAGGCGCCGAACGCGGCCACGGCGATCATGCCGAAGCCAATCGCCACCATGAGGTGAAACATCTGAAACGAAAAATTCACCGGCGGGCGATCTTTCGGATCCGGCGCGCCTTCGCGCAAGCCGGTGACGGCCTTCGCGCGGTCGTTGTGGGCAAGAAAGCTCAACATGCCCGGAATCGCGGGACCGATGACCTGCTCGTTCTTCTCATCCACCCATCCGAACAGCGTCAGCGGCGCATTCGCGGTCGTCTCGTAGAGTCCCTCGAAAGCCGCCAGTTTGACGGGCTGGTTTTTCGCCACGCCTTGCGCACTGGTGTGGCCAGTGACCAGTTGTAGCAGCGACGCCACCAGACCGACCACCAGTCCCACTCGCATCGAAGCCTTGGCAAAGGTCTCGTGTTTCCGCTTCAACAAATACCACGCGCTCACGCTCACGACGAGGAACGCGCCCGCCTGCCAGGCGCCACAGAGCGTGTGAAACAAACGGTCCATGGAAGACGGATTGAATACCATGGCCCAGAAATCCGTGATCTCGGCGCGGGCTTTCATTCCCTCGCCAACGATGTGAAAACCCGCGGGCGTCTGCATCCACGAATTGGCCACCACGATCCAGATGGCACTGAAGTGCGCGCCGAGACAGACCATGCAGGTGGCGAAGAAGTGCATTTTGCGCCCGACCTTGTCCCAACCGAACAGCAGCACCGCGAGAAAACCGGATTCGAGGAAGAACGCGAAGATGCCCTCCGCCGCCAGCGCGCTGCCGAAAACGTCGCCCACGTAGCGCGAATACGTGGCCCAGTTTGTACCAAACTCAAACTCCATCACAATCCCGGTCGCGACCCCGATGGCGAACGTGAGCGCGAAGACCTTGGTCCAAAACCGCGCCATCTGATGGTAAAGTGGATTCTTGGTCCACAGCCACAACCCCTCGATGAGGACCAGCATCACCCCCAGACCGATACTGAGCGGCGGGTAAATGTAGTGAAACGAAATCGTGGCCGCGAACTGGAGACGGGACAGTATCAGCACGTCCATACGCAGGAGGATTGTGATATTAACAAGACTGGACACGCAAGATTTGCGTTAGCAAATGTTGTCCTGGCAGTCTGTCGGTGTGCCCCGGCAGCTGCGGCAGGAGTGACAGCCTTCTCATCGTGCGGATGACCGGGCTCCTGATGCACATGACCGAAGCGGGCGATCAACACCGCCAAACCAATTCCCGCCAGCAGGGCCAATGAAAGTGTCACCCGGTCGTGGGAATGAAACTGCAATTCCGGCAACAGGTCCGCGCAGGCAATGCAGAGGAATGTTCCCGCGCAAAACGCCAACGCCGCGCCCACCCAGGCAGGATGCGAATGCGCCAGGTGTCCCGCGCCGAGGAGGAAGAGCAACGCCCCAAGCGGCGTCACGAGGGCGAACGCAAGGATCACCAGTCGTTGGACGTTGCGAGTTGTGTGACTGGCCATCATTAAGGTGCTGATGGCCAGCGCGCCAAAGGGCTTGTGGAGGATGACCGCCAGCGCCGTGCCCAGTCCGAGTGCGCCGCTCTGCGTCTGATGGCCCGCGGCTACCGCCGCCGCCATGGCCAAGCCATCAAAAATGGAGTGCAGCGACAAACCCACCGCCACGCCCGCCCAACTCAAACTGCGGGCGGAACTTTCGGCGAGCGAATGGGTGTGGCCGCAGGGCTCCATCGGACTGCCCTCGGCCACATCGTGGTGATGGAACGGCATAAAGCGTTGCAGAAAGAACATGACCAGAAAACCTGCCAGCAACCACGCCACGGTTTCAGGAACCGAGCCGACTTGATGCAATGCGTGTGGCATCATCCCCAGCAGCGACAGCCCGAGCATCAGTCCTCCGACGAAGCTGATGGCCAATTGCAGACGCGTGTGCGTCAGGCGGACGAGCGTGGGCAACACTCCGCCCAGCAAGGCGGCGAGCAAGGCCAGCAGGCAATAAGCTACCAAGAGGATGGTCGGGGAATTCAAAAGAGAGTTCATGAATGGACGGGTTGAAGTTGCGGATGCCCGGCGGCAAATTCCTCCTCGGTCGGGGCCGATGTGGCGGGCTGATGCGGCTCCAGCTCTTCGCCCAATCGCATCAGGCGGAAACTGTTGAAGACCACAAGCAACGAGCCGGCGACATGGAAGATGGCCGCCACCACGGGAGTGATGAAATCCAGCGCACTGAGCGTGATGCCTCCGAGCACAAAACCGATGCCGATCAGGAAATTCTGATTGATGATGTTGCGCGTTTCGCGGGAAAGCTGCACCAGAAACGGCAAGCGGCGCAGGTCATTATTCATGAGGGCGATCGTCGCACTGTGAATGGCCACTTCGCTGCCGGCGGCACCCATGGCGATGCCGAGGTCGCCCGCCGCCAGCGCCGGGGCGTCATTGACGCCATCACCGACGACCGCCACGCGATAGCCCTTGGCGCGAAGTTGACGGACGAAGTCCACTTTGTTCTGCGGCAGGCAATCGCCCACGACTTCTTCGCAGCCGATGTCGTGGGCCACGCGACTGGCGACGGGTTGACGATCGCCACTTACCATTGCCACGCGGCGCACGCCATGGAGCTTCAGTTCCTCGAGCGACTCCTTCGCTTCCGCTCGGGTCTGGTCCGCCAAACCCACCCAGCCGATGCAGCGCTGATTGCGCGCGACAAAAATCAAACTCCACCCCTCGGCCTCGTCGAGATCCACCGAGTCCAGAAAACCGCCGTCCACGCCGTTGTCCTGCAACCACCGGGCGCGGCCAATTACGACGTGGTCTCCGTTCAAATCCGCTTTGACCCCCCGGCCGGCTGCCTCACTGAAACCGGCAGGTTGCAGCAGCGGCACGCCGGCTTCCCCGGCCAGTTGCACCAGCGCTTTCGCCGTTGGATGGTTGCTGAATTGCTCCGCTGAAGCCGCCACCCGCAACAACTCCGCCGGAGTGACGTCGCCCAGTGGCGCAAGCCGGCTCACCGCGAGTTTGCCGGTCGTAAGCGTGCCAGTTTTGTCGAACACGAAGGCCGTGATCTTGGCGGCCAGTTCGAGGTCACCGACGTTCTTGATGAGAATTCCCAGCCGCGCGGCGGCGGACAGCGCCGCCACCATCGCGGTGGGCATGGCCAGCACGAAGGCGCAAGGGCACGACACGATAAACACTGAAACCACGCGACCCAGATCATGCGTGAACGTCCACACCAGTCCGCCAATGGCCAGCACGAGCGGCGTGTAGAATCCCATGTACTGGTCAATGATCCGCACGATGGGCAACTTGGTTTTCTCCGCCGCCAGAATCAAATCACGCACGCGTCCCAGTGTGGTGTCCTGCCCGGCTCGGGTGACACGGACTTCGAGCACGCCGGTCAGATTGACGGTGCCGGCGAAAACTTCATCACCCGATTGTTTGTCCACCGGCAACGACTCGCCCGTGATGGTGGCCTGGTTGAACGAGCCTTGCCCGTTCACGATGACGCCGTCAGCGGCCACATTGTCGCCCGGTCGCACGCGGATGAGATCGCCCACGCCCAACTCCTGAACGGCAACCTCGTGTTCCTCCGAGCCGGTAATGCGTCGCGCCTTGGTAGGCGTGAGCTTGATCAGAGAATGGATGGAGGCCAACGCGCCCGCAGCGGTGCGCGTTTCGATGATTTGTCCCAAGAGCATGAAGAACGAAACAATCCCCGCCTCCTGATAATGAGCCGACGCAAACAGGGCAATGACCGCCAACGCCACGAGTGCATTGGTATTCAGCGCGCCCTTTCGGAGATCCTTGGCAGCCACCCAGATGATGGGAAATCCCAGCACCACCGCGCCGAGCAAGGCGCTGGCCGCAGCCACTGCGCCATGGGGATCGAACAGCCACTCGAAAATGTATGAGTTGATCACCAGGACAATCCCGACCAGCGTTCGGGCCAGTTGGACCTCCGCATGTGAATGATGCTCACCGCAGGCGCACGCCCCGTCCGGACCGTGGTCATGCAGATGTTCAACATGGGAGGTGACTCTCACGCCACCCTCCTTGGTCGCGTCGCTGAAACCGTCTCGCCGCCAACCACCCGGTCGCCCGGTCGGACGGCGACCTCGAACGACATCGGCAGATAAAGGTCACAGCGTGAGCCGTACTGAATCAAACCCAACCGCTGGCCGCGCGTGACGACGTCGCCCAAGTTGACCCACGTAACCACCCGGCGGGCCAGCAGGCCGGCGATCTGCCGCACGGCAATTCGCTCACCCGGCCGCTCGCTGGACTCGATGCCGATGAGCATATTTTCGTTGTGCTTCGCGGATTCGGTCTTCAGCGCACTCAGGAACTGGCCGGGTTGATACTTCAAGAAACTGATCTTCCCGGCCAGGGGTGCGTTTTGAACATGCACGTCGAACACCGAGAGGAAAATCGAGACACGGCGGCACGCGCCGCCCATGAAATCCAGTTCAGCTACCTCCTCCACGCAATCCACCAGACCATGAGCGGGCGACACCACGGCTTCCGGCGCCGTCGGCACGCGCAGCTCGGGATCGCGGAAGAAGTAGATCGTGAAAAGCGAGAAGAACACCCAGACGCCCGCCCCCGCCAGCGCAACGATGGCAAACCACGATTTCAGCCACAGCGCCAGAACTGCACCCGCCAGGAAGAGCAACAGCCACCCCAACGCGCCTCCGATAACGCGGCGCGCGGCTTCATAGGCTCTAGCATTCGCTTTCATGGAGTGCGCGGGGATTTGCGTTGTGGGGACGATTGATGAACACCCACCGCCATGTGTGCTTTCCGGCCATGGACCCGTTCGTAGGCGCGGCAGAACGGGCACAGCCTCGCTTCGACTTGCTGCACCAGCCGAAACGCGAGGCCGCTTTGTTGCCGCCGGGCGCGCCGGCAGACCGGGCAGTTTTGGCAAACCCCGGCCAGCATCAAATCAATCCGCGATGGTTTCGCCTTGCGCATATTAGTAAACGATCTGTGCGTCATCGGTGAAACGCCCGTCAGCTGTTGCCCGGCTCTGACCATTCGTGTACCAGCCAGTCCGCTCGACCGGGAACACGTCGAAGTCGGGCACATACGGTTTAATGTCGAGCAGCGGCGTGCCGTCCAGCACGTCCAGGTCCGCCACGCGCAATAACGGTCCCTCGATGGCCAACAATCGCACGCAGGAGAGCCCAATGGGATTGGGCCGGCTCGGGGCGCGAGTGGCGAAGACGCCGCGCGTTTGCGTGTCGCGGTAGGGAACAACCTCCAGTCGTGCTGCACCCGCCCGGTCGCACCAAAACAGCAGCCAGATGCGCTCGAAGCCTTCGAGGTCGCGCAGGCCCGGCGCGAATTCAGGAAACACCTCCACGCTGCCCTCCACGCCGGCCGCCCAGCGCGGTTGGATCGGCGTGCCCTCCGCCTGGCGGTGCGGCGAGTGAATGCGACCGATGGTTGTCAGTTCGAGTTTCATGCGTGAAGGGCCTCGTCCGCTTGCGGTTGCAAGGCATACTCCACCGCGGCGAGCGCGTGTAATCGGGTGGTGTCGAAGATCGGCGCGCGCGCATCTCCGGCATCAATGAGCAGGCCCAGCTCGGTGCAGCCCAGGATGATTCCTTGGGCGCCCCTCTCCACCAATCGGTTCATGATGCCGGCCAATTGCGCCTTTGACTCCGGTCGGATGAAGCCGACGCAGAGTTCCTCGTAAATGATGCGATGCACCGTCGCGCGATCGTTCTCGTCTGGAATCATGACTTGCAGTGCGAATTGATCCGCCAACCGGCCCCGGTAGAAATCCTCTTCCATTGTGAATCGCGTCCCCAAGAGTCCGACGCGCTGAATGCCAGCCTCCTTGACTTTCGCCGCCGTGGCGTCGGCGATGTGCAACAGGGGAATCCTGATGCGCGCCTGGATTTCGTCGGCCACCTTGTGCATCGTATTGGTGCAGAGCAGAACCAAGTCGGCGCCCGCCCGCTCGACATTCAGGGCCGCGCCAGACAGCACTTGCGCCGCCGCCGCCCACTGCCCCAGACGTTTCAACTCCGCCACCTCGGCAAAGTCCACTGAGTAGAGAATGCATTTGGCGGAATGCAGCCCGCGCAGTTCGTCTCTCACCGCTTCGTTGATGAGTTGGTAGTAGGTTACTGTGGATTCCCAACTCATTCCGCCAATCAGTCCAATAACTTTCATACGCATTTGCCAGGCAGCCGATCTGGTCACCGCCGCGAGCTCGGGCGGGACCGGTTTTTCCGTTGTTCAACCAACTCCGTGGGCAGTTCCAACGGGCAGTGCTGGCACTGTTCCGTCTCATGTTGTTTGTAATCGCAAATCAAGACGCCGTTCAAGTGATCCAGCTCGTGCTGAATGACGCGCGCCCAGAGTCCCACGGCGCCAAAGCTGCGCCGCTGCCCATGGACATCGTAACCGGTCACGCGGATGCGTTCCGGTCGCCGCACATTGACCTGAACGCCGGGCAGGCTCAGACAACCCTCGACAAAATCGCGCGGCGCGGTGGCATCCTTGACCTCCAGATTGGCCAACACCAACGGGTGATCTTCAATGCGCGAAACGATCAAGCGCTGACGCAGGCCGACTTGCGGCGCGGCCAACCCGATGCCGCGGTGGTGGTGCATCAGGGAAAGCATTTCGTCGGCAAGGTCACGCAGCGCGCTGTCGAAGCTCTCCACCGGCTGACAAACACTGCGCAGAACCTGGTCGGGATAGAGCACCAGACTGAACCGATGGATGCATGATTGGCTCTCCAGCGCCTCGTCCACGGGAGGCGCACGCCGTCCAGCGTTGGTTGATGGGGAGTTCATGGTTCCACCGGAATGATGCGCCGGCTCATGTCGAGCGAGACCTTGCTGCGGGACAAGCTGGCCGGCCGCTGATGATGCAGCACCAGGCTGCCCAGTGGCCAACGAAGGTCCTGGCTCAATACCTCGCACTTGATCTTGAGCAGAAAGAAAATGTGTTTGTCGGTGGCGGCAAGGCTTTCGTAATTGCCCTGGCCCTTGGCAAGGATCAGGTCTGCGGCGGCAAACTGCTCGCGGAAAGCAGGAGAACAATCTTCCAGCACGGTGCCCGGGGCATCCGAGCCGTTGGATATGACTGAACAGTAGTCAGGCAAGCCAGCCTGTTCAGCGTCGGCCACGGTGGCATCGTTGAGCACGGGACTGCCGCGCACGGCGACGGCGAACTTGCCCAAGGGCAACTGCGCGAGCAGGTCGCGGTCGAATACAATTTCACCCGCATTGTCCGCCAGATAGAGAATGGAGCGCGCGCTGTTAATGGCTTCGGCGAATTCATCAAGCGAGCCGCACAATGGCGCGGACAGCGCACCCTCGAACGCCGCCCGCACGCTGGCGGCATCCAACTGCGTCTTTGCCCCCACGTCGAGCAAGTTGCCGACAATCGCCAGCCGCACGGCGGCATCCAGGGGCGAGTGCGCCTGCCGATAAATGTTATGCCACATCGGATACAGTTGGTCGGCCTGGTGATTCATCCGTTCCTTGATGTGGACGTACGGGTCGGGATTCTCTGTCAGTTGCCGGATGAGCCGATGCACCTCTTGTCCCAAAACAGGCGGCGGGAGAGTCCAATCCAATTCGCTCATCAACCGCAAGACCCGGCGCAACACTTGGAGGCCGGTTTCCGTTTCCACGCCGGTGTAAGCAATGGCCTCGCGCGCCTGGCGGAGCATGCAGGGAACACATTCCAGATGCGGTTTCATAATGACGCTGGATGACGTGGATTTCGCCCTGCCCAGCGCCGACAAGGCCGCGCTGTCGGAGTTGAGTCTTGTGCGCGACAGAAATGCTTTGAACCACGCCGCTCGATCGAGACTTTGTCCTGCGCTTTCAAATCGGCCAGAAGTTTGACCACCTCGTTCGGTTTCATCGCCAACCCCTGCGCGATGTCGTGCATGGTGCAGGGACGCCGCCGCACCAGCGCGAGGATTGCGTCTGCGGGAGCTTGTGCTTCCGCCGACGCGCGCTGACCGCGATAGTCCGCAACCACTTCCGCTGTTGGTTCAAACATTCGCGCAATTTCGGCGAGGCGTTCCGGCGGGACGGCCATCGCATACTCCTCGGCGGGAGGACGCACGGCGGTGTTCAACTGGACCTTGTCCGGGCGAATGCGCCGCGCGAGTTCCGCCAGTTGTCGGACCTGCGGCGGTAACGTTGTGTAACCATCCAGCAGCATTACTTCGAGCCAGTACTGGCCGGTGAATTCACGTCGGAAAGTTTCGAGTCCTTCCACCAAACGCTCGAAGGTGATGTTGGGGTGAGGCCGATTGATGAATTCGAAGCGCTCCGGATCCGGCGCGTCGAGTGACGGCAACACCACATCCGCCAACGCCACTTCCTCTCGGACCTCTTTCTGCCAGAGCAACGAGCCGTTGGTAAGCACGGCAACGGGCACCGCAGTCATGGCTTGGATGTGCTCGATAATTTCACCCAGGCGCGAGTGCAACGTCGGTTCCCCCGAACCGCTGAGCGTGATGTAATCGGGCCGGCAGGTGAGCTTTTGCTTCAACTCATCCAGCACGTCCTCCATCGGCACCCATTCCCGGCGTTTGATCGTCCTGCAGGTCGTGCGGCCCAACTGGCAATAAATGCAATCGTAACTGCATGTCTTGAACGGCACGAGGTCCACCCCGAGCGAGCGGCCCAACCGGCGCGAAGGCACGGGGCCGAAGATGTAATGCTGTCGCTCGGATTTCATAGCTGCGTTCAGGCCGGATGCTCCGTGGCATCACATTCCTTTCAAAAGTCGGCGCAATTCGCGGCCATGACCGGCTTCGTCCGCCGCCATCTCTTCCAGCTTCATCCGCAACTCGGGAAGTTTGAGTTGTCCGGCCAGTTCCGAGTGCGCCAGGTAATTGGCCACGTCCTCCGCCTCCATCTGCACGTTGAGCGCGATCATGCCTTTCAGGTCGGCGGGTTTCTCGAATTGCTTGGGCGTGGTCGTCGGTTCGCCACCGAGGTCCTGGATCACGTCCATCAGGTAAGCGGCGTGACCCAGTTCATCTAGCGCCTCCTTGGCCAGAAGTTCGCGCAATTCTGCCCCCTGCAATCCGTAGCACTTGGCGGCTTGATAGGTGTAGCGAATGACCGTGCCGAGTTCGGCGGCGAGGTCTTGGTTTAATCCGGCAATCAGGTTTTCTTTGGTCATAATTTTATTCTTTCAGATGTTCTCAGTTAACTTTGGTTTGATGTGAGATGTCGCGGAGGTTCAGCTTTCGAGAACCTGGCAGACGGATTGGGCGTGTCACTCCATGCACACTGGCATCGGTTAAACGAGCCCCGCGCCGCACTTTTTGGTTCACGGAATGTTTGGCGATCAACACTTCCTGGTGATGCTTCACGAAGCGCCGCACGGCAAATCCGTTGTTCTGCAACTCGGCCCGCCAGTGAGGGAATCGGCTCGGCGGATGGGGATGTTGTTTGCCCTCGGCTTCATGCATGGCGTCCATGATCCGGAAACCGCTGGGCGAGAAATCGGCCAGCACCAGTTTGCCGCCGGGTTTCAAAACGCGCAGCATTTCGTTGAACACACTTTCCGGATCGTCGAGATGATGAAAGACGTTCCATGAGGTCACCGCATCGAAACTGCCAGCCCGCCAGGGTAACGCCCGCGCGTCGGCCAACACGAAGTCAAGGCGTGCCGCCACGCCCGCGTACAAGGCTTCCATTTGCGCGACGCGCTGCTCCTCGGCGTTGATGTCCACGGTTGTTACCCTGGCGACATGACGCGCCAAAGGGATGACAAACCGGCCTTTGCCCGTGCCGATGTCCAGCACGTGTCCGCGCAAGGGCAGCGCCTGCTCCACGACAAACCGCACGCTCGCCTCGACGTCGTAGCCGAATCGCAGGTTTGAGGCGTTGCGCGCGACCAATGCGGAATGATTGGCTTGAACCGCCTCATCCGGGAAGGCCGCACCGGGGTTCGCGCTCGCGGGCTTGGTCGGAAGTGTTTTCATCCGCAGCCTCCGGTTGCCTGCTCGCAAAGGTTCGCCCCGGTTTGCAGAGTGCCGGCCAGGTAGCTGGCGATCACCGGTTCAATGCGGAACGCTGGCACGCCGACAATGACCGCAACGCCTTTCTGCTCCAAGAGGTCGAGGTCATGCCGCACCATGCCGCTAGCGAGCAGAACTTCGACTTCCTCCTGATGCAACCAGTCGGCGAGTGCTGCCACCCTCTGGGATGGCGGGGTGAGGAACGTGGTTTGTTGGACGCTGTGGCTGACCGGGTCAACCTCGACGATGGCCACTTGATCGGTGCGCTCGCACTGGGGAAACACGCGACCTTCACTTTGCAGCACGGCGATCTTCATGTCTGGCCCTCGGCATGATGATGGTGACCACCATGGTGATGGTCGTGGTGATGATGATGACCATGCTCGTGGTCATGGTGGTGCCCGTGGTGTTCGCAACCGGCGGGTGTGGCGGTCAACTGGCCGTTCAGGTACGCCGCCACGAGTTGTTCCACGGGTGCGTCGGCAAACCCGGCGCGCACGGTGATGCCATGATGGGCGAAATTGGCCAAGGCACGCTGACCAATGCCACCGGCAATGACAACCGCGACGCCCTGCTCACGCAGCCAACGCGGGAACGCGCCGGGTTGATGTTCCGGCGCCGGCAGTACTTCGGTTTGCAACGTCAGCTTCTGGTCGGGATCGACTTGGATCAGCGCAAACTCGCGGCAACCGCCGAAGTGGCCGTGCAACCGACCGGCCGCCACCGGGATGGCAATGCGGATGGTACTTTGTTGGGGTGCGGTAGCGGTGGTGTTCATAATGAATGGGTTGATGAAGTTGGTTTGAAATTGGATTTGATCAGGTGACGCGCTTCGCGCCGGCAACAGCCGCCCTGCAAATCGCGGCCCCAGCAGCCGGGCATACGGAATTCTTCACGCGCGAGGCGGCGGCTACAGAAGGCGCGCAGCACGGCGTCCACCTCGCCGCACAGATGGGCGCGCACGCGCACCCCGCGCTTTTGGAGATCGCGCAGCAGCGGTTCGGACAACGCGCCGCACAGCAACACGTCCACGTGGAGTTCCGCCACGCTGCGTGCCAAAGCCTCCGGCGGGAGCGGATGGAGGACAAACTCCCGGCGGCTCACTTCCGCTCCGTTCCGCCGCGTGACCACCAATAACCGCACCGCCGTGTCGAGCACCGGCGACACGCGGCCCTGACAATTGGGAACTGCAATTAGCACACTTGCCGTAGTGCGCAATTCATGCCAGTCCGAGGTTGACTGGCAGCGAAGCCGAAATCTCCTTTGGAATCAGTGGTAACCGCAGCGGTTGATCCGGGCAGAGCGTGGGTTCGGGGTTGCAAAATGCAACGGGCGACGAGAGCGGACTATTGCAATCTGCGTCCCAGCTTGAGGTGTGTCATGGCCTGGACTTCAGCCGCTCCTTAGCCTGCTGGATCATCTCCACCAAACTGAGCAGTTTGGCGGGAGGAGGCGAGTCGCTAGCGCGCTCGACTTGGGCCATGTCCGCCGCCGGCAGATGCGTCTGCAGGAAGGAGCGCACATCAAATTGCTCCCACCAGCAGTCCAGAATCAGGCGGCAGGGCATTCCGCCCGATTCTTGCCGGCAATAGCCGAAAGTCACCTCGTGGCCGAGGCGGCGGCAACGCAGTTGGAGATCTTGGTCGTGCTCGTTCAGCATGATGATTGCATGTTAGTCCTGTGCATCGCTATCTGCTAGCCTCACCTTAACGCTCACAGCATCAATCCAAAGGCATTCAGCGTGCCAGCCGCAGCCATTGGAGGAGTTAAGGAAGATAGTGCAAGGAATCCAAACAAAAGCCCCGGATACCAAAAGGCATCCGGGGTTCACCGTTCGACACTACTATGAGTCCAATTACGGTGAAATCTCTTTGACGCGGAAGAACCGCCGCGGTTCGGTGGTGAGCTGGTCCGGCGGGATCACCAGTTCCAACGAGCGATCGGTTGCGGGCAGGTTGGTCAGCGTCAGCCACGGACCGGCGCTCACGTTGGTGGTGCTGAGCAACTCATAGGTGCGACCGGGAATCGTGGCCCAACTCAGTTCCAGGCCGGACGCGGTTTGTTCGCAAGTGAACGATTGCACGGCTTGGAGCACGGTCTGCAAATAGACCGACTGTTCCGGCGAATAACTCAACGCGTTGAAGTCCATCACGCCCGTCGTCGAGTGGCAATCATTGCAGGTGAGCGCGCCGTCGCGTTTGATGGCGTGGCTCAGACTGATGAAGGAGCCGGTGACTTCCGTCGGCGGCGCGAGCGGATTGTAGGTCGGGTCGTAGGGATTGTTCGGCAGGTCCAAGCCCAGCACGTCGCCGCTCCAGAAGTTCGATCCGACGGCGGAAAGCATTTCTGGCGGAGCGCCCCAGGCATCTTGTCCGCCCATCATCAGACCCAATCGGCCGAGGCCCACATTGACGGCTTCCTGGATGTCGCCGGTGCGCACGTAGGTTTCCTTGTCGAAGTTGAGCAGGTTCGGGTACTGGGCCAGCACCGCGCGTTCCTGAGGATTAAGTCCACTGGGTCGCATGAAGCCCATTTGTTTCAACGGCGCTGCCATTGCGTCCATCGCGGCGAGCATGGTGAAGTTCGTGTTGTAGTTTGGATCGTAACCAAAGCCGCGCCGGTCCATCACCATGCCACTGACGATGTAACGGAACGGATAAATCTTCGCATTCGGGGTGCTCTTGGTCGCTACCTGGAAGTCCCAAGCATTGGCGTCGTTCATCGGCTCGGCGAGCATACTCACACTGCCATTGAACCAGCGATACGCCGGACGTTGGTTGTATTCCTCGCTGTAAACGCTGTACGGCTCATAGACGCCGGTCGTCGCATCGAAGATCGGGATGCTGGACTCGGGGCCGTTGGTGACGCCGAAGGTCGGCGCCCAGACGCGGCGCGCCGCACCGGAGGTCCACGGGATGTGGCAAGTCTCGCACGCGATGAGTGAGAGGTGCTCGTTATACATCGCGAGTTCCGGAGCCTTATGCGGAGAGGTGCCGCTGTGACAGTTGGCGCAATCCACTTCCACGTCCTGGCGGTCCCACCCGTGCATGTCGGTGACGCGCGAACCTCGGGCGATCTTGTGGTCCTTCACTTTGTGGCAATCCGTGCAGGTCACCCCGGCCGCGGCATGCACGTCATGTTCCGGATCAAATGGCGTTCCGCGTTTGTAGTCCGCGGCGGCCTGGCCGTGTTCGTGACAGCGGTAGCACTGCGCCGTGCCGACTTTTTCGCCGACACTTTCGGCTGCGCGCAAGGTGCGGTCTTGGTACCAGGAGCGCCGGCCGCTCAGGGAGTTGGTGGTCAACGCGCGATGCGAGGCATCGGCATCGGCTTCCGTGTAGAGTCCATCGCCGTTCATGTCGTAACTGCCTTCGGCGGCGTGGCAGATGAGGCAATCCACGCCGTCTTTTTGCGGCTGGGTGTATTTCCCGGTGGCCGGGTCCGGGAACGGTAGTGAGTCGCCGACGTGGCATTTGCCGCAGGCGCTGGAGCCTTTGTGCGCACCGAGGTCGGCGTAATAATTTACCATGGCGTTGGCGCCGACCAGGGCACAGAAGCGGTCCACCATGCCGTGCGAACCGCCGCCGGGATAGGCGACGTGCGAATTGGTGCTGCGCCAACTGTAATGCAGGCTGGCCATGACTTCATCCACCTTGCCGGAGTGACATTCCAGGCACGCCGCCGAACTGGAGAAGTTGGTGCCAAAACGTCCGGTGTGATCCGTGCCCACGATCATATCGAGATTCTGCAGCCGGGCGACACGGCTGGATTCGTAGCCGAGCTGCGCAAAGGGAATTCGTCCGTCAACCGCATGGCAATCAAGGCACGTCAACGCCTGCTCCTTCGGCGCGACCATGTGATTCTGAATCCAGAACATCTCGGTGTTGACCCAGCCCATTTGCCCGCTGAAGGTCTGCCCCACCGCGGCCATGCCAGCATTGATGGCGTTGGTCCAATCGTAGCCTTTCCAATAGGCATTGGTGTCGTTCGCATTCAGGGGGAACAGGTGCGGGATAACGAGCTTGTTGCTGACCACGTCGTAGGGTTGCACGGCAGTGAAGCGTTTCACCGGCATGATCCGCGCCCGGCCTTGATTCTTGTCACCCTGCAGCTTGTTCAAAGTGTTCATCTGTGTGGTGTTGATCGTGTCGTCTGCCTCCGTCCAAACGACGCTGCCGTTGAACCAGACGTAATCCGGCACAACGTTGCTGGCCCAGGTGAATGTCCCTTTCATCGTGTCATAAACCACATTGCCGGAGGAATCCTTGATTTGCATGGTCGCACCGTTCGTGCTCTTGATGCCAGCGGTGGACCAATCCCAAGTCATTTTAGTGGCCTTGCCGCCGCGCGCGAAGTGCGGCACGTGACAGGTCTGGCAGGCGACGCGGCCCGTGTGGGCGTTGTAATAAATGCCGTCGTCCGTATTCCAGTGCGGCGTGGGCGAATGGCAATCTTCGCACAGCCAGTTGTCCGGATTGGGTTTGGAGTAGCGGGAGCCTACCAGATCGTGCGACGTGCTGCCCGGTTCGATGGACATGTGGCAATCCGTGCAAGTCATGTTCGCGCCATCCACACCCATGTGAACGTCCAGACTGCGGGGCGGATTGGTCATGGTGGAATCTAGATCGCCGTGTTTTACCGCATCACCGCCACCGCCGTAGAAGTGACACGCACCGCACGTCGCGCGACTGGTCCTGCCCGCATTCATCGCCACGTAAGCGAGATTAACGGTTGGATCGGGCACGCCGGCGCCAGTTGGTGTTTTCTTGTACGTGCCTGTGGTGTCGTGGCAGACGAGGCAATCAATGTTGGTAACGTTATTGAAATCAAAGGAGTCATCCCGCCAGCCGATACCGATGTGGCAACTCGTGCAGCGGGGTTCATTCGACGGCGTGGCGATGCAGTAATTGTTGATGATGTTCCGCTTTCCCATCAGTTGCTGGGCATGGCCGGAAGGCTTGTTCGTCGCTGTCCAGGTCCAGTGGGCGCCTTTCATGATTTCGCTGGCGCGATCCGGGCCAGGATTCATTCCGCCCACGCCGTGACACTGGAGGCACATGGCCGTACCGTTGTAAGATAACATGACGGAATGGATCTTCGGCTGGGCATGGCTGGGAACCAGCGCGGCCATAAAGCTGGTTAGCACGAGCAACGAAGCGAGGTTGGCTGGACTGGCCAGCAAGTGAGGTGTTTTCATATGCGCCCGGATATGGTTCTTCCCGCGTGCCGATTCTGGGAATGGCACTGGTCAACCATCGCAAGGCAAGCAACGTGCCAACCTGCGACCGGTCACGCTCTGCAGCGAGAATCCTTGGAAACACGAGCCCGGCCCACCAATTGGCGCATCGGCCAAAGTTCATCAGCCGTGGCGAAACGCCATGGCGGGATTTTCTGCGCGTGGCAAATCGCCATGACCAAGGGTGCACAGCGCAACCACAACCCCGGCCTCGCGGTGCAACTCGTGAGCCAGTGAATTCATTTTGTTCCCCCTGACGTGGATCACCTCGCCGCCAATTGCGGAATGTCCGTGAGCGCTGCGGCCTGCACCGAAGCCACCACTGCGCGCAGGCGGGCATTGACCGCACGGGCGGCTTGCGCCAACGGCGAGTTGGTTTCGACATGGCAAAGGTGCTTGAGATCGGCGGTCGCCAAGGTGCAGTTGCCATCGGCATTTTCCCACACACAGACGTGGCTGGGCATGAGCAAGCCGATGTCGGGCTCGTGGCTTAACGCCTGATATTCCCAAGACGGCACCCAGACTCCCAGGATGGTGTAGGGCCGAATCTGTTGACCGACTTTCTTTGCCAACTCCGCCTGCAAGTCAATCTCCGTGATGACGACAAACTCCTCGTCCCGGAGCGCCTGGTGGGTTTCGCGCAGGGCCCGCTCAAAGGGCAGCTTGACTACGGTTGAAATGCTGTATTGATCCATAGCTCATTTCCTTTCCTGTTCGGCGCCCCCGCGTCGAATAGACACGGCCGACGTGCTCCGGATTATTTCCGCCATGCCGGTTAACGGGCACAGGGCGTGCCAGCAGGTAAACCTCATTACATTTCCCAGTCGGCTTCTGCTACTTGAGATGATTTGCCGCATCGCACAACGGCCAAGCGTGGCGGGATGCCACGACGAACATCCGGAAGCATGGCGAATCGCTACGATCTCAATTCCGCACTCGGTGCAGATTTAGATCGGTCGGAACGATCGCTTCATCGCCCAACCGCCATCCTTGGATAGGGTGCGTAATCCGCCAACAGTCCCTGCAACTGCACCTTCATCCGGCGCGGAGACATCGAAACGTCAAGGCGCGCGATCGGCAGGCCAGCTTCGAAGAGAATCAGCGTTGGAACCTGGGCGATGCCATAACGTTTTGCCAGCTCCGGGCAAAGATCCAGATTAACTTTGGTCACGAGTATTTCATATTTCAATTGGTTAGCCAGCGCTGCCAACGACGGAGCCAGGATTTCACAGTGAGTGCACCAGGAGTTGTAGAAATGCACCAACATCGGGATTGTCATTTCTCGAAGCTCGCGTTCAAATTCGTCACCGGGGATTTCTATCACGGTCTTCATGTCTCGTTCAAGCGCACCGACCGTGCCACAGCCTGGTGCGCGGAACGACCTCTGCTCTCGAAGAGATTAGCTTTGCCCCGGTGCGGAGAATCCGATGATCGCCCAGCGACAGCCAACCAGATCCAGAGCAATGAAGAACCATACGCTCACCAAGCAATTGAACGCCCAGTTCAATCGTGAAGTCCGCACGTTTGCCCGTTACCTGATCGAGGCCGCCATCCTCAACGGCGCGGACCACGAAGTCGCCCGCCAAATGTACTTGCGCGATGCCAGCGAGAAGTTGGAACACGCTCAATACCTCGCGGAACAGATTGTGGCCCTGGGCGGCACGCCGCGCTTGAAATCATCCCATGTTTGCCCACCCACCGACGTACGCGAGATGCTCAGGCACGACGCCAACGAGGAACAAAAGGACGAGAAGAATTACCGTCAGCTTGCATCCAAGGCAGAACAGGCGCGGTTGGCGCAACTAAGACTGCGCATGCAGGAGGACGCTGCTGCCGGACATCAACATGTCAACGCCATGGAAAGTCTGCTGTGGTAAACGGGTCGTTCGCACGAACGATTCTATGCGGGAATACGCTGCTGGCCGGTTGCGCCGGTTTGACATCGATCTCGGATCCCCAACGCCTTGATCTTCCGAAACAGGGTGCTTGCATCAATGCCCAGTTCGCGGGCTGCAGCGGCGCGGTTGCCCTCGTGCTTGCGCAGTGCATCGCGGATGAGCAGCTTCTCCATCGCCGCCAACGTCAGTCCCGGCGGCAATCCGCTGCGCAGACCGGCTTCATCGCCGCGCAATTTCGGTGGCAGGTGCGCCATCTCGATCAACCCACCGCGACACAACGCGAACGCGTGTTCGATGACGTTCTCCAGTTCGCGCACGTTGCCGGGGAAATCGTATTCCATCAGTCGCGCCAGCACGGCGTCCGAGACACTGGCAATGTCCCGGCCTTTGAGTCGGTTGAACCGCGCCACCAGATGATCAATCAACAGCGGCAAATCCTCGCGCCGGTCGCGCAAGGCCGGGAGTTCGAGCCGCACCACGTTGACACGGTAGAAGAGATCCTCGCGGAACTTGCCTTCATTCACGAGCGTGTCGAGGGACTTGTTGCTGGCGGCGATGATGCGCACATCGGTCCGGATGGGTTCGACGCCACCGAGCGGCTCGTACACCCGTTCTTGCAACACGCGCAGCAACCGGCTCTGCATCGCCGGCGAGATGTCGCCGATTTCATCGAGGAACAACGTTCCACCCTCGGCCAGTGCGAAGCGCCCCGGCTTGTCCTTGCGCGCGTCGGTGAACGCCCCGGCCTTGTAGCCGAACAATTCGCTTTCCAGCAGCGTATCGGGCAGCGCGCCGCAATTGATGGCAACAAACTTCTTCGCGTGTCGGCGGGAAAGCTGATGGACGGCGCGAGCGAACAGTTCCTTGCCCGTGCCGCTCGCGCCTTCGAGCAACACCGTGCTGTCGCTTTCGGCCACGGCGGGCAAGAGGTCGAACAACTGCCGCATGGGCCGGCTGCGCCCGATGATGTCGGCAAACGAATCCTGTTGTTCGGCCTCGCGGCGCAATTCCGCCAGCAGCCGCAAGTCGCGAAAACTTTCCACCCCGCCGATCACCTTGCCGCGTGCATCCTTGAGTGGCGCAGTGGAAATGCTGATGGGAATGCGCTCGCCCTGGGCGTTCACGATGTACACCACCTTGTTCGCAATGGAGCGATGAGTGGCCAGTGTTTGCTTCAACGCGCAGGCCGTCTCGCAAATGCTGGCGCGAAAGACTTCGCAGCACCGCTGGCCAACCGCTTCCGTGCGCTTGATGCCCGTGATCCGCTCAGCCGCGCGGTTGAACGAGGTGATGCGCCACTCGGCGTCCACCGTGAAAACCCCATCGGGCACGGAATCGAGCAATTGGTTGTTGAGATTTGCGGTCATGCGGCCTTGGTTAGTATCCGGCGGCGTCCGCTGGCTGGCAATCTGTTTCACGGCCCCGCGGCTATCCCAGGCCGCTGCCGCAACCCTCCAGCGCGCTTAAACCAGTCAGAGATCACACGACACCCTTTTGTTGCATATGCAACAAAAGGGTGCACATCGTTCTCGCGGGATTATTCCAGACCAAACTCCCTGGCACCCGCGTTGCTTGCTGGTTTGGTATGACGCTTTCAAGCACACTACCCGATGCCGCCGCGCAGCTCACGCACGTTCAGGCCAACGCACATCCGTTTTGTTTCGCGTGCAGCGCCTCGAATCCGATGGGATTGGCCTTACGCTATACCACCGCGCCGGACGGAAGTGTCAGCGCCCGTTTTCTCGGCAACTGCGCCTTGGAAAGTTATCCCGGCGTTTTGCATGGCGGCCTGGTGGCCACGCTGCTGGACGGCGCCATGACCAACTGCCTGTTCGCGCAAGATATCCGGGCTATGACTGCTGAGCTGCGGGTGCGCTATCGGTCTCCCGTTTTGGCGGCGGAGGAATTGACGGTGCGGGCGTGGCTGGAATCGTCGCACCACGGGCTTTATGAAATGCGGGCGGAAATCACCCAAGGCGGCAGCCTCAAGGCTCGGGCAAACGGCCGATTCATCAGTCCGAATGAGTGAGAACATTCGCATAACGGTGCTGGTCGAGAACTCCGTCCACGCGCGCGGCCTGAAAGCCGAGCACGGATTGTCGTTCCTCATCGAGATCGGCGGACGCCGGGTGTTGTTCGACACGGGCCAGACGGAGTTGTTGCTCGACAACGCCCGGGCGCTGGGTTGTTCCCTGCAGGACCTCGACGCCGTTGTGATGAGCCACGGTCACTACGACCACACCGGAGGACTCGCGGCGGTGTGCCGCCAGTCACCTGCGGCCCGACTTTTTCTGGGTCCGGCAGCGCTGGCACCGAAGTTCGGCGTCAACCCGGACGCTTCGGCTCGCTACATCGGAATGCCGGAGGAAGCCAAAAAGGCCCTGGCTGACGCCGGAACGAAGCTGGTTCTGACTCCGGCTTGCCAGGAAGTGGTCGCAGGCCTGTTTGTGACCGGCGAAATCCCGCGCCAGACGGATTACGAAGACGTGGGCGGGAAGTTCTTCCTCGATGATCGCTGCCAGCAACCAGACCCGCTGGTGGACGACCAGGCATTGTTCTTCGAAGTGCCCGAGGGCGTCGTGGTGCTGTTCGGTTGTGCGCACGCCGGTGTGGTGAACACGCTGCTCCATATTGAGCGCCTCACGAAGGGAAAACACTTCCACGCGGTGATCGGGGGCATGCACCTGCTCAACGCTTCGCCTGCGCGGCTCAACGCGACGATCGCAGCGTTGCGCCGATGGGATGTTTCACGACTCGTGCCGATGCACTGCACCGGCGTAGCGGCCGTCGCACGCTTGTGGGCGGAGTTTCCGAATCGCTGCGCTGCCGGCAACGTAGGGACGCGAATGGTGTTTGCGAATTAGCCGGTGCTTGGGAATTTGGGAATCTTCACCACGCGCGATCGTACGGCCAGCAACCCACCCTCCTCAAACGGCGCGATTATCCGATCCTGCTGGCCTCTGAACGCCATCGTTACGCCTGCCCTTCCCCGGATTTGGAGGTTGCCGCGACCCGACGTTGTTTGGCTTCCGCATAAATGTGCTTGGCCCGCCCCAGCGAACCCAGATTGAAAACGTTCGCGTAGCCCATGCTCTTCAGTCGGTGCTTGGCAATCGCGCTGCGGCCGCCGCTCAGACAATGAACCAACAACGCCTGATTCTTGTCTTTCACCTGACGCGGCAGTTCCTCCCGTAATTCGTCGAGCGGAACGTTGATGGCCTCGGGCACTTTGCCGCTACGGAATTCCTCCGGCGAACGCACGTCAATCACCAGCGCGCCGTCGGCCAGGTGTTTCCGGGCGATTTCGGCGGAGACAAAAGACATCCGTTTCAGCAGGAACATTGCAACCAGCACGCCTCCGACAATTAGAATCAAGGTCCAATCCATATTCAGTTATCCGCAACGAGCCGCTCCTATGGCGTCGGCAGTTTGGCCGGCGACCGCGGATCAAAGTGCGCGCGGATGCCGCCGGTGAGGGTCGAAACTTGAAAGCCGTTTTGCGCCAGAATGCGGGCGGCGAAATACGCCGTCTTGCCCAGCGCACAAACCGTCACGACGGGACGGTTGCGATCCAGTTCGCCCAAGCGTTGGCGCAGAGCGGTGAGTGGAATGTTGATCGAGCGCACCTGCGTCAGCGGGTGCGCCTGCACCAGCGGCGCCGGACGGCTGTCCACCACTTGCACCGCTGGGTCGTCGGGAATGGCATCAATGGGCGTCACCAGACCGTCGCGGGCGTTGCAAGCGGCGAAGCCGGCGAGGTTGACGATGTCCTTGGCCGCCCCGAACGGCGGCGCGTAGGCCAGTTCAAGTTGGGCGAGGTCGTCAATGGTCAGCCCACCGGTGATGGCGGTCGCCAGAACGTCAATGCGCTTGTCCACACCGAGAAAGCCGGTGACTTGCGCGCCGAGCACGCGTCCGCTTTCCGGCTCCCAAAGCAACTTGAGCAGCAGCGGTTTTGCGCCGGGATAGTAACCGGCGTGATGGTTGTCGTTGACGGTGACGCTGCGATACGCGCGACCCGCCGCGCGCAAACGCTTCTCCGACCAACCGGTGATTCCCGCCGCGACTTCGAACGCGCGCACAATGGCCGTTCCGAGCGCTCCTGAATACGGCTTCGTTTGCTCCGGACGAAAGATGTGATCCGCCGCCAGTCGGCCCTGCCGATTCGCCGGGCCGCCCAGCGGAACGGAGGTCGCGTCGCCGCTCACCAGGTCCTTGATCTCGATGGCATCGCCAGCGGCGTAGATGTCGGGATCGCTGGTTTGCATGAACGGATTGACGCGGATGTGCCCGCGCGGTCCGAGTTCCAGTCCCGCGTCGCGAGCCAGCGCCGTGTCCGGGCGCACGCCAATGCTCAACACGACAAGGTCGGAATCAACGGTGCGACCCGAGTTCAGGCGGCACGTCAACGCCGTCTGACCCTCGAAGCCCGCGATGCCGTCGCCCAGGATCAGTTCAACGCCGTGGCGGCGTAGTTCGTCTTCCATGAGTCGCGCCATCGGCCCATCGAGCGGGGGCAACACCTGATCCAGCAGTTCAACCAGCGTGACTTGTTTGCCAAGCCGCACGAATTGCTCAGCCATTTCCAAACCGATGAATCCGGCCCCGATCACAGTAACGCGTTGCGCGCTGTTTGCGGCTGCCTTGATCCGATCCATGTCCTGCAACGAGCGCAGGGTGAAGAGGCGCGGATCATCAATGCCCGGCAGATTGGGACGCAACGGCACGGCTCCCGGCGCGAGCACCAGTTTGTCGTAGGGCAACCATTCGGTCGTGCCAGCGGCCACCTCGCGCAATTGCACGCGCTTGCCCGCCCGATCAATCGCAATCGCTTCCGTGCTGGTGCGCACGTCTAACGCGAGCATTGCTTTGAGCGTCTGCGGCGTCTGCACTGCCAGTGCATCGCGCTGCTTGATCTCGCCACCGATGAAATAAGGCAGTCCGCAGTTGGCAAAGGAAACATCCGGGCCGCGTTCGATCACGGTGATTTGGGCGGTTTCATCGAGTCGCCGCGCACGGGCGGCGCAGGAAGCGCCGGCCGCCACGCCGCCGACAATGACAAGTCGTTTGGGTTGCATAAATCTCCTCTCCGCCTGTATTGCGCGGGCCGGTTAGTTCGCGGGAGGTCGCGGTTACAATTTCTTTTCCCCACTCGGGCTCGGCGCCATGGCAGCATTCTGAAGTTCTTTGCCCGTCAACGCCTTCAGGAACGCGACCAGATCTGCCTCCTGCTCCTTGGTCAGTTGCATTCCCAGTTGCATTTCCGCCATTTGACGTACGGCTTCGTGAAGCGAACTGACCTTGCCATCGTGGAAATAGGGATGGGTGACTGCGATGTTACGTAAGCTCGGCACCTTGAATTTGAATTTGTCGTCGTCGTCCTTGGTGACGCCTGCGCGGCCCACGTCAGCCTGGTTGACATAAGGCTTGACGAGACCCGATTTCTGATAACTGTTGCCGCCGAGCAGCGGCCCATTGTGGCACGTGGTGCAACTGGCCTTGAGAAACGTATTGAGTCCGCGCAACTCCGCCATCGTTAGCGCATCATCCTTGCCCTTCAGGAAATCATCCAGCCGGTCGCGCGTGATGAGCGTGCGCTCGAAAGCCGCGATGGCTTTGGCAACGTTCTCGTAATTGACCGGATCGCTCTCGCTGGAGAATGCCGTCTTGAACTTTTGCGGATAATCCTTGTCCGCCTTGAGTCGTTCCAAAACTTCCGGCTCGGAAGACATGGCCATCTCGACGGGATTGAGAATCGGCCCCTTCGCCTGCTCCTTCAAGTCAGGCGCGCGCCCGTCCCAGAACTGCGCCATGTGCAAGGCCGCGTTGAAGACCGTGGGCGAATTGCGGTCGCCGCGTTTGCCGAACGCGCCCGGCGACGTCGCTTCGTTGTCCACGCCCGCTCGCCCGCCATCCACCGCATGACAGGTGTTGCACGATTGCGTGCCGTTCTTGGAGAGCCGCTTCTCGAAGTAAAGTTCCTTGCCCAGGCTCACCAGCGCGGTGGTGTCTTTGTCCGCACCAGGGATCTTGTCGGGGATCGGCGACAAGAACAGCGAGGCGTTGGTCCGCACGGTGGCGGGATTGAGCACAGGCGTTTGCGCCAAAGCGGAGTTCAATCCGGCGAACAGTGTGATCGTCGCGATTCCAGCCCAGGAAGTAAGTGAGATGTGTTTCATGTTTCAATTTTGCTAAACGAGAACCCGGGATCAGTCCCGGTTTGATACTACGCTCCGAATCCGTTACTAATGACCGAGCCGCGAGATTCCGAAAAGATACAATCCAACTGGAATCAGGCTTTCAAGCAGCCGGTTTGTTTCCAGTCGGTGCTCTCAGCGCTTCCAATTTCGCACGCAAGGCATCCTTGGAGATCAATCCGACACTCGCATTCACCATACTCCCGTCCGGCCCGAAGAACAGCAGCGTCGGCACACCCTCGACTTTGTACTTCGCCGCGAGCGACGGAGCTTGATCGATGTTCACGGACACGAACTTCATCCTGCTCCCGTATTCGCCGGCCAGCGCGTCCAGACGTGGCGCGAGGATTTTGCACGGACCACACCACGTCGCAAAGAAATCCACCACCACCGGTTGGCCAGCCCGCATCACCTCAGCCTCAAAATCCCCTTCCGCGATGGACTTCACATTTTTCGGCGGTTGGTAAGAGCCCCCGCCGGATGCCAGGTGAAACATCAAACCCAGGACCGCGCCGTAAACCGCGCCGCGCTTCCAGTTGGCGGTCAGCGGACACGTCCCCGAGTTGCATTGGCCGAAATATCCCAGCAACGCGCCGAGTCCCGCGCCCAGGGCCAACTTGATCACCAGCGACGTCATGACCGCACCTCCGTCGCGTCAGTGACCTTACTCGATACCGCGAGGGCGTCCAATTTGGCCAGCAATTCCTGCGGTCCTGGAAAACCCACCAGGACATCGCGAACTTGACCGTGGTTGATCAACAACAAAGTCGGCACGCCGGTGATTTTGTACCGGGCCGCGACTTCCTGTGAGTGGTCCACGTTCACCTTGAAGAACTGGAGCCGCCCTGCGTAATGCTCCGCGAGCTTGTCCAGCAGCGGGGCGATCATTTTGCACGGCCCGCACCAAGGCGCATAAACATCCACCACGACGGGCAGATTGGTTGCGGCGATGGTCCGGTCAAAGTTTTCGTCGTTCAGTTCCGTAATCGTTTTCATCTGTCTCTGCCCCAACTGAGCCAGGAGCGATGAAAAGGTCACAGCCGCAATCGTGGCGGCGGGCCTCCTGCCTGCCGTAGCCGGGCTTCCCAGCCCGGCGGAAAATTGCTCACGGAAAACCAAGCGCGCAGGCATTTTCCAAACATCACCCCGCCCTCCACCGACACTCATGTTCTCACCTCGCGCCAGGATGCCTGACGCTACGGCAGCAGCCGGGTTCGATAGAACTCGCGCGGCGGTGTGTTGGTGAGGTCACGCGTGCGCAACAGGTAAATCGTGCCGCTCGGGTCGAACAACTCCAGCGCCGCGTTGGTCTGCCACGCGGTCAGGTTCGTGGAGGATTGAAACTCAAAGAACTGATCCGGCTGGCCGCCGAAGAGAAACAACTCGTACGTGCTGGCGTCGCCATTGGAACTCACGACAGAACTGCGGTCATAGCCGAGTAGGTCCACGGGCGAGAGCGTCGGCACGATTTGCTGACGCAAGACCACGCCTTCGATCCCGGCCACCACGAGCTGACCATTCTGTGAAGCGGCGCCGTAGAGCGATTTGATCGTGGGCAACGACAACGAGGTCCAGTTCACCAGATTCGTGCTGGTCACCAATGTGCCTTGGTAGCCGGTGACGAACCACTGGCCATTCACCAAGCTGACGTCCGTCAGCCAGCGCGTGGTGCCACTGGCGCGCGCAACCCAGTTTGTCGCATCCGGGCTCGTGAAGATCACGCCGTTCTGACCGACGACCACGAATTGATTTTCGAGCCAGCGCACGCGATAAAGCCAGTTGGTTGTTGCCAGTGAAACACTGCTCCAGTTGGCGCCATCCGGCCCACCACGCAACAACGTTCCTTGAGCGCCAACGGCCACACAGGCATTTGGCCCGATCGCGACGCTCGTCAGAAAATTGGCGGTGGGCGTGACGCGAGGAATCCAGTTCGTAGTGTCCGAGCTGGTGAAGATCTTCCCGCCTTCGCCTGCGACCAGGAACAGATTCTCTCCCGCAGCGATGCCTTGGAGGGAATTCGTCGTGAACGCCGGCAGATTGGTCCAGATGACACCGAGCGTCTCAAAGGTCGAGTTCGTCACAACGAAGTTGGTGCCGACATAGTTGGTGATCGTCATGTTCGTCAGCCCGGCGTGGCTGAGAAGGACGTTGCCGGCGTTGCCAACGGCCAGCAGCAGGTTGGTGTTGCCTCCCACGCCCAGCAACACGGTGTTCGTGTGCGGGACGGGCACTACCTCTCTGGCCCATAGAATCCCGTCGAGGCTGGTTTGTATGGTTGCCAGGTCGCCGACTGCGACGTAGATGCCGTTCTGCACGGTCACGTCCCAGAGCCAGGCGTGGGAGGAATCGGGAGCAAGCTGCCAAACGTAATCACCACCGTTCGTTTGTGTGCCATCAATCAAGAGTCCGGTGCGGCCCGCGACGAGCCACGAATTTGAATTGCCGTAAGCGGAAAGGTAAACCCAAGCGGGCGGGGCGTTGGTCGGGAGTGCGAGGTGATTGGACCACGCCGACCCGCCCGCCGGGCGATAGCGCACTTCCTGATCGCCGACCAACAGCAGACCGGTGTCATTCGTCGCCACGTCGAAAAGATTGTTCGTCGTTCCGCTGGCAAGTGAAGTCCACGGCGCCGCGCCCGTCGCGCTGCTGAGTGCCACCCCACCATTGCCGACCGCGATAAACTGTCCGCCGCTGTTCTCGCCCACGTACCGAACGCGGTTGAGGTGTGCAGTTGTTCCACTGGCAATCGAATTCCACGAATTGCCGCCGGTGCTGCGCAATATCTTGCCGTTCTCACCCACCGCGACATAAGCCCCATTCCCAAAGGCTATCCCGCGTAGCCACTCGGTCGTGCCAGAGGTAACTTTGCTCCATTCTGCCCCGTTCGTGCTGCTGTAAATGGAACCGTTGTCACCCACGGCAATCGTACGTTGCGCGGAGGCCGTGACCCCTTCAAACCAATCGCTGGTGGCCGGAGAAAGCTGCGCTCGTTGAAAGTAATTCCCATCGTCCGACCAGAGGATGCAGCCGTTTTCGCCGACCGCGATAAGCCGCTCACCCATCAGAGCAACTCCGCGCAGATAATTCGTTACGCCGGTTACGGCGGGTGCCCAGCGCTCATCGGTACGTTGCACATACACCGTGCCACCGTCCCCGGCCTGCACGGCAAAGTCGGTCGTGACGAGCATATCGAGCACGTTGTTGCCATGCGGCAGCGGATTCGACCAACGCCAGCGTTCCGGGAGGACTCCCGCCGCACTGGAAAGGCAGCCAACGATTGTCAACATGGCCACAAGCACGCGGATGCCCAGGAAGCCGTCTTGGACCATGAATCTTGATTCCGCGCGAAAGCGTCCTGGACTGCGGCAGCCCTCGCCTGCTTGAAAACGCGAACTAAGCAAGGGAAGCGGCAGGAGTTTTTCGCCCTCCAAAACCTCCTTGCGCGGGCTGGGCCGGTCTGCCGGTGACAGTCGAAACACGATCGGCACGTGAAATCGAACCAACGGTGCCGTCAGAATTCGCAGTCGCTGCTGCCGCTCAACTGCCACCCGGGTGGTTTCTGTCCCTTTCATCTCGGCCTCGCGCGTTGTTGGTTCGCACACTTGAAAAAGAGAGCCTCCAGACAATTCCTGATTCCCTGCCTGGAGGCTCCGCATCAGAACGCGTAAGACTTAGTCACCGCGACGCACTTGATCGCGGGCTTGCTCGCGCGCCTGCTCCATCAACTCCTGATGGCTCGGCAGGCTTTGTCGCAACTCCTGCAACCGTTCGCGCAGTTGATCACGATCACGCACTTGATCTTTGATCTGCTCGCGCAGCTGATCCCGCAACCGGTCGCGTTCCTGATCGGTGCACGCCGCGACTTCCTTTTGCTTGTCGCGGAGTTGTTGCTGGTATTGCTCGCGGGCCTGTGCCATGTCCTTCACCGCATCTTTCACTTCCTTGGGCAGGCATTGCTGCAAGCGCGTCCGATCTTGTTCCAACGTCGGACTGCAGGTTTGCAGACGGTCCCGGTCCTGTTGCTGCACTCCCTGCGGGCCCGTACCGCCCGGGCCGGGAGCATTCGTGCCTTGCGCCATGGTCACGCCCGCCGCACAAGCCAGGGTCGTCATGGTCGCGATCAGCATCTTGATTTTCATAACCTTCTACTTTCTTGGTTCTCGACGGCTCTATGCCGAGAGTTGCTTTTGCACGCGTCGTGCCAATGGAGATATGTTGAGAATTCCGTGCAATTGCTGGCATTCCTGCAAACTGTGATTTCGTTGCGTTCGTTGGATGGGCGGAAGCGCCCGGCACGATGCAAGCACCACTGGGCGGAAGCGCCCAGATGCGCCGGTGCGGCGGACATCCCCGCCTGCCGTAGAATCGGGCTTCCCAGCCCGGCGGAAAGAAACCCACGCAAATCTGATCGCGTTGGGAGTTTCGTGAGCCGCAGACATGACGACCACGCATTTTCCGGGCGGCAAGATGCCGCCCGCAACGTCAGGCAGGATGCCTGACGCTACGCCTCCTGGCAGGCGGACACGGGAAGCTCCAGCAGGAACACGCAGCCCTGCGGCGAGGACTCTGCCAGTTCCAGCTTCGCACCGAGGTGATCGGCGATTTGTTTGGAGATGGCCAGCCCGATTCCACTGCCGCCTTCGCGCGTGGATTTGCACGGGAGGAACAGATGCTGGCGCAAATGTTCCGGCAATCCCGCGCCTTCATCCCGAACCCGAAAGCAGAGTCGCTCCCCTTCGCGCGCCACAGACAATGAAACGGTGCCGCCGGCGGGTGTCGCCTCGATGGCATTCTCCACCAGATTCACGAGCACCAAACTGGCGAGGTTGGCGTTGCGACTGGAAAGCCGGCAATTGCCGACCGCGTGGACGACGAGCTTCACCTGCCGCCGGGCGGCGGCGGCCGCAACGGTCTTTTGCACGTCGGCCTCCAATTCGTTGACCGAAAGCTCATAAGTCGGTTCGCCGCGCGCGTCGCCCAGCACTTCCAGTGTTTGCTCGACCAGCGCCTGCATCCGGCGCGAGGCCGTCAATGCGTCCTGCCAGTCTTCGTTGGGTGACGTAGAGTTGCCGTTGCCTCCGCGGGAAACAAATTGCGAAAGGCTCGCGAGCGGGTTCTTCAGCCCGTGCATCAGATGGGCGGAAATCGCGCCGACCGCCGAGGCCCGCGCAGCCAGCGCGAGTTCCTCGTTCGCGCGCTGCAAACGCTCACCGCGCAACGCCAGATCGTGATTGAGCTTTTCCACGCGCCGAAATGCCGGCCACAGCATCGCCACCAGCACCATTCCAGCGACGACAAATGTGATGACGGCGATCTGCGTCAACCGCTGATCCAAACGTGCGTATTCATCAGCCATGCTCTGCCCCTCGACAATGAACTGCGCCGCGCCGGCGAGCTTCTCGGTGTTGCGCCGGTGCAATGGCACCGTAACCTCCAGCGTTGGCACGCGCGCAATCTGGCCGGTGGCGAATTGCGGCAGATAGATGAACACATCGCTCAACGGTGTTTCGGGGCGAAACCGGCTGTGCGCTTTCAACTGCGCAATTACCTGCGCCGGCTCAGGATCGAGCGGTTGGGGTTGGATGGTCGCCGGAAAGGCATCCTTGAACTTGCCGGCCGGGTCAAAGAAGCGAATGCCCATGACGCCTTTGAGCCGCGACGCGAGCACGGCGGCATCAAAACCAATCTGCGCGTCATCGCGGACTTCCTTGCCGTTGAGAGCCGCAGCGTCCAACTGCTCCATCAGCGTCGTGGCGTGCAATGCCTCGGCATCGCGCCGGGCAATCTGCTCGCGTACCAGTCCCCGCACGAACAGCAGGCCGGCGAGAATCGTGCCGGCCAGCACCGCCAGCGCGAGGCCTACGCCCAGGGCAAACGCCCACCGCGTTTGCGGAATGAACTTTTCCAAGTGGATTGTGCCATTCATTCTGTTTCCAGTCGCTCAGCTAAAACTCCACCCCGACTCCGCCGCCGGCCAGCCAGTCGTTGTATTCCTCCACCGGATCACTGCTCATGCTCCATTCGCGCTCGGCGTTGACGTAGAGCAACCAGTATTTGCCCAACCGCCGCTCGACGCGCAAATCAACCACCACATAGGAGCGCTCGAGTTGCTCGTTGTTGAACTGTTGAACCGGGTAATAATACCAGCCGACGCGCACGCCACCTTTGATTTCCCAAAGCGGATTCGTCCAGCGCAACTGCTGGGTGAACACCACACGGTTGTAGTCGAAATAGCCCGAGCCGTTGTCCTGGTTGAACATGTAACTGAGCCGGGTCGTGGTGCGCCAATGCCGTGTCTCGTCCCAGTGATGTCGCCATTGCGCGCCGACCTCGTGCTGCCAGTAGTACAGGCTCGTACCGGGCATCGCCACCCCCGCCGCGTCGAACTGTTCCCGATCGTCATACCAGATGTGCTTCGGCTGGTACGCGATTGAAAGCTCCGATCGGTAGCCGTATTGATGGATCACACTCAGCCGCGTCGCCGTTTCCCAGTAATCAGAGAGGTCTTCGCCGTAAAGCTGGCGCAGTCCCCCGACTTCGAGTTGCATGGACCAGGCGGGCGAAAACGTGTGTCTCCAATGCGGGCGAAGCGTGTACGTGTGTCCATCCACCAACATTCGCGTCAGGACCGCTTCGGTTTCCGAAACATCCACGACCTGGTGTTGGTAAAGATAACTGAACTCGCCCCCCAGTTGGTCCTGGGTTCCGAGCGGCGTCACCGCTTGCGCTGTGCCCGAGAAAAACTCCTCGTAGCCCACCGACGGCGCGTCAAAATACTTGGTGTAGTCACCGAGCACGAAAAACGTGAGATACGCGCCGCTCTCGGCAAAGCGGATGAAGGACGCGTCCGCCGACACGTTGTAGAACCCGCTGCTTTCCGGCGCGACACTTGAGCGCATGACATTGTCGCTATAGCCGAAGCCCGTGGTCGCCCGCGCGGTGTTGTCCCAGACCGCGGGGGGTTCAGCATTGGTTGCTGAGTGAGCGAGGGGAACCTGTAATAGCAGAAGGCTCGCGATGATTTGGACTGCGGCCGAAAACGCAGCGGCATGCGTTTGGACGTCGCGTTTCCCCTCACCCTGACACTCTCCCTCGGGGAGAGGGAACAGCGTTCGTCCGACTCGAGTCAGTCCGACACTCGTCCAGCAAAGGCACCATCCCGTATTCGTCTGGAACTGGCGGCAATTCTCCCTCTCCTCTAGGGAGAGGGCCGGGGTGAGGGGAAACAGCGTGGCGATCTTCTTGCGCGCACGAATTGAAGTCTCCGCGTTCATGGCTCACCCTTTTCCTTCCGATCCCCATGCAACCGATACCGCACAAAGTCGCGCGTCACGCCAAGCATCCGGGCTGCTTGCGAAACATTCCCGCGCGACTGGCTCAATGCGAGTTGCACCAGCCGATTCATGGCATCTTCAAGCACGAACCCTTGTTCTGGAAAGGTGAACCCAGGATTCAACCATTCGCTTCCGACTACCGGGGCCACGTTTGGTGTCGCCGCCCCGGCCGGTAGATGCGCGAAGTCCAACGCGGCGGATTGCTCGAACACCAGGCCGCGTTCCAGTTCATGGGCCAGTTCGCGCACATTGCCCGGCCAGCGATACGCCAGCAAACGGCGTTTACCCTCTTCGGTGATCTGACGCAGCGGCAGGCGATGCTGCCGGCAAAGTTGAGCCAGCAGATGCCCGGCGAGTTTCAGGATGTCATCGCCCCGCTCCCGTAGCGCCGGAAGATTCACCCGGAACAAATCCAACCGTTGCAGCAAGTCCTCACGAAATTCGCCCGATTCCACCGCCGCCCGCAAATCACGGCTGGTCGCAGCAATAATCCTCACGTCCACTTCGATCTGGCGATTGCCACCGAGCCGGCGGATTTTGCGATCTTCAATTGCCGTGAGCACCTTGGCCTGCGCCGCTGACGACAGGCTGGGCAATTCGTCGAGGAACAGGGTTCCACCGTGCGCGGCCTCGAACAGCCCTTGCCGCGCCGTACGTGCGTCGGTGAACGCACCGCGTTCGTGACCGAACAATTCAGATTCCGCGAGCGAGTCCGGCAAGGCGGAGCAATTCACCTCAATGAGGGGCTGCGTCGCGCGCGGGCCGTTCCCGTGCAACCAACGCGCCAGGCTGGATTTGCCGGTGCCCGTTTCGCCGAGGATGAGCACGGGGGCCAATCGCGTTTGCAGGCGGCGGTCGGCGGCGATGATTTTGTCCAGTTGCTCGCGCAGTTGCGAAAGGGAGTCACCGAAGAAGAAGCGCAGTTCGCGCGCGGTCTCCTGCACGTGTTCGGCCACCCGCGACGATTGCCGCGCCTGACGGGCGCGCCGCATGACAAGCGGCAGCAAGGCCGGATCGAACGGCTTGACCAGATAATCCAGCGCGCCCAATCGCATCGCCTCCACGGCGCCCTCCACTCCGCCCTGCGCCGTCATCACCACGACGCCGGTGGTTGGCGGGATGGTCCCCGTACGCAACAGGTCCAGACCCAGCCCGTCCGGCAGGTGGATGTCGAGCAATACGAAATCGAATTCCAGAGCCGCGATCTGATTTCGCGCCGCCGCGAGAGTTTCCACACTGGTCACATCTGCCCCTAGCGCTTCGAGGTGTGCCGCCAGTCTCCGGCGCAACAAGGCTTCGTCGTCCACCACCAAAACGCTCAATCCCGCCAGCGCCTGCTCGTTCCCGTCGTTCATAATGACCTCGGTGTTTTACCCACTTCCATTAACCGTCCAACACCACCCGATGTCAACCCGCGGAGCATTACAGTATTGTCATCTGTACCTGCGGACTTCGTTCATGCGGCCATGGTCTGTTCTATTGAAGCGAGCGCAGCGGCTGCGCCGAACAAGAACGAGAACACAGTTAAACGAAAGGACAGTTATGAAACGCACGGTAATCAGTGGTTTGATCGCAGCAGCATTGCTGCTCGGTGGCTTGACGACCTCAACCTTCGCCGGCAACGGTCCGGGCAATGGCAAGGGTTACGGTGGCCCGCCGAAGTCGGATGCGGAACGCGCGGCGCGTCAGGCGGCGTGCATCGAGAAGAACGGCGGGGTCTGCCCCAATGGCGGTCCGCGAGCCAACTGCCCGGGTCTCGGTCAGGGCAAAGGCCAGGGTCAGGGTCAGGGCAAGGGTCAGCGGCGCGGAGCTTGTGACGGAACCGGCCCCCGTGCCGGCATGGGCAACTGCCCGGTGAACGGTTCGGCCCAAACGCAGAAATAATCGTCTGAACTCACAGCCAGTTCGGGTGGCGTTGTCGTCACCCGAATTTGGTTTCAACCCGAACGCTCCTCAACCGCCAAGGCTCAGAGTTCACACCGCGCCCAAGCAGCCGACAGGTTACCATCCTTGCCGAATGAGCGTCGATCAACGCGGATCAGTGGTTCTGCCTTCCGTGCCCGGCTTGAATCGCGCTTCAATCAGCCAGAAGACCACGCCCGCGATGGCGCAGAGAATCCCAAACCAACCCCAGTCCGGCACCCCGGTCACATCAGGCAGGCGCACCTTCCCGAGCGCGGCGACCTTTTGAATGTGCGCCTCGACCCAGGGGAAACTCAACGCGTAGAGCACGCCCCCCAGCAGCATCCCGACAAAACCGCTCAGCGCATGAAGGCTGCCCGTGGCCACCGCCGCGACGCCGGTTCCCGGACAATAACCGTAAAGCACCATGCCCACGCCAAACAAAGCTGCGCCGAGCGCGACGCCGAGCATGTTCGCCGGCTTGATGTGATATTGCGCGTGCCCGGTGCTTTTCAACAGCAACACGCCGATGCCGCCGACGATGATCGCCGTGAACATGACTTTGAGCACGGTGAAATCTTTGAATCGAAACTGGTTCACGATCACGTTGTAATTGGCCACGCCGCCGCGATGCAGCAGAACGCCAAAGACGATGCCCATGGGAATCGCCAGCCAGCGAGCAGTTTCAGCCGAGACAGGGAAATTCATAATCGAGTAAAGGCGCAGTTGATCTACTTGGAGGCACTCGTCCGTTGGGGGAAAAGAACGAGCGCGGTCAGAATGCCCGTCGCAAACATCGTCAGGAAGAAAGTCCAACTGCTCAACGCCAACTGGAGCGAGCCGCTGATGCCGTGTCCGCTCGTGCAGCCGCCCGCCATGCGCGCGCCGAACATGATGATGACGCCGCCCACGAAGGCCGCCACGAGTCGCTTGGGGGTCGACGCGCCGAATCGTTGCGACCACGTTGCCGGAACTTTTTCCCAGCGGAACGTGCGGCTGACGAGCGCGCTCAGCAGGCTGCCGAGGAATGTGCCCACCAGAAACAACATGCCGCCATCCCACTTGAAGGGCGTCTTGGCCCAATAGGCATTCTGCGCCACGCCCTCACTGCCGAGGACCGGCAGGGCACAAACGCTCGAGGCCGCCGACAAGGAGGTGGTGATGCCCAGCGGTTGGTTCACGAGACCAAAGGCGAACCAGCTTAGGACGCCGATGCCGATGCCAACAAGATAGGGATTCCAGCGGGCTCTGGCATCGGCGCGGTCGGTGCCGCGGTCAGTCCCGGAGACGCAGTTTGGTTCGTTCATAGTTTAATTGTGAGTCCTAGAGCCACGAGCCAGCAAAAGGTTACGCCGAGAATGGCAGGGCCAAGAGAATTCATCCAGCGCGCAATTCCCCATCCTCCATCTCGTAAGTTCGGTCGAAAACATCCAGCGAACGGTGGTCGTGGGTCACCACGATGACGGCCGAGCCGCGTTCGTGGGCAACCTTGCGGAATAACTCCATCACCTGCCGGCCGCGATGACTGTCGAGCGCGGCAGTGGGTTCATCCGCCAGGATGAGGCTGGGTTGATTCGCGAGCGCACGGGCGACGGCGACCCGTTGTTGCTGGCCACCGGAAAGCGCGTCCGGGAGATTCTTCGCGCGGTCGGCGACGCCAAGATAATCAAGCAATTCCAGCGCGCGTTTGTGGGCGGCGCGCGGGGCGACGTCGTTGATCTCCATCGCCACAGCGACGTTTTCCACCGCATTGAGAAATGGAATGAGGTTCGCCTTTTGGAACACAAAGCCCAGATGCTGCCGCCGGTAGGCGCGCACGTCCACCAACGCACGTTCGCCGTCCATCACGGGTTCGCCCCCGAGAACAATGCGACCCGAAGTGGGAGGGTTGATGAGGCCGATGGCGGTGAGGAACGTGGACTTGCCGGCGCCACTTGGGCCCAGCAAGGCGGCCACTTCGCCGCGCGCCAATCTCAGGGAGACGTCCTTCATCGCCACGACCTCGGTATTGCCCGAGCCGTAAATCTTGGTCAGACCGATGGCCTCGACCGCGGGGGTGCTGTTGGCAGGAGTGATCATGACAACACCTTGTTCGGCTCCACGCGCATGGCTTTGCCAATGCCAATCAGGCTCGCGAGCACGGAAATACCCAGCACGATCACGGCGAGTTGAACGAGATCAGGCGTTTCGATCACCACGAGGCGCGGAAACTTCGGGAACGCGAAAGTGCCCAGCCAATACGCCAGCCCGTAACCCAGCGCCCCGATCAGCAACGCCTGCTGGAGGATCAACCCGGCGATCACGCGACTGCGCGCGCCCATCAGTTTGAGCATCGCGATGTCATGAATCTTGTCGAGCGTGAGCGTGTAAATGATCAACGCGAGGATGATGGTCGAGATGATGATGAGCAGCACGCGGAACAGGCCAAGCTGGCGGCGCGCCTTGTCAACCATGCCCGAGAGCAACAGGTCCTTCTGCTGTGCTTGGGAATAAATCTTAACGTCCGCCCAGGTGGAAATGGTGGCAGCCACTCGCGCAGCGTCCGTGCCGGGCTGAAGCGAAACCATGACAGCACTCACTTGCGGCGGCGTGAGTGTGGGAATGCCGCTGGCCGAGCCAACCGCCCGTTCGAGTAACAGCGGTTGTGCCTGCCCAAGGTCCTCGCCTTCCACGCGAGCGCGACGGGATTGCCGTTCCAGCCGCAGCGCTTCGCCGGGCAGATCGAATTGAATCGCCAGCGCGTCACTCACTGTGAAGAACCCCAGACCATCGCCACCCGAACCCACCATCCCACTCGTGAGGCCGACGACTTCATAGACGTCCTTGCCCAGCTTCACTTTCTCGCCGAGTTCGAGCCCCAGCGACCGATCCGCGATCAGTTCGTAATGTGCCTGACGAAGCGCCCGCCCGGCGACGAGCGGAATCCAATCACCGTTATCGTCGGGCCACGACAATCCTTGAACCACGAGCCGCAACGGCTTGCCCCGATGCTCACGTTGCACCGTGTGCGACACAAAGCGCCGCGCCCTCGCCACCCCGGGCACGGCGCGGACACGGTCTTCAAGACTGGCCGGGACACGGGAGATTTCGGCAAACGGGCCGCGCGTGTCGCCCTGTACCACCCACAAGTCCGCACCGATTTTATCTATCAGCAAAGTCGCCTCGCGAATCAGCCCGCGATAGATGCCACCCATGCCCATCACGATCATCAACAGCAAACCAATGCCGATGGTGGTCAATGCGAACCGCCCGAAGTTATGGCGAATGTCTTTGGCGGCGAGATTCATGTTGGGGTGGCGGCAGGCATCCCTGCCTGCCGTAGAGCCGGGCTTCCCAGCCCGGCGGAAAGAACCTCACGCATCACCAAGGGCATGCGAACTTGCTCGCGCCTGTTGCAAGGCCACGCGGGTCCCGGGCGGCAAGGATGCACGCCCTCTACGGCAGGCAGGATGCCTGCCGCTACGGAAGCCGCGCGCCGCAGTCTTTGTGTTTTTTCGCAGCCAGAGTGGTTTCTACGCTTCATTTCGCTTTGATGCGTTGGCCGGACTTCAGCGGCGATTGCTTGGGACCGGCTGGCACAACTACCGTTTCCCCCGCAGCCAAACCTTGCGTGATTTCTATTGTATCCGCGCCACGCAACCCGAGCGCTACGTCGCGCCACGCAGCCTTGCCGCCGTCAGCCACGAATACGCCCGGCTTGGCGTCGCGCCATTGAATGAAGCGCTGCGGCACCGCCAGTGCGTCGGACTTGCGATTCGTTTCAATGAACACCTCCGCGCGCTGGCCGATGGTCCAGTTGGCTGGCAGCTCCTGCACGCGCACGTCCACGAGAAATTCGCGCGTCTCGCGATCCGTCTCGCGACCGAGGCGAGCCACCGTGCCGGGATAACTTTTCTCGGCCGCCGAGCGGAACACCACGCGCGCCACCTGGCCGGTGTGCAGCCCGGTGGACGCCGTCTCATCCACCCAGGCGGAAATCCAGATCTCGTTTGTAGAAATGATTTGCAGCAGTGAACTGCCCGGCACCACGACGCCGCCCGGATCGCGATCGCGCCGCGTGACCAAGCCGTCGTACGGACTCAGAATGCGGGTGAAGCCGAGGCGCTCCTGCTGGTAGGCGAGATTTCTCTCCGCGGTGTTGACCTGTTGTTGCGCTTCAACCGTAGCGGCGCGGGCGCGGTGCAGATCGGATTCGGCCACGTGCAACTGCTCGATCGCCTTGTCCATCTCGGCCTGCGAACTCACCTTCGTCGCGAGCAAATCGGTGACGCGTTTGTGATCTTGCTGCGCCTGACGTTCGACGGCCTGCGCGCGCACCTCGTCCACGCGCACCCGTTCGGCGGTCGCCTTGGCACTGGCGAGCGCTGCTTCGGCCACTTCCACCTGACGCTTGAGTTCACCGTCGTCGAGCCGGGCGAGGAGTTGCCCGGCCTTCACGGATTCGCCCTGATCCACCAGCACCTCGGCCAAGCGTTCCTGAATGCGCGGGCTGATCGTGGTCTTGACGCGTGCCTCCAGCGTGCCCGTGCCCATCACCTCGGCATCCACAACCGTTTTTTCCACGACGTGCGCCACGACCGGCGTGGCCGCGAGTTTGAAGCGCACCACCACGAGCACCGCGAGGGCGAGCACCACCAACCATTTCCAGTTCTTTCGCATGAGGATCATTCCTTCAATTCGAGCACCACCTGTTCAGCTGCCGTCACAGTCAGGATAGCTGGGAGCAGGCGGGCGTGTCTTGACACAGGTCAACTACTGGCCGGCGGCAGCTCGAGTGTCACAACGAAGCAAGTCCAGCCCGGGCGGCTCTCCTGCAACGATAATTCACCGCCATGCGCGCGCACAATTTCGCGCGCCAGACTCAGGCCCAGACCTAGGCCGTCCACACGCGGGGCGTCCGCCGGCCCGACGTGGTAAAAGCGTTCAAACACCTTGGCCCGGTCTCCCTCCGCAATGCCCGGTCCGGCATTGCCGATGGTTAAAGTAGTCTTGCCTGGCAATGATTCCATGCGCACCTCGATCAAACCGTCCGGCTGGTTGTACTTGATGGCATTGGTGATGAGGTTGAACAGCGCCGTGTGCAACAGCGCGCGGTCCGCTGGAACGCGTGCGCCCGCTGGAATGTGCGTTTCGAAAGTCAGTCGGTGATCGGCACCAAGAACGCGGGCGTCTTCGACCATGCCTTCCAGCTCGGCGCTCAAATCCACTGGTTCGAGCGCGAGCTTGAGTTGGCCGGCATCGGCTTGTGCCAGCAGCAGGAGACTCTGGGTGATGGCCTTCAACCGTTGCGCCTCTTCCAGCAGGTTCGTGAAGAGTTGCTGCTCCGACGACCCGGGGGCAGCGGCTTGCAGCGCGTTCTCCAATTCGCCCTGCATGATGGCGAGCGGTGTTTTTAATTCATGCGAAGCATCGGCGCTGAAGCGTGTCGCCTGACGAAAGCTCGTTTCCAGCCGATCCATCATGCGATTCAGCACCTGAATGACGCGGGCGATCTCGGGATCTTCGTTGAGCACCGGAATGCGCGCGTCCAGCCCTCGGGCGGTCACGCGCTCTGCCGTCTCGGCAATGGTCTGCATCGGGCGCAACGCGCGGCTGGCGACCAACCAACCACC
>JBGAIM010000031.1:0-17554 GCA_044225555.1 Limisphaerales bacterium | reverse complement strand
TAACGTGGAGCTATGAGACGCCGGACTCAAACCGTTGAATTTTGCGAGCGCGTCAACCGGCGTTCTCATGAGCGATTTGTTCCGCCGTCCGGTCTGAAACCCAATGAAATCAAGGCTCTGGCGAGCCTAAAAATAAATGAAGAATCTTCTTGCAAACCTAACCGCTTAGGTTATTGTGTGGGTAGTTCGAGGGGCGAAGAGCCTGACGAACAGAAAAAAAAATAAAATGAAAACTGTAAGCCTGACCTTGAGCGGAAAAAGAAGCGCGAACGTGAAATTCCTCGCCCGATTCGCAGCGAAACACAACCTCGACACGAAGGCCGCCGCCTACGTGCAAAATAACACCGGCCAGATCGTGGCCGTGTCCAATGACCAAATCACCGTCGGTGAAGCTGATGCGGACAGAATCGCGGTGGAACTCCTCCGCGAACTCGACGGCTGCTACGGCAGAATCCAAATCCACGGCGTCTCTGAAAAAAAATATGCCGCCCTCTTCCCGAACTACTCTGCGGCTGTTGCGGCGGAGCAAAAGATTCATCGAGGTCTCGGCCATCGCGAAATGGCGAAGGCGAAAGCTGCCGGCCAATGGGTGGAGGTCGCATGAAAAACCCAGCCGCACAATCTCTCGGACGCCTCGGCGGTCTGGCCAAATCAGAGGCCAAGGCCGCCGCCGTGCGTGAAAACGGAAAACTCGGAGGCCGCCCGAAGAAACCTAAACGCATCGCCCGGCGGCGGAACGACCAAGCTGAGGCACGCCGGACATGGGTCGTTAGGTGCATCGGCATACGCGCGTTCGCGCTCAAGCTCAGCGACCTGAGCGCAACTACTAACCAACTACTAAAATGAGTGAAACTAGCATATGGCGGAACAGTGCTCCGGCCTGGAAAAGCGGAGTCCGCTGGAGGTAATGAATGGCTGAGAAATTGCCGTTCATGCAGTTGTTTCCGGGGGATTGGCTGAAAGACCCGGCGGTAAGGATGTTGAGTCCGGCCGCGCGGGGCATCTGGTGGGATCTCATTTGCATCATGCACGAGGGCGGACGAAGCGGGGTAGTCGCCGGCACAGCGGAGATGCTGTCGCGCGCGGTTGGCTGCCAGGCGTCCGAACTGTGCGGGGCGGTGAACGAATTCCAGGTGTGCAATACGTGCGGGGTGGTGCAGGACGATAACGGCAGAATAACGCTGACGAATCGCCGGATGGCGAGGGAGGCAAAAGAGCGGGAGGACGGGGCAAGACGGCAACAGGACTTTCGCGACCGGAAGGCCAGTAACGCGACAGTAACGGCACAGTCACCGCCTATACTTCAGACTTCTGAAGTTCAGAAAGGCTCCGACAAAGCTTGCAAGGACGATGCTCGTCGGGGTGAGGGGACGCCGGGCAAGCCGGCGTTGACGGCCCGGCAGGTGGAGGTGGCACAATTTGCGGAATCGGTGCTGAATGGGCAGTGGGTGAACGACGGCGGAAAGTGGATCCAACGGATCAAAGCCAATCCGGAAAAAGTGTGGCGCGTGATGGCAGATGTGAAATGCGCGATTACGGAGCGGCGGGTGAAGACGACGCCGGCCCAGATGGCGGAATTTAACTGGGGAATGTTCAAGTAAGTAACGCGGACTTCAGCAACCCGGCGTCAACAATTAACAACTCAAAACGAAGCCAATGAACAATCGAAAATCAGCAACGGTGGAAACTGCGGACGATAGCCGGGTTGTGCTGCAAGGACTGGTTCGGAAGCACCGGCACAAGTGGTTCGCGCACACGGAACGAACGGCGGAGAACGGATGGAACGGCCCACACGACCACATCGAGCAGGCCGCTCGCGCCGCGCTGCTGGCGTGGGAAGCCGAAGGTGATACTTGCTGGATCGCTCAAGGCCGCAAACTGACCAAAGCCGAATACGAGGAACGCGGCGGAGAATACACATGGGAAGTCGAGACTCAAAACGCAATGAGGCTCGTGCTTCCGAACAACCAAGCTCAGCGACCGGAGGCAACATGCTAACCGAAGCCGAAATAAAAGCATATACGGTGTGAAGCGCGATGGTTCAGTGGCGGCGTTGCAATACTGCAACCTCTGCCACGCGGAACACCAAGCCGTGAAAACTGTAACCGTGCCTGACCACTCAATCCGGGAAACGCTATGATACCAACGTGGACAATCTGGCTGGATGGGGCTGCATACAGCGGGGAAACCGCGCAGCAAGAGCACGCCGTCCCCACCGCTGGACGCGGATGGACTGGCAAGCAAACCGAAACCCGTAACTGTATCCGCATCGGCGGGCCACCGCTGGAAATCCAAGGCAAGACGAATCTGCGATCCCACCTGACACGAATCATGGACAGGCTCGGCGACACAATCGAAGCGAACGAAATCACACTCAGGAGATGCCAATGACTATCTACCTCTCAAACTACAGAACGGCGAGCCTCCGACTGGTGTCCCGATGGGACTTCGGATGCCGAAAATTCAGGACGTGCTACATCGTTCAAGTCGGCCCGCTGTGGCTCACGATAGACCGAAAGGCGTCCGACCGGCGCTCCAACAAGGATTCCGCACTCACCGGAAACGTGTGACTGCAACTGTTGCAAGCTATCAAAGAATTTCGTCCGCCTCCCGAAACGCGAGGAACTAGAAAGGACTAGGAAAGTGGCATGAGTAGGAAAAAGCGAGGCCCAGGGCAACCGACGGCGTACAAGCCGGGATATGCGGAGCAGGCATACAAGCAATGTCTGGCCGGGGCGATTGATGAGGACCTGGCGCAGTTCTTTGGCGTGGCGGAATCTACGCTGAACGTGTGGAAAAAGAAGCATCCGGAGTTCATGGAGTCGCTTCGGCGGGGTAAGGAGGTGGCGCGGGGCGAGGTGGCCAATGCGCTTTACCAGGCGGCAGTGGGTTACGAGCGGATGGTGGACAAGGTGGTGGATGGCGAGGTGGTTTCTTGCAAGGAATGGGTGCCGGGTGATGTGGGGGCGCAAAAGTATTTTCTGAACAACCGCGCGCATAAACACTGGCGGAACGACCCCGAGGTGAGCACGACGATCAACAACAACACGCTGCAATTGCCGGCGGACATTATCGAGGCGGCCAATAAGGCGCGGAAGGAGAGGATGGGGCACGCATGAGTCGAGGGGCGAAAGTCGAGAGTCGAAGGCCAAACCAAAGAAACACGGATTTTTATGAGTGAAATTGTTCGCAATCGAGTGAGGGTCAGAACTGCAACTGAACCATGGACTAACGAGGTGGCGGTGTTGGTTCGGACTTCTAATGCCGTAGCAACAAACATTACTTTTACGGCGGTTGCACCTGGAAATCACATTGATCCCACGTTTCGTTTGGACGCAGAAGCCGCCCAGGAGTTAATGGATAGCCTTTACGCGAACGGTTTTCGGCCCAGTGAAGCGGCAGGCAGCGCCGGGGCGTTGGCAGCAACGCAAAAGCATTTGGATGATATGCGGAATCTGTTGTTTCGCAGTTTAGAAAAGGCGCTGCGGGAATGAAAGCCAAGACCAAGCCCAAACCGCGGCAGGTGGTGGTGGATGAACTGAGCCGGCCCAGCAGTTACGCCAAGGTGAGGCTGGGGTTTCAACTGCATCCGAAGCAGGCCAAGGTGCTGGATGATTTGTTCCGCAAGCGCAAGACGCGCGAGGCGTTTTTTTGCGGCAATGAGGTAGGCAAGACCAGTCGCGTGGCGGTGGCGGCCATTCTGTACGCGCTCGAGATTTGCGGAGCGCGCGTGCAAATGACTTCCGGCAGCGATCGGCAGTTGAAGGAGCAGCTTGTCCCGAACTTGAAACGGCAGAGTTATCGTTTTCCGCATTGGGAGTTTCTGGACCGCAGCATCAAGATCAATGGCATCAACCAGTTCCTGGCGTATGCGGCCCGGGATGAAGGCACGTTTCAGGGTTTCCACGAGGAAACAGATGGGAAAGACCCGATCGAGCAACTAATCATCGTGGACGAATGCGCGGCCGTGCGGGATGAAATCATCGGGGCGGCGGAGGATCGCTGCAATCCGACCTGGCTGCTGTTTATGGGCTCGCCGCTCGATCCCACGGGCAAGTTCTACCAGATGAGCCGGGACTTGGCGGCGTTCTACAATATCAACCGGCTGCCCAAGGTGGAGTGTGTGAAGTCGAAAGGCGGCTGGCATGAGGATGAGGAGGTGGCGCGGACCATTGCCAAGAATTGCGGGATCCCGATGCACGCGGCGCTGGAGATGGTGCGGACGGGCAGCCACGGTGGCCAGGTAAAAGATCCGCTGACACTTTCCAGCGTGTTTGCCGAGTTCAGCACGTTTGTGGAAAACGCGCTGTTGACGCTGACCGAGTACGAGAAGTGCCTGGAGAACCCGCCGGCGGAGCGGGGCGTGGAGCGGCATGTGTTCTTTGACTTTGCCGGCGGCCGGGCCAAGAACGTGGCGGCGGTGCGAGTGGGGAATCGGGTCTGGATCGAAAAGGCGTGGGTGGAGCCCGACGAAATGACGGCGGTGGGTGAGTTCATTCAAATCTTGAAACGGTTGGAACGGGAAATTGGCTTGAAGCCGCAGGAGGTGGACGGGGACGGGGACGGCCTGGGCGGGCCGATGGTGCGGCGCATCCAGGAGCTGGGCTGGCCGATCAATGATTTCCATGGCGGCCAGGCGGCGCGGTTTGATGATCAGTACGGCAATGCGTGGTCGGAGGCGTGGGGACTGATGGCGGCGCGGGTGAAGGAGTGCAGCATCATTTTGCCGAAAAACGAGGCGTTGCGCGGGCAGTTGTTGGGGCGAAAGTTGAAGCGGAACAGCAAGGGATTGTTTGTCCTCGAGAGCAAAGAGGAAATGCGGGCGCGCAATGTGCCAAGCCCGGACGAAGCGGATGCGGTGTGCTGCGCGTCCATGCCGCCCATGGCGTTGACCAGCCGGCCGGTGATGGGCGGGACGACCTATGTGCCAAAGGAGACGAAGGACAGCATTTGGGGCAGCCGCGATGAAGCGGAACACTCGGAACAGCCGTTGCCGGGGGTGCATTTTGGATAACGATAACTCTTGACTCTTTAACGCTAACGTGATTGTGTGGTGGCGCATGACTTCACATAGCGCCATGTGAGTAATAATCTTCGAGATAAGGGCTTTCAAATTCTGGCCGACCGCGGGGTGTATGAGCGGAAGCAGCGGCTGTTTTATCAGATGCGGCATGACGGCTTGCGCCGGCTGAACAAGCCTGGTCCATGGGCGGCGGATCAGCATTTGCCGCTGGTGGACATGAACATTGGGGACTTGAAACCCTTCTGGAGTGCCCAGGTGTTTGGCGGCTCGCGCATGTGCGATTTCACGGCGTTGCGCCAGCAGCAGCAGGATGTGACGGAATCCGCGGCGGACTATCACGATTTCGAGTTACGCCATTTCTCCAACTATCGCCTGCAAATGGAACGGGCCATTGATGCCATGCTGTTGCGCGGTCGGGGCATTCTGAAAGTGACGGTTGACCCGTACAACAATTATGCGCTGACGTTTCGAAGCATTGACCCGCTTTACCTGTTGATGCCGCAGCAGTATGACGACTTTGACGATGCGGATTATTGGATTGAGGTGCAGACGTTGAGCGTGCCGCAGTATCAGCGCAACCGGCAGTACAACCAGGCGGCGGATGTCATTGGCGCGATCAAGGGCCGGAAGGATTTCAACTTCAATTCCATCGAGATTGACAAGCAGGTGCGCGAAGGCATAACGCACAGCACGCGGGATGAGGAAATCATTCTGTGGCATTTGTGGAAGCGGACGGCCGGCGGATTCACGATCACGACTTTTTCCCCGCAGGCGACGGACAAGGAAATTCGCAAGCCGTATGGGTGTCCCTACAAGGTGGGCGGCAAATGCAGTCAGCCGTTTTTCAGCTTCACGATGGAGGTGAAGGATGAAGGGTGGTATGCGCCGCGCGGCATTGCCGAGTTGAATGCGGCTTTTGAAGCCTACGCTTGCACGCTGTGGAATCACAAGACCGATGCGATGAAGTTTGGCAACACGCCACTGTTTACCAGCGACAAGGAATTGCCGAACAGTGCGAACATCCGGTTCAACCCGGGTGAGTTCATTCCGGGCAACATCAAGGCGGTGGAGATGCCGCAGCCGGCCTTCAGCTTTGACCAGGAGATTGGTTTTGCGCGCGGCATAGCCGAGCAACGGGCGCGCGTGCCGGACTTTGGGATTGAGGACTCGAGCAGTGCGGCCAAGAGCGGCGGGAAGCCGCGCACGGCGACGGAAAACAACCGGATTGCGGGGTTGCAGAACGTGGGCGCGGATTACAACGGGGAGATTTTCCGCAACTGCCGGCTGCAAAAGGTTTACAAACATACCTGGGGGCTGATGTGCCAGTTCCAGCGCACGCGGATGACGTATTTCATCGGGGACGATCTGAAAACCCTGCCGGTGCAGGCATTGCACGACGAGTATTTGGTGATCCCGACGGGCGGCCCGGCCAACAAAAACGAGAAGATGGGCAAGGCGGTGACCCGCTTTCAGTTGTTTGCCCAAAATCCGGGCGTGAACCAAGACGAGCTGATCAAGGATGTGCTGGCCGCGGATGATTCCAGGTTGATCCGGCGGTTGCTGATTCCGAGCAACGTGAAGCAGCAATCCGAGGCGTATCAGGAGGCGGTGGACATCGGGGTGATGATGCTGGGTTGGGAGGCGCCGGTGTTGCCGAACCAAGATCCCGGTGGATCCGATGGCGTTGGAGCGGATTCAAATGCACCTGGCGCAGCACATCGAGGCGCTGAAGCAGACGCAGCCGGAGGCGGCCAAGCAGGTGATTGCCGGATTGCAGCAGCTCGAGGCGGCGCATGGTCCGCAGCCGCAGCTGGAACAACCAGGGATGAGCCCGACGGGAAATCCCGGTGAGCCGGTGAGCGTGGAACAGCCGATCAGTTCAATATGAGCCAATTCATTACGGAAATTCCGGTGGACCTCGAGGCGGTGCTGAACAAACTGCCGAAGCGGAGCTTTGTGGAGTCGGTGCAATACGACGCGACCGCGCGCAAGGTGTGCGTGGTGTGGAGCAATGACCAGTTGCAGACTCCGTTCAGCGTGCCGACGCCGTTCCCGGTGCAATCGTTGCATGACCAGCAATTGCCAGCTTGCGTATTCGTGCGCCCGGCGTACACGCACCCGCCGCAACTGCCAGCAAATAACGATAAAGTTCCCGTTGACACGCGCAAGCGTAGGGTCAAAGGTGGTGGGGCATGAACTTTGGTGGATTTCTTGTACTGGCCGGTGGACTCCTGGTGCTTTGCGCCCTGCTCGCTCGTTTCTCGTTTGCGACTTGGCGCGTCACTGAGATAGAAAAGACTACTTCGAACGCTACCGATTCCAAGACTTCGAACATTGTCGAAGCACCGCCACAATCGCGCGGGTGGTCCATGCATGATCGGCAGGGGTTGCAGGCGTTTCTGGGCAGTCCCAGCGGCAAGCGGTTTTTGGAGCGGTTGCGGGCGACGGAATACGCCCTGGCGGTGGCCGGGGCCAAGGATGTGATGCACACGGCGCACAGTGCCGGCGTGACGGTGGGTTACGGCGATTGCATCAAGCACATCGAATCACTTTCGTACACCTCCGACGCACAGGAGGAAAAAACCAATGACAGTGGCGGGCAAGGCGAAGCCCGGCCCATTGAACGCGAGGCTGCCGAATGGCAAGCGCGCATGTCGCCATAAAAAGTATGGACAGCATTATCTCAACTGACGACCCGACGGTGGGGCAGGCAATGGAAGCGTTAGCGAGCTGGGAGGCGGAAAGCGCCGCCCCGGCAGCAACCCCAGAGACTGCGCCCGCGGCGGCGAGCGTGAAGGAGCCGACCACGCCGGCAACAGGCGAGCAGGCTGATCCGGCCTCACAGGCCAAACCTGATGAGGGCACACCAGCGACGGAAGCGACGACACCAAAACCAGAACAATCACAGCAGAGCAAGGACAAGGACGGCAAGCCGGCGGCAGAGCCATCGAAGTATGAGAAGGCGCAAGGCCGGCTGAAAAACACCTGGGAAGAAGTCAACCGCGAGAAGGAATTGGTGCGGACCACGGCGGAGGCGCAGAAGCAGCGCGCGGCCGAGTTGGAGGCACGGGAGAAGGCGTTGACGGCCCGGGAAGCCAAGTTGACGGCGCCGAGATACAAGCCGGAGGATTACGAGAACCACGCGACCAGCCTCGAGGCGGAAGCCAAAAAGCTGGAGGAAGCGGGGGATTACGCCAAGGCGGATCGGCTGAAGTACAAGGCGGAGGATGCGCGGGAGTATGCGAAGCAGCTCCGGGCGAATCCGCCCAAGCCGGATCCGACGGAAGCCGAGCAATCGGCGGCGTATCAGGCGCGTCAAAAAGAATGGTGGGGCAAAGCGGCGGTGGATTACCCGGCAGTGATCAAGGACGGGACACCGGAGCGCAATGCCTTGTTGAACTTGCTCAAGAGTGAACCGGACATCGTGAATGATCCCAAGGGGATGTATTACGCGAGCCGGCTGGTGGTGGCGGAGACTTCGGCCGCTCGTGTGCCTCAACTGGCGAAGGACCTGGAGGCAGCCAATGCACGAGTCAAGGAACTGGAGCAACTGACCGCTGTACCGAGTGACGGCAGTGTGCCTTTGACCGCCGGGACGCCCAAGAGCTTTGAGCAAATGAGCCCCGCGGAACAACTGGCCCAACTGGAATCCGAAGCCCGGACGATGAGCAGTTTTTCCTGATCCGTAACACTCGTGCATCCAAAACATGGGTGCATTAGTAACAACTTCAAATCCGAGCGATTTCGCAAATCGCACACAGACACTATTCAATCCAAAGCTTCTCGAAGCTTTGAAATTCAACCTCCGCCTGGCCAAGTTCGGTCAGAGCGAAGGTTACAGCGCGATTGGTGATACCATCCGCTTTTTCCGTCCCCGCAAGGCCAGCCTGAGCTACATCAACGCGCAGGCGTTGACGGGCCTGACCATCACGCCGCTGGTGACGCCGACCACGCTTTCGGAAGGCGTGAAGCCGACGAACCTCACGGAAGTGGCGATTGGTTACGTGGACATCAAGATGACGCAGCGTGCGGGTTATGCCGAGCTGACGGACCGGTTGCAGGCCATTGACCTGATCAACACGCTGAAGGTTTACAGCGAGACGATGGGCATGGATGCGGCGCTGGATTACGACACGGTTTGCCGCAACTGGCTGATCAACGGCGTGTATGGCAGCAATGCCACCTACGCGACGGGCAATGACGGCGGTTATTTCGAGCGGTTTGCCGGTGTGGTGAACACGGGCACGAACAGCACCGACTTCGGGACTTTCCACGCGGCGCCGAAAGCCGCGGGCAAGATGACCCGCACGGCGGCCTTGGCGGCGGTGACGCAGCTCAAGACCTCGAAGATCCCCAAGATCAACGACAAGTACGTGTGCATGACCTCGCCGCAGGTGATCCACGACATGCGCCAGGACACCACCTGGGTGCAGACGGGCGTTTACCAGGCGAAGGATCAACTGTTCAAGGACATGACCATCGAACTGGATGGCGTGGTGTACATCGAGCAGAACAATCCGTTCACCGCGGCGGCGACCTACGGCACGGAGAGCGCGACCGACGACGGCAGCGGGCTGAATTACGCCAACATTTTCCTGGGCAAGGATGCCTTCGGCATTCCGAACCTCAGCAATGCGAAGGCGGGGGGCAGCCAGCAAGCGCCGAAGTTGATCATTCTGAACCAGGCGGACAAGGCTGACCCGATCAACCAAAAGACGACCATTGGCTGGAAGTCGTTCTTTGGCGCGGCAGCGTTCATCACGAGCCTGAGCGACGAGCGCCCGCGGTACTCGGTGTTGTGGACCAAGAGCACGTTCATCTAAGAGCGATTGACGGCCGGCGGGTGCGATGCCCGCCGGCCAACAACTTCAACAAACTGACAAACTGAAAATGATTATGAATAAATTCCTCAAAAGCACAGTGGCCGCGGCGTTCACGCTGGTGGCGATGGTGGCAGTGCCGGCGTTCGCGCTGGACACTCCGGTGAACGGGTTTGGCGTGGGCAGCACGAACGGCGCAACGACTTTGAGTTGGGCCATCGTGTCGGCACGCAGCGCCAACAACGGCACGCCCGCGGTGAGTTACATCAATGCCACGAGCGACAAGAGCACGAGCAAGGTGCAGTTCTACAAGGTCACGGCGCAAGCGGTGGCGCAACTGACGAACAGCACCACCACGCTCTACGTGCGGGGCACGAACGGCTTCGCCTCGGGCGATGCGGTGGTGATCCGGCACATTGCGGACGACAGTTACGAAAAACGCACGCTGACCAGCAACAGTGCGAGCACCAACCTGGTGGTGACGGCCGCGCCGTTGGGAGCGGTGACGCAAGGTGACATCATCTACAAGGTGGTGACGACCGGTGCGGGCAGTATTCCGTGCGGTAACGCAACCATCACGCCATCGGGCACGTATCTTTACGTGGGGCAACAAGGCAAGCCGTTGCTGGTGGAACTGGACGCAACGACGAGCGGGACGCTGAATGTGGTTGGTGGGGTTTACCTGCCGTAGTGGGTGGTGATCGGGGCGGTGGCGTCATGGCCACCGCCCCACAATCTTTTTCCTTTCTCTTTCTATGAATCCGAATTTTCCGACCGATGAAACTTTGAGCGAAGGCGGCCCGGTGCCGCCGATGCCCAGCGCCCCGCCGCCGGCGGAAGATGCGGTGAGCTTGTCGGCCCTGGCGATCCCGGGCGACGGCGAGCGCATGGAATCGCCCAGCGTGGGAGACAAGGTGGCTTACCAGGTGGAAGGCACGATTTCACGGATCGAGGGCGACCGCGCATTTGTCACCAAGTCAGCCGTGAACGGGCAGCCGTGCGAACCGGACGCCGATAACGCGGGCGGTCCGCCGGATCAGGATGCGGACGACCTGGGCAAGCTGGAGAGTGACGCGGCGGCCATGAGCCAAGGAGGTTATTGAACCATGAAAAAACGACTTTTGACGATCGGCGCAGTGTTGCTGTTGCCGGTGCTGGTGTGGGCAGCGAGCGGGCTGGTGAGCAGCCGGCAGTTGCTGAAGACCAACAGCGATACGGCCACGCCGGCGCGCCTGGCGGTGGCGGGCACGTATGCCACCAGTGTGACCTTCGTTGGCAACAAGGACTGGCGCACGGCGAACACGGGCACGGTGTATATCGGGCCGACCAGCACGAACAACGTGCAGCCGCTGGCGTTGACGCCGGGGCAGGTGATGACCCTGAGTTTTGCCTCGGACCAGTACATTGACCTGTACGACTGGTTTGTGGACGTGGGGACGGCCAACGACGGGGTGGTGATCATTTACAGCAAGTAAAGCGATGAAAACGAGACTGACATTGATGTTGTGGCTGGTGCTGGCGTGGCCGGCCCTGGCGCAGGTGGTGAATTATCCCGGGAGCGCCTCATCGGGCAGCAGCGGTCCTACCAACGGGCTTACACAAGCGCAAGTCAGTGCGGCCATTTCTTCCGGCACAAATACTTTCAATGGAGCGGGTATCATCACCAACGCACAATCAGCAACATTTGCCAGCACCGGCCCGTTTCAGCGCATCTTCAACATCACCAACTACGGCGCGGACGGAAGCGATGGCGTTATCGGCCAAGACCAATACGCGATTCAGGCGGCGATTGACGCCGCCAACGCGGCGGGCGGTGGCATTGTCTATATGCCACCGGGAACTTACTACGTCGGACCCTGGACGTATCACACGAATTACACCAGCGAAAACCACCCGAACTGCATTGACCTTACGGAGACGGCCAACATCACATTGCGCGGAGCGGGTAAGGACAAGTCCAAGGTGGCCATTTACCCAACAGCTTCCGTACCGGCTATTCACAACATCTTTGGCGCTGGGGATACTGTCAGCGTCATTTCCAACCGCTTCGGCGCCACCAACCTTGTCTTCGAGGATTTCACAATTGACGGGGCTATGAATTGGGGCGTTGCGACCAACCAGCAATTCTCTTTCGACTCCACGCAGTTTTACCGCAACACCGGATACCCGACCACCTTCCGGCGCATGGGATGGATCAACATTTGGGAGGACGCCATTGACGCACAAGGGATGGTCATTGCTATAGACTGCACGGCGACAAACATCGGCAATCAATTTCTGGGCAGTGGCGAGCCGCACATCGCTCGGAATTGTATTGGGTGGAACATCGGGTGCGGCCTTGCTCCGTTGAATTATTACGTTGCTCTCGAAACACTCAACCCGTCACAAAGCTACATCACCGACTGCAAGTTTTATGGCGGCGGTGGTCGCTATCACTGGACCGGGGCTGGAGTGGTGCGCAACTGCGAGTTTACTTGGACGAACACTCCCGTTTACGAGTTTGGCTTCATTGAAATTGACGGGCCAGCAGCCAACGTGAATTTTGAAAACTGCATTTTCAACCGCACAACCGGCACGCCATTCGTCTTCACAGTTCTTAGCAATGCGGTGCTCACCCTGTCCGGGAATCGGTTCGGCCAATACTGCATGGCCATTTGCTCGACCAACTCGCGAGTCAATGTTACTGGGAATATAATCAGCAGCGACAACGGCCCAACCATATTTTTCGATGGGTCGGTTTATGGACACGTAGCGGACAATCAAATTCTAGGCGCGCCCGCCGCCAACCCTACAATACTTATTCAAGGCACATCAACCCGCCGCTCGGACGGTCTGTCCATCGTAAACAATGACATTACTGGTCACTTGCAATTCAGCGCCACGGCTCGCGGCACCAACATCGTCATCGCGCACAACACCATCAGCGACGGCAGCATCCGGAACTATTCGGGGAGCGTGACCAATTCCTTTTATGACTCCAACTCCTACCGAAGTGTAGCGGGAGGTGGCGGGCAAATGGTGTTCTCCATGTCGCCGCAAATTGTCCGGAACAATTTCGGATTCCAATTGTATTTCACGAGCGACGCCGGGCACTGGCCGGATGGCGATTATTTCGAGGGCAACGTGTTTAGCGGACCAGTCTCCGGCATTTCGACCGGCTACATTGACAACGGCAACACGAATACCATCTGGGTCAACAATCGGTTCATGACAAATTACGTGACGCCGTTCGAGCCAAGCTATGTGACCATCACCGCCAATGCTGCGCTGACGAAATATCACCAGCGCGTGATTTTCAATGGGAGTTCTCTGACCTGCACACTGCCCAGCGCGGTGTCAGTTGGGCGCGGCTGGCAGGTCAATGTGAAAAACATTCACTCGACCGCTCTCACCGTCGCCACAGTATTTAGTCAGACGGTTGATGGTGCAGCTCCGACCACGATGGCCCAATGGGTCAGCCGCACCTTTGTCAGTGATGGCGCAAACTGGCTGACGAGCGACCCGGCGAGTGGCAGCACGACCATTACGAACACCACTTCTGCTGCTGGTGTGGTTACTGGTGGCTCAGGGAGTTTCGGCATTGGCACAAACTTAACTTCTGTCGCTGGTGGGACAAATAGTTTCTTTGTGGCTGCGGCGGCCGCGAACTCGTGGACAAATCGAATTGGCGACTCCTGGTTGTTGTCTGGAGCTAATAGTGTGCTCACAGTGGGAACGAACACGGGAAACAATACTGTTATCACAGACGGATATGGTTCTTTTGCCAATGGCTTTTGGTTGGACGCCGGAGCCCAGGAGTATTTTGTGGGCAAAGTGAATGTGGGAGTAAACAGGGGTGATTTCTCGTTGAACAGTGGAACGGTGAGTAATCTTACGTCCGTTGCTACGATCACAGGCTCGAATGTGACCGCGCTGGGGACGTTGACGGCGGCGCAAATGAATGTGACGGATATGTATGTGACCAATGCGTTTTTCACGCAGACCAATAAGTATCCGATTCTCAACGAGAATGGAAAACTTGTCGGCGTCAGTAAGTTCACGAACTCAGTCACCGTAATGGATGGAAATGGCTATCCGGCAGCGATGACTGTCGGCAGTGGGCTCAGCTACGACTCGGGAACAAAAACGCTGACGGCTACAGGTGGAAGTTCTCCAAGCTTTGATTCGTATGGCGCAAATGAGGTTATTGTTGAAAACTTTTATGGGGTGCCAAACACGAGTTTTGTCTATGGGCAACTAGGCTTCGGATACGTTGCCAATTCAGGAGCGAGCGGGCAGTTGGACGGTGAGGCTGGGCATAACGGCATCTTTTATCTCAGCACATCTACGTCGGCTACTGCGGGGCCGATTTTGGGCCAGTTTTCGGCGGGCAAACCGTTTATTACAAGCAGTGGGAGCTACACTCAGGAGTGGGTTTTACGCTTGCCAACGCTTCCAAGCGCGGACGAAGGCTACGAGATGCGAGTTGGTTTTGGGAATCAGCAGACCGCCGCCGTCCCTGCCGACGCTGTTTATTTCGTGCTGAACACAAACAACACGCATTGCGTGCTGGTGACGCGAAATGACACGTCAGAATCTAGAGCCACCAACGATGTTGTGATTTCAGCTAATACTTGGTTTACCAACCGCCTCGTGGTTATCGGCGACACGTCGGCCACGCTGACAGTGAACGGCGGGACGGCTACCACCCTCAGTGCCAACCTCCCATCGGGCAGCGGCGACCCCACGGCGATCTTTGCTCAAATCGTGAAGAGCAACGGGACAACCGCCCGCACTTTGCAAATTGACAGCTTGAAATTCGGACGATGAGATTTGCCCTGACAATTTTGATGTTTAGTGCATGTGTCGCCAACGCTGCATTTGGAACATTCACCTGGCCAAGTGGCGTCTCCAATCGCGGGCCATACACACTTCTTTCTAGCGTCAGCAACACGACTGTCATTTCACCCAGCGGAGCAACGATTAGCGAGGCCGACATTTCAACTCATCAGTATCATCACCACACCCGCATCTGGTGGCTGACCAACGGCACAGCGAGCGGAACGATCGCGCTGGCCTATTCATCTTGCGCAACAAATGAAGCCGATGGCGGGATGCAGACGGTTGTTTCGTTCAGCACAAACCTTGGAGTGAGTTGGTCATCTCCCGTTTTGGCAGTCCCGAGTCAGTCTCGCTGGATTTATACCAGCGGCTACTTTACGAACAATGTTCGAGTGACCTATCCGCGCAATTTCACAAGTTACGGCGGAACGAACTATTTGATTACGGCAGTAGATCAATTTGTAAACGACGGCAGAGAGCATGGGGATGCTTTGCTAGCCTGTGCGGTTTACTCAGATCAAACCATCGGCCCACTGTTTCGCATTTCCAGCGCGACTTACACCAACATGGATGGCAAGACATCGGTCGATTACAACTCCACACTCGGGCCACCGCTCATGGTGGATACGAAACTTTACGGCTGCTGGGGTGGCACTTCTCCGGGAGGCGAACCCGCCTCAGAATGGATTGGGTGGCTTTGGGATGGAACGGGCACAGTGGTCGAGCCAAATGTGTTTCCCGCCGATGCAAGCAGCACAAATTTCTACCGAATATGGAGGGCTGTGGGGACTTACGACACACACCTAGTTTACCAGCAGACTTCCACTAATGCGGGGACGAATTGGAGCGCAATTTCTGCAACAGAAATTCCAAACGCTCCAAGCGAAACGGTGGGACGAAGATTGGCGGATGGGCGAACTGTGTTTTTAGGCAACCCGACTTATTACAGCGGCGCGGGGCGTGACCCGCTGTTCCTTGCAATAACCGACGGCACTGCGACGATCACCAACGTGTGGGCCGTTCGCCAAGGCGACAGTCAGATACCAACTTATGGCGGGTGGGGAAAAGGCGGCGGGGCATCTTATGTTGATTGCATTCAAGTCAGGTCCAACCTCCTGATCTCATACTCACTGCAAAAAGAAACGATCTCATTTTCAAAAGTGCCAATTCCCGGATACGTCGCTGATTCCGAACCAACCACAATAGCGATAAAAAATCTCTGGATAGTCCAATGACCCGCCTCGCCGCCATCCTATTGCTGATGTGTGCCGGTTGCGCAACGGAGCGTCGGAATGACAACACTTCGCAACAAGTGCAGACAAAGCTCGCGGCGCTGATGCCACCAGCGGTGGAATCCCGAGCGCAAGGCAGTGCGGTTGCGCCTCTCTATACCAATGCCATTACCTTAGAATGGGACAATCCAAACTCGGACAGCCCCGAATGGCCACTCAAGTATTGCCTGACGGAGTTTCATTCCACGAGCGACGTGATGCAGCCGTTCCAGTTCAAAGCCTACGTGCCGCCGTTCACGAATCTGGTGACGTTCACGAAGACCAATGATCATGAGTTTTTTATCTGCCGTTTTGTGTGGACGAACGTGACGCCGTGGTTTGCGACATCATGGAACACACGCTGACATTTTTGGCCAGCCAGCGCGCGCGGGCGCGGATGCACACGACGTATCCCGCCCGGCCGGGCGAGTGCGCTGACTGCCGGAAGCGGCGCGAGTATTGTCGCTGCCGGCCGGCGCTGGATGCCGCGGCGTATCGCCAGAAGATTTTGGGAAAACTGAAGTTCGCTTAAAGCTTATGAACGACGAACAGCAGCAAATGGCGGAGGACATTCGAGAAATCAAACTCGCGGTCCTCGGGGATGAAAACGTCGGGCTCAAGGGCCTGGTAGGCGATATGCGCGAAATGAAGGCTTTTCGCAGTTCGCTCATGCTGCGGTCGGCGGGGGTGGCGGGATTTGTGGCGGCCATCGTGGGGGGGGGCAAGGCAGTTTTGGCCAAGATTTTCAGCGGACCATAAACGAAAGAGACAAAATGAACAAAGCCATTGTCATCATCAGCTTCTTCACCGCGTTTCTGATCGCGGCGGGCGGCGCGCTCGGCATCGCGGCCATCGGCGGTGAGCCGAGCAAATGGCAGATCATTGCCGCCGTCGTGCTCGGCCTGATCACCGGCGCCAAGGATGTGCGGTCGCTGCTGAAACTGCCGCCGGTGGCAGACACGGGCGACTTGCCGCGCATTCCGAAACCATCAACCGACAACTACGATCCAAACAAACCATGAAACTTAAATTCCATATCGCGCTAATAGCGACCATCCTCATTTTCACCGCCGGCTGTGCCGTGCTCAAGAATCCAACCACGCAACAGCGCGTAGCCACCGCGGCCAAGGTTGCCGCCTATGTCGGCGGGACGGAATACCTGCGAATGCACCCGGAGACGCGCCCCGCATTTGTAATCGCGCGGGACGAACTCAAAGTGTTGGAAACGTCCGACACGATTGATTTTGCCGTGTTGCTGGCCATTGTAAACCAACTGCCAGTGAAGGAACTCAAGAGCCCGCGGGCCACGCTGATTATCGGCGCGGCGACGATTCTTCTGACCGACTATGCCGGCAGCCTGCCCGCCGACCAATCCGACCAGTTGAAAACGGTGGCCAAGGCATTACGCGAGGGGCTCGATTTGGCCTTGGAGTGAACCGCTGAGATTAAGATTAAGATTAAGATGAGGATTAAGATTAAGATTTATGGGAAAAATTGCGGAAATCATCGAAAGCGGCAAGGCGCCGGGGTTTGACCAGAAGCAAAAGTCTGAGCGCGACCCGGATCGTGCCGTGCCGCGGGCGTTCAAATCGCTGTCCAATGACCAGGTGCGGAAGTTT
>JBGAIM010000018.1:0-139679 GCA_044225555.1 Limisphaerales bacterium | reverse complement strand
GCGCTGAACCGCGCCGAGTAATCGTAGATGTTGTTCACCGAGTAACCCAACGTGCCGCCCGTGAACGAAATCGTGCCGCCCAAGCCGAGCGGACCAGACACACTCTCGGTCTCGGCACCAGCCACAATTACCTTGCCGCCGGTCAGATTGATGTTGCCGCCAAAGGTGCTGCTGCCAGAGGACAGCGTGAGCGTCCCACTGTTGACTTCAAACACTCCCGGACTTGCGCCGACAAGCGCGCGGGAAATGGTGTCCGCATCCGCCGGGACCACCGTCTTGAAGACCACCAACCCACCGTTGATCGTGATCGCCCCGTTGCCGTTCTTGCCGGCGGTCAGGAGATTGTTCGCAAAGGTCAGTGTGCCGGCATTGACGGTCACGGTATTGAGGGCGTCGTTGGCCGGAATGAAGGTGGTGCCGTTGGTCCAAACAATCGAGCCGGGCCCATTGACCACCAAACTCACCCCCCCACCGCCGTTGTCGGTGCGCAGACTGTTCCGGATATCAAAATTCCCCGGGCCGCTAAAATCGATCGTGTAGGCCGTGCCGCCGCCCGCCTGCCATTCGGCGCTGGGGTTGACGACAAACGGCGCACTCGAATTGTTCACCCAATAGTGAATCGCCCCCGCCGGCCGGCCCGTCAGCCGCATCCGCGTCGTCGTGAAATCGCCCAAGATCAGCTGGGCCGTGGCGCTGGCGTTGGTCACAAAGTTCAGACCGATCTGCCCGGAATTGCCCGGATCCGCCACCGTCGAGATGAACTGCACGTTCTTGGTATGCGTCGCATCAATCGTGATATTGATGCCAATCGTCCCAAACCCCGTGTTGGGCATCGTAGCCGTCGTGTTGGTTATCACCATGTCCTGGGTGGTGCTGCCGTCCCACAAGGCGATTTGTTGAATGCCCGAACCATCATTCCCGTTGGGCAACTGGTTGGGACTCCAATTCGCGGCCGTCGTAATCAGCCCGCCCGCATTGTTCGTCCACGTCACCACCACCTGCCCAGAGACCGACGTCACGGCAAGGGTGGTGCAAAGGAAGATGAGCAGTTTGAGCATGGTGAGTTTGGCTTTCATACACAGGGTTTCGATTCTCAACGCTGCGGCAGTCGCCACGCGCGGCATCTGTTTGGTATCGGGGATGATTCTACTGGAGCATGTTTTCATTGGTTGTGGGGTTGTTTGGATGTGGTGATGGAGAAACGGATGTATTATCAGTATGGATTCGACGGAGGTTCAGCGGGATTGCGGCGGAACGAGCTGGGGTAATGTTTTGGAGGTTGGAACCCCGCAATCAAGAGATTCCCATCGGCTTCAGGCTCGGGAGCATCAAACAAGTTTGAAGTCGTTACCCGGAGCTGCGTTCCCGGCCCTTTTCCGGGTGAAAAGTTCCGGTCGGGACTCTCGTTGCTGGCTTGCTGCTTCCGAGCGCGAAACTCGCGTGGCGCGACACCATGAACGGATTTGAAAAGTCGCGAGAAATAGAACTGATCATCGTACCCGAGCGAACCCGCCACTTCTTTGATTTGCAGGCGGGTTTTCTCAAGCAGTTCAGCGGCACGACGCATCCGCGCCCGGATGAAAAAATCCAAGGGGGTATGTCCCGTTGCATTCTTGAACAAGAAGAAGAAACTGGAATTTGAAACCCCAACCAATGCGCTGAGCGTGGAGACCTTCAACGGCCGATTGAGATGTTCCATCATGTAACGCACGCTGGCTTCCACCCTTTGCGCCGTCCTCAACTGGGAGTGGTTGCCTGGTCCTGGCCGTCCGGTGAACTCGCCCGGGCCGCGTGATCCCAGACACCTTTCCTGACCAGTGTGGGCGACGCCGGATAGTTCGTTCAGCGAACAAATGTTTGCTGGTCCTTCCAGGTTTTGGATGGTGGAATCGATCATAAGTGTTGGGGCGCACCGAAATGCTCCTGCAAGACGAGGGCGATGGCCCCCCGCAAGCGCGGTTGCGTTCGCGGATCGGTGGGCAGAATCCGCGTGTGCAAACCGGCAACCGCGCGCCGTTCGACGATCCGGTTGACGATTGGCCCCACGCGTTCCCAGGCGCTTGTCACTTCGCCCACCAGCACGATCACATCGGGAGATAGCCCAGTCACCAACATGGCCGTGCCAATCCCCAAAAAGTGAGCCATGCGGTCCAGCGCGTCGCACGCACACACATCCCCCTGCTCCACCAGTTGCAGAATTGAACCAAAACTGGGAGCTGACGGCTTCCGGGCGTTGGCACTACTTTTCAACTCGCTGAAATACCGCACGGCAGCTGTGTTCGAAGCACAAGCCTCGAAACAGCCTTGGTTGCCGCACTTGCAGCGCGGTCCATCTTCCTGGACGGCGACGTGGCCAAATTCCCCCGCGAGACCGCCGGCCCCGCGCACGAGTTGTCCGTTAAGAATCAGCCCCACGCCGATGCCCTCGGAAATAGTCAGGGAAATCAGGTTGCGGACCCGCTCGGAATGTCGCCCGCTCCAAATTTCCGCCAACGCACAGGCATTGGCCGCATTTTCCAAATCCACGGTTAGTCCGGTGGCCTGCTCCAGCGGTGTCTTAAGGTCCACGGCTTTCCATCCAAGGTTTGGGGCAAATGCCAGCTTGTTTGTGGCCAAGTCCACGCGCCCCGGCAAGGCCATCCCAATCCCTTCAAACCGTAGCCGCGGACTGGATTTCGTCGTGTGACAGATGCGCTTGCACAACTCCGCAATGAACTGCTCGGGATTGTCACTGGTGGGAATGGTTTCCTGGGACAGAAATCGCATACTCAAGTCGGCGACCGCGATGGTGGTTTCTGCCGGCCGAACATCCACGCCGAGAATCGCAGCGCGGTCACCATTCAGATGGAGAAACGTGGGCCTTCGTCCGCGCGGCAAATCTCCCAACGCCCCAACCGTCACCCAACGCTCCGCGATCAACTGTTCCGTGATCGCCGAGACCGTGCTGCGCTGCAACCGGGAGTGTCGCGCCAAGTCCGCGCGCGAGATGGGTTGATGCTTCCGAATGAGATTCAGTACAATGCGCCGATTGATATCGCGCGCCGTCTTGGCGGTAGCCGCCTGGAAATTATTCAAGTCGACTGTGCGCGCCGGACGTGCAGGCACGGCGGGGCAGCCAAGGCTTGAACGGGTGGACATGCCAGTAGGAATATCATCCGGTATTGTGGGTGACCATAGGTGGAAACACCTATTCGAGTATTAAGTTTTGTATCACAACAAAAGCTTCACACCGGCCGACCTGCCCGCCTTCGCGGCGAGCAGTTCCCAATCGCCGGTTGTCGCTCAAATTGCGTTGGGGCGTTCGCGGGCATGGATTTTTGCCGGAGGGAACGCCGTCCACCGCTCTACAGATAAGCCTTCAGATCGAAGGCGAACTTCAACAAACTGTGACTGCCGTGCAGATTTAGTTTATGGCAGATGTTCAGCCGGTGATTCTCCACGGTCTTGACGCTGATCTTCAACAAGGCGGCGATCTCCTTGCTGGTCCGGTCCTCGGCGATGAATTTCAAGATGCGCCGCTCGGCTGAAGTCAAATCCTCAATCTGGGGCTTGCTCAACAACAGTTCCTGGACCCGATTGCTACGGCGACTGCCGGCATCGGAGATGGACGGGCTGATGAAGGTCTCGCCCTGATCCACTTTTTCCAGCGCGGCCAGAATGTCGTCAGTCGCACTTTCCTTCACGACGTAAGCCTTCACACCCAGGTCCATGGCCGCATTGAACATGTCCTCTTCGTCATACATCGTGAGAAAGATCGTGGTCACCGGCGATTTCGTCTTTTGCAGCGCCCGAACCATTTCCAAACCGTTCAGTCGCGGCATGTCAATATCGACGACCGCAATGTTCGGCTTTAAGTCCGTGATCATCCGCAGGGCCGCTTCGCCGTCAGCCGCTTCACCGACAACGCGGAAGCGCGGATTCTCCTCAATGACCTCGCGCAGTCCCCGACGGAACAGCGGATGATCATCCACGATCAACAATTTCACTTCACGTTTCATGCTTGGGAAGGGAAACCGGAATTTCGATGCTCAAACTTGTGCCCTGGCCGGGCCGTGAATCAATCACGAATGTTCCACCCAGAATGCGCACGCGTTCCTTGATGCCACTGAGCCCATGGCCGAGGTCGTCAGAATGCAAATCGTAGATCGCTCCCGCATCGAAGCCACGCCCATTATCCCGGACCGACAGGGATGCCCCCGCCGCCAGCTTTCGGACCACCACGGCGGCCTCAGTTGCCGCGGAGTGTTTCAGGATATTGTTCACGGCTTCCTGCACGATACGATAAACGTGGATTTCGGATTCCTTGTCGAACAGGCCTTCAATGCCATCGACGTGACTGGCGAACACGATCGAACTGTTCTCCGCCGCCCGACTCACCGAGGCACGAATCGTCTGCGTCAATCCCAAGCGATCCAACTGGTAAGGCCGCAACGCATGAGTGATCTCCCGGACTTCTTCAATGGCTTGCGAGGCGCAGCCAGAAATCTCGTCCAATCGCTGGCGCAACATGGATTCATCGACAGCCGGCTGCATGGCCAGGCGCACCTGGTTCTTGATCACCAAAAGATTTTGGCCCAGGCCATCGTGCAGGTTGGCGGCAATCCGGTGACGTTCACTCTCCTGGCTCTCAATAATCTGCCGCGAGAACACGAGTTGTCGCTCCAATCGTCGCCGAAGCAAATGGATTCGCAGCAACAACACCATCAGTATCATTAGCAACGTTCCGATGAGCACTGCGGTGTGTTGCCAAGTCCACCATGGCGGCCCGCTCAGGAGCACCACATCCGCCGGACTTCGCAGCCTAATCCTCAACGCGCCTGTTAAAGGACTTTCAGCCACGACGCTTCCCGAAGCCGCTGGAACATCAGTCGTGAAATCGCACACGCCCCGGAGTCGAAGTCGGCTACCGGGTGCGATGGCGGGCAGTTCGACGGGTCCGAGGGGCAGCTCGGCCTCAAACACCCGTTGTTTCTCCTGAAGCTCCAACACCTGGCTGCCATCTCGGTTCCGCAGCGCGATCAACTTGGCGCTGATCTGCACCAAGGTCCCCGCGTGCTTGAAAGAAATCCCCTCGCCTGCATCCAGCTCTTCCGGTTGCAGTGCCCGAACGCCGCCGACCGGGCGCACCAGCGCTTCCGTCAACGTCCGAACGGCACCGCCGGCGCTGGGAAATCCGACCACTTCGACTGCCTGGCCGACTCGCAGCTCGTGATCTTCGACCGGCTGTACGCGAACGCCTCCCGTCGCGTCCTGCATGAAGAATGATCGTTGGCAGTTGAAAGTAACGTTGCCCGCCAATTTCACTCGATGAGCCATCGCGGCCTCGGCATCGTCGGCCAACAGGTTTGAAACGAGTCGTATCGGCGCAGTGAACGGGTCGGTGGGCGCCTCGCTTGCGACATCGACGAAGCTTGTGGATGGCACCAGCAACAGCGGCTCATCCTGGATGGTCAGCGACAAGACGCCTTGAACACGTAGTTTCGCGTCCACGTATTGACTCAGGGCCTCAGTGGAAGTCTTGCCGATCCAAACCAACAGCGGCCCGCCGACGCCCCGCAGCAAAACCGTACCGTTGGAATTGACCGAATGCATCACACCTTCCGCTTCGGTCCAGCGTCCATCCCGGTTGCCGGCAACCGGAACTTGCACCGGCTGCGTCATCGGCGCGGGCATTGAACGCCAGCCAAGTTCCATTACGGCCAGGGGGCGGAGAGTGGGAATGTTTTTGCCCGGCTGGAAAGGACCACCCAGTTCCACCCAGCGCCCGACGGCAAACTGGTTTTCGAAGTTTCGACCTTCCAGCGAAACAAAAATGGCCGCCGTGTCTTCCTGGACAAACATCAAATCCTTGCCGAAGACCCGATCGTTGAAAGTAACGACGCCCCGCGTCCCATAGAATCCCCCCATCGCGGTGTTGGTATTGTTGGAAATGAGCTTGGCCGACTGGCCAGTTGTGCCGGAGGCCGAATTCGTTGTGATGGTCTCGATCAACGAAATACTTTCCTCGGTCGGGACCCAAATCAGCCCCGGCACCAAGACTTCCTTCTGGTTATACACCCCTTCGCAGACTCCTTCGACGCGAACGTTTGAATTGCGATAGCGACGCAGCGACGCAGCATCACTCCGTAACACACGCACTTGTATCCGCGCCTCGCCATCCAGCAACTCGAGGAGACCAACTTCTCCGTCCCTTCCCGTGAAAGTCACGTTGCCTTGCACTTCCACCCAACGGTAATTGTCCTCTGGCGACAATTGCTCATCCCCGGCGATGGTGCAGGGTTTCGGCAAATTTCCCTGACCCTGGGGCGTTATTCGTAATTCATCCACACTCAAGGCGGATCCAACCGGACGGGGACCAGCCAGGGTCGCCAAGCTCCCCAAGGAAAAATTGGTCCAATATTCCCGCAGAATTCCATTCGTGCCTGCGACCGAAGCTTGATTCGGACTTTCAATCCAGGGAGTAAGACAGGAAGCCTCGATAACCGATCGCTCCAACGACGGCCCCTGCCAGGCCACCGCGAGATTATCGCCTCCCGTCGTTTGCTCTTGGAGCGCTTCGATATAATAAGTCCGGCCTGCCTGTAGCAAAACACTCTCTGAACGTTGGGAAGGATACCGCGACCATTCGTGCGGCGACGCCCAAGCGTAACGCCCCATGAAAGCAATCTTCCTTGCCTTGGTGGGGTCGCTATTTGAACTCAGCCAAAGTTCCGACGAGTTATCACTGGCGATCCAAAAAAAATATTCACCTGTGACCGGCGGATGTAGAAAACCTCGCATTCGCGTCAGATGGTATTCGCCCCAATCCGTCGGGGCTTCGAATGATGGCCGCAGATCCCAGCCGGAAGGCCGGTACGGATAATTGGGAAATCCCAAGACAGCCGGGAAACACCGCGACCCCTCCGCGAGTACCCGCTGCCCAACTTGAACGCTCATTCCCCGCAAACCAGCCTTGGGAATCAGCCCCACGACTCCAGTTTCATCCTGCAAGACCAGCAGGTCGCGATCGGTATCCACCAACGTCACGGCCGCGTTGAGTTGAAAGGCGCAATGGCCAAGAAAGGCCTCTGCCGGGATGGACCGGAATTGAGCCACGTTCGTGACCAGCAGGCTGGGTTCGCCCCCTTCCATGGTCCATGCAGACCGTCCGGAGGTGAAGCTGGGAAACATAGAGTCGCGATAGTCGCTTCAAAAGGGTTGCCGACTCAATTACCACACCCCGCCCAACAAACAAGGGCAAAGCAGGCGCACCACGGTCCCGCAACCCCTGGTCGTGAACTTTGAGAAAGCGTTATTCCAATCGGGGAACACCAGTCGAGTCGCGCCGGTGGTGAGTGCGTCTTCCTGTACAATCTCGTGGGACGTTCGGGGACTTGAACGTCATTGCCAAAACAACGAAATCGAAATCATCCACGGCTGGCATTCTGCGAATTGGATGAATGGCGGAGTGAACAAAACCCGGAAGCCCCAAGCGCCCGATGTGCTCCCCGCTACTCCACCGGGGCACTCCGGCGGGAAAAACCAAGAAGACCGGTGTAATGGCTAGTACGGCGGCCTCGAAGGTTGCCGCGAGAAGACACAACACCAAACAGATTCCAGATAGACAACGAACAGTTTCTTAGGCCCGAAAATCAACCGGGGCGGCCCAGAATGGAACCGCCCCGGCGATGAACCCAACCACAACCAACCCGAACCATCAGTTGTAAACCGCGCGGTAGAACTTCTTGTCACCGGTTGTGTTAACCGGGTACGGCGAAGTTGCGCCGGCCGCATCAGTCCACGGCCCATTGACCGTCGGAGCTTCCAAGAGCTTCCCTTGGAAGAGAATCTGCCATTGGTTGCCAGATTTCTGCAATTGCAGCGTGGGTGCGGGGCCCGCATACCCAGCGCCAATGGGAATGGTGGAATTGTAGCCCGCTGTGCTGAGGTAGATGTCGTCGTACCACGCGCCTTCCGTATCGCTGTTTCCGACCAAGTACAGCCGGCTGATGTTGTCGGTTGGATAGTCAGTGGTGAATTCATCCACCGAATTGAGTTTGCGATCGCTGGCACAGTCCAGGAACAGGGCCGTGCGGTTCGCATCGCCCTCCTTCTGGATGTATACCGAGTACAGATCCTCCTCGTCCGGCTCGACCCGGGCCCCGGGCAAGTTGACAATCGGCACATTGGTGATGTCAATCCAAACGCTATAAACCGCATCCACAGTTAAGGGCGTCGGGTCGTAAACGGTGCCCGGGCCGAAGTTGGTGCTGACACCAATTTGCCATTCGGTGGAATTCACGGAGGGGTAGATTACCGGGCCCATGTTATTCTGGCTTGCCACCTGATAATAGAAGTTGGGTGTCCGGTCTGAGAGACCGATCACCTGCTTGATCGCATCGACCGGATTGCCCTTTGGTGTCATGCGGAAGAACAGCGTGCGAGCTTGATTCCCGGTAAAGGCCAGTCCGTTTAGTTTCAGATAGGTACCACCCGCTGCGGCGATGGCGGTCACTTTGGCGACCCGGTTCTGGCCTGCAGGCTGGGCTACGGACATGGTGTTGCCGTACATGTCAATCCAGGTGCCATTCACGCCCAATTGACCGGGTTGATAAAAGTCAAAGTTGTCCAGCAGGCTCCAGCCCGGCGCAACGCCCTTCACCGCCCCCACGGTAACGCTTTTACTGACCGTCTCCGTGCCTCGGGTGATCGTGAGTGTATAGGTTGTCGTGTTGGTCACGGTCACCACATTCGTGGCGACGCCACCGCCAGCGGCGGTCTTGGCAGTTACATCGCCAAGGTTGCTGATGTAGGCAGAGGTGACGTTTGCGGGTACATCCCACCGCAGCACGGTGGAGTCACCACTGGCTACGGCCGCGAGGTCGGCTTTGTAGGAACTGATGGCCAGCGGCGTCAGCCGGCTGGGAGGATTGGTGATGTATCCGCTTTGGAGCACGGTGATTTCTGCGGGCGACAAGACGCGTTCCCAAATGGCCACCTCATCAATTAATCCCGAGTAGAACTGCCCGGGAGTGGCGCGGGCAAACGAGGCCAAGGCCGTGTTGTTGGGATTCACCGGGTAGACCGGGTTGAGATTGTTGGCACCATCCAAGATACCATCGATATACAACTGGGCCTTGGGCACCCCACCGGCATCGTGCTGCACCCAAACGACATTGTGCCAGGAATCATCCCAGACCGGAGTGACGGAGATCCGGTGGTCGCCCGCCGGCTGACCGGCGTCGCTACGCACGAAAGCGTCCAATCCCTGGTTGATGTTGTTAAAAAGTCCCATGCAGAACGCGGTGTTGTTGTTCCCATCGGAACGACTTTCGGTGAAAGCCCAACCTCCACCGGTGGCAATAGGTGCTTTCACCCACAATGACACGGTGAAATTGGTCCGGGAATAAGCCGGCAAGGCGTCTCCAGAGTTATGGATGCGCCGCGCGTACTGGGAGAAGGTCTTGTTGAAAGCCAGCGCGTTGCCCCATTTGCCTGCGACCACGTTCGAACTGCCCATGTTGTTCACCGTCATGTCGTAGGCGCTGACCAGGTCGGGAGTCTTCACTCCCGCGATCGAATCCAGCGGCCAGTAGGCGACCAAGCCATTGGTCAGATCGGGACTGCCGTAAATATTCACGGTGATTTGCGCCACAAGACTGGTGGCACCGCCCGTGGTGTTGGTAACGACCAGGCGATAGATGCCGTTGTCGTTGGTCGTCACGTTCGACAGGGTCAGCTTGTCCGAATTAGCTCCGGGGTAATTCGTGCCGTCCTTAAGCCACTGATAATAGAGCGGACGCGACCCGTAAACCGCGGTGCCCATGGTGATGCTGTCACCTTCGAGAAGATTGGTTGAGCCCTTCGGATCAATGGTCACCACCGGTGCAAACTGCGGCACCGGCGTGGCGATGCTGTTGTTCATCACATCCTGTACCTCCGCTTGGCTGAGCGCCCGGGCCCAGAGTGCCACATCATCCACACTGCCGGTGAAGAAGAGGTCCTGTACGCCGTTGCGGTTTCTGGCGCCGAGGTTCACCAGATCGCAGAGACTATTGTTGCTGTAATTCGGCACAAAATTGTTGCTGTAAACCAGACTGCCGTCAACGTAGTGCAAAAACGCGTGAGACACGGCGTCATAGGTCATCGCCACGTGATGCCAGGTCCCGTTCAAAGTGACGTTGGTCACGCCCGGGAAGTTGACGGGGTTATTGCCGCTGGCGTCCCGGAAATAAATGGCCGTTGTGTTCGTGTTGGCGCGGGCCGTGAACGCCGTCAATGGATTGTTGTTCAAACTCGAACTCTCAACCAAATAGTAGCTGCCGGCGGTTTGGGCGGCGCCGTTCACCCAGGCCGAAATGGTCCAACTGCCCTGTTTTGAAATCGGCAATCCCGTGTCCGTCCCCGGGAGCGCCTGAAACGTGAGGTAGAAGGAAAACCCGTCGAAGGCCACGGCGTTCCCAAAGTGACCGCTCACCACGGAAGAGCCGCTGTCCATATTTGGCCCCGCCAAGTCATTGCCGCCAACGACGTCCGGGGTGACCATCGGATAAGCGCCCGTGGCCGTGTTGAGTGGCCAATAGGCAACGAGTCCTTCGCGAACATCAGCGAGGAGGGATGAGGCGGTCAGCAGAACCGCCGCGGTTGATAGGAGCAGGTTTCTTGTTTTCATTGGGTTTGTCTATTGGGGTTGTGATTTGGGAAAGCAACGATGCTTGGCGCAGCCGACTAGGGCGAGGAGCGGTTTTCGTCGAAGGAGACGTTGAACTCGTTGAGATAGTTCTTGGTGAACAGCCACGCGGCATGACCATCGCAGTACATCACATTCAGGCCGGCGTCCCCGTGATTATCAGTCTTGTCGGGATAGTTGTTGATGCTACCAACCATGCCTTGGTCGTCGGCATCCGTGAAGAGCCAGACCCGAGCCCCACCTGGCTTCATTCCGCGATTGGCATAGTTAACGGTGAGGGTGTAGCCGTTGATCGCCTTTTCGGACTTCTTCTGTCCGGTGGAGTTCGACATGGACCCGAAGATTTCATAACTGGTGCCGCGGCCTGCCTTCCGCCCCGTCGGGCAATTGTTCGTCAGGTCGCAGATCAAATTCCGTCCCGACCAAACAAAAGTCTCGTTCGTCACCGTGTTCTGAGTGTTGGGGCAAACGAAACTGGCCAGATTCGGTGCGTAGGGCGGGTACAAGTAATTTGTATCGTCATCGTCGCCGTCCCGCTTTCCCGCCGGCCAGCCCCGGGAGTCACCCACCAGATCGCCGTTGGAATCATCGGCGTAAAGCATCGAACTCAAACCGAGTTGCTTCAGGTTATTCAAACAAGCGATCCGTTTCGCCTTGTCCTTGGCCTTGCCCAAGGCCGGCAATAGCATCGCCGCCAGGATCGCGATAATGGCGATGACCACCAGTAGTTCGATCAAGGTGAAAGCGACTGGTCTCGTCCGGACGCCAGTGTTTGTCATCGTCGCACGCATGATGGGGTGTGTATCAGTAGGCCGAGCCTAGCATGGCGTTGCAGCCGCGCCATTGTCCGAAAGGACAACGCCGCGGAGGGATTTCGCACTTGTGTCCATCCGGATGGAAGTGTTGTGTAGCTTCAGTTTGAAACACCGCGCGATTACCAAGGCAGCGGCGAAGTCGCCCGAGGCCTTCCCGACGATTGTGGCCGCTGGCAACAGCAACCCGAAACTGGTCCTCCGGCTGAGCTTGGCACTTCTGCTCCTGGTGGCTCAACTCAGCCCAGCGACCAATGAAGCCAACGTGGCCGTTTCCGGGGCTGGGACCGCATTCGAGTTCAGGGAGTTGCCGACGTCGACGCCAACCCGGCCCGCAGTTGATCCCGATGTCGTTCTCCCCCCGGCTTGGGCGTTTGGAGTTTTGCACGGCTATTACACCAACCAGGTTGGGATCCTTCGAAACCTTGAACGGCTTGAGACCGGGGATTTTCCCGTCGACGCCATCTGGGCCGACTCGTCATTCTGGGATCTTACAACGAAAGGGCCAGCAGGTTATCTGGATTTCAGGGGTGATCGGGCGGCGTTCCCGGACCTGCGCCAACTCACGCGCGAATTGGAGCAGCGCGACATTCGTTTCGGCATCTGGGTGTGGGATCGAATCCTGGATGCGAATGCGGAGGTCTTCGGGGAATTCGAAGCGAAGGGATACTTCAACTCGGGGCAGATTGTCGGCAACGGCTGGCACAACATCGGACTGAAGAGCATCGGGCGAACCGTGAACTTCGGCAATCCGGAAGCCGCCGCCCGGTGGGGGGAGAAACTCCGGCCCTTTCTGGAGGAGGGCGTGGACTTCTTCAAAATCGATGCGTCTCCGAAAGCGGATTACTTGCGTACCCATTTCGAGCTGACCCAGACACGCGGCAAGCACACACGAGGCCGCGGATTTGTGCTGACCCAGAGCGCACGGGATTCGGTGACGGACATCAAACGGTATCCCGCCGCCTGGACGGGCGACGCCGAAGCTTCCTGGAATCAACCGGATTATCCTGACACCAAGCGGTGGATCCTTGGCGGACTGCGCCAGCAGATCGAGATGGTCGCGAATCCGACGTGGCGGCATTACGCGTATCCCTTTCTGGCCAACGACACCGGCGGTTTCCATCCACGATCCTTGTCAGGTACCGCTGCGGAGGAACTCTTTATCCGTTGGGCCCAGTTCTCCACCTTCGGCTCTATCATGCAGGTTTTTGGAGCGCCGACGGTGCCGGAACAGAACGCGCCCTTTGGCTGGCCGGCGTACGTTCAGGACAATTTTCGCACCCACACTCACCTTCGCCTGCGATTATTTCCTTACCGCTACACCCACGCGATGCTAACGCGTCTCACTGGTCAAAAGATGATCCAGGGGGAAACGGAGCATCGCTATCAATACACGTTCGGGGATGCATTCCTGGTCGCTCCAGTACACGAACCCGGCGCCACGAACCGCACCGTGTGGCTGCCGCCCGGCAACCGATGGATTGACTATTGGACAGGCCAGTCCTACGGGGGTGGCCAGGAAGTGACCGTTCCCGCACCGCTCGATCATCTGCCGTTGCTCGTACGCGCCGGTGCGATCATTCCCATGCGCGACTATGCGCCGTCCGTGCTGCGCGGCAACAACGCCACTCTCACGCTCGATGTTTATCCCGAAGGTTCAGTCAAAGAAACCGAGTTCACCCTCTACGAGGACGACGGCACGTCCAACGACTATCTGACCAACGGTTATGCGGCCACCACCTTCACCTGCCAGCCGGGACCACAACTGGTGAAGTTTCATGTCGGCGCGATCCAAGGTGATTACGCTGGCAAGCTCAAGCACCGTCAGTGGCAGCTCGCCCTGCATCTCTCGTCCCCGCCCGCGGCCGTGCGTCTCGGCGGCAAGCCCGCGCGGTGGAAGTACGACTCGACAACCGGGGTCCTGCACCTCGACTGGCAAGCTGCGACGATGAAAGACGTCGAAGTGATCGTGGATCGTGGAGCCGCAGCCAAGTAACAGACAAGAGGACAGCCGCTAGCACCAACCACAAAAGCATCGGAAAGCACCGGACCCTGCGCAGCGGCTATTTCACCATCGCCTTCTGCGCTTGGATCGTCTCGCCGCCCTGGCCGTTCACGACGTGGCGGATGCCGCTGCCGGGTTTGCCGCCGCCCAACCGGAAGGTAAGCAGATGATGCAGGTTGATGGCGGGAGAATCGGGCGCTTCGATTCCACTTTCGGCGACCACCGCGGCTTTGAAAAACACGTGATAGACGCCCAGTCCCCACGCCTCGTGACTCCTGACTCCGTTGGCAACTTTGTAGGAAGCGTAGCCATCGCCAGTGGGATTGCGCCACGCAGCTTGTGACGGTGGGTCATACGGCATTTCGCTTTGGTAAAAATAAACCCGGCCACGCTCGCCCTCCCAAACGGTTTGATGCTGTTGCGTGTGCTCGACAAACAAGCCGTAAAGCGTGACGTCGTCGCCTGTGACGAGCAATCCGGTGTCACAGGTGTTTTCCGTCCAACCGACATTGTCGCCATGGTCGGCGCGCCAGAGCCAGAAGTTGTCGCCGATGACGTGGTTGTTGTGGATCGCGACCATGAGCCGAGCCTTGCCGGGCCCGTAGCCGCCAACGCGACAGACGAGATCGTGAATACAAATCGGATTCTCCGCGCGGCTGGTCGCGTGACCCGGTTTGCCGATTTCCACCAGCGTGTCCGTCTCCATTGGGCCTGCGTCGAAAATGAGTCCGCTGACGATTACGCCTTCGCCACCCTCAACGCGCAGCGCCGTCCGACCCGTAGTCGGAACGAAGCTTGGAAAACCAAGACCAAGAATCACCGTGTTCGTTCTCGAAACGACCAGGGTGTCGTTGAGCAGGTAGATGCCCGGCGTGACGAGCAGGTGCTGGCCGGCGCGCAACGCGGCATTGATGCTCGCGGCGGTGTCTCGTTTGGGTTGGGTGATATAGAATTTTTCGATCGGTATCACTTCGCCCCGAGGTTGGCCTCCCTCCCACGAGAGACCGGAGGTTGGATGCGGTCGCAGCGGCGGCACCTGGACGAACCAACGATCCCCCTCGATGGTGAGATACGGCTTCTCGCGAATGACGGGCGTTGACTCAATCCGCGTCACAGCGCGCTGCGGCCACTCACCAGCTGGCGGATTCTCGCAGCCAACGAAGACCATGTTCCAGTTCACGCGGTCCCATTCCTGCCAACCACTGTTGCGCGAAAACCATTGTTGCTGACTGCCGGCCTTCACTGCGCCGTCAATGCGGCAATCGGCCATGAATCCACCGCTGGCGCCTCCCTTGCCGGACCAGAGTTGAAGATCGCCGCGAATGTGCGTCCGGCGCATCGGTGCCGCTTGCGACACCGCCCAGATGTTGGTGCCATCGGGTGGCTGCACGGTGAGGTTTTCCATGGCGCGCCAGAAGTTGCAGGTGGCGTTGTAATTCATCCACGCGGCGTCCGTCCACACGTGCCCCGCAATGGTGACGTCACCAGGCAATTTCCCCAACCCTGCGACGTGCGTGTAAAAGCCAACCGGCACATCCAACTCATAACGCCCCGGTTTGAAGAGCAGCGCGTAACGGCCCGAGCCAAACTGCGCCCGCTCCTGTTCCTTGAAGATCGCTTGAATCCGCTGCTGGGTGTCCGTTTGCGAAGGCTCGAAGATCAGCACCCGTGGGCCGAGGTCAGCCTGGGCGGCCTGCGCACTGGCCGGCAACAGGGCGGTGAACCCCAGGCAAATGGCCAATTGGATCGGGCTGGTCGTTTTCATGCGCAGTGCCTCCAGTCGGAGGCGAACTTCAGCAGTATCAAGCCTGAGTTCCCCGCCGTGACAAGCGTGAAATCGTGCGTGGGCTTATCCTTCCGGACAATGGTTCAACGGGCAAGGCACGGTAGAGTCAGTCCTTGGAACGCCGGCAACATGAGTACATCCTGCAACAACCTCACCAAGCGCACTCCTGCCAATTACCGGTCGCAGCCTGGGGCGCGCGGAGAAACATTGTGAAAGCAGCCGTCTCGACATTTTGCCGCTGGACGATGGAGGCGGTTTGCCTGCCGCTCATCCTCGCGGGCGCTCCGGGCTTCGCCGCGGAAGCACCGCCCGCCTGGGACGACACCCGCGAAGCGGGCTGGAGCGAAGCGTTCACCCGGGTGTCCATCAACTCGACTGCCGGGGCCGCGGCCCAGCCGGCCCTGTGGCATGCCACCTCGCGGACCAACCCGCAGCCGTTGATCGTCAGCCTGCACACTTGGAGCGGTGATTTTCGCCAGGCGGATCCGCTGGCAGAAGCCATCGTGGCGCGCGGTTTCAATTACCTTCACCCGAACTTCCGCGGCCCGAACAACCAACCCGAAGCCTGCGGCAGCGATCTGGTTGTGGCGGATATTGACGATGCCATTGATTACGCGATCGCTAATGGTCGGGTGGAGCGCTCGAACATCCACATCATCGGCGCCAGCGGCGGTGGACATGCTGCAATGCTCATGTGGATGCGCTCCCGGCACAACGTGCGTAGTTTCTCCGCCTGGGTCGGCATCTCTGATCTGGTGAAATGGTATTACGAGTCAGTTGGTCGGAGCGCGGTCTATGCCACCAACCTGTGCCAGGTGACGACCGGTGATCCCGCGCGCTTCGACGTGATTGAGGCCCGGAAGCGCTCGCCGCTGTACCTGGACACGCCGCTCGCTCGACGCGCCCACAGCAAACTTTTCCTCCACGTCGGCGTCCACGACGGCTACCTCGGCTCGGTTCCCATCACGCAGACAGTGGAATTTTACGACAAGGTCGTCCGGGATTTCGATCCGACAGCGGTGGATTCACTGGTCCCGCCGGAGATCACCGAGACGCTATTGCGCCAGCGCACCGCGCCGGGAGCCGGTCTTGGAGCGAGGCCCAGACACGGGGACACCATCTATGCGCGGCGTTTTCAGGATCACGTGCTACTCGACGTTTTCGAGGGCAGCCACGAGATGCTGGTGGCGCGCGCGCTCGATCACGTTCCGTCCGCGACGATTCTGGCCATCGGCGATTCCAACGGTGCCGCTCCCGACGGCTGGGTCGCCCAGCTTCGTGCCCGGCGCTTCGGGGATGTGATCATCAACGCGTCCGTCTCCGGCAACACCATCGGCTTTGACAATCTGGACAATCCCAAGCTGAACACGCTGCGAAACATTGACGCCGCCCTCGCACAGACGGTGAAGTTGGTCGGCCCGATCCACCAAATCGTCATCCTGCTGGGCACGAATGATCGGAAGGCCGTCTTTGCAGACCGGGAGGCGGAGGTGCTGGAAAACATGGACAAGCTACTGCACATCATTCGGGACAACCCCTTGCTTCGTGCCCATCCACCGCGACTTCTGGTGGTCAGTCCCCCGCCGATGGGACCGAATGACCGGCTGGATTCAAAGTATGTCGGCGGGCCGGCCCGGGTGGAACGGCTGGTGGCGGCGATGCGGGGCGTGGCCAGTCGAAATGAGGCCGACTATCTCGATATTCACACGCCGCTCAAGGCGTTGCTTCCCAGTTTGACGAAGGACGGCGTGCACCTGCTCGCACCCGGTCAGGAATTGGTGGCCGAGTTGATCCAAGCGCGCCTGTTGTCAGAAAAACTGGAAGCCCATGACTGAAGTCCTGCTCCTCTCGGAATACCCCTGCCCGGGCGATTCGCTCAACATCCACGTGCGGGCCAGCAGGGTTATTGAACAGTAATAGTCCCCTCCCCTCGGCACACCAAATTACCGGCTACAAAAACGCAAATCCTCGCTACAATTCTTGCGCCTGGAAACTAAACGCCTTTCCGCGTTGCCGGCTAGAGCGAGTTGACGGCGAAGACGTCGCTCTGGTTTTTTCGCAGATCGGCCCACTTCCAACTCTCGACATGCCCATCGCAAAATGAAAACACGGCCCGACCGTTGTGTCGGCAGGCCGGCTGTTTGTAGGGGGCGAAGGTCCAGCCGCCGGCAACGGTGGGTTGTTTGGTGGTGATCTCAGTGAAATAGGCCGTCGGCAGCTTGTCGACTCCGAGATTCGCTTTGGGATAGCCCACGTCCCCGATCATCCAGAGTTGACTCGAACGCTTCAGCTCCGCCAATTTGCGGCTGCCGAGCTTCCCTCCACTGGAGGTCGTGCCATACCGTATGATTCCCTGTGTTTCTGAATTGCCTTCCAACGGTCCGTAACCTTCGCAGGGCGATTTGAAGTACGCCACCACCCCGGGATCAATATCCGCATCCTTGACCACCGGACAACGCCAGACGTTATTGGTCACGGCACTGCCCGTGAGATACTTCCCGCTGTCCAGGACCGCAAACCACCAATTCGTGGTGATCGTGCCTGCCGTCCAGTTGCCCGTGTTCAGCAGTGGTAGGGCGTCGTTGTAATCTCCAGAGTACATCATGAAGGCCAGTCCGATCTGTTTATTGTTATTGGTGCAAGCGATGCCTTTGGCCTTGTCCTTCGCCTTGCCCAGCGCCGGCAGGAGCATCGCCGCCAGGATGGCAATGATGGCAATCACCACAAGCAATTCGATCAACGTGAAGGCCGTCACCCGCGTCCGCTGGGCTGACACGGCACGGGCACGATTCCCAGGCAGGTTCATTCTTGGGCAAACTAGCCGCAACCGACGCCAAGTGCCATTATCCAAACGGACAATTCTATTCCAGATGCACCAGCCCACGTTGCACCGCGATGGCCACAAGTTCCGTGCGATCCGCCGCACCCAACTTCGTGAGTAGGCTACGCACGTGCGCCTTGGCGGTGAATTCCGTGAATTTGAGAATCCGGGCAATATCCTTGTTCGTCAGCCCCTTCACCACAAAGGGCAGCACCTCGCGTTCGCGATCGGTCAATTCGCCAAAGGTCGCGCGTTCCTCCAATCGCTTCTGGACCTGGGGGGGAATGTAACGCTTGCCCAACGCCGCTGCTTCGATGGCCCGCAACAATTCCGGTCCCGGCACGCTCTTCAGCAGATACCCACACGCTCCCGCCTCCAGGGCGCGGTGGATGTCCTCGTCGCCGTCAAACGTCGTCAGCATCAACACGCGGGCGACCGGGAATTCCTTTCGTATGCCGCGCAACGCCTCGATGCCGGTGCCGTCGGGCAACCGCAAATCCATCAGCGTCATGGCCGGCTGATGGCGGCGGAACTCGGTCAACGCGGAGGCTGCGTCATCCGCTTCCGCCACCACGCGAAAGTCCTTCCGCAGACTCAACACCGCCTTCAGCCCGGCGCGAAAGACGAAGTGATCGTCCACGATCATCAAGGTGAGGGCTGGCTCAAAGGCAGTCATGGTTCAAGTCTCCCGCAGGCTCGCCGCCGGCAACTTCAAATGCAGGCGCGTGCCCCGCCCTGGTTGTGAGTCGAGCGCCAATTCGGCGTCCAGCGCCCGCGCACGTTCTTTCAAGCCGCGCAAACCGAAGTGCCCGTTGGCCGCCGCTGCCTGCGGATCAAAACCGCACCCGTCATCGTTCACTGATAGCTCGACGACTTGGGGCTGGAAACGGAGAACGATTTCAATCTTCCGGGCTTGGGCGTGCTTGAGCGCGTTAGTCACCCCTTCCTGGGCAATGCGAAACAGATGACTGGCCACGCCGGGCGGGACCTGGATCGGTTCGCCTTCACAGCGCACCTCGACCTTCGGTCCGTGCGTGTCAGCCAGGGCCTCGCCGAGTTGTTGCAGCGCTTCCGGCAGTGTGGCCTCTTCCAATTTAACGGAGCGCAGATTCCAGACGGAGCGCCGGACCTCCGACTGACTTTCGCGCAATTGCCCTGTGGCGGCGTCGAGCAGTCGTTGCGACTCATCCGGTTGTCCGTGAAAGAAACCCTTCGCAGCGTCCAGTTGCAACGCCACGCTGGCGATGGTTTGCTCCAGCGTATCGTGCAACTCGCGGGCCAAGCGCGTGCGCTCGGCCGTGAGCAAGGCGAAGTCCGCCTCCGCCGCGTGGCGGGCCGCGAGTTCCTCCTGCCATTCGCCCGTGCGCACGCTGAACCGTTTGGCCAGTTCATCCCGGGCGCCGCGGAGTTGCTCCCGGGCCTCGCGCAAGGCCGCATTCTTGCGTGCCAGGAATGCCGCCGCCAGAATCGTTACGCCCAGAAGCAACAGCGCGCCAACGAGGCTGATCAGCACCGTTTTGGTCAGCCGGGGCGAGGTCCACCACGGCGCGGCCCGCACCAGTTCTACATCCGAAAGACTCCGGGCGTGCAGTCGCAATTGACGTGGGAAGGGGAACATGGTCGGTCGTTGGCTGGGCAGGACAAATGGCTCGGTGATGCCGACGACGGCCAGTCGCACACCCTCCCGCAACCAGTCAGGGAGTGTCCCGCCCGCCGCCGGCAGCCAGACTTCAAACTCCGATTCCCCGTCGAGCAGGTTCAGCACCCAACTGCTTTCGCCAGGCCGCGGCGGGCTGGCAAGTTCTCCGGTGATCCGCCGCAGTTCGCCGGGGTGTTTGATGGCGTCGGACACTGAACTGGCGATCGGAGTGGGTGGCTGACCGCTGCTGACTTTGCGCACGACTGCCTTCATGAGCCAGAGCGAATGTTCGCGCATCTCGGGGAAACCGAGCAACTCCACTTCGTCCCCGGGAAGGAGTTGACTGTGATCGGCCGATTCGACAAACAGGCCGCTCGTGGCATCGCGCACGGTCAACTGGTTGCCGGCGTGGCGGCCCAGCAACTGACCCTGTACCCGCACCCGGTGTTGTGGAAAACCGTCCGGCGAATAATGGAACAATGAGCGAATCGTGACCACGGGCAGCGTGAGCATGGCGCGTGAGGGTTTGACTACTTCCACGTCCGCATCGGAAGCGGCGACGACAATGGGTGCAAGGAGTTGGCGTTGCCAATTGAACACCCCGGCCGCGATTCCGCGCACGATCACCTCGGCATCCACCAGATTCGTGTTGGCGGGATGGTATTCGGTCACGCGCACCAGCAAATCGTTCCCGTCGGAGCGGAGTTCCATCGCCAGGTGCGCCGGCGCGGTGGTCGTGCGCTGCGCGGGGACGACGGACCGAACAATGCCGCGCACCTCGACCCGACGCGAATCGTAACGACCCGTCGCCAGCGAGGCAGCGGTGACCCGTTCGGGTTTGGGCAGTTCGCCGCGCCCCAGGGTCTGCAACCGGGTCAGCCGCACGATTGGCGCGTAATCCCCCGAACTGGTCTCGCCGTCAATCACGACGTGGTCCCCGACACTGACTTCAGGCTTCAACCCTCCCAAACTGACATACACGCCGTCTGTGGAATCCTGAAAGCAGATACCGTCGCTCAGCCGCGGATGGTAATGCGTAACCACCCCTTCCAGACGCACTGGAAGTCCTTGACCGGAGACTTCGGGTGACAGCGCATGAACCGCCGCGGCATTGGTGAGGATCAGTTGAGAGCCGGCCCGTTCTTCCAGTTGCGCGAGCGCCGACGCCGTGCAGATGAACGTGAACGCCACCCAAGCCGCGACCCTGCGGTTGCGGACGGTTGACCATTCGAAAATGCACAGCATGGGTTCGGAGTCCGCACGAGGCGGTATTGCGTTCCAGCTTACGACACCCTGTGAATCGCCGAAACTAGCCGATTGGATAACAACCCACCGTAGCAAAGCAAGCGCTCACGCAGCAGTACTGACAGGTCGCACCAACTTTGCCATCCCTCCCCGTTGGTCTCCAGGATCACCGGCGTGGTAACAAACAAACACCACGGCATGCAGAACCAAAGTCAGCAACCGTCCATGGCCACGACATGTCTACTCTTCCCTTGACTTGTTTTTGAACCGCTTCATCTTGCGCTCATCGCCAAGACTTATTGGAGTTGCTATGAAACCGACACCGAAAAAGAAGGACCATAAGATCACCGAGGATGGGGACAGCCCGCCACCGGTCAAGCGCGCGGCGGACGAGTTCGACACGGCCTATTTCATTGCCGAGGCCACGCTCGAAGAGCCGTCGGCACTCACGCGTCCAGCCCCAGCACCGGCTCCCCCGGCCCCAACGGAAGTGCCGCCACTGCTGGCGCCGATGGCTGCATTGTGGCCAGGCTCGAAGCCAGGCCCCGGAGAAACCTCACAACCTCCCACCCAGCAGATTCCGGCGACTCCGCCAACGGTTGCGCAGCCAGCTCAAGCACCCATCACGGGGGAGCCAAGAAAATCACTGAAAGTTAAAGTCGCCTTCGTTCTTCTTGAACCGGTGGCCCGGCAGGTGTCGCTCTGCGGTGAGTTCAACAGTTGGTCGCCGGAAGCAAATCCCATGAAACGAAAAGACGACGGCACTTGGGAGGCGACTCTCACCTTGTCGCCAGGTCGCTATCAATACAAGTTCATCGTGGATGGGCAGTGGATCCCCGATCCGCTGGCTCTCGAGAACGTTTGGAACCAGCAAGGCACCCTCAATTCGGTGATCGTAGTCCGGGCCTAATTCAGTTTTGCCGGCTCCAGTTGCGCGATGCGCCTCAGTGTGCAGACGCTGTTGTTTCCCCAAATCTTCCTTGAGCGTCCAACTCTCGTTCGCTTCGGAACGAAACAGACCGCTCCGGCCGTAGCGAGTTCGCCGTGCCGGCAGATCCGCCAATTCTCCTGCGCTTTGTCGAACTCATCCACGTTTTGAACTACGGGCCGGAATCGCGCCGGGGGAATTGGGAAACCCGGGGCTGCCAGCGGAAAAGTTGAAACAATATTCGAACGAATCCGTCGGAGCCGAGTCTTACTTTGTAATACAAAGTGAATACACACTTGAGCCCAAACCGAAGCTGAGCGCGCCCTTTTCGAACGCCGGGTCGTTCCTCCGGGCGCCGTCCAAATTATGAAAATACTTCTGATCAATCCGCCGCATCCTTCCATTGGCAGCCGGATTCCGCGCGAACATCTTCCGCCACTTGGACTGCTGTCACTTGGTGGTCCGCTGCTGGATGCCGGCCATGCGGTGAAACTTCTGGATGCGGAGTTCGGCCCGATGACCGTGCCGGAGATTGTCGCGGTTGCCCAAACGTACGATCCCGACGCCGTACTCCTGGGCCACTCCGGTTCCACTTCGGGTCATCCCATCGCGACCCAGATTGCCCGGGCCGTAAGGGTCGCGATTCCGCATGCCTGGCTGATCTACGGGGGCGTCTTCCCGAGCTATCATTGGGCGGAAATCATGGAGCAGGAACCAGCGTATGATTTCATTGTTCGTGGGGAAGGCGAGGAAACGATCGTGCGGCTGATCCAGGCGCTGACAACTCACCAACCGCTCACCGGAGTGCCCGGCATCGTAATTCGCCCCCACGTGACTCCGGCCTCAAGACGAACGGTTGACCAGCCCTGTGAGCCAGACACGGCCATCTCCAATGCTCCCGCGCCGGTGATCCGCAATCTGGATGCTTGTCGCGTGGGTTGGGAACTCATTGATCACCGGCGCTACACGTACTATGGAAAACGGCGGGCCGTGGTGGTGCAGTTCTCCCGGGGCTGCCCGCACCGCTGCCATTACTGCGGCCAGCACGAGTTTTGGCGGACCTGGCGGCATCGGGATCCCGTGAAATTCGCCGCCGAACTGGCTCGCTTGCACCGCGAGCATGGCGTTGAACTCATAAACCTGGCCGATGAAAACCCCACCGCCTCACGGCCCGCCTGGCGGGCCTTGCTGGAAGCATTGATTGCCCAGAAAGTTCCTCTGACCATCATCGGCACGACGCGGGCGGGCGACATCGTCCGGGATGCCGATCTGCTGCCTCTGTACAAGCAAGCAGGCGTCGCCCGGTTTCTGCTGGGATTGGAAAGCACGGATGATGCGACGCTGCAAGCCATTCATAAAGGGAGCACCAAGGCGATTGATCGCGAAGCGATCCGCCTGCTCCGAAGGCACGGCATCATATCCATGGCGGCCTGGGTGGCAGGCTTCGTGCAGGAGACGGACCGCGATTACTGGCGCACGCTGCGGCAACTGCTCTCCTACGATCCCGATCAAATCCAGGCGCTTTATGCCACGCCGCACAGTTGGACGCCATTCGCGGTGCAGGAAGGCAAACACCGTGTCGTCCAGACCGACCTCAGCCGCTGGGATTACAAACATCAGGTGCTGGAAAGCACGCACGTTCCGAACTGGCGCGTATTATTGTGGGTGAAATCCATCGAAGCCATCTGCCAACTTCGGCCCAAATCCGTGGTTCGACTCCTGGCACATCCGGAAAGACAATTTCGTGCTGGGATGCGTTGGTACTCCAACATTGGTCGCCGCGTCTGGCTCTACGAGATCTGGCAATGGCTCCTCTTTGATCGCCGGACCTGTGCCGGTCCCACCCTCGCGGAATTCCTCAGCGGCGCGAGCAAAATACCACAGGCCCGTCCCGTCCCAGTTCAGGCCGCAACCGGCCGACCCTTTCGCAACCCGGTCAACTGTGAAGTATGACCCGGGAGCCAATAGAATCGGCGACGGCCGTGCTAATCCGGGAGAGCGGGCTTTGACGCCCACTCTCCCATTGTTTCACTCGTTCAAGAATAGCTTCCACTCGGCGACGCCATGGGCGTTGCGAATGAGTGCCGTGACCGGCAACTCCTTCGGTGGACGCGGGACGCTGAGTAGCTTCAGGCCGGCTTCGTGCGGGAGCCGGTCAGCCTTTCGCTGGTTCACTTCCTTCGCGGACCAGACCAGATTCTCCCACGAGTCCTTGCCCCCGCGTGAGCGGGGCACAACGTGGTCGAGATTGCCTTCGTCCGGTCGGAGCAACTTGCCCGTGTATTGACAGCGGTTGCCGTCGCGCTCGCGGATGTTGCGGGCGCTGAGCTTCGGGCGCTTCTTCGGCACCTTGGCGTAGTTGACCGCCACAATCACTGTCGGCACGCGGATTGCGCTATGTGCGGTGCGCACTGCATTGTCGCCCTCACGGACGGGCAGCGTGATCCACTCGTCCCAGGTGACCGGTCGGATGTGGTTCTCGCCTTCGATGTCCAGGCCGGTGGCCACGTTGGTCGCCATCTGGCAGAACGCGTCCTGCGGCGTGCGGATGTTGATCGCCTGCCAGTTGCGGTTCAGCACCAGCACAATCGTCTTGTTCAGTATGTCAGTCATGTTTCGTTAAATCGTTGAATCGTTAAATCGTTGGGCAGCTCGGAGATTCGTTCCGGTTCAACGCTGCAACGTTTCAACGAATCACGTTTCATTTGGTGTTTGTTCTTGGTTGAAATGAAAGTGGCTGCCTCGCCTGGTTTTGCTCCAGGTCCTCCGGTGTCAGAGACCGGTGCACTCCTGATTATGCAACGAGGCAATTGAAAGTGGTCGCCCGGGAAGGTTCTGCCCCCTCGATTTCTGGGTGTAGGCCAGACGTGATTCTATTTCACCACCGGGCGGTCGAAGCTCGACCTGCCAAAATTGGCTGCCTCGCTTGGATTCGCACCAAGACCGTCGGGGTCAAAACCCGGCATGCTGCTGTTACACCACAAGGCAATGAATTGGTGGCCCGCCAGGGTAACGCTCCCTGTTCTACGGATTAAAAGTCCGTTGCATCACTTTAATGCTTGCAGGCCGAAATGGTGGGCGAGAGAGGACTTGCACCTCCAAGGCTCGCAGACTCTCGATCTGCGGGGTCTGCTATTCCCTCTGAACCACTCGCCCGAAAACGGAAATGAAAATGGAGCCTCCAGCCGGTGATGCTCCGGCAGGAATTCTTTACAAAAGAAATCCGCAGGCTGCTGCATGGAGGCGAGGTGGCCGGCATGCCTATGCCTCGCAGTCTCCGGTGCCGCCCCGGACCCGGCGGGCTTATGAAACCCACCTGAGCACTGGCTCGACTGCGATGTTTGAGAATGGAGCCCTCACCCGGAGTTGCACCGGGTTGCATTCGCTTACCGAGCGATGGCATCGCTACCAATGCTTTGAGGGCGATGAATTGGTGCGCGCGTCCGGTAACGCTCCGGAACTCGGCACTCATCTAGTGCGATGCGAGGTATAAGCTCGCCGGTTCTCTTTGAACTACGCGCGCATGGTGGCCGCCTGCAAAGGCTGGCGGAATGCCGTGGACTTGCACCACACTCCCGTTAAGGAGCGCACCGTTTAGCAAACAGGCCCGGCTCGCTTGACCGGTTGACATTCCAGATTGGTGCTGACGTTCGGAGTGGCAAACCTGCGGTCGAATCGCCAGTCAGCTAATCCCCTGACCGGAATCACAAGCGCTCGATTCCAGTTCAGGCAAAATTGGTCGGCGTGGGGAGACTTGCACTCCCAAGGCTGTTCGATCTTGAGTCGAATCGGTCTGCTATTCCCGATGAACCACACGCCGGTCGGCGACCCGGGACTTGCACCCGGAAGGCTCGGCGATTTTAAGTCGCCGGGGTCTGCTGTTCCCGCTGAAGCCAGTCGCCGGGAAATGGTGGGCATGAAGGGACTTGCACCCCCAAGGCTGCCAGATTCTGAGTCTGGACCCTCTGCTATTCGGGTTAAACCACATGCCCGTGAATTGGCGCATCCGGCAGGACTCCCACCTGCAAACTCTCCGTTCGAAGCGGAGGATGATAATAATTTCACCACGGATGCAGAAATGGTGGGTTGCCTCGGATTCGCACCGAGTTCTCGCCGGTTAAGAGCCGGGACTTCACTGTCAAAGTTTGCAACCCAATCGCGACACGAAGGCGGAGTTGAACCGCCGCGGCGAAGTCTGTGAAGCCTCGCTGGCACCGGGATTTCGTGTCGCGTGAAATGGACAGAGCGGCGGACCCAGGGCTTGCGCGCAGGCAGGTCCAGCCTGCGCTTGCTTCCGATCATGGGTGAGGGAAAGGGATTGACGGGCCTGCACTCCTCATTAAGGTCATGGCTTATGCAGTCAAACAGGAAGCCTTTAACTCCGCAGACACGGCTATTTGGTAGCGCCCTGGCGATCGTCCTCTTGACCTTTGCCGTTGCCGCGCCCGCCGCCGACACGAAGCCTGAATCCCCGGCACCGGGGAAAGACGCGCGCGCGTCGGCGAAGGCGTTCTTCGAAAGGCTCGTCGGCAAATGGGAAGGCGATTGCCGCACTTGGTTCAAGCCGGATGTGCTGGCTGACGAAGCAAAGGTCACCGGCGAAATCACGAACGACTTCAAGGGCCTGTATGTTCGCCACACTTATGCGGGGACAATCCAGGGCAAGCCGCGACACGGCGAGGAACTCCTCGCCTATAACTCGCTTATGAAGGTTTACCAGGTTTCCTGGATTGACGATTTTCACATGCGGACCGGCATCCTTTTCTCAGAGGGCCAGGAGATCGCGCGCGGGTTCAGTGTCCGCGGCGAATACGCCATGAGCCCGACTCAGCCCAAATGGGGATGGCGCACCCAATACGAACTGCTGGATGATGACCACCTGACGATCACCGCCTATAACATCATGCCCGATGGCAAGGAAGCTAAAGCGGTCGAGACGGTCTACCGTCGCGTCAAAAAATAAGCTCGTTAAGAGCTCGGGAATCCCGTGCTGGAGTCGCACCAGCCTCTGCGGCTTTGCAGGCCGCCGCCTGAACTGCTCGGCCAACGGGATGTGAAATTGAAAGCACGGGCGGAAACTTTCGCCTCCGCCCGCGTCGTTTCATTCCTGAGCCGGTTGTGGCATCGCGAGTTTGTCGCTCGCTGGGTTGACCACTTTCGCGGCGGCTTCGTGACGTGTCGGTGTTGGGCCGAGCGTGGTGGCGAGGATGTGATCGAGCTTTTCGTTCCCAATCAGCCCGAATTGCCGGAGCGTGCCCGCCTCAACGATTCGCCCGGCGAGTTCACGCACGGGCAGGAATTCATTGATGTAGTGCAACACCTGGGCGTGACTGGCTTCCTCCGGATCGGCCTCGGAGAACGAATCCACATATTGCAGACTGTCCTCGCTCCAGACTTTTTCCGGACCGATGTCCGCCTCCTCCGTGACGTTCGCGCGACGGAAGAAAACCTTCGCGTCGTCCCGGATCAGCCGGCGATCACCCAGCAACCACACCAGCACCGAACCGTTTTTCAACGTGGACCGCGCGCTGGTGATGAGCCGCGTCTCCCGCGAGCGTTGGTTCAGCACGTCGCGAAGGACCAACGCCCAGTCGGCGTCAATCTCGCCGTCGCCCATCAGTTCGAGATGGAGTTGCTTCGGCACATAGGCCAGCGCGTCCTCCAGCTTGGCAACGCGTTCGATCAGGTACGTGTTGCAGTTATACAAGAGATTCACCGGAAACCGGAGCAGCTCTTGCCCGTAATTTGTCATCATATCTGTGTTTGATTTGAATTTTCATTTTGAAGTTTGTTTGAGTGCAAAGGCGCGGGCGAAGGCGTGAACCTCCGCCCGCGTTCGTTTAACTGTCTCCGCTGCGGACAAAGTCCGCGATGATTGCCGGCACGGTCGGGTCGAAGCCGACCACGTCCAACATGCCGCGGTCGTTCGGGTCTGCGATCGTGAAGCCGTTGGAGGTCATGCCTACAACGACTGCCTTCGCGTCACCGACGAACTCGGCGCGATACTGACGCAGCGCCTGTGCCGGATGAATGTTGCCCGCCCACGTTTCGCTGTCCGTGTAGGTGACAAACGCTGCCACGTTGAGCTGATTGCGAGCGGCCCACAGCATCGGCAGGGCGCAATCCGTGCCGCCCATCGGGATGGCTTCGATGCGGTGGATGACTTCGGCCAGTCGCATGCGCGGCGAGATGGTTACGCGAGTAATACCCGGTTCACCACCGCCATGCATGCCGCCGTAACCACCGCGCGACGGCGCCGAGAACGCGATGATTTCGCATTCCGGTTCCGTTGCCGCCGTGATCAACGCCATCGCCGCGCTGCCTTCGCGGGCCGAGATGCACGAACCCGCGATGTGGCTCTGCGCCATCGAACCGCTCACGTCGAGCGCGAGCAACACCGGCTTGCCGCACGGCTCAACGTTCTGGAACGTCGCGTAAAACGCTTCGTCCAGCGCGTCAATTACTCCGCGCACCGGCGACCACTTGAGCGAACCCTTGTCGCCGTGGCCCTGGGCGTAGATCTTCTGCGCCACGAGGACCGCCAGCGGGTGAATGCGCGCCCGCTTGAGCGCCGTCTCGTCGCGCAACTTGGCGACGATGAGACGCTTTGCATCGCTGAACGGCGCGAGCAGACCGAGGCTCGTCATCTTGCCGAGGTTGCGGATCATGGCCGTCATCGGCATGCGTTCGAGCAAGGCTTCCCACACAACGGCCTCGTTGAGCCACTGCGTCGGGATGGCTTCGCGCGGCAGGTCGAACTCGTCAATGAGCTTCACGATTTCGCCGGCACGCGTTGCGCGCTTGGCCTGCTCGAAGGCTTCAACGAGCTCCGGTAGTACGCCCGTTGCGCCATACTTCGCGATGCGATCTTCACCGCGAACCTTGCGCTTCACTTCGCGTTCACCCAACGAGTCCGCGCCAGCCAACATCCAGCGGAAAACCGCGTCGTGCTGAGCCGACGGCGCCTTCGGGTGAGCGAGGCGGAGCAGGTCCGCGTGCGACCAACCATCGCGCTGCTGATACTTCACAGCCTGGTGTGCGAGGTCATCGGCACCGCGATCCGTATACCAGCGGCCAACGGCGTTGCGCAGACCGCGACCCCAACCGCGCATCGCGTTCACGTATTCGGCGAAGTGGAACAGGTGCGTGCCGATGCGGCAGACCTTGCTCAGGTTCGCGAATGCGTGCGCCTTCGCCGGCACGTCACCGTGCGTCACGACGAGCGCGAGGGCGAAGATGGCCGGATCGTTCTTCGGCGCGCGACCGGCATCGCTGATCTCAACGATGCGGTTCACGGCACGAACACCGTCCTGCCTGATGCAGCGGACGAGCGCGTCGTGGTTCTGCTTCACAAGTTCACGCTCGCCGATGTAATACGTGCCACCCTCAGCACCGAGGATCAGGAAGCGGTCGAGCCGCGTCCAGTCGTCCACGGCCCACGAGTAGCCGCTGTTCGAGTTGTGGACCTGGGTCGAACCCGGGATCGGCTGCGACTGCGGCGTCGCGCGGCGGTTAAAGCTCTTTGCGTAGTTGATAGCCATAATACCCTCTCTTTCAGAAACGCATCGCCAACCCTCGACGCGGTTGTTTTGTTGGAACTGCGGACAAGTTGGCAAGCGTGGGATGGTTCGTTTAACAGACGAGATAACCCACACCGTTCGGCCCGCAGGAAATAAACTAACTACTCGCGGAAAAAAGTAGTTCCGCCTCACACCGTCATATCTGCCGGAACGGAGACAGCACTTCTTAAAAGCTGCGTCCTGAACCGCACGGGCAGAGGTCGTTGCGCCCGAGCTTTTCAAACAGCTCTTTGTGTCCGTGCACGACGTGCACGCCGCGCTTCACCTGCGTCTCGGACGGGAATCCCTTGCGACGTTTGCTGGTGATTTCGAAGTTTGATTCTTCTGTTTCATGGATCTGGTTTGCCATACGGCCTCCGTGGTTGTGGGTTGCGGTTGAGCATCGCTGCACGGGCGGCGATGAAATTGCTGATGGGCAAGGGACGACGCAGGAATTTGCTATACCACTTAGCTACCGAGGCGTCTTATGCCCCGGATTGGATTCGAACCAATGACAGATAACCCGATGTCTTCGGCCCATCAAAGAAAACGACGGATAAGAGATGAACTGGGAATTTTACGTGCTCTACCACTGAGCTACTCCGGCATTTGGTTCCGGAGGCCGGACTCGAACCGGCGACCGCGTCGTTATGAGCGATAACCCAATCCTGCGACCCGTCGTGAAAAGCCTGCAATGTGGAATGGGCAAGGAACGACTTCGATGTTTCTGGTGGGATTGGAACCCAATCTTCCCGCTGGCGCGAGACGCTCTGACGCGATTGAGCTACCAGTTCGATAACCAAAGTGCAGCGGCCCATTCCAAATGGATGACGGACAAGGAGCGAGTTGGAAACCCAGCCATCTGGCGGCTGGGGCGGGATTTGAACCCGCTCATCCTTTCGGACTTCACCGATAATCCAAACTCAACGGCCCGTCGAAAGTGGCGCACTCGATGGGAATCGAACCCATGTCTCCCGAATTTCTTCGGGTGTTCTAACGCAGTTGAACTACGAGGCGGTCCTGTTGCGAACACGACATTTCGCGTCGCAACGATCGGATGTTGTTTGCGTCGCAAAAAATCTTTCTGCGACAGCAGATTCAGATGGGCAAGAAGTGCGGTGGCTTAGAAACCGGAAGGCAGGTCTCGAATCTGCATCTCCCGGACTCGCGTCCGGGTGTTCTATCGCCGTTGAACTACATCCGCATTCGGTTTCGATTGGTTGAGCGATAATCCACGACGAGCGGCCCATCGAAAAATGGTCAGGAAGCCGGGATTTGCACCCGGACCGTTCGCTTCACGGGCGAAGATGCTGCTATTACACCACGATCCTGAATCAGGTTTGCATAAAATTCTCTGGCCTCCCACCGCGGCTTTCGTAGGATTTCGGCACGGCTCGAAGCAAGCCACCGGATCCGCGGAAAGGGTTCAACCCGACTTCAAATCCAACAGAACAACAACCGCACGTTCTTCGTGCCGCCTGTTTGCGGATCCAGGCATTACCGCGGAGAACATTATGGAAAAGCAACTACCGGCCCGACCGAACCTGGACCATCTTCGGCGTCAGGCCAAGAAACTCCTGGCCGGGCTCGACGCGCGCGACCCAAAAGCAGTCGCCACCATCCTCAAACACCTGCCCGCAGCCAAACGCCTGAGCGAAACCGAAGTGCTCAATACGCGATTCCGCCTGGCCGATGCTCAATCCGCCATCGCGCGTGAAAGCAGTTTCGCCAGTTGGCCTCATCTGGCGCGCCACGTGGAGCAACTGCGCTCGCTCGAAGGGACATGGGCCTTCGCGCGTTTGGAAGTCGAGGGCAGTGTCATGCCGGCAGCCGCGATGCAAGCGTCCCGCCTGTTAATTGACGGCGACCGGTTTCGCACCGAATCGCCCGAGGCGAATTACGAAGGCATCTTCAATATCAACGTCGAGGCTCAGCCACATGAAATCGACATTGAATTCGTCGCCGGCCCAGAAGCCGGGAATTGGAACTACGGCATTTTCCGGCTCAACGGCGACGTTCTTGAGATCTGCCTCGACCTGAATGGCAAACCGCGACCTGCCAAGTTCAGCTCTAGCCCTGGAAGCGGCCATGCCTTCGAGACGCTGAAGCGGACTTCCATGGCCCGTCCGGACAATGTCACCGGGGGAACGCCACCCGCCAGCGTCGCACCACCGGGTTCGCCATCCAAAGATGCATTCGCATTCATGCCGTCGCCGACGCTGACAAAACTTCAAGGTGAGTGGGGCGCGGTGACAATCAATCGCGACGGCCAAGAACTCCCCAAAATGCTGCTGTGGACGGCGCGCCGCAGTGCGTCTGGCAACGAGGTGAAAATCACAGTCGGCGGACAGACCATCATCCACGCATTGGTCAGGATCAACGAGAGCATGGAGCCGATGCAGGTGGATTATTACAGCATTGCGGCTGCCTGCCCGGGTGCGATCCAGCTTGGGTTGTTCAAATGGGACGGCGACGAAGCCTGTTTCTGTATGGGCGCTCCCGGCGGGCCGCGGCCGGATGACTTCTCCGCGTCGGCCGGAAGCGGCCGCACTTTCAGTCAATGGCGGCCGAAGAAGTAGGTCGGGGAACCAAGACCAACCTCCAATCACCGGCGGAGTGCGGAATGCCCGACTGTGGGCGGTTCGTTCCGCGCTCCGCCTTTCGCTCTGAATCTGGAGCCCCGGGTCGGACTCGCACCGACGAATACGGGTTTACGAAACCCGCCCTGTAGCTGCTGAGGCACGGGGGCAACGGAATTTACGATTGTTGATTTACGATTTACGAATGGGCCGCGCTATCGGGCCCGCGAAAATCGGCAATCGTAAATCTGAAATCGTAGATCAAAATGGTGCTCTCACGTGGATTTGCACCACGAACCTCCGCCTTCGCAGAGCGGCGTGCAGAACTAATTACACCTTGAGAGCAATTGGCCTTGAGCCAGCATTGGCATCCGTGGCCGGACTCGCACCGGCTAGGACCAGCTTGAAGGACTGGACGCGCGAGCTGCTTTGCATTCACGGACTGAAATTGGTCCCCGAAGTTGGTTTCGCACCAACGTCTCCTCGGCTTCAACGAGACGCTAATCTGTCTCAGCTATTCGGGGGTGCTGGCGCACGGCCTTTACCTGTGCGGAAATTGGTTGTCCCGCGCGGTGACGCTCCGCGGTCTCTCGCTTATCAGGCGAGCGCTCTGCTTTTGAGCTACGGGACAATGCTTGTTAAAGAATTTGGCGGAAGGCGTCGGTAATGCTCCGACCTCCGTGGAAACGGAACCTGTTTTCGAGACAGGTGCAGCCAGCTTATATCTGCCTGCCTTCCGCGAGATTTGCGATTTTGGATTTAGGATTTACGCGCTGACTGGTAGTGGCAAATCTCCAAGCGTTTCGTAAATCGTCATTCGTAGATCGAAAATAAAATTGGCTGCCAGGGTTGGACTCGCACCAACACCGAACGGCTTAACAGGCCGCCGTGCTACTTTGACACCACCTGGCATTTCGAGGGTTGCAAGTTGTCGGTTGAAGGTTGCAGGTTGGAACGCATCTGCGCGCGCGCAATTAAACCTGCAACTTGTAACCTTCAACTTTTAACCAACAGATTGGCGCTGCCGGCAGGATTTCCACCTGCATGAAGTCCGCTTAGAAGACGGATGCCTGAATGATTCGGCCACGGCAGCGTTTTGAAAATGGTCGGAACGGCAGGATTTGGGCTTCCCAAGCCTTACAAGATGGGTTCCCCAAATTGATCTGTTCGCTATCGCGAATTGTAATCACCTGCGACCTCGCGGGCCCAAGCCGCGCGCTCCAAAGACTGAGCTACGCTCCGATGAAATGGACGCCGAACGATTGAATCGAACGTCGGAGTGGAGAATCGCGCTGCCGAAAACCTTGGGACACGGCGGCGCGGTGAGATTTTAAATTGGCGCTCCCGGTGAGACTTGCACTCACACTCTTCCCGCAGACAACGGGTTGCTTTTCTATTCAGCTACGAGAGCATGATGGCATGCCTTGCTAAGGCTGGTGGGAAGTGCTGGTAACGCTCCAGTTCGTCACTTCCAGTTTTGTTTTGCGACACCCGATTTACAGTCGGGCAACTGGATCACTTCCCTTTGTGGCCCTACGCAAGTAGTGGTAGCGGGGGTGGGAGTTGCGCCCACGAAGGCAGAGCTTATGAGGCTCGCCTGAATCTCATACTCCCCGCAAAGTGAAATGGTGGAGTCGGCGGGTAACGCTCCCGCATCAGCTTGCTTGCAGGGCAAGTGCATTGCTTGTCTGCCACGACCCCAAATGAATTTATGATTTCCGATTTCCGATTTATGATTTGGCAGGCTGCCTCCGTGCTGCCCGGAGTAAGCTGAGTTTTGGAGACTCGGCCGCGTGCTGACGCGCAGCCTGTTCGATTCGCACAGCAAATCGTAAATCGCAAATCATAAATCGAGAATGGAATGGTGCGGTTGCCGGGAATCGCACCCGGACGTCCTCCGTGGCGGGGAGGTATTCTGGCTGTTAAATCACAACCGCGGAAATTGAAAGGGCCGGGAGCGTCATTGCACTCCCGGCCCCTGCCATTTCAATAAAGAACAAACACCTCTTGCTAGCTTGCGCTACCAACCCGCGGATTCACGGCGGCTGTTTCGGTGTTTAGGGGCACACCTCCTCCGAAGCCCTTAAATTGTAAAAGCGTTTCCAATCGTCTCGGCGCGCGTCTTCGCTCACGATGGGCAGACCCCACCGGTGGAATGCCTCGGCATTCCTGCGCCTCAATTCGCTTGGCACGGTCAGACATCATCAAGACGTCACTTGGTTATCGTTCACAGATCGTCACCTTTCGTTGCGGCCATTTCACCATCAGTTTCAGGGAACAAAAAACCCTGCTTACATCGCGGTAAGCAGGGTGAGAGAAATCTTTCGTTCGCTTCTTCAGAACCTGCCTACACCGAGTCTATCCAAATTACCTTCGGGACGTTGCCCAATGGGTGCGAGGGATAGCCTCTGGCTAAACACACCACCCGGGTTATACCGGCTATGACGGGTCGCTTTCGCGACCGACATCTTCGGCCAACTCGTGGCGGTTATGTTCATGCAGTTTCTCATCGAACGTGCAAGACGAGTATCACGAGAGCATGGTTACAGTCCACTTATACTTTGTGGGGGTGACAAATTTTGAATTCAAATATCCGCATTGTTTGATACCAGACCTCAACACAACGATGGCGGATTTTCTTTTACCGGTGGCTGGGAACCAGTCCAGCGGCCCGAGCTTCCACGATTTTTCTTTTTGCCGCGCCCCCCTTTGGAAACCGTCTGCAACGGTGATGCGCCCTGGTCTGGTTAGTCTGCGGGCAGAGGAAGTCGGGGCTCCACTTCTGATGGCGGGGCATTGGTCGTCACGGAAGGCTGTGCCGCGGGCACCGTATCGGCACCAGCCAGTTCATCCGCGAGGATGGTGACCGCGATGCGCCGGTTGCGCGCGCGCCCCTCAGCGGTCGCATTGTCAGCGATGGGCCGGAACTCACCGTAGCCAACGGCCCCCAAACGGCGTGGGTCCACGCCTGCGCGCTCCGTCAGAAAGCGCACCGCAGCCAGCGCCCGGGCCGTTGAAAGTTCCCAGTTGCTGGCGAACCGGCCGCGGGCGCCCGGACGAATCGGCACGTTGTCGGTGTGGCCGATCACGTGAATTTTGAGTTCCGGATGTTGCGCGAGGATGGCCGCGATTTTGTTCAGCACGGTCTCGCCGTCACTTTTCAACACCGCTTCGCCGGAATCAAACAGGATGCGGTCGAGGATATTGACCGTCAGTTTGCCTTGCAACTTGGAGATGGTGACGTCCTTGGATTCGAGTTCGGCGCGCATTTCCTCTTCCAATCCGCGCGCGGCTTTTACGGCCAGCTCCTTTTCCTTTTCCAACTCCGCCACCCGCTCCCTTAGTCGGGTGATCGATTCCAGTCGTTCGGCGGCGGTGACCTGCGCGTTCTGGGCTTCCATCACCACCTGACTGAGGCGGGTGCGGAGCGTCTCCCTTTCCAGCCGCTCGCGGCGAACCAACGACCCCAGAGCAATCACTGCCGCCACCGATACCACGACGAGCATCGCCAGGATCCCGATCGCCACCCTCGTGGATCGGGAACATTTTGATCTGGTCACATATTCGGTGAAAGGGTTGTTGCTGTCGCTCATGGTCGCCGGGAAATATCTTAGGGCGAAACCGGTTTCCTCCAAGGCTTTGTTTGCATCGCCGGCACCTTCGGCGAGCGCTCCCGCCGCGCAACCCGCCCCGCGGTCAAATCCATCTGGACCCCGGCGTTACGGATGGTTGCCTGGACCGGCCGCCGGCGCGTCGGTTGCCGGCGCGATGGCGGGAAGGATCTGGATGGTCGTGGCCGGGCCGAGATCGGCCGGCGGCGTCCAGGAGCGCAAAGCCCAGACGATCTGTTTGTCCGGGGTGACTTCAATGGCCTGCACCGGTGGATTGTTTGTGTCCACCTTACCGGACCATTGGTTGAACCAGTCGTTGATGATCGTATTGCCGCTGGGCAGGCGCACGGCAAGTTGCAGATTTGAAAACCTGTAACCGGGCGCGTCGGCCGGGGTCCATTCCCAAACGGTGGCCCCGGCGCGATTGACCTCGCGCACAAACTTGCGGGTGCTGACGACCAGGACATTGCCGTTCTTCAGGGGCACAGCCGACCAGATGCCCGGTACGTCCAGCGACCAGAGTTCCTGGCCGTTCAAATCATACTCGGCGGCCTTGCCCAGATCCATGTGGGCGACGAGCAGCGTGCCCGCATCCGTCATGCGCGCGTGGCGGAACTGACCGTGGATGCTCCGGGGATTTTTCACCGGCAGCACGAATTCGCGTTCGACTTTGCCGGTGGTCTTGTTGAGAACGACAAACTTGGCCGGGTCGCTGTTCTGCACGAACCAGACGCTGTCTGTGCCGAACGGCATCGCGGTGTGGATTTCCGAGTTCGTGGGCGCATCGTAATTCCAGAGAACCTTTTTCTCGGCGGAGACTTCCGTCACCCCATACTGATGCGCGAAGAGAATATTCCCATTCGGCTGCCACACCGCATCGCTGATCTCGCCCCGCCCCGGATGCGTGTATGACCAGACGATCGCGCCCTTCCGCACGATGAACAGGCGTTCCTCCTTCGCCTCGCCCGCGTAAAAGAAGTCGTGCTGCGCGAGTCCCTTGCCCGGCAAAACCGCCGGGGCGTTGGCCGCCGCGGCCACCGTCGTGGGGGTGGTGGTTTGCGCCTGACTGATTGCCATGAGCGGAATCGGGAGCAGGCAAAATGTTTTCCAGAGGTTTTTCATTTGGTTGAAGGGAACTTACCGGCTGGCACCGGCGCGGTAAAGCCGCGCGTGGTGTCAACCCGGCAAGCGTTCCACCGGAGATTTTGCCAAACCTTGACCTCCGTCAAAGTGGATTCCCCGGCGACCGCTATGTTGTGAACGTGCATTCACAATATGCGTGCGACTAAGGCCAAAACAGAGATCCGGCAGGAGCAGATTGCGCAAGCCGCGCTGAGGCTGCTGGCGGCACGCGGCTGGCGAAAGGTCAGCCTCACCGCCATCGCCAGGCAGGTCGGCGTCGTGACATCGGCCATTTACCGCCACTTCTCCGGCAAGGATGAGGTCCTGGATGCCGTGCTGGAACTGGTCGGGCAGAGTTTCCAGGCGAATATCCAGGCCGCCCGGGAGGCGACCACGGACCCGGTCGAGTGCCTGCATGAAACTCTGCTCCGGCATTTGAAATTGATCACCAGTGGTGTCCCCGTGCCGCGCATCATCCTATCGGAAGACGTATTCACCGGCAACGCGCGGCACCGCAAACGCATTCGGGCCATTTACCAGGTCTATCTCGGTGAGATTGCGGCGCTCATCCGGGCTGGGCAAAAGCAGGGCCTCATCCGGACTGAACTCGCAGCCCATTCGCTGGCGTTGATGTGGCTGGGATTGGTGCAATCGCCGGCCATTATCTGGTTGCTGGGCCAGGGTGACTTCGATCTGGAACAACATTGCGAACGGGCGTGGCTGCTGTTTGCAGAAACGATTCGAACCACTCCCCGCACCCGTCAGCTGCCTCCCTGATTTTCAACAACCTGTTAAACCATGAAAACTGAAACTGAAAAACTGAAACCAAACTCCAAACCAAAATCGTACCGCAAACTCTGGATCAGCTTGATTGCGGTGCTGGGGCTCTCGTTCCTCGTGCTCGGTTATTACGGCGGGGAAATTTACCGCAAAATGCCGCCCATCCCCAAACGCGTGATCACAACCGACGGCCAGGTGCTGTTTACGGCACAAGCCATCAAGGATGGGCAAAACGTCTGGCAATCCATGGGCGGCCAGCAAGTCGGGAGCATCTGGGGGCACGGCGCGTATGTCGCGCCGGATTGGTCGGGGGATTGGCTGCATCGCGAAGCAATGTGGCTGCTCGACAATTGGGCCGGGCAGTCCGGGAGCAAGAGCTACGAACAAACCCCGACCGAAACGCAGGCCGCGTTGCGCGAGCGTTTGAAGCATGAACTGCGCGTGAATACCTACAACGCTGAGACCGGTGATCTCGTCGTGTCCACCACCCGGGCAGCCGCCATCCAGGCGGTGAGCAGTCACTACACTTCGTTGTTCAGCGACGACCCGGCATTGAGCGAATTGAGGAGGAGTTATGCCATCCCGGCCAATGCCATCAAGACCTCGGAACGCCGACAGTTGATGAACGCCTTCTTTTTCTGGACCGCCTGGTCGTGCGCTGCGGAGCGCCCCGGAACGCACATCACTTACACGCAGAACTGGCCGCATGAGCCGCTCATTGATAATCGTCCGACCAGTTCAATCATCCTCTGGTCCGTCATCAGCTTCGTCATTCTGCTGGCCGGAGTGGGAACGCTGGTCTGGTATTTCGCAGTGCAACGCCGCGAGGAAGAAGTAAGCGAGCCAGACCATGAACTGCCGGAGCGCGATCCGCTCCTCGCGCTCAAGGCCACGCCCTCCATGAAAGCCACGCTGAAATATTTTTGGATCGTGGCCGCATTGATTGTGGTTCAAGTCGGCTTGGGCGCCGTCACGGCACACTACGGCGTGGAAGGCGACGGCTTCTTCGGCATTCCCTTGAGCAAGTGGCTGCCGTATTCGGTCGCCCGCACCTGGCATACGCAACTCGGCATCTTCTGGATCGCCACCGCCTGGTTAGCGACCGGTTTGTTTGTGGCGCCCGCCGTTTCAGGCTATGAGCCAAAGGGACAGCGCTTCGGCATCAACTTTCTGTTCGCCTGCCTCCTCATCATCGTGGTCGGCTCGCTGGCCGGTGAATGGTTCGGGGTGCAACAGAAGCTCGGTTTTGTCTCGAACTTCTGGTTCGGCCACCAAGGGTATGAATACGTGGACCTCGGACGCTTCTGGCAGATCTTCCTGTTTGTCGGCCTGTTTGTGTGGCTGTTTCTCATGGGCCGTTCCCTGTGGCCCGCGATCAAAAACCCCAGTCCCAATCGGCATCTGCTGGCGCTGTTCATCATTGCGTCGGCAGCCATTGGAATGTTTTACGGCGCGGGCCTGATGTGGGGCCGGCAGACACACCTGGCCATGGCGGAGTATTGGCGCTGGTGGGTGGTGCACCTCTGGGTGGAAGGTTTCTTTGAAGTGTTTGCCACAGTCGTGATCGCCTTTCTGTTCACCCGCATGGGCCTGCTGAGAATTGCGACGGCTACTTCCTCGGTGATCTTCTCGACGATCATCTTCCTTGGCGGCGGCATTCTGGGAACGATGCACCATCTATATTTCAGCGGCACCCCGACCGGCGTGCTCGCGCTCGGAGCTTCGTTCAGTGCGTTGGAAATTGTGCCGCTGGTGCTGATTGGATTTGAGGCTTATGAAAACCTGACGTTGTCGCGCGCCAAAGCCTGGGTGGCCGCGTATCGTTGGCCGATCCTGTTCTTCGTCGCCGTGGCGTTCTGGAATCTGGTGGGCGCCGGCCTGTTCGGCTTCCTCATCAATCCGCCCATCGCGCTCTATTACATGCAAGGACTGAACACCACGCCGGTGCATGGCCACGCGGCCTTGTTCGGCGTGTATGGGATGCTCGGAATTGGACTGATGTTGTTCTGCCTCCGCGGCCTGACCCGGCAGGAACATTGGAAGTCGCGCACGCTATCGTTCAGCTTCTGGTCGTTGAATGTCGGCCTGGCCCTCATGGTGATTGTGAGCCTGCTGCCGGTCGGTTTGTTGCAAACCTGGGCCAGTGTGGAACACGGCATGTGGTACGCCCGCTCGGCGGAATTCCTGCAACAGCCCCTGCTCCAAAACCTGCGCTGGTTGCGCGTCCTCGGCGACACGATCTTTGCCTTCGGCGCGGTGGGAATCGGCTGGTTCGTCCTGGGCTTGAAGACGGGCTGGTCCTTCGCGGATCAAAGTGAAGAAGAACGCGCGCTAGCAGCGGCGGCGGCAAAAGCCGCGGCCTCAGAATAGCAGCCGCTCCTGGCAGGAGTCGGTTCGAACCGGCTCCTGCTCCAGGAGCAAACCATTTCAAATCCTACGCACCTGAGATCATGAATGAGAACCAAGATCCCGCAGCCGCCAAGCGCATCGTGATCTACGCGTGCTCGGGATGTTCCGATGCGGGCGAATTGGCGGACCGCGCCGCCCGCGCTTTGTCGCAACAGAAACTTGGCGAGATGTCCTGCCTGGCCGGGATCGGAGGTCGCGTCAAACCGCTCCTGCTCAAAGCCGAGAAGGCTGACCACCTTGTCGCCATTGACGGCTGCCCGCTAAATTGCGCCCGGCACACGCTCGCCAATGCCGGCTTCGAGAGCGTGCATCCTCTGGAATTGCATCGGTTGGGAATCCGCAAAGGCAGTTGTCCCCCGACCGAGAAACGGCTCGCCATCGCGGTTCAAGCCGGCGCCGAACTGATCCAAAAACTTGTTAACGCAAATGAGGCAAACCCATGAATGCAACCGTCGCGACCAGCACGCCAAACCCACTTCGAAAGTTCGCCAATCCTCGGCTGGCACGAGAATGGAAAACCGTCTCCGCCATGTTGCACATTTATTGCCGGGACAAACACGCCGGCAATCTGTGTGGCGACTGTCAGGAATTGATGAGCTACGTAAACCTCCGGCTGGACCGGTGCCGGTTCGGTGAAGAAAAACCCACCTGTGCCAGGTGTCCCGTGCATTGTTACCAGCGCGATCGTCGCGAGCAGATCAAGATCGTGATGCGCTACGCCGGCCCGAAGATGCTGTGGGAGCATCCATGGCTGAGCCTCTGGCATTTGCTCGATGGCTGGTTCCGCCATCCCCAACGGACCAAAGCTGGTTGCGCCTAGCGTCCCGGCTTCACCCACACCAACACCACCCGATGCCGCCGGACTTCGGTATGATGGCTGGTGATTTCATGCTTTGCTTCCGATGTTGCCAGACGATTTTTGATGCGACGGCCGCACTTCATGTTTCCGGCGAGAAGCGGCTTGGTTCATCACGTTCAAACATCTCGTGATCTGTCCGGGAAGCAGACCCCAGCGTACCGGGAAATGCAATTGTTCTTCCGGCCTGAGCCGGGCGTGGTCAGAGGACGCAAACGAATCCCACTGAGCGCCGTGACAAACTCCGATCCACCATAACCATGCCGCATGAAAATTCTTCGACCGAGTAATTGGAGTAGCACCGGCACGCTTGACAACTGCGCCGAAATCCACGTCCCTCGTCACAACTATGAAGCATTTGCTCCTGATACTTCTGAGCCTGGCTGGTCTGGCCGCTTACGCCGCGTCGGATTACCCCGTGAAGCCAGTGCCATTTACCGATGTGCGGATCACTGGTGGACTGCTGCAGGCGCGCCAGGCCACGAACAGCGCTGTGACCATGCCGTTCGCACTTGGCCAGTGCGAGTCGTCGGACCGGTTGAAAAACTTTGACCTCGCGACGGAGACAATGCAGAAACGCGCGGCGGGTGAGACCCACTTCCAGAACCAGCCGCCCACCCAGTATCCGTTTGACGACTCGGATGTTTACAAGGCGATCGAAGGTGCGTCGTTCTGCCTGAGTGTGCAGCCCAATCCCGCCGTGGCGGCACAACTCGAAACCATGATCAAACGCATCGCCGCCGCCCAGGAACCAGACGGCTATCTCTACACCTGGCGCACGATGCATCCGGATAGTCCAGCCCACGACTGGATCGATCGGCAGCGCTGGCTCAAGGATCCGCAGCTCAGCCATGAACTCTACAATCTCGGCCATCTCTACGAAGCTGGTGTCGCCTACGACCAGGCCACCGGCTCCAACTCGTTGCTCAACGTCTGCCTCAAAAGCGCTGACCTGCTGCAAAAGGACTTCGGCGACGGCCAGCCGCGGATTGCTCCCGGTCATGAAGTCATCGAGATGGGCTTTGCCAAACTGTATCGCCAGACCGGTGATCCGCGCTGGATCGCTTTGGCGAAATTCTTCCTCGATTGTCGCGGCACCGGCAACGAGTACAGCCAGAATCACAAACCAGTCGTTGAGCAGCGGGAAGCAGTGGGCCACGCCGTTCGCGCCAATTACCTCTACAGCGGCATGGCGGACGTCGCCGCACTCACTGGTGACGCCCGCTATCTCGCCGCGATCACCGCCATCTGGGAAAATGTTGTTTCAAAAAAGTTGCACCTGACCGGCGGTTGCGGTGCGCGCGCCGCGGGCGAGGCCTATGGCGACAATTACGAGCTGCCGAATCGCTGCTACAACGAAACCTGTGCTGCGGTCGCGTTCCTCTTCTGGAATCACCGCATGTTCCTCATGACCGGCGACGCCAAATACATGGACGTCTTCGAGCGCTCGCTCTACAACGGCGTCCTGAGTGGCGTGTCGCTCAGCGGTGATCGTTTCTTTTATCCCAATCCGCTCGAATACGACGGCAAAGCGGTAAACAACCATGGTCACGCCGGGCGCGCGCCGTGGTTCGGTTGCGCCTGCTGTCCGCCGAACGTTCTGCGCACGCTGGCCTCGCTCGGTGGTTACGTTTGCGCTGTTCAGGATGACAAACTCTTCGTGAATCTTTACGCCGAGGGCGAGGCCACCGCGACTATCGCCGGCAATCCGGTGAAATTGGCGCAGACCACGCGTTACCCGTGGGACGGCCAGGTGGCCTTCCGCCTGAGCCCGCAGAAGCCCGCCACCTTTACCCTTTGCCTGCGCGTCCCTGGTTGGGTGCAAGGCCGGCCGCTACCGAGCGATCTTTACGCTTACGAAGATGCCACACCCGCCAAATGGTCCGTCAGCGTGAACGGCAAATCGGTTTCGGTTGCACTTAAACAAGGTTACGCGGCCATCACCCGCGAATGGAAAAACGGCGACACCGTCACGCTCGACCTGCCGATGCCGGTCCGTCGCGTGACCGGCAATCCCAAGATCGCGGCCACGCGCGGTCTGGTGGCGCTGGAACGCGGGCCGACCGTGTACGCCCTCGAAGGTGTGGACAATGATGGCGCCGTCTTTGATGCGGTCCTGCCCGACACTGCCAGAGTCACGCCGGAATATCGCGGCGCGCTGCTCGGCGGCGTGACCGTGCTGAAAGTTGAACACGCCCTCAAGGCCGTTCGCAATGAGTCCGGCACGTTCACCTCCAAGCCGGCGAACCTGACGGCCATTCCTTACGCGGTCTGGGCCAACCGCGGTCTCAGCCCGATGACCGTCTGGGTCGCGCGCGCCATCACCAACGCCCGCCCATCCCCGCGTCCCACGATCGCTTCCCTGGCAAAGATCACGACCTCGTTTCACCGTACGGAAATTGATCCTTCCTGTCTAAACGACCAACTGCTGCCGCAGAATGCGACCGACGGGTTCGCGCCGAACTTCAATTTCTGGCCGCACAAAGGCTCCAGCGAATGGGTGTCTTACGAGTTTGCGAAACCGACGCCGGTCAAAGCCGTGAACGTCTCCTGGTTCGATGACACCGGCACCGGTGAATGTCGCCTGCCGGTTTCCTGGCGCGTACACTTCCTTGCCGACAACGGCCAATGGCAGCCGGTTGCCGGCCCGTCAGCTTACGCCGTCCGCAAGCGAGACGCCGTCAAAGTCACGTTCACGCCCGTCACCACCAAAGCACTCCGCCTTGAAGTCCAGTTGCCCAAGGACTTCTCGGTCGGGCTATACGAATGGGAGGTGGAGTGAGGAAACGCTTCACCCGTCCTCCGCAGCCCAAGCAGCGGAGCGGTTTGATTGCGCCCAACAATCACCGGACCATTGTGGGATTGCTGCTCGCTTTGTTTTTGATGCTTGTCCCCTTCCCTGTCGGCGCCTCGGCCTCCGAATTCTATGTCAAAAAATCCGGCTGGGTGGATACCCTGCTCGCTTCGCGCTCCAACCTTCTAGCCCAAGCACTCGCGAAAAATGAGGCGGCTGCCGCGGCGGAACAAATCTGTCTCCGCACCCAAGACGATTTCCCTGTTCAGTGGGATTGGGCGCAGCAGGACAGCGGTATGGACTTCTCGCAGTGGTTTGGTTCCGCCACGACCACCGACGTTGAGCAACATTTGATCACCCGCGCCGCCGAGGATCTCGGCTCAAAGCCGGCGCAGGTCCGCGAGGTGATGGAGCAATTGATTCAGGCGAAGACTTCCGCAAACGATCCGCGTTGGCTGGAACTTTATGTGAGCACTTGCGAGCTGCGACGCCAGCAACGCCTCCGGACGGTGTTTGCGAAGTCACCGCGCATCGTCTTTGTCAAACATCGCACCATCCGCCCCTCCTTCTTCGCTTACACCGAGGGACAGTCCGATGCGCAGAACGAGCGCCATTTTTTGCCCGGAGCCGAGTTGTGCCTGCTGGAGTTGGATGGCTCGCGCAGCCAAGTGCGCACGCTGTTGGCTGATCCTGCCGGCGCCATCCGCGACCCGGCAGTTTCGTGGGATGGCCAACGCATTCTGTTCGCATGGAAAAAGTCGCTCGACGAAGACGACTACCATCTTTACGAGTTGACGGTCACCGCCAACACCATCCGGCAGATCACTTCGGGAAAGGGCTTTGCCGATTACGAACCCGCCTACCTGCCCAACGGCGACATCATCTTCGCCTCGACGCGCTGCGTGCAAACCGTGGATTGCTGGTGGACCGAAGTCAGCAACCTTTACGTGTGCGCCCCCGACGGACGTTTCCTGCGGCGGCTCGGCTTCGACCAGGTGCACACGGTTTATCCCCAGGTGATGGACGATGGCCGGGTGATTTACACGCGCTGGGATTACAATGATCGCGGGCAGATTTTTCCCCAACCGCTGTTTCAAATGAACTCCGACGGCACCGGGCAAACGGAGTTTTACGGCAACAACTCCTGGTTTCCCACCACCATCGCTCACGCCCGCGGCATTCCCGGGACGCAGAAGGCGCTCGCAATTCTCTGCGGCCATCACAGCACGCAAGCCGGGAAGCTCGCGGTGATTGATCCGACCCGGGGCCGACAGGAGAACGCGGGAGTTCAAATGGTCGCACCTACCCGTCCCACGCCAGCCGATTGCATCGATTCCTACGGCCAGCAAGGCGAGCTTTGGCAATATCCCCATCCGTTGAACGAAACCGAATGCCTCGTCACCTACGCACCATTGGGCTGGGATCGCCCGCAGCGGCGTCAAGGTGATGCTGACTTCGGCATCTACTGGATGGACTTTGACGGCCGCCGGGAACTGCTGGCCTCCGACCCATCGCTCCCGTGCAGTCAGCCCGTGCCGTTGGTCGCGCGCCCCAAACCGTCGCCGCGCGCCAATCATGTGGATTATCGCCATACGAACGGCACGTATTACGTGCAGGATATTTACACTGGACCCGGTTTGGCCGGTGTCCGCCGGGGCACGATCAAGAAGCTGCGCGTGGTGGCGCTGGATTTCCGTGCCGCTGGTGTGGGCAACAACAGCAGCGGTGGTCCGGGCGGCGGCGCCATGATCAGCACCCCGGTCGCCATCGGTAACGGCACTTGGGATGTCAAAAAGGTGTTGGGCGACGCCCGAGTTTACGAGGATGGCTCGTCGCTGTTCACGGTGCCGGCGCGAACTCCGGTTTACTTTCAAGCCCTGGATGAACGCGGCTACGCCGTGCAGACCATGCGCAGTTGGAGCACACTCCAACCCGGCGAGACTTTCTCGTGCGTGGGTTGCCACGACAACAAAAGCACAGCTGCCCCGGCGGAGACTTATCGAACTACTCTCGCGATGAGAACCGGAGTGCAACAATTGGCACCATTCCATGGACCGCCGCGAGGTTTCAGTTTCCGCCAGGAAGTCCAACCGATCCTCGATCGTCACTGCGTCCGTTGCCACAACGACCGCGCTCCCGTCCAGAAACTCGTCAGCGGCGAGTCCCGCCGCTCGCTGCTAAAACGCACGCAGCCTGCCAACACCACGGGCGACGGTTCTCGCCTCGAACCCGCGTTCAGCCTGCTGGCGACTGAAACCGTCGATCCGACCGCCAAACGAAAATGGAGCGACGCCTATCTCCTGCTCACCCAGTCACGCGCCGCCTCGGCAAACGAACCCGGTCGCCAATTCATCGGCGAGCCTCGAAGCCGCGTCGTCAACTGGAGTGGTTCGCAATCCGCTCCCGAGCCGCAGCCACCCTACACTGCTGGCGCGGTTCGCAGCGAATTGATGATACTGCTCCAAACCGGTCATCAAGGAGTGACACTGACCCGCGCCGAACTGGAGCGCATCGCCTGCTGGATCGACTTGCTGGTCCCTTACTGTGGCGACTATCTCGAAGCCAACACCTGGACGGAGGACGAGATGAAGAAATACCAGCACTACGCCCGCAAGCGTCAACAAATGGAGACCCTCGAGCAGGAAAACATTCGCGCACTGCTGGCCGACCACGCGGAATGATAATGGATGGAATAAGGCCTGGAACGGGATTGACCTGCTCCGGCCGCGGTGACATTCATGGTTGGGAACATCGTGATCGCCGTCGCAAACATCGTTGCTTCGCTCCTGAAAATGTTTGGGCAAAACCACTGGCTTCCATTCGTCCTCGTCTTCGTCTGTGCAAATTCAATCCTGGCCGGAGAGGAATTGTCGCCCACGGCGCTGGTCGCGTCACCGGATGGAACGAAGGTCTATGTTGCCTGCGGCACGGCGGGATTGGTTAAGGTCGCGAATTTGGCGAACGGGGATGTACTTGCCTCCATTCGTGTCTCACCGCACCCGACCGGTCTGGCTTTGTCATCCGATGGCCATCGGTTATTTGTGACTTGTGCGTCCCCGAAGAGCGAGATCTGCGTTGTGGATCTGGCGCGCGCGAAGGTCACCGCAAAATTTGCCGCCGGGCACACCGCGATGTCGCCAATACTCTCGCCCGACGGTAAAACACTCTTCACCTGCAACCGGTTCAATGATGCCATTAGCCTGTTGGAAGTCGCGACGGGAAAGGAACTCCGCCGCATCGCCGTCACGCGCGAGCCGGTCGCCGCGGCGATTACGCCCGACGGTCGCCATTTACTAGTCGCCAATCACCTGCCCGCAGGGAGGGCAGATCAACCACCGCTAGCTGCGGTTGTCAGCGTCATTGATGTGGCCGCGGGACGGGTGGTGAAGGAACTGCGCTTGCCCAACGGCTCAGGTTCGTTGCAGGACATTCGCATTTCGCCGGACGGCAAATACGCGGTCGTCACGCACATCCTCGCGCGGTTTGGGCTGCCAACCACGCAACTGGATCGCGGTTGGATGAACACCAATGCGAAAACGATCATCGCGCTCGACCGGTTGGAGGTGCTCAACACTGTCTTGCTCGACGACGTGGATCGCGGCGCGGCTAATCCGTGGGGCGTCGCGTGGTCAGCCGATGGTCGCAAGCTGGTAGTGGCTCACGCCGGGACGCACGAGGTCAGTGTCATTGATTTTCCAGGACTCTGGGACCGCCTGGCAAAATTGCCAGCCGCACCTCCCGCGAACGCTGCCGGGGATTACTCCCAATCCTCACACTCACGAGCCGACGTGCCCAACGATCTCGCCTTCCTCGTCGGACTGCGCCAGCGCGTCAAGCTGCCAACAGCTGCTCTTGGCCCGCGCGCGCTTGTGGTGGTGAGTAACCACGCTGTAACGGCCAATTACTTCAGCGACAGCCTGACGGTCCTTGATCTGGCCCAGCCGCAATCGCCGGCCCGAAGCATTGCCCTCGGACCAAAGTCTGAAATGAGCTTGGTTCGTCGGGGCGAATTCTATTTCAACGATGCGGGCATTTGTTTCCAAGGCTGGCAAAGCTGTGCGAGCTGTCATCCGGGCGACGGCCGCGTGGATGGCTTGAACTGGGACCTGCTCAACGACGGCATCGGCAATCCGAAGAACAACAAGAGTCTCCTGTTGGCGCACCGAACACCGCCCGCCATGAGCACCGGCATTCGCGACACGGCCGAAATCGCCGTGCGCGCGGGCATCCGGCACATTCTTTTCACCATGCAACCACCTGGGGTGGCCGATGCGTTGGACGCCTGGCTCAAGTCCCTTCAACCTGTCCCGAGTCCACATTTGGTGAATGGAAAGCTCTCGCCCGCTGCCCGGCGCGGCGAAAAACTATTCCGCAGCCGCGAGGTAGGTTGTGCCCAGTGTCATCCCGCGCCGCTGTTCACGGATTTAAGTTCTTATCCCGTGGGCACAACTGGACCGCTCGATCGCGGACAGGAACTCTTCGATACGCCCACGTTGGTCGAAGGGTGGCGCACCGCGCCGTATCTGCACGATGGTTCGGCGACCACGTTTCGCGACGTGTTGACGACCTGCAACCCAAAGGACGAGCATGGCAAATCTTCGCACCTGACGCCCACGCAGGTGAATGATCTCGTCGCCTACCTGCTCTCGTTATGAAAACAGCAGCGGTGAGACCCTGGAGGAACCGGGTGCTGTTGGCCGGACTGGTCCTGGTTGCAGCGAGCGGATGGTCCCCCGCACGCGCCGACAGTGGTCTGCTCGCGGAATTCCGTGGCGGCCCGATGTCAAACATCGCCGACGTCATCTTCTGTGCACGCAAACCGAATCCCACTGACGGCCACTGGTACGCGAACTTTGGCTACTATGCCCATGATCCCAATCGTAAAGCCTGGCGCGAAGGCACGAAGCTTTGCCGGTTGAACCTCGCCACCGGAAAAGTCATCACCATGCTGGAAGATCCGCGTGGCGGGGTGCGCGATCCGCAGGTGCATTACGACGGCGGCAAAGTTCTATTCGCCTATCGCAAGGGCGGCACGGAGAATTATCTGCTCCACGAGATCAACCTGGACGGTTCGGGTCTGCGCCAGATCACGAGCGGCGAATACGACGACTTCGAGCCTTCCTATCTCCCGAACGGCGACATTGTTTTCGTCAGTAGCCGATGCAAACGTTGGGTCAATTGCTGGCTTACGCAGGTGGCGGTGCTCCATCGGTGCGGACCCAACGGTGAAAACGTCCACCCGATCTCCAGCAACAACGAACAGGACAACACACCCTGGCCGCTGGCGGATGGACGTATTCTCTACACGCGCTGGGAATATGTGGACCGCAGCCAGGTGAACTTCCACCACCTTTGGGTCGCCAATCCCGATGGCACCGGCCAGATGATCTGGTACGGCAACCTGCATCCCGGCATCACGATGATTGACGCCAAACCCATCCCCGGCTCGGACAAAGTGGTGGCCAGTTTTTCGCCGGGTCACGGCCAGCGCGAACACGCGGGGGCCGTCACCATAGTTGATCCCAAGTCCGGACCCGATGCGCTGGCGTCCGCGAAACGCATTTCCAAGAGCGATCAATTCCGTGACCCGTGGGCGTTCAACGAGCAAGCCTTCATGGCTGCGCTCGGACCGGCACTGGTACTTTTGGATGACAACGGACGGATGCAGGAGATTTACAGATTACCCAAAACCGACATTGCAGCAGAAATGGAACTAAGCGAGCCCCGCCCGGTGGTGACCCGCCCGCGTGAGACCGTCATCCCGGATCGCGTCAACCCCGGCGCGCCCACCGGCAGCCTGGTGCTCGCGGACATTTATGAAGGGCGAAACATGCAGGGCGTGAAGCGCGGCGACATCCGGAAGCTGCTCGTGCTCGAAACGCTCCCAATGCCGATCCATTACACCGGCGGGATGGACCCGCTCAGTTATGGTGGGACCTTCACGCTGGAGCGCATCGTCGGGACGGTGCCCGTCGAGACGGATGGCTCGGCGTATCTGGAACTGCCCGCCGAACGCAGTTTCTTCTTCGTGGCACTGGATGAAAATGATTTCTCCGTCAAGCGCATGCAAAGCTTCCTCACCGTGCAACCGGGCGAGACCACGAGTTGCATCGGCTGCCATGAACAACGCACGCGCACGCCTTCGAGTTCAACGGCACTGCAGACCGCCCAGGCTTTGCACCGACCGCCCAGTCGCATCGAACCCATCGCGGGCGTGCCGGACGTGCTCGATTTTCCCCGCGACATCCAACCGATCCTCGACGCGCTCTGCGTCAATTGTCACGGCTACAAGAAGACGGAGGCGGGCGGTCCGCGCGCCGGACGGCTCGTGTTGAGCGGCGACCGGGGGCCGATGTTCAGCCACAGCTATTACATGCTCACCATCGCGGGCTTGTTCAAAGACGGACGCAATGAACCCCGCAGCAATTACGATCCACGCACGCTGGGTTCCTCCGCCAGTCGTTTGCTCAAGATGCTTGACGGTTCGCATTACGAGGTTCGCGCGACGTCCGACCAGAAACGAATGCTCCGACTTTGGATCGAGACGGGCGCAGCTTATCCCGGCACCTATGCCGCACTGGGAACCGGAATGATCGGCGCCTACGCCGAGAACGAAGCGGTCGAAACCGACTGGAATTGGCCCAGCACCCAGGCGGGCGCCAATGTAATTGGTGAGCGCTGCGCGGCCTGTCATGAAGCGCCGGAACGCCTCCTGCCACGCAGTCTCTCGGACGAACGCGGCGTCTCGTTTTGGCAACCCGACCTGCGCGATCCACGCCTGTTAACCAGTCGCCACATTGTTTTCAACCTCACACATCCCGAGCAATCGTTGTTGCTGCTCGCGCCTCTGGCCAGGGAGGCGGGCGGCTGGGGCTTGTGCCGCGATCCGAAAACGAAGGAGCCGCGCATCGTATTTGCCGATACCAAGGATCCCGGTTACCGCAAGCTGCTGGCCATGTGCGTCGCTGGCAAAGATCAATTGGAGAAAGTGAAACGCTTCGACATGCCGGGCTTTCAACCGCGCCCCGACTGGGTTCGCGAGATGAAGCGTTACGGGATTCTTGAAGGGGAGTTGAACGCGGATGTGATTGATGTTTACAGGACCGAACAGGCGTACTGGAAGTCGCTTTGGTGAACACAACGGGGAGAGCATGGCAGGCTTCAGCCGGGCGATGGATAACTTCGGGGTGAATGCAGGATTCGAGCAGTAGCATCTGATGATCGGCCCATTTATTTTTGGGTAGCCGAAGCGAGTAGGCCGCCGCCCGAATCCCATCTGCATATTAAATCGGAGTAATTCACCTCGAACCTAAATGAAATCGGCGAAGATGAAGTCGGCGAGGTCCCGGCTGCTGATCGCCTGCGAAGGGCGCGGGAGCCGCGCGTTGACCAATACCACGTCGGGGGCGGACTGGCGCCCGGCGGCGACGACGATGCCAATAGTGACCACTGTCGCACCGCTGTCACTCTTCCCGAGCAAAATTGGAAAACGGAAGCCTGTTCCTCAGTACTCCGCCCCTCCGCTGATTCACACATAATCTTTATTTACACGATTGCATTGCAGGATTAGGCTGAACCCAGATTCAACCTATGAAAACCACGTTGAACCGCCGGCGTTTTTTGAAGACGTCGGTCGCTGGCTCGCTCACAATGCCACTGGTTGCCAGCCTCGAAGAATATGCCCTCGCGGCTCAGGAATCGCAGCCACCCACCCGAACCCCGTCCCCTGCACCGACCGCCGGATTGCCAACCGGCACCATCGGCAAGGTCAAGTTGAGCCGCCTGATTTGCGGTGGCAATCTCATCAGCGGCTATGCTCACAGCCGCGATCTCATTTACGTTTCCAAACTGCTACAGGCTTACTTCACCGAGGCCAAGATCATGGAGACCTGGGCGCTGTGCGAGCAACATGGCGTGAACACAATGATCTTCAACCCGAGCAGCCGACCGGCGCTGGCCACCTACCGAAAGTACCGTGCGCAAGGCGGCAAAATTCAATGCCTCGCCCAACTCGATCCGCCGAAGAACGATCTCGCCACCCAGATCAAGGAAGCCGTGGATGCCGGGGTTCAAGGTGCGTTACTAGTCGGAAATTTTGGTGACGCATGGACGCGCGAAGGTGACGTGGCGAGTATTCACAAGTTCGTGGAGTTGGTAAAGGCGGAAGGCATCATCGCCGGCGTGGCGGGGCACGAGTTGCGCACGCCGAAAACCGTCGAACAGGCAGGCATCAAGCCGGACTTCTACATGAAGACCCTGCACAGCGCCAATTACTGGTCTGCACGCCGGCCCGACCAGCAGAAGGAGGTCATCGACAACTACGGCATTGATAACTACTGGTGCAAAGACGAGGAGGAGACCGTGCGCTTTTTCTCGGAGTTGGAACGGCCATGGATTGCGTACAAAGTCCTCGCCGCCGGCGCGATTCAACCACAGGCGGGCTTCAAACACGCCTTCGCCAGCGGGGCTGATTTCTGCGTCGTAGGGATGTTCGACTTTCAGGTCGCTGAGAATGTGACCATCGCCAGACAGGTCCTTGCCGAAACGTTGAATCGAGATCGGACCTGGGCCGGGTGACCTACTGTTAACAGTGTTGCCGGACGCGCAGCCTGGGATCTGGCAACCGCCTATTCAGCCTTCTTGGCGCAATAGTCCCAATGCTTGCACACGATCCCCGGGGTCGCCTTCTGCACGGCCTTCTTGATGCTGAGGCTGATGACTGATTTCGGATTCTTGGGGTCCAAAGTATATTTTACCCCACGCGCCTGGTACTTGCGCGCGACTTCCGCTTCACAAACGGTCTGGCTGTCTGCGTCAAGCTGTTTGCAAAGGTCGTTGAGGTCCTTCTCGACTTTCTTCACTTCCTCGCTTGCCTCTTCGGCGGCTTCGGCAACCATCTTGCCCGTCTCCAGTGCTTGCCGCAGTTTCTTGAGGGCGATGGGCAGTGGCGCCGGCACCTCCACGCCCAGCTTGACCAGAAACGCAATCAGTTCCTCGATCTGTTTGATTTGCTTGGTAATCTTCTCCACATCCTGCTTCTGTAATCCTGATTTTTCGCCTGCCACAATGTGCCTTTCTCTTCAATGGGTTTGATGCCGCCCCGTTCGATCGTACGGTTGCCGTGACGCGACAGACCGACCCCTTGGGGAGCACGCGCGATGTATGCCCCCAAGCAACCGGGCCTGTCAATGCCAATAGCCCCTCCGACTTCGACGCGGCCAGCGCAGTGGATCGCCGGCGCGCGAACACCGCCTTAGATCGCCGGCAGTTGCCAGGGATCGCGGCGTTTGCGATCAAGCATCGCGTTCGCGCTGGCGTCGCCAATGAACCGCTCCGACACCGGATCCCACTTCAACTTGCGCCCGACCTTGATGGCAATATTGGCCAGGTGACAAACCGTGGAGACGCGGTGGCCGATCTCGACCGGAAAGTAGGGATCTTTGCGGCTTCGGACGCACTGCAGGAAGTCGTCGTGCTCGCCGTTCGGATTGGTGTAAAGGTGGAGTTCGTTCGGGCCGATCTTCGATTCGAGAATCGTTTTGGAACTGGCCTGGAGCGGCCCCCGCCAGCCGGTGTTGCCAACCCAACCTTCGCTGCCAATGAACTTGATGCTGGGTTCGCCCGGTTTACAGGTCATCACCACGCCGTTGGCGTAACGATAGGAGACGTCATAGTCCTTGACGGTGTTGTAGAGGCCGCCCTCCCAATAAGAGCCGGTGCCCTCGACCTCGACCGGACCGCTGTGCTCGGTGTCATTGGCCCATTGCGCGGTGTCAAAAAGGTGCGCGCCCCAATCACAGATGATTCCCCCGGAGTAATCTTGAATCCAGCGGAAGTTGAAGTGGACGCGGTCCCGCGTGTACGGCGCAAACGGCGCCGGGCCGAGCCACATTTCGTAATCCAGTTCCTTGGGCACCGGCTGTGGCGTCGCGTCGCCCGGTTCATTGGGTTGCTTGGGCAAGATTACCTCAATGCGCTGGAGCTTGCCGATGCGCCCATTGCGAACCAGTTCGGCCAGGCGGTGATACTCGACCACGGACCGATCCTCGGTGCTGGTTTGAAAAACTTTCTTGTGTTTACGGACGGCTGCAGCCAGCACCCGGCCTTCGTGGATGGTCAGCGTGGGTTTTTCGCATTGCACATCCTTGCCAGCCTGAATGGCCAGCAGACTGATCAGTGTGTGCCAATGGTCGGGGGTGGAAATCATGACCGCATCAATGTCCTTGCGGGCCAGTACCTCGCGGAAATCCTTCGTGCCGAAGCAATCTTCGTTCTGATAGCGATCGGTCACCGTCTCCCGGGCGCGAAACAGGTGACGCTCGTCCACATCGCACACCGCGACGACCTGGGCGTCCTTGTGCTGGAGGTAGGGCCCGAGATTCCAGCCCACGCCGTGGCTCCCGGTGCCAATGAAGCCGACGGTAATGCGATTACTCGGTGCGGTGTGGCCATCCGCGCCCAAGACCGAGGACGGCACAATCTGGGGCGCGACGGCGGCCAGGCAGGCGGAGGCAGCGGTGCGCCGGATGAAACTCCGGCGAGAAGTTTTCATAGGCGATATGGTGATACGCGGCCAGCATTCCATCATCGGCGGCCGGATTCACGCACAAACTTGCAAGCCATGCCCGTTCAGCATTTCGCGGTCTTGCGCTTCCTGCCGATGGCGCCGCGTTTCTGCACCTTTCGGATGTAGTCTGCGGCCAACGGCACTTCGCACGAGGTGTTGCCCATGTCTGCGGTGACGGGGCCAATTCTTTCCGCCGTCTGAATGGCAATGCCGGTCAGGGATGACACATAGCTGCCCAGCGCGATGATGAACGAGTTCATCTGGTAACGCACCGCGTCCGGCGCCTGGTGAATCGTCAGGCGCACACGCTCCAGCAACCGTTTGAATTCCATCAGGTCCAACTCGGCGTCGGCCTTGATGGATACGAGACTGCTCAGCGTCGCCCAACCGGCTGCCGCCACGAGGGGCGCCTTCGAATCAATCCACTTCTGCCCCAACTCCCATCCGTGCGGACTGCCCGCCGCCACCCAGGCCACTGTCGTTCCGCAGAGCGGGCGGCAATAAGCTTTCGTCACCCACCGCTGAAGGTCCTGCTTCGTCATCCGGGCGTCGTCGGCGATCAACCCGGCCAGGTACATCGCGTCGTAAACGCCGGTGTCATAAAGATCGAGCGCGAGTTGGTAATCCTTTTTGATGCCCTTCACGATCTTTTGCAGGTCGCTGATCTTGACGCCGAAGCACGGCTCCTTCACGCCGTGGTTGAAGATCACCCGTTTGTAGCCATCGCTGCCCAGCGGCTTCAACTCTTCGAGGATTTCCTTTGCCGTCATAGTTTGTCTCCGCGCGAAAATTCACTACCCGGCAAACGGCAGACTGTCCAGCCGCAAAACGTCCGCGCGGACCGTGGACAATCGGATTGAATGTCGCCCACGGTCCGACCAAGATGCGCGGGTGAAAACCGGTTTGTCACCCATCCTGCTCGGACTGCTGCTCATCCTGCCGCCGGCCACCGGCAGCGCGCAAGTTGAAGTCTGGCTGACCACTCCCGACAAATCAGCGTTGTTCCGCCGGCAGGACGCACCCCTGCCCTTTGGCGCCGCCACGAATCCGCATCCCACCATCACGGTGGACGACGGCAGACGATTTCAATCCATTGACGGCTTCGGCTTTACCCTCACCGGCGGGAGCGCCTTGCATATCGTCCGCATGGCGCCGGCGGCCCGATCCGCGTTGCTGCAGGAGTTGTTCGCCACCGATGGCACCAACATCGGTATCAGTTACCTGCGGTTGAGCATCGGCGCCTCCGACTTGAACGCGCGCGTGTTTTCCTACAACGACCTGTCCGCCGGACAAACCGACCCGGAGTTGAAAAAGTTCGACCTGGGCCCGGACCGCGCCGATGTCATCCCGGTGCTCAAGGAAATCCTGGCCATCAATCCCGGGATCAAACTCCTGGGCTCACCGTGGTCGGCCCCGACCTGGATGAAGACCACGAACGACACGCGTGGGGCGAGCCTGAAACCGGAATACCACGACGCCTACGCTCACGGTACAAAACGAGCCGCTCAATCCGGACAACAACCCCAGCATGTTCATGTCCGCGCAACAACAGGCCACGTTCATCAAACGCAGCCTCGGCCCCGCTTTCGCCGCAGCCAAGCTCGACACGAAGATCATTCTCTTCGACCACAACTGTGATCATCCGGATTATCCGCTCGCCATCCTGAAAGATCCCGCGACGGCGAAGTACGTGGACGGCTCGGCGTTTCATCTTTACGCCGGAAAAATTGATGCGCTGACCACGGTCCACGACGCGCATCCGGACAAGAACCTCTATTTCACCGAGCAATGGATCGGCGCGCCCGGCAACTTTCGCGGCGATCTGACCTGGCACGTCCGCGAATTGATCATCGGCGCCACTCGCAATTGGAGCCGGACGGTGCTGGAGTGGAATCTGGCGGCGAACTCGCGCTGGGAACCGCACACCGACCGCGGTGGATGCACGCGCTGCCTCGGGGCCGTGACAATCGAGGGCAACAACGTGATCCGCAATCCGGCCTACTACATCATCGCGCACGCCGCCAAATTCGTCCGGCCGAATTCCGTCCGCCTCGGGTCGAACGTACCGGCCGGTCTCCCAAACGTAGCCTTTAAGTCGCCGGAGGGCCGTTACGTCCTGATCGTGCTCAATGACAGCTCACAGACGCAGAGCTTCAACATTTCGCACGGCGGGAAACAGGCCACGAGCGCGCTGGCCAGCCGCGCGGTGGCCACGTTTGTCTGGTAGCAAGGCCGCCTCTTAAAACTCCACCTCGCCGACGACGACCGTTTCCTTTTTCTCTTCCAGGCGCAAGGTCAGGCTTTTGCGCTTTTCATCGGGCCGGCCAAAATGAGTGATGACTTCCGCCTGGACGGTCACCGGGCCCATGACGCCCACCGATTGCGACCCATAGTAATTGGCTTCAATCTTGTACGATCCGTGCATGGCTTTGCGCAGACAGTATTCCTCCGGCCCGTAACCTTGGGTGAAATCCCGGCTGACCAGTCCGCCAATGGTGGTCCGGTTGTGACTGTACATCGCCACTTCACCGGAAGGCTCGGTGATGTGCAGATCTATGTCCGTCAGGTCGGCATCCCACGTCAGCAGGATGCGAACATCCAGATCGAGCAGCTTCTTCAGCCGTGCATCCACGGGGAACTTCAACTTCTCGTTCGGAAAGCGCCGCTCGTATTCCGCCCACAACGAATTCAGCTCCATGAGCGCGACCACCTCAATCTCGTCGAACCGGTCCCACTTCTGGTTGACGACGCGAGCCAGAAGTTCCAAAGCGCGACGGCAGTCCGCCGCATTATGGGAAGCAAGCCCGCGTTGCGCGAGAGCCAGGGCCAGATCGCGGAAGGACTGCGGTTCTTCCGGGCGCAGCTTGAGGATGTCCTCGAAGAGACCGCAGGCCAGATCGAGTTGGCCGATTTGAAGAAGGCGATACGCCAGCACGCGCAGCAGGGCCGCGTTGTCGAGTTCCAGCTCGGCAATGTTGGAGAGCACCCGAATCGCGAGTTCGGTCTGCCCTCGCCGGCGGAAGAACTCGGCGCAATCAAGAAAGAAGGCGGGTGACGTGCCGTAGGTCTTGCGCTGCGTCAGATAAACGACAAAAGCGTCATTGCTGCCCGCCCGCTTGAGCGCCTGGAGGTAAGGCGTCTTGGGATCCCACTCTTTGATGGCGATGCCGGGCTGCGGTTCCGGGCGGCGACCGCCACCGCCAAGTGTTGCCGCATCCATGTGGAAGAGCACCGATTCATTCATCGCCAAAGCTGGTGCCGGAGACAGGCCGCCAGCGTTGTCCGGTTGAGGAGATGCCACGGTTTGGGGAGGAATGGGGGTCACACCCAAGGCCCGGCTTCGGCTTGGCCTGCTCGCTACCGCCTCAGGTTCGCCGGCGCCGCGCGACTCGCGGAATTTGAAATCTTCCGGATACTTGAACTGCTTGTTCCACCACGTCACGCGGTTATTCCACAACTTGAGGAGGTGGTTTGTCTTCTCGCGTTCTTCGCGTTTCGCCACCTGGTCCTGCTCCTCAACGATGCGGGCGTACTCGGCCCGCATTCGTGGCAGGCTCTTGGGCGGCGTGATCCGGTGTTCAACGTATTGCTCAACCTGTTCCAGCACGATCAGCGAGGTGAATGGTGTCACCAAGCCGTACTGCCGGCCCAGCTCCGCTATCTCCGCCTGGTTCTGCTTTTCCAATACCAACAGCTCCGCCAGTTTCTTTTGCGCCCAATACTTGCGGAGAAGTCCGCCGCCCACCGCCGCGTTGCGCGCCACCCGGAATTTCACCTGGGACAGCTCCTTGCCGCCGGCCCCGTATTTCAGCAGCAGTGCAGCTTCGGGTGCGGTCAGTTTCCCCACCAAGGTGAAGCGCCCTGAGACGCGGCGCGAAGTTTGCGGGCAAAGCCCGGCCACGCCGCCGGCCGGCAACTCGGCCGCCAGGAAGGAAAACGGCCTGGTCGCCATGGCCGCGAGCACTTGCTGGTCGTTCAGTCGCCGTAACGAGAACACGTCGCCGCCCGACCGCCGGGCCAGGTGCTCCAGAAACGGTTCATCCACGGTTTGATCCGCCGTGAAGATAAACAACGGCCTGTCCAACGCGACCGGTTCGGTTCGACCGATGTTTCCCAGACCGTCACTGAACAGGAAACCAACCGAATTGGGACCGGCTGCAGGAAGATTCGTCAGGCAACCCATTTGCGTCCCACCATCGTAGGCAATCTGCGAAATCGCGCTCAACACGGTGGACGCATCGCCGTTGGTCACGACGAAACGCTGGATCGGGTCCAGCGCATTCCGAAACGGCACCAGATTGACCTTGAGCGAACGCCCGGTGTAAAGGGCGAACCAGGTCCGCAACCAGTCCAGTTCACGCCGATGGTCGGTTTGGGCTCGCGACCCCGAGGCATCCCAGAAAATCGTCAACTGATTCAACGTCGGCAAGGTCAGCTTGGATTGCCTCGGCCGCGGGTCCACCGGCAAATCGCTGGCGCAAAAGTAATACTGGCCGTCGCTCGCCTTCTCCACCAACACCGGTTGCTTCTCCACTGCCGGCAGGTTGATCACGAGATCGCCGACCAGGCTCGCGTTCGTGCGCCGGGCCTCCGCCACGTAACCCTCCCGCCATTTGCTGAACTGCAGGTTCATCAGCGGGCCCTGGCGGGTGACTGGCTTATCCTCGGCGCTCACGACTTCCAGGCGCAGGTGGAAGTTCTTCAGCTTCTCCTTAAAATGCAGCGGCAATTCGTAACGATCGCCGCGCTCGTCCGGCTGGACTTCACTCAGGTAACTGACCCGAACCGTGCGCGTGCCGCGGGCGGGGATGGGAAAGACCCGGGTTTTGAAATGGTTGCCGCGCGTCCATTCCACCAGTCCCGGGTCCACCCCTTTGCGGACTTCCGTTTCAAAAACCTGCCGGCCCCGGTCCTTGTCCACCGCCACGCCGTCCACCATGGCTCCGTTCACGTCCAACGCATACCCACTGACGGTTGAACCCACGGGCAACGGAAAATAAAGATCGCCCGCCAAGGGCCGGCTCAGTTCGTTGCGGAAAACCAGGGTCATGCGGGTTTCGGCGATGGGGCCGTGAATGCGCACCTCCACGTCCACGGTGGAAATGGCCAGGGGCGTTGAATGGTTCTGGTCCTCCACCAGCAACGCCGGTGGCAGCACCTGCGCCGGGCTGGTCAGACATGAAACGATGAGGCAGGTCCCGATGAACCACCCTGCGCGCTGCCGGATAGATTTTGCTGCTTGCATAGAAGAGCGGAGTTTTTGCGATCCCAATGAATCAAGGGCGACACCATAGTGTTAATGCTGCCCGACGCTCACACGAGCGGAGACAGGCCGGAGGAGGAACCGTCGCCTCGTGCCTCCACGAAGCGTGCCGTGATTGAAAATCCAGCCCGACCGAATGTCCATCACCTTCCGCTGGAAGTTATTCACAACCCGACCGGACAACCGAAGCCAGCATCGCCGTGGCGCGTGAGTTGGCGCGCATCCTCTGTCATCTGCTCAAATACCAGCAGGCTTACGATCTGGCGGTGTGGCTCGGCCGCCGAAGCCAAACTGCGGCAAAAGAAAATCAAACGGCTCCAACAAAACGCCTCCGCCCTGGGCTTCCAACTCCTTTGCACCGCATGAACTTACTCGCTCAGTTTCTTAAGCGGCTGCCGTCTTTTGAATGACTCGAACAATCTGCTCCACCAACCACCGCGTGTCGGACTAATCCAGTCGGGATGATCGAACCAAAACGACTCGTAAGAAACGTCCAAATCCCACGCGCTGTAACGTCGCATCAACTCCGCAGGCATCCGGAACCAATCAAACTCGCCCATGACACCGTGTGGGTGCTGCGGCGTAATGTGATAAATGATGTCAACCCACGCCCTAAACTGCGGTCGGAGGCTTGGCAGTCGCGAAGCGAAAGGCTCAATGGTATCGGCCAGCGCGTAGAGCCGCGCCGTCGGGTCGCCATCAGTGTGACTCTTGGGGGAATCGAGCATCCAAGTGTGGTGGATATGCTCCTCCCAACCGCCGCCCTCACGCTGCCCCTGCGACTTGTCCTCGCGAATGCGAGTCGGCTGAACACCGAGAGCCGTCGTGATGGTCGCCGCACTCTTGGCGTCGCATGGAATTAGAAGGCTGACATGTGAGTATCGAATCATTGAGTGACGCGCGATAGGCAGCCTAACGCCCCAGCGACCCCGCGCACGGGAATCTTGTCATACTTGTCTGTCCCTGCGCATCCGCTCGACGGAGCGCACCGAGAAAAATGCTGTAAGCAGAATAACCGGCGCGACCGCAATGGCAAGAAACGGCGGCACGCCAATAACCTCTGGAACATCGGATGAAAAAGAACTCCCGATGTTGTGGTATAAAATAAACAGAACGCTGGCCTCGACGATAATCAGTGTCATGGCAATCGCGAGGGCACGACTGCGAGTCAGCACGCCAGCCACAAATGCAACCAGAGCCGTCGCAACCACCAAACCAAATAATGCTGCGAGAATGGCCATACGCGTGATGTCACCTAAGGTTTTGCCGTTGGTGTAAATTGCTCATGTGGTGGAATCCGTCGGTGGCGAAATCTGCGGCACTTCTGTGGGCGTCGGCGGCAACGAGATGCGAACAGCCTCTCGCTTCCTGTAGTCGTCCCCACCTGCGCCCGCGACCGAACTGAGACCAGGCGGCTTCCGCGGTGGCGGCATGTCCGCTTTCGATTTTGCCTGATGTGGTTTCTCGTCCATACTCGCGAGAACGGCCTACCTTTATGATTGAGCGACGGGATTGTTGTTCATCCGGTTCAGGATTTTTGACTCTAAAGTTGAGGTTCCGCCTTGTCTAGCAGGGATTTTCTGAAATCTCCGGACTCCTTGTTGGACCCGGAAAAGTAACCGTGACTGTGGGTCGCCGGTCGCGAGGGAAGTTCCTGCCCAATCCCAAAGCGAAGTTCAGGGATTATTCCCCATGCGATTTCTGCGCCTTCCCACGGGCGAGAAGCTCGGAGCGTCGCCAGTTTCCACTTCCCTTTGCGCACGGCGGGTTGAACGGGACCAAGTCCGCCGGTGACTCGCATGACCGTCGCAACTGCGGAGGCCAAAAACTACCGTCCATTGAAGTATTGAAGGCCCACCGCTGGCAAGGTAGTTTCGTTCCCCTGATCAGGTGAGCGGATGAGAACAAAAGTTGTCACGGCTTGCATCGTTACCGGCATCGCACTGGCGATCATCGTTGCCCGGCTCCGTCCGCCCGGCTCATCCAGGAATTCTGAGCCGGCACCGACAGAGGTTACTCTTTCCGCTGCGTCGGCGCCACCGGATACGCCACGGCTCCCGAGGTTCCCGGAGCCGGTCGCGCTCACTGAGCACGAACCGGCCTTCTCGCCCGAGCCGGACGCCCCAGCCATATTGAGCACCAACAAGCTTGAGCGCCTGGCCGGCATCCGCGACCAGTTCCGCGCCTTGGCGGCCGGCGAGCCGACGGCGGCCCTCCGCGCGGCCAAGCGACTCACGGACGATACCGAGCGCGAAACCGCCCTGCTTACCCTGGTGACGGAATGGACCCAGGGCGAATTAGGCCCATCTCGCAGCCGCGCCCAGGCCATTGCTGTTTATGGACTGGACGTGGGATTGGGTTTGGAGCTCGTCAAAAATCCGGAATTGGCCGTGGCGTGGGCCAATGAACTGACCGATGAAAAGGGCCGCGCGATTCTGCTGGAAGCGACAGCCAGCACCCTGGTCAGCCACGATCCGGTCTCCGCTTTCGCTCTCAGCAACCGTGTTCCCGAAACCGAGCGCCGCTATTTTTACGATGCTGTGTTCGCGGAGTGGGGCCGCAAAGATACCGAGGCTGCTTTACAATGGTCGGAAAAACTCCCCGATCCGGCGGAACGTGCGGCGGCGCTGGAAGCCATTCGCACCACGGCCCCCGTGGGCATCGGCGCTGCCCTCGCCGTGCGCGACGGCTATCCGGTCATCCAGGAACTTGTCCCCGGCACCCCCGCCGACCGCAGTGGCCAAATCCGACCCGGCGACCGCATTCTCGCGCTGGCCCAGGGCGACAACTCTTTCGTGGACGCGCGGGATGTTTCCCTGACCGAGATCGTCAAAATGGTCCGCGGCGCGCCAGGCACTTTGCTACAGCTTCAAGTCCTGCCAGCCGATGCCCCACCCAATTCCGCGCCTAGAATCATCTCGATCATCCGCGACCAAGTCAAATTCAAGCGGTGAAGGTCCTCGCCCTCCAGGCAACACGCGAAGCCTGAAAGCGCGGCTGCCCCAAAATCGATCCTGGAAAAACTTTCACCGTTGACGAAATAACGCGCAGCCATGACTGTCGTTCCCAATGTCGCTAACGCGATTCCTTTTAGCCCTGAGTGGTCTGCTCGCCATATCCGCACCGGCGGGTGCAGGGGGAGCGGGTGCCAGTGCGGCGGCGCTCAGCAATTGGCCCCAGTGGCGCGGGCCCCTGGCCAATGGAGTCGCCCCGCACGCAGACCCGCCGATTCGCTGGAGCGAAACCAACAACCTTCGGTGGAAGATTTCTTTGCCGGGCCAGGGACACGCTTCGCCGATTGTCTTCGGCGATTCGGTTTATCTCCTGGCCGCCGTGCCGGTCGGCGAGGCTCAAAAGCCAGTCCATGACGATGCCCCCGGGGTTCATGACAGCGTGCCGGTTACGCGCCGCCACCAATTCATTGCCCTGGCCGTCAGCCGGCGGGATGGAAGCATTTCCTGGCAGAAAGTCCTGCGCGAGGAATGGCCGCACGAGGGTGGCCACGTCACCGGCAGTCTCGCGTCCAATTCGCCGGTGACCGATGGCGAACATCTGTACGCCTTCTTCGGTTCGCGCGGGCTTTACTGCCTGGACCTGAAAGGGGAAGTGAAATGGCAGAAGGACCTGGGTCGGATGCATACCCTCCACGCCCACGGCGAAGGCAGTTCACCCGTGCTCCATGGCGACAGGCTGATCGTCTGTTGGGATCACGAGGGCGACTCCTTCCTCTATGCTTTCGACAAACGCACCGGCAAACAACTCTGGAAAACCGCCCGCGACGAAAAGACCGCCTGGGCCACTCCGCTCGTGGTGGATTACGAAGGCAAAACGCAGGTGATTGTCAGCGCGACCAAGCGTGTGCGCAGTTACGACCTGGCCACCGGAACGCTGCTTTGGGAGTGCGCAGGCCTGACCGATAATGTTGTCTCGTCACCCGTGTTTACGGACGGGGTGGTGATCACGGGCAACAGCTATTACCAGCAGGCGATGCTGGCCATCCGTTTGTCGGGAGCCAAAGGCGATCTCACCGGCACGGACCGCGTCGCGTGGAAACTCAACCGGATGACGCCGTATGTCTCCTCCCCTTTGCTCTACGGCGATACGCTCTATTTTCTGCGGCACAATCAGAATATTCTCTCCCGGCTCGAACCCACGACCGGCCAGCCGCGCGGTGAACCCCTTCGACTTGAAGGCATCAACGACTTCATCTTCGCTTCGCCCGTTGGCGCTGCCGGCCGGATCTACGTCACCGGTCGTGATGGGGCAACGATTGTCCTGCGCCACGACCGCGAGAATGCGATCCTGGCCGTCAACCAACTCAACGACTCGTTTAGCGCCTCTCCGGCAGTGGTGGGGGGAGAATTGTATTTGCGCGGCGAACACTTCCTCTACTGCCTCGCCGCGCCGGAACTTCTCTGAAGACCGCAACCGCGTAGCCGGAGACACGATCTTCGCTCGCAGTGAAAGGCAATCGCGGTTACCGGGTTGGCCCTCATGGTTCTAGCCGGCCAACGCGTGCGTCGCGTGAGTCACGGCCGCTCCCGCCCGCAGCGCTGCGGCAACCATCGCGGCCTCGGCGATCTCGGCGTCCGTGGCTCCGGCCCGGCGCGCATTGCCGTTGTGGATCTCGATGCAATACGGGCATTGCGTGGTCAACGCGACGGCGATGGCAATCAGTTCCTTGTACTTCACGGGAATGGTTCCGTCGGCGACGGCCGCCGTGTCGAAGGCCCAGAACGCCTTCATCAATTCGGGCGCGAGTTCGTTCAGCTTCTTGATCTTGGTCAGGTTTTCTTTGTTATACATGGTTGAGGTTTGGTTACTACCGCGATTCAATCGCGGACGTGACTCATTTGTGATTCATACGGTAGCGGTCGGTTCCCAAGTGGCACTGGGACTAAAGCCCCATCCCAATTCGCCGCCCGCAACGGAATCCGCGGACTCGAGCCGTCCGACATAATTTCCCGGAGCTGCGCGATGCCGCGGGCGATGCGCGATTTCACCGTGCCGAGCGGCACGTCGAGCATGACCGCGATGTCTTTGTAGGCGTGGTTTTCCAGGTAAAAAAGCGCCACCGCGGCTTGATAGATTTCGTCCAACTCGGCGAGTGCCGGCAACACCTGCAACGCATCCACGCGATCTCCCAGCGTCGGCGAGGCGGCCGGCAATTGCTCGACGGCATCATCCCATTCCTGTTCGGGAAACCGGCTCTGCCGGCGGCGTCCCTGGAGAAAAGCCCGGTGTAACGTCGTGAACAGCCACGTCTTGACCTTGGAGAGATCGCGCAGTTGATGACCTTTCGTCGCCCAGATGTAGAACGTGTGCTGGGTGAGATCGCCGGCATCGGCTTTCGAGCGCGTGAGGCTCAGCGCGAACCGGTATAGCGGCTCGTAATGCTCGTTGACGATCGCTTCAAATTGTTCGGCTGAATTCATGTTCGTTGGGAACGCTGGCATCTCAATCATTGAGCCTGCCAGTTTGCCCGGGAAGCTGGCCGCCACAATGGGACGAAGGAGCAAGTCGGTCGGCGTGTTTCGCGGTTGGATACTCTGCGTCCCCCGCTGCGTCGAGCGCGACCGCAAGGTGACGGTCAGTCGGTGGAATGCCTCGCGCTGCGAGCCGTAGCGTCGCGTGCTCCGGCGCCAGGATTTTGCACCGAGCGGCCTTGGTTCCGCCCGCTGCCACTCTGGTTGGCCGGGAGAACGCTCGACGCCGGGCCAATAGCGTTTAACTTCCCGCCCTGGCATGCCGCCCTCGGGATCAACCGAAGCGCCGAGCACCGCAGGGAAAACCGATCCCTACGCGGTCTTGCGCAACCGCGACCTGCGGCTCTACTTCATCGCGCGGCTGGTGGCAATTGTCGGGCAACAGATGTTTGCCACGGCGTTGGGCTGGGAAATCTACGAACGTACCGGCTCGGCCCTGGCGCTGGGATTCGTGGGGCTCACCCAGGTAGTGCCAATGATCCTCTGGACGTTGCCAGCCGGTCATTTCGCCGACAGCTACAATCGGAAACGCATCATTGTCCTGATGACGCTGCTCATCGCGGCAGCCAACGTCGGTTTGGCCATCATCTCGGCAGCGCGCGCGCCCGTGTTCCTGATTTACCTCTGCCTGGTTGTAACCGGCACGGCGCGGACTTTCCTCGCGGCCGCCAGCGCCTCCTTCCTGCCGCAGCTAGTGGAACGCAAGGAACTCTCCCGCGCGGTCACCTGGAGCGCCTCCATCTTTCAAGCCTCATCCATCATCGGACCGGTCGCCGGCGGAAAACTCCTGCATCTGACCAACCATGCCGCACCCATCTACGCCCTCAATGTCATCGCGGCGGTGGTCTGCGCCATCCTGATTGCGCGCCTGCGAATCCACCATGTGCCGGTCGTCGCCGAGAAAATGTCGCTGAAGACTCTGCTGACCGGCTTCAGTTTCGTGTTCACCAATCGCATCATCCTCGGGGTCATTTCGCTCGACATGTTCGCCGTGTTGCTCGGAGGCGCGACCGCCCTGCTGCCCGTTTACACAAAGGAGATATTGCATGTTGAAGCCGACGGGCTCGGCCTGCTTCAAGCCGCGCTGCCCCTGGGCGCCATCCTTTGCTCTTTTGTCCTGGCGCACCGGCCTCCCCTGCAAAAGGCGGGACGCTCGTTGCTCCTGGCCGTGACCGTGTTCGGCGTGGCGACCATCGGGTTTGGTCTCTCCCATTGGTTCTGGCTCTCGTTTCTCCTGCTGTTCACGTGCGGCGCCGCGGATAATGTCAGCGTCGTGGTGCGGCACACCCTGGTGCAGTTGCTGACGCCGAATGAAAAACGCGGGCGCGTCTCCGCCGTCAACAATCTCTTCATCGGCACCTCGAACGAACTGGGCGAATTCGAGTCCGGCACGGTGGCGCACTGGTTTGGCCCGGCCCTCGGAAATACCATCGCCTTTGGGGCGGTGATCTCGGTCGTGTCCGGCGGTGTGGGAACCATCCTCGTGGTACTGGGCGTGGCCTGGCTCTGGCCGGAGATTCGCAAGTATGGCCGGTTGGATGCCTAAGGTCGCACCTGCCGGGGAAGTAACCAGCCGCAACTTTACCGGTCCACTTCGCCCAGCACGATATCCACGCTGCCGAGGATGATCACCACGTCGGCGATCATCTGGCCGAGGCACATGTCTTCGAGCACGGTCAGGTTGATGAAGCTCGGCGGGCGCACACGATACCGATACGGATTCGGCCCGCCGTCGCTGATGAGATAGAAACCAAGTTCGCCCTTTGGCGCTTCAATGCGCCCGTAACTCTCGCCGGCTTTCGGGCGAAAGCCGCGCAGCTTGGCCTTGGGATCAATGATGGGGCCGGCGGGAATCTTCGGCAACGCCTGCTGCAAGATCTTCACGGACTCCCGCATCTCCAGCACGCGAATCATGTACCGGTCGTAGGTGTCGCCATGGTCCCCAAGCGGCACGCGAAACTCGAACCGGTCGTAGATGCCGTATTTGTCCACCTTGCGAAGGTCGTAGTTCACACCCGCGGCCCGCAGTATCGGACCGGTGATGCCGGCGTTGATGGCGAGTTCACGCGGCAACTTCCCGATGCCTTGCGTGCGTGCCATGAGAATTTCATTGCCGGCGATCAGGTTCTCGAACTCGTCAATGAATTTGGGAAATTCATCCACGACCCTTTGCACCTGGGCGAGCCAGCCGTCGGGCAGATCACAACGGCAACCGCCGAAGCGCATGTAGTTGCACATCATCCGCGCGCCGGTCAGTGACTCGAACAGGTCGAGAATCTTCTCGCGTTCGCGGAAGGCGTACATCAGCGGCGTGCCGGAGGCACCCATGTCCTGCACGAGAAAGCCGATGAGGCAGGCGTGATTTTGCAGGCGCGTGAGTTCGGCGGTGATGATGCGGATGTATTCCGCGCGCTCGGGCACTTGCAGACCGGCGAGCTTTTCCACGGCGAGCGCGTAAGCCCAGTTGTTGGTCAGCGAACAGAAATAATCCAGCCGGTCGGTGTAGGGCATCGAGGACAGGTAGGACGTGCCCTCGGCAATCTTCTCGTGGTTACGGTGGAGATAACCGAACACCGGCTTGAGTTTCACGACGTGCTCGCCATCCAACACCACGTCCATGCGAAACACGCCGTGCGTGGACGGGTGATGCGGCCCCATGGCGACTTCCAGCAATTCGCCATCGCCACTGGGCTTGGGCAGCAGCTCAAAATTCTTCGGCAGTGGAATTTCAACTTCGGTGGTCATTTTAGATTTCTGGGACAGCCTTGCGAATTTCCTCCAAACGGGCAATCGAAGCATGACGCTGGCACCACGATTCAATGTAAGCCCAGTCAAGTTTTCCGCGTTGGACTGTCATCACGTTCAACACATCCGGGCGGTCTTTGGGTCGGAACCAGCGCAGTTTTTGAACGACGACATCTTCCGCCCGCGGGACAAATGTCCTGCGGCCAAACAGCGTCGCCGGCACGCGCCTGCGAAAACGTTCCTGATCAAACTCATCCTGAGAAAGCCGGAACAGCTCCACGGAAAAAGGTGTTCCGCGAAAGTGCATCTCCTGTTTGAAGGTACCCGTGTTGGTTTCAAATTTTAACTGGGGGTCAATCTCGAATCCATCGCCAAGCGTCGTGTAAAAGGACCTGGCAAGATCACCTTCGAGTTGCAACACGAAGTCCGCATCCTTGGTCGAGCGGGGAATTCCATAGAGGTTGCTGCTGAACGAACCCACGAGCATATACGAGCTGGCGCTGGCATTCAGCGCATCAATCACCCGCAACGTGATATCCTCAATGGTCATTACATGGTTCCCAGGTGCTTCCCCAATTCGATCCGGTCGTGCAGAATCTTGTCGCACTCCACTTCGGATGCTCCCGGGTTTTGCAGCTTGATGCCCTCCAACGTAACCGCACATGCCCAGCGAAACAATCGCTCGCCCAGGATCAACTTATCCTCCGGCGACATCCGGCGCGCTTCGAGAACCTCTTGGCGATAAAGTTCGGCCGCCATTGCATCAACAGACAGCGCTTTATTTTCCCCGCGATAAGCGACCGCAGTTTCCTTGAGCGAATCCCCGCTCATGCTTTCACCTCCGCACCATGATGCTTCTTTGCCTTCTCCAACACCTCGTCATGCGGCGTAGGTTCGTATTCGTAATCGTCCGGCTCGTGGTAATCCTTGCGCATGGGGAAATCCTTGAAGCCGTCCCACATCAAGATGCGGCGCAGATCAGGATGACCATCGAACACGATGCCGAACAAATCGTAGATTTCACGTTCCTGCAGTTCGCAACCACGCCAGACGGGTGTGAGGGACGGGAGGTGATTTTTGTCGGTGCGATTCTCCGTTCGCAGGCGCAGGATGACCGGACCGTGTTGCTTCGCCATTGAGTAGAGATGATAGACGGCTTCGAGGTGACCGGAGCGCAACGTCTCCACGGTTTCCTCGATCTCCTTCTCGACACCGTCCACGGTCACCTTCTTCTTGATCTTGGTTTTGACGACGGCCTCCGGCCAGTCCACCCCGGTGGCATTGGAACAGTAATCCAACTGCAACTCCGGATCATCCCGCAGCAACTTCGCCACGGCGACTCCGTGCGCGCCATCCACAAGCAATGAGCGCTGTCCCGATGAACTTTCGTTTGCAATGATTTCCAACCGCGCACCGGGCAGGGCGTGCGTAATGCGGGACTTGATTTGCTCCAGGGTCTCCATGCGTCATGCGCGGGTCAAAATGGCCGGCTTCCACACCGCCGGATTATTGGGTGGCTCGAGATCGTGTTCGCCGAATTTGGGCACCGGAAACTCGCTGGGCAGTTCGGCCTGCAGATGGCGCGGACGGTCCGCGCCCGTGAGCTGTTGCCCATCAATCTTCTTCTGCAAGGTCATGAAGGCGTGAAGCAGAGCCTCGGGGCGCGGCGGGCAGCCGGGAATGTGAACGTCCACCGGAATGTAACGGTCAATGCCCTTGAGCACGTTGTAGCCCTGCTTGAATGGCCCGCCGGAAATCGCGCAGGCGCCCATCGCAATGACGTATTTCGGCTCGGGCATCTGGTTGTAAAGCCGCACGACCTGCGGGGCCATTTTCTTGGTCACCGTGCCCGCGACAATCATCAGGTCCGCCTGGCGCGGCGAAGGGCGAAACACTTCCGCGCCAAACCGCGCGAGATCGTAACGCGCCATCGAAGCCGCGATCATTTCAATCGCGCAACACGCCAGGCCAAATTGCAGCGGCCACACGGAGTTTTGCCGGCCCCAATTGTAGATGCCTTCGAGCGTCGTGGTGAACACGCCCTGCTTCTGCAATTCGTTTTTAAGTCCTTCGTCCATCTTCAGTCCATTTTGTATCTCAATCGTAATTCTGCTCTTATTCTCGTTTGGTGGGCTTGCTGAGTACGATCTGGATAAAGCGTAAGATCAGGCGGTGAAAACTACTTCCACGTGAGCACACCTTTCATCCACGCCCACGCCAGTCCCGACACCAGCAGAAACAAAAACACCATCAGCGAAATAAACGCGCCCGCACCCAATCCGCCAAATGAGACGGCGAAAGGCAGGAGAAAGATCGTTTCCACGTCGAAGATCAGGAAGATGATCGCGTAGAGATAATATTCCGGTTTGAACTGGATCCAGGCGTCGCCCTTGGATTCGAGGCCGCACTCGTAGGTGGCGTTCTTGTCCTGACCCGGCTTGCGGGGTGAGAATTTCTTCGCCCACAACCAGGCGAGCAACAACGGCACCGAGGCGAAACCCACCGCGGCAACGAGCAGCACGACAATGAACAAATAAGGATTGTATTCAGCCACCATAAACCCACCTGCTTCCCAATTGATGAAGACCGTACCAAGGGGAACCGAGCGAGTCAAGGAGTCGGCACAAGCCCGGGCAAACTGTCGGTAAAACTCATGACAAATTCCCGTGCGCAATCACTAGGGCTTGCGTTAAACTGGATACGTCTCATCTATGCGAAAACTTGTTGTGCTGGCGCTGCTGGCGTCCTGGGTTGCCACGGCTTCTCTTCCTGCGGCTGAAATCTTTTCCACCAACTCCGTCTGGCGCTTCCGGAAAGGCACCAGCGAGGCCTCCTCCCCGACGACCGCCTGGCGCGGCCTGAGTTTCAATGACGTTAGTGCCGGCTTCACCCCGGCGCCTGCTCCGTTCTGGTATGGCGATGTCTATCCCGGCGGCACGCAAATCACGGATATGGAGAACTCGTATTCCTGCATCTTTCTCCGGCGCTCATTCGTGGTCGGGAACGCGTCGGAGGTGAATTCCCTCCGCTTGCGCGCCTTCGTGGATGATGGCTTCGTCGCGTGGATCAATGGCATTGAAGTGGCCCGCGCCAATCTCCCGCTCGGGGAACCGGTTTACACCACCTTCGCCACCAACGTGAGCGAACCCGTGCCGTTGGTGACCTATACCCTGCCCGCGCCTTCGGGCTATCTGACCACGGGCACGAATGTGCTGGCGGTCCAGGTGTTCAACACTTCCTTGGGGAGTTCCGACCTGGGATTCGACGGCCTGCTCGACATCACCATTACCGAAGCGCCGGCCATCGCACCCACCATCGTAAATTTCACACCGGCGGCGGGCACCATAACGAATCTCACCTCCGTTTCGGTGACTTTTTCCGAACCAATCATCGGCCTGACCGCGGATGATTTCCTGATCAACGGCGCGCCGGCGGACTCGATGGCGGTCGCCGGCAACACCTACACCTTTGGTTTTCTCCAGCCGGTGTTTGGTTCGGTGCTCATCAGTTGGGCGACGGGGCACGGCATCACGGACCTCGCCACGCCACCCAACCCTTTCAATGCCACTGCGCCCGGCGCCACCTGGCAGTATAATTTGGCGGATGTTGTTCCCCCGGTGATCGCAAACCTCTTTCCTCCGGCAAACATCACCGTCGGTTCGTTGAGCCAGATCGAAGTGACCTTCAGCGAAGCCGTCCTGGGCGTCGGCGCCGCCGACTTGCTGGTCAACGGCCAGCCGGCCACCAACGTAACCTACACCGGCGGCATCTACACCTTCCGCTTCCAGCCGCCAGCTCCGGGACTGGTAAACGTGACTTGGGCCGGCGGACACGGCATTACCGATGCGGCCACATCGCCGAATGCGTTTGCCGGCGGCGCCTGGAGCTACACCTACGAGCCCAATGCACCTTTGCCCGATTTGGTCATCAATGAATTCCTCGCCGGCAACGTGAGCACCAACGGCCTCGCCGACGAGGACGGAGAACAACAGGATTGGATCGAAATCCGCAATCGTGGCACGAACACGATCAACCTCGCCGGCTGGTCGTTGAGCGATGACGCCGAACTTCCCGGACTCTGGACGTTTCCGGCGCGCACGCTCGCCCCCAACGCCTATCTCGTCGTGTTTGCCTCGGGCAAGGACCGCCGCTCGACCAACGTTACGGCCCGGCTCCACACCAATTTCAAGCTCGGCAATCCCGGGGAATATCTCGCACTGTACACTCCCGACTCACCGCGGCTGCTGAAGCATGGCTTCATGCCGTATCCCGAGCAACGCAATGACCTCTCGTACGGTTACGACCCCGGCGACAACGAGCGTTACTTCGCCACGCCCACACCCGGCGGACCGAATGGCGTGAGCACCATCCTCGGCGTCTGTGCTCCGGTTCACGTCAACGTAAAGCGTGGACATTTCGTCACACCCTTCGATCTAACCGCGTCCTGCTCCACACCCGGCGCGCAATTGCGTTACACCACCGATGGCTCGGAGCCGACAACCGGCAGCCCGCTCTTCCCCAGCGCGCTGAAGATTTCCGGCACGACGCTCTTTCGTATTGCTGCCTTCAAGGCCAACTACCTGCCGTCGGAAACCGTCACGCACAGTTATTTCTTCAACCTGTCGGCCGCATTGCGGTCGTTGCCGGTCATCTCGATTGTGACAGCCTCGAACAATCTTTACGGCCCCAGCGGCATCCTCGGCATCAATGGCGGCTACTACGACTCCAGCCAGGGCGGCCTCTGGGTATCCAATGCCCCGGGTGACTTTCACAATCCCTCAAAACATGGTCTGGCCTGGGAGCGACCCACTTCCATCGAGTGGATCGTGCCCGAGGACAACTCGGGTTTTCAGGCGGATTGCGGCCTCCGCGTCCAGGGCAGCGACTGGCAACGCCCGCGACTGACGCCCAGCAGCAAGTTCTCGTTTCGGGTTTATTTCCGCAACGATTACGGGCCGGGCACCCTGGACTATCCTCTGTTTCCGCTGACGTCCACGCATGAGTTCGACCAGTTGGTTTTTCGCGCGGGCTACAACGAGCAATACAATCCTTTCATTCGTGATGAAATCCATCGCCGCCTGTCCAGCGACATGGGCGGACTCGCTTCCCACGGCAACCTCGCCGTCGTGTTCATCAACGGCGTCCCGTACGCCAGTTCGCCCTGGTACAACCCGTGTGAGCGCGTGCACGAGGAATTCTTTCAGGAACACGTTGGCGGCGGCAACGAGTGGGACGTGGTCGGACCGTCGTTCGCCACCAGTTCCGGCCTGCCCGGCGTGGTGGACGGCGATCGCGCGAATTTTCAGAGCCTCGTCAGCTACGTCAATGTCCAGTCGGTCAACAACTCCTCCGTCTATACGAACATCGCCCGTTGGCTCGACCTGACGAACTTCACCGATTATTGCATCCTCAACGCCTACGCAGCCACCGGCGACTGGCCCGCCAACAACTGGCGGGCCGGCAAGGACCGCGGGACCGCCGGCCCCTGGCGGTTCGTGGTCTGGGACGCCGAATGGGGCATGGGCATCTATGGCCGGTCGGTGACGATCAATTCCTTTACACAAACCGGCGGTGGTCCGAACGACTCCGGCCTCGGCAGCATCAGCAGTTCGGAAATTGCCCAGCTTTATAACCGGCTGCGCGCCAGTCCGGAGTTCCGGCTGCTATGGGCGGATCGTATTCAAAAGCATTTCTTCAATGGCGGCGCGTTGACCGGCGCAAACATCACCAACCGCTTCCTGGAACTGCGCAATCAGCTTTACCCGCTCATGGGGGAAATGGACGCCGCCATCCTCAACTGGGCGCGCGACCGGCAGGCAATCTTCTTCCCCCAGATGGAACCGTATGGATTGACCGCCTACACGAACGCCCCGGGCTTTAACCAGTTCGGCGGGCGCGTGCCCGTGGCCTTCAACCTGGTTCTCACCAACACCGGCGGCACGATTTATTACACCACCAACGGCAGCGACCCGCGCATCGCCTTCTCCGGCGCGGTGTCGCCTTCTGCGCTCACCTACGCTGGACCGGTGACGCTCAACAACACCGTCACCATTCGCGCCCGCGCCCTCACCGGCGGCAACTGGAGCGCCCTCACCGAAGCCACCTTCACCGTCGGCTCGCTGGGCATCCCCGTGCGCCTCACCGAGATCATGTACAATCCGCCCGGCGGCTCGCTCCACGAATTCATCGAACTCCAGAATATTTCCAGCGTGGCGGTGGATTTGAGCGGAATGTATTTCGACGGCATCACCTGCCAATTTGCCGAAGGAACCGCGCTGGGTGCCGGCGAGCGCATCGTCCTTGGCTCGAACGGGGATACCAATGCTTGGAAGGCGCAGTATCCCGGCGTGAATCCTGCCGGCTGGTTCTCGGGGAATCTCAACAACGGCGGCGAACGCATTTCCCTCTTCGACCGCCTCGGCAATCTGATCACGTCCGTGGATTACTCGGACGGCGGCGGCTGGCCGACCGCCGCGGATGGTGGCGGACGCTCGCTGGAAATCCTGAATCCCAACGGCAGTCCGGACGAACCGGCCAACTGGCAGGCCAGCGCCGCCAACAAAGGTACGCCCGGCCTCGCCAACTCCGCGCCCCCGGCGCAGCCCGTCTATTTGAACGAAGTCCTGGCCGAGAATCTGGGCGCGGTGGACAACGGCGGCACGTTCCCGGATTGGATCGAACTGCGCAATTCCGGCGGCAGCGCCGTCACGCTCACCGGTTGGAGCCTCACCGATGACGGCAACGCACGGAAGTTTGTGTTTCCCAACACCTCGATTCCCGCGAACAGTTACCTCGTCGTCTGGTGCGACGCCACCACCAACACTTCGCCGGGACTGCACACCGGCTTCAGCCTCGACAACGAGGGTGACAACGTCTTTCTCTACGACGCCAATACGAACCGCGTTGACGCCTTGTCATTCGGCTTGCAGGCCGCCAACTATTCGGTCGGGCGCATCAGCGGCAACTGGACGTTGACGACCCCCACCGCCAATGCCGCGAACGTTCCCGCAACTCTCGCTCCCGCTTCGAGCCTGGCCCTCAACGAATGGCTCGCCAATCCCACGCCTGGCCAGCCGGACTGGATCGAGTTGTTCAACAACTCCTCGGTCGCTCCGGTGGCGCTGCAAGGACTTTATCTCGCCACCAGCAACAACCTGCATCAACTCAGGTCGCTGGCGTTTCTCGCGCCGCGCGGTTACCTCCAGTTGTTTGCGGACGAGGGCGTTGGCCCCGATCACCTCGATTTCAAATTGCCCGCCAGCGGCGATGTCATCACGCTTTCCGATTCCACCGGCAACCCGATCCAGACGGTCAGCTACGTCGCGCAAGGGGAAGGCGTTTCTCGTGGCCGCGTGCCGGATGGCAGCGCCTTGATCTACAACTTCCCCGGCAGCGCGAGTCCGGAGACGACCAATTATCTCGCGACCTACACCGGCCCGGTGATCAACGAAATTCTGGCGCGCAATCGCACCTCGACCGTCGGCACGCAGATCGTGGACTTCGTCGAAATCTATAATCCGAGCGCCAGCGGCTTCAATCTGGGCGGCATGAGTCTCAGCGTGAATTCTCAGCAAGCCGGTGAATGGATTTTCCCGCCGGGCGCGACCATCGCTGCGAACGGTTATCTGCTCATCAAGTGCGACGGCGATTCTCCGGCCGCCACCAACGCGGGCAGTTACAACACCGGCGAAGCACTCGATGGTGAAAGTGGCGGTGTCTATCTCTTCAACACCAACAGCCAGTTGGTGAACTTCGTTGAGTACGGCCCGCAGGTGGACGACCTGCCCATCGGCTTGAGTGGCGGGCAATGGCGGTTGTTGAGCGCCTCGTCGCCGCTTGCCACCAATGCCCCGGCCGCGATCCTCGGCAACCCCACCGCCCTCCGGCTCAATGAGTGGATGCCCAATCCCGCGCAGGGCGACGACTGGTTCGAGCTTTACAACCCCACCAACCGGCCCGTGGACTTGAGCCTCATTTCGATCTCCGATGATCCTTCCATCGTGGGACGCGGCCTGTTCCGCCCGGCACCGTTGAGTTTCATTGGCCCGAATGGTTTTGTGAAATGGATCGCCGATGCCAACGCCGGTCATGGCCGCGATCATGTCAACTTCGGCCTGGAGGGTCAGGGCGATTCGCTGCTGCTCTACAACGTGGTCAATGGCACGAATTTCTCGTTGATTGATACGCTCGGCTTCGGCGTCCAGAGCAACGGCGTGTCCAGCGGACGATTGCTCGATGGTGCGACCAACATCCTCCCCTTCCCCGGCACCGCCACGCCGGGCGACAGCAATTACCGTTTGCTCCAAAGCCTCGTCCTCAACGAGGCGCTCACTCACACCGATCCGCCGCTGGAGGACGCCATCGAACTTTACAACCCCACCGCCTCCCCGGTGAGCATCAACGGCTGGTATCTCAGCAACACCAAGGAGAACCTGCGCCGTTATCAAATTACCAACACCGCGCCGGTCCCGGCCGGCGGCTACACGGTGATCTACGAATACCAGTTCAACAATGGCAACACCAACGCCTTCACTTTGAACTCCGCCCACGGCGACCAAATCTGGCTCACCGCCACCGCCAGTGCCATCGAAACCGGTGAACGTGCCACCGTGGAATTTGGCGCCGCGTTCAATGGCGTCGCCTTTGGTCGCGTGCCCACCAGCCAGGGTGTGGATTTCTGGCCGTTGACCCAGCGCTCATTTGGCGCCGACAACCCGGCTACGCTCGCACAGTTCCGCACCGGCACCGGTCTGGCCAACGCCGTGCCGGTGGTTGGCCCGGTGGTCATCAACGAAATCCTGTATCACCCGCCGGGTGGCACGAATGGCAGCGATGAATTCATCGAACTGCGCAACAACGCCAGCACCAACGTCCCACTCTACAATCCCGCCTATCCCACGAATCACTGGAAGCTGGGCGGCGGAATTGACTTCACCTTCCCGGCGAGCGTGAGCCTGGCGGCTGGCGCGTCTCTGCTTGTCGTGGATTTCAATCCGACCAATACGGCGACGCTTGACGCTTTCCGCGCGCGCTACGGCATCAGCAACACCATCCCGCTTTATGGCCCGTTCGCCGGCTCGCTTGATAATGATGCGGACACCGTGGAACTGTATCGTCCCGACACGCCGCAACAACCGCCAAGCCCTGACGCCGGTTTCGTCCCCTACGTTCTAGCCGACCGCGTGAATTACACCGACCACACCCCGTGGCCCGGTGGCGCGGCGGATGGCGGCGGTTTGTCGCTCCAACGTCTCGCCGTCAACCTCTACGGCAACGAACCGCTCTCGTCACCAGACACCGACGGCGATGGCATTCCCGATTCGGCGGAAGACCAGATGGGATTGGATCGCAACAATCCGCTCGATGCCGGCTACGATCCGGACCACGATGGCATGACCAACTTGCAGGAATATCTCGCCGGCACCGATCACCTGGACTCAAACAGCAATTTGAAGCTGGCCGGAATTGTCGTGAGTGGCAATGTCACCCTCTCGTTTCAAGCCCTGGCCAGTCGCACCTACTCCGTGCTCTACGCGTCATCACTGACCAATCCGACCTGGACCAAGCTCGCCGACATCCCAACGCAAAGCGCAGCACAAACTGTTTACGTGATTGATCCCCAGACCAAGGCCGCGGCAAGATTCTATAGAGTCGTAACCCCGGCGTCTCCGTAACCAAGGCGTGCTATAGGCATGTGTATTCAAAATTGTGCTCGTTAGGCACTCGACAGCAATTTTGGTTCGACCTACGGTTTGTTTGTGAAAATAGGTTGGCTGAGAAAAACTGCGCCCATCACTAGTTGGCATTTCAGCGCGCCGCCGCTTAGAACTTACATAATGAAGAATACGATCAAATATAGACTCGTCGCTGTCGCTATCTTCATTGCTGGCCTCGTAGCCCGTGCGGACACATCCGCAGTGAGTTTCGATACCAGTTATTATTGGATCCGTGGCTGGGGTCCCGGAGTATTTGGATGGGAGTTCACACCACGATCCAACATTGAGGTAACGGCTTTGGGCCTTTACGACGGCCCAGACTCGACACTTGGTCGCGTCCCTGGAGATGGGTTGCTCGAGACTCACGCGATCGGAATCTGGAATGTAATTGACCGATCAAACCCAGTCACTTCCTCGCTTATCCCTTCTGGCACGGTGGCCCCGCTTGCGAACGGATTCCGATATGTCAGTATCAATCCACTGACCCTCACCGCCGGAAATAATTACGTCATCGGCGTGCTAAATAGCTACATCACAAATTCCAGTGGAGTCCAAGTCGCGACCGATTTCACAGTTGGAGAAACTAGCAATCCCACATTTACCCTTTCGGTTAGCCCACAGATTGACTTTATCGGACGTCGATCGGTTCGCTCAACCACCCTTGTCTTTCCGGACAATTTCCAGCCAGGCGTGCTTGGAGACTTCGGGCCGAATTTCAGCTTCGCGATAATTCCTGAGCCGTCATCGCTCGGCCTCGTCGCTCTCGGCAGCGCGGCGCTTCTGGGCTTGCGCAGTCTTGGATGGATAACGTTCCGACGGCGCTAGTTAGGATATCACCTAAATTTGGCGTTCAGGTTGAGCAAACGACATATGGTGGAGATAGACTAATTTGAAAATCGGCTAGCCTTCAGTGCCAGTTTTGCGAACTAGGCTTATTAGCCAATGTATCGAAGCCGCTTGTAAGCGACAGCGGAAATCAATTCTGCGGCGGCTTGTGCCGTTTCAAACCAACCTCGTGCGCGATGTCGTCAAACTCCTCGTGGCTGACCTGTTCCAGATGTTTTCCGCGCGCCTTGAGTTTCTCGTTGATCTTGATGGCGGTCTCGGTCATGCGCTCATGCGTTTCTTCCGTGCCACCCACCAAGGCGAAATTGTCCCCCTTGGTCACCCGTTTGTGGCCATCGGAATCGAGTCCCACCCCCAGCATGATCGCTTTGCGTTTCTTGGATTTGCGCTTGTCCGGCACGGACGCAACTTAGGGGCGTGCCTGACAGGGGTCAAGTTTGCAGACTTTACCCGGTCGCAAAATTCGACGGAATCCCCGGAAGCTGTTCCGTAAACAACCGCGTTGCAGACCGCCGGCCCGGCGCGGAGTATTATTCGCGTTTGGGACAAGGAATAATTTCCAAAGGTGGAAGCAAGATCATGAAGCTCTCGAAAATTTATACTTTGGCCGGTTCCATGTTTGTCATGGCAGCGGCTCAGGCCACGCCGCTCAACAGCGGTTTTGAGTCCGGCGACTTTTCCAACTGGACCGTGAGCATCCCTTGGGGTGTTTCCGGCTTCCCGCCGTTTGACCAGCCGGCAGGGACGGCTGAAATTGTGTCGTCCTGGGCTGGCGGGACCATGCCCAGCTCCCGGCTTGCTGACGAAGGCAGTCATTTCCTCGCCCTCGGCACGCTGGAACGCGGCTATTTCACCGGCGGCGCCTACGACATCTCGGCCAGCCAGACTTTCACGTTGCATCAGGACGACACCCTGACGGGCGCCGTGTTCTTCTTCAACGGCGACTACGAGGTGCAGGATTCTGCCTGGGTGAAAATCCTCGACGCCACGGGCAACAATCTGCTCGCCACTCCCTGGTTGAAATCCTCCGGCAACCCGAACCCGAACGACCCCAGTGCGACACCTTACCAAGACGCTTCACCTTGGACGTCGTGGCAGTGGACGGCACCCGCGACCGGCGAGTACACGCTCTCGTTGGGGGTGTCCACGTTTGGCGACAATCGCTTCGCCACGTATGGATTCTTTGACGGCATCGGCGTGATGGCCACGACCGTGCCGGAGCCATCCTCGGCCGCGCTGCTGGTTGGATTTCTGTCGGGCTTTCTTGCCATTCGCCGGAAGCAGCGCGGTTGAGTAACCCGCGGGCTCACTCCTGGAGAAAGTAACTCAGATTCTCGAGTTCGATGGCGAGGTTCACGTTGTTGACCATGACGTCCTCGGGCACGTGGAGGACGATCGGCGAAAAGTTGAGGATGCCCATCACTCCGCATTGCACCAACAGATTGGCCACTTCCTGCGCCGCCTCGGCCGGCACGGCGAGGATCGCCATCTTCACCTGGTGCACCCGCACGAAGTCCCGGAGTTTTTCAATGCCGTGAACCGGTTGCTTGACTTCCTTGTCACGCCGCCGATTCGGCTCCACATCGAAGGCCGCCACGATCTCGAAACCTTCCTTCTCAAAACCGCGATACGATAGCAACGCCAGGCCGAGATTCCCCACGCCCGCGAGGATCACGGGTTGCAGCCGCGAGGTCCCGAGTTCATCCGCAATGCGCCGGTATAACTCCGCCACGTCGTAACCCAGCCCGCGCGTACCGAACGTGCCGAAATACGCGAGGTCTTTGCGCAACTGGGTCGGCTTGACCGCCGCCACCTTCGCCAGCGCTTCGCTGGAGACGGTCTGGATTTTCTTCTCCTTCAACGGCGCCAGGCAACGCAGGTAGGTGGACAGCCGATAGACTGTCTTGCGCGGAATCGCAGGTCGGGCGCTTTTCTTCAACGCGTCCAGCATAACTGGGGCATCGGTGGGTTGCAATCCACTCGGAATCCTCGCAACCAAAAAAAAGTCCGGACGTGACTTGCCAGGACTCCTCTGCTAGACCTCAGCGCATTCAATGAAACGCCCATTGCTCCCAGTGGCGTTGTGTTATGTGGGCGGACTGCTGCTGGCGGAAGCAGTGCAACCGCCGCTTCTTTTTCTATTTGTTGGCGCATGCAGCCTCCTTCTGCTTGCGTGCTTCTGGGCCCGGGCGCGGGGGCTCCTGCTTTGGCCACTGCTCGTGCTGGTCGGCTGGACCAACTTGGCGAGCCGCACGACAGTGCTTTCCCCGCACGACCTTCGGCTCATCATCGGCCCCGTGCTGGCAACCGTGCGCGGCACCTTGGAGGAAACACCCAGCCTGCGCGTTTACGAGCAGGGTGATCGCGAGACCTCGCGCACGCTCGTGCCCCTCAGCATCACCGCCCTGGCTCGCGGCGAGACTTGGCAACCCGCCAGCGGGCGTGTCATGGTAACCACCAAAGGTTCGCTGCCTTCGGATTTTTTTGCCGGTCGTGAAGTGGAAATTACCGGCGTGCTCGCGCCACCGCCCTCACCCATCGCACCAGGACTCTTTGACTATCGCACCTACCTCACGCGCCAGGGAATTCATTACCAGCTCAAGTCCGAAGGCCTTCGGGATTGGCGGGCGGTGGATACGAATACCAATGGCCCGCCTTTCACCGACCGTTTTCTCGCCTGGGCCCAGGCCACGCTTGCCCGCGGCCTGCCCGAACAGGACGAACCACTGCGGTTGATGTGGGCGATGACCCTCGGATGGAAAACGGCGCTTTCCGGCGAAATCAATGAACCGTTCATGCGTTCGGGCACCATGCACATCTTCGCCATCAGCGGACTGCACATCGCCCTCATCGCGGGAATTCTGGTAACCCTGCTGCGCGTCGTACGCGTCCCGCGCATGTGGTGCGGCCTGGTGGTGATTCCTCTCATCTGGTTCTACACGGCGGCCACCGGCTGGCAATCCTCGGCCATTCGCTCCACCGTGATGATGACCATTGTGATTGGCGGCTGGTCCCTGCGGCGTCCGAGCGACCTGCTCAATTCGCTGGCCGCCGCCGGATTCGTCATTCTGCTTTGGGATCCGCAACAACTCTTTCAAGCGAGCTTTCAACTGTCGTTCTTTGTGGTGTTGAGCATCGCCCTCTTCATGCCGCCGCTGGAAAAATTGCGGGACCGATTGCTGGCGGTTGATCCCCTGCTCGCCCCGGACGTCATGACGGGCTGGCAAAGAACCTGGCGGGCAGGCACGCGCCTGCTGACCGCCAGCCTCGTCACCTCGCTCGCGGCGTGGCTCGGCTCATTACCGTTGAGCGCCTACTACTTTCATTTGTTCAGTCCTGTGACGCTCCTCGCGAATCTGGTCATCGTGCCGATCAGCAGCCTCGCGCTGATGTGCAATCTGGGCAGCCTGATTTGCGGCGGATGGCTGCCGGTGGCGACGGAACTGTTCAATCACTCCGGCTGGTTTTGCATGTTGAGCATGGTCAAGCTCAGCCGTTGGGCCACGGAATTGCCGGGGGCCTATTACTACGTGCCAGCCCCTTCCGCGTTCACCTTTCTGATCTACTACGGACTGCTGATTGGCACGATGAGCGGCTGGCTATGGAAACCGGGGCGACGTTGGCGAACCACCGCGGCCCTGCTGCTGATCGCCCTGTTCTACGGCGGACACCGGTTTGCCTCCCGCAACGACATTGAACTCACGATTCTGCCGCTCAACGGCGGTCATGCGGAATATTTCGACGCAGCTGGCCCGAACAACGACTGGTTGATGGATTGCGGCAACACCAACTCCGTCGAGTTTGTCCTCAAACCCTTTCTGCGCGCCAAAGGGGTGAACCGGCTCCCCCGCCTCATGCTGACGCACGGCGACCTCAAGCACGTCGGCGGAGCCGAACCGTTCACGGCCGAGTTTCGGTGCTACGATATTTTCGCCAGTTCCTTCCGCTTCCGCTCGGTCGCTTATCGCCGGCTCTTCGCGGACATGCAACACGAGCCGTACAAACTCCAGACGGTGCACCGTGGGGACCAGGCTGGCCCCTGGTCCATCCTGCACCCGACCGAATCGGATGCCTCCCCTCAAGGCGACGATGGCGCGCTCGTGAGAAAAGGCGAATTTCACGGGGTGAAACTGCTCCTCCTCTCCGACTTGGGTCGCAAGGGTCAAAACCTCCTGATCGAACGCACCAATAACCTCCATGCGGACATCGTGATCTCCGGCGTTCCCACCCAAACCGACGCGCTCTCCGACGCGTTGCTCGACGCCATCCGCCCGCGACTCATCATCGTCGCCGATTCAGAATTGCCCGCCACCGCCCGCGCCAGCGAACGGTTGAACGAACGATTGAATCAACGCAAGGTAACCGTGCTCAACACCCGCAATGCCGGCGCCGTGACGATTGCCTTCGGCCCCGACGGGTGTGAAATCACCACGGCCAGCCAGCAGCATTTCCATCTGACAGACCTGCCCGAGATGAGTTCGCCCACCAAGCCGATCGACGCCGAGCAATAATCACTCCGAGCCGAGCTCTCGCACCGTCAAATCGTAGTCGTATTGATCGAAGTAGATATTGTTCGTGCCCCACTCGAGTTCGCCCCGTTGAAAATCAACCGTGTCGGATCGGAACGAATTCTTGAGAGGGTTGAGTGTCTGTGCGTGGTCACTGTTGGCAATCATCCGCCACTGATCCAACCCGCCGAAGTAGAAGTCGCGCACCTCGCGCTTTTCCTCCGCGGACAGCACCCGCGCATAGCGCGCTGCCCAGATGCCCATGTAAGGATCCACCGGCATCCAGCCGTACGGTGCGAGATAGATTTCGCTCCAGTCGTGAATCGTCTTCCCGCCCGGAATGGTGGCCCAGCCGGATTGCCAGCGTGCGGGAATCCCGTTCAACCGGCACAGCGTGATGAACAATAACGCCTCCTGCCCGCAATCGCCGTAGCCGTTGGCCAGGCAGTACCCGCCCAGATTCCGGATCGTCGAGTATTCCAGCGCGTAACTGTATTTGATGTTGCCGGCAATCCAGTCGTAGAATTTTCGCGCTTTCACAAAATCATTGGTTTCGCTTCCGACAATCTGTTTCGACAAGACCTGCAACTCCGGTGTGAATACGACATGCGGCGCTTGCTGAAGAAATGGTCTCAAGGCCGGATCATTGGGATCGCATTGACGGACCTTCTCCGGCGATACCTCAAACCGGACGCCGCAGGTGGTGTAGTCGTACTCAATTTTGAACTCAGTCGGTCCATTCGTCGCCCCCGCTTGTTCAAGATACACCGAACGGACGGCGCTCGTCTCCGGATCGAGGTGCTGCACTTGCGATGAGGCTTCGTCGAGTTTGAATCCCGACTGGAACGGGTAAGCACGCGGAATGGGCAGCCACGCCCGAATGACTTCGCCCGCCGGGACTACGCCTGATTTCACGGTCGCAGTCATCGCGACCCGAAATTGCTTCGGCAACGCGTAGGGCTTGCCGGATTGCGCCGTTGCCTTCGCGATTGCCCGTGCGCTGGCCAGCACTGCGCGTTCATACGCCTGTCGGTCTTTGGGTTCAATCCGCCGCGATTCCAGCTCGGGGTAACGGAAGTAAAGATTGCTGACGCTTGACACCATGAACCGCCGCTCGCCATCAATCTCGCGCGCGTCAAACCGCCCTTCGGCAAGCCAGCGATCAAACTCTTTGGCGGTCAAACCACGCACCGACTTCTTCAACGCCGCAAGCAATTCGTCCTTCGTAAACGGGTAGTCCTTCCGGATGCGATCCAGGCGGTCGAGTTCAAAGTCAATTTCCTGGCGCCCGGCTCCCCGAAGGTTGCCGGCACTGAGCGCCTCGGTCAGTACGCGGGCCGCTCCTTTGAAATCCCCTTGCGTCTCCAACTTCCCGGCTAGTTCGAGCGAAGGCGACGCAGCGTGGCTGGCCGCGAGCGCCAGCCATAATGCGACACCGACCATGGGCAACCGTAAAACCATGGGATGCTGATACCTTGTTTTGGAATTCGGACAAGCAAAAGTGTAAGCCCGCCCAAACCGGCACTTCACTTGGGTGGAGCCGGAAGCCACGTCTGTAAGACCTGCTCCGCCCCTTGCGCATCGTAAATCACATATTCCACGTAGCCGTTCTTTTCCCGTAGAATAAAATTACCGGGCGAATCCTCCTCGTGAATCTGTCCACCCACGTAGTAATTCGGCCAGTTACCACCCCGGAAGCGGCCTTCCCAAATCGCCTTCGTGACTGTGTTCGTGGGATGGGCCAGCATCCAGCGCGCTTCGTCCAAAGCCGCGTCCTCGACAAAGAACATTGGAAAATACTGGGCGTTTCGAGTTTCTCCAAACGGGCGCCGCACCAGGCGCACTTCAATCTTCGGCAACGCCAGGTAAATCACTCCGCCAATCAAGAGACTGACCGCCAAAGCGAGTTGTATCGGGGTGGCGAACTTCGGATTACCCGGTCGCACTGACAACGCAAAGGCGTAAGCCGCCACCAATCCCACCGCCAGAATGCAGGCACTCCAGTTCAGCGCAATGGTCGCCGCGCCCGTATGACTGAAGCGGCGGCTTTTGGTCTCCCAGAAACCACGCCAGTCCAACCACACGTCCCGCCGCATCTGCTCCGGCGACAACGTGGCGGTCAGCTTGGTCGCCACTGGCGAACCACCCACCCAGGATTGCAGGAGTGGATGCATGATGTTGATCGTCTCAACCCATGGCATGTAATTGCCAACAGTCGCGGGGTAAGCCGGCTTCGTGCATCGTTCCACCTTGAAGTGGCGCGCGTGCGCGCGTTGGTCGGCGAACACGTAGAGCTCAACCTGCAACGGCCCGTTGTCCACGCCCGTCAGTCGCATCGGATAAACCGGTTGTTTCGTTTTGAAGGTGAAGGAAAGCGGGTGCGGCGTGCTCGTTTGGCTCCCGGCCTGGTCGCGCCGGACCTTGGCCGCGACGAATATCCAGCCATCCTTCACATAATCGGCGATCACCGGTTCGCTGTTGGTGGTCACGGTGAATCCATTCTCCCGCAACCAGGTCTGCAACGCCTGCGGCTCACGGGAGGCAATAGTCGTTGTCTCAAACACCCCCACAAGCTGGCGATCGAGGATGGACACGGACGCACTGGCCGATTCCGCTGTTCCACCAGCCTTCGATCTTGCAGTTGATAGCGCCGGGAGCAGCAGAGCGGCAGCCAGCAGTAACAACAGAAAGATCGTCAACGCGGCGAGCGGGCCGGAGCAAACCTGCATCATCAGTCGGAGCACCAGCAGCAGGCCAATCGCTCCTAGGATTCCAAGGTAATACCGTGGCACATGATGCGTGATCGTTGGTTGAAAGTAGAAGTTCAGCGTCGGAAACAAGCCCGTGCTCGCCGCCTCCACCACCGGCTGGTTTGGCAACGGAACGACCCAGGCGAAATTTGTTCCCGCGCCCGTAAAACGGGTCTCGATGACGAGCCGCTCCACCCCGTTCGTGAAATGAATCAAAGCTCGTTGGTCAGGAATCGTGACCTGCGTTGGAAACGCCGTTGGTGGATAGAACTTCCCATCCGCCGCCCCCGTCAACGGCAGAAGCCCCAACAGCACAAATAGCAGAATGCGCTGCATGTGAACCTTTGCCCGACTTCTAACAGAGGAATCTCCGCATGCAAGGACTTCTTCGACGCACCGGCTCTTTTCTCGGCCAAGGGAATGACCTCCTTCAGTTCCGCCCGTTGCCCGACGGCTTCGGGTTTTTTGCGGTTCGCCGAAAAAACACTTGAGCGGTTTCGCGAAACCCCGTAAACCGGGCCGTCATAAATCCAAATACCTATGGCCATTTTTTCTAATCCCGACACCTTCAAGGAACACAAACAATACGTTGTGCTGCTGAAGAAGGCGCTCCTGTTGGTGAAGCCCGGTGCGGAGAAGAAATTTCTCTATTTCAAACAATACGCCCCGTTCGGCGGCAAGAAACCCGCCCTCGTGCTGGTGGATTTTGATTCCGGGTGTCTCGCCGCCCTCTCCAAGGCCGGCCACAAACCCTCCGCCGAGGGACTCGTTTCGCTCACCGAACAGGACGAGTTGAATTTCGTAGCCACCAAGAATTCTCTCAGCCGCGCCAGCCTGAAAAAGTATTTCCTCACCCTGGGACCGGGCATCAAAGCAGTGCATGTCCCGCCAGGTGAGATCGAGGAAGACGAAGGCGAAGTGGAAGGGCGTGAACTGTTGACAAGCGCCGCACCCATTCCGCCTACCGATGGACCGTCGCCCCCGCCATCCGATCGCCCTTTGCCGCGCGTGCCGGAACCAACCGGTGCTGCGGAAGAACCGCGACGGGACCGGCGGATGGATCGCAAGCTCGAACACGAGGAGAAGGAATTTCAGCGCCGGCAATTGCTCGCGCGCATCGAGGAACAGTCTGCCGCGTCGTGCCCGCAATCGCACCAGCCCCTGAAGCAGGAGGCGCTGGAAAAGGCGCGTGCCCTGGCGAAGGAGGATCGCTTCGAGGACGGCGGCAAACTGCTCGATGGGCTGGTCGCCAAGCTGAAAACCCTGGCGGTTCGTCCGCCGCCACCCTCCAACCCGCCGTCGCCGCCCTCCAAGTTTCCCGCCTATCCCCCACCGCAGCCCCCGAGCGACAACAAAGCCAAGAGCCCGCCCTCACCCACCCTCTCCGCCTACATGAACGCGGCCAGTCAATGGAAATCCGCCAAGGCCACTGCGGAGGACGGCGTGTTTAAGCTCAAGAAAGCCATCATGGAGGCTTGTGACCCCGAGTTGAAGGACGCCCTCAAAGCGAGAATTGACCAGTTGAATTCCATCCTCGCTCCCCTCGACGACACGATCCTGAAGAAGATCGAGGAAGCGCGCAGCGATGGCGACGACGAACGCCGCGCCGGACGCGAAGCCGCCATTGGCCAGTTCGCCGCCAGCCGCCTGGAGATGCTGCGCAAACATCCCATGGCCGGTGCCGCCGACCAAAATCCATTCGGCACCTTCGCCATTCGCGCACCCATGGAAGATTTCCTGACCAAGATCAGCACTACCTTCGGCGGCTAATTCCAACCCTCCCCAGCCATGCCTTTTACCCTCGATCAATTGGAGTTCCTCGGCGTCCACACCGGCCTCGTGGTCCCGCCCGAGTTCATCGAAAACAAGAAACGCCAGGTGGATTTCAAACAGCGGCGCGAACAGTTCCTCGCGGATCACCCCGATCTGGACGGCCGCCACAACGCCCCGGAAATCAAGAATGCGCTGGCGGACGCCGACAAGCTCGCTCAAGCCGGAAAGAGTCTCGCCGCAGCGCTGGAACGCCTCGACCACGCCGAAACCATGGCCCGAATGCAGCCGCCGCCGCCGGTGGCCGCCTCCGACGAAACTGTGAAAGCGCGCTTTGCCAGCCTGCTCAAGGCGCATGCCGGGTTTGAGAACCGCACCGACTTCCCCGCCATCGACGCCGTGTTTCGTCGTGCCAACCATCACGGCCAGTCAGGCGAGTTTGAAGCGGCGCTCACAGCCCTCGACGAGGCCGAGGCGTTGCTTAAAAAGCCAGCGCCCAGCCAGGAGGAGGCCATGAAAACCTTCACCGCCGCACTGCACAAAATGATTGGGAAGTACCCCGATTATCGGATGCGGCCCGATGGGAAAGCCATCGCGGATAAACTTCAGGAAGCTGACTGGCACGCTGGCAAGGGCGGATTCGAAAGCGCCTACAAAACGCTCGATCTCGCCGAGGCCCTCCTCGCGGCTCCGCCGAAATTGGACGTTCCGGTACAGCCTGGGCAACCGGGCGCGCCCAAACCAGCGGTTGCTCCGGTGCCGCAACCGGCCAAGGACGAAGAAGACGACGCCCTGCCGCCACCGCCCAACGTTCCGCCCCCAACCATACCAAAAGCTGCCGCGCCCGCCGATCCACTGGATGCCATCAACGCGTTGCTCCAGGAATCGCGCACGCAGCAAGAGATCATTCGGCAGGCCGCCGATGAATTGCTTGCCACTCAGGGAAATTATTTGAATCTGCAAGGCGACCGCGCCGAGGCGGCAAATCCGAGCGATGCCTTCAACGACCTCACCGCACAGATGGCCAAGGCCATCGAGAATTTCAAGGCCGTCAACGGCCGGGCCGACCGCGCCATGACCCGGCTGTTGCGCTTGGAGCAGGACCTCAAGGCCCTGGACATCAATGCCCCTAACACGCCGGCCTCGGCGGTCAAGCTGCACGCCAAGGCCACGGTTGAACTCACCGATCGGGTCAAGAAAGGCCTGGCCACTCGCGACCAAGGCACGAAGACCGAAGCCGCGCTCATCAAAGCCTTCAGCGACAAGGTCAACTTCACCGCCCGCGAAGGCGTGAAGGTTTACGACCCGGATTTGTTTGAACTCCCCTCGCTGCTGCGCGACCTCACGGCCAGACTCCTGACCACCACCCAGCAATTCCGCGATGCCCGTCAACAACTTGCTCCCGACCTCCAGCGCGCCAACGAACTCCTCGAAGTCGCCAGCAAAGGCAAGCCCCTGCCCAACACGGCGGCCAACGAGATCGCCGGCTTTCAGGCCAAAGCTGAGGATCTCTCGAAGAAATTCGGCAAGTGGAACGCCGCCATCAACAACCCTTGGAAAGGCGCAAGCGCCAAGGTGAAGGGGCTCAAGAAGGAGGATCACCTCGAAACCATCGAATTATTCTGGCGCGGTGAAAAGCTGTACGACGAATTCGCCTTTGCCTACGGCGCCGCCGACGAGACCGCCAAGAATCTGCTTCACCTCGTCAAGTTGCTCAATAGCGCCAACGCCGCCGCACCCGCTTCACCCGCCGACGCCAACAAGGAATTGCCCGCCCAAATCCAATCGATCAACAAGATCCGCGAGATTATCAAAGACCCCATTGGGCGTCTCAACGACGCCAAGGGCGTGGTGGCCGAGAAAAAGAAACAGTTGGCCAAAATCGATGCCGGCAAACTACCGGTGTTGGAATCCGCGCTCACCGACCTCAATCAAGACATTGAAAAGGTCCGCGCCAACTTGCAGGCCCTGGAACGAGCCACCCAGGAAGCTGGAATCGTCGAGGGTTTGATCAAAACCCGTTTCTCCGCCAAGGGCGTGGACAAGAAACAAGTCGAGACGCTGAAGAAGGGCAGCGCCGCCATCGAAAAATCGGTCTCGCCCGCCGCCAAGGAAGGAGCCAAGACCGAGGCCGCCATGGTGGCGCTCCGTGACGAACTGTTCGCCAAACGCGCGGCGCTCGGCAAGGCCGCATCCGTCGAAGACACCGTGCGCCTCCAGTCCGCACTCAAGGAACTCCCGCCACTCGCCGGCAAGGATCAGTTGTTCCCCGCCAAGGGGGTCAGCCAGTGGAAAGGCGACACCAGCAAAGGTGGCGACAAGAAAGCGACGACACTGTTCGCCGCCGTCGTCAAGGCTTGGGAGGCCGCGGAGAAGAGCGCTGACAACAAGGCACTGGACGCCCTCGACGCAGCCGCCGCTGGATTCCTCACCCACTTCGCCGCCCTCTCGCAAGACGGCGCGCCCGATGCCGCCGATACCAAGCGCGCTGATAAATGCCGCGAGGCCCAGCGTCTTGTCCGCCGCATGCGCCTCAAGAACGAGCGCGATTCCCTGCCCGAGCCGCCGTGGACCGAAGCGCAGGCCACCAAGGCCAAACAGCTTGAAGCCTGCTCCCTCCTTGAAAGCGGCACACCCGCCAAAGCGCCCAGCGCCAAGGGCGAGTCGGATTCCTTCTTCATCAAAAATGGCGACGGCAAGCCCGCCTTCATCTTCAAACCCAAGCAAGGAGAGAACGTAAAGGAAGACCTCGGCGGCAAGGAGGGCGAAGGCGTCGTGCGCGAAGTACTCACGAGCAAATTCAACGATCAGATGAAAGAGATGATCGGCGTGGACTTCGGCGTCTGCCCGACCGGCATCGCGCGTCTGGAGAGCGACAGCTTTGCCAACGGCGAGAAGTCCAAGGAGAAATCCCGCGTCGGCGCATTGCAGGCCGCCGCACCGAACGAAGGCAGCCTCCTGGACAAACTCACCGACGACCCCGCCTTCGCCAAGCAGGTCAAGAAGGAGGACGTGCAGAAGGTTGCGATGATGGATTTCCTCACGTTGCAGGGCGATCGCAACGCCGGCAACCTGCTCATCCAGGACGTCAACGGCGAGAAACGGATGGTCCCGATTGACGGCGGGTTTGCTTTCCCGAGCAAGGAACTTTTCGGCATGGCCTCCTCCGGCATGGCGGGCCAGCCCATGGATGTGAACGCCCCGCCGCCGACTAACGATCAGGAGCGCACGAAGGCCAAGGGCAATTTCGAGGGCAAAAATGCGCTGATGCTCCTCCCACAATCCGAGGAAAAGTTCTCCGAGGAAATGCTGAAGAGCATTGATGCGCTCGATCCCAACGAACTGGTGAAGGGCTTGAAGAAGTCGAACGCCGAAATCGCCGCTGCCGCGCCCGAAGTGGACGGGCTTGTCGGCGACGAAAACATCGAGAACGTGCGCCGGTCGGCGTTGTTCCTCAAGAAAGCGGCCCGCGAATTCACCGTCGCGGAACTAGCGGAGATTTACGCCCTCGACTTCAAACGCGTCCTCGCCGTGCCCGCGAAACAGGTGGACAAAGAGATCGCCGCGGTGATCGCGCAAGGCAAGAAACGCTCGGCGTTCAACAAATCCAAGAAAGCCGCTGACACGGAATTCCAGCAGCTGGGCGGGGATGCGGAATTGATCAAACTGGGATGGGATCCCAAAGCCGACCGGATGCTGCGGCTCAACTTCAAACGCAAGCTCGAGATTCTCAAGAAACACGAGGCAGCTCCGGTCGTGGCGCCGCAGCCCACAACTCCCAAACCGCAAAAGGATCAGGCGGAACTGGAACGCGAACTCAAATCGCTGGGCGGCGACAAGGAATTGGCCAAGGTGCTTGGCCGCAAGGATGGCAATTCTCCCAACCTGGGCAAGAATCCCAGCCTCATCGGCAAAGTTGCTCGCCTGCGAACGTGGAAGGAATTCAACGATCTCGGAGGCGACAAAGGATTCGCCAGTGTTGTAACGATGTTTCAAGACAATCAATACACGCCGTTCGATCAACTGCCCAAGCGCGCCCAAGCTGCGGTCGCCACCTTTGCCAGCTGGAGCGGCGACCCGTACGAATTGCCGCTCGGCAGCAAAGCGGACGCCCTGCGCGACTTCAAGAAATACAGCAAGTAGCGGATGAAATCCCGGCTTTAGCTCCTGCTGTCCGGTTCAGTTGATCAGCGAGCAACGTGATGCCAACGGGCTTGCGATCAGCCCCCAAAGAGCCTTCGTAAAAAAGGCTTCTTCGGGCGTGGCTTGCGGATGGCAAACAGCAGGTTGCCGCCATCACGTAGCATATCCGTATCAGGGTCGTCCACGTGTCCCCAACTAAAGCCGGCGCCACTGGCGGCCCGGCGCAGATCACAAAATTGAAACCCGTCACCTGCCTTCCCAGCAAATGCCCTGATCTCTGGATCGTCAGATCGAATTGCACTCTCATGCGAAACTAGGCCTGGATTTTCTTTCCAGACTCGCATTACCGCCTGGTCAAAGGCTCGTCCCAGTTTGCATTCCTTTTCTTGGGCAAGTTTCAACCATTCTTCAATAAATTCTCGAAGGTCGCCCGCGGTGAACACGAAGACCGGCGGGTCATGGCAAGCGAAGAAAACTGGCCCCCACGCAGACGCACCCTTCGTCAAATCAACCATCCAATCATTGCCGCAGCCGTCGGTCGCAATGCTCAATTTGTAGGGAAGAATTTGAAAACACTCACTTACGACCCCAAAAGCAGTTCGTTCGCCAAAGGCGTCACGCCCGTAGCCGGAAAAATCCACCTCGTAAGGTCCATTCTCAAAGCCCCGAGTTAGCGTGAAGAGTTCACGAATTTCCGCCGGCAAGGGACCAGGCAAAGCCTGCTCCAGTTTTCGGACTTGTTCGTCCGAGGCGGGTGGCAGCAATCGCAACGGCTCGCGTCGCCCTTTCTCCCCTCGGATCGTCTGACCTTCCGCTTGCTTGATGAGATCAACAAGCTTCATAGTGCTTCCGACTAGCCAAGGGCTTCAAGCGCCGCTTTCACATGCTCCAGTTTCACCTGCCAATCCACCAGGCGTTGTTCATGTTCTTGCAACACTTGCGGGGGAACTTTTGAGGTGAACGCCGGGTTCGCCAGCTTCTGCGCAACTTTGACAATCTCAGCTTCGATCTTTTCCTTCTCCTTCGTCAGGCGCGCTTTCTCCGCTTCGACATCCACCAGGCCTTCCAGCGGCAGGAATAATTCTCCGAACGGCGTGTGCGTGGTCGGTGTGCCTTTCTTCGCGGCGTAACTTTCGTTGACCTCGATAGCCTCGGCGTTCAGCAGAATCTTGATGACCTCCGCATCATGCGGGAGAATTTCCCGGCTCGGCTTGAGCACGAACTTCACTTTCTTCCCCGCCTGAATGTTCCCGATGCGCCGCAGGTTGCGCCCGTGGGTGACGACCTCGTACTTCTGGTTGGCGAATTCGAGGTAGCAGTCGTCCAAGCCGTAATGATCGCGAAACTCGCTGTCGAACGCCTTGGGCCACGGGGCGTTCATGATCGTCTTGCCGCCCTGCCCCTCTGGCATGTCAGCGGCATAACCCATCCCGTGCCACAATTCCTCCGTAATGAACGGCAGGAACGGATGGAACAACCGGAGCGTGTGCGAGAGCACGAAATCAATCACGGCCAGGGTGTTCGCCTTGCGCTTCTCGTCCGTTCCGAAGAACACCGCCTTGCTCGCCTCCACATACCAGTCGCAATACTCGCTCCAGAAGAACCGATACAACGCCTGCACTGCTGTGCTGAAGTTGTAGGTGTTCAACGCCTCGGTGATTTCGCGGATGGCCTCGTGCAACTTGAGCAGAATCCACTTGTCATCCGAAGTGAGGAGGCTGGGATTGATCTCTCCCTGAATTTCGGACGTGGCACTGCCACCACTGCCGACCATTTGGCGGAAGCGGCATGCGTTCCACAGCTTGTTGCAGAAATTGCGGCCCAGCTCGACATCCTTCTCATCGAACAACACGTCCTGACCGAGCGGCGCACTGCGCATCGTGCCGAAGCGCAACGCATCCGCGCCGTAACGCGCGATGAGGTCGAGCGGATCGGGCGAGTTGCCAAGCGTCTTGGACATCTTGCGGCCCTGCTTGTCGCGGATGATGCCGGTGAAATAAACATTCTTGAACGGCAGCTCCCCCATGTATTCGTAGCCCGCCATGATCATGCGCGCGACCCAGAAGAAAATGATGTCCGGCCCGGTGACGAGGTCGGTGGTCGGATAAAACTTCTTCAACGTCTCCGTGTTCTCGGGCCAGCCCATCGTGGCAAACGGCCAGAGCCAAGAACTGAACCAGGTGTCAAGCACGTCGGGGTCTTGGATCCACTGACCGCTATTGTCGGGAGGGGCGATACCGATAGCAGGCCCCTCAATTGCATACCCCTCTCCCGGACGTCCGCCAGGCAGAGCATGAACCTTATACCATGCTGGGATCTGATGCCCCCACCAAAGCTGACGGCTGATGCACCAGTCCTGAATATTCGTCAGCCAGTGATCGTAAACCTTCGCCCAGCGTTCGGGATGGAACTTCATCTTCCCGTTTGCCACGCACGCCTTAGCCTGCTCGACACTTGGATACTTGAGGAACCATTGCTCGCTCAGACGCGGCTCAATCGGAACATCTGCTCGCTGGCTATAGCCCACGTTGTTCTCGTACGGCTCAGCTTTGTCGAGCGCACCGGCGGCTTCCAGAATCTCCGCCGCCTTTTTCCGCGCCACGAAGCGATCCAATCCGACCAAATCAGCGCCTGCTTCGTTTGTCATCCTCGCGTCCGACGTTAGCACATCAATAATTGGGAGCTTGTGCCGCTGGCCAATGTCGAAGTCCGCCTTGTCGTGCGCGGGCGTCACCTTGAGCACGCCCGTGCCGAACTCGAAGTCCACGTGTTCATCCGCGATGATCGGGATGATGCGTTGTTCCTTCGGCACATCGAGCGGCAGCGCGCGATAAACGTGCTTGCCGATGAGATGTGTGTAACGCGGGTCTTTCGGATTCACGGCCACGGCGGTGTCTGCGGGAATTGTTTCCGGCCGCGTCGTGGCGATCGTCAGAATCGTGTTCGGATCTTCCACCACCAGCACCTTGAAGTGATACATGAAACCCTTCTGCGGTTTCATTTCCACTTCCTCGTCCGAGAGCGCGGTCTGCGACACGGGACACCAGTTCACCATGCGTTTGCCGCGATAGATGAGGCCCTTCTTGTAAAGCTCGACGAAAACCTTCTGCACGCAGCGCGAATACTCCGGGTCCATCGTGAAGCGTTCGCGCGTCCAATCGCACGAGCACCCGAGCTTCTTGAGCTGGTTGATGATGATGCCACCCTTTTCTTCCTTCCACGCCCACACGCGCTTGAGAAATTCTTCGCGACCCAGATCGTATTTGGTCAGGCGCTCCTCCTTCTTGAGCGCCTTCTCCACTTGCACCTGCGTGGCGATGCCGGCGTGGTCCGTGCCGGGCAGCCAGAGGACTTCCTTGCCGTCCATGCGCGCCTTGCGGCTCAGGATGTCCTGGATGGTGTTGTTGAGCACGTGCCCCATGTGGAGCATGCCCGTGACGTTCGGCGGCGGAATGACGATGGAATACGCCGGGCGCTGGTCAGTGACGCGCGTCGGGTCGGCGGTGAAGCAACCTTGCTTCAGCCAGAAGTCATACCATTTGTCCTCGACGGACTGCGGTTCGTAGGCTTTGGGAATTTCGGACATATATCAAAGGCGAAACATTCAACGCTCAACATTCAACATCGAACTCCGAACATCCGACCTTCGATGTTGGACGTTCAATGTTGAATGTTGAATGTTCTTCACTGCAAGTAGCTGCCAGTCATACAGCGGGCTGAACTTATTTTTTCAACAGCGCGTATTCCATCGAGTCCACGAGTGCCTGCAAGCTGGCTTCGATGATGTTTTCGCTTACGCCGACCGTGCCCCATTCACGCTTGCCGTCACTTGACGTGATGAGCACGCGCGTCTTGGCGGCGGTGCCGGTGCCGCCGTTGATGATGCGGACCTTGTAGTCGGTGAGTTCCACCGACTTTACCTTGGGAAAGAACTTCACCAAGGCCAGCCGCAGCGCGCCGTCAAGCGCGTTCACTGGACCATCACCTTCTGCGACCGTGTGTGCGATTTCGTCCCCAACACGCACGCGTACCGTTGCTTCGCAGATGGATTCCTTTTTGTCGCGCCGCATCGAGACGTGATACGTGTCCACCGTGAAGAGCAACTCGGGGTTGTGATCCAGGATGCCGCGAATGAGCAAGGCGAGCGAGGCCTCGGCGGCTTCGTATTCGTAGCCCTGCGACTCAAGTTCCTTGACGCGCGCTGTGATCTCGCGCGTCTCCGGCGCGTCAGACGCGAGCTTGAAGCCCAGTTCCTTCGCCTTCATCAAAATGTTCGTCCGGCCTGACATATCGCTCACGAGCACGCGCCGGAAGTTGCCGACGGCTTCGGGATTGATGTGTTCGTAGCTGCGCGCCACCCGGTCGATCGCATGGACATGCATCCCGCCCTTGTGGGCAAACGCCGTCTGCCCCACCCAAGGAGCGCGGACATCATGACGAACATTCGCCACCTCGTTCACAAACTCGGCCAACTCCTTGAGTTTGGGCAGCGATTTGGCGGGCACAGCGCGCAGGCCCATCTTCAATTGCAGGGTCGGGATGACGCTGATGAGATTGCAATTGCCGGTGCGTTCGCCAAAGCCGTTGATCGTCCCTTGCACCTGCATCGCGCCAGCTTCCACGGCCGCAATCGCGTTCGCGACGCCGAAGCCGCAATCGTTGTGCGTATGAATGCCGATGGCGCAATTCAACTTGGATTTGGCAAGCGCCACCGTCTTCGCGATCTCGCTGGGTAATCGGCCACCGTTCGTTTCGCAAAGCACGATGCAATCCGCACCTGCCTTCTCCGCCGCCTGCCACGTGGCCAGGGCGTATTCGGGCTCGTCCGCAAAACCATCGAAGCTGTGTTCCGCGTCGTAGATCACCTTTTTGCCGTGATCTTTGAGATAGCGGATGGTGTCGCCAATCATCGCGAGATTTTCCTCCGGCTTGGCGCGTAACACCTCAGTGACGTGCAGGAGCCAGGTCTTGCCGACGATGGTGACGACCGGCGTCTTCGCTTCGAGGATCAGGCGCATGAGTTCGTCCTGTTCCACGGCCACGCCTTTGCGTCGCGTCATGCTGAACGCTGCGATCTGCGCGTTCTTCCATTTGCGCCTGGCCGCCTGCTGGAAGAACTCCATGTCCTTGGGATTGCTCCCGGGCCAGCCGCCTTCAATGTAGTGAACCCCGAAAGAATCGAGCTTCTCGGCAATGCGGAGCTTGTCCACCGCCGAGAAATTGATGCCTTCGCCCTGCGCACCGTCGCGCAGGGTCGTATCGTAGATTTCGACCTGGGGTTTCATAAATCGCCCGCCAAAGCGGACGGAATGAATAAGGCAAAACCGCCGTGCTGGCAAACTCTCAAATCACGAGTGCCGCAAACCAACCCCAATATTTCCCGGAAATACCACTTGCACCCACCCTGCACTTTCGGCATATTCTGTCCGGACAGAAATAACGGAATCACATGCCAACGCTCAGTTCAGTGCAACAGAAGTTCATCCTCCACTGGGGTGAGATGGGCACGCGCTGGGGCATCAACCGCACCGTGGCCCAGATTCACGCCCTGCTCTTCATTTCGCCCAAGCCACTCCATGCCGAAGACATCGCTGACACTCTGAACGTGGCGCGCTCAAACGTCAGCAACAGTCTGAAGGAACTTCAAGGCTGGGGCATCGTGAAGCGCGTCCATGTGCTCGGCGATTCGCGCGATCACTTCGAGAGCATGAAGGATGTGTGGGAGATGTTCCGGGTGGTGCTGGACGAGCGCAAAAAGCGCGAGATTGACCCCACCATGCGCATGTTGCGCGAATGTATCGAAGCGGCCGAGAAGGACAAGGAAACCGACGAATTCACCGAGCAGAAGCTCAGAGACCTCCACAATTTTTTTGAAACCACGACGGCTTGGTATGTGCAGGTGCGCCAATGGCCAACCACCGCAATGGTCAAGTTTGTGAAGCTCGGCGACAAAGTCCTCAAGGTTCTTGGTCTTGGGAGTTGAGTCCGCCTTTTTATTTGGAAAGCTATTTCTGTGCATACGGAAATGACTGACATCACCGCCGCACCCGTCGCAGGCTGGGTTTACTACGATGGCGACTGCGCCTTCTGCCTGCGCTGGCTGCAACGCGTTCAACGTCCCCTGCTCCGTCGTGGCTTTGGTTTTGTTCCCCTCCAAACCCCGTGGGTCAAAACACGTCTCAATTTGCCAGAGGCGGAGTTGCTGACCGAGATGCGCCTTCTGTTACCCGACCTGCGCGTGCTTAGCGGCGCGGACGCGGCGGCCTTTCTGGCAAAATACATCTGGTGGCTCTGGCCGCTGTGGTTCGCGAGCAAAATTCCTGGCGCAATGATCCCGCTGCGGGCTGGCTATCGTGTCATTGCCCGAAACCGATACTGCACGATCAGCAGCTGCATTAAGAGCAAAGGAGACAAGTCATGATTGCCACACACCACGAGCGCGGAAACTTCTGGCTGCGATTGAAGCTGTTGCTCACGCTGGGCTGCGTGACAAAGCAAGTCGCGCCAACCAGCGACCCTGAGCCAAAGCCAAAACGTCGTTCGCATCGAACGAAAGCCTTTTTCGAAATGCCATGAACACCAGCAAAATAATTCTCGCGGGCGGTTCGGGGTTTCTCGGCGGCGAACTGGCAAAACACTTTTCCGCACTCGGCTGGCAGGTGGTTATTCTTACGCGGTCACCAAAGTCGCGGACCGATGGCGTGCGCGAAGTCGCGTGGGATACCAAATCACTCGGCGACTGGGCACAGGAACTGGAAGGCACGACCGCCGTGGTCAATCTCACCGGACGCTCCGTGGACTGCCGGTACACTGCGAAGAACCGCCGCGACATCATGGAGTCGCGGGTGAATTCGACGCGCGTCGTCGGCGAGGCCATCGCCCAGTGCAAAACGCCGCCGCGCGTCTGGCTCAATTCCAGCACGGCGACGGTTTACACGCACACGTTCGGCAAGCCACATGACGAGTCGAGTCAGGACATGGATTCGGCGGTGGATGCGAAGGATGCGTTCTCCGTCGAGGTCGCGCAGGCTTGGGAGCGAACACTCGATGAAGCCGAAACCCCAAAAACCAGAAAAGTCGCCCTGCGCACTTCAATGGTATTGGGGCTCGGGCGAAACAGCGTGTTCCCAGTGTTGCGGCGCTTGACCAAACTCGGCCTCGGCGGGCGGCAAGGCAGCGGGAATCAGTTCGTGTCGTGGATTCATGTCGAGGATTTCTGCCGGGCCATCGAATGGATCATCGCGCATGACGACCTGGCCGGGCCGGTCAATCAATGCGCACCGAATCCGCTACCAAACCGGGAGATGATGAAAATCTTTCGTGACCTGTGCGGCATGCCCATCGGTTTACCGGCGACCGAGTGGATGCTGGAAATCGGTGCTTTCTTTCTGCGCACGGAGACAGAGTTGATTTTCAAAAGCCGCCGCGTTGTGCCGGGGCGTTTGCTAGGCAGTGGCTTCAAATTCAAGTTCGAGCATTTCAAATCTGCCATCGAAAATCTATCGCGCTCATGAAATCTCCGCAGTCTTCCCGACTCAAAGTTGCCGTGACCGGCGCGTTTGGCTATTCGGGACGCTACATCACCTGTGGCCTCCTTGACCAGGGCCACGAGGTGATCACTTTGACCAACTCGCTGAACCGGCCAAATCCGTTCGGCAATCGAGTCAAGGCGTTTCCGTTCCATTTCGAACAGCCGGACCGGTTGCGGAATTCACTTCAGGGCGTGGAGGTGTTGATCAATACCTATTGGGTGCGATTTGATCATCGGCTCTTTTCCCATCAAACCGCCGTGGCAAACACAAAAATTCTTTTCCAAGCCGCGCGCGCAGCCGGTGTGAGCCGAATTGTTCATGTCAGCATCACCAACCCGGATGTCCGCTCGCCCCTGCCTTACTTTTCGGGCAAGGGCGAGTTGGAGTCGGCACTGAAGGCCCTCGGCTTGTCCCACTGCATCCTGCGACCAACGGTGTTGTTCGGAAAGGAAGACGTCCTGATCAACAACATTGCCTGGTCGTTGCGGCGCCTGCCGATCTTTGGCGTGTTTGGCCGGGGCGATTACCGGTTGCAACCGATTCACGTCAACGACTTCGCCGCCCTTGCGACCCAAGCAGCTCTCAGCGACCGGGATGAAATTATTGAGGCCGTCGGGCCGGAAACTTTCACGTACCGGGATTTGGTTCGGACCATCAAGCGAGCGCTTGGCACGAAAAGCATCGTCGTTGGTATTCCGCCAAATGCCGGGTATTGGGCTTGTCGCTTGATCGGCCGGTTGGTGGGAGATGTGGTCATCACCCGCGAGGAAATTCAGGGCTTGATGGAAGGCCGGTTGTGCGTAGCGGCCCCACCGCGCGGCACGGTGAAATTGAGCGAATGGATTGAGCAGCACAAAGAGACACTGGGCAGGCATTACACGAGCGAAATGGCCCGTCGCGTGGACCGATTATCACAATACCGTTCAAACTAAGTCTGCACTGGCGCGGAGCGCACGCTCGTGGCGAATCAGTTGCCTTTTCGTCCGCGCAGGAACGGCAGCTTGATCGTAGCGGTAAGCTTGGCGAGGAATCCCTTCTTCTTCGGCTTCTCGGCGGCAATCAATTCGACGGCATGACTGCACAACGCGCAAAGCTTTAGCGTCTGACCGCCTCGGCGACGGAGGCGCGTGACACATTCATCGCAGAGCACGGAGTGGCAATGGGTGCAGCGATGCGTGACAGTCGCGGTCGGGTGACGCGGACACAACATCGCACCGTCCGGCAGCACGACTGGCGGGGTTGGGATGACCCGCTCGATCTCCGGAATGGCGATATGCACGTCCGTCGTTTCCACGAACAGCTCAACGTCGCCCAGTCGGACCGTCTGCCCGGGCAGCAACACCCCTTGCCGGACGGGTTGCCCGTCGATGAACGTCCCATTGGTCGAGCCATGGTCATGCAACAACACGCCATCAGCCGTCAGGGTAATGTCGCAGTGGAGGGACGAAACCGTCGGGTGATCAATCGGGAAGTGGTTCTCCGGATTACGACCGAAGTGATTAACCCCGAGGTTCAGTTCAAGAACTTCAGGTTCACCCGTCCCGCTTTTCTTTAGTAGCCGGGCCATGGCGTAATTGCCTGCGAATTGACAGCTTATACCAAGGCCAAAAAGGCTTGTCTAACTCTTTGTCGAACCGGGTTTGGCGAGCGGGTTTTGGGCGAAAGCGTAGGCTTCGACCGTCTGGCCACCGATCAGATGTTGCTGAATGATCTGCTCCAGCACTTCTGGTGTACACGAATGATACCAGACGCCTTCCGGATACACGACCGCTATCGGGCCGCGGACGCACACGCGCAAGCAATTGGCCTTGGTACGAAACACCAGGGGCTCGGGACCGACCAGGCCCAGATCCTTCAGTCGTTGCTTGAGAAATACCCAAGCCGCCTGCCCCTGCTCGCGCGCACAGCACTTCGCTTCCGTCGGCTCGGCGCACAGGAAAATATGGCGTCTGAACTTTTCCAAGCCCACCTTGCCGGCGGCCAATTGAAGTTCGTCAGGCATGGCCGGCGTCGAGGTTTGCGTGACGATCACAGCTCAGCCGGATGCATCATGAGATACACCACCCGCCCCAGCAACCGCCCGGCGGCGCCGCCGTCCAACACCCGATGGTCGAAGCTCAAGGTAAGATGGGCTTCGGTGACGGGAACAAACTGTTCCTTCGCGTCGTCCCAGCGACCGGCCTTTCGCCCCGCGCCCATCCCAAGCACGAGCGTTTGCTCAGGCAGCGGAATCGGCGTCGCCAGCGTAAGACCAAAGGTCCCGTAATTCGTGATCGTCGCAATCGATCCACCGGTGGCATCAGCGGGCAATTTTCTTTGGCGGGCCAGTTCCACGAGTTCGTTGTAGCGGCCAACGAGGTCAGCGAGTTTCTTTTTGTCCGCGTTACGAAGCACGGGAACCAGCACGCCGTCATCGGCTTCGACGGCAAATCCCACGTCAATCGAAGACGGATGCACGATCTTGTTGCCGATCAATCGTCCAGCGGGCGCGCTGTTCTCCGCCAGCGCCAGCGCCAGCGCCCGCAGACCGTAGAGGGCCGGCCCTGGTTTCTCCGCCTGCGCTTTGCGGTGGGCGAGCAACGGATCCATGTTCACCGGCATGCCCACCGTTGCGAGCGGGCGCGTCCAACTGCGTCGCATGGCATCGGCCACCGCCACGCGCATGCTGGACGCCGGCGTAAGCTTCTGTTTGTCCAGGTTGCTGATGTATTTTTCGAAGTCCTCAATGGTCACGCGGCCCGCCGAACCGCTGCCGGCGATGCCTGCCAGATCAGCCGCGTGCAAACCGAGTTCGTTCATGCGCGCCTTGAGTCGCGGGGACAGATAACCCGCCCCCACGGCATGCGCCGGCACGGGCAAGCCGCGAACCGTTGGTTTGACGCGCGCCTCGCCGGCACGACCGTTGTCGCCCGACGACATCGCGGCGGCTTCAGCCTTGGCCCGGGTGGTTTGCTGGGTGTCGAGCCCGATACGGGCGGCTTCCTCGCGTGTGACTTCAATCTGGCCGAGCACCGCGCCCACCGGATAACTTTCGTTCAGTAGGGCCGTGAAATTCCCCAATTGCCCGCGCGCCGGAGAAACCACGTTCATCGTGGCTTTGTTGGTTTCAACTTCGATGATGTCCTGGTCCGCTTCCACGGGATCGCCGGGCTTGACCAGATAGCTCACAATCGTGGCCTCGGCGATGGACTCGCCGAGCTGCGGCATGATGATGGGGACTTGGGGCATGGCGGCAGTTTAGAATCTACGGTTAATATTTCTGTTCACGCGCTTCACGACTCAACTCTGCAAGACTTTTCGCGCCGATTCCGCAATCGCGCGCGCAGTGGGGCGATGGGCGGACCAGAGATTCGGGTGGTACGGCACCGGGGTATCCTTGGCGTTAAGCCGGACGGGGGGCGCGTCCAACAGATCGTATCCTTCGCTCACCACCCGCGTGATGACTTCCGCCGTGACACCGCCCCATGGCCACGCTTCGCCAACACAAAGCAAACGACCGGTTCTCGCCACACTGGCCATCACGGTATCCGTATCGAGCGGCTTCACCGAACGTAAGTCCACAACTTCGACATCCCAGCCTTGGGATTTGAGTTCATCGGCAGCGAGGAGTGATTCATGCACCATCGCGCTATAGGTCACAATCGTCAGATCACGGCCTTCGCGGGCAATGCGCGCCTTCCCCACGGGCAGCGCTTCCTTGGGCAACGACTCGGCCTTGAGGTGGTAATAGAGCAGTTTGTGCTCGCAGAAAATTACCGGATCATCAATCGCCACCGCTTCGAGCAACATGCTGTAGGCGTCCTCGACCGTGGCCGGCGCCAACACGATCAAACCTGGATAGTGCGCGTAGATCGTTTCCAGGTTCTGGCTGTGAAAGGGTCCGCCCCCGGAAGTACCCCCGGATGGCAAACGCACCGTGATGGGGCAGTTCACATTGGTCCGCCAAAACAACGTGGCGGCCTGATTGACGATCTGATTGAAACCGACGGTTGAAAAATCGGCGAACTGCATTTCAATGATCGGCCGCATCCCTTCGATGGCGGCGCCGACCGCCAAGCCCACAATTGCATCCTCGCTGATCGGGGCGTCCAACACCCGTCCGGGAAATTGCGTTGCCAGACCTTTGGTCGCCTTGAACGCGCCGCCAAACGCCCCCACATCCTGGCCGTAAATGAAAACGCGTGGATCATCCGCCAGCGCTTTGGCCTGCGCTTCCCGGATGGCTTCAAGATAGGTGATGCTCATTTTGCCAAACTACTCGTTCCCTTCCTGGAGCTGCGCCGTCGAGAGTGCCGACCACTTCTCCGCATACGGGTCTGGTGTCGGCTCGCGCTGCACCGTCAAAACCGCTTCTTCAGCCTTCTGCAAAACTTCACCGCGCCATTTTGCCAGCGTGGCGGGATCCGCCCAGCGTTCTTCGACCAGGACTTGCTCCGCCAGCTTCAGACAATCGCGTCCCAAGGGTGAATTCTTCAGGCTCGGATCAATGTAACCGGAATCGTCGTGCTCGCCGTGACCGCACAGCCGCAAGAGTCGCGCGACGACAAGTTGCGGTCCCTGGTCGCTCCGGGCCCGCGCGACCGCCTCGCCAACAATCCTCAGACAATCCCCGAGGTTGGTTCCATCCACAGTGTGTCCACCCACCCCGTACCCAGCCGCACGGTCCAATAGTGAACCACAGGCAAACTGCCGCGCGGTCGGGGTGGAATACGCGAACTGGTTGTCCGCCACCACCATCACCAGCGGGAGCTTCTCGACCGCCGCCTGATTGAGCGCCTCGTGAAACGAACCGGTCGAGGTGGCGCCGTCGCCACAGCAGGCCACTCCCACCGTACCGCGAATGCCCTTCATCCGGCGCGCGAACAATCCGCCGTTCACCACGGAAATCATGGCCCCGAGATGGCTGATCATCGCGTGCAACCCTTCGCGGGGGCGTCCGCGATGGATGTTGCCGTCCCGGCCCCGCATCGGCCCGGCAGCAGACCCGAGATAAGTGCGAACGGAATCGAGGATCGGTTCACCAAAAGCAAGCCGTCCAGCCGTGTCCCGAATCAGCGGGGCGAAGATATCCCCTTCGCGCAGGGCCATCCCAATGGAAACGCTCAACGCCTCCTGCCCGCGTCCCAGAAAGACTCCGCCGTGGATTTTGCCCGCCCGGTAAAGACTGGCGAACTTGTCGTCCAGCACGCGGGCCAGCAACATGGTGCGATACGCTTTGATGTAGAGTTCGCGCATCGAAGTCATATCACTGGCGGTCATGGGTTCGATTGCCGACTGGACCATGGCGCGAACTTTAAGCCGTCGCCCTGCATGGGCGCAACGATTCTTTCGACCGACCTCAGGAGCAGATGGGCAGCATTCAGTTGGCGGTCCGTCACACCAACAAAAAAGCGAGGCCGAAGCCTCGCTGGGAAAGTTGGTGCCGGATAATTTACTTCTTCGCCGGGGCTTCCGCCTTCTCTTCCTTCTCCTTCACCAGCGTAGCGCCCTTGCCGAGGCGTTTGCGGAGGTAGGTCAGCTTGGCGCGACGCACGGCGCCAACCCGCTCGACTTCGATCTTGTCCACGCGCGGTGAATGCAGCGGGAAAATGCGCTCCACCCCCTCGCCATAGCTGATGCGGCGGACGGTGAAAGTCTCGTTCAGCCCACGACCGCGCTTGCCGGTGACGACCCCGGCAAAGATCTGAATACGTTCCTTGTCGCCTTCGACGACCTTGGTATGCACTTTCACGGAATCGCCCACGCCAAACTTGGCGTCGTCCTTCCGAAACTGTTCCGATTGAATTTTGTCCAACAATGCCTGGTTCATAAATTTTTCCTAAATCAAATCCGGTCTCTGCTCTTTTGTCCGCAACTTCGCCTGCGCGGCGCGCCATTTCGCGATTTCCGCGTGGTTGCCGGACTGCAACACCTCCGGGACCTTCATCCCGCGAAACTCCGCTGGCCGCGTGTATTGCGGATACTCCAGCAAGCCGTGACTGAACGATTCGTCACTCGAACTCGCGTCATCCCCCAATACCCCGGGCAACAACCGCGCCACCGCATCAATCACCACCATCGCCGGCAACGCACCATTCGTCAGCACATAGTCGCCGATCGACAACTCGTCATCTGCCAGCGCCTCACGAATGCGCTCGTCAAAGCCTTCGTAGTGACCTGTGACAAGCAGCAGATGCTCCTGCTTGGCCAGCTCCCGGGCGATGCCCTGATCGAACTTTCGTCCCGAGGGCGACATCAGCACCACGCGCGTTTTCTCGCGCTGCAAACTTTCCACCGCTTCAAAGATCGGCTCCGGCTTCAACAACATTCCCGGGCCACCGCCAAAGGGCCGGTCATCCACGGTCTTGTGCCGGTCATGCGTCCAGTCGCGCAACTGGTGCAACTGCAAATCCAACAAGCCCGCCTGCCGCGCGCGTTTGATGATGCTTTCGTCCAGCGGCCCGGCGAACATGGCCGGGAACAAAGTGAGCACGTCTATTTTCATGCTCGCGTGAAGCGCCAACTGCGCTCCCCCAAAAACTACTGCGTCGCCCGCGCGGGTTTGTCTTCCACAATTTCGAGCGAGCAGCGCAAACCCTTCTTCGCACTGCCCGCCTGCAACAGCGACCGAATCGCGTTGATCGTCTGCCCCTGCCGGCCAATCACCTTGCCCACATCCTGCGCTGCGAGGCGCAATTCATACACCGTTGCTCCCGAACGATCCACCGGCGTGATGGTCACCGCGTCGGGATGCTGCACGAGTCCCTTGACGACGTATTCGAGGAACGCCTGCATGACTGAAAAAATCAGGCTGCGGTCGCGGCCTTGCTGGCCTTCTTGATGAAGCTGGCCACCGTGTCGCTCGGCTGGGCGCCCTTGCTGAGCCAATACTTCGCGCGTTCGAGATCGAACTTCACGTTGTCGCCCTTCTGGCGGGGATGATAGGTGCCGAGTTCCTCGATGAACTTGCCATCGCGCGGGCTGCGGCCATCGGCCACCACGATACGAAACACCGGCTGGTTCTTCGCGCCGATGCGCTTCATGCGAATTTTGACTGCCATAAATTTACTTTCGATCACACCCGACGACGTTGCACAAGCAGGGCATCCGGGCTTTTCCCCAAAACGGGAGCGCAGAGACTAGACATGGCGCGGAGCAGTTGCAAGCCCTGATTTATTTGAAATGGGTTGGTTTTCATACCCGGTTGCCTGGCTGAGATTGGTCAAGCCCGCGCCAGCCAGTCTTTGGCGCAAACCATTGACAATGGCCCGCGCCAAGCCCGGGCCCTCATAGACCAAACCGGAATAAACCTGCACCAGACTCGCGCCCGCCGTGATCTTCTCCCAGGCATCCTCCGCGTCAAAAATCCCTCCGACACCGATGATGGGCAATTTACCACGGCTCTGCCGGTAAAGATGGCGAATGACCTCGGTGCTGCGGGCACGCAATGGTCGCCCACTCAGACCGCCGGTTTCTGCATAGACCTTTCGCACCTCCGCTTCGTTGGTCTCAGGTCGCGCAATCGTGGTATTCGTGGCGACAATGCCCGCGAGCTGGCGCGGGCCGACCAGTTGCAGGATTTCATCCAGCGCCTCGAACGCAAGGTCAGGCGCAACCTTCACCAGAATTGGTTTCTGCCCCCTGCCCCCCGACCTCGGCGCTGCGTTCACCTCCTGCAACGCGGCGAGAATCTCATCCAGCGCCGTCTTGTCCTGAAGCTGGCGCAAGTTCGGTGTGTTCGGCGAACTGACGTTGACGACAAAGAAATCGGCCAGGTCACGAAGCGCACGAAACGAATTCGCGTAATCTTCAGCTGCCCGGTCAAGCGACGTGACCTTGGACTTGCCCAGATTGATGCCGACCGGATGGTTCGGCCAACGACCCGCCGCTCGCCAGCGTTGCAACTGTTCAGCCAGCGCGACCGCCCCCTCGTTGTTAAAGCCCATGCGATTCACAATCGCCTCTTCGCGAATGGCCCGAAAGATCCGGGGCAGCGGATTCCCCGGTTGCGCTTGCCAGGTCACGCCGCCAAGTTCGCTGAAGCCAAAACCCAACGCGGCCCAAGCCGGAACAGCTTCACCGAGTTTGTCCATGCCGGCGGCCAGGCCCACTGGATTTGGGAAACGCAGGCCAAAAAGTTCCACCGGCAAAGCCGGCGCCCCCAGAAAAGTTTGCGTCGCATCGCAAACCAATTCATGGCGACTGGCCCAAGCGAGCCCGTGCAAAGTGTGACCATGAATTTCTTCCGCATCGTTCTGAAACAAGACGGGACGAAGCAACCGCCGATAGACCCAACTCATGCACCCAGTTTCCGGAGAGCAGCGCCGGGTGTCGAGTCAGGAATCGCCCGCGGACGATCAGTCCGTCCTTGGCGCTTTCAGATTGGCCAGGGTTTGTTGGGCAGCGTTCCGCACTGACGCATCCGGATCCTGCAACAGCCCGTTGAGCGCTGACACGATGTTACTGTCCAGCGTCCCGCTGAGATTCAGGATCTGGACGGTGACTTCGCCAAGGGCCTGGTTGGTGGCCCACACGTCGGCTTGATTCATCGCCCGTGCGGCGGCAGCACGAACACCGGGATGGGTGTCGCCCATGGCTCGCAGATACGTCGCCACCACGCGCGGCTGGTTCAGCCGCAGTGCGTGCAAGGCTGCCAAGGAGTGAAGCCGTAAGTCGGGATTACTATTGGTGGCATAATCGAGCAACGTGCGCAAAACCTGTTGCGGCGGGGTGTTCATCGCCCGGATGGCTTTGATCGCTGCTGCCAACCGCGCCGGATCCTCGGTCGCGAAAACCTCCAACACAACGGGCAGCCCAGCGGCCCCGACACGGCGAAGCGAATAAAGCGCCGAGGCACTGACGGATTCATTGGTATCGAGCACCCGGTCGAACAGTGCGGCAGTGGCCGGCCAGGCATTCGTTCCCGCCTGACCCAGTCCATAGACGGCGACGTGGCGAATCTCGGCATTCTGGTTCGTGGTGGCTGAGGTCATCGCCTGGATGCCTCGATCGCCAAGGTTGACGAGTGCTTGCGCCGCCACCCAGCGAACCTCGGGATCGTCCTTGAGCGCCGCCATCAAATCCGGCACGGCTTCACTGGCGCCCGGCCCTACCACTCCGAGCGCCCGGGCCGCGGCGACGCGTTGTGCTCCCGACCGGCCCGGTTTGATCTTGTCGAACAGATAACGCCGGGTTGCGATCGGCAGTTGTTTGCCCTGTTGAACGAGCAGTCTTGCGTACCACGATTCGCGCGTCTTGAGCATCGCCACCAGCGGCGGCACGGCATCGGAACCCATGACGTGGAAGGCGGCAATGGCGTCGTTGGTGACCGTGAGATCGAGGCTCGCAGACAATTCCTGCGCCCAGGTGCGCGCGGATTTGCCCTGGTAGCTGGCGCGACGATAAGCGAGTTCCTGTCGCACGACCAGGAAGACAATCAGCCCGACCACAACCGCCAAGGCGATGAGAATTTTCCGTTTCAAGCCGGGCCGAACATACCATAACACCCGCGGCGAGCGCAGCGGTGGAATTCAACGCGTCGCAGTGACGGGCTTTCGAGCCGCCGCCGCTTCGGCCAGCGCCGAGGTGGCGGTCGCGGACAAATACCCATTGGCACCCACCGCACCGGGACTTTGTCCGTCCAACAATTGCTTGAACGTCGCCAACGCCAAGAGCGGCCAGGCGTTGCGATACATGTCGTATTTGAGATAGAAGACTTTCGGGAAACCGGTGCCCGTGATCTCATCCTCGCTCCACGAACCGTCCTCGTTTTGAGTGCGGATGAGATACTCGATGCCGCAACGCAAGCTCGGCAAATCGGGATCACCAAACGCGCACAGGCCCATCACCGCCCACGCCGTTTGGGACGCGGTGCTCGGACCTTGCCCCTTGAAGACCGGATCATCGTAGGTGTTGCAGCGCTCGCCCCAGCCACCGTCGGAATGCTGGACGCTCTCCAGCCAGTGTTTGGCCTTCTGTAACCACGGCTGGTTCATATCAAGTTTCAACGCGCGCAGGCCGCGCAGCGCCTGCCACGTGCCGTAGATGTAATTCACACCCCAACGGCCATACCACGAACCGTCCTCTTCCTGCTCGTCGCGGAGATACCTCAGTGCGTCCTTGATTTGCGGATGCTTCGTGGACCAACCCTCGTAACCAAGCAACTCCAGAATGCGCGCCGTGATGTCGGCGCATTCGGGATCCAGCATCGCGTTGTGATCGGCGAACGGAACTTTTTCCAGAATGTTTTTCGTGCAATCCTTGTCGAACGCCGCCCAGCCACCGTCCTTGCACTGGAAGGTCATCATCCACTTCAACCCGCGCTGGAAACACTCATCCCGCCGTTTCACGTTGTCGGTAGGAATTTTTCGCAACGCGAGCAACACCATCGCGGTGTCATCCACGTCCGGATTCCACTTGTTGTTGTACTCGAACACCCAGCCACTAGGCTCGACTTTGGCGGGATTCTTGTACTGCCAGTCGCTGCGGAAGCGGATTTCCTTTTCCATCAGCCACTCCGCGCAACGTTTCATGCGCGGATCGTCGGCGGGCACGCCGGATTCGCGCAGGCAGATGGCCACGATCGCCGTGTCCCAGACCGGGGAAAAACAAGGTTCGATGCGCACGGTGTCCGCCGTCTCGTGTTCGAGCTTCTTCAACTCGTACGCCGCCCGCTTGACCTGCGGATGATCGTCCGGATAACCCAGCGCCTTGAGGGCGATGAGGGCGTTGAGCATCGCCGGGAAAATAGCCGCCAATCCGTCGCTGCCCTCAAACCGTTCCAGCATCCAGTTCTCGCACTTCTTGAGGGCACGTTTGCGGAACGGATGAATGCCATTCTCCGCGAAAACTTCGGCAAATTTATGCAGGCGATCCAGCCACAGGAAAAAGTTGCGCAGCGAAATGCGCTCCGGGTCGGGCGGCAACGCCAGGTCACGTTCCGCCATGCCCGCCGGATAAAGCTCATCAAGATTGACGTTGTTCTTGAGCGGGCGCGTGGGCTTGAAATGATTGATGATCGCCAGCGGCACAAGCATCGCGCGCGACCAGTTGCTCATCTCCCAGAAATTGACATGAAACCATTTGCCGATGAGCAGCACCTCGCACGGAATCGTCGGCACATATTTCCACGGAAACAAACCCAGCAGCGCCAGGTAGAGCTTGGAGAACGTGTTCATCCGCGGCACGCCGCCGAGGTTCATCGCCATCTCGCGCGCTTTCAACATGCGCGGATCCGTAACCGGCACGCCCGCCAGCTTCAACGCCAGATAGGCCTTGATGGTGGCGTTGACTTCCGCCGGCCCGCCGAAATAAATATTCCAGCCACCGTCCGGCAGTTGCATGGAGAAGATGTGATTGACCGCCTTGCGCTGCCACTCCGGGTCCACCTTCCCGTTCCAATGATGGTACGCGATGGTGTCGGAAACCAGGGTCGAATCCACCATCAGTTCGCCCACCCAGTAGCCTTCGGGTTTCTGGACGCTTAACAAATAGTCCTGGGACCGCCGGAGGGCGGCTTCAAATTCAGGCCAGGATTGATTGCCGGCTTCGGACTGCTGCGTCTCCCGTCCGATCCGGTTGGTTTCCGATGAAACTAACACGCCATTACTTTGCGAATTCATGCTAAAGCTGTAAAGGCGATAATCCTATTCGTCAGCCAGCCCGTCAGTTTCGGGATTGAATTCCGCCAAAGGCTTTTCCATTGTGCGTCCATGCAATCTCACGAACTCCTCCGCGAGGTCCTTCAGAAGACCAGCGCGAAGCAGGTGGCCGGCGATCTCAACCTTTCCCTCTCGATGATTTACAAGTGGGCCGAGCCGGACGAAGGCGACGGCAGCGGCGCGGTCAATCCGCTCGACCGCATCGAACAACTTCTGCGCAGTACGAACGACCGCCGTGTCGTGCAATGGATCTGCGAGCGCGCCGGAGGTTTCTTCATCCTTAATCCGCGCACCAACAAACCGCACCCCGACTTCCTCATTCCGGCCACCAACGAAATTGTGCAGGAATTCGCCGACCTCCTCGCCGTCATCGCCAGCGCCGCGGCGGACAACGAGATTTCACAGCAGGAGGCGAAGAAGATTCGCGCCCGCTGGGAGGAATTGAAGTCAGTGACGGAAGGCTTCGTGGCCTGCTGCGAGGAAGGAAATTTTTCCGCGTTAAAGGACAAGCCCCCGACGGCGGGGTCATCGAGATAACCCCGGGCACCCCCGACACCATTAACGCTCCCGTTCGCTACGAAAGAGCCCCGCTGCTGATCTTTACCTTCAGGCGGGAGGATTCCCCAGGCAACAACGTTAGTTCGTTCACCGCGACGTTGCCCGATTCCACGCAGACCATCCGCTGATACTCGTCGTCGCCGAAGTCCGGCATTGCCTTGGACTTGGCAATCCACGGGTTCCACACCACGGTGGCCAGCGAGTGCTCCTTCTCGATACGAATAACCCGGCGCAGGGATTCATCGCGAATCTCCGTTGCGTGCGGCGTGTTGATGTAGATGCGATCCACTTCTCCAGTGAAGCGGATGGCTTCGGTCGCCTCCGTCTTGCGCTGCCGGCCTTCCAGCGAGTCGAGGTAATCCACGCCCTTCAACCCACACACCGTCACCGCACCGATGTCGCCAACGGTGAAATACGTGTGCAGGCAGTTCTCGAAACCAAACTTCTGCGCCGACTTGTTCGTAACGATCAACTCGGCACTTAACGTGTCGCTGACCGTGACCACGTATTCCACCGCGCAGTCGGAGCCTTCAGGGATTTCCCGGCCAACCTCCAGGCGCAAGCGCACGATCACACTGCCATCCGCCGGCGATGTGATTTCAGCCAGTTCCCAATCCCGAATTCGCACAAACCCGTGCTGGCCGGGTTTATCCGCCGGCTTGCCAAACCACGGAAAGATGATCGGGATGCCCCCGCGAATCGGCGCGCCATTCTCGAACCGGCTGCACTGGCTGAGAAAAAGCAGCGGTGGCTCGCCGTGTTTTTGAAACTGGGTGACATGCGCACCGTGGAGATAAACTTCCGCCCGGCTCCACGGAGTGGTGACTTCCAGAGCAGGTAAATCTCCCTGCGCATCGAGAAACGTAACCTTGCCAAGTTGCGGGTTCGGTTTCATGGACGCAGTTTACGCCCGGTGCTTTCGCCGCCAAGATTTTTTCGCGCGTGTCCGCGGACCGGCTCAAGCATTGTCGGCCGCGAGCAGACGCTCCGCTTCAATGGCCGCGGCGCAGCCCATGCCGGCAGCCGTGATGGCCTGGCGATAAACGTGATCCGAACAATCACCCGCCACGAAGACGCCGTGTACATTGGTGGAAGCCCCCTCCGTGCGGACGATGTAACCGTTCTCGTCGGTCTTGATGAACGGCTGGAAGATTTTCGTGTTCGGCACATGGCCAATGGCGACGAAGACTCCGGCGCAGTCCAGCGTCGTCTCCGCGTTGGTTTTCAGGTTCTTCACCTTCACGCCGGTGACCTTGTCCTGCTTCACGTTGAGAACTTCGGTTACGACCGAGTCCCACACGGGTTTAATCTTCGGATTCGCCAGCGTGCGGTCGGCCATGATCTTGGAGGCGCGCAGTGTGTCGCGACGATGGATCAGGTAAACCACCGAGGCAAAGCGCGTCAGATACATCGCTTCTTCGCAGGCGGAATCGCCGCCGCCGACCACGACGAGCGGTTGGTTGCGGAACATGGGCAGCGCGCCATCGCAAGTCGCGCAATAGGTTACGCCTTTTTTCTCCAGCAAATCCTCGCTCGGCAATCCGAGATGCCGATGGCCGGCGCCCGTGGCAATGATGACAGTTTTCGTCTCCACCTTTTCGCCATCCACCATCAGGGTGAATGGACGTTTCGAAAAATCCACTGACTGCACGATGCTGCCAAACTTTACGCGCGTGCCGAAGCGCTCGGCCTGTTGCTGCATCCGCGTCATGAGTTCGTAGCCATCCACGCCTTCGGGGAAGCCGGGAAAGTTTTCGACGATGCTCGTCGTGGTAAGGAGGCCGCCGGGTTGCTCGCCGGTGATAACGATGGGTTTTAGATTCGCCCGGGCGGTGTAGAGCGCCGCCGTCCAACCCGCGCAGCCTGAGCCGATGATGACAACATTTTCCATAATCGTTCCAACGTAGTAATGGCCTCTCTCCCAGGCAAGCAACGAGTGCTCGCGTGAACCAAGCAAACGCCGCGCCGAGGCCGAAGCACATGCTACAGCATCTCAATCCGCCAGCTTCCACCCCGCTGGCGTTGAGTTTTCAGACCGGTTTGTCCGATTTGCCGACAGATAAAGGATTTTTTAGCTCCGCCGGCAACAGCCAGCGCAACAACGGGCCGGTCATTGCCGTTGTCAACAACGCCATGATGACCAGCATCGTGAACATCTCGCGATTCAGCAGCTTGAGGTCGAGACCGATGTTGATGGCCACCAATCCCATCAGCGCGCGGGTGTTCATCAACGCCGCAATGCAGCCGGCCTCACGCGGGGATTGGCCAGTCAGGCGCGCTCCCACAAAACAGCCACCCAGCTTTCCCGCCACCGCCGCCAGCATCACGACAGCGCAACCCAGCCATAGACTCCACGTGTTCAGTGAACCGATGGACGTGTTCAGCCCCGTGTTGGTGAAGAAAATCGGCACCATCGCCACGAGCACAAAATCCGAAAACCTTTCGCGCCATGCCTTGACGAGATCGAGTTGCTGATGCAACGAAACCCCGAGCAGGAACGCGCCGAAGATGGCGAACACCCCGAGCCGGTTGCTGACCAAGCAGGAGCCGAACAGCACGATCAACAGCAGCGTGAGAAAGGAAACCGACATTCCCTGCCCGCCAGATCGCTCCTGGCTGCGCCGCCAGGCCCAGCGCAGCCCCGGACCAATCGCCTTTTGCAAAACCAAAAAGAAGACCAGCACACCAACCACCTGCCGCAACAGCGCCCAGCCATCGAAGCCCGAAGTCACCAGCGCCGTGGCCAGCGCGAGCAGAATCCAGCCGACCACGTCATCAATCGCCGCCGCGCTGATGCCCATGGCACCGATGACCGTTCGCTCCAGTTTCATTTCGAGCAGAATGCGCCCCATGATCGGCAGCGCGGAGATTGAGAGCGCGATGCAGAGAAAAAGTTGAAAACCAAACTTCGGGAGGTCGGGTGCAAACTCACGATGCAACCACGGGCCGATGAGAATTCCACAAATGAAGGGCGCGATGATCCCGAGCAGCGAAACTGCCGTTACGGTCTTTGAGCGCGAGCGCAGATGGCCGTAATCGAATTCCATTCCGACCTGGAACAACAACAGAATGAGCCCGAGCTTGCCCAGCAGTTGCAGCGATTGTTGCGTTTCCTTCGGGAACAACACCGGCCAGTCCGCCGGCCAGATCAGCCCCAGCGCCGACGGCCCGAGCAGAATGCCCGCGAGGATTTCGCCCACGGCCAGCGGCTGACCCAACTTCTTGCCCAGCCGCCCAAACACCCACGCCGCTGCAATGATGATCATCCATTGCAGCAAGACAAACTTGGCGTGAGCTTCGATGGCGGTCGGATTCATGGTTCGGTCGGGCGGGAAGAAAGTAAACGCGAGACGAACACGCAAGCAACAAATGGTTCACCGGCCCGTCCGATCGGGCGCACCCGTGGAAAATAGCTCTTGCCTTCTGGGTTGCGGAGGCTTACTGGAGACTCTGAAGTTAGGGAAGGCTATGAAGCGCTCGGTCGTTCCAGTTCCGGCAGTGGTCGCGATGGTTCTATTCGCGTTGGCTGTTGTTTTGGTCAGGTCGGTGAGCGGCGAGGAAAATACGATTCCTAGCGATGCAACAGTCCCGGAAACCAAAAGCTACATTCTTGCCACGACCACCGAGCTATTGGCCCTGAGACTGCCTGCCCCAACCTTGAAGGGCACACCCGAAAATCTGCCAGTTGGCCCGCATATTGAACCATTCCCCAATAAACGCCCGCCTCCATTCCTTGTGCCCAAAGGCGTAAAGAATGTCGCTGCTGGCCGACCTGTCACCACCAGCGTGAAGCCGTTCACCGGTCAACCGAGCCAGGTAACTGACGGCACGAAGGAAGCCTTCGATTTTGACACGGTGGAAATGAAAAGCGGCTCGCAGTGGATCCAGGTGGACCTAGGTGTAGAGTACGCGATTTATGCCATCGCTCTGTGGCACGACCATCGGTATACCCAGACCATGCGTGACGTCATCGTGCAAGTCTCCGAGGATCCGGCATTTGAAAAAGGTGTGACGACACTCTTCAACAACGACTGGGACAATTCGTCCGGTATCGGCGTCGGCACCGATCTCGAGTATTTCGAGACGCACTTCGGCAGAGTGGTTGATGGTAAAGGGGTGAGAGCTCGCTACGTCCGCGGCTACACCAATGGGAGCAACTTGTGGCGGGGAAATAGCTGGCAGGAACTGGAGGTTTACGGACTGCCAGCTGATTCGAGGAGCGGAGTCGCGATTCCGTCATCCACCAATTCGGTCGCGAAGGATACTGAGCCGCTCAAGCTCCAACTTCCTGCGCCCACGCTTAAATGAAGAGTGTGATTTCTGGCGTTGCCGATACCGCCACGACGGGCTTTGCGTAGTTCCGAATTGGAACGCCGGTCTCCGGCCCGGCTTGTTGCGAACGGGCCGGCAACAACACGCCGGATCGGAGATCGGCGCTCCAACCCACCGAATAGTCGCGTCCCTACTTAATCGTAGTCAGCTCAAACTTGGGGTTAAGCTCCAATCGCAGATTCTTGAAGCGCACCTCGGTCGGTCCGCCGGAATGAACCTGTAATCCCGTGATGCCGCGTCGCGCCACCAGCGGGTCATCCAGGTCCGTGCAAAGCTGGCCATTGATGGCCGTGCGAATCTTGCTGCCGACGGCGACAATCTCGTACGTGTTCCAGTCGTTCGTCTTCACGAATGCGTCGCCAGGCTGGGTTGAAAGCAACGCGCGGCCATTTTCCTCGTAGAGCTTGCCCCACCAACCGGCCCCGGCATCCGCCTGACAACCCTTCATTTCGTAGGCCTCGAACGGTTCGCTGCGGAACTGGATGCCGCTGTTCGCGTTGTTGGGCGTCAGCTTCATCTGGAGGACCAGCCGGAAATTATCGAGTACGAACTGGCTCTTCAAAAACTCGTTGTGCTTCAATCCGGTCTTGGATTCGCCGACAATTTCACCCTGTTCCACACGCCAGACTTCCGGATTACCATCCCAATTGGCGAGGTCTTTGCCGTTGAAGAAGAGCGCCGCGGTATCGGGAGTAGCGGTCATGGGCACCTGCGACGGCTGTCGCAGATACGAAATCAAGTCGCGCACATCCTGATCGCCCAGGGGCGTGAGCAAGCCCTCCGGCATCATGGAGAGCTTGCTCTGATGCATGGTGGCGATTTCTTCTCGTGGGAGGACAATCGTCTCGTTGGCAGTGGCTACCGTGATCGTGCGGTCGGATTGCTCTTTCATGATGCCGGTGATCGTGCGGTCATCCTTGGTGTCAATGTTCCAGGCCAGATAATCATTCGGAATGACCGCGTTGGGATCCACCATGTTTTGCAAGATGTAATCTAGATCGCCACGATTTGATCCGGTGAGGTCGGGACCAACCTTGCCACCGGTGCCGAACAAGGTGTGACATTGGAAACAAACTTTCGCGAACATCGCGCGCCCACGCGAAGCGTCGCCGGGTTGCGAACCACCCGCGCGATAGATCGCCTTGTATTTGTCAATCTCGGCCTGCTTGTCGGCGCTGCTGTCGCGCGCCACGCCCCAGACCTTGGGCAGCAAGGCATCAATCTCCGGATTCTTGAGATTGCGAAGTTGCTGGATCAGATCGGCGGTCAGGTCGGATCGCGGAATCTGGCCTGCCTCCACAGCGGCCAGCAATCGCAAGGCGAACGTGGACCGCGAGGCCAGAGTATTTCGGGCATCACGTTTGTAGGCGTCGGTGAACGTGGGATAGAGCGGCAGGATGGCGTCGGGCGTCTGGGCATCATCGTAATTGCCGAGGCCGCGCAAGGCCGCGCCGCGCAACGCGGGGTCGTTCAACAATTGCCGGAGCAACGGCGGCAATCCGGCATCCTTCACCGCCAGCAACGAATCAAACGCCGTCTTGCGCGCGGCAACATCGGCAGACTTGTCCATCAACGTCTGACGCAACTCGGCGAGCGCGTTGGCGCTGCCAAAGGTAAGTGAGAGTGATTGCACCAGCGCGCGGATTTCCGTGTTCGTGCCAGCGGCAAGTTTGGTTTCAACGGCAGGCCAACCCTCGGGCATGGCCACGCGGCGCTGGCCTTTCAGCGCGGCGCTCAAGCCGTTCAAAATGTCGAGCCGGCGGGTATCATCATTCACGCGGAGCAACGACGTGGTGATGGCAGCGAAGGCCTGCGGCGTATTCAACGCCGCCGTGCGACGGACGGTGAAGTTCAATATGTTCGGCAGCTTGGCCGCCTCGCCGAGTTTGAGGGCACGCTCGGTGTCCTTGGTGGTCAATGGCTCGGCGGCATACCAGACCATGAGCGGCAGGTTATGATCGTTGGCGTCTTCGGCTCGTTGCGAGAGCGCTTCGACAACTTCCCAACGGTCTTCAATCGGTAAACGCTGCATGGCACCGCCCAAGCTCGAACCATTTCATCTCGGGAAAAAAGAGAGATCCCCGCCGGGACGTCCGAGAAACCGCCAACGTTGTGCAGTGTCCACAGCCAGCGCAATTTCTTAAGCGGGTCTTCATCCTGATAACCTGAAGGTTGTTGCTGGCGGACTGCCTTTGCCAAGAGAGAATTGCGTTCGGAACGTTCTTGCAAGATTCGTCGCGCATGACGCCCGGCCCAATCGTTTCGATCCATCGCGAGTTGGATCAGTTCGTCATCCGTTTTCTTGCGCAGGTCAACCGATGGCTGTTTGTTTGGGCCATAACTGATCTTAAAAATCCGCCCGTTGCTCCGGTCATGTTGATTGGCATCGTTGGAATGGCACTGGTTCTTGTCGTACCAATCATTCACGTAAACCGCGCCATCCGGTCCTTCCTCGATATTCACGATCTGCGACCACTTGTCGTTGAAGTTGACCGGATTCGGCGCGTGATGGCCCACGAAGCCGGACCCGCGCCGCTCCAGCACATCCATGTTCAGGCACGCGCCGTGGATGTTGTTCATCAGAACCTTCCCCCGATATTCAGCGGGCCAGCTGTCGCCCTGATAAATCATCAAGCCGGCGTGCGCGTGACCGCCGCCGAGTTGCGCGCTGCCGCTGATGTCGGCTTGATTCCACTGATTGCCCGCATAGTGCAGATGGTCGGCAATGGTCTTGATGTCGTCGTAAATGTAGGGATTGAAATGCGAGCCGGCCTGGCGTTGGTAACGTCCGCCCTGAATCATGTGGAACAGATGCGGAATCACGCACGCCTCGATGATGCATTGCCCGTGCTCGTCGAAGTCAATGCCCCACGGATTGCTCGTGCCTTCGGCGAAGACCTCGAAGATGTGCTTGGTCGGATGATAACGCCAGACCCCGGCGTTGATGCGTGTGCGTTCGCTATCGGGTGCGCCGGGCTTTCCAACGTTGGAATGCGTGAAGACACCGTGGCAGCCGTAGAGCCAGCCATCCGGCCCCCACTTGAACGTGTTCAAAGTTTCGTGCGTGTCCTGATAGGCCCAGCCATCGAGGAGAATCTGGGGTTTGCCCGCGGGCTTGGGTTCATCGCCGTCAGCAATCGGAATGAACATCAGATACGGCGCAGCTCCGACATACACCCCACCGAAGCCGACTTCGATCCCGCTGACGAGATTTAATCCTTCCATGAACACCGTGCGTTTGTTGAACTTCCCGTCAACATCAGTGTCCTCGAACACCAGAATGCGATCCTTGCCTTCGCCTTCCTTCGCGCGATTCGGATACGTGTAAGCCTCCGCGACCCAGAGCCGCCCTCGATCATCAATCGCGAAGGCGATGGGTTGCTTCACATCCGGTTCGCCCGCGAAAAGTGTGGCTTTGAAGCCGGGCGGCAAAATCATATCGCGCGCGGCTTCTTCCGGTGAGAGACCAGCGAACTTTAGAGGATCAGTGCTTGGGGCATCGCTGCGCTTCGCGATTCGGGCCGGGCTGAGTTCGTCGCTGAATTTTGGTCGCTCGGCGTAGAATTTGAAGTCGTCGAAGTTGAGGTGACCCCAGCCACCGCTTTCCTGGTCCACGAGCCGGATGAGAATTTCCTGACCGAGTTGCTCACGTAAATCTACCACCACCGGTCGCAAGTTCTCGCTGTCGTAACCGGAGATTTTGAAAACAACCTTCTTGGTATCGGCGCGGATGATTTCTACCCGAGTGTTTTCGTGCGAGCCGCCCGCCAGGAGAAAACTTGCGAAGGGTTGCGTGACCTTGAACGGCACTGAGGTGAGCGTCCCCTGTGGCTCATCGCCGCCGATTTCGTAACTGCCGATCCAATAGTTGCCTTCGTGGCGGCTTTTCATGTCCGCCCGGCGGATCGCCACGGCATCACCACGCACCGGTTGTCTTTCGAACGCCGCGCCCTCGGCCACCCAATCCCGAAGCGTGCCAGTCTCAAAATCCAGGTTCAGCGGCTGGCCGTTCTTGCCCGTGGGATGGACGCCCTCACCAGCAAGAACAGTCGTGTGGATTGCGATAACGAGGAGTAGCAGAGTAGCGAGCTGGATTCGTTTCATGCGTTCTGGTGATAAGCCAGTCTGCGTTGCCGCTTTTTGCAACGCAAGCACAAGACTCGGCGAAGACTCACTGCCGGGGAATTCTGTCGGACGCGGTGGATCGCCAATCTCAATAACCCGGCGGCTTCACTTCAGCCGGCTGATCTTCCGGTTTGGTTTCGCCGGGTTTCGGTTCTTCCTTTTTCTCAGCCAGAAGTTGTGAACGTTCTTTGAGCAACGGATCTACCGTCCAACTGGAGACCAGGTAAGTCCATTTCGCGAACGCCTGCTCAGTCGCGAGTTTCTCTTGAAGCTTCTTCTGCGTGTCGGCAAATTCCTTGTCCAGTTTCGCCTTGTCTTCCGGCTTCTCATCCTTGCCAGGCGTGCGCTCCTTGGGCAGGTCCGCCACCACAGCGACGGTGACCGGGAAATTGTCATTGGTCTTGGCACCAACGTTCACCGTGTAAGTGAAACCATCGAAAGTGCCAACCTTGATGATGGTCGCCTTGCTCAAACCACTTTGCTCGGGCGACAGACTAATCGCGACGTCGCTGATTGTCGGCGACGAGAACGGATTGCTGACGCCGGAGACTTTTGCGGCGTCCAATGCCTCACCGGGTTTGGCGTCGGTCAGCTTCCACTCACCCGCTTCGGTCTCGCGCGTGATCTGCCAGGAATTGGTGGCTTCCGGAAAAGTGACCGTGATCGAGCGCGCCTTTTCCACCTTGAAGAAATCCTTGTTCAACCACTGTTCTGGCTTGGGTTCAAACTCCGTCAAAGCGTCACCAATCAAAATGACGCTGCCGGAACTGCCATCCGTCATCAGGTAACGACCATCAGGATAGCCTTCGTTGTCCATGTCGCCTAGCGGCGAAGCGCCACCCGACTTTTGCATGTGTTTCTTTCCGAGCAGAAGTGACTTGATGACCTTGCCACCACCATCACGGATCTCCACCAGCGTGGCGGAATTGCTGCCCGGACCGGGCGCGGCAAGTTCCAGCCGCGGCAATTGCGACGGACCAATCTGTTCCGTCTGCACCACCTTCAAATCACGCAGCTTGATCAGCAACCGGCTGATGTCCGCGAAGTTCGCCGGATAATCTCCCCGTTCGCGCACGCGCCAGAGGTCGTCCTTCCTGGCAAGCAGAAGTTCGTTCGTGCCATGCTTGAGGAAGATCTGGGCGGCATCGTTGATCGGGAATTCACCGAGCAACTTTTGCCCCGAGGTCTGCCCACCGCTGCTCCACGACGAGGAACTCTTCCTGAAATGGAACAGCCCCGCGCCACCCAGCACGAGCACGAGGATAACGAGAATCTTGAATTGCTTTTGGTTCATTTTGCCGCCGTCAATTTCCGTTTATACAACGCCAACACGATGCCCGTGAGACTCACCGCCACCGGCATCGCCAGAATGTTCCACCACGTCAGCTTCGTCTTCAAGGCGTCCACCTCGCGCGCCAGATCCTTCTTCACCTGACGCAATTTCGTGCTGCTCTCGGCGCTTTCCTTTTCCATTTTCGCCAGTTCGGCCTGTTGTTCGGGCGACAGGATGAACCGCTGGCTCTTGTCGGACTTCTGCGCCTGCAATTCGTTGATGCGCTGCTGAGCCTCCTGGGTTTTCTTTTCCAAGTTGGCAATCTCGCCCTGGAAACGCCGGCTCGCCTCGGCTTCCTTTTGCTTCACGACCTCGAAGGGGCGGTTCATGACCGAGCGGCTGCGCACGGCGATCAGGTTGTTGTCACCCGACATTTGCTCAACCGCATTCTGCGCCAGGTTCAGGTTGGAGTTCAACTGCCGTCGGATCGGGCCGAACGGCGTCTGCGTTTCCTGCACCGTGAAGCTGTCGTTGATCATGTCCGCGTCGCCCACGAGGATCACACTTGTGTCCACCTTTGATTCCTTGAGCGAATCGTCTGCCTTCTTCTCTTCCGCCTTTGGCTCGCTCTCGTCCTTCTTGTCCGCCGGTTTGCCGTTCGGAAACGCCGTCTTGAACTTGCCCGTGAGCCGGATCGCCAGGGCCATCTCCTTGCCCGACGCCTTGAAATCTTTCAGCACACTGTCCGGCGACATGTTCGCCATGAAGCCATCCACGAGCGCCGACTCTGTCGTGCTCTTCAGCAACACCGTTTCCTTCAACCCATCGGCCGGCGTTCCGGCAAACTCGCCCCCCGCGAAATACCAGATGTTATCAATCTCACCGGTGACAATGTCGTTGGTATGAATGCCCTGCGCCGTGATGGACAACCAGGTGGGCCGTTGACTTGGCTGTCCATTGCCGCCGCCGACTTCGAGTTGGAAATTCACGTCCGCGACGACCTTGGTATTTTCAAATTGAATCCCCCAGGCCTTGAGCAACTTGTCAAGCGACGAGCCCCCGCCGCCCATCTGCGCCATCATCGGATTCTGTTGATTGCGGCTGTCCACTAGCGAATTCGCGTCCAGGAACGCGATCAATTTGCCGCCCCGAAGGATGAATTGGTCAATCGCATACTGCGCCGCGTCCGAAATGTCCTTGGGATGAATCACCACCAGCACTTTGATCTCATCGGGAATCTTATCAACCGTCATCTCGACGCGCCGCACGGTGAAATCACTCTGCAATTCTGTGACCAACGCCCAAGGCGGCGAACCGCGCTGACCCATCTGCATCATCATCGGGTTCGACTGCATGCCGAACACCGGCAGCGAACTCATCACCCCCACCACGGGCTTCTCCGGCGTCACCACCCGGGTGATGGCGCGCGAAATGAGATAAAACTTTTCGCCACTCTGCAGCGGAACCGCACCCACACCATTCAGCCGGGCGCGATCTTCGTCATCCGAGTCCGGCTTGGGGTCAATCTTCTCGATGATGATCTTGCCGTGCCCCGCCTGTTTGTATTCGGCCAGCAGGTCTTCGACTTTGGCGGCGTAGCTCTTGAGGAAGACGGTTTCCGGCGAGGCCGACGCGCCCTTCGAGCAGAAGAAACGCAAAGTCACCGGCGTGTCCAGTTTGGCGAGGATCGCGCGCGTGCCGTCCGAAAGGGTGTAGGCCTTTTCCTTGGTGAGATCCACGCGCTGCCGCGCCGCCCCCACGAGCACGTTCACCGCGACGAGGATGAGCGCCATCGCCACCACCCCGCCGACCGAGTAGAGAAATGTTTCAAGAGATTTTCTTTGCATCGAAATTCCTTTGGCTGGTTACGCGCGATGCCCGCGCAGTATGACACTGGTTGAGAAGAGCGAAAATCCGATGACGGACAGGAAGAACAGCACGTCGCGCGAGTCGAGCACGCCCTTTTGGAAACCCTCGATGTGCGTCAGAAAACTGAAGGCGGCAATGAGTTCAGCCCCTTTATCGCCGAAGAGACCCGCGAAAAACCGGAACGCACCCGGTGATCCCACCAAGAGCAGAATCAGACAGATGACCAGTGAAACGATGAAACTCACGACCTGCGTCCGCGTCATCGCCGAGGTGATGCAACTGATGGCCAGATACGCCCCGGCCATCAACCAGCTTCCGGCATACGCCGCCACGATTACCCCGTTGTCCGGGCTGCCGAGATAGTTGACCGTGATCCAGATTGGGAACGTGAGCACCAGCGCAATGGCCAGGAACAACCACGACGCCAGAAACTTCCCAACGATGGCCTGCCACGGCGTGATGGGCATGGTCAGAAGCAGTTCCAGCGTACCTACCCGCCGTTCCTCCGCCCACAGTCTCATGCCGACGGCGGGCACGAGGAACAAATAGAACCACGGATGCCAGAAGAAAAACGAACCGCCCAGCGACGCCTCCCCGCGCTCGAAGAATGCGCCAAAGAAAAAGGTGAAGATGCCGCAGAGCAGCAGAAAAATGACGATGAACACATACGCCAGTGGTGACGAGAAGTACGCCCCGAGTTCACGCTTGGCGATGGTCTTGATATTGGCCCAGCTATTCACTTCGTTACCTCCTTCGCGGTGTCCGGCATGGTGATGCTGCGGAACACTTCATCGAGCCGGCCTTCTTCCGTGTGCAATTCCTCCACCTGCCAGCCGCGCGTGGCTTCGAGAACATCGCGCGTCAAATCGCCGTCGCCCGCAACGCGCGGGAAGACCGTGGCGGTGGTGCGTGTGCCGTTTGCTTCCGCCGTCACTTTCTTCGCGGAGCGCAACTGGCCGAGCTTTTCCTTCACCGCGCTGGCCGCCATTCCGTTCACGTGCAAAGTCACTGCGCCCGCCCACTCGGACTTGTTTCGCAATTCCCTGGGTGTTCCGTTGGCGACAATTTTGCCGTGATCAATGATGACGGCGCGCGAACAAACCGCGTCCACCTCTTCCAGAATGTGGGTTGAGAAAATAATCGCCTTCTTTTCACCCATGCGCCGGATCAAGCCGCGAATCTCGTGCTTCTGATTCGGATCGAGGCCATCCGTTGGTTCGTCAAGCACGAGGACGTCCGGATCGTGGATGATGGATTGAGCGAAGCAGGTGCGATGGCGGAAGCCCTTGGAAAGCGTCTCGACGCTTTGGTGCAGGACCGATTCCAGGAAACACATTTCAACCACCCGGCTGACGGCCTTCCTTTTCGCATCGCCCCGCAGCCCTCTGATTTCGGCCGCGAAACTCAGGAAGCCATGCACCGTCATGTCGGTGTAAGCGGGCGCATTCTCCGGCAGGTAACCGATGAGGCGTTTGGCGGGAATGGGCTGCTCCACGACGTCATTGCCACCGACGGACACCCGTCCGCTTGACGGCATGATAAAGCCGGTGATCATGCGCATGGTGGTGGACTTGCCCGCGCCGTTCGGGCCGAGAAAGCCCAGCACTTCGCCGCGTTCAACCGTGAACGAAATACCGTCCACGGCATGCTTTGCGCCGAACAACTTCGTCAGGTTTTCAACTTTAATCATGGTCTGCGTTAAACAACTTGCCCAAGCGAGCGTGCCAGATAACCGGTTCGCACGAATTTGTAAAACGGTTTTTTGCCAAGCACCGGTCGTACTAGCCCGACAATCTGCCGCCACGACCGTTGGACACTAACGGGAAAAAGTGTTCAAAAAAAGTTTTGGCCGGCTCAGGGGAGGCCTTTGGGGAGGTGGCCGAGGTGAAAGGCAAGAAAGCCTTGAAGAAAGCGCCGAAGTTCGGCCGCCTGTGCCACACTGGGTTTCAGGCGAGCACTGGCCGCCCAATCTCCAGTTGTGAACGAGTTGGCGATCTGTCGTGCACCCAGCGTAAGTTTGCTTTCCTCCAGGTCCGGCGCGAGGCCAAGCTCGTGCAGCAGTTTTAGTTCGAAGGCAAAAACAGTTTGAGGCAATGGGGGATAGTGCGGTAAATGCTCAAGCAGGCCCTGCAGGAGTTGATAAACAGCCGGCAAGGGAGTCTCGCGCTCGGTAGCCTGTTCGATGAGACCGGCACAATAGGAAGCCTGTTGCAGATAACCCAACTCGGTGCGCAACGAAGCATGAGTCTCGCGCAAGCTGACCTCGCGCAGCGTGTGCAACTCCGAACGCCGACTGCGCGTGAAGGAGAAATCAGCCAGATAAAACAAATCGAGTTTGCCGGCGAACGGGGATTTGGGCCGCCGCGCGCCTTTGGCCACCGTGCTGATGCGACCTTGCTCCGGTGTCAGCCAGTTGACGATGAGGCTGGTTTCGGTGAGCGGTCGCGTGCGCAGGATCAGTCCGGTGGCGGATTCGATCATCGGCGTCAGTTCTTAATTCGCGTGACGGCGGGCGGTGGCGTGTATTCGGGCGAGATGGAACCGAGGCTGATGATGTACTTGATACCGTCGGCCACGGACATGTCGAGCTTGGTGACTTTTTCCTCCGGAACCAGGATGAGGAAACCGGACGTGGGATTCGGTGTCGTGGGCACGAAGACGCACACCACCTTCTCCCTGGTCTTCATCTGAACCTCCGCATGTTGTTCGCTGGTGATGAAACCGATGGAGTGCGTTCCTTCCCGGGGAAACTCGACCAGCACAACGGTCTTGAAGGATGTTTTGCTGCCGGTGCTGAAGGCTTCGTTCACCTGCTTGATCGTGCCGTAGATCTTATTGAGCAGCGGCACGCGGAGCATCGTGGCATCGAACCATTCCAGCGCGCGTTTGCCGAGGTAATAACGGGTCAGCAAACCGGCCAGGCTCACCAGAACCACGGCCAGCGCGAGCGCGGCCAGGCTCCAATACCAATACATCGTGCCGTCCGCCGCGTGCGTGAGGCGTTTGGGCAGGAAAAACAATAGCAGATCCGTGAGGCTGGCAATGGTGCCGAAGAGCCATTTGATGACGGCAAACGTAACGACCGCCGGAAACAGGACCGCCAGCCCGGTCAGAAAGTTGCCGCGCCAATGGCCAAGGAATCGGTTGTTCACGCGCGCAGTCTAGGTTTGCGGGCGGGGCGGCTCAAGGGAAAGCGTGTCAACACCGCGCGTAGCAGCCGGTTCTCCTCGCGCTTCATCTTTCGTTGGTCGGCAGCACGATGATCGTCGTGACCGAGCAGATGCAGAATGCCGTGGATGATATACCGGGTGATCTCGGATTGCCAGGTGGTGCGGAACCGGCGCGATTGGTCAACGGCTTCGTCCACACAGATAAAGATTTCGCCGTGGAGGGCAGTTCCGAGTTCCGAGTTCCGAGTTCCGAGTTCACGATGGTCGAAGGTGATGACGTCAGTTGAACCTTCGTGCTGGAGAAAGGATTCGTTCAGCCGGGTCATCTCCGGCGCGGCAACGAGCGTGACCCCGAGTTCAGCCTCCTTGATTTCGAGCAAATCGCTCAGGAGCTTGGTGACAATTTGTCGGAGTTGGCGCGAATTGACGGCGCGCGTGCGCTGACGGTTCAGAATCGTCAGGTGCAGGCTCATTCCGGCTTGGTCTTGCCGCGATGTTCTTCGTAGGCCGCAATGATCCGCTGCACGAGCGGATGGCGGACCACGTCGCGTTTGCTGAATTCAATCACTGCGATGCCTTCGGTGTGGCGCAGCACCCGGTGGGCTTCGAGCAGGCCAGAATGCTTGTGTGGCGGCAGGTCAATCTGCGTTTCGTCGCCGGTGATGACCGCTTTCGACCCGTGACCGAGCCGTGTGAGAAACATCAGCATCTGCTCGGTCGTCGAGTTCTGCGCTTCGTCGAGGATGATGAACGCGTTGTTGAGGGTGCGGCCGCGCATGTAGGCCAGTGGGGCAATTTCAATCGTGTTGCGCTCGGTGTGTTTCTGAATGTCATCGGCGGGCAACATATCCTGAAGCGCGTCGTGCAACGGGCGCAGATACGGCATGATCTTTTCGTAGAGGTCGCCGGGCAGAAAGCCGAGGGCTTCACCCGCTTCCACCGCTGGTCGAGTCAGGATAATTCGTGAGACCTTGCCCTCACGCAAGGCGGCCAGTGCCATCGCAACGGCGAGGTAGGTTTTCCCGGTGCCGGCGGGCCCGATGCCGAAGGTGATGTCGTGTTTGCGAATGGCCTCGACGTATTTCTTCTGACCAACCGTCTTGGCGGTGACACCCGGTTTCTTTTCGTGGGTTTGCACCCGGTCGTTCATCAACTCCTTCAGCGTGGTCACGCCCTCGTGCTTCACCACGCTGAGGGCATGGGAGAATTCGCGATTGCGGATGGGTGTGCCCGCTTTGAGTGAGCCCTCCAGCGAAACGAAAAGTTGCTTGGCGCGTTCCAGCGCGTCAGCGGCACCGTCGAGTTTGATCCAACCGTCGCGCACGGTAGCTTTGACGGCGAGTTGCGTTTCGAGGGCGTCGAGATTGCGCGGGTCGTTGTTGAACAACTGCTGCGCGACGCGGGCGTTTTCAAAATGGAGAGTTTCAGTAGCCATGGGGTTTCAGCGGCCAAGGGTCAAGGTTCAGGCGTTCAGCGCGAAGCGGAGCTGCGCGGCGAGTTCGGTCAAGGCCTGCGGGACGACGGTGGTGTTGGCGATAACGGCCATGAAGTTGGTATCGCCATTCCAACGCGGCACGATGTGGATGTGCAGGTGCTCGACAATCCCGGCGCCGGCGACTTTGCCCAGATTGATGCCCACGTTGAAACCATCCGGTTTCATTTCTTTCTTGAGCACGTTGATGCATCGGCGGGCGAGTTTCCACAGATCGGCGAGTTCTTCTTCCGTCAGGCCGTTCAAATCGGGTGTTTGTTTGTAGGGCACGACCATCACGTGCCCGCCGGTGTAAGGATAGCGATTGAGCAAAGCATAGCAGGTGCGATCGCGCGCGATGACGAGATTGGCGATGTCGTCGCTGGACCGGGCAATATCGGCAAACAGGTCGTCCTCGGCGCCGGTTTTCGGCGCGAGGATGTATTCGATCCGCCACGGGGCATGGAGTGGTTCCATGGGCGCAGGGTACGAACGGGCGGGGAGAAAGTCAAAAGGCGGTGCGGACCGAGTCAGCGCTTTCTGCCGATGGGATATTTCCCGCGCAACACATAGACGAGCGCCTTGACGGCGAGTTCGAGGAAGTGAAAGGGCTTGGCGATGAAATCGTTTCCCCCGCTCATCATTGAGCTGGTACGGCTTTCAAAGTCATTGAGACTGGTCACAAACACGACCGGGGTAAGCTTGTAGCGGGGCAAGGCGCGGAGCTTGGTGCAGAGCTCGTAACCGTTCATGCCCGGCATGTCCACGTCCAGGAAAATCAGGTCGTAGCTGCCCTCGGTCAGGAGTTTGTAGGCGACGTTGGGATCTTCGATCGCGGTGGATTTAAGCCGGGCGCGGTCGAGCGCCAGCGTGATGGCCCGGCGCGAAATGGCTTCATCGTCCACCACCAGAATCTGCGCCGAAGGCGGCGGTTGCTGCCCGGGCGCCGCCGCATGATCAAACAGGATACCGAGGAAATCTATCGCGGTGGCGACCGTCCGCAGGTTGGACGCGTTGATAACATTGGGTTTCTCGTAGAGTTCCTTCAACAAGGCTTCGAGTGCCTCGGCCATTTGCGAGATGACGGGCAAGCCCGCGAGATTGGCGTTGCCCGTGAGCGTATGCACCCGGCGATACAAGTCTTGGGCATGACCGGCACGGCTGGATTCGCTGTCGGCTTTGCCCAGGGCCTTGATGGAATTCCGGAGGGTCAGCAACATCTCGGGCAACGTGGTGACGAAGGCCGAACGCATCTCGGTTTGAAACTGCGCATCGGCGTCGTTGGCCAGCGAGGGCGAGGGCGCGACGAACGGGATGCGCGCCCCGGGATGCGCCGGCCGGGGTGGTGATTCCTCGCTCAAGTTCAGCACACTGCGCACGGCTTCGATCACCTGCTTGGGCGTGCAACTCGCCTTGGACAGGCATTTGGTGGCCCCTGCCTTCCAGGCATCCTGCACCAAGGCGGTGAGGTACGTGTTGGAAAAGACGATGAGGGGCAGCGCTTGAAAGGGCGGTTCGGCGCGAACAATCTTCATCAACTCGACGCCGCTGATTTTGGGCAGAACCAGATCGAGAATGACGACGTCCGGGAGAAACCCCCGGATCGAATCGAGTCCCGCTTCACCGTTATGGGCGACCTCGACTTGAAACCCCTCCCCCGCGAGCTTGTTACGGTAGATGCTGGCAACAATCTGGTCGTCTTCGATGATCAGGACTTTTTTCATGCTCAGCCCCGCGCAGCGGCGCGGGTGGCCGGGGTCAGATAAGGCGCGAGCGTCTGGCAAATCAATTCAAATTCCTGGGTTACCTGGGCGAACAGTTCGGTGGCGGTGGTCAATTTGTTCTCGGCGCCCTGCCGCTCCAGTTCGCGCAGGGGGATCACGATGCGCTGCATGCCGCACGTGGCGCTGGCCCCCGCACAACTGTGCGCCAGGCGCTTGATCGCCGGGGCGTCGCCGGCTTTCACCGCGGCGTCGAGCTGCTCCAACTGCTGGGTGGTTTGCTTCACGTACAGGGTGGCCAGCTCGGTCAGATTCTCCGGGTTGCCCTCGGTGAATTCGTTCAACCGGTCCATGTCCACGGGCGGTTTATCGTTCATAATCTTGTCGGTGCTGACCAATACTTTGGCGGTTTCCACCACGGAATCCCGCGCGGTGGCGGAATCTTCCAGGCCGGCCTTCGCTCCCCAACGCTCGATCACCGTCCGCACGTCTTCGGGGCGGACCGGCTTGGAGAGATAGTCGTCCATCCCGGCTTCCAGACACTTCTCGCGGTCACCGGGCATCGCACTCGCCGTCATGGCCACGATCACGATGTGCGTCTTGTAATTCGGATGGTTGGCGCGATCCTGTTGCCGCCGGCGGATTTGCCGGGTGGCCTCCAGGCCATCCATTTCCGGCATCATGACGTCCATGAATATCATGTCGAACGGCGTGGAATCAATGGCGGAAAGGGCTTCGACGCCGTGAGCCGCGACCTTGGGGCTGTAACCCATCTGGCCGAGCACGCGGGCGGCAACCTTCTGGTTGATGAGATTGTCGTCGCAGAGCAGGATGCGCAAGGGCAGCCGTTGGGCGAGTTGAGGATCGAGCTTGTTATTGGCGGGTTTGGTCTTTTGCATGGTACGAGTGCCGGAGAGGACCCGGATGAGGGATTCGAACAGTTGCGCAGGCTTGATTGGTTTGGTGAGGCAGGTCGCAAAACCCGCCTGAAGAAATTCCGGGCTGTCACTGCGGACGCCCATCGAAGTGAGCAGAACCAACGGGATGTTCGCCGCCGTTTGCAGCTTCCGCATTTCCGCCGCAAGCATGAGCCCATCCATCCCGGGCATCTGCATGTCGAGAATGGCCAGGTCAAATACTTCACCACGCCGCAACCAGTCCAACGCCTGCAATCCGTTTTGCGCAGTGCGTGTGACCATGCCCCACTTGTTGGTCTGCAGCGCGAGGATGCGGCAGTTCGTCGGATTATCGTCCACGATCAACAGCCGGAGGTCGGTCAACTGCGGCTGCTTGTGGTCGAGGACGGAAGGGGTGTCCGTTGCCGGAGACACGGCCAGCGGCAGCGAAAAATTGAACGTCGAACCATTGCCCACACTGCTCTCGGCCCACATGCGACCACCCATCAATTCCACCAGCCGGTAACTGATGGAGAGTCCCAAGCCCGTGCCGCCAAAGCGGCGCGTGGTCGAAACATCCGCCTGGGCAAAGGGCCGAAACAGTTTCGCGAGGCGCTCCGCCGGGATGCCCATGCCGGTGTCGCGCACGGAGAAGTGCAACTGGCCGGATGCCGCGTTGCTGGACGGAGTTTCCGTCGCCGCTGCCAGCTTGACCGAGACCACGATTTCTCCCTGGCGGGTGAATTTGACCGCGTTGCCAATCAGGTTGACGAGAATCTGCCGCAGGCGCGTTACGTCGCCCAGCACCTGCTCAGGCGTGCCTTCGTCGAGTTGATACGCCAGCTCGAGTTCCTTCTCCGCCGCCTTGGCTGCGAGTAGATCGAGTGCTTCCTCAATGCACAGTCGCAGGTTCACGGGGCAGGACTCAAACTCCAGCCGGCCGGATTCGATCTTCGAGAAATCCAGGATGTCATTGATGATGGTGAGCAACGACTCACTGCTGGAGTAGATCGTATCCACGTAGCTGCGCTGGTCGTGCGTCAACTGCGTTTCCAGCAACAGGCCCGCCATGGCGATGACGCCGTTCATGGGCGTGCGGATTTCGTGGCTCATGTTGGCGAGGAACTCCGCTTTGGCGCGCACCGCTTTTTCCGCCGCGAGACGTGCTTCGGCCAGTTCGTGATGCGTTCGTTGCGTTCTTAACACCGACCAGACACGGGCGCGCAATTCCAATCCCTCAAAGGGCTTGGTCAGGTAATCCACGGCGCCAAGTTCAAACCCGCGCACTCGTTCCGCCACCGCGCCCTGACCGCTGAGGATGATCACCGGCACGTTCCGGCCCGAGGGGGAATTCTTGATCTGGCGAAGACACTCGAACCCGTTCAATCCCGGCAGGCCGAGGTCGAGCAGGATGAGATCAAAGGCTTGGTCTTCCAACCGGCACAATGCCTCCCCCGCATTCGTCACGTGCGTGAAGGTGAGATCATCCCCGTGAAACAGGGCGCTCAACATTTCAGGCATCATCGGGTCATCCTCAACCAGCAAGACCCTCACGGCGGATAAATTCATAGCTCGACCGAGTCCAAACACAGTTGCTGCGTGCGGAACAAAACACGAGTCGGGCGCCTTTTAGCACGTTCAACACCAATCGCCTGCGGTGAGACAAACGATTCGCTTCCGGCAAAGTGTTATCCGGAATTTCAGATGAACTGCTGCGCGACGGCACCAAGCAGATTCCGCAACGGCGCTTGCAGGGAATGCACGTTGACCCGATTCAAGACAGCGCGTGCGGGTTCAAGACAGAAAAACGGAGATCATTCGCAGCCAGCCCTTCCGCAACCGACGTCATCTTCTGCGTTGCCCCTCACCTGGATTTCTGAAAACAATGACCGCGAATTCTGAATATGAAATATCCCCTCGCTTTTGGACTCGTGGTCATGATCGCCACCACCGCGGTTGCCCAAGTCCCGGAAAATTTGGTCGTGGAAGGCATCCCCGCCGCACCCAAAGAGCTGAAAGCCGACGTCGGGCGCTATCTGGAATTTCGCGCCGCCGCGTTCAGCAGTTGGCATCCGGTGAAGCGCGAGCTGCTCATCACCACGCGCTTTGCCGACGCGAACCAATTGCACGAAGTCCGCGTGCCCGGTGGCGCGCGCCGGCAGCTCACATTCACGCCCGAGCCGGCGCGCGGCGGGAGTTGGCAACGCAAGCACGGGCGTTACATCCTGTTCTCGCAGGACACGGGCGGCGGTGAATTCTACCAGTTTTACCGGCTCGATCCGGCGACCGGCCGCATCACGCTTCTCACCGATGGCAAGTCGCGCAACGAAGGCGGCGCGATGACCAGCGATGGCGAACTCATCGCCTACACCTCCACGCGCCGTAACGGTCGCGACTACGACATCTACGTGATGAATCCCGCCGAACCGTCGAGCAACCGGCTCGTCACTGAAATGTCCGGTGGTGGTTGGGCCGCGACGGATTGGTCCGAGGACAAATCGAAGCTGCTGCTGCTCGAAGAGATTTCGATCAACAAAAGCCGGCTGTATCTGCTCGAAGTCAAAACGGGCACGAAGGAATTGCTTACGCCGGACAAGGAAACCTCCGTGGCCTACAGCGACGCGCGGTTCGCCAAGGACGGCAAATCCATCTTCTTCACCAGCGACGACGGCTCGGAATTCCAACGCCTCACGCAGATGGATTTAAAGACGAAAGCCCTCCGCGTGCTCACCGGCAACATCAAGTGGGATGTTTCGAGCTTCGACCTTTCACCGGACGGCAAGACAATCGCGTTCATCACGAACGAAGATGGGGTGGGCAAGATTCACCTGGCTGACGTGAAGTCCGGCAAGGAACTGCGTGCGCCGAAATTGCCGCTGGGTATTCCCTCGGGCGTGTCGTGGCACGAGAACGGTCGCGAGATCGCCTTCAACTTTACTTCCGCGCGCTCGGCGGCGGATGTCTATTCGTATGACGTGAAGTCCGGCAAGCTCGATCGCTGGACCGAAAGCGAGACCGGCGGCCTGCCCACGGATAATTTTGCCGAGCCGGAACTGGTTCGTATCAAGAGCTTCGATGGGCTGACGATTTCCGGCTTTCTCTATCGCCCCGATCCGAAAAAATTTCCCGGCAAGCGCCCGCTCATCATCAACATTCACGGCGGACCGGAATCGCAGTCGCGCCCGAATTTTCTCGGTCGCAACAACTATTACCTCGACGAACTCGGCGTGGCGTTGTTGCTCCCAAACGTCCGCGGCTCGAGCGGCTACGGCAAAACGTTTCTCACGCTCGACAACGGTTTCAAGCGCGAGGATTCCGTGAAGGACATCGGCGCATTCCTCGACTGGGCCGGGCACGATGCGGGGATTGATGCCGGGCGAATCGCCGTCACGGGCGGCAGTTACGGCGGCTACATGACGCTGGCGTGCATGACGCACTTCAGCGACCGCCTCCGCTGCGGCGTGGATATCGTGGGCATCTCCAGCTTCCTGACGTTCCTCAAAAACACGCAGGAATACCGCCGCGACCTGCGCCGCGTGGAATACGGCGACGAACGCGATCCCAAGATGGCGGAGTTCATGGCGCAAATGGCGCCCCTAAACAACGTGGCCAAGATCGGCAAGCCGCTGTTCATCGTGCAGGGCTTGAACGACCCGCGCGTGCCGGTGACCGAAGCCGAGCAAATGGCCAAAGCCATCCGCGACCGCGGTGGCAAGGTCTGGTATCTCATGGCCAAGGACGAAGGCCACGGTTTCCAGAAGAAAAAGAATGTGGACTTCCAATTCGTCAGCACGATTCAGTTCTTCCGCGAACACTTGTTAAACTAAGCTCAACCCGAATTTCATTTCCAATCCACTCAAGCATGAAAACGCAAATCTCCCTGTTTTCCTCTCTGGTTCTCGGTCTGGTGCTGCTCGGTTGCGCGCAACACAAGGCTCATCTCCAGTACCCCGCCGCGCGCTCCACGAATCAGGTGGACGTTTACCACGGCGTCACCGTGGTCGATCCTTATCGCTGGTTGGAAGATGATAATTCCGCCGAGACCAAGGCGTGGGTCGAAGCGCAGAACAAAGTCACCTTCGACTATCTCGCTCAAATCCCGCAGCGCGACGCCATCAAGCAGCGCCTCACCAAGCTTTGGAACTACGAACGGTACGGCGTCCCGTTCAAGGAAGGCGGTCGCTACTTCTACAGCAAGAACGACGGTCTGCAAAACCAGAGCGTCTTTTACACCCTGCCGGCGCTCGGCAGCGAGCCCAAGGTCTTGCTCGACCCGAACAAGCTTTCTACCGACGGCACCGTGGCTCTCGCCGGTCTGTCCCCCAGCGATAATGGGAATCTGTTGGCCTACGGTTTATCCGGCTCCGGTTCGGACTGGCAGGAATGGAAGGTGCGCGACATTGAGACGGGCAAGGACCTCGACGACCATTTGAAGTGGGTAAAGTTTTCGAGCGCCTCCTGGACCAAGGACAGCCGTGGGTTTTATTACAGTCGTTACGACGAACCCACCGAGGCGGAAAAAATGACCCGCGTGAATTACTTCCAGAAACTTTTTTATCATCGCCTCGGCACTCCCCAGGCTCAGGACAAACTGGTTTATCAGCGGCCCGACCATAAGGATTGGGGCTTCGGCGGCCAGGTCACCGAAGACGGACATTATCTCATCATCAACGTCAGCCAGGGTACCGCGCCGCAAAACCGCGTCTTCTATCAAGACCTCACGCAACCGGATGCGCCCGTGGTCGAGTTGCTGAATGAGTTCGACGCGCTCTATGACTTCGTTGACAACGACGGCCCCGTGTTTTGGTTTCGCACCGATCTGAAAGCCTCACGCGGTCGGCTCATCGCCATTGACATCACCAAACCCCAACGTGAGAACTGGCGGGAACTCATCCCGCAAGCGGCGGAAACGCTCACCGGCGTCGCCACACTGAACAACTCCTTCGTCTGCACTTTTCTCAAGGATGCCCACAGTCAAGTGAAAGTCTTTTCTCTCGATGGAACCTTTCTGCACGAAATTCAACTGCCGGGCATCGGCAGCGTCGGCGGGTTTGGCGGGAAGCGCAAGGACACCGAGACGTTCTATTCGTTCACCAGCTACACCGCCCCCGGAACCATCTATCGCTACGATCTTGCCAAGCGCACCAGCGAGGTCTTCCGCGAACCCAAGGTTGATTTCAATCCCGCCAATTACGAAACCAAGCAGGTGTTCTACGCCAGCAAAGCCAATCTCGTCTGGATGGAAATGGGCGGTGTTTATGCCGTGCCCAATTTGCGCGGCGGCGGCGAATACGGCGAAGACTGGCATCAAGGCGGCATGAAGCTGCGCAAACAAAACGTCTTCGATGATTTTATCTCCGCTGGAGAATGGCTCATTGCCAACAAATACACCTCGTCGAAAAAACTCGCCATCTCCGGCGGCAGCAACGGCGGCCTCCTCGTCGGCGCGTGCGAAACGCAACGACCGGATTTGTTCGCCGCCTGTCTTCCCGCGGTGGGCGTGATGGACATGCTGCGCTTCAGCAAATTTACCATCGGCTGGGCATGGACCAGCGACTATGGCTCGCCCGAAAACAGCGACGAGTTCAAGGCCCTTCGCGCCTATTCACCCTTGCACAACATCCGACCTGGCACCAAATATCCGGCCACAATGGTCACGACCGGCGACCATGATGACCGCGTCGTCCCCGCGCACAGTTTCAAATTCGCCGCCGCCCTCCAGGCCGCGCAAGCCGGCCCCGCGCCCACACTCATCCGCATCGAGACCAAAGCCGGTCACGGCGCGGGCAAACCCACTTCCAAGATCATTGACGAAGCCGCCGACAAAATGGCCTTTCTCGTCAAGACTCTCCACATGAATCCCAGCTTGCCGCCCCTGACTGGCTCTAAATAGCCGCCCGTTCGCGCAACTTCGCAACGGGCGAATACTTCCGAACAAAAACGGCGTAGCCGCCAAAGCGGCTTGGAGACAGAGTGACTACGCACAACGCTCCGTGCGTTTGCGCCGGAATGAAATGGTCCCGATATGCTAATGCGCTTTCGGCGGCGCTTGCCGTTGTCGCCCTCTTGGCATTCGCCATCTGGGCGTGGCCGCGTGCAAATAGCGCGTTGAAACTTCGCGTTCCTGGCACGGACGCCGCGCCCGGTGGCGAATCCGGCGGAAGCAATCCGGTCCTGGCAGGAAAACTTGTTTCCGGTCCCGGACAGCCGAGTCCCCTGCCCGGCTCGTGGCCGCAATTCCGCGGACCGAATCGCGACGGAATCTCCACCAACTCTACAAGTCTTTCGCGCGACTGGAAAACTACACCGCCGCGTGAACTCTGGGCGCTCGACGTCGGCGAAGGCTACGCTGGCGTGGCCATCGGCAACGGACGGTTTTACCTCCTCGACTACGATCGCGACGCCAAGCAAAGCGCGCTGCGATGTCTTTCCCTCGCCGACAGCCAGGAAATCTGGCGCTACACCTACCCACTCACGATCAAACGCAACCACGGCATGACGCGGACCGTTCCCACGATTACGGACAAATACGTTGTCGCGCTCGACTCCAAATGCAATGTGTTCTGCCTCGATTCGACCAGCGGAGAACTCAAGTGGAGTGTGAGCCTGGTGCGTGAATTCGGCGCCACTGTGCCTGAATGGTATGCCGGCCAATGTCCGCTGGTGGACGGCGACAAAGTCATTCTCGCACCCGGGGGCAAGAGCGCGCTCCTCCTAGCGCTTGACCTCGCCACCGGCAAACCGCTCTGGCAGGCGCCCAACCCGCACGACTGGAAGATGACCCACTCCAGCATCATGCCGATGGATTTCGCCGGCCATCGCCAGTACGTCTATTGCGCCAACAAAGGCGTCGTCGGTGTGGACGCGAAGGATGGCACGCTGCTTTGGGAAACCACCGATTGGAAGATCGGCATCGCCACCGTGCCTTCGCCCGTGCCATTGCCGGACGGAAAAATCTTTTTGACCGGCGGCTACGGCGCCGGAAGTTTGATGCTTCAATTGCAGGAGCAGGATGGGAAACTTGCGCCCAAAACTCTCTTCAAGCTGGCGCCCGAGGTATTTGGCGCCACCCAGCACACGCCAATCCTGAAAGACGGCCATCTCTACGGCGCGCGAGCTGACGGCCGCTTCGTTTGTCTCGATCTCAGTGGCAAGGTGGTTTGGGCGAGCGGCTCCGGCGAAACCTTTGGCCTGGGCGGATTTCTCATCGCCGGAGATTTGATCTTTGCGATGAACGATGCCGGCAAGTTGCGTTTGATGGAGGCTTCTCCGGCTCGTTTCAATCTTCTCGGCGAGGCGCAAGTTCTCACCGGACGCGAGTCCTGGGCGCCGCTGGCAATTGCCAACGGCCGTCTGATCGCACGCGACCTCACCCGCCTGATCTGCCTTGAGGTAACCACCAAGTAGCTTTCCTTGGCTGTGCTGCGGCAATAAATGCACAGCTTTTACCAATCTAATGCGAGCCCGCCGCGCGCCGGGCGCTTAGGGTTTTGGCAGTCAATTGAGACAATACGCGGGACGCAGGGTTGAGGCGAGGGAGGCGTATTGCTTTGCGCCATGAACGAAGCCGACCAGCATCGCGGCCCCAGCCGCCGCGAATTTATGCGCGATGGTTTCCGGTATGCGGTGCTCACCGGATTGGCGGCGGTGTCGGCGACTCTCTTCCAACGCAGCGGCGGCAAACTATCCGGCCAGACGTGCATCAACCAGGGCATCTGTGGCGGCTGCACCGCCTACACTGACTGCGGCCTGCCCCAGGCGCTGTCGGCGAAACAAGCCAAACGCGGAGGCATTTCATGAAACGTGAATTTGATCTTTCCTCGCGCCGCGAATTCTTTGGTCAAGCCGCCGGCACCATGGCCGTCCTCAAGTTGATCGCTTCGCAACGGCTCAATGCCCAGGACAAAGGCTCGAAGAACCCATTCGCCTACGACGTCTCGCATCTCCAAGTCACCGATCCCAAGCTGATCGCCTACGAAGAAAAGTCCCGCTGGAAGGCGCCACACGCGGAGGCGAAACGAATCGCCATCGGCGTGGACGACACACTTTACGTTTGTTCCGGCAACTATCTGACAGCGCATGATTCGTCCGGCGCGAGCAAACTTGAAATCGCCGCAACCGAGCCGACCCGTTGTTGCGGGGTTGCCAAAGACGGCACGATCTATCTCGGCCTGCGCGACCACGTCGAAGTCTTTGACGCGAAGGGCCAACGCAAAGCAGTCTGGGATTCGCCAGGAAAGAAGCCGTGGCTAACAGGGATTGCCGTCAGCGAAAACGAAGTGTTCGTCGCCGATGCCGGCAATCGCGCCATCCTGCGCTACGACAAATCCGGCAAACTCGTCCGTCGCATCGGTGAGAAAGATAAGGAGCGCAACGTCCCCGGCTTCATTATTCCCAGTCCGTTCTTCGATGTGGAGATCGCCCACGACGGTTTGCTGCGCGTGAACAATCCGGGCCGTCATCGCATGGAACTCTACACACCGGACGGCGACTTTGAAGGCTCCTGGGGCGTGACGGCGATGGGCATCACCGGCTTCTGCGGTTGCTGCAATCCAATCAACTTCACCTTGCTGCCCGATGGCAAATATGTGACCTGCGAAAAGGGACTGCCGCGCGTGAAAGTTTACAGCGCCACCGGCGAATTCGAGTCGGTGGTCGCCGGCGTGGAAACCTTTTCCGAAAACGCCCGCGCCTGTGGTCCGTCAGATTGCACCGCCGGCGGACTCGACGCCGCGGTGGATTCACAAGGCCGCATCTACATTTTGGATATCGTCACCGGCGACGTGCGCGTGATGCAGAAAACGGCCTGAAAGATTAACCACGGATGAACACAGATAAACACGGATGGGAAAGGAGCGCGGCCTTTAGGCCGCTTCACTGCGCGAATGCTCAGCGTGTCCGAGTGTTGAAGCGGGCCAAAGCCCTCACCCCGGTTGCCCCAGGAATCCGTGTCCATCCTTGTTCATCCGTGGTTGATTTCATTTTGTGAACCCCAAACCCACACCCGAGTCGACGACGCGCCGCACGTTCCTGCGTAACGGCGCGCGGATCTTCGGCGTTGCTGGACTCGCGGGACTCGGCGGCGTGCTGGCCAATCGCAGTCAGGCGCAGGATTGGGTCTGGCAGATTGATCCGCAAAAATGCGTCCGCTGCGGCAACTGCGCCACGAAGTGTGTGCTGGAGCAATCCGCCGTGAAGTGCGTTCACGCCTACGCAATGTGCGGTTACTGCAATCTCTGCACCGGCTACTTCGAGCCCGAGCCTAACGCGCTCACGACTGCCGCCGAGAATCAGCTTTGTCCTACTGCCGCCATCAGGCGCACCTTCGTCGAAGACCCGTATTACGAATACACCATTGATGAAAAACTCTGCATCGGCTGCGCGAAATGCGTCGAGGGCTGCAATCGTTTCGGCAACGGCTCGCTCTTTCTACAAATCCGCCACGACCGCTGCGTCCACTGCAACGAATGCGCCATCGCCCGCACCTGCCCTGGCGACGCCTTCCGTCGCGTGCCCGTAAGCCAGCCGTATTTGCTGAAGACCACACACGCCCACTGACATGAGTGATTTACGATTTGCGATTTACGATTTACGCGTCTCCAGCGTGCGCGCTCGTAAATCGTACATCGTAAATCGAAAATTGCTCCGACTCTTGTTGGGCGCGGCATTCCTAGCGCTCGCACT
>JBGAIM010000002.1:0-526983 GCA_044225555.1 Limisphaerales bacterium | reverse complement strand
CACACGCCCACTGACATGAGTGATTTACGATTTGCGATTTACGATTTACGCGTCTCCAGCGTGCGCGCTCGTAAATCGTACATCGTAAATCGAAAATTGCTCCGACTCTTGTTGGGCGCGGCATTCCTAGCGCTCGCACTCCTGCAAAACATTCCCGCTTTCGCGGAGTCACGTTTTCCCCCTCCCGACTTCACAGAGACAAACCATCAAATCCCCATCACTTCCACGCCCGCCGCCCGCGCCGAGTGGCTGCAATACCTGGATGTCGCCGTGTTGTGCGCGTGTCTCGGTGTGGCCTTGTGGTTCGTTCACAAACATCGCACGCGGCGCGGACTCTTCTGGCTCGGCATTTTCTCGCTTGCCTACTTCGGTTTCTGGCGAAAGGGCTGCGTGTGTGCCATCGGCGCGCCGCAGAACATCATCCTCGGTTTGTTCGACTCAACCTACGCGGTGCCACTGACCGTCATCGCGTTCTTCACCGCGCCCCTGCTGGTCGCGTTGTTCGCCGGTCGCGCCTTTTGCGCCGGAGTTTGCCCGCATGGCGCGTTGCAGGATTTGCTGCTCGTCAAACCGATCAAAGTTCCCGCATGGCTCGAACACGCGCTCGGCGTGCTGCCGTTCATCTTCCTCGGTTTCGGCCTCACGTTCGCCGCGACCGGCACGGGCTTTCCGATTTGCCGCTACGACCCCATCGTTCCGATCTTCCGGCTCAACGGTCCAGGTCTCCTCATCGCGTTGGCCGTACTGACATTGGTTCTCGGAATGTTCGTGGGCCGACCGTACTGCCGATTTCTCTGTCCTTACGGTGCGCTGCTGAAACTAGCCTCGCTGGCTTCGAAATGGCGCGTGCGCGTCACGCCGGACATCTGCACGCAATGTCAACTTTGCGCCAACTCCTGTCCCTTCGGCGCGATGCGCGAGCCCTCCCTCGGCACAGTCGAACCCAAATTCCTTCTGCCAGATCGTCGCCGACTCGGCTGGTTGTTGCTGCTGTCGCCAATCTTGGTTGCAGGTGGTGCCTGGGTTGGCGGCCAACTCGCCGTGCCGGTTTCCAAACTGAATCCGACGGTCGAACTCGCCGAGCGCTACATCCACCAACAGAAAGCGCCCGTGAACTACGGCGTGATGACACTCGAAGCCCTCTCGCTCCAACGCGCGGAACGTGACCCCGAAGCGGTGCTGAAGGCAGCGACCGATCTCCGCCATCGCTTCTGGATTGCGTGCGTGGTTTTCGGCGGCTGGGTCGGATTGGTCATCGGCGTGAAGCTGGTGAGCTTGTCGCTGAAGACGACCCGGACCGATTATGAACCTGATCGCGGTGCGTGTTTCGCCTGCGCCCGCTGCTTCCGTTCGTGCCCACAAGAGTTGACCCGCATCGGACAAATGCCAGCGAGTGAAATACCGCAACCCTCAACGGTAGTCGCCGCAAAAGCATGACGACTTCAAACGCAAAGTCGCAAACTCGCCAAGACGCAAAGGATTCCGTTCCTGGCGCCTTTGCACCTTTGCGCCTTTGCGTTTCGCCCTTATCTCGCACCGCCTGCATCGCGGCCGCGTTCTGCCTGCTGGTCAGCGGCTACATGCTTTACCAACACGCACTGGCTTCGGAGCGCGATCCGTGGAAATCGCCGCAACTGCTCGCGCTGAAGGAAAAACTCCGAGCCGCTCCGACCAACGAGGCCGTGAAAATAGAAATCCGCCGGCTCGATTTGGAATTCCGACAGCGCTACAAGCGGCGGCTCGCACTCGACAGCACCGGTGGTTGGCTGTTGGTGGGTGGTGTGGTGACCCTGCTGCTCGCAGCAAAACCTCTCGCGAAAATGCGCGCACTTCCGTGGCTGCCAAAACTCAAGCCCGAAGCGGCGAGTGAAGCGCGCGAGCTTTCTGCTCAAGCTCGTTGGTCGGTTGCGGGTGTGGGCGTTGTCGCGGGCTTCAGTTTGCTGGCACTGGCATTCACGGCCAGTTCACCTCTGCCAAAATCGGCAGCGGATTTGGACAAGTTGCTGGGCAGGTCCGGCGGCACCGAAGCGAGCCCGAGCATTTCGACCCTAGCCGAGTTCCGTGCCAACTGGCCGCGCTTCCGGGGAATGGACGGAGATGGCAGCTCGGCCAATGCCAGCTTTGCTACGAATGTCCTTTGGAAGTCACCGCTGCCTGCGACCGGCTTCAATTCACCGGTGGTTTGGAGCAATCGCGTTTTCGTCTCCGGCGGCAACGCCGTGAAACGAGAGGTGATCTGCTTTGATGCGACCGACGGCAAACTTCTCTGGCAGCGCGCGGTTGAGAAAGTTCCCGGCAGTCCCGCAATTCAGCCCGAGGTTCCGGAGATGACTGGCTTTGCCGTGCCAACCACAGCCTGCGACGGACAACGGGTCTTTGCACTATTTGCGAATGGTGATCTCGCCGCGTTCACGCTCGACGGTGCGCCTGTTTGGTCCAAGAACATCGGCGTGCCGAAGGACATGTACGGCCACGCGACGTCTCTTGCCATCTGGCCCGGCAAACTGATCGTCCAGTTCGATCAAGACGAAGGTGCGCCCGGCGGCTCGAAGTTAATCGCGTTTGATTGTGCCACCGGTCGGCAACTCTGGGAGCGCAGCAAGCCCACGCATGGTTCCTGGGCCACGCCGATCATCATCGAAGCCGCGGGCAAAACCCAGATCATCACGCTTGCCCTGCCGTTCGTCATGTGCCATGCGCTCGCCGATGGCAACGAACTCTGGCGCGCCGACCTGATGGAGGGTGAAGTCACGCCTTCTCCAATTTTCGCTGGTGGTTTTGTCATTGTTGTCAGCCCAGCCGGCAAGCTTATCGCCCTCCGGCCGGATGGTGCGGGCGATGTCACGAAGTCGCACGTGGCATGGACGGCGGACGATAACATCCCCGACATCACCAGCCCCGTCAGCAACGGCGAACTGGTTTTCACCGTGACGACTGGCGGTGGCCTGGCCGCGTTTGACATCAAGGAAGGCAAGAAAGTTTGGGAGAAAGATCTGGAAGTGGAAGTGCAATCCTCGCCGGCCATCGCAGGGCCGCACGAAGCTCGACGACTCTTTCCACGCGAGTCCGGCGTTTGCGGGCGGCAGAATGTTTTTGCGCGGCGCGACGAATCTTTGGTGCCTGGGAATCCCGAAGGAGGTGGCGAGTGCCCGTTGATCTGACATTCGCGGAACAGGCCGTGACTCGGGTCGGGCGCAAGCCGGACGCGGTGATCCCGATCTTACAGGCGTTACAGGAGCACTACGGCTATCTGCCCGAGGAAGCATTACGTCACGTCTGCGAGAAAAGCGAAATCACGCCAACAGCTATCGCGGGCGTCGCGTCCTTTTACGACATGTTCCGGATGCAACCGACCGGGAAGCACGTGGTGCGTGTCTGCCGCGGCACCGCGTGTCACGTGGCCGGCGCGGAGCGGGTCGAGGATGCACTGCGACGGCATCTTAAAATCACCGTAGGCGCCGATACGGATCTCGAACGACAGTTCACCATCGAACAGGTCGCGTGCCTGGGCACCTGCACGCTCGCACCAGTAGTCAAAGTCGGCGAAGCAACGTTCGGCCACACCAGCGCCGAGCGCGTGCCCGAAACGATGCGCGAGTTTCTGGAACTCCAAGCGGAGGCGAAAACGATCCAGTCAACCGAAGAGGTTCATCATCACCATCACCATAACGGCGTGGCGGAAATCCATGTCGGTCTCGGCTCGTGTTGCATGGCCAAGGGCAGCGACAAGTTGTTTCACGCACTGAACGCCAGCGCGGCGGCGTGTGGCGGAAGCGTGGTGGTGAAACGGGTCGGCTGCGTCGGCATGTGTCATCGCACGCCGATGATCGAAGTTGCCGAGGCAGGCAAGTCTGGAACGCTGTATGCGGATCTCACCTCGACCCAGGCGCGGGCGCTCGTGCAGCGGCACTTCAAGCCGCGCGGTTTCGTCCAACGCGCGAGCCGCATCTGGACGCGGGTGCTGGATGGGTTGTTGCTTGACGACACAAACGAGCAGCGGGGCGTGCAGCGTTTCTCGATGAGCAAGCGTGATCCGAATGTGCGGGCGTTCCTGGATCGGCAGGTTCACATCGCCACGGAGCATTTTGGGAAGCTCGATCCGCTGGACTTGGATGAGTATTTGGCGCATGGAGGGTTTGAGGCTTTGGCGAAGTGTTTGGGATTTCAGCTGAACGACCGCCCTCTCCCCCAGGAGAGGGAGAATCATTCGCCGGTCTTGGAGAAGACGAAAATCGATGATGGTTCAACAGGCTCAGCGCGATCACATGATGCGCGATTGCTGTCCCCTCTCCCCGGGGGAGAGGGCCAGGGTGAGGGCGAGCGTCAAAACAAATCGGAAAATAGTCAGAGCCTCCTCACGTCGGCTGCTACGAGGGAACAGATCATCTCCACCATCGAAAAGTCGGGGTTGCGCGGACGCGGTGGGGCGGGATTTCCTTCGGGGCAAAAGTGGCGCGTTGTTTCGCAGCAAAACAACGACACGAAATACGTGATCTGCAACGGTGATGAAGGCGATCCGGGCGCATTCATGGACCGGATGATTTTGGAGTCATTTCCGTTCCGGGTGATCGAAGGGCTGGCCATCGCAGCGGTGGCCGTGGGAGCGAGTGAGGGAATATTCTACATCCGGCACGAATACCCACTGGCGGTGAAGCGAGTGCGGGCGGCGATTGCGGAATTGGAGAAGCGGGGATGGCTGGGCGAAAAGCTGCTGAGTGTAGGCGGGCCGTTCAAGTTGTCGGTATTTGAAGGTGCGGGCGCGTTCGTGTGCGGCGAGGAGACGGCTTTGATTGCTTCAGTCGAAGGCCAGCGCGGGATGCCGAAGTTACGACCGCCTTTCCCGGCCCAAGAAGGTTTGTGGGGCAAGCCAACGCTCATCAACAACGTCGAGACGCTCGCCCTCGTGCCGTGGATTCTGCGCAACGGCGCGGAGAAATTCGCCGCCATCGGCACGACCAAGAGTAAGGGCACAAAGGTTTTTGCGCTCGCGGGCAAGATTCGTCGCGGCGGGCTGATTGAAGTGCCGATGGGCACAACGATCCGCGAAATCGTGGAGGAGATTGGTGGCGGAGTGGGCGACGGGCGGCGTTTCAAGGCGGTGCAAATCGGCGGGCCGAGTGGCGGTTGTGTGCCCGCGCGTTTGGCAGATACATCGGTGGATTACGAATCGCTCCGCGACGTGGGCGCGATCATGGGCAGCGGCGGGCTCGTCGTGCTTGATGACACAAGTTGCATGGTGGACATCGCGAAATACTTTCTCCAGTTCACGCAGGATCAATCGTGCGGCAAGTGCACGTTCTGTCGCATCGGCACGAAGCGGATGCTCGATATCCTGGAGCGCCTTTGCACCGGCAAGGCGACGCGGCAGCATCTGGACGAATTGGAGCGACTGGCGGTCCAGGTCGGTGCCGGCAGCCTCTGTGGCTTGGGCAAGACCGCCCCGAATCCCGTCCTCACGACGCTGCGCTACTTCCGCGACGAATACGAGGCGCATCTGCAAGGCCGGTGCCCGGCGGGCAAGTGCACCGCGCTGATTCATTACACCATCAACCCCGACTGCACGGGTTGCACCCTCTGCGCGCAGCATTGTCCGGTGGATGCAATTCCGATGACGCCGTATGCGCGGCACGTGATTGATGACGCGAAATGCACGCGGTGCGATACGTGCAAGCGGGTTTGTCCTCACGACGCGGTGGAGGTTGGATGAGCGCGCCATTCACCATTTCAATCGACGGTCGCCCGGTTGAAGTGCAGCCGGGCGAGAGCGTGTTGGCAGCGGCCCGCAAACTGGCGATCGATATTCCGACGCTGTGTTATCTGGAGAAATGTGGCCCGCTCAATTCGTGTCAGGTGTGCTTGGTGAAATCGAATGGCAAGCTCGTGCCTTCGTGCGGGACAAAAGTCGCGCCGGGCATGGCGATTGAGAGCGAGACGGAAGAAGTCCACGAGGCCCGGCGCACCGCACTGGAGTTGTTGTTCAGCGATCACGTCGGGGATTGCCTGTCTCCGTGTCATCGGTTGTGTCCCTTGATGCTGAACATTCCCGCAATGCTGCGACACATCCAAGCGGAACGGGTGGATGAAGCCATTGCCACGGTTCGCCAGACGTTACCGTTGGCGGGAGTGCTCGGGCGGTTGTGTCATCATCCGTGCGAGCAGGGTTGTCGGCGGGGCAACTGGGATTCGCCCGCAGCCATCCGCAACATGGAACGGTTTGTCACCGATCAAGATCTCAACCAAGCCGAACCGCACGTGCCATCACGCAAACCTGTCACCGCCAGAAGTGTCGTAATCATCGGCGCGGGGCCGACGGGACTGGCGGCGGCGTATTACCTATCGCGCGAGGGACACCGGGTCATCGTAACGGATCGCCGCACGCAGGCCGGCGGCACGTTGCGCGATGCGAAGGAAGATCAGCTCCCTGCGAGTGTGCTCGACGCCGAGATCACGCTGCTGCAACGGCTGGGCGTGGAATTCAAACTCGGCGTGGCGCTGGGCAACGAAGTCCGACTGGAAGGACTGGCGCGTGGGTTCGATGCGATTCTGCTGGCGATCGGCGAAATCGCGAAGGACGAAGCAACGGCGCTCGGCTTGCCGCTGACGGGCAATTCCATCAAGACCGATCCGAATACGTGTCAAACCCCAATGGCCAAGGTCTTCGCTGCGGGCAGCGCCGTGCGGCCACAGAAGCAACTCGTGAAGGCGATGGCCGAGGGCCGTGCAGCTGCGGAGTGCTTGCATCGTTTCTTAAGTGGACAACCCGCACGGCGACCGGAGAAACCGTTTTCGAGCATCATGGGACGACTGGACCCGGGCGAACTGCGACAATTCCTGCGCAACGCCAGCACCGGTGGCAGCGTTTCGCCGTGCGACCGCTGCGCGGGCCACAGCCGACACGAGGCAGCGGCGGAGTCGTCGCGCTGCTTGCATTGCGACTGTCATTCGAGCGGCAATTGTGTGCTCCAGCATTACGCACAAGTCTATGGTGCGGACGCGAGCCGGTTTCGGAGCGAGCGCCGAGAGTTCGACCAACAACTACAACCCGGCGGAATCATCTTCGAGCCGGGCAAGTGCATCCTGTGTGGTATTTGCGTGAAGCTGACGGAGATGGCGGCCGAGCCGCTGGGGTTGACGTTCATCGGCCGCGGGTTTGATGTGAAGGTCAGTGCACCCTTCAATCAAGAAATTGAAAGCGGTTTGCAAAAAGTCGCCGCTGAATGTGTGAAGCATTGCCCAACGGGCGCGTTGGTTTTCCAGAATGGGAAGCCGGCCTTGACCAAACCATCGTAAGCTGGCTTGACAAAATCGCGGGAAAAATGAATTGAACAGGGCGTGTTTTCGCCACCCAAGTCCCCTACCCGGCAATTCCCTTCGACGGGAGATAATCTCAAACCGATTCGCCCACATATCCTCACTGTGTGGCACCAGACGCTGCTGCTGGTGTTGTGCCTGAGCTTGACGTCCTCGTGTACGCTCTTGGGAGTAAAGCAGCAGGTGAAAGAAATCAACGCGCACGGAGTCATCGCGCTGGAACTCACCGGCCTCTCCACCGCCGCGACCAATTACGCGCTCGCTTTAACCCCGCTCACCAAAGGCACGAATGTGATGGTCGGCTTCCAAGTGGTCGGAACGGATGGGCTGACGGCATTCTTGCTGCGCCAGAACCGGTCGTTCGATGTCGGGGCGTTCACGGACCTCAACGGAAACGGGAGGTACGACGGGGGCGAACCGATGGCCTTGACGCGGAATATCCGTCCAACCTCACTCGCCGACACCAGTGTACGCGCCAAGCCCATTCTTTTGAGGTTGTCCGCCACGAACGGCCTGCCCCGAGGCCAGAGTCTCGCGCTGCCCCGTGAGGATCCGCAACTGGGCGAATCGTTGTCGGTGACCCTTGGAGAAATTGCCGACCTTAACAATCCAAAGTTTTCGTCCGCGGCTGGCGAACTGGGCATGTGGAAACCGTTCGAGTTTGTCCAACGTTACGGCTTTGGGATTTATTTCATGGAGCCCTACGATCCGAAACGGACACCGGTCCTTTTCGTTTATGGCATTTCCGGTTCACCCCAAGACTGGCGCACCATCCTTGAAAAGATGGACCGGCGAAAACATCAGCTCTGGTTTTGCCTCTATCCGAGCGGCATCCGGTTGGACAAGGCCGCCAACGGCCTCTCCAGCGCGATCCTGTTGCTCAAACAACGGTACGGCGTCAAACAGATCGATGTGGTCGCCCACAGCATGGGCGGCCTGGTATCGCGCGGGGCGATTCAGCGCGCGGTGAGTCTGGCAGGAACTAATTTCATTCCGCACTTGGTCACGATCTCGACACCGTGGGGCGGTCATCAGGCAGCGGAACTTGCCGTCAAGCATCTTGATTTCCCGGTCCCGTCATGGCGGGACATGGCGCCGGGCAGCGATTACCTGAAGGAAATTCTCAACCAGCCACTGCCCACCGGCACACGCCACGACCTCCTGTTCAGCTACAAAAGTTCCAGCAGCCTGAGCCTGCCCAGTGAGAACGATGGTGTGGTGGCCGTGCCGAGCGAACTCCTCCCGCAGGTGCAGGAACAGGCGGCCAGTGTCCTCGGCGTTTTTCAGGACCACATGGGCATCCTTGCATCGCCGATCACGCTGCAACGGGTGGAACAATCACTCGCCCGCTAAGTTGCCGCTGGTTTGTGCGCCGCAATCACCGTTGACACCGTCGACCGGAGCCAGAATTGAGTTGTCAGCCCGGGTGCGCCTGATTATTACTGGCGGGTCAGTTGCACTGGGCCAGCAGTCTTCCAGACAACACGGAGACACTTTGACCATTACGAAAAACACAGCCACTCAAACGAAAACTATGAAAACCTCACTCACACGAATTCAAACCGCAGTCTGCCTTGCGACCTGCACTGCCACCCTGCTGCTGGCAGCGGGTTGCGCCTCGTCCGGTTACGACAAGGGCAACAAAACCGCCCAGGACATCCAGGGCACAGCCAATCGCATCGCCGCTCTGCCGGCTCAGATTGACAAGACGCTGGCCTCGCTGGACGACCTGGTCAACAAACCGCAGGCGGATTTGCGCCCGCAATACAAACAGTTCAACGCCCACCTGAGCGAGGTGGCCTCCACCGCGAAGGATATCGCCGCCGCCCGGCGCTCCATGGGCGAGAAGAGCAAGGAGTTCTTCGCCGCGTGGGACGCGCAACTCGCCAAGATCAACAACGAAGACATCAAAGCCCGCAGCCAGGCGCGGAAGGATGAAGTCGCCCAAAAAATGGAAGCCATCAAACGCAGCTACACCGAAGCGGAGGTCGCTTTCCGTCCTTTCATGGGTGAACTCCAGGACGTTCAAAAGTATCTCTCGGTGGATCTGACCGCAGGAGGACTGGCCGCCATCAAAGGCACCGTGTCGAAGGCCAAGACGGACTCCGTCCCCCTCACCACCTCCATCACCCAACTGGCCGAGCAATTCAAGGCCCTGGGCCTCGCCATGTCGTCCGTGACTCCGGCGGCCAAGTAATTCACAAATCATTTCGTCAGCGCAGCAGATCAATTCTGCTGCGCTTTTTTTCTGCCTTGGTCACGTCGCCACAGAATGAACTTTCCGTGGACTCACGATCCCGCTAATTTGCCCGTCGGCATTCGTCATGGACCATTTATCCAAACTCGAAAATCAGAGCATTTACATCCTGCGCGAGGCGTTCAACAAGTTTGAGCATCTCGCCATGCTGTGGAGCATCGGCAAAGACTCCACGGTCATGCTCTGGCTGGCACGCAAGGCTTTCTTCGGCCACGTCCCCTTCCCGCTCGTCCACGTGGATACGACGTACAAGATTCCGTCCATGATCGAGTATCGCGACCGGCTGGTGACGGAGTGGAAGCTGCAACTCGTCACTGGCAAAAACAAGGACGTGCTCAAGCGCGGCGTGACTTATCCGAACGGTCAGGCCACGCGCGTGGAATGTTGCGGCACACTCAAGAAGGACGCGCTCCAACAGGTGCTGGCCAAACATCATTACACCGGTGTCATCGTGGGCGTGCGCCGCGACGAGGAGCCGACGCGCGCCAAGGAACGTTACTTCAGTCCCCGCGACAAAAACATGGAGTGGAACGTCGAGGACCAGCCGCCGGAATTGTGGGACCAGTTCAAAACGGATTTCGCCCCGGGCACGCACATCCGCATCCATCCGTTGCTGCACTGGACCGAGTTGAACGTGTGGGAGTACATCGAGCGCGAGAACATTCCGGTCATCCCGCTCTATTTCGCGAACGGCAAAGGCGAGCGTTATCGCAGCCTGGGCTGCGCGCCCTGCACCGCGCCCATCAAATCTCAAGCGAAGACTGTGACCGAAATCATCGCCGAGTTGCGCCAGACCAAAACCGCCGAACGCTCCGGTCGCGCGCAGGACAAGGAGAGCGAGGACGCCTTTGAAAAACTCCGGCGCGATGGCTACATGTGAACTTCCGCCCGCCGCCGACCAGCCGCGCGCGGCCGTCAACACTTTCATGACCCCAACCGAGCAACTCAAGATCGTGATCGTCGGTCACGTGGACCACGGCAAATCCACCTTCGTGGGACGGTTGTTTCACGACACCGGCTCGCTGCCCGAGGGCAAGCTGGAGCAACTCCAGCGCATCGCCGAACGCCGCGGCGTGCCTTTCGAGTGGGCAAACCTCATGGACGCGCTCCAATCCGAGCGCGACCAGAACATCACCATTGATACCGCGCAAATCTGGTTTCGGACGGCGAAGCGCCAATACGTCATCATTGACGCTCCCGGCCACAAGGAGTTTCTGAAGAACATGATCACCGGCGCCGCGCAGGCGGAGGCCGCGTTGCTGCTCATTGATGCGCACGAAGGCGTGCAGGAGAATTCGCGTCGGCATGGTTATCTTCTTCACCTGCTTGGCATCCGGCAGGTCGTCGTGCTGGTGAACAAGCTCGACTTGGAGAGTTACCGCGAGACCCGCTTCTCGCAAATCGAGACCGAGTATCGCGTATGGCTCAAGAGCATTGGCGTGGAGCCGAAAGTGTTCATCCCCATCGCCGCCCGGCACGGCGACAATATTGCCACGCGCAGCGCGAACATGCCCTGGTACCAAGGCCCGACGGTGCTCGAAGCGCTCGACACGTTTGAAGCCACCGACCGACCGGCGAACCAACCGTTGCGCTTCCCAATTCAGGACGTCTATCGCTTCGATGCCCGCCGCATCTTCGCGGGCCGCGTCGAAGCGGGCGCGATCAAAGTCGGCGACAAACTGGTCTTCTCCCCCACCGACAAGACCAGCACGGTGAAGACCATCGAACGCTGGAACGCGCCTTCCACGGATACCGCCACCGTCGGCGAGTCTGTCGGGATCACGCTCACCGAACAAATCTTCGTCGCACGCGGAACGGTGGCGGCGCTCGACAGTGCGCCACCATTCGAGCTTTCGCGATTCAAAGTGCGGCTTTTCTGGCTCGGCAAGAAGCCCTTCACCAAAGGCCGCACCTACAAGCTCAAGCTCGCCACGCAAGAGGTGGAATGTTCCATCGAGTCGGTGGACAAGGTTATTGACGCTTCGTCGTTGGAGACAGTCGCGCGCAAGGAGAACGAAATGTTCGTGGGCCGGCACGAGGTGGGCGAGTTGACCTTGCACACGAAAAAGCCGCTGGCCTTTGACGTGCATGCGGACATCGCGCCGCTCGGCCGGTTCGTCATCGTGGACGATTTTGACGTGGCCGGTGGCGGCATCATTGTCGGTGACAATTATCCGCGTCGGACGCATGACGCGGCCAACAAGAGCGAAAACATTTTCTGGAGTCGCGGCAAGGTCACGGCACAGCAACGCGAAGTGCGGCACGGTCATCCCGGTTGCATCCTCTGGCTTACCGGATTGTCCAGTTCCGGCAAGTCCACCATCGCCACTGAACTGGAACGCGAATTGTTCAATCTCGGACGCTCGGTCTATGTGCTCGACGGTGACAACATCCGGCACGGCCTCGGGTCCGACCTCGGTTTCTCACCCAAGGATCGCACGGAAAACATCCGGCGTGTGGGTGAAGTTGCCAAACTGTTCGCCGATGCCGGCGTCATTTGCATCACCGCGTTCATCTCGCCGTACCGGGCCGACCGCGAGATGGTCCGCAAGATCATGCCGGCGGGTCGCTTCGTCGAGGTGTATGTAAACGCGCCGCTGGAAGTTTGCGAACGGCGCGATCCCAAGGGGCTTTATGCCAAGGCACGCGCCAAGGAGATCAAGGAATTCACCGGCATCTCCGCGCCGTACGAAGCGCCGCCGCATCCGGAGATTGAATTGCGCACCGACCAATTGAGCGTGCCCGAATCCGTTGCACGGATTCTGGAATACTTCCAACTCCAGGACGACACCACGGCAATTTCCATCTAGGGGATGCCACTGCGTTGAACCTGCAACGACGCCGGTGAAAACGGAAACCATCATCCGCATCCTAACTATCAGCGCCCTGGCGGGCCTGCTGGGCGCGGTAGGCTTGCGGCTGACGCTGGGACAAGTTGCCCAAGCCCTGAAGCGTTGCCGCTTCGTGGCGATTCTGATCGCCAACTTCGTGGTGGTGCCGGCGCTAACTGTAGCCGCAGCGCGCGGATTTGGCTTGGGTCGCGACATCACCATCGCGATGATCTTGCTTGCCGCGGCGCCGTTCGCGCCGGTTGTACCGGTGTTCGCACGCATGGCGAAGGCGGACCTGGCGCTGGCGGCTGGACTAACCTCCGTGTATCCCCTGCTCTCTGCTTTCCTCACGCCATTAGTCTGCGTGCTCGCCCTCAAAGCCGTGCCGGATGCGGGTGCAATTCAATTCAATCTGCTCGGCGTGTTACTGACACTCGTAGCCACCATCACTTTGCCGCTCGCGTTGGGGGTCTGGGTCAATCATCAATGGCCCGTGCTCGGTAAGCGGTTGTTGCGCCCGGTGGAAGTTGCATCAGAAGCCATTGGCGCTTTGTCGCTCACGTTTGTGACGGTCACGGAGTTTAGTTCCATCCTGCAAACCGGCTTGCGTCCATTGCTTGCAATCGTGTTGGTTGCGGAACTCTCTTTGCTGCTGGGCTATGTCCTCGGCGGCGCGACTGCTGGCGCTCGACAAGTAGTCGCATTCGGCACGAGCAATCGCAACATCGCTCTCGCGTTGTTGGTAGCGATCCAGAGCTTCGCTGGAACGCCGGTGATTTCTGGAGTAGTGGCGAATGGCCTGACGCTGATTCTGCTCGGCCTGGTGCACGTGGCTTGGTGGCGGTTTGCACCTAATCAGCAGCGGGCAGAATTCTAGCTCGGACTTTGCGGGCCCCAAACGCCGGGTTGGGAAACCCGGCCTACAAGCCTTCCCCGTTCTTGTTGTCGGCCGCGTGTCCTCACGCGGCGCGTGCCGCGTTTGTTCTGAGTTCGAGTAAAACCGGAGCTTGCGCTCCGTTAGCGCGCCCGATTGGTCAGCACCATCTTGCCGATGTCGGAGACGACATCCCACGCCGGGCCGGGGAACTTGTGCATCTGCACCATCACGTCCTCGAAGGCGCTCAGGAACCAACGCACGTCCTCCTCACTGACGACCAACGGCGGCAGCAGCTTGATCACATCAATGTGATGACCGGCGACCTGCGTGACGATGTGATGCTTGTTGAGCAGCGGTATGATGGCCGCCTGCGGGAACAGGCTCTTGTCCATCGTGTGCATCAACGACCACGCGGCTTTTAGTGTTAGCGATTTGGGTGAACCGAACTCAATGCCCATCATCAGCCCGCGCCAGCGGATTTCCTTGAGAAACTCAAAGCGCGGAATCATCGCCTTCACGCCCTCGCCGATGAGGTTGCCCATCTTCTCAGCGCGTTGAACCAGCTTTTCCCGGTCGAGCACGTCGAGCGCAGCCAGACCCGCGACCATGGCGAAACTTCCCTGGCTGAAAGTCGAGCTGTGCACCACCGAGCGGTTCATGCTGGAGAACACCTTTTCGTGAATCCACTTCTTGCACAGCACCGCGCCCACCGGAACGAAACCGCCGGACAGTGTCTTGGCCAGCACGACAATGTCTGGATCAACGTCACCTTCATGCTCGATCGCCAGGAAACGTCCGGTGCGGCCCATGCCGGACTGCACCTCGTCATCAATAAACACCGCGCCGTATTTCCGACACAATGCGGCTGCCTCGCGCAGATAACCCGGCGACGGCAGATTCACACCCTTGCCCTGCACCGGTTCGACGACGAATGCGGCCACGTCCTTCTTGCGCAATTCCTGTTCGAGCGCTTCCAGATCATTGAACGGAATCTTGCGGCAGTCTGGCAGGAACGGAGCGAACCCTTCGCGAAAACTTTCGTCCCCGTTGATTGAAAGCGAACCATAACTCAGACCGTGAAAAGCTTTCGCGCAATGAATGATCGCCGGCTTGCCGGTGGCGCAGCGGGCATACTTGAGCGCTGTTTCCACACCCTCCGCGCCCGAATTGGTGAAGAACACCATGTCTAGTTGATTGGGCATCCGCTTCTTCAACTGTTCGGCGAGGAGCCCGCTGAGCAGTGGCGCTTCCATCTTTACGAGACTGGGATAATTGAGGTCCAGGAAATCGTGCAACACGCGGCGCACTTCCGGATGGTTGCGGCCCAGACCGAACACGCCGTAGCCGGAGAGCATGTCGAGATACTTCATGCCTGCCGTATCCCAAAGGTAAGGTCCTTCGGCACGCACGTAGCAACGATCGAACCCGATGGTCTTGAGCGTGCGGACATTGGCGGGGTTGATGTGCTCGGACTGCAACTCGTAGTTGCGGCCCTCGTGTTCCTCGACCAGCGCGCGGATATCGAGACCGGCTTGCGCCCTTGCTGCCGGCGGTTTCTGGATTTCAGTGTCTAGCACAGTTGACATGCGAGTTTAGGTTAGGTCAGTTCACCGGTCCCGCAAAGCAAATTCAGGCTGGCGTAGCGGTCATGCTGATAGCAGTGGGCGCGCCGCGACCACTCCGCCCACCCAGCAGCGATAAGGGCATAACTGACAAACGCACAACTCTGGTAAGTCTGTTGCGCCGCTACTACGCGGCGCAAATCCTCGCAGAGCGAGGATTTCCACCTGAATCCATTACCGCTCCAGCTTGTAGTGGTCGAGCACTTCACCTAGCTCGGCCTGAATCCACTCCTTCGACAGGCCGAACTCTTCGAGCGTGTATTCATGCTGGCTCTTGAACTCACCCTGGCGTCGAGTGGCGTCCTTCAGGCGCGTGCGCATCGCATCGCTCACAGGCCAGCCGAAATGTGTGTAGGCCTGCTCGATGGCCACGCCGGGATCGCGCACCAGTTCACGGTAATCAATGCAGTGATAACGCGCCGGATCAATCTTCGTTCGGAATTGGAACAGATGCTTATACCACTCGACTGCGAGTTGGCCGTAGGCTTTGGAGACCGGACCATCCTTGGCGATGTCCGGCGAGTGCGCCTTCCACACGGGGACGAACAAACTGACGTGCGACGCGACGGAGCGGTAGGGATGGCGGATGATGGTGATGAAGCGCGCATCAGGAAATTCCGCCATCAACGACTCGACGGTGCCGGACGATTGCGTGGCCTTTGAAAGCAAAGTGCGTGTCGGGCCATTGGCGTAGAGATGACGCTGGAGACAACTGCGGTAATAACCCATGAGCCGGCGGCGTAGCTCCGCCGGCAGTGCGTCGGGGAAGCCGGCTTCCCACAACTCTTTGATGTAGGGAAACAGCAGATAGATAGCCTCTGACTCAAACGCGTAGAGGAACAGCGCATCGTCCTCTTCCGGCTGGTTGAGTCGCATCTTGTGCATGGTGTCCCAGCCGCCGAACCATTTCTTCTCGCACCATCCGAGTACGTTTTCGACGGGATGACCGAACAAACCATCCAGCTCTATCAGCGCATCAAAAAAGCGTTGGAAGCAGACGGACGGAAAGATGGTTTGATACATCTTGAGATGCACGAAGCGATCCCCGTCGAGGCTGAACAGATTTTGCACGAGGGTCGTGCCACTGCGCGGTGGCGCAATGATGAACACCGGTTGCTTGACGGACTGCTTTTTGAAACCGGGAAAGAACAGGTAGTCTAGCGCGCGGCCGAGCACGACGAATCCGAGAAACAGCAGAAACAATGCGCTAAAAAAGAGGACATACGCCCAGCGTCGGAGGCTGAACGGTTGCACGAAAAGGGCGATTCGCAATGCCCGCCCGAACATTCGCCAATTGAAGAACATTAGAAAACTCGGACCGACGGCTGGTTAGACCGTCGGTCCGCATGAGGAGAATGCGGGAAACCGGGAGCGAAAGCAATTCCGGTATCCGGGCAAACTTACAACGTCCAGCCCCGCCGATACTCAGTCCTTAGGAATTGATTGGCGGTGTCGGAATTCGTGAACTTCAGATTCTGACTGTCCCACAACAGTTTCTTGGTGGTCAATTCCTCCCGCAACTGCTGGCGCAGCGCCACGTTGCCCAGCAACACCGCTTCCGTCAGCGGACCGGCCCAATCGAAATTTGAACCGCCAGGCTGACCGCCTTTGCACGCGGCAATCCACTCCAAATAATGGCCGGGCGAACGCGCGAGTTTCTTCGGCGGCTCGCGGTATTCTTTCGCGCGCGACTTCGGCAGCAACTTGTAGCCGCCTTGGTTGAGAATCTTCCCCTTGTCACCGATGAACAGATGTCCGTTCGCGCCCATTTGATCGCCGGACTCGAGTTCCTCCGGACGCGGCGGGCGCAATCCACCATCGTACCAGGTGAGTTTCAACGGTGGCATTTCGCCCCGAGCCGGGAATTGATACGTGACCATCGAGGCGAGCGGATAGGTCTCCTTGTTCACCCGGTTGGAACTGGCTTCGACACTGATGGGCGCACCGAGCTTAAGCGCGCGAAAGACGGGATCAAAGGAATGACAACCGATGTCGCCGAGCGCGCCGGTGCCGAAATCCCACCAACCGCGCCAACGGAACGGAAGGTAGATCGGATTGTAAGGTCGCTCCGGTGCCGGCCCGAGCCACAGATCCCATTCAAGTGTGTTGGGCACAGGCGGCGTCTCCTTGGGACGTTCCACTCCTTGCGGCCAGTACTCGTTGAACAATCCGTTCGACGGACGATCCGTCCACACATGTACCTCGCGCACCGGACCGATGGCGTTGTCCATGATCAATTCGGACAAGCGGCGCGTTTCTTCGGAGGCCTGGCCTTGATTACCCATCTGCGTGGCGACCTTGAACTCACGCGCGGCCTTGGTGAGTTGGCGCGCTTCCCAAACCGTGTGGGTGAGCGGCTTTTCGCAATAGACGTGTTTGCCCGCACGCATCGCTGCCATGGCGATGATCGCGTGTTGATGATCCGGCGTAGCGATGACGACCGCGTCAATGTCTTTCTGCTCGTCCAGCATCTTGCGGTAGTCCTTGTAAACCTTCGCGCCGTCATAACGGCGAAAGATGCCGCCCGCGTGCGCGGAGTCCACATCACAGAGAGCAACGATGTTCTCACTGGTCATCTGGCTGAGGTCATGCCCGCCCTGCCCACCGACGCCAATGCCGGCGATGTTCAACTTCTCGTTGGGCGACTTGAATCCGCCCCGGCCCAGCACGCGACTGGGCAGGATCATGAGTCCGGCAGACGCAAAAGCTGCGCCGCCAAGGAATTGTCGTCGTGAAAGCGCACTCCCCTTGCCGGCAGGTTTTCCTTCAGAACTGGTTGCTTTCATAGCTCCCCCTTTTTGCCCCGTTACTTCAATTCTTTGATCTGGATGTTGCGGAACCAGACGGTGCCGTGATCGCCTTGCAGGAAAATCGCGCCGGGTTGATCCACCTTGTCGTCAAGTTCGCTGCCGGTCGCCTTGTTGCACTCGACGTTGTCGTGAATCTTCACGCCATTCAACACGACGGTGATTTTGTTGCCGATGATCGTCGCCTCGGCGGTCTGCCATTCGCCACCGGGTTTGGAAACAAATCTGTCGGGCGCTTTGAAATTGTAAATTGCCCCGTTACCGCCGAGACTGGTCGCACCTTTCGCGAAGTCGCCGAGGATCTGGATCTCATGCCGACCACGCAGGTAGAATCCGCTGTTGGAATTATCCGGCACCATGAATTCATATTTCACGGTGAAGTCTTTGAACTTCTGATCGGTGACCAGATCAGTGCCGTGTTCGCCCTTGTTGACCGTATTCTTCAACACGCCCGCTTCGACCGTCCATGAGTTGTGACCGTCAGCCTTGCGCAAATGCCAGCCGGCGGTGTTGGTGCCGTTGAAGAGCGGATGAAAGCCTTCATCCGCCGCACCGGCGAATGCGATTGAGGTGGCCAGGAGCGTGACTGAGAGAAGTAGTATTTTCATAAGAAACCCGAGTTGCTTTGATTCAACCGTGATTGACGTTGTGACGCGGCGGATCCTTCAAACGTTGTTTAGCGCACTCGCACCCCGCGTCAAGGTTTCTTGTGCGCCCGCCAGCAAGTTCAAACTGGGAAGCGGGGTTCGAGGGATTCCGTTTCTTGACACATTTGGATTGCAATTCTAATGCAGCCGATGCCATCCTGCGCACGCACTGATGGCAAACTTCCGGGTTGGTGCGAGCGGTGACATTCCTGCCTGGATCGCCGTCAAGTTGATGAAGTTGCCATGCGTGAAGTCGGAGCTGTCCGAACGGACTCATTGAATTTGACCCAGTCAAAAACCAAAAACCAACTGAGCATAGATGAAAACCATGACGCGTATTCTCACCTTGGGCCTTGCCACCGCCGCGCTGTTCCTTGTGACCGGTTGCCAGACCGTTTCCATCAACAGCACGCAGGAGATTGGTGGACCGACCTACCCACCGTCCGATCCCGCAACCGTGCAGATCCTCCGCACCGTCCCGACGAAGCCGCACGTCCGCTTGGGTGAAGTGCGCGCTGAGCCCTCGGATGAGAGCGTGTCCGCCGCAAAGATTGAGGAAGCCCTGCGCAAGGCCGCCGCCAAAATGGGCGCCGATGCCGCCGTGGTGGTGCTCGACCAAACCCAGGTCACTGGAGCGTATGTCACCGGTCCGTGGTACGGCCGTTCGATTCAACGGATCGAAGGACGCGTCATCATTGCCGTAGCGATCAAGTACCAGTGAGCCCGCACGAATATGAACCGCCCACCCGGATGGATAGCCCAGGGAAAAATCACCATGAAACAATTCCTGATCGTTCTAACCGCATCGCTGATATGCCTGGCTGCCCAACCAGGTCTGGCCCAGGACGGCCTCGCCGCAAAAATCACGGCGGCCCGCAAGTCCAATGCCGCCTTGATGAAGCAATATTCCTGGCAGTCCCGGACTGAACTCCTGGAGAACGGCAAGGTCGCCGACACACGCATCGAGCTTGTGACCTACGGCCCCACCGGCGAACTCCAACGCAGTCTCCTCAACGACGAGTCTTCGCCCCTGCCCCGCGGCTTCGTCCGACGCCGCATTGCCGAACGGGAAAAGGAGAAGGTTGAACAATATCTCACTGGTCTGCGCAAATTGCTCGACCAATACACGCTGCCCAGCGCCGGCAAGGTCCTCGACTTTGTGGATTCGGCGACCATCCAGGCCCCGGATGCGAATGGCTTGCTGCAAATCACTGGCAACAGCGTGGTGACTTCGGGCGACACCTACACGCTGTCCATTGATGCGGCGACCCGCCAAACGCGGAAGCTCTCGATCACCACCACCTTTAACGGCGACCCGGTGATCGCCACCGCAACCTTCAAAACATTGGCAAGTGGCCTGACCCATCTCGAGTTTGCCGAGGTGGATGTGGCCGCCAAGGCGATGAAACTCCAGTTGCAAAACTTCAATTACAACGCGAACAACTGAGTTGCGGCGTTAACTCAAGCTGGGGCTGAAGCGGCTCCTGGTTCAGCCTCAGGCCAACCGACTTTCATTGTGAAAACATCTCCCTCCGTGGCTTGCTCGGATTGGGCACCGCTTCGCCCGCGCGGCCCGATTGCACTGGCTGGTCTTTTCTTGGCAGCATTCCTTGTGGTCGCCTTCATCGGCCCGTACGCCGGCGGCCAAGTCTCGGCGCAGCCCAGTCAACCGGCTCAGCCAGTGGACCTTGACGCGCTGACGTGGCCACGGTTTTATGCCACGAACGGTTACGAGTTTGCCATCTATCAGCCGCAGATTTCCGATTGGCCGGGCAACCAGCTCTCGGGCCGTATTGTGGTGGCCGTGCGGCCCGCCGGCACCAGCAACGAAACCTACGGCGTCGTCTTTTTCCAAGCCCGCACGGAGATAGACAAGGTCAACCGCCTCGTGACGCTGGAAGAATTCCAGATGACCCGGCTGGATTTCCCGACACAGAAAAAAATGCAGCCGCAATACCGCGCGCTGCTGGAGTCGTTTCAGCGCCACGCCGTGAAGGTAATTCCCCTCGATCATCTGGAAGCGGTCTTCGCCGCTTCGGCAGACATCACCAAGGCGAAGATTCAGGCGGTGAAGAATGATCCTCCACGCGTCATCTACACCACCCAACCCTCCCTGCTCATCCTCGTGGACGGCGCACCGATCCTCAAACCGTTGGTTGGCGACTATCAGCGCGTCGTCAATACGCGGGCGATTCTGTTGTTGAACACCAATTCTCTCTACCCGGGTTATTATCTTTTCGCCGGCAGCCGCTGGCACACGGCGCCTTCGCTCGAAGGTCCGTGGGCCATCACCTACACGCCACCGCCGGACACCGTCGCCGCCCTCGACGCCGCGCTGGCCACCAAGCAAGTGGACCCGATGTATCCGAAGAATGGCGAGGTGCCGGCGGTGTTGCACATCTACGTTTCAACCGTACCGACGGAACTGGTCGAAACCACCGGCGCCCCGAATCTCCTCGCTGTTTCCGGGACCGACCTGCTTTACGTGGAAAATACGAGCAACGCCATTTTCTATTACCTCGACGACGGCCAGTATTACGTGCTGATCTCCGGACGCTGGTTCAAATCCGCTTCCCTGAACGGCCCGTATGCGTTTGTCCCGGCGGGACAACTCCCGGCTGATTTCAAAAACATCCCGGCGGACCACGAAAAATCCAACGTGCTCGCCTCCGTGCCGGGCACGCCCCAATCGCAAGAGGCGGTCATTGCCAACTCCATTCCGCAAACCGCCACGATCAAACGTGACCAGGCCAAACTCACAGTGGATTATTTTGGCGCCCCCAGCTTCACTCCGATCACCGGCACGAAACTCTCCTATGCGGCCAACACCGCGACCCCGGTCGTCATGGTGAATGCGAATACGTATTACGCCTGCGAAGGTGGTGTCTGGTTCAAAGCGACGGCCGCAACTGGACCGTGGGTGGTGGCCACTTCGGTGCCAGGGGTTGTTTACACGATCCCCGCCAGTTGCCCGATTCACTACGTCACCTACGCCTACGTTTATGGTTTCACGCCAACGGTTGTTTACGTTGGGTACACGCCGGGCTACGCCGGGACCGTGGTCGCTCCCGGCGGCGTGGTGGTTTACGGCACGGGTTATTATTACCCGCCCGTGATCATCGGCACCTCGTACGTGTGCTATCCACCCACGTATGGTTACGGCGCGAGCATGGCGATGGGAGCGGCGGTGGGCTTTGCATTCGGCTACTGCGTCGGGCACAACTCGAGTTGCTGCTGCGAGCCGTACTGGGGCTGTTACCACTGGGCCACGCCCTACGGCTACGGCTATACCCACGTGAACGTGAACTCGACGAGCTTCTACACGCACTGGGGCACTTCGGTTCACGCCACCGGCAGCTACGGCTACAATCCCTACACCGGCAATGAGTGGGCCAGTCGCAGCGCCAGCACCTACAATCCTTACACCGGCACGCGCGGCGCAGTAAGTGGCAGTGCGACTTACAATCCCTACACAGGCAATGCCGCCGCGTCGCGGAGTGGCTCCTGGTACAATCCCTACAGTGGCGCGAACGCCAATGCCAGCAGTTCGGCCAACGCGAGCCGCTCCAGCGGAAATTACAACGCCAACCGTCAGGCCTCCGGCTACAATCCCACCACTGGCTCCAGCTTCAACGGGTCCGCCAGCATTTCGGGCAACGCCTACAATGGAAATTACAACGCCAACCGTCAGGGCAGCTACAACAATGCAGCCACCGGCGAGAGTATTTCCGCACAGAAAAGCGTTTCGGGTAACGCTTACAATGGCACCGCCTCGGTCAGCAGTTCGGGAACGGCGCAGAATTCCAAGACCGGCAACTCGGCTTCCTGGAACAACGGCACGATGACCTCCGACAAGAACGGAAACACGTACACCTACAATCAAGGGCAGACCTCCCAAAACAAATCCACGGCGCAAAGCGAAAACGCCGCGACCAAATCCTCCCCGTCGAGTTGGAACAAACCGCCTGGCTCCAGCAGTTGGGCCGATCGCGAAAGTTCAGCGCAATCCCTCGGCTCGCAACGCTTCAATAGCTGGCGCAGTTCCGGGGGTGGCGGTTGGGGCGGTTTTCACGGCGGTGGTGGCGGCTGGCGACGCTGAAAATAATGCGCCGACTCATACATTTGAAATCCATGCGACGCACCCTCTCAGAACTTTCCGCTTCGGTCGGGCTGATGTTGGTTTGCACGCTAGCGGGCTGCAAAACTGATTCCCCTTCGCACTATGTTTCGCCGCGCATCATCGGACGAGTGCTGGATGCGGCGACCCAACAGCCAATCAACGGCGTGGAGGTGAAACGCGTGGTGCCGGACTACGAAGCCGGCACGCTGGATCAGGTGAAGGGCGGCGAAACCCTGCAACGGATGCAACCAGCTCGCTCCGCCGCCGATGGTGCGTTCAACCTGGATAGTCAGAAATCCGTGGCGCTCTTTCGCGAGATTGGCTGGTTCGACGTGGAAATCTCCTTCGTGCATCGTGGCTACGAGCATTTTGTCACCAACTACACGCCGCGCATGGCCACGAATTTGCCCAGCGGCGAACCGGTCATCCACACCGGCGACATCTTGATGACGCCCAAAGCGGAATAGGACTGCCAAAATTGGAATAACGCGGATCCAGAAAGCAATCAAACCTCGGCTAATTGAGTTATGAAAAAATGCCTATCACCAGCTGGTCATCCCCTCCCGCTCCTGCTGGCTTTGGCCGCAACCGTCGTCGCGGCCCGCGCCGACGTTGGGCTGCGCTTCAATCGCGAGTTTACGTTGACCCCGGCATCATCTGAGACAACCGGCGGTGGTGCGGCAACGGACGAAGCCGATTCACAGGCCGAACTGGCTAAGAAGCTCAACAACCCGGTGGCCAGTCTCATCAGCGTGCCCATTCAAAACAACTGGGACTTCGGCATCGGCCCGGCGGACGCCATGAAATACACGGCCAATATCCAACCGGTCATTCCGGTTTCGATCAGCGAGGATTGGAATGTCATCGTCCGCACCATCCTGCCGGTGATCTACGCCGAATCCCCCACCGGCGGGAGTTCGACTTCCGGCCTGGGCGACACCACGCAGAGTTTTTTCCTCTCCCCCAAGTCCCCCACCAAACGCGGCTGGATCTGGGGCGCGGGCCCGGTGTTTTATTGGCCCACGTCCACCGACGACGCCCTCGGACCGGGCAAAGTTGGCGCCGGGCCCACCGCCGTTCTCCTCAAACAGGAACACGGTTGGACCTACGGCATTCTCGCAAATCACATCTGGTCGTTCGCCGGCCAGGGCGACACGCCCGACATCAACGCGACGTTCCTTCAGCCCTTCCTCTCCTTCACCACGAAGACCTACACGACCTTCACGTTGAACACCGAATCCACTTACGATTGGGATAATAGCCAGTGGACCGTGCCGCTGAACCTGATGGTCGCCCAGTTGGTGAAGATTGGAAAAATGCCGGTACAGTTCCAGATCGGAGGACGTTACTATGCCGAGCGCCCGATGAACGGGCCCGACTGGGGATTGCGCTTCACGGTCGTATTCCTATTTCCGAAATGAACCGCTAACACCCTACCATTCGAAACATGAAACCTCGCACCCGATTCACCCTCGCCGCCGTCGCCGTTGCCTGCGCTTTTGCTGCCACCCGATCCGCACAGGCGGGCGGCATCATGCTTTATGAAATCGCCACGCCGGATGCCGGCCTCGCCTCTGCCGGTTATGCTTCGCGCGCCGATGATGCCTCCACGCTCTTCAAGAATCCCGCCGGCATGAGCCAGTTGCAGGGCACCCAGGTCCAGGGCGGATTGCAGGCGCTCTACGGCAGCGTGTCGTTCACGCCCAACGGAAGCACGTCACCGTTGTTGGGCAGCGACGATGGCGGGAATGCCGTCGGCTGGTTGCCGGGCGCGAGTCTGTTTGTCGTGACACCCATCGGGGAAAAGGTCCGGGTCGGATTCGGCACCCTGTCCTACTTTGGCCTTGCGGAAGATTACAATGACAACTGGGTTGGCCGTTACTACGTCCAGGAAAGCGCGCTCCTCGGAATGAGCCTCCTGCCGACCATCAGTTACGAGGCCACGGACTGGGTCTCGATTGGCGCCGGTCTCAACGCGATGTATGGCTATCTGGACACACAGATGGCGGTTAACAACGTTGGCATCGCGGCGCCGGACGGACAAATGTCCCTGAAAGACCGCACGTGGGGTTTCGGCGCGAATGTCGGACTCCTGTTCAAGGCCGGCGAGAAGACGCGCATCGGCGTCACCTATCTCTCCGCGCTGAATCTGGACTTCAGCGACACACCGACCTTCACCGGCGCCGGGCCTGCCAACGCGCCGAGCCTGGACCTCGGCACGAAGGTGCCACAGTCCGCGATGCTCAGTGTCCATCACACCTTGAATGAAAAGTGGGCGCTCATGGCCGACTTCGGCTGGCAGGACTGGAGTCAATTCGGCTACGTGCAGGCCGGTGTCGAGGGCGGCGCCACCACCACGCTCAATCTGCAATATCAAGACACGTGGCACGGCGCTCTCGGCGCGCAATATCGTCCCTCGGATAAATGGACGCTGTCCGGGGGCGCGGCTTTTGACAGTTCCGCCGTCACCAGTGCAAACCGCACCGTCACCCTGCCCATGGGCCAGACGTGGCGCTTTGGTCTCGGCGCGCAATATCAACTCAGCAAATCGGTGAACATCGGCGCGGCCTGCACCTTCATGTGGGCCGGCGACATGTCGGTGAATCAAACCAGCGCGTTGCCGGTTCTCGCTGGCGGTCGGGGTGATGTCTCCGGCTCGTTCGACAATGCCTGGTTCACCGTCGCCAATCTCAATCTCACCTGGAAATTTTAGCCGGCGCGTCCCGTTGGCACATCTTGGCCGGGGCGAAGGTTGATTGAACGGTCAGCGGCTCAGAACTGCTCCGAGCCGCGACTCGCCGCGATCAGGTGTCCGTTGGCATCGTAGTGGAGTTCTACCAGCCAATTAAACACGTCGTCCGGCCATTCGCCTTTGGGAAACAACCGATCCGGGTCCGCGCCCAAAGCCTTGAGCAGTCTGGGTATTTCGCCATGATGCCAGCAAATGAGCATGGTCTTTCCATGCGGCCGAGTTTTGATTTCATCGGCCAGCATTTGAAACTGTTCGTCTGCAAACTGGGTATCAATCGCGAGCCCCAGCATCTTGCTGGTGGGTTCGATGGTGAGTCGCGCACGCTGACTTACTTTGGAGTCAGCGGAGGCAAACAGATAATCCAGCTTCACGGGTTGCCCGTTGACCTTGAAGTTCTTGAAGAAACTGACGTAGGCTTGGGCGCGTGCCTGGCCGGCGGTGGAGAGTTGATCGCCGGTGGCCGGTTTCTCCCCATGCCGGATGACCAGGATCACAGCATTGCTTAGTGCCGGAGGGTTTCCGGCTTGCGGCGTCTCCGCGGACAATGCCCAGCCAATCCCAACCGCCAATAATGCCCCGAGCAAAAGGTTGACTTTTCCGGTCATAGAAAACAAAGCGAACCAACTCCATGGATCAAACTGGACGGGCTGGTCGGTCACCCCACAACATATTCCGACCAGCCATCCGAACAAAAGGTATGGAATGCCCAGGCGCGGTGCAATCCGAACATTACAGTTGCTGGCCCGCATTGTGGTTGGCAAACTTCCTTGCCCTAACTCGGAATTGAATTTATGACACTGAACCGTACAACTTGCTGCCGATTCTTCCCATGAACCCAACACACGCCAAACCTGAGTTGGAAGCGCGAGCCAATATGGTACAGATGGCCCGGCTTCGCGTCGAAATTGCCCAAAGTAGATGGGCGGAGGCCAAGGAACAGGCGCGCGCAGCCAGGCGCAGCCGCAAGGAAGCAAAGGCCATCGCCCGTCGCGCCAAGAAACAGGCGAAGGAGGCCAAGGCGGAACTGGCCGAAGCTCAGAATTTCCTCGCCGAGGTTGAGACCAAACTCGCCTCCCCCCCACCGACATCAGCGAAAGCTCGGAAAGGCCGACCGGCTCCTGCCAACCCGGCTGCCGCAGCCAACACCACCGCGGGTGCGATACCGACGTTGGACTCGGATAGCCAAGCCGCAGCTGTCCCCCTCCAGCCGGAGACCAGCGCGGAGGAACCTGCCAAGGAAGAACCGCGTGGTAATCTTGGAAAATGGCGCTAGTCCCGTAAACTCCCTGAACCATATGAAGCCAGCGGAGCTTGACTCCTCACTCATCTGCGCCGCCGCCGAAAGCAGCTGTTCCGGCCGCCGCGGGATAATCCCCTCGCAGTTCTTGCGCCTGCTGGTCGTGTTCCTGACTATCACGACCCTCTGGAATTGCACCGCTTTCCCTGAGGAAAGCGCTGAGCTTACAAATGTGGTCAGCTATAGCATCGCTCCCCCGTTGCCAGCCCTCTCCAAACATGAGTCGCCCAAGGCAACCACTGTCCCGCCGGCAACCCACTTGGAGACCATCCAGAACAGCTTTCAACAATTCCTGCACTGGCAATACTTGCTCCGGCTTTTCCTGGGGTTTGGCCTTGCTGTCTGTTATTCCTGGTTGATTTCGTGGCGGCCACGCCGCTCGATCAGGCCCGACATCGCCTCGAGCATTGAAGAGGGCAAGACACTTATCCTGCTCGGCATGCTGGGGGCGGTGGTGGCTGAAATCACGAAATTGTCTCCGAACATGGCGTTCGTCATCTTCGGCATCGGCGCCTTGGTGCGCTTCCGCACCGCGATGGATGACCCAAAACTCACAGGCAAGGCCATCATGGTGGTGGTGATCGGTCTCGCGTGTGGGATGGATCAGTGGGCCTTGGGTGGATTTGTCACCCTGGCCGCCTGGGGTCTGATCTACTGGCTCGAGTCGCACGCCGCAGTGCGGCTCAAGATTCGCGTTAGCGGGAAGCAGGACGCCCGGGCCACGTACGGCGAGGTAACGGAGTTTCTCCACAAGAACCATTGTCGCGTCAAAGCCGCCAGTCTCTACGAAAGCAAACGCAGCATGGTGTTCATCGCCCAGGTCCCGGCTGAGTTGAATCCGACCGAAATGGACTCGGTTCTCCAAGCCAGACTGGGCGACGAGTGCGAGATCAATGTTCGGGTGTACTAACTGCCGCCCGGTGGGACGCGAGCCTCAACCGCCAACCATTACCTTCCTCCCTTGGAGGGAGGACACAGTGAGCGCGAGCGGCTGATCATCTGGATTCCCGTGCCGGCAGCCTGACACCGGAAGAAACCACCCTTGTCGCAGCGCGGCGCACGTTGGCGGGTCTGCGACCCGCAGCGGCGGGTGCTGATGAAGAGTATGCTGACTGCTGGCGGTGGCTGGAGGTGGGTAAGTGCTGCGGGACACAGTCCCGCACGCCGAAGCCTCTCGGGGGCAGTGTCAAGATGCGCCCTTGAATGACTGCTCTATTACTAAAGGCTCGACTTGGCATACAGGTTTGCCCAAAGATACTTCCAGTTTCTGCTGCTCCAGGGAACAAGTCGTGATTGCCATTCAAATATACTGTCGGGATAGAACAACGAACAGACCAGAAGCGAAACACATGAAACCGTATCGGAAACTCTCCACCCTCAGCCTCGCGCTCGGTGTGGTCCTCGCGCTCACCGCCCGCGCTGAAATCCAAACCACCGGCACGCCCGGTTCACCTGGCGCCACCACCACCATCAGTGGCAAGCAACTCCCGCCGCCGGATCCCAAATTCGGCGGTGTGATCAAACAGTCCGCCAAGGACTCCAAATCCTGGTGGCCACCACGCATTGTCCCGCCCAAAGGCGCCCCCAACGTGCTGCTCATCATGACCGATGACCAGGGCTATGGCGTGTCCGGCACGTTTGGTGGCGTGATCCCGACACCCGCAATGGATCGCGTGGCCAAGGCCGGGTTGCGCTACACGCAATTCCATTCCACGGCGCTGTGCTCGCCCACCCGCGCCGCGTTGATTACCGGTCGCAACCACCATTCCTCCGGCTTCGGCGTCATTGGCGAAATGTCCACCGGCTATCCCGGCTACGATTCCGTCATCGGCAAGGATTGCGCCACCATCGGCCGGATTCTGCAGGACAACGGCTATGCCACGTCGTGGTTCGGCAAGAACCATAACACCCCCACCTACCAATACGGACCTTCCGGACCGTTCGACCAATGGCCGTCGGGGATGGGTTTCCAATATTTCTACGGGTTCATGGGCGGCGAAACCGACCAGTGGACGCCCTATCTGTTCCGGGATCACAGCCAGATTTACCCCTGGATTGGCCGGAAGGACTACAATCTCATCACCGACATGGCCGACGAGGCGATCAAGTACATGAACAGCCTCAACGCCGCGGCGCCCGACCAGCCGTTCTTCCTTTATTACGTGCCCGGCGGCACACATTCGCCACACCAGCCGAAGGCCGAATGGCGTGAAAAGTTCAAAGGCAAGTTCGACATGGGTTGGGAAAAACTCCGCGAGGAAATCTTCGCCAACCAAAAACGGCTCGGCGTCATTCCCCCGAACACGCAACTCACCCCGTGGCCCGATAGCCTGCCCAAGTGGGATTCCCTGGGCCCCATCCAAAAGCGGCTCTACGCCCGCGAGGCCGAAAACTTTGCCGGTTACGCCGCCTATACGGATCATGAAATCGGCCGCGTCATTCAAGCCGTCCAGGACATGGGCAAACTCGACAACACGCTCATCATTTACATCAGTGGCGACAACGGCACCAGCGCCGAAGGCACGGTCGAAGGCACCTTCAACCAAATGACCGCCTACAACGCCATCCTGACCCTCCCCGAAGCCCTGCAGATGTTGCATTATGAAAATTGGGGCTCCGAGAAAACCTACCCGCACATGTCGGTCGCGTGGTCGTGGGCCTTTGACACGCCGTTCAAGTGGACCAAGCAGGTCGCGTCGCACTTCGGCGGCACGCGCCAGGGCATGGTGATGTCCTGGCCCGGCCACATCAAAGACGTGGGCGGCATCCGTTCGCAGTTCCATCACATCATTGACATCGTGCCGACGATCCTCGAAGCGGCGGGTATCCCCGCCCCCGATACCGTGGACGGCATCAAGCAAAAGCCCATGGAAGGCGTGAGCATGGCCTACACGTTTGATTCCGCGAATGCGAAAGCCCCCTCCAAGCGAACCACGCAGTACTTCGAGATGTTCTGCAACCGCGGCATTTATCGCGACGGCTGGTACGCCTGCACCACCCCACCCGAGCCGTCGTGGCTCCTCGGCGCCAAACCGCTGCCTCCCGTCAACGAATACAAGTGGGAGCTTTACAACATTACCGAGGACTTCTCCCAGGCGAATGACCTCGCCGCGAAAAATCCTGCGAAGCTGAAGGAACTGCAGGCCTTGTTCCTCAGCGAGGCGGCCAAATACGAAGTCCTGCCCCTCGACAACTCGATTCTTCCGCGCATCGTGACCCCACGCCCGAGCGCCACGGCGGGAAAGAGCGTCCTCACCTACCAGGGTGTGAACGAGGGCATTCCCCTGGGCAACGCGCCCGAAATCCTGAACAAGGACTACACCATCACCGCCGAGATCGTCGTGCCCGAAGGCGGCGCGGAAGGAATGATCGTGACCTTTGGCGGTCGCTTCGGCGGCTACGCGATGTTCCTCCAAAAAGGCAAACCCGTCTTCGTTTACAACCTGCTCGATCTGGAGCGCGTTCGTTGGGAAGGCGGTGTCGGCGGCATCGTCGGGGAAGATTTGTTTGGCAAGGCGCTCAAGCCGGGCAAACACACCCTCGTGTTCGACTTCAAATACGACGGCCCCGGCCCCGGCAAAGGCGGCACCGGCACGTTCAGTGTGGATGGCAAGGAATTGGATAAGAAGACCATGAAGCATTCGATTCCCTTCCTGATGACCATTGACGAGACCCTGGACATCGGCAGCGACACCCGCACCGGCGTGGACGACAGCTACGAGTTGCCGTTCAAGTTCACCGGGACGATTGAAAAGTTGACCTACAAGCTGGGCCCGTCGCAGTTGTTGCCACCCGACGAGCAGGCCAAGGCCGCCGCGAAAGCCAACGCCAACAACTAATCCCCCCCGTTCCTTCATGAACCACGCGGGCCGCTTCCGGCATGGGAGCGGCCCGTAAAGACATAGGGTGAATGCTGAAATTGACTCCACCGCACGCTCCTCGCACAATCGCGGCCATGGCGAATCACGCCACGATTGAATCTTCCGGGACCTTACGGCGAAACAAACTTTAACCAACCAACCAAATTTAAGGATCAGAATGAAAGAAACTCGACTCCTTCTCTGCGGCTTGCTGCTGGGAGCGGCGTCGCTGCTTTCCGCGCGTGCCGAAATCCAAACCACGGGCGTCATCGGCTCGCCCGTCGCCACCACCACCATCAGCGGCAAACAATTACCCGCGCCGGATCCCAAGTTTGGCGGGGTCATCAAGGATGATGCGCTGACTTCGAAATACTGGTGGGCGCCGCGGATCGTGCCGCCCAAGCAGGCACCCAACGTCCTGCTCATCATGACCGACGACTCGGGTTTCGGTGTGCCGAGCACGTTCGGCGGCGTTATTCCCACACCCACGATGGATCGGCTCGCCAAGACTGGTCTGCGTTACAACAACATTCACTCCACCGCGCTCTGCTCGCCCACGCGCGCCGCGCTCATTACCGGTCGCAATCATCACTCGGCTGGCTTCGGTGTGATCTCGGAGCAGTCCACCGGCTTCCCCGGTTACAACAGCATCATCGAGAAGGACAAATCCACCATCGGCCGCATCCTCAAGGACAACGGCTATGCGACTTCGTGGTTCGGCAAGGACCACAACGTGCCGGCCTTCGCCGCCAGCCAGATCGGGCCGTTCGACAACTGGCCCATCGGACAGGGCTTCGAGTATTTCTACGGGTTCGTTGGCGGTGACGCCAACCAGTGGCAGCCGAATCTTTTCCGCAATACCACCCAAATTTATCCCTTCCAAGGCAAACCGGAATGGAATCTCGTCACCGGCATGGCGGACGACGCCATCGACTACTTGAACCGCGTCAACCAGATTGACCCAAGCAAGAAATTCTTTTGCTACTACGTCCCCGGCGCCACGCACGCACCGCATCACCCGACCAAGGAATGGGTGGACAAGATTCACAATATGCACCTGTTCGACGACGGCTATGAGAAGTTGCGCGAGCGCATCTTCGCGAACCAGAAGCGCCTCGGCGTCATTCCGGCCAATACCAAGCTTACGCCCTGGCCCAAGGAGCACCTCAAGCCGTGGGAGACGTTGACCGCCGAGGAGAAAAAGCTCTTCATCAAGCAGGTCGAAATCTTCGCCGCGTACGAGGCCTACAACGATTACGAAATCGGTCGCGTCATCCAAACCATTGAAGACATGGGCAAACTCGACGACACGCTCATCATCTACATCAACGGCGACAACGGCACCAGTGCCGAAGGCGGGCCGACCGGCACGCCCAACGAAGTCGCCTTTTTCAACGGCGTCAGCGTGCCGGTGGAGTTGCAGATGAAATGGTATGATGTCTGGGGCACCGAGCAGACCTACAACCACATGTCCGCCGGCTGGTCGTGGGCGTTCGATACGCCGTTCGACTGGTTCAAGCAAAATGCCTCCCGCCTCGGCGGCATCCGTCAGTGCATGGCGGTTTCCTGGCCCGGGCACATCAAAGACCAAGGCGCGCTGCGCGAGCAGTTCACGCATGTCATTGACGTCGTGCCCACGATTCTCGAAGTCGCCGGCATTCCCGCGCCCGAAACCGTGGACGGCATCAAGCAGAAACCCATCGAAGGCACGAGCTTCGCCTACACGTTTGATTCCGCGAACGCCAAAGCTCCCTCGAAGCACCAGACACAATACTTCGAAATGATGGGCCAATGGGCGTTGTATCATGAAGGCTGGCTGGTCAGTACCAAGGTCAATCGCGCCCCGTGGGAAGCGTTCGGCCCGGCCAACCCCGACCCGCTCAACAACCAGGTGCTCCAACTCTACAACCTCAACGAGGACTTCAGCCAGACCCAGGATCTCGCCGCCAAATATCCGGAGAAGGTCAAGGAACTGAAGAAGATGTTCATCGCGGAAGCGAAGAAACATCAGGTGTTCCCGATGGACGCGTCGGTCGCTGCTCGCATCGTCGCGCCGCGTCCGAATATCACCGCCGGGCGCACCGAGTTCGTTTACACCAAGCCGATGGTGGGCCTGCCGCAGGGCGATTCGCCCTTCCTGCTCGACTCTTCCTTCACCATCACTGCCGACATCGAAGTGCCGCAGGGTGGCGCGGAAGGAATGATTGTGACGTCCGGCGGCCGCTTTGCCGGCTACGGGCTTTATCTCCTCAAAGGCAAGCCGGTCTTCTGCTGGAACTTGATTGACCTCGAACGCGTCAAATGGGAATCCCCGGACGCGCTCACGCCCGGCAAACATAACATCGAGTATGACTTCAAGTATGACGGGCTCGGCCTCGGCACGCTCGCCTTCAACAACATGAGTGGTCTCGGTCGCCCCGGTACCGGCACGCTCAAGGTGGACGGCAAGGAAATCAAAACCATCACCCTGCCGAAGACGCTCCCCATGATCTTGCAATGGGACGAGAGCTTCGACATTGGCTCGGACACGTTAACCGGCGTCAACGACGCCGATTACCAGCCGCCGTTCACCCTGACCGCCAAGCTCAACAAGCTGACGATCAAAGTGAACCGGCCCCAATTGTCGCCGGCGGACATCAAAAAGCTCGAAGAGGGCATGAAGCAAGCCGCCGACGCCAAGTAATCGAAATTCGTTTGTGACCCACGAGGGCCGTTCTCGCAAGAGAGCGGCCCGCGAATTCACGGTCGCGGATCCAAAAAAAACAACACAAAAACAGACACCATGAGAAGAAAACTACTCCAATGGGCCGCCACGTTGTGCGCCGCGTTTATCGCGGTCGCGACGCAGGCGGCGGACAAAAAACCCAATATCCTCTTCATCGTGTCGGATGACACCGGCTACGGTGACCTCGGACCTTACGGCGGCGGCGTCGGTCGCGGCATGCCTACGCCGAACATCGACAAAATGGCTGAGCGAGGCATGACATTCTTTTCCTTTTATGCGCAGCCCAGTTGCACCCCGGGTCGCGCTGCGATGCAGACGGGACGCATCCCGAACCGCAGCGGCATGACCACCGTGGCCTTTCAAGGTCAGGGTGGCGGTCTGCCCAAGGCCGAGTGGACGCTCGCCTCCGTCCTCAAGACCGGCGGCTACAAGACCTACTTCTCCGGCAAGTGGCACCTGGGTGAAGCCGATTACGCGCTGCCCAATGCGCAAGGCTACGACGTGATGAAGTACTGCGGTCTTTATCACCTCAATGCCTACACGTACGCTGACCCAACCTGGTTCCCCGACATGGATCCGAAACTGCGCGAGATGTTTACCAAGGTGACGAAGGGCTCGCTCTCGGGCAACGCCGGCGAACCGGCCACGGAAGACTTCAAGATCAACGGCCAGTACGTGGACAAACCCGGCCAGAACGTCACGATCCAAGGTGTCAACTACCCGAATGGCGTCGTTGGCATTCCGTACTTTGATGGCTACGTCGAAAAAGCCGCCTTGGAGTTTCTCGACGACGCGGCCAAGTCCGGCAAGCCGTTTTTCATCAACGTCAACTTCATGAAGGTGCATCAGCCGAACCTGCCGCACCCCGACTACGAGCATAAATCCATGTCGAAATCCAAATACGCCGATTCGGTCGTGGAACTGGATGCCCGCATCGGTCGCATCATGGACAAGCTCAAGGCACTCGGTTTGGACAAAGACACGCTCGTGTTCTACACCACCGACAACGGTGCCTGGCAGGACGTTTACCCCGACGCCGGTTACACCCCGTTCCGCGGCACCAAAGGCACGGTGCGCGAAGGCGGCAACCGCGTTCCCGCGATCGCCGTCTGGCCGGGCAAAATTCCGGCGAACGTGAAAAACCACGAGATCGTCGGCGGGCTCGACCTGATGGCGACGTTTGCCTCCGTGGCGGGCGTGAAACTTCCGGAAAAGGATCGCGAAGGTCAGCCGATCATTTTCGACAGCTACGACCTGTCGCCGGTGCTGTTCGGAACTGGCAAGTCGCCCCGCAACGAGTGGTTCTACTTCACCGAAGATGAACTCTCACCCGGCGCCGCCCGGGTTGGCAACTACAAGGCCGTGTTCAACCTGCGTGGAGACAACGGTCAAGCCACCGGTGGCTTGGCGGTGGACGCCAATCTTGGCTGGAAAGGACCGTCGAAGTATGTCGCCACGGCGCCGCAGGTCTTCGACCTTTGGCAGGATCCGCAGGAGCGCTATGACATCTTCATGAACAACTATACCGAGCGTACCTGGACGCTGGTCACCATCACCGAAGCGATCAAAGGCCTGATGAAAACCTATATCCAGTATCCGCCGCGCAAGCTGCAGAGCATGACCTACACGGGTCCGATCACCATCTCCCAGTACGAACGGTTCCAACACGTGCGCGAGATGCTGCAGAAAGAAGGCGTCAACCTTCCGATGCCCACCGGCAATTAGCTGAATACCCGACCTTGAACCCCGCGGGCCGTCTGGCGACGGGCGGCCCGCGTATTCACGATCGAACCAGGAAAGCAACGACCACAATCGAAACGAAAATGAAAACGCGAACGTTCCACATCGGGGCCATGGCCTGTGCCATCGCCGTAACCTTGTTCACCGGCTGCGCGACGAAAAAGGATTCCGTCGCGCAAGCGGAAAAAAGCGAGAAGCACCGGCCCAGCATCGCCGAGGCCAGGGCCATCGCCGAGGAGGGCTTTATTTACGGCCTGCCGCTGGTGATGGGTTATACCGCGAACTATGAATTCTGGCTGGATAAGACCTCGGGCCAGTACAAGTGCCCGCTGGGCCAGCTCTTCAATGAACGCCGCGTCTTCACGCCGAAGGACACCGCCGTTATCACGCCCAACAGTGACACACCGTATTCCTTTGTCTGCATGGACCTGCGCGCCGAGCCGTATGTCGTCTCGGTTCCGGCCATTGAGAAGTCGCGCTATTACTCGGTGATGCTCTGCGATTTCAACACTTTCAATTTCGGGTATATCGGCAGCCGAGCGACGGGGCCGGAGGCGGGCGATTACCTGGTCGTGGGGCCAGACTGGAAAGGCAAGAAACCCGCGGGCATCAAGCAAGTGTTTCCGGCCACGACGCAATTCGCGCTCGCCGTTTTCCGGACGCAACTGTTCAACAGCGACGACATGCCCAACGTGGTCAAGATTCAGGATGCCTACCGGGTCCAGCCACTTTCGGCTTTCCTGAAACAACCCGCACCGCCCGCCGCGCCGGCACTGGAATGGCCGAAAGCCAGCGCTGAACTCGCGAAATTGAATTTTTTTGAATACTTGGACTTCGTGCTCCAACTCGCGCCGCCCGGCCCGGAGGAAAAAGCCATCCGCGCCAAACTCGCCCGGATCGGGATTGGGCCGGGAAAGACTTTTTCGTTCAAGGACCTCTCGCTCGAGCATAAGCTTGAAATTGGGCTGGGCATGAAGGCCGGGGAGAAAAAAGTGGAGGAAAAGGTGGCCAGCGTCGGCAAGAAAATCAATGGCTGGTCCATCGCATCCGCTTTTGGTGATCGCGCTTTCTACAACGGCGACTGGCTGCTGCGCGCCGCCGCGGCCAAAGCCGGCATCTACGGCAACGACGCCGTCGAGGCCATGTATCCGATGTGCAAGACCCTCGCGAATGGTGAGCCGCTCGACGGCAGCAAGCACAACTACACGCTCACCTTCCCCGCCGGCCAGTTGCCGCCGGTGAACGCTTTCTGGTCGGTGACGATGTATGACGGCAAGACGCAGTTGCTCATCGAGAACCCGCTCAATCGTTACCTCATCAACTCGCCGATGCTGCCGGCCATGAAGAAGAACGCCGACGGCTCGCTCACGCTCTACATCCAGAACAAATCGCCCGGCGCGGACAAGGAAGCCAACTGGCTGCCCGCGCCCAACGGGCCGATCTACCTCGTTCTGCGTCTCTACTGGCCCAAGACGGAGACGCCGTCCGTCCTGCCGCCGGGCGAAGGCTCGTGGAAACCGCCGGGCATCGTGCAGGCGAATTGATAAACTCGTTTCATTCGTGAACCCCGCGGGCCGCTCTTGAAAGAGGGCGGCCCCCGCATTCACGGTTGAATCAAACAAAAAAAGAACCACACGCAAACATACCCCTAATGAAAATCGGGACCTACCTGCAAAGAAACCTCGCTCGCGCCATGGCCACCATCGCCGCCTTGGCCACGCTGCAAAGCACGCTGGCCAAAGACACGGTCTTTGAAGCCGTGCCCTACGGCATCGAAGCTTACATCTACGGTTATCCCCTCGTCACCATGGAGATGACCCGGCGCGTGATGACCAATGTAGAGAAGCCCGAAGGCACACGCGCGCCGATGGGACAGTTCGTCCGCATGCGAGAGTATCCCAGTGCCGCCTTCCGCGACGTGACCGCACCCAACGCCGACACGCTCTACACCACCGCCTGGATTGATGTCGGCCAGGAGCCTTGGGTGTTGAGTCTGCCGGACGCCCAAAACCGCTACTACCTGTTCCCGATGCTCGATGGCTGGACCGACGTGTTCCAAGTCCCGGGCAAACGCACCACCGGCACCGGCCCTCAGAAATACGCCATCACCGGTCCGAACTGGAAGGGCAAACTGCCTGCCGGCGTGACGCAATATAAGTCGCCCACCAGCATCGTCTGGTTGCTGGGCCGCATTTATTGCACCGGCACGCCGGAAGATTACAACGCGGTCCACAAGTTGCAGGACGAAATCTCCCTCGTCCCGCTGAGTGCCTACGGCAAACCCTACACCCCGCCGCCCGGCAAAGTAGACCCGTCCATTGACATGAAGATGGCCGTGCGCGACCAAGTCAACAAACTCACCGCGGACGAATACTTCAATCTGCTGGCCAAACTGATGAAGGACAATCCACCAGCCGCCGCCGACAAGACGATTCTCAAGAAGATGGCCAAACTCGGCATCGTGCCGGGTCAGCCGTTTGATGGCAGCAAGCTCGGCCCGGTGGCCAAGGAGGCTTTCGACATGGTGCCGAAGATCGCCAATGAAAAAATCATGCTTTGGATGAAGGAAGGCATTCTTCACGGTGACATAAAACTCGAACATGGCTGGTTCTTCACCACCGAGACTGGCCGCTACGGCACGAAATATCTCCAACGCGCCCTGATCACCGCCATCGGCTTGGGCGCCAACCGCCCGCAGGATGCCGTTTATCCCACGTCCGAAGGTCCGTCCATCCTCGAGTCTTACGACGGCGCGAAGAAATACGTGATGCACTTCCCCAAAGGCCAGCTGCCACCCGCGGAAGGTTTCTGGTCCTTGACCATGTACGACAAGGATTACTTCTTCGTCGCCAACCCGCTGAACCGTTACAGCATCAGTGCCCGCCAGAATCTGAAATCCAACGCCGACGGCTCAACGGATCTCTACATCCAGAATGAAAGTCCCGGGGCCGACAAGGAAAGCAACTGGCTGCCCGCGCCGAAGGACAAGTTCATCCTCATGATGCGGCTTTATTGTCCGAGTCAGAAGAACCCTTCGATCCTCGACGGGTCGTGGAAGATTCCGGCGGTGAAGAAAGCGGATTGATTCATTTCTGAACCCTGCGGGCCGCCCTCGAAAGAGAGCGGCCCGCCCAATTTCAACCAACGACGCCAAGAGCAGCTACCCACAATGAATTCCTTCCTGGTTTCAACCGCCGTTTTTGTCGCACTGTTCGGCAGCGCCTTGCTCGGCCTGCGCCTGAAAAACCGCCTGCCCGATGACCATCTGGGTGACAAAAGCAAGGACGCCGTGCGCATTGGCATGGGCTCGGTGGCCACCTTGGCTGCGCTTGTTTTAGGCCTGCTGCTCGCCTCGACGAAGGGTGCTTACGATACCGAAAAAAATGAAGTGATTCAGATGGCGGCCAAGATCGTCTGCTTGGACCAGACGCTGGCCAACTACGGGCCCGCCGCCAAAGAGTGCCACAATGTGCTGCGGGTGGCGGCGCAGTCGGCCACTTTGCGCATCTGGCCGGACAGTGTACTGGGCTCAAATTCCATCGCGCCCGGAAATGTGTGGAGCCGGGATCTGCCCCAGGCCATTCAACAGCTCGCCCCCCAAACCGAGGCGCAACGAACCTTCAAATCCCAGGCGGCGCAACTCGCCAACGAACTCGGTCAGATGCGCTGGCTGTTGTTCGAGCAATCGCAATCCTCAATCTCCACTCCCCTGTTGGTCATGATGGTCTTCTGGATGGCGATGACGTATGCCAGCGTGGGCTTGTTTGCGCCCGCCAACGGCACCGTGGTCGGCGCGCAATTTCTCGCCGCCCTCGCCGTTTCCGGCGCGCTGTTCCTCATTCTGGAACTCGACCAGCCCTTCGATGGCCTGATCCGGATTTCCAATCAACCGATGCTCAACGCCCTGCAGCACCTCGCCAACTGAAAGGCGCACCTCCTCAGGCGGGAGCAATTGATTAGACTGCTGAAGATCCCCGAAAGCTCATGACTCCCCTCTTGACGGAGGCTGGGAGACGGAACACAGTCAGGTCATTCGCTCGCCCCATTCGTTCTGGCACGCTGAATTTTCGTACCGACCGGTCAAAATTAGACGACCACAACTAAATAAAAAGGATATCAAATGAGACGCAAAATTCTCCATTACGGTCTGGCCGTGCTGGCCGCTTCGACGGCGCTGATGTATGCGGTCAGTCCGGTTCACGCGGCGGACAAGAAACCCAACTGGGAAGGCGCTTCCGCCCAGCCAGAAGCCGGGCGACTGGAGCCTCGATTCGCTGGAGAAACAGATCAAAGGCATGACCACCGCCGGGGAGTGAAGTCTCCTGTTCAGCTTTAGAACACGCGGGCCGCTCTTGTAAGGGGGCGGCCCGCGAATTCGCCGCGAAACCCACACAAACCTGTGAAAGGACAGCCGCGCATGAAAGCAGTCAGACTCGCCGTGCTCCTTGCCGCGTTGAGCACGGTCCCGGTTTTTGCCGCCGACCCGTTGCCATCCTGGAACGACACTGCGCCAAAAAAAGCCCTCATCGATTTCGTCGAGAAGGTTACGAACGAAGGTGCGCCCGATTTCGTGCCGGCGCCCGAGCGCATCGCCACCTTTGATAACGACGGCACGCTTTGGGCCGAGCAGCCGATGTATTTTCAACTTCTCTTCGCGCTGGACCGCGTGAAGGCGCTCGCGCCGCAGCATTCCGAATGGAAAACCAGGGAGCCGTTCGCCTCGCTGCTCAAGGGCGATGTGAAAGGCGCGCTGGCCGGCGGCGAAAAGGCCATGCTGGAAATCGTCATGGTCACTCACGCCGGCATGACCACGGCGGAATTTGAGCAGGTCGTCAAGGACTGGCTCGCCACCGCGAAGCACCCCAAGTTCATTCGTTCGTACACCGAGTGCGTCTATCAGCCGATGCTCGAACTGCTCGCCTATCTGCGCGCGAACGGTTTCAAGACCTTCATCGTCTCCGGCGGCGGCATCGAGTTCATGCGGCCTTGGGCGGAAAAGGTTTACGGCATTCCTCCGGAACAAGTCGTCGGCAGTAGCATCAAGACGAAATTTGAGCTGCGCGACGGCCAGCCTGTGCTCGTGCGCCTGCCGGAAATCAACTTCATTGACGACAAGGCCGGCAAACCCGTCGGCATCCAGCAACATATCGGCCGCCGCCCCATTGCGGCGTTCGGCAATTCGGACGGCGATTTGCAGATGCTGGAATGGACACAAGCCGGCGGCGGCGCGCGGTTGCTGATGTTGGTGCACCACGACGATGCGGAACGGGAGTTCGCCTACGACCGCAAGTCGCATATTGGTCAACTCGACAAGGCATGGGATGAAGCCCTGGCCAAGGGCTGGACGGTCGTGAGCATGAAGGACGACTGGAAACGCGTTTTCGCGTTTGAGCGATGACCAAGGATTTTATCCGGAGCAAACGGAGCAATTGGGACGCGCCCATCCTTGTTTTAACTGTTCTCGCCTGTTCAATCCCTTTTGGGGGCTCGGCCATGAGAAAACAGGCAGGGCGCTGAACGCTCAAGCCCGAAGTTGCCAGCTCAAAACCGGACTGAAAAAAACCAGCCCCAAGGAATCCGATGACTCCAAAGTCAACACCCAAGCTCAAGGACGGCGCCAAGTGCCAAGTGATGGGCGGTGTCCACAAAGGCAAATCCGGCATCGTCCGGGACATCAACACCAGTAAGACCGGGCACGTCACGATTACCGTGGTCCAGGCGAACGGAGATAGATTCAAGACCCTGGCCAAAAACGTCGTCATCACGAGCTGATCACCGGTCCGAGTCCCGCGAAGTCCATTGAAGGATTGCCCACAGTCCGCGGCGGAGTAGGACGAAGCGGATGATTGACCTGCCGCCCCAGATGGTTAAGCCTTTCCCTAACATCAACTCCTATGCAAAGAAAACTCCTGGCCGAATTCTTCGGCACGTTCTGGCTCGTCTTCGGCGGCTGCGGCAGCGCCGTGCTGGCGGCCAAGTTCATTGCCACCGAGGGCACGACTCCGCTCAACCTCGGTATTGGCTTGGTCGGCGTTGCCTTCGCCTTCGGTCTGACAGTGCTGACGATGGCCTATGCGATCGGACACGTTTCCGGTTGCCATCTCAATCCGGCCGTCTCGGTCGGACTCTGTGTGGGCGGACGTTTCAAGGCGGGGGAACTCCTGCCCTACATCGTGGCCCAGCTCATCGGCGCGGTGGCGGGCGCGTGGATTCTTTCCATCATTGCCAGCGGACAAGCCGGCTTTAGCACCGCCGCGGGCTTTGCCGCGAATGGCTATGGCGATCACTCCCCGGGGAAATACGCGCCGCTTTCGTGCTTCGTGGCGGAAATGGTGCTCACGTTTTTCTTCCTATTCATCATTCTCGGCGCCACCGACAAGCGCGCCCCACAAGGCTTCGCACCAATCGCCATCGGCCTCGGACTCACGCTGATTCATTTGATCGGCATTCCCGTGACCAATCTCTCGGTCAACCCCGCCCGCAGCACGGGCCCGGCGTTGTTCGTTGGTGGTTGGGCCTTGCAACAACTCTGGTTGTTTTGGGTCGCACCCATTTTGGGGGCCATCCTCGCCGGTCTGGTTTACCCGCGCCTGACAGAATCGCAATCTTCCAAAGGGACTTGATACCATGAAACAAATCGACCTCGCCGCCAATCTCGCACTCGCCCTGAGCACGGTCGCGCTGCTCACAATGACCTCGTGTTCCTCCACGCATTCCAGCCAGCCGCTCGGAGAAACAACGCGCACCACGATTTACAAAGAGGGCGTGCCCGGTGGGGTCATTGTGGAAACCACCACGTTGAACGCCAGCGTCGCCGCCATTGACACCACCAACCGCACGGTGACGATTGCCGTCAAGGATGGCCGGCAAAAGGTCATCCCATGCGGTCCCGAGGTCATCAACTTTGATCAGATTCACCTGGGCGACCGGGTGAAAGCCACCCTCAAGTCCGAGTTGATGCTGGCGCTGGCCGGCGCCGGCACCCCGCCGATTGATGCAGGGGTTGCCGAGGTTGCTTTGGCCCCCAAGGGGGATAAGCCCGGTGGCGTCATGTCCGAGATGCAGGAGTACACCGCCACGGTCACGACCATCAACCAGCGGCGCCGCGAGGTCACCCTTCGGTTGCCGGATGATTCCACCCGGACGTTCACCGTCCGGCCAGATGTTGATTTGTCCCAGCGAAAGGCTGGCGAAAAGGTGGCCGTCCGCGTCACGGTGGCCGTCGCCATTTTGGTAGAGAAGCCGTGAGCTGCTTTGGTGGCGGCCCCCTTTTCAATTTGCCCGGCGCGAACAGATTCGTAATCTCCCCGCGTGGGCGCACTTTACCATGGCGGCGGCTGGTGCACGGTCGCCGGCTGGCCATCGTTCGCGAACGATTCGACGACGCCAGCACCGTCGCCGCGACCTATTGATCTCGCACACCGGATATGAACCTCGCATTGCTCGGAATTCTTTCTGTCCTCGGCGTATTGGCAGGCACGCTGTGTCTGTTGGAAATTGGCCGCCGGCTTGGCGCCCGACGGCGCCGGCTCGATCCGGAGGGCGCCAAGGCCGGCGCCGGGGCCGTGGAAGGCGCGATCTTCGGACTCATGGGCCTGCTCATCGCGTTCACTTTCTCCGGTGCCGCCGCGCGGTTCGACACCCGGCGCATGCAACTGGTCGAAGAGGCTAATTGCATCGGCACGGCCTGGCTGGGACTCGATCTGCTCCCGGCGGCGGCACAACCGCCCTTGCGCGAAAAGCTGCGGCAATATTTGGACGCGCGGCTCGCGGCTTTTCACAAACTGCCGGATCGCGCCGCCGCGAAGGCTGACCTCGACCGCGCGTCCGCCCTGCAAATGGACATCTGGACGCAGGCGGTCGCCGATTGCCGCGAGGCCGGTTCGCCCGCCACCACCAGCCTGCTCCTGTCCGCCCTGAACCAGATGTTTGACATGGCCACCACCCGGACCATGGGCGTCCAGATGCATCCGCCGCCGATCATCTATGCCATGCTCGCGTTGCTGGTGCTGGCCGGGGCGCTGCTGGTGGGTTATGGGATGGGCGCGGGCAAGGTTCGCAATTGGTTTCACGCGCTCGCCTTCGCCCTGGTCATCTCGATGGCGATTTATGTCATCCTCGATTTCGAGTTCCCGCGCGTGGGACTGATCCGCATTCAAGGCTTCGAACAAGTGCTCGTGGACCTGCGGCAAAGTATGAATTGATCAAGACCCGGACATCGGATCTGCTGTAACCGCGTGCGCCGCTCTTGCCACGGAAAGCCCGCACCGACATCATGCCGGGGAAACGACTTACAAAGTTGAAACCCTGCAACCCATGAAACGAACCTTTCTTTTCTCCACCCGGAGTTTATTGACGACCATTGCCTTCTTCATTGGCGCCAGCGAGGCGATGCCGGCGGCGGCGGAACCCCGGCCCAACATCCTCTACATCGTCGCCGACGATCTCGGGTGGAAGGACGTGGGTTTTCACGGCTCGGATATCAAGACACCAAACATTGACCGGCTGGCCGCCGGCGGCGCCCGGCTCGAACAATTCTATGTTCAACCCATGTGCACGCCGACGCGCGCGGCGTTAATGACGGGGCGCTACCCGTTTCGTTACGGTCTCCAGACCATCGTCATCCCCTCGAAGGGCACATACGGTCTCGCCACCGATGAATGGCTGCTGCCGCAGGCGCTCAAGGAAGCCGGCTATAAAACCATAATGGTGGGCAAATGGCATCTCGGCCACGCCGACCAGAAATATTGGCCGCGGCAACGCGGCTTCGATTACCACTACGGCGCGGTCATTGGGGAGATTGATTACTTCACCCACGCTTCCCACGACGTGGTGGACTGGCAACGCAACAACAAAACCGTGAAGGAGAAGGGTTATGTCACGCAGTTGCTCGGCAACGATGCGGTGAAACTCATCGAACAGCATGACGCCGGGAAACCGTTGTTCCTGTATCTCGCGTTCACCGCCCCCCACTCTCCGTATCAGGCGCCGAAGGAATATCTGGACCGGTACCAAAACCTCGCCGACCCGGCACGGCGGGCCTACGCAGGAATGATCACCTGCCTGGATGATGAAATCGGCCGCGTCATCGGCGCACTCGACAAGAAGAAACTGCGCGACAACACGCTCATCATCTTCATGAGCGACAACGGCGGGACCACCGATGCGCGCATGGCCGGCGAGGGCCAGGTTTCAAAGCTGCCGTGCGACAACGGCCCGCTCAAAGGCGGCAAGGGTCAGCTCTACGAAGGCGGCACCCGCGTCCCCGCCCTGGCGAACTGGCCCGGCCACCTCAAACCCGGCAGCATCGTCAACGAGGTCATTCACGTCGTGGATATGTTTCCGACGCTGGCTAGGCTGGCCGGCGCTTCTACCGCCAAGTGCAAGCCGCTCGACGGCGCGGATGTGTGGCCCGCCATGGCCGAAGGCAAAACCTCGGGCCGCGCCGAGGTGGTCTATAACATTGAACCGTTCCGCGGTGCCGTCCGCCAAGGCGACTGGAAGCTGGTGTGGAGAAGCCTGTTGCCCTCGAAAGTCGAGTTGTTCAACCTCGCCAACGATCCCAACGAACTGACGAATCTCGCCGGCCAGCAACCGGAGCAGGTCAAGCTGCTCCAGGCGCGCATCGAGCAGTTGGCCGGGGAAGCCGCGCCGCCGCTCATTCAGGCCGAGGCTTACCGCGCCATATTCGGCGGCCTCTTCGGTCCGGCCCCTTTGCCGACCGACGACGCCGCGTCCGCCGAAGTCCCCTAACCTCCGTGACCGCGCGTGCCGGTCAGACCAGGTCAATGGACCACGACGCCTCAGGCGGCGGAAAATTGTTTGCGCCTGGGCGACCCGCTTTCTAAGCTCAACAGCGGTTCAGGGTTCCCAACCAAAGAAATCATGCCAAGAATCAAGACGGAATTGCTGCAAGAGGGAATGGTTGTCAGCAGCGACGTGCGGAATATCGATAACATGCTGCTCATGCCTTCGGGCTGCACGTTGACCGCCCGGCAGATCAATATCCTTCAGGCTTGGGGCGTCACCGAGATAGAGGTGCAGGCGGTCGCCGCCGGTCAGGACACCGATCAACTGACCAAACTGCCGCCCGAAGTGCTCGCGAAGTGGACGGAGGAACTGAAGGCCACGTTCTGGAAGGTGGACGAAGCCGACCCGGTGTTTGCCGAGATTTTCAAACTCATGCTGCGCCGACGCGCAAGCCGGGGAGGAGCGAAGTAACCCATGACCACGCCGACCATCGAGGAGTTGGTGCAGGCCACCCCTCCAAGCCTGGGTTCCTACGGCCCGTTGTTGCAGGAAATCGAGGCCGCGCTCGCTTCCCCGCAATGCAGTCTCAGCACCGTGGGCGACACGATTGAGAAGGACCTCGATCTCACCTCGCGCCTGTTGCGGTTTGCCAACAGCGCGTACTGCGGCTTCTCCACCCGGTTGAGCACCGTCACCGAGGCGATCAGCCTCATCGGCATCCAACAGGTGCAGGATTTGTTGACCGCCTCCAGCGTCATCGAACGTTTCTCCGGCGTGTCGGGTGACGTTGTGGACATGCAGTCTTTTTGGAAACACAGCCTGGCCTGTGGCATCGGTGCGCGGCTGATTGCCCTCGAACGGCGGTTGCCCAAAGCTGACCGTTTGTTTGTGGCCGGCCTGCTGCACGACATGGGACGCCTCGTGCTCTATCTGGAATCCCCCAAGGTGGCGATGAGTGTGTTCGAGCTGTACCGGAAGGAGCGCATCCTGTTGCGCGAGGCCGAGGCGCGCGTGCTGGGTTACGACCATCAGAACATTGCCGAGGCGTTGTTGCGCAGCTGGAAATATCCGCCCACACTGGTGCTGACCGTGGCCCATCACCATCAGCCGACCGGTTGTGAAGCGGCCCGGGTCGAGGCCGCTGTGATTCACGTGGCGGACCATCTGGTAAACGCCATGCGCATGGGCAGCTCCGGCGAACGCTTCGTCCCGCCGCTCAATCCCCAGGCCTGGGCCACGTTGGGATTGACTCCGGGCGTGATCGAATCGGTCGTGAGCGGCATTGACGAACAGTTCGAAGCTGTGCAGGAAATGTTTCTTGGCAAATGAACGCGGAACGAACAGCCCCGGGCGACGCCTTTGATTCCGTCTATCCGGATTTTCTCCGGACCGGCTTGGGCAAACTGAGCGAACTGGATTCACGCCGGGAGTTGCTCGCCCTGTTCTCTGCGCTCGAACATTTTCGGCACGACCTGCACCAGCAGGACAGCGGTGTCGGCATTCTTGGGGTCAGTCACCGGTACGTCACGGGGTTGAACCTCTTCCGCACGATGGGCTTCTGGCTGGTCAATCCGCAGGACATGAGCTTCGTGCTCACGCTGGCCTCCCCGGAAGGCGAATGCGCGCTTCTGCAACGAACCGTGGACAACCAGATCAAGGCGGGACGATTCGCGCTGGCGTTGCGCCGCGGCGGGCCGGTGGTCTTCGGCGTGGGCGGCAGCGAACAATCCGAACCCGGCCTGTTGCACGCCTTGTCACTGTCGAGTCAGGCGGTGGGCATGTTTTGCGGCCTGTTGCACCGGGAGGCGGCGCCTAAACATGAGGTGGCATTCAGTTTGTTGTCCCTGCTGCTTGGAGAATGCGCCGATGCCCTCGCCACCTTGCGCAAGACGGCCCAACTCACGACTCAGGTTGAAACCTTGTCCGGCCTGCTGCCACTCTGCGCCTGGTGCAAAAAGGTCCGCAACGACAGCGGTTACTGGGAGCAGATTGACAAATATATCACCACTCATTCCAGCGCGGCTCTCACACACGGCGTCTGCCCGGAATGCAAATCGAATTTTCTCGCCGAGATAACGCCGACGCCCTAACCCCCTACGCGCCGAACATGAGAACCGCGCTGCCCCGCCTTTGCCTGTTGCCCTTGTGGGCAAGCCTCGCCGCACTTCCCTCGGCAGCGCAATCCGCCCCGGAGAATCCACCCGACTTCAATGAAGTCCGGGAGTTGATTCGCACCCATCTGGCCGACACCACCGAGGCGACGTTAGACCGTGCCGCCGTCGAGGGTTTGCTCACCGCTCTGCGCGGAAAGGTGCGCTTGCTGGGCAACGACGACCCGGCCGTGCAAACCAACGCGCCAGCCATCGCCAAGGCTTCGGTGCTCGACGACCATATTGCGTGGCTGCGGGTCAATCGCGTTTCCACGTCGCTCCCGGAGGAGATCAACCAGCAATGCGCGAGCCTTGGCGCTTCCAAAAAATTGACCGGCTTGATTCTGGATCTCCGTTTTGCGGGCGGCGACGATTACGCGGCGGCGGCGGCGGCGGCGGATTTATTCGTGGCGACGGAGCGGCCATTGCTCGATTGGGGTAACGGTCCCGTCAAGTCGGTTGAGAAAGCGAACGCGCTCCACTGGCCCGTGGCTGTGCTGGTGAATTCGGAAACCACCGGAGCGGCGGAAGCGCTCGCCGCCGTACTGCGGGAAACAGGGACCGCTTTGATCCTCGGCAGCACCACGCGCGGGGCCGCCATGATGGCCCAAGACTTCCCGCTCAAGAACGGGCAACGCCTGCGCATCGCTACTTCCCCGGTCAAACTTGGCGACGGCACCGCGATTTCTTCCAAGGGCGTGAGGCCCGACATTGAAGTCACGGTCACGCCCGAAGCGGAACGCGCTTATCAGAATGACCCTTACGCCACGATCACGCGCACGAATCTAACCCGTCATTCGCGATCCAGCCCTCGCCCGCGCGGTGGATTTGCTCAAAGGACTGGCGGTCGTGAGACGGACCAAGCCGTAGTCGCCGCCGAGTTCGCTGCAGGAGGCCGAGCGCCACAAACACCGACAGGCAGATGATGGTGAGAATACTCGACGCGACTTCGTGGCCCAAGGCTTGTCAGACTTCACGGCGAACGAACGCGGTAGTAACGACTGGGAAAATTAGCCCACTGGGCATCGTTGAAATGGATCAGTCCGTTCGTGAGTGTGCAGCTTTGCTGGGGAACCCACGACTGCGCCGCCAAGTCAGTGCCCGCCTCGATCACGATTGGAATGTCAGGCGTGCCAACGACATTAAACCCAAAGCCGGTTGGTCCCACTCCGAAGCTACCATCGCTGGTCTGAATCTGCGGATTCCAAAGCATCGTGGAACGCTGGCTAAAGGTCGGTTCCCAGCCGGTAGTCCCCGGCAAATAATAGACGGTCACCAAGGGAGCGTTCAGGAAAATCCAAGGTCCCGGTATTGGCCCCCCATTGGTTCCCGCGGTTGCCGGCGCGTTGCCTTGGAAAAACACGGCGGTCAGGTTTTCACAAAAGGTGAACGCACCTGTCCCGAGGTAGGCGAGGTCTTTTCCAAAGATGACGTTGGTCAGGCTGGTGCACCAATTGAAAACGCCGAAAGGACCGCCGATTGAGATATAGCTCGCGTCCTGGATGTTGGTGAGGCTATTCGGCAACACAAGGCGCGTCAGACCACACCCTCTAAACGCCCAATCGCCCACACTCGTGAGGGTTTCCGGGAGGGTGATGCCGGTCAGATTAGCGCGAAGGGAGAACGCACGTGGGCCAATGTTAGTAACTCCAGTCGGCACGATGTAATTTGGAACGAACTTACCCTCGGGATAGAGGATGAGCGTGGCCTGGCTTTTGTCGAACAACACGCCGTCCAAGCTGCTGTAATCACTGTTCAGCGTGGCAACGTTGATTTCAGACAGGCGAGTACTGCTTTCGAACGCATTCAAATCGATGCTGATTGTGCTGGCAGGGATCGCAATGCTCGTCAGATTGGAGCACGAGCCGAATGCATGAGTCTGAATCTCGAGGACACCTGCGCCGAGGTTCACGTTGGTCAAGTTCCCGCAATAAGAGAACCCACCATAGGCAACAAGGGTAATGCTGTTGGGAAGGGTGACATCAGTCACATTCGTCCGCCCCCAGAACGCGTTCGCCCCGATTGCCGTGACCGGCAGACCAGTAATGACGCTGGGAATCGTCACGTTGCCACCAGAGCCGGTGTAGCCCGTGATGGTGATGGTGTCCTCATTGGTCGTCCAAGTGAATTGGGCGAAGCCCAGGGTTGGCAGGTTCAGGAACAGCAGCACCATCAGCAACCCCAAGGGTGGTTGGCGACGCCGGAATTCTATCGCGCGCGTGCTCATGACCCGACTTTGCGCCTGAACCTTTCATGCGTCAATAGCAGGTTCTGGATGGCAGCCAGGCCGCAACAATGACGGGGTTCCGGGTGTTCCTCGGGGCAACATGAAGTGCCATCGAGGCTGGAAAACTTTATTTACTTCGTGGCTGGGCAAAATATATTGGGCGCGGTGGCCAGCGTGGCGGAATTGGCAGACGCGCTAGACTCAAAATCTGGTACTCGAAAGAGTGTGTGGGTTCGACCCCCTCCGCTGGCACCATATAATTCAACGACTTACGCTGAATACGTTGACATGTTGTTACAGTGTTGTTACACTTTGACACATGAAATCGAAACCCGCTCCCCTTTCGCTCTCACCCGAATCAAAGCCTGCTCGCCTTCCGAAGTCCTGGCCGCACGTCATTCGCAACGGCGATGTCGCGGTTAAAATCTACAAAAACAAAGGCAATGTTCGCGGTGAGAATTTTCCTACCTTCCTGTTGAGTTACTACGCCAGCGGAAAGCGTCAGCTTCGTCGCTTCATGGACTTCGGCAAGGCCAGCGCGGAGGCAGTGCGTATCGCAGAACAGAAAGCGCAGGGCGCCCTTGGAGCAGCCGCGTTGAGCGCCGCAGATCGCGTTACCCTGGAACAAGCCCTCGTGTTGCTGGCGAGCAATGAAGGCATCGGCAACGCCAGCGTTCCCCGGCTTGTGGAGATCGTGCGCGACTACGCCACAGCGCGGGCGGGTCTGCGAGCAGGAGTGACCCTCGCCGAAACCGTGCAGTTCTATAACCAGAAGCATCCGGCCAACATGCCGCGCAAGACCGTGTCCGAAGTCGTCGATGAATTTATCGCCGACAGGCGGAGCGCGGGTTGCTCGGCAATCCATGTGAACGACCTCGAAATTCGGCTCGGTCAATTCTCCAAGGCTTTTGTGTTACCAATAATCGCCGTCAGCGCGCCACTGGTTCAACAATGGATTTACGGATTGAAGAACCAAAAGACGAAGAAAGACACCGCTGCCCGCACCAAGGAAAACATGCTTCGGCAGATCGTCAGCCTGTTCAATTTCGCCCGCCGACAGAAATATGTGACCGCCGACCTTGCACTGGAATTGTCGGAAATCTCCACGCCCAAAAAACAACATGCTCCCATCGGCATCTACACACCTGATGAAATGCGCGCCATCCTCGCGGCAGCAGACGCCGTCATTGCTCCGGCATTGACCATTGCTGCGTTTGCGGGTTTGCGGCTGGCCGAAGTTTCGCGGCTGGACTGGCGCGAAGTGCGGTTGTCCGAAAAGCTGATCATCGTCGGGGCGGAAAATGCCAAGACCGCCGCGCGTCGGTTGGTGCCCATCAGTGACAACCTCGCTGCTTGGCTCACTCCCCACGCCAAACGGTTCGGTTCAATAAATCCCTGCGAAGAAGAACTCCACAATGTCGGCAACGCCTTGGGCAATCGTTTTGAGCGCGCGGCGGCACGGGCCAAGGTAGCGTGGAAGCGCAACGGTTTCCGCCATTCCTACATCTCATATCGCGTGGCAACTCTTAAAGACGTGCCTGCCGTGGCACTGGAGTGTGGCAACTCGCCTCAAGTCATCTTCTCCAACTACCGTGCACTGGCGACCGATGCCGAAGCGAAGGCTTGGTTCTCCATCATGCCGCCCATGCAGGCCGGGAACGTCGTCCCGTTGCAAATCGCTGCCAACGGATGATGCCGCGACGTTCACAACCAACCGTCGCAGATCCAGCAGTTTTACCCAAGGCACGCCTTACTCCTTAGCAAACTAAGGTTTTTGTGTCCGCGAAATGGCTGGGGGTTTGGACGCGGAATCTCCGCGCAATAACTCATCACGAAGGACATGGCCGTGGCCAGTCCGCGCCCGCGTCCGGCCCGCAGTCAGTCCGTGACCATGACCGCAGCCGCGTCCGGGAACTGTCCCCGTCCGCGAAAATTCCGTGTCCGCAATCAGTCCGCAGTCGCGCAATGTCCACGGTCAGGCCGTGTCCGCGTTCAGCCCGGGGACATGACGCGCGGAATCCGGTTCGATGGTGGGTCGGCGGCGGTCGCGTCAATCTCTTGCTCGCCCTGTCACCCTTCTGCGCTCCAAATTGACCCGCCCGCCGCCTCCGGGATTTGGCTTCTAGGATTCCGCGCGTGAACCTTTGGCGTCATCGGGTGCAAGCATCTGGTGTATGTGATACATCTTCACCCGGCAAATCCATGGCAAGGGGTTCCGAAAACGATTGTCGCCATGAGTCCAGAGCCGAATCAATTTGCCGCAGCGCCGGATTACGAAACCAAGTCGCAGGTTGCCCGACGCTTGAACGTCAGTCGGCGGACGATTGATAACCTCATGCGCCAGCGCCGCCTGCCCTTCATCAGACTCACGTCGAAAATCGTCCGCTTCCCTAAGGCCGAAGTGGACGCCTTCCTCGCCCGCAATTTCCGCGTCCAAGCGTGTGGATTGGAAAATGGCAAGCACGATTGAATACAGCAAGCCGCACGGATAACATCGCACGATTCAATTGAACCGGAATGATGGCTGACACCTACAATCCGAACTGTGAAGTGACGAACCAGGAAAAGGTCGTTGCTGGACATTGGGAATTGCTCCGTCGGAACGAGGAGTTCCAAAAGTTGTCTCGCCGGTGGCTGCAATCGGAAGTCTTTCGGCAAACCCACGCGCTGTCGCCGGATTACCACGACATGGAACATCATACACCGCGTTGCGCTTGGGACTGGATGCTGACACCCGCGCAACGGGTTCGCCTTGCCAGGTTTCAAATTGAAAAGCTCCATTGGCTCATGGACAACGACTTCAACTTTGGCCCGGTCATCTGCCGCGAGAATTTTTCTCCATCCGCCGTCACGAGCAAGAATTGGCGGGAGTTCCCGAAAGTCGAACCGCTGCCGGACGCGCCGCCGCCAATCACAGTCAGCCAGTCCTGGGACTTCACGCCGGAGCATTTCAAGAAGCAGTTCCGGCTCGCGTATGCCTCGACGAATGAGTTTGAGGAGGTCAACGAACGCCTCAACGAACTCGCCAACCTGCTGCGTGTCGCCGCGTCCAAGCTTGCCGCCGGTGATCCGCTCAAAGAATCACGAATCATCGCCCACTACTTGTTCATGTTTGGCGGTGAACTGCTGGAGATGGCGGAGTTTTCCAAGGTCTTCAAAATACCGAAACGCCGTTATTCGGAAAAGCGGCTCGAAACTTTCCTCGATCAAATCCGCGCCAGCTTCAAAGCCGCGCAACTCGTTGTGCCTACCAAAACCTACGACACGCACAAATCCTATCAGGGCACGGATGAAGATTGGCGCTGGTTTCTTGAAGCCGAAAGTCTCGGCCTGGACATTCGCAAATCGGCGGACCTCGCGACACTGGCGGAGCGATACAGCGAAGACTTGCGCCAGCGCGCCATGCGCGGGAAAGCGCCGCGCCGCGCCAAGGCGCACGGACACACCGGCACAAAATTCTCCGGCAAAGTCATCAAGAACCGCCGCAGCGTTGTGAAGCGCCACGTCCTCACCATCGCAAAGTGGATTCGTGCAGCCTTCCCCCGGCACACGCCAGAGCCGGGCGCGACTACTTCCTGACTGCGCCTTTTTTGCTTCTGGCGTGGGGTTTTGAAAATATCTTCACTGTCCCACCCCCTTTTTGCCGGTCTTGACCCGCCCTGCCCTTTTCAAAACCGCACCAGCCGGCTTCTCATGGACGCATTACGCAGCGCGCTGAACTCGCCTGCATGGAAAGCACTATGAGCACATTTCAAATTACAGAACCAAGCGGTGGCCACGCAAATCCGAAGGATTACGAGTCCAAGAAGGAACTCGCCGCCCGCCTCGGCGTGTCCGTCCGCACGATTGACAACCTCCTCAAACGCGGCCTGCCCCATATCAAACTGACCCGCAAGCTGACGCGCTTCCCTCGCATACCCGTGGACGAATGGCTTGCCGAACGCCAGGTCCGCCGCGCGTGAAGTATGGTTGAGAATCCTTATTTTCAGTTCCCGCTCTGCGCGCTCTCGTTTGGTGAGTCCGCACGCCAGCGGTTCGACGCGATTATCAGTTTTGCCACAATTGAAGCAGGTCTAACACTCTGGAGAAAACTTTCGACCGAAGAGCAGCAACAGCGTTCCATAGGCTTCAGGATGAGGGAAGATTTGCCGGACGGCGCGCGGTGGAACAATCCACTTCACTGCGCGGCGCTTTATGGCGCCGAAGTTGTCGGGATCAACTTCGGGCACTTCCCGTCCTGCCTTGATCGGCACAGCCGATTGAGCGACTACATTGCCAATTTCGAGGCTCGGCATGGGAAAGACGCAAGGGTGCGAATCAAGAAGGCTTGGCTGTTTGACGCCCGCGATGGCCACGGCATCACTTACCGTGAATTCTCGGTGCTGTGCGCGATCTACTCGGCCATCGGCGACAAGGAATTGGCCATCATCACTCGCGAACGCATCCGCCGTTGCGCACTAGGCTATCGGACTGCTGCGATCTTGCAGACAGAACTGCCGGGCCGTGTGGACAAGGCGCAGCCTCTCACCGAGCGCCAGTTGCGTGATACGATCGCCCGACTTCACCGGAACAAGTTCTTCGCCCATTGCACGGTGGCTCGCCGCATCACCTATTACTCAATCCGGCTCGACAACGAGGCGATGCGGAAGAAGGTCCTGGAAAGCCGCACCTATGCTGACTTCTTCCGCGCCAGCCAATCAGCGCAAGACCAAGCCCTCACCACGGCCATCAAACAGAAACGGCGCGAGGCGGCCAAGTCAGAGTCGAAACCAACTCCCGGCACTCCGCCGTTGCGCGCCTGGCGTCCGAACACGCCTCCGGCACAGAATTAACCGCTTCCCAATAGTCCTGTCCGCTCCCGGTCTGGTCCGTGGCCGCTGAACGTCCACTCAACGTCCACTCTAATAGAAAGTCTCTTTACAGAAAGCCTTGAAAAGAAATTCTTGAAAAGGAGGAGAAAGAAAAGGACCTCCTCTCTCAAAATGAATTTCCGAAGGGGAATTACTGAAGGATAGATGTGGACCCCGCCCGCCCTTGGGCATGGAAATGAAAACCCCGCCGCCCGCGTTGCGCGCCGCGCCGCCGTTGGGCGATTTGCCCGAGCGCGTAACGAAGTGGCAGAATGAGGGTCGGACGCGCCACAGGTCAAATACGGAGCAACGCCGGGCACATTCGCACCATCACGCACCATCACGAAATCCGACGCTGATCTCGACCGCCCTCTTTGGCCTCGTTTCTCCGGCGAGCAATGGGTTCGGCAAATGAGTTGCGCGACGGTTCATCGGCGAACACCCTTCAGTGCTGGTATTCGCACCTTACTTCTTTATTTGTCTGGTCGCAGATTTCCCGGCAGTAGCGTCTTTCTTTCGTGCGTCCAGGTTTCCTGGCTGGGATTCCCGTGAGTAGGTCAATGGATTCGCGAGCACCCGCTCCGCCTCTAACGGGGAGAAGAATTGGTGAGGTGTCGAAATCAAATCGCCTTACGGCACTCCTTTTACAAAATGCTACTTCTGCCGATGGCGAAATGTCGGGAGAATGTCCCGGTAATCTGCTTCTCTCTCTTTTTATTTTTTTATTTAGAGTCAGTCAGTCAGTACTAAGTCAGTCAGTCAGTCCTGGAGAAATGGTGACCGCCGGGTGCCCGCGAGGTGTCGCCCTTGTGCCGCTGCCGGCGTCACCGTGCTCTGTTGCTGGATTGGTAACATCACCATTCCGAAAGCCAGGTTGCTCCTTTCGCTCTTTGTCCAATCATCTGGACTGCCTCGCAAAAAAAATGCGCGCGGTTTGGCCGTTTGCCTGGTTAACATGAACTGTCTATCAGCCGTATCGAAACCTGATCGGGATCCTGTTTGTTAAGTGCCGCAGTGCCGTCGTAAGAAGTGCCGTGTTTGGGTCGAATTGAAATCGTAATTCCGGGCGAGTTTACGATCTCAATGTGGATGAAGTGCCGTCAGCGCCGTCCTTCCTTTTTTCTAAATCCTATTCAACCGAGTCCCGCCGTCAGGAAGTGCCGTGCAAAAAAGCTCGACGAACCATTTCCGGTTCGGGCAGCAAGGGCGGATGTTTCATTTGCCATTTCATTTCGTGCGTGACGCGCAGGAGTTGAAGACCAAGCTTTTTCCCTCAAGCAGTCGCTTTGTCCGCATTGCGGCTGTCGCGGCGCGCTGAACCGGCACAGCCGTTCGTTGGGCAATGATCCCACCGCCGCTGACGGAGAAACTTGCCGGGGCCAGCGGGTGTTTTGTTCCAATCGCGGGCAGCGCGGCGGTTGTGGGCGAACCTTTTCCCTGTTGCTGGCGGAGGTTTTACCGCGGCACACGATGACGGCCTCGCTGGTATGGCAGTGCCTGGTGAAGCTGTTGGCGGGATTTTCGCTGAAGGCCGCGGCCGAAACAGTGCGGCTGCCCTTTGCACTGGAAACGCTTTATCGCCTGCAAAGGAAATTGAAACGGGGTTTGGATTCGGTGCGGACCCGGCTCTGCCGCAGAGGCGCCCCGCCCCAAAGCACGCAGCTCGAGTACCGCCATACACCTGCTGCGCTCGGGAGTTGATATCGCCACCATTGCCAACTGGTTGGGCCACGCCAGCATAAACACCACCGGCAAATACCTGGCCGTTGATGTCGAAACAAAACGTGCAGCCTTGGCAAAGGCCAAACCGATCCTCAAGGGGCATCGACCTCTGAGCAAGTGGCGCACGAATCACAATCTCATCCGATGGCTAGAGAGCCTCTGAATCCCAGGTAATAATGTGGAGTTCCAGGGCCATTTCGCTCCCTCTGGCATGGCAAATCGCGCGCCAACTCCACATTACTGAACACTCAACATAAGGCCAAAAGTACGATGTCAAAAAAATCCGCAACACCTGTTGGCAGGCCAGCTGGTCATAGCCAGTTCAAGTTTTTCCACTAGGCGCTATCTATCATTGCCGCGATTATCATTAGCCCGATATCGATTGCCATGAAGACCATGGCGACAAGAAGAACCTTTTGCCCGATCTTTCGCGTTTGTTTTCGAACAGCGAGAACAATTCCCGTCAGTATGCCGATTACTGCGGCCAAAAATGCCACGGTGACAAATGGCACTAAGAAAAAGTTAACAGGTGAGATTTCGGCAACCATCATTTAGTTAGCAGCGCCCCGTATTTGGGCAGTATTCGAACACTCTCACTCGCAAGCCGCAGGTCGCTCATTGCAGTCCTTTATCTACACCCTCCGCCACTCGTTCCCAAAACCTGCCATTGAACCTGTTCATCGGGGGGTCGTCTAAGCCGTTTTTGCTCAAACATCTATCAACCCAATTATGACAATCGTTGACGCCTGGGAAGAAGGGGCTGAAACTGACCCTCCGGCAGCATTCCATCACGGCTGATTCCTTTCCGTCGCTGCCCGGGATTTCTACACACGTGTGTCCCGGCGTGCCTGGTCCCTTATCACCCTCTGCATCCTCGCCAGTGGCATACGCTGCACCCGTTCTGCCACAGGATGATTTGCCATCCCAAAGATACGCATGAAGATTGTCACCCATCGTCTTCGCTTGTCGAACGCACTTATACAGCTTAAGGCCAAAAGCATCCAGATTCCCGATTGGATCATTAGCAATAAATTGATAACGATTCAAATCGGCATGCTGAACTGTTCCAGTATGTCTGCGGATACGCTCGAACCCCAGCTCTCCGATGGGGTCCCTATTCACCCACCGTTGCTCGGCGGGAGCGTAAAACGCGTGGGCGGCGGGCAGCAGGCCGCTGAGGGCAATTACCAGTACGACCAGCCAGTTCAACTTGAGTCGTGTTTTCATAGTTCGCATTCCATTTCTCGGTCAGGTTTCCAGCGTCAGCTTGTTGGTGTACTCACGCTGCACGGCGATTTGTGTCATTACTCCGGACGGACCCGTTTCAGGCTGGCCAGCAGCGCCGGATACGCTTTACAGGCCGGCGCCAGCCGGGTCGCCTGCGCGTAACAAGCCGCCGCTTCCGGCAATTGCCCGGCTTCCTTCAGACAGTTGGCGCGCAAGGAAAGGAACACCGCCAATTCCTCGGCGGCGGTCAAGGATTTCAAATAACCTTCCGCGCGGATTTCTTCTTCCGACACCGGGAAAGGCCATTGCTTGAAATGTTCATCGTCGTAGCGATTCATCCCTCGACCAGTCGTCTCCAGATCAAACCGTTCCTTTCCATCCTCCCAACGCAGGAACAAATGCGCCTTGGTCGTCACCAGTTTTAAGGGATAACCCAAACGCCGGCCGATGGCGGCGTAGAGCACCGGCATGGAACTGCAAGTTCCCATGCGGCGATTCCCCAGCAACCCGTGCAGGAAGATGTCCTGCGAATCGGCAAAGAAATGATCGTTCACCGTGATGTCGGTTGGAAGCGCGATTCGGCTGGGGTTGTAGCGGATGTTATAGTCTTCGTACAAAACCACTGACATAATCAACATGCGGAAGTAGGCCTCGGAGTTTTCGTATTCGGCGGGGTTCGCGCGGAAACGATAGAGGTGACGCTCAGTTTCCGATTTGACGCGTTGGGTCCAGCCATCCAGAACGGCGAGGTATTGGGCGGCATCCAGTTTTTCCGCCCCCGGCAAACCTTGCGCACAAAGCAGGTTAAGCACGGCAATGTCAATCTGTCCTAGCTTGTTGGTTGGAGTTGCCAGCAGTTCGGGCAATGTGCCAAGGGTTGAGTCGCCCATTTTTTGCCCAACGAGCGTTTCCGTTTGGTGGTGTCTCGACCGCAAGCTTCCAGCGACGCCGCAAACCAAGACGATCAAAGCCACACCGAGCCCTACACACCACCTGCCTCGCCGCGCCCGTTGTGTCGCCTCCTTTCGGCGAGCGGCCCGTGATTTGTGCTTGTGCATAGGATTCTCAAGAACATTCGCGAAGAATGTCCGCCTTGGTTCTGAGTTTGTCGGTCCAAGTTGTCATCGAATCTGAAATATGCTGGCAATCCGACTTCGCCTCCTCGTACCTACGAATCCTGACAAGGGCATCAGCTCTGAAGAAGTAGGCGGGCTCTCGGTAATAATCTGATTGGTGAAGATCACAGAATTCGATGACGGTCGTGAAATCCAACACTGCGCGGTCATACTCGGACATCCGAAACAAAGCGATCCCCCGCATGTAATAGTAATGTGGCTCTTTGTTACAGATCGAGATCGCCTTGGACCAGTCTGCAACTGCTGCCGCAGAATTGCTTTGCTGGCTGTGGAAATGGGCTCGTAGAGTCCAAATGGCCGCGACCTCCGGGTACGAAGCTGCAACCTCATCCATGCGAAGGACCACGTCCGGGTCGCCCTGCCGAATTCTTTCCTCGATCTCCTTCAGTTGAGATTCAAGTGTATCGCACATGCTCAATATCTTCGGCCCGGCCTCGGTCCCGGCCCGGGATCGATGGCATTCCCGCCGCAGTCTTCTGGCACAAATCCCTTTGCACAATCCTCGATGTTCGTGTGCCCACCTGTTTGTCGTCTTGAAGGATAACGTTGAGAAAGCAGCTCTGCGCACCGTCGGCGAGCATTCTCCCATAGTTCGTCGCACCATTCATGATGACTCTTGATCGCAGTACAGACGATCCCCACCGCCGCTGCGGCTGCAGCTAAGACAGCAGTCGCTGGATTGATCCGGGGGATTGAAACCGGGAAAGTGCCGGGCCACGGAATTGCGGTCTCTCCAAACGCATCCACGAGTTGAATTGGTTCATTCCCAGCAAACTGGTACAAGTTCATCCCTCCTTGCTCCTGAATCGGGTCCCGATTCAGCCACCTTTGCTCGGCGGGAGCGTAAAACGCGCGGGCGGTGGGCAGCAGGCCGGTGAGGGCAATTACCATTACGATCAGCCATCTCAACTTGAGTCGTGTTTTCATACTTCGCTTTTGGTTTTTCCGACGGGTTTCCGCTGCGTGGTGAAGCCCACATACGTTATTTGGCTGCTGTTCACGAGGTGGTTCATTTTCGAAATGCCCAATTCCGGATCCAATCAAGCGCAGCGACAAGTGAAACCAAGCACAACACGACGCAAAGTAATTTCGCAATCCATGGGCGGCTGGGGCATCGCAAGAATTGCCAGAAACAAACACCAACCGGCGCAAGCATCAAGAGCACACCTAACATTGCAACATAGGCAGGTGCTCCTCTGCTTCGTGCAACCGCAAACCCCGGCATCGCCGCCCAAACCACACCGATCGCCGCGACACAGCAAAGCACATAAGACCACGAGGATCGGGCTCGCTTTTGCGGTGAATTTGATGGCATTGAAGCACTCATAATCGTTCCTCAATAGAGCACTGCGAACTTGCGACAAGGTCCAAGAAGAAATAGAAAAGGATACAGGTACGAAGGCACCGGTTCCGTATCAGGATTTGCTACGGGCGGAGGACAATCTCCACGCTGGAGCAACGTGAAGACGAGTGCATTCGCGCCTTTCGACCTGCTGCACGGACCAGGACACACTAAATAAACCTCGTAGCACAACAAACCATAGTGGTCCTGATTATTCTCAGGATCACCGTGGACGAAAAGGTACGAGTTCGGACCGTCGCCAAGAGGATTCGCCTTCCCATGTCGGAGCACTTCAAACCCAGTCTCGCCCAACGGGTCCCGATTCACCCACCGTTGCTCGGCGGGAGCGTAAAACGCGCTAGCGCTGGGCAGCAGGCCGGTGAGGGCAATTACCATTACGATCAGCCATCTCAACTTGCGTCGTGTTTTCATACTTCGCTTTCGATTTTTCCGTCGGGGTTCATCACGGTGTCACTGCTCCACGGGCCGTCTTCGGTGTAAAGCTGAGGCGTTGCGCCAGTGCTAATTTTCACTGGCACCACGCGCGCGTTGGCGCATACATTCTACCTCTATTCGTTGTCGGTGTAATTGAGTGCTTCGAAATAGGCTGCTTTCAATTGTGGGTCTTGCTTCCAGTCGGCAAAGAACCGAAGGATTTTGCGATCGGTAAACAGATGTTCCAACGTGCCAGTGATAACGGCCACTTTGAGCTTCTCATCACGGTCACGGTAAAGTCGGGCAAGGAGAGATTTCAATTCCCTCAAGGCATCTCGTGGAACTGTTTCGTCGTTCCATAAGCCGGTAAACCACGCGACGAGACTGTGTGCCGCGATATACCGCGAGTCACACCATGCCCCTTCAGGATTTTCTCGGAAGCAACGTTCGTAATAGTTCAAGTGGAACGTCCGGTAATCATCAAACGCGAGAGGTGGATTGATTCGGTTGTAATGTTCGGGCTTGTGGAGAAGCTTGAACACAGCTCCCATCACTTCTAAATCAGGACTCTTGACCCACTGCCTCACAAGTTCACCTGACAGAGGCTTCTCGGTCTTTGGTGTCATGAGTTCACTTGTAACTTGCTCCAGCGGTGATTTCATTTCGGTTCGGGTCAGAATGCAGGAAGGAGCACTGGGGTAGCAGCGCCTCCAGTTCCGATGATGATTGCGCCACCCCCAGCAACTATCGCCACCACTGCGCCACCGGTTGCAACCCGTTGCCAAGCTTGATCAGAACCTGGGACTCGACAGAGCACCCGTTCCCAGATCTTCGGCGGCGCTGGATCGACACAGTTCTTGCCAGCATGGATTGCCTGACACCTAGCATAGGCACGCCAGAGGTCTGCAATCTCATCTGCGTGCCGTCCGCCTCCACGAGGAGGAGGCATGTTACGATCCCACCCGGTGTGCGAAGCTATCATTCTCATCAGGAGTGTCATCTTTGCTCTCAAGCGACCGCAGGAGTCGCTTGGATCACAGCTTAAGCTTACGCCTGACGGCGGATGGTAGGGGCCACCCGAGGCAAGACCGAGGTAATCTACCTTATCAAAAGGATCGTTTAAAACGAATGTATAGAGATTCGGTCCATCCGCATACTCATGAACCACTGGATTGCGGATGGTTTCAAACCCCGTTTCCCCAATCGGATCCCGATTCAACCACCGCTGCAAATTCGGCGCATACCAGCGGTAGCCGTAGTAGTAGATTTCCGGGGCGCCAAGCCCCGTGATCCAAACACTGCTTTCTTTGCTCGAAAACCGATAGACGTTCGCGTTCGCCAGCGTGCCGCTTAACGCCGTCGTGTTCCCGAACGGATCGTAACGATAGCTGGCGGCCAAGGTCTGGCTGCCGTTCACCAGATACGTCACGTTCCCGTTGCCGTCGGCGTGGTAGTAATTGTGCGTGTACCAATTCCCATTCGTGCTCGCATAGCCATGACTGCGGCCCAGCAACCCACCAATTCCCCCAGCCCCTTCGAGTGAGCCGCTCAGGTCTGTTCCGCGCGTGTAACTCACCGTCGGCACGTTGCTCGCATTCCGCTCCTGAATCACCCGCATCCCGTCATAGATGTATTCCGTCGTCGTGTTCAATATCCACGTGCTACCATTCCACGTGTAATCCATCCGTTTGCGCGCCCGCCCGATCCCATCGTGCGTGTATTCCGATTTCCCGAACGGCTGTTTCCCCGGTCCACTGCCCGTGTTGTAGGTGTAGCGGATCAACCGGTTCTCGTCGTCGTAATCATAGGCCAGCGTGTACACCATGTTCTGCCGCGTCTCGATCATGTTCCCGTTCCCGTCAAAGGTGTTGGTGGTGACGGGACTCCCTGGCGAGTTGGTCAACTGATTGCGCACATCCACTCGGAACGTCCCCAACACGCCGTTGTTGGTGCGGAAAATCAGATTCCACGCCGCGTCATACGCGTAACCGCGGTCCTCGGTGTTCACCGAACTGTTGGCGATCTTCAACTGGCCGATCGGGTCGTTGGTGTATTGGACGTACGTCCCCGCCGCATTCGTGAAGGTCGTGCGTTGATTCCCGGCATTGTAACCGTACTCGGCGGAATCGAGAAGCGAGGAGCTGGAAGTTAGCAGTTTGGTGAAGCGCAACCGTGCCACCGAGTCGTACGCGTTGGTGATGTAACTGGTGTTGGGCAAGGCGAGCTTCTTGACGAGTGCCGAAGCGGCGCTGTTCCCTCCCAAAGTGTAGGTGAAACTGCCCGCCATCGAAGTCACATTGGTCAGGCGCTTGGCCGTGTCATAGTAAAACGCGTTGGTCCACGCGCCCGTGGGTTGGGCCAGGCTCAGAGCCGTCCGCAAACGATTGTTGTAAAAGTTCGTCACGGTGTCACTGCTCCAGGGGCCGTCTTCGGTGTACAACTGCCCGCCTGCCGCGTAAGCGTAAACCGTCGTGCCCGCCGCGTCCACCATGTTCGTCACCCGGTTCAGCGGGTCGTATTGGAGGGTAATGTCCGTGCTGGCAGGATAGTTGATTTTGGTGAGGTTGCCCACGGCGTCGTTGGTGTAGTAGGTCGTGCCTTTGGCCGCGCTCCACCGGCTGGCGAGCCGGCTATCCGCGTCGTAAGTGTAGCGCAAGATTTCCGTGCCCGCCTGATCCAGTTTGTTGGTCACACGGCCATACTCGTCGTACTTCCACTTGGTCACCTGGTTCTTGCCATCCACCAGCGCCAGCAAATCGCCGGCGGCGTTGTTGGTGTATCGGATGACTTCCGCATTGGCGTTGGTTTCAAACACTTTTCGCCGAGCCTCGTCATAGACATAGAAGTTCGTGTAGCCCAGTTGGTTGGTGTAAGCCACCAGCCCACGCGCCGAGTAACCGAACTTTTCCACGCCGGTGTCGGGATAGGTGCGCGTGCGCAACCGGCCCAAGTCATCGTAGGTGTTGGTGATGGTCACGCCGTTGACATCCGTCACGTAAATCGGGCGGTCGTCAATGTCGAAGACCGTGTATTGCTCCGCGCCAAAGGCGTTAGTGATGCTCGTGAGCAAACCCTGATTGTTGTACCCGAACCAGCGATAGCCCCAGGCGTCGCCCGTGGTGATCACCCGTTGAAACGAGTCAAACCAGTTGGTCACCGTGGCATCAGGCAGGTAGGTGATGGTGCGGTTGCCTTGTAAATCATAATCAAAGCTTGTAACCATTTGCGCCGTGGTGTTCCACGCATTGGTGACAGACTTCACCGAGCCACAGTCACAAAGTCCGTAGCGGGTGACCACACCGTTGGCATTGGTCTCGGCCAACCTTTGGCGAATGCCATTGTAGCCGGTGTAAGACCAGTAGCCTAGGCGGTCCTTGGTGGCGGTGATGTCGAGCGCCGTGTAGATGTTCGAGGTGGTGGTGCCGTCGGGATATTTCCGGCCCGTCAGGCGTGAGAGACCGTCCCAGTAATTTGTCACCGCTAATCCGCGCTCGTCGGTGTGCGAATAAACCAGGTCGCCAGAGTAGGTGTAGGCGTTGGTGCGGTTGATTTCGAGGTCAATGGTTTTGTCCAGGCGGTTTGCCGAAGCACCACTGGTGAAGAAAATGTTGGTGGTCGTGAGTCCGCCGGGAGTCTTGAGGCTGGTGAACTGACGGTAGCCGTTGTAGGTGTAGCGCGTTTCCTGATTCAGCGCATCGTAACTGGCATCCGGCTGGTGATACGCATTGCCAAAGTAGTTGCTCACCACCTGCTCGCCCTGTGGGCCGATGTGCAAAACCATATCAAGGCCGTTCGCAGCATAAACGAAATGGTTGGTGCGCAAACCAATCGTGCCGTTCGGTTGCGTGTAGGTTTCAACGATGTTAGTGGGCTGTCCCCAGGAATTGCGGCGGGTCCACTGATACCAAGTCGAGCCATCGGGCAAGACGCGCGCCACCACGCCGGGTAGAATATGGGTGCCCTGGTCGCCGGTGCCATACGGCCCTTTGTTGGGATAATCGTACCAAGTCTTCTGCCCTTCGGCGACTCCATCCGGGCTGTAGTTACGTTCCACGGACAACGTGTCCATTTTGTTTTGGTAGTCGTGATTCGGCACATCTCCCAGCCAGTGGCGCATCCGCGCCCGGAGAAAATCATTGGTCGTCATGTAGTAGGTGTCGGTCGTGGAAAGGGTGGGATATTGCAACGGTCCCCAATGATAGGTGTTGCGCGCCCAAAGGTTCGTGTTGTTGAGCGTGCCAATCGGGGTGTTGGTCGGGACCTCCGAGGTGGGATACTCGGGAACGCCGTACCGGGTTTCTTCGTAAATGTTCTGAATGAAGAGGTAGAGTTGCTTGCCATTGTTCGGCTCCGTGATGGCTACTTGACGATACCAGGCGTACGGAATTGAGCCGGTGCGGCCGAGGTCGAGGTGCTCGAAAGTAGTCGCTCCGTACGGTGTCGTCAGATTGCTCGGCCAACCGTAATCATCATAAGCGAGTGTGCTGCTAATCCCGGCCGAATCAACAATGTTGGTGAGCAACGAAGCCGAATAGTCGTACTCAAAATAAACGGAGCGCCCATAGGGATCGGAAATCTGCGTCACCAGGGTAGTCAGGTACGGCCCGGGATGATAGTAGAGCGTGTTGGTTTTTCCGTCGGCGTCCACTACATATTGCAGTCGCACCCGGTAACCTGCGTTATCGACGTTATAGTAAAAACTCGTGGTGTGACCGGCAGCGGAGATTCGCTGGGAAAGGTAGTGGTAGTACTCACCGTAATTGGTGGTGACCAAACTATAAACTTCCTTCGCACCATCGGGGTGCAGCAATTCGTAACCGGTGCAAAATCCCGCGCCGTTGGTGACCGCGCGAAACTTGAAGTTGTTGTAATAATTTCCGACGCCTGTCTGGCCCTCCAGTTCACTTTGGAGATAGAGCGCTTCGCCACCTTTGGCGTAATTAAGGGCAACGTTTCCGGAGGGATCCAGCCGAACCATGGAAAACCATGAGCAGTGCCAGCTTTGTCCCAAGTTCGAGAAAAGCGACAGCTCGGGCCGGTGTTCATTCTCGGAGCGTTGCTTGTAGGTGACTCTCAAAGCCATGCGCTCTCCCAAAGCCGGCTGGTAAGACAACGGCTCATCCTCCAACCACAGATTGATGTACGGTTCGGACACCCGCCAAACGGGCATCCCGCTACAACTGCTACATTCTGCCTGCGGACCATCACCCGCCACTATGCTGCTGCCAGCCTTGCCTCGCGGCCCTGAGCCACCAGGTCCCGCGCCGCCGCCGCCCGGCCCCGTCGGACATGGCCCTCCGGTCTCGCACTCACAGCATTGATCGTCACCATCCGTAAGAAAATTCGGATTCCCGCGGCCAAAGACCAAAGCGGTTTCTCCCGGGTTCAGCCAGCGGAAGTTGCCCGTCAGTTGAATAGCCGGCGCCAGGAAGTAGCCACTGGCCTCGGCGTTGATTGTCTCCGCCGTCATGTAGCGCGGATGGCCGAATGTGGGATCAACAACTTTGTACAGGTTGCCACGCCGCGACAGGATGGCCGCGTAATGGTTCTGCTGCCAATGCACGACCGCAGGAAAAGGTATTTCTCCGCCCGCGGCCCGGACCACTGGAACCAAACCCAACCCGAGTCGCTCAGATAATTCCGACAAAGCACTCAGCGAAAATCCTGTGGCTGGAGAGGGGGTATTAATGAGGGCCGGGGCATCGTATTTGACTCCCAATTCACGAGCGACTGCGGCCAGGGCAAAGCTCCCACACCGATAAGAAGCTCCCGGTCGCAAACGCATATCGCCAATCGCCTCCCGTGTTCGCGCCCATTTTTGAGAAAGCCGGCCACGATCGAGAACTCGACCCCGGGTTTCCGCCAGGAGGTTTGTGAGCGCATCCAGCCGCCCCAAACTGGCCAGCAGCCGCGTCCAATTGGCGAGCGCGTAATCGGCCACCTGCTTGCCATTGCCTGTCGGGAAGTTTTTCGTTGCCTCCCAAGCCAGTTCCCAGTGCTCCAAGGCCAGCGTGTAACGCCCCATCTCGAAATAGTGCCGGCCCAGTACCGCATCCAAGGACGGTGCCCAAGGCGAATTGGTGTACGTGTTCCGAAAGACCTCCAAATCATCCAAACCCGTCTGGTAGTTACTGGTCAGAGCTACGTTTAGAATCACCAGCAGCAACTGGGATTCTTCCTCGGTCGGCGGTACGCCCACGGGAACAATCCGCTGGCCGAAGAAGATGCCGTGAGTGATCTGCTCGGAGGCCGTGAGCACATCCGGCGGCCTGACTTGTGATTGGGTCTTTACGATGAGCCCGGCGAGAATGAAGAGGCCGGTCATGAACAAGACTGTGCGAACAAGCGGTTTGGTTTTCATCAATTGCACCTATGAGTTGGGAATTCATACGTTCACTGCGCAACAAACGAGAAACGTCACGAAAGAAGGAAGCTCAGGCGGACACTTGCTGGGTTCGATTCTCTGGCGGGGACTAGACCATACGTGCCATTAGTTTTCAAGAAGATATTTATTAACAACTTGGTGACAGCTTGATGACAAATTCAGAGCCGCATTCCGAGTGGCATTTTCGTATGAGGAAAATATCGCCAGCAAAAGAAACAACGCGCCACTCATCGGCACCGCGCGCAACCACTTCCTGGGAAATTTGTCGCTTCCGCCATCGTGGCGTACTGAAATGGTCGCGAGCCGAGGAGTGATTGGCCAACAGACTGCGATCTTTGGTCACCGCACTTCGGTGCTGGCTTCTAACGAATCCTGCCAAAATCGCAGACTGTTGGCGTGATGGCCGTGCGCTAGCACCCTGACTCCGGCGTTTCAGCCGCGTTTCACTCCACTCCGCTACGCAACCGCTCACGATCTTCAACCGCGTGCTGCTTGCTCCGCTCCCGTTCTGTTCCTCGCAACTGAAATCCGGAGACAGGCAAAGTGGCCAGAGGTTGTTGGGCGTTTCAGGTCCTTTTTCGCTGCGCTCTATCTGCTTTGCATCTGTCTCGTCGCCCTCACGGCGTCGCCGCAAATAGTTTTTGCCTTCAGGACCAGCGATGATGGCGCCACGAGCGCGCAGACGACCGCCGAAAGGCACGAGTTCGCGCACGCCCACGACAATCTGTTTGTCCTGGAGTTTGCCGGCGAACTTGCCTTTCTCGTCTTCGCTCAGGGTGTAATCAAACGGCATGAGCAGGCGATAGCCGGACGGGTCAACGTCCTGGCAGGTGATGACTTGGTTTTTGACCAAACCTTTCTTACCCACATACTCGTCGGGTCTGTCTGAGGTCACTAGTACTTTTAGTTGCATGATGTTTTCTTTCGTTATTTCGGCAGGTGTTGGCATTCCCGGTCGTTGCCGGGCGGAACGGGAAAGCTGAAAATGGAATTCACGCGCCGACAATAGCGCGTGCAGGGAAGCTGTCAGGAGTTTGGGACAGCACTACCCGAGAACGTGTCCCAAACTATTGACTTTCGGTTCTGCTGCGCCTTCGGGTCTGCCCGCTGAATCCGCGACCCGTTCCCCTAACGGGGCGGGGCGTGAGCTTCACTGTTAATCCATCCGGCTCGCAAGGCTTGGAATTAGACCCCGCATAACAGGTTGACTGAATCATGCGCCTGAGTGCCGCCGCTTTTTTCCCGGAGGGCGATCAGTCTGTATTGCATCGCCAACTCGACCTTGGCAGTTCAACACCTGCTAAAGACGGTAGTGTCCTAAAAGTTCTGCAAAAAGGGAAAGGGTCATGGTAGCCACTGGGGTGTGATAGAGAACCCAGTTAAACGAAAGGCCGAACCATGACCCCAAAGGCAAAGACCAACGACGGAACGAAAGTAATGCTGGATGTCGGGCAGATGAAGTCTGTTTTAATGGCGCAGAAGGATTTTCTTGCGCCGGTGGTGCAGGAGGCGGTGCAGGCGATCCTGGAAGTGGAGATGGAAGAGTGTTTGCAGGCCGGGAAGCATGAACGGAGCGACCAGCGGTTGGGCTACCGGAGCGGGTATTACCGGCGACGGTTGATCACGCGAGTGGGGACGATGGTCTTGCGGGTACCGCAAGATCGAGCGGGGCACTTCAGCACGCAGGTCTTCGAGCAGTATCAGCGGAGCGAGAAGGCGTTGGTGGCGGCGTTGGCGCAGATGTATGTGCAGGGCGTTTCGACGCGCAAGGTAGCGGCGATCACGGAGGAGTTGTGCGGGCATGAGTTCAGCGCCTCGAGTATCAGCGCGATCACGGCGCGACTGGATGAGCAACTGGCGGAGTTCAGCCAGCGGCCGCTGCCCGAAGCCTTTCCGTATGTGGTGGTGGATGCGCGGTATGAGCGGGTGCGGGAAGGCGGGGTGATTGTGAGCCGGGCGATTCTGATCGCCCTGGGGATCGACTGGGAGGGTCGGCGGCAGGTGTTGGCCGTAGAGTACGCGCACCGGGAAAGCCAGAGCAGTTGGCGGGAGTTCTTGGTGCAGCTCAAGGCCCGCGGGTTAAACGGGGTGCAGTTTGTGGTCAGCGACGATCATCCGGGATTGAAGGCGGCGATCCGGGAAGTGCTGCCCGGGGTGTGGTGGCAGCGCTGCTATGTTCACTTTCTGCGCAATGCCCTGGATTATTTGCCGCGCAAGGCCGACGACGACTGCCTGCAGGAACTACGGTGGATGTATGAACGGCGTAACGTGGAGGAAGCGCGGTGGGATCTGAAACAATGGCTGGAAAAGTGGGCGGCCAAGTATCCGAAGTTGTGCGCGTGGGTGGAGACGAACATCGAAGAGACGTGGACGTTTTACCGGTTGCCGGTGGCGCACCACAAACATTTGAAGAGCACGAATCTGCTGGAACGCTTTAACCAGGAGATCAAGCGGCGCACGCTGGTGGTGCGGATCTTTCCGGACGAAGCGAGTTGTTTGCGGCTGGTGCGAGCCGTGGCGGCCGAACAACACGAAGAATGGATGGAAGGCAGCCGTTACTTGAATGCGGATCTGTTGCGTGAACAAATCAAAGCAACCAAACCCAGGATGTCCATAGCGGCATAATGCTCGACCGGCGGCGCAAACGAGCTTGAGGCTCGGCAGCTTTGCGCCGCCTCGCTTTACCCAGCTGGCGACCATGAAATCCATTTTGCTGAACTTGACGCACACAACTCTAAAGACCGCTGGCCCTTTTGCCCAAAATTTTGCGCTCAACGAATCCATCACGTTCGACCACCCCACCCCTCGCGCTCGTCCCCCCCCGCCCCCTCTCGTGGCTCGGTTTGTTGTTGCAATGTTGTTACACCCACCGCACGTCTTGGTGCGTTTTCGTGCGCGATTCGCAGTCTTGACCCCCACTTGGCAAAGATGCAAATTCGCGTGTATTCATGGTGTCGCGATGCAGGTTTACGCAGGATCACGAAAGCCGCTAGTTTGGCTTCGACCCCCTCCGCTGGCACCATCTTCAAAAAGCCAATCAAGCTAACGTGGCGCTGGCCTTTGGGTACCAGGTTGGAGGGATAAGGAATGGCAATTGCAAAGCGAAGAAATTGTGATTACCTGACCCTTGACGGCCCGTTCATCCTCTCTATGAAAAAAATCATCAGCCTGTTGATGGCAACTTGGCTCGGCTTCGCGGCAACCCTCGAAGTATTTGCGGACTCGAGCATCGCTTGGTTTCAAGGCACACGCACGCCAGACAGCACCGTGCGAATCAAAGGCACATCTAATGTGCACAACTGGGAGCTGCGAGGTGCAATCGGCGGATTCATTTGGTTGCCGGCCGATCTTGAAAACACACTTAACCAGCTATCCACATCAGAAAAACTCGCCGTCAAATCTGGGGTGTCGATCTGGGTGGCTGGCCTGAAAAGCGAGACCTCTATGTTCACCCCGAAGTCGGATGAGAGGGCCATAAGTGAACTTTTGAAATCAGGCCAGCATCCATACATTTCTTACTGGATGACTGAACTCGTCGCGACTGGAGTTGGGTCGTCGAGCAATGCTGTCCGTGTCTTTGATTCGAAAGGTGAGCTAGTGATAGCCGGAGTAACCAATCAGATCGCCATGCCCATCAACATAGCTGCGCTGGATGGAAACACTCTTAAGTTCTCCGGGCGCGTTCCAATCAAGATGACTGATTTCGACATCACGCCTCCGGCGGCAAAAGGGAGCAATTTCATCGTCACCGTGGGCGATGAAGTTGAAGTCGTGTTCGATTGGATTGTCAAAGACCGTAAGAAGGAACAAACGGAGAAAGAAATTGCCCTCGTCCAGCAGCTGCACAAAGAGATCGAGCCTGCAAGCCGCGAAACCAGTGAAGCCGAAATGAAGGCTTACACCAACACGGTATCCGTTCCCGATCGCGGACGTTTCGGACACCCGTACCTCTCGGGCACGAATGCGGTTGTCGTGACGGTCATGGTCCCGATCAAAGGCGGTGAATTTATGATGGGCAGTCCGGAATCGGAGGCAGACCGTCACGCCGATGAAGGGCCACAGCATAGAGTGAGGATTTCCCCTTTCTGGATGCAGCAATGTGAAATCACTTGGGACGAGTATTTGCCTTTCATGCTGAACATTGAGGAGGCCATACCAAAGACCACGAATGACGTCAGCCAGCTATCGGATGCCGTGTCCAAACCCTCGAGGCCCTATGTTGACATGAGTTTCGGGATGGGCAAAGCGGGTTATCCGGCGATTGCGATGACCCAGCACGCGGCAAACAAATATTGTGAGTGGCTCAGTGCCAAGACCGGGCATTTCTATCGGCTGCCAACCGAGGCGGAATGGGAATACGCTTGCCGCGCCGGCACCACGAACGCTTATTCATTTGGCGATGATCGCGCCAAGCTCCCCGGCTATGCCTGGTTCTACGAGAACAGTTATTCCAAGTATCAAAAGGTCGGCCGGAAGAAGCCGAACCCGTGGGGATTATACGACATGCACGGCAACGTCGCCGAGTGGTGTCTGGACCAATACGACCCGACGTTCTACTTGCAGCAAGCGGATGCACCGTCTGTGAATCCATGGAACAAGGCCACCCAACCGTATCCGCACGTCGTTCGAGGCGGGTCTTGGAATGATGACCCGGAGCAACTCCGTAGCGCCGCCCGCGCAAAATCGGATAAAAGTTGGAAGACTGACCCCACGTTGCCTCCGACTTTCTGGTATATGGACCAGGCTCAGATTGTTGGTTTTCGTATGGTTCGCCCGCTCAAAGTGCCGACCGCTGACGAAATGTACCACTACTGGAACAGCGGGGTGGAAAACGAGATGCCACCAAGATGGTAGTCGCTGTACAGCGCAGAAACCGGTGGGCAGCATCCGAATTTGCAATGGCTGGAGTGCGGCGGTACACGGAGTGTCAGCCATCGCACTTCGATGTCTTGACCCTCTTCCGGTCGAGGGGCAAATTCGGTTGTGATGACGCTATGCTATGAATGGCATTGACAGGCCCGCGCTCATACTCGTCACCATCTCAATGTGAACCCGGGTCTTCCATCCTTTGAAGCATGATGGGCCTAATTGCCTTTCTCATCTGCGGCCCCGCGGCGGTGTTCCTCGTCGGGGTGACGGGCTACATGATTTATCGGCTCGCACCTGAGTCAGAGGGTCGAAGCGCGGTCATGGCAGAATGGCCGTGGTTCATCAAGGGTTTCGCGCTGCCGGCGGTAATATGGCTGCTCATGAACCTCGGACTGTCGTTTCACCTGCAACCGTTCATGCCCTCGGTACAGCGGGCGCAGAATGCGGGCTCGGTGTGGTTTCTGGTTTTCCTCGGAGTCGTTGGGGCGGGCTTGCTGCTCATCGCGTCCTATTGGGCGGCGGTAACGGTGGGTTGGCTGTTGTTCCGCGTGAGCCGCACCGCGGAAGGCGAGGCGCGCTCGGATTTTCGTTCGCTGTGCTACACGTGTCTGGCCGGCACGGCCCTGCCCGTGCTGTGGCTGGTCTGGGTCGGCGGCTGGTACACGGCCGGCTTCGCAGCCTTGCTCGTCGGACTGCCCATCGCAGGCTATGGGAAGTCCATTTTATGCCGGCCCAAACAGCGCCCGATGTATTCGCGCGCCATCGCCCGGATGAAGTTCGGCAAATACTCCGAGGCCGAAATGGAAATCATCCGGCAACTCGAACAAGCGGAGAATGACTTCGACGGCTGGCTCATGCTGGCCGGGCTTTACGCCACGCAGTTCAAGGATATTGCGGAGGCCGAACAGATCATCCTCGAGATTTGCGACCAGTCCAAAGTGACGCCCTCGCAAATCTCCATCGCCATGCACAAGCTGGCTGACTGGCAACTGTCCGTGGCCAATGATCCGGACGCCGCCGACCGCGCGCTGGAGTTCATCAAGACCCGGCTGCCGAGTACGCACCTCGCGCGCATGGCGGAGTTGCGACGCGTGCAACTCCCGCGCAGTCGTCGGGAACTTCAAGAACAGCGTCAGCCCCGGCACATCCCCCTGCCCGCCCTGACGGAGTCAGCCGACTCCCCCGCGAACGCCACGCTCGATCCCAGTCAAGCCAGAGCACTCGTAAATCAACTCACGCAACAACTCACGCGTGACCCGAACAACACCGCCGATCGCGAGAAACTCGCGCGCCTGCTCGCCGAGCCTTTGGGCAACGTCGAGACAGCCATCGAACAATTGGAATTGCTGATCGGCATGCCCCTGCAACCGGACCCCAAGCGCGCCGAGTGGCTGGGATTGATCGCGGCGTGGCAGTTGAAACTCCAGCAAAACGAATCAGCGGCGCGAGCAACCCTGGAGCGAATTGTTCAGGAGTTCCCAGGCACGCCGCAAGCCTTCGCCGCTCAACGCCGGCTCAGCCTGCTCAAGGCGGAAGCAGCCGCGCGGAAGGCGCGGTGAAAGCCCAAATCCGGATTGCCGCAAAAAAGCGCAAAAGGCACAAAAGGAACTTCCCCTTCCTGTCTATTCTCCCGTTTTATAACTTCTGATTTCGGACTTCGCACCTCGGATTTCAGGCTTACTTCACCCCGGCATCCCGAGCTGCGGCGCGCGCCTCGGGCATCCATTCCTTGAGTTGCTTGATGCGCTCCTCATCCAGCGGATGGGTGCGCAGGAACCACATTTCCTCGCCACCCTGCTTCTGGTTGTAGGCGGCGAAGCGCTCCCAAAACTTCACCGCTTGTTCGGGATCATATCCTGCCCGCGCCATGTAAATCAGCCCGATGTGGTCAGCCTCGGATTCCTGCATCCGGCTGTGCGGGAGGGCGACACCCAACTGGCTGCCCAAACCGTAGCCCGCCACGACATAGCTGTGATACTTCGTCTGGGCCGTTGAAGCATCAGCCACTGCCCCCAGCAACTGCAACCCCATCGCCTGGCTCATCCGCTCGCCACCATGCCGGGCGACGGCATGGGCAACTTCATGACCGATGACCGTCGCAAGCCCGGCCTCGTCCTTCGTGATCGGGAGGATGCCGGTGTAAATGCCCACCTTGCCACCGGGCAGGCAAAATGCGTTGGCCTCCTTGCTGTCGAACACCACAAACTCCCACTGCGCATTCGGCATGTCCGGTCCCGCGACGGCGGCGATTTTCTGACCGACCTTTTGCAGCAGCGCCTTGGCATAGACATCCTTGCTAATGGGCACTTCCTTCTTCATCTGATCGAAACTCGTCAGGCCCAGTTGCATTTCCTGGCTCGGTGACATCAGGTTCAATTGCGACCGGCCGGTGACCGGCACCGTGCTGCAACCGCTCCAAAGCGCAATGTTCACCACCAACAGGATCAGAAAGGCCGATCGCTTAAACAATTTGAGAAGCTCCACACGATTCAATTTCATGCCTCCAGCCAAACAGATTCCGCGCACTTTTCAATCCTGAAACTGGGTTGCGACCCCACGCGGCGCTCAGGGGAAATTTGTTTGACCGCCCCCCAACGCGCCTTAACCTGACCGCATGGATCACTCACCCGGATTTCTCGCACTGGTCAACGACGCCAAGAAGCGCGTGAACGAAATCAGCGTGGCCGAAGCTCGCGCCCGGCTCACCGCCAACTCCAAGGTCGTGCTCCTGGACGTGCGCGAGGATCACGAATGGACCGCCGGCCACGCCGCCGAGGCCGTCCATCTGGGCAAGGGCATTCTCGAACGCGACCTGGAAAAACTTTATCCGGACAAGAACGCTGAGATCATCATGTATTGCGGAGGTGGCTTTCGATCCGCGCTCACGTGCGACGCCGCGCAGAAGATGGGTTACAAAAATGTTTTCTCGCTCATCGGCGGCTACAAGGGTCTCGTCGCCGCCAACTGGTTGACGAAAAGCGGTGCCTGATGATTTGTGTCGTCATTGGGCTGGAATGGCTTCTTGACTCGACTCTTTGCGGAATTAAACTTTCCGGCGCGATTGGAGGCGGAATGCGTTCTTGATGTCTCTCCGCTCCCGTCGCCAAACAACCTGAGCCTGATTCGGAACCTGACTATGAAGAAATCAACATTCGCCCTGCTGCTGACCCTGCTCACTTTGGGACTGACCCTGACCGGCCAATCCGCGGCCGCCGCGCTTTACCCGGTTCCCGTGGATGATCGCTGGGGCTTTGTGGATAAAACCGGCAACATCGTGGTCAATCCGCAGTTCGAACGCGCCGAACCCTTTGCCAACGGCCTCGCCGCCATCCGGCTCAAGCGTTGGGGCTACGTGGATGCGGCCGGCAAAATTGCCATCAATCCGCAATTCGACGAAGTCGGGCCGTTCAGCGATGGACTGGCCGTGTTCAAATTCGGCGGCAGCTTCGGTTACGTGAACCCGGCGGGCCAATACGCCATCAACCCTCAATTTGACCACGCGGGCAATTTCTCCGAAGGCCGCGCTGTCATCAAACTCAGCCGCCGTTATGGTTACATTGACAAAGCTGGTGCCGTCGTCGTCAACCCGCAGTTCGATGACGCAGCGGAATTCTCCCAGGGAATGGCAGCGATCGAACTCGGCGACCGCTGGGGCTACGTGGACCTCGCGGGCAAGATCGTTATCAATCCACAGTTCGAGCGCGCGGGCGCTTTTGCCGAGGGTCTCGCCGCCGTGCGCGTCGGCAAACGCTGGGCCTACGTGGACAAAACCGGCCGGCTCGCCATCAATCCGCAGTTCGACGACGCCCGCGGTTTCGCAAAAGGCTTGGCGCCGGTCCGCGTGGGTAAACTCTGGGGCTACGTGGATGCCACCGGCCAGCTCGCCATCAATCCACAGTTCGACGACGCCGACTCCTACGTTGAAAACATGGCGCGCGTCAAGATTGCCGGGCGCTGGGGCTTCATAGACAAGAGCGGCAAGTTCGCCATCAACCCGCAGTTCGACGAAGCCGATTCTTTTTCGGACGGCCTCGCTCGCGTCAAGGTTTCCCGGAAGACCGGTTACGTAAACCTCGAAGGCAAATACGTCTGGAATCCGACGAAGTAAATCAGCACGGGAAAATACTCGCGCGGGTTCCGCCGCAGTCAGGCCGTAAATGGACAAACGAGTCGCTTTGGTCACAGGGGCAAGCCGGGGAATTGGCCGGGCGGTCGCGACGGCACTGGCAGCCAGCGGCCATCATGTTTTGCTCAACTTCCGCAGCCGGCAACCGGAGGCGGAAGAAACCTTGGCCTTGATTCAACGGGCGGGCGGCAGCGGTGAATTATGCCCTTTCAACGTTGCCGACACGGTTGCTTGCGAACAAGCCATTGCGGCTGTTCTCCAACAGCACAAGCGCATTGACGTGCTCGTCAACAACGCCGGGGTTCGCCACGATTCGCTGCTCGTATTCATGACTCCCGAACAATGGGCGGAGGTCATTGCCACCAACCTAAACAGCTTCTTCAACGTCACCAAACCGGTCGCCAAAGCCATGGCCATGCAACGGCGCGGGCGCATCGTCAGCATCGCCTCCACCGCCGGCCAGACCGGCGTCGAGGGACAAACGAATTATTCCGCCGCCAAGGCTGGACTCATCGGCGCCTCGAAAGCGCTTGCCCGCGAAGTTGCCAAACGCGGCGTCACCGTCAACGTCCTCACACCCGGATTCATCGAAACCGAAATGACCGAAGGCCTGCCACGCGAGCAGGTCATGGCACAGATTCCTGCTGGTCGCCTCGGCAAGCCGGAGGAAGTTGCGGCGGCCGCGGTTTTTCTTTGCTCCGATTCCGCTTCCTACATCACCGGGGCCGTGCTCAATATCAATGGCGGCGTTTACACCTGATGCGATCGTGAACATTCAACATTCAACATTCAACGCCCAACGCTCACCGAAACCGGCAGGGACGATTGCCAGCCGCTGGATGTTGAACGTGAAATGTTGGGCGTTGCAGGTTTCCCCCACCTTTTACTGACATGCCCGCCGCCTCCCAAACCAAGCACTGGTCCGGCACCGGCAAACTTCGCGGGGGCCGCCGGGGCATTTGGTTTTTCCTCACGGTGCTGCGCGTGTTCGGCCTTCACTTCACCTACGTGCTGCTCGTTCCGCCCGCGATCTATTTCTCCTTCGCTTCGCCTGACGTGCCGGCCACGACGGATTTCCATCGCCGCGTCTTCGGCCCGCAACCCTGGTGGAAACGACGCTGGCTGGTCTTCAAACATTTCTACTCCTTTGGTCGCGCGTTGATTGATCGCATCGCCGTCCTCGCCGGCGACACCAAGCATTTCTCCTTCGCCTTCGATGGCGAACAAAATCTCCGTGACGCCGCCGCCGAAGGCAAAGGCGTGTTGCTGCTCACCGCTCACGTTGGCAATTGGGAAGTCGCCGGCCAGTTGCTCTCGCGCATTGATGTGCCGGTCAACGTTACCGGCTTTGATAACGAAGCCCCGGAGATTCGCGCGCTGCTCAATCGCGCCCAGACCAAACAGAAGTTCCAAATGATTCCCATCACGGGTTCGCCGACTGACGCCATTCCGTTGGTGGCCGCACTGCGCCGTGGTGAAATCGTCGCCATGCTCGGCGACCGCCCCTATGGAAGTCCAACCGCCAAAGTGCCATTTCTCGGCAGCACAGCGGCGTTTCCCGTGGGAGCGTATGTGCTCGCTGCCATTGCCGGCTCGCCACTCGTCGAAGTCTTCAGCCTCCGTCAACGCGGCGGTCATTATCAGTTCTACGGCTTCCCGGCATTGCGCCCCTATCATCCGCCGCATCATCAACGTGACGCCCATCTCCGCCAGTGCGCCGCGCAGTTCGCCGCCAATCTCGAATCCGTCGTCAAACGCGACCCGCTTCAATGGTATAACTTCTTTCCATTTTGGGATGAACTGTCGGCCTCATCGAATCCCCCGGTGCATCCGGCCAAACCAACGGTCATGGCCACGCCTCACGCTCCCCAGACCACGCCTTGAATTCCCATCCGGCCATCGAAGAACTCATCCCGCATCGCGCGCCGATGCGTTGGATTGATGCGCTCACCGATTGCACGGAAACCACCGCCACCGCGACGGCGCGCTTCACAGCCGACCACTTTGCCGTCACCAATGGAGAAATCACCGAGACTGCGCTGGTCGAATGTGTCGCCCAAACCGTTGCGGCTGCGCTCGGGCAACGAATGCGCGCCGGCGGCGAGTCTGCTGCCACCAATAAAGGCATGTTGGCCGCTGTCTCCAATTTCAAAATCCTCGCGCACGCGTCACTCGATCAGACGCTGACCATCCACGTTCGTGAGTTGAAACGGCTCGGTCCCATGCTAATGATTTCGAGCACCATCTCGTGCGCGGGCCAAACTATCGCCACGGGGGAACTGTCTTTGTATGCCTGAACCGTCAGTGGCAATTGCCGGGTGTGGCGTGATCTCCGCCGTGGGCAACGGCGTCACATCACTGCGCGCCGCGTTGCAATCAAACACCAGCGGTCTCCGCCCCGCGCCTCGATTCAATGGCCCGCGCTTTCAATCCACCATCGTTGGCGCCGCGCTGGATGAAGCAAAACTCGACGATGATCCAGCGCATCAACTCGCCTCGACGGCGTTAAATGAAGCTCGCACCGACGCTCGAGCCACACTCGCAAGCCTTCCCGCCGACCGCACCAGCCTCGTACTCTCCACGACCAAAGCGAACATCGAAGCGTTGGAACGTTTGTCTGATAGCCGCCCCTGCTCCGACGCTGCCCGCCGTCATTTGCAACCGGATTTTCTCGCCGCCGACCTTGCTGCTGAAGTCGGAGTAGGCGGTCCCGTGCAAACCATCTCTGTCGCCTGCGTCTCCGGGCTCATCGCCGTGATGCAGGGCGCCAAATTGATTCAACGCGGCGCGGCCGACGCGGTATTCGTCGTGGGCGTGGATCACTTGTCTGCTTTTGTCATGGCGGGTTTCACCGCATTGAAAGCCATTGATCCGCTTGGCTGTCGTCCGTTTGACCGTGACCGCTGCGGGCTGACTCCCGGTGAGGCTGGCGCGGCCATTGTGCTCGTGCGCGGCGACCTCGCAGCCGCGAATGCGATCAAGATTCACGGCTGGGGTTCGAGCAACGATGCCAATCACATGACCGGCCCTTCACGCGACGGCTCCGGCCTCGCCCAAGCCATTCGCGCCGCCTTGAGTTCAACACAGCTTACTCCTACCGACATTAATTACATCAACGTCCACGGCACCGGCACGCCCTACAACGACGCCATGGAATCCGCCGCCCTGCGCACGGTCTTCGGCGAAAACTGCCCGCCAGTCAGCGGACTCAAAGGCATGTTAGGCCACACGCTCGGGGCTGCCGGCGTGGTGGAAACCATCGCTTGTGCAGTCGCGATGCAGGATAAATTTCTACCCGGCACACCGCGACTGAGCAACGTGGCCGACGGGGCTCCGGCCAGCTTGCTGAAAGCGCCGCGCCCCGCCACTCGGCTGAAGCATGTTCTCAAACTCAACACCGGTTTCGGCGGCGCGAACGGGGCGCTCGTTCTCAGCCATGAGTAAACTCTCCATCACCTCCGCCAGCACGGTCACTGACGCCGACCTGCCCAATGCCCGCCTCGGGCAGCGTTTCGGTCGGATGGATTTGACGAGTCAACTCGCACTGCTGGCCGTCGAGCCACTCGCAAACAGCTTCGAGTCGCTTGCCCGTGATCGTATCGCCATCGTCCTTGCAGCTCAGACGAGTTCGCTTTCCACCGACGCCGAGTATTGGAAAGGCCGCGACAACCCGGGCGGCCCCAGCCCGACCTTGTTCACCTACACACTCCCGAGTGCAGCCATCGGCGAGATCGCCATCCGCCACCGTCTCACCGGCCCCAACCTCTGCTTTGTCGGAAACAGCACCGACGTATTGCCCGAAGCAGCGGAACTACTGCGCCGAGGCGAGGCAGATGGTTGTGTTTGCGTGATGGTAAACGTCATTTCATCCACGCTGGCGGGGCTAATTTCACTCCCGGCGGCAGCCGAGGGTTGCGCTGTTTTTGTCCAGCGCGGCGGCCCGGGTTCGCGTGAACTGGGGGAATTTGACCGTGACATGGAGGCGTTGTGTGCTACCCTCCGCCCGAAAATTTCTACGAAGTGAATCCATGGCCACATCAACGACGGAACTGAAATCCAAAATCATCGAGGCTCTGAATCTCCAGGATGTCACGCCGGAACAAATTGACGATGAAGCGCCGCTGTTCGGCGCCGGACTGGGTCTGGATTCCATAGATGCGTTGGAACTGGTCGTGATGCTGGAAAAGAACTACGGCATCGTCATCAAGGACATCGAGGAAGGCCGGCCCGCGTTCCGTTCCGTTCGCACTCTCGCCGACTTCATTGATGCCCGGCGAGCTTCTTCCTAGTGGCTGACCGTTTCCCAGTCATTACCGGGGTCGGCATCGTCGCCGCGCCTGGCCGCAATGTGTCGGAAGTCTGGCAGGCCGTCGCTGACGGGGCGTGCGGACTAAAACCCCTCAGCCTCTTCCAATCTCCGCGCTACGGACAAATTCCCGTCGGTGAAATCCGCCATGACCTCGTCAAGCTCGGCGCACCGTTGCGCGGCTCCCGCAGTGATAAACTCGGCTGGCTCGCCGCACGGGACGCCATTCGTGATGCAAACCTGAACCTTCCCGAATACGCCGACCGCGCCGGAGTCCTGCTGGGTTGCTCGGTGGGTGGCTCATTCGACAGCGAGCAATTTCTCATCAATCTCATGAAGCGCGGCATCATGCGTCCGCGCCCGACGCGCTTTCATGAATGTGCCTCCGCCCTTGAAGTAATCGCTGATCATTTTGGTTTGTATGGCCCGAGCATGGCCGTGGCAACCGCGTGCTCGTCCGGCGCGCTGGCCATCGCTGCCGCGGCCGAGATGATCCAAACCGGCGAAGCCGACGTGATGCTGGCGGGCGGTACCGACTCTTTATCGCGCACCACGTGGAGTGGTTTCCATTCGCTCCTGTTGGTGGATGCGCAGGGCTGTCGGCCCTTTGACGCTACACGCAGCGGGATGAGTTTTGGCGAGGGCGCAGCCGTGTTGATTTTGGAGAATGAAGAAACGGCGCGAAATCGCGGCGCGAAGATCCTCGCCCGGCTCACTGGCTGGGGTGCGAGTTGCGATGGTCATCATGCGACCCAACCGCACCCGGAAGGCGCGGGCGCGTTGGCCGCCATGCAAGCCGCATTGCGTAAAGCCAGTCTCACTCCTGATGCCATCGGTTACGTCAACGCTCATGGCACTGGAACGCGTGACAATGATCTCGCGGAAGCACGCGCGCTGAAGACCTTGTTCGGCGACCGCATTCCGCCCTTCTCGAGCACGAAACGAATTTTCGGTCATGCCCTTGCCGCCAGCGGTGCGCTTGAAGCTGTAGTTTGTCTTGAAGCGCTGAGACGGCAGCAACTCCCGCCCAATCCTGGTTACTCGCAGATGGACCCGGCCATCGGCCTTGAGCCCGTCGCTGCTTTGCGTCCGGCATCGCTCACGCACGTGATGAGCAACTCGTTCGGCTTTGGTGGCAACAACGCCGCGCTCATTTTTTCCCAGCCTGAAGTTGCTCCCCACACGCTACCACTTGGACCAATCTCTGTCGCCGTCACAGGTGTCGGAATGACCGGTCCAGGCAAAGTGACAATTCGCGAAATCGAAGCACCGATGCCGCCGGATAAATTGTCTGTTCATTCCTGCGGCCAGTTGGACACCACTTCGCTCACGCCCAATCAACGGCGCCGTCTCAGCCGCATTATTCAAATGTCCCTGCTGGCGGCGCGTCGTTGTCCGCCCGTCAGCAATCAGCGTGTTGCCGTCGCCCTAGGCTCGGGGCTTGGTTCATTGGATGAAGGCTCGATTGTTTTGGAGAACTGGATCGCCAAGGATGAGCGGGAGCCGATGCCGGCGCGTTTTCCGGGATCGGTCCACAATGCAGCCGCCGCGCAAATCGCGATTGACCTCAACGCACACGGCCTGAACTCCGCGCCCACCGCGGGTGAGATTTCCTTCGAGAGCGCCCTCTGGCAGGGCATGTGTCAGCTCGCCGGCGCCGAGGCGGATTGTGCGCTCGTTGGCGGCGTGGATGAATTAAACAAGTATCCGCTTGGCATCGGCAAGCGTTGGGGATTCTGGTCCGAGCAGACCAAACCCGGCGAAGGCGCGATGCTCGCACAAATCACAACAGTGGAAAAAACCACTGCACCGCTCGCTCGCGTGACTGCCATACGGCTGGGCCGCTACCGCCGACCGTTCGATCCCGAACGCGAAATGGATTGGATCTCAGCGGCAGTTAATTTGTCCAAAGTGAGCGCCGTGTTCAGCGGGACTGGAGGTTGGGCGGCATTGGAGAGTCATTATCAGACAGTGATTGCCGGACTTTCCGCAAAGGTAGGCCGCAAACTTGAACATCACACCTACAAACAGGATTGCGGAGAATTTGGCGCGGCCTCGGCTTTTGGTTTCGCCGCTGCGGTGGAATGGGTTCGCCAGAACCAGCGTGGCGCGCTGCTTTACACCCTCTGCCCGCGCGGCGGCAAATCCATTTGCTGCATTGAGCCATGAGCCGCTACCGCATCTGCGCGATCCTCGCGTTTGTGCTCTGCGGACTCGCCCTCGCTTTCGGCAAACCCGCCTGGTGCTGGCTGGTGCTGGCTTTGCTTTCCGTTCTAATCGGACTCGGCGTTGCTTTCCCACAACTGAGCTTTTTCGGTCCGTTCATCTGCCGCGGAAATCACTCCCGCCGTGAAGTTGCTTTGACGTTCGATGATGGGCCGGACGCACGCTCCACTCCGGCATTGCTGGAATTGCTCCGCAACGAAAAGGTTCCGGCCACTTTCTTCTGCATCGGCAAGCGAGTCGGGCCAGAGCGCGACCTGACCGCGCGCATCAACCGGGAAGGTCACTTGCTTGGCAATCACACCTATCATCACAGCAATTTGACCAATTGTTTTGGCCCACGGCGACTGCGCGAAGAAATGCAGTTGACCCAGGCAGCGGTCGCGGCGGCGACGGGCGTTGCGCCCGACTACTTCCGACCGCCGATGGGACTATCCAACCCGTTCACATTCTTCGTCGCAAAGAAACTTGGCCTGAAAGTGCTCGGCTGGACCATTCGCAGCCTCGACACGCGTATCACCGAGCCGGAACGAATTGTCCAGCGTGTAACCGCACGACTCCAACACGGTGCGATCATCCTGCTGCACGACGGCAACATCCCCGCCGACCGTTTGGTGCTGACGGTCAAACTACTTTTGGCTAAGTTACGCGAACAAGATTACACCGTCGTTCGTCTGGACAAGTTGATGGAATGAAAAAGTGGTTTGTCATTTTCTGCTGCCTTGCTCTGCTATCGGTTCACGCCGCTGAAACCAATGTTGCCTTGCAGCCGGTGGCCGACCCGCGACCGATTCTGGATGATCTCCAGCGCAAGATGGCGTCGCTTGAATCGGTCTATTTCGAGTTCGCACAGGAGCGACAGTTGCAGTTGTTCGCCGAACCGCTCAAGAGTGAAGGCGTGATGGTGATTGACCGACCCGGACAGATTCGCTGGGAAACCACAACCCCATATCAATCCATCCTACTGGGCAATCAGAAGTCCGTGGCACAATTTGAGAAGGCCGATGGCGCATGGAAGAAGTTGAAGCTAGGCTTCCCACAAATGCTCAAGCGCGTGATGGACCAGATGACCCTGATGCACCAGGGCAAGCTCGACGCGCTGACCAGCGACTTCACCATCTCAGTTTCAACTGGCAGCGTGGCGGTGGTGACAATGGTGCCAAAGGATGAGAATGTCCGCTCCATGCTCGCTTCGCTCGAAATCATCTTCCAGCCGGACTTTTCAGCGTCACGCGAAGTGGTGATGCACGAACCGGGTGGCGATTTCACGCGCATCATCTTCCGCCGGGAGAAACGCGACGTGAAATTTCCCGCCGGCACATTTGACCAGACCAAACCGCTGGATGTCGCGGCCATCAAAACGGCGGTGAGCGATGCGCCATAAACTGCTCTTCCTTTCGCTGGTGTTGTTGACCGGCTGCGCGACAGCTCCGCACAGTCAGATTCAGCGTCCGGCCAATTCCGTGCCTGCGGAGGCAATGCTCACCCAACGCGGTGTGCTCACCGTTTTGGGCAGGCAATTCACTCTCAACGGCTACCTCTCCCTCAGCGCCAACGACGGCAAACGACTCATCGTCACGGAAAACTTCGGCGGCGTACTGGCTGATGTGTTGATCAAACCGGATGGCACGGTGCATGTCATGCGATCGAGCCGCGCGTTCAAGGCCAAATGGATTCGCCGCTACATCGCGGCGGACCTCGAGTGCCTCTTTGGGAATGGCGCGCAAGCCGATTGCCCGGGTCAGGCGCTCAGTCCAACGCACTTTCTCATTGAGCGCCGCTGGTACAAACTTGATTTGCAAATCGTGGAAACCAAGCCCGGTCCGCAGCCAACAGCCATGTTCGATGAATCGAAGGCGGAGAAACCATGACGATGCAGGAGTCCATCCGCTGCGCGCAGACCGGCGCACCGCAAATGAACCCCGATGGTTCGACTCGACTGGAGTTTTGCTTCCCGGCGGACGATCCGACCTTCATCGGTCACTTCCCCACCCGCCCCTTACTGCCCGGCGTGTTTCAACTTGAGATGGCCCGCATCACGGCTGAGCTGGTCTTGAACTGCGCGCTCACCGTTCGTGAAGTGACCAAGGCCAAGTTTCTTCGTCCGATTATCCCGGCGGAAACCGTGCGTGTGGAATTGAAACTCGTCGAGAAACCGGACACCATTCAGGCGCGCGCGAGCTTTTCGGTTACTGGCCAACCTGCTGGTGAAACCATCCTGCTGCTGTCGCGCGACCAATGAAACGCTGGCTAAAAAGAATTCTGCTTTTTGCCGTGCTCCTCGTCCTCGGGGGCTGGCTGCTCAGCGGGGTATTGATGCGCAGTTGGACGGCCAAACCACCGCCGCTGCCCGCCGACACTGCGATTACCAAGCTCCAGCCCGAGACACGCGACGGCAAAACCTGGCTCGGCCAGTCATGGGTTACGCGCCGCGAGGGTTTGATCGTCATCCGGCTCAAAGGTTCGCCCTTCGACATGGGCTATGCGTCCGGCAAATTGCTGGAAAAGGAAATGCACACGCTGGAAGATGAATTCCTCGTGATGGTGCGCGGTTACGTGCCCCAACAGTGGAAGCTGGACGTGCTCAAAACCTACGTGATCTTCCGCAATCGCAGTTTGAGCAGTTACGTGCCGGACGACTACCGATTGCAGATTTACGGCACCACGCTCGGCTGCTCTGACACACATCCGGAGCTTGGCAATTACTACAACCGCCTCCTCAACTACCACGCCGCGCACGACATCTCCTACATGATGATTGATAACCCGCTCATCTCGAAAGCCGGTTGCACGGCTTTCGGCGCGTGGGGTGCTGCGACCAAGGGCGGCCATCTTATCACTGGCCGCAACTTCGATTGGGAAGCCGCCGAGGTTTTCAGCCGTGACCGCGTGGTGATTCTATGCGAACCGGACAACGGCATCCCGTTCATTTCACTCTCCTGGGCCAGCATGGCCGGCGTTGTCTCGGGCATGAATCGCGCCGGAGTTTCCGTCACCATCAACGGCGCGCCGTCCAGTTTGCCGGGCGAAACCGCCACGCCCGTTGCAATGGTCGCCCGCGACGTTCTGCAAAAGGCGCACAATCTCGACGAGACGCTGAAAATAATCCGCGAGGCCAAAGTTTTCGTCTCTACGCTCTGGCTCATCGGCAGCCGCGCCGACGGGAAATTCATCGTCGTCGAAAAAACGCCTCAGACCACGAACGTCCGCGAGCCGGAAGGCGACTCCATTGTATCGGCCAATCACTTTCAAACCGACAAGCTCAAGGATGACTCGCGCAACCTGCGTTACCTCGAAGAAGCCACTTCCACACCACGCTACCAGCGCATGACCGAACTGCTGCAAACCAACCACAGCACCATCAATGCGTCCGTCGCCGCCGGGATGCTGCGCGACCGCAAGCTCCCCGGCGGCAAGTTCCCCGGCAACGGCCATCGCTCCACCCTCAATGCTCTCATCGCCACCCACTCGACCGTGATGGATTTGACCGACGGAATTTTCTGGGCTGCTGCACCGCCGCGCCAGCTCGGTCGCTTCGTCGCCTTCGACGTGTATGATTTCGATCGCGAATTACCCGACCTCGGTGTGCCTGCCGATGCCATGCTCGAATCCGGCGAATACGAAAACGCCCGCGAATCACACAAGCTTCTGGCCGCGGGCTGGCGCGCGCTTAAGTCCGGCGACCTGCAAACAGCCTTGTCAGATGCCGAGAAGGCTGAGACGCTCAACCCAGGTTTCTACCAGAACGCGGCGTTGCGCGGCCGCGCCCTGCGCGGGTTGGGGCGAAACAACGAAGCCGCGCAGGCGTTTGAAACCGCGATTGCCGCGCAACCGGCGTTCGAGTCGGAAAAAAAAGAACTCGCAGATTTGCTGAATCGTGCAAAAGGGCCAAACTAGGGCGATGCTCGTCGAGAACCCGGCACTACCGCCGAAAGTCGTCACCGTGCCGGCACATCCCCGCGTTACGCCGGCACTGACTTTCGTGCAATGGTGGCTCGGCTTGGGCGCAACCCTGTTTCTCGCCCTGCCCTATTTGCGCCGCACGCGCGGACTGGACCGCCTCGATCCGAAGCAACGCTACCTTTTCGCCGTCAACCACGTCAGCCTGCTTGACACCATCCTGCTCGGCGCCCTGTGCTGGCGTTCGGGTTGCTATCCGATTCTCGTGCTCGGCGACAAACACGTCTGGCACGCCTCGTGGTTCAGAAAATTCCTCAGCCGCCCGACCGCTTTCCTGCTCGAACGCGGCAAGATGAATCCCAATCGCATTGACGAACTCCAGACTTTCGGCCGTGCGGGCAATGACTTTCATCTCGTCGTATTCCCGGAAGGCACGCGCGGCGACGGCGTGAACGTGGCCACCTGTCAGCCGGGGATTTATTTCATCGCGCAGGAAGCGCGCATCCCCATCGTGCCGGTCTTCATTGCCAACATGCAATTGATCTCCACCAAGACTGGCAGCTTCCATCCCTTCCGCGGCCTTCACAAAGTGGAAGTTCAATTCGGCGAACCCATCGCAACTGAAAACTATCTCCCCCTGCCCCGCGAGGAATTTGTTGAGTTCATTCGGCAGAGGATTGCGGGTGCGAAGCCGTGATGGTCCTTAAGAGTCGCCACTTCCATTTTCAAGCAGAGAGGCCAAGTGCTCGCCAAGAAACCGGAGTGCCGTTGTCCTTTCACGTGTCCGTGGGTCGCTGGGACGATAAACGGTAACAGCTCCAATTCGCTCCAAGTAAGTAACTTCACCCACCAGAGCTTCAATTAACAGGTGTGTCAACAATAGGAGATCACTTTCTTTAACACAGACAGGAGCTTTGCTGAAAACTTCGATGTCAAAAAACTCACAATTGTTGTAGGCAGTCACTCGATAGCACCAATCGTCTGCGCAAATCTCAGCCTCAGATCCGAAAGGTAAGCGCATGACTAAACTCGTCATCGTCTTTGGTGGCTTGGCCGGCAAAAAATGCCAATTCGGAATTTCAGGAGCGGCTACAGTGACCCGTATCGCCAAGTCTATGTTTTCACGTACGCTCGGGCTGAACACCAACGTCAAATCAGGATCGTAGTACGGGCCAATTTCCCAATTTAGCCGAGCCTCTATACTGTGAACGCGAGGTGTTAATTGTCCTGCGAGAAAGCCGGCGTCTCCAGCCAGGTACGCTCTCTCAATCTCCATTTGGGCAGACTTGAACCATGCCCAAAAGGTGTCAATTCGAATTGCCTGTGTTGACGTCACGAAACAACATTGGCATCACGACTCACGACGGGTCAACCTAGCAATTTATTGGCTGCGACACGCAACCCTGCATCACTGGCTACCAACATCACATTGGAATCATTCCCCGCACCGGCAGTCCCTCCTTCGTCCGGTTCATGCCCACGCGCGTGGCGAATTTCTCCCAGCGATGCACGCGTTGGTGAGCTTCATTCTCCGCTCGTGCGCCGTCACGCAACACCAATCGTCCACCCGGACGCAACGCCTGACGCGCCTTGGTTAGAATCAATTGCTGCTTCTCCGGCGTCCAGTAGTGCAGCACGTCCAGCAACAGCACCACGTCGCACGCCGGATAGTCGCGTTCCAGAATGTCGCCGGGCTCGAACTGAATGCGCGGGTGTTCTGTCGCCGTCCGTTTCGCCACGCGGATTTTTTCCTCGTCGTAGTCAATGCCCAGGAACGTCCGCCCGTCGGTGAAACACGCCAGCCAGTGCGTCGCCAGACCATAGCCGCAGCCGAGATCGAGAATGAATCCCTGGCGCGGGACGACTGAATCCAGCGCGGCAAACATCGGATCGCAGCGCAGCTTCCAATACGCAAACTGCTCGATGAACACGCCCTGGTAGCGATAGAGCCGGGCGACTTTGCGCCGGACAACGCGCGGCGTGTTGATCTCATCGAGTTGCTGCTGCAAGCCCGCGCGGACGATGGCATCGCAGTGCTTCATCAACGGCACGACACCTTGCGCGTAATCGAAATTCTGCGGCGTCACCCGCGGCAAGGCCCGCACCGTGCAGTGAAACGGTTCGAACCAGTACGCATCCCGCGGCATCGCGGTGTTGGAATCACAAATGATCACCGGCAGGATTTCCTGGTTCAATTCCACGGCCAGTTCGAACGCGCCCCGGTGAAATCGTTGCACGAAGCCATCGGGCGAGCGCGTGCCCTCGGGATAGAAATGCACACACGCACCGCCGGCCAGCCGCTCGCGGCAGCGTTGCAGCGTGGTTTGCGGATCGTTCGGCTCGACCATCACATGCCCCAGCAGCTTGCAACCGACGCCAAGCATGGGGGCGTCGAACACGCGCTTCTTCGCGGTTTGCCGCACGTCGCCCGGCAGGCTCACCACCAGCATCACATCCACGGCGGATTGATGATTGCTGATGACGATGCACGGCGGCGAAAAGGTTTCCCGGCTGATGTTCTGAAATTCCAGTTTACCAAACGGCATCCCCTTCACCACCCCGCGCGCCATCCAACGCGTGGCCCGGCGCAATTGGTCATCAGCCGTGCGCGGTGAAATGATTTTCAAGATGGGCCGCAGCACGTAATAGAGGAACAACTGACTGCCACCCAAGTGTAGGACGACCCAGACCGTGCCCAGCACGTGCCACCAGCGTGGCGCCCCCCGCGGTTGCTCCTTAAACAGCAGCAAGTCCATGCACATCGGGGTCAACACCAGCGTCACTACGAAGGCGAACCCCATGCCGATCAATACCGTCGTGCCCATGGAGAACAGCACCGGATGGCTGGCGAGCACCATCACGCCGAATCCGAAGATCGTCGTCAGGGCCGAGATAAACACCGATGCGCTGGCGACTGCCGTATGCTTGGGCCGCCCGCGCCATTCATCCAGCCGGGTCATGACCATGAACACGCTGTAATCCTCGCTGACGCCGATGATGAAGATGACGAAGATGCTGTTCATCAAATCAATCGGCAGTCCCAGCCAGCCCATCACGCCAAACGTCCAGATCAGTCCCAGCCCGATGGGCAGGAGCGTGATGACCACAAGTTCGACCGACGCCAGCGAGAGAAATAAAAGTCCCGCCACCGCCAGGCCCGTCCACAACACGAAATCATGCAAGCTGCTTTTGGTCAGGCCTGCGATGTGACCGGCAAAATCGCGACCATCCAGCACATACATTCCGGGCAATTTCTCCCGCAGCCCGGCGACATCCGCCCGGTTCTCCAGCTTGAGCAGCGTGCTCACCGCGTTGTCATTTGTGCCGAGAGCGACCCGCTCGGTCAGCGCCTGCTCCAACGGGGTCCCGCGGAACATGTCCAGCGTTAACAACGCCGGTTTGCCTTCCACCGTCTGCCAGAATTTCGCGAAAGCGTCCGGGCGAAAACCCAGTTCCGTCCCCACCTGCTGCAATGTTTGGCCCAGGCTTGCGCGCCTGACCGGCGTCCAGAATTCCCGCCAGCGCCGGAGGTTCGCTTCCTGGGTCGCCGCTGAGGGACAGACGGCGGACAGAGAAAACACGGCGGACACTTTCGGATCGCGCCGGAGGATTTCTACTGCATGATCGTTTTGTTCCAACGCTTCCTCGGCGGTCTTGCCGCGCGCCAAAACCATCGTCATGCCCAAGGCTTCACCCCAGGTCTTGTTGATCAACTCATCATCCTGCCGGGTGGCCGTGGTGATGCCGTTCATCTTGGAAATATCGCCCTCAAAGCGCAGCCGCCGCACGCCCAAACCCGTGACAACAGTCAGCACCACCACGAATGCCAGCAACCAAAACCTTCGGCGTGATTCCCAGTCGAAATAGCGCTCCCACCATTGGGTCAGCCACAGCGGCGGCTGGCCGGCTTTTTTTGGCACCGGCACGAGCAGCGGCAGAATCACCAGGGCAAACGCGGAGGAAAAGATGACGCCAATCGCCCCGAGAATGCCCATCTGCTGATAGCCGTGCATCGGCGACCCGGTCATCACCAGGAATGCCGCGATGGTGGTGATGACTCCCACCACCACTGGAAAAACGAGCCCGCTCAAATGTCGCCCGATGGTTCGATGGTCCGCACTGCCCGCGTCGTCGAGGTGATAAATGACGTGAATCGCGTAGTCCACGGTCACGCCGATGGCAATGGACGCAAACCCAAGGGCAATGGCCGACAGGTGGTCCTGCCAGAGCGCCAGCACCACGCCCGCAATCAAGGTACCAAAGAACGAGGGCAGAAAAGTTACCAGCGCCAGCCAGCGCCGGCGATACGCCATCAGGCACAAAGCCAGCATCGCCACGGTGCCGATGGAAATACAGCGCGTGGCGTCGGACCGGATGATGGCAGCGTTGTCCACGGACATGCGATGACCGCCGGTGATTGCCACGTGAACACCTGGAAACTGCCGTTCCACTTCCCGCACCATTTGCAGCAGTTCGCTGATCAGCACCGTGCTCTCGCGCGAATCCGAAGACCGGAATTTCGGTTCGGCCATCATCAACACGTGCCGGCCATCAACGCTGGTAATCCGGCCATCCACGATTTGCGCGCCGCCGAACCCCGTTTGCAGCGGCAGAACTTTTGCGACCACCAGCGCACTGCTGTTGATCGGATCGCCCGCGACCACCTCCTTGAGCACCATGCCCTCCGGCCCGGCCAGCTTGCGGCGCATCGTTGTGAGGTGTTCGCGCACGGCAGCGGGTTCCAGTTTCTGCTCCAACTCGCGCGCGTCGGTCTCGGTGAAAAGGTTTGGCAACGCACCGGTCAGAAAATCAATCACCTTCCCCTGCCCGCCAATTTCAACGCGATACATGATCCGCACGTAGGCCGAATTCGTGGACAGCGCGGCGAAAACCTCATCCGCGGCGCGACCGAGTTTTTCGGGATCGTCGGTGTTGATGCCCACGTCGAGATAGATGCGGTCAATCTGCCGGAACTTGCGCAACGCGTAGCGGTATTCATCGACGCGCTGGTCATGGCGCGGGAGCATGTCGAGAATGTCTTCCTCGAGATTGATGCGCGAAGAGATCACGACCCCCGCCACGGTTAGCAACGCCAGCAAGGCCAGAACCAGCCGGCGATGGCCGACGAGCCAAAGATATAAACGCGTGTAGAGATTGTCCTTCATCTCCGCCAGAACAATTTTGCGGTGAGATAAGTCACCAACGTACCGAGTCCGGCCACGACGGTCGCCAACACCAGACTGCCCGCCAGCCATTCCCAAACGTATTCCAGCGCCTTGGCCCGCGTCATGTCCGGCAACGAAAGTGGCAGCATCTCGCCGGTGAACAGCCAGTGACCCAGAATGAATCCGACTCCGACGATGACCGGCGCGACCGGCGCGATGGAAATGTTACTGGCGACCAACGCAATCGCCTTGTTCAAGCGCAACCAGTGCGCGGTCGCCGCCGCCGCGACCATTTGAAAACCCCAGATCGGTACGATGCCGAAGAATAGTCCCAAGCCCACCGCCAACGACATGTGCAACGGATCATGCGCATGATCGGCAAAAAATTCGCGCAGCGCCCGCATGAAACCCCAGCGCTCACCTTGCGACCACGCCACCCGGAGCGGTACCGGCACAAACCACGATTGCAGCACCAGCAGGATGTTCATGTTGGTGATGTGAACAAAGTCACGCACGGTTCGGAAATGGGAAATCCCGGTCTGCCCCGGCGCATAGGTGCATTTCACAGGTACTGCGATGATCTTCGTTTCCACCCACGCGGCGCGCACCATGAATTCCAGTTCGTAAGCGTAGCGACCCGACTTGACCTTTAGGCGCTGCACCAACGCCAGCGGATAGCAACGAAAGCCACATTGCGTGTCCGCGAGACGAAGGCCCGTCTCCACGCGATACCAAAAAGTCGAAATACGATTCGAGCGCTGACGATGTTTGGGACAACCAGCCGCGACCAAATCTCTCACGCCGACCAGATAGGCATCCGGCTGCGCTTGGGCTGCGAGGAGAAACTTCGGCAGGTCTTCCGCAAAATGCTGACCGTCCGCATCCATCGTGATGGCGTGAGTGAAACCAAGTTCCACTGCCCGCTGAAATCCGGCCTTGAGTGCCGCCGCCTTGCCACCATTGCATGGCAACCGCACCACATCGCAACCGGGCAACTCCGGTAACTCTTCGGTCGAGCCATCGTCCACCACAATGACCGGGCAATGCGCCAGCGCCGCGCGCGCGACTTCGCCCACCGTCGCCGGGTGGTTGTAGCAGGGAATGAGGACGCAGGGCTTCACCGCAAATCCACGAACGTTCTTCGCTTGCGCGCCTGCGACGGCATTTGCAGCGCTTCAATTTCCTCGCGCGTCGCTTCGCGAATCTGCGGCACAATCTTCGCCCGCGCCTGCAAACTCTCGCGCAGTTCCGCCAGCGAAACCGCGCCCTGAACCAGCACTTCGATGGTGTCGGAGAGTTCACTTTCCTTTCGTGCAATCACGACGAACGACTCCAATCCGCGGCTCTCCTCCAACACGGCTGTGAGCGTCGAGGGAAACAACGAGGTGCCTTTGAACTTCAGCTTCTGATTTTTACGCCCGACAATCGGCCCAAGTCGCGGTGAGGTTCGGCCGCACGAGCAGGGTTCGCGAAACAGGGCGGCGCAATCGCCCGTGCGATAGCGAATGACCGACATGGCCTCCACGCCCAGGGTCGTCGCCACCACTTCGCCGACTTCTCCGTCTGGCACGGGCTGACCCCGGTCATCGAGAATCTCGACGTGCAACTGTTCCTCGTGTAGATGCCCGCCCGCGCCGGCGTCGCATTCGCAGAATGAGTTTGCCAGTTCCGTCACACCGTAAGTGGAAAAGACCTTCGCGCCCCATGCCGCTTCGATGACTTGTCCGGAAGGATTCAGTGCGAACGCGCAGTCGCGAATCGGCTCGCCGATACAGATGGCCTTCTTTACCGAAGATTGCTTCAAATCAAAGCCGGTCTCGCGGGCTTTGTCCGCGACCAGTCGCAGAAACGAGGGCACGCCAACAATGGCGGTCGGCCGGATGCGTTCGATCATTTCCAGCACGAGCATCGGGGACACCGCGCCCGTGCGCACAATTTTACAGCCGAGTTTGCGCAGCCCCAGCCAATAGGCCAGGCCAGCCATGAAACACCGATCCATCGCCACCGCCACCAAGACCGTGTCCGTCGCGGTCAGTCCGGCGCAATTGAAAGATAATCGTTCGTTCTCCGCCAACCGTTCCAAGTCCAACTCGGACAGCATCCACAACAACGGTTGTCCCGTGGTGCCGCTAGTGGTGACAATTTCGACGACCCGCTCCCGCGGCACACAGAGGAAATCCAGGTTGCGCGCGGACAGGACTTCCTTGTCCACGAGCGGCACGGTGCTGAGCGCCGGAGCTGACTTCTGTCCGTGAAAGAGTTCGCGGTAAAAGGGCGAGTGTTCCGCGACATGGCGGAAGGTCTCGGACCACAGTTCAGCGAACGACGGGCTCATCTGGTTCGCGCCGATTGTACGCAGGTCGCGGCCAATTGACCAGCCGCCGCACCGGTCGCCAGACAGCACCCCATCACCCGCGCGCTGGCAATGGCGTCTACGTCGGCACTGATGGTTTTGCCGGCCATGAACAGATTTTCAATGCCTGCCGCGCGCAAGCACCGCGCCGGAATTTCATAATTCTCGCCCGCAGTCAGATATTTGAAATGCGCCACGCCTTTGTTGTCCCACTGCTCGATCGGCCAGGCGCACTGCGCCACCGCATCCGGGAACTTTCTCCCGGCCAGCACATCCTCACCGATCAACACGTATTGCCCGACAATCATCCGTCCGGCCCGTCGCGCCGAAATGAATTCAGCCATCGGCGTCGAACAATTCTCAAAGCCGCTCACCTTCTGGCGCAGAAATTCAATCAACGGCCCGACCTGCTCTGCCTTGCCCGTAAACTTGGCGGTGAGCGTGTTGGGTTCGAGGCTCGCTTGCAGGTTCAAGGGCGGGAAGCCCGCTCGCGCCAAAGGCATCAACACTTGCGCCATTGCGGCAGCAGAATTCAACTCGCGAGTAACATTGCAGAGTGGAAACACGATGGCTGACGCCTGCGTGGTTTCGTCCGTAGCCAGACAATCTGCACCAATGGCCTGTGCCACCGTTGCCGTGCCACTGCAATCAATCACCGCGCCAACGGAAACTCCGTTAACGCGTGTGATCCGTCCTGACTCGACAGTCACCTCCGCCAGCGACGTATTCCACTCTGTGCGTAGTGGCGGACAGCCGGCAATGAGGTCGGCAGCGACCCGGCGAAATCGCTCCGACCGATATGGCAGTACCCAGACGCGGCCCATTTTGATCTGAGCGCCGAGCACCGGCTCGGCTCGAAACGGAGTTTCAGCAGAAACACGCCGGGCCGGAGACGGGCGCTCCATCAACGCCTCCGCGAACTCTCGTGCGAATCCCTCGTTCAGAAAGTTTCCCGCCTCATCGTAGAGGCCGCAGAGTGTCGTGAGTCCACTGAAGCCACCGGTGCCACCAGCGGTAGGTTTTCGGTCCAGCAATAAAGTCTGGCAACCGGTGCGTGCAACGGTTACGGCGGCGGCGATGCCCGCCGCGCCTGCGCCAACGACTGCAATGTCCACGCGCTCATTCACGGGTTAAGCAAACTCGCGCGAAGGCTGGACGCAAACTCCGCCGCTTCGTTTGCGGAGAAGTGAGTTTCCAGATAAAACACCGTCACGCGCATCTTCCCACCGAAATAGTAGAAGATGGCTCCAATGCCAGGTGAAGGCGTGGTGGCGCCAACGTGGGTGAAGTCGGCGATGGTCGCGCCAAGAAAGGTCGTAAGCAACGGCGAGACATTGGCAACATCGCCGTAGAAGAACGAGCAAATTTCTCCGCGCAGTCCGTGCTGCTTGAGGATGTAGAGATAAAGCGGGAACGGCAGGCCACGTGAGAGCTCGGTGATCGCCACACCGGACTCGATGCGTCGGTCACGGAGGGATTGCGCAAGTTGAGTCTTGAGCGTCGCAACCGCCGCCGCCGTGGTTTCGAGCTGTTCGGGGAGAAACTGCACCATGAGCATGGCGATCTGGTTACTGAACACCGGCTCGACCGTGCCTTTGGGCCGCAAGCTCACCGGCACGGGCAACACATAGCTGGGCGATGGTTTGCCCACGCGCTGATGCAGCCGATGCAATTCCATCATCGCCACGGCGGCGTGAAATTGCGCGTCACCCAGCGCACCGCAAAGTTTGACGCCATTGGCGCGGATGCGGGCGGTTTCCTCGGCGGTGAACTTCTCCACGAGATACCGCTGAACCCTAGTCGCCTGCGGAAACCTAATCCCAACCGTGAGGGGCGCGGCTTTGCAGAAATCACTCAGTTGATTGACGTTTTTGCGCGCGAGTTGGAAGCGTTCCTTCAGCGGCTTCTTTGGTCGCGGTGGTGCGGGAGTAGTCGAAGGAAGCGGAAGCGCATCGCGGCCAACCACAGCAAGGAAATGCTCGGCGCTGGGCGCGTCCATCAGCGCGTGGGTCCAGGTGAAGACGACGTCAGTGGCACTCGCTCGCGCAATGAGGTCAAAGCGGAAGAGTTCGCCGCGAGAGACGACGAGTGGCTCGGAGAGGTTTTCGGGTTTGGCGGTGTGAACCCGAACTGATGGAACGAACGGGACGGATTTCCAGCGGGGGCTAAACCATCCGGCTGGACGAGACGCGAGGATGGGATGGCGTTGCACCAAGATGCTAAGGCGCTGGCGCAGTGCGTCTGGTGAAATGGCGCGGTCGAGCTCGAGGATGACCTGGCAGGAATTACCCGCGTAGCCTTGCCGTCGGAGTTCGTAGTCGAACCCGAGCATAAGATAATCACTGCCGTTGAGTGGCGAATCACCGGGCATTGAGCAAGCGCGTGATGGTGGCGGCGAGGGCGCGGACGTCTTTCAGGGCGTCGCCTGTGATTTCACTCTCAGGAATCCAGAAGCCGTAGTCCGTCTCAATGAAGACCAACATGCGCACAAGGGACATGGAATCAAATCCCGATGCGACAAGGTCGGTTTCGGGCGTGACGACGACATCCGGCGCGAATACTTCGCGTTTTAGGAAGTCCAGGAGTTTGGTTTCGATTTCTTGCTGTTGAATCATTCAGGCCGCAGGAGCGGCGCGGCGAATCTTGCCGGTAACCGGCGTGCGGGGCAAGGCAGCAACCACCTGGTAGTGCATCGGCACCTTGTAGGAGGCGAGATGTTCACGACAATATTGTCGAATGGGATCAATGCCCGCTTCCGGTTGGGCAAGCACTAATTCCGCCACGACCACTTCGCCGAGGTGCGGATGCGGTTTGCCATAAACTCGTGATTCCCGGACCGATGGGTGGCGGTTGATCACGGCTTCAATCTCTTCGGGAAAAACCTTGCGGCCGGCGAGATTGATCACAGCGGTCTTTCGTGAAAGCAGGAAGAGAAAACCATCCGCGTCGAGGCGGCCAATATCGCCAGTGAAAAACCAGCCATCGCGCAAAACCTCTTCGCGCGAAACCCATGGCGCGACGTAGGCATCGAAGATGCCTGACCCGGACACCCCCACTTCGCCGCAGCCGTGCTCATCGGCATTCATGATGCGCACTTTGAAGTCGCCGGCAGGTTGGCCGACCGAGTCCCAGCGTCCGCGCGGGTCTTCGGTATTCAAGGCAACCAACCCGAGTTCGATCACACCGAGAGCTTGCGCGAGTGCGATGCCAAAGCGTTTATGGAAATCCTCCGAAGTGTCCTGCGGCAATGCGCAGGTCGTGGAAACGGCGAGTCGCACTGAAGGAATCTGCGCGCCCGAATTGTCCCGTGCGAGCATGGCGAAATGAAACGGCGCGGCGTAGAGAATCGTTCCCTTCCAGCGGTTGATCGCCTCCAGAAACGGCTTGGCCACGACATGCCGAGCCAGGACGACCGTCGCGCCGACACTCAAATACAGAACGATGGTGATGAGAAAATGATGCGCCATCGGCAGACACCAGATCACGGTATCATCCGATGCAATACCAAAAGCCTTGTTCGCGGACAGCACCCGGTCACGGATGGTTTCGTGCGCAAGTGCCACGCCCTTGCGCACGCTGGTAGTCCCGGAGGTGAACCGGATGAATGCCAGATTCAGCCCGTGGTTGTCCGGAGTCTCCGCTGGGGACAACCGTGTGCCGAAGCAATCCGGCCCCAGCGGCAAGCTCCCGGCCCGCGATTTGGGACTTAGCACCACCTCCAACTGGATGGCGCTGGCAATTTCGCCGACCTCCTCCTCGGTGCATTCGGTCGGAATCGGCACCACCACCGCGCCGACCCGCCAAAGTGCGAAGGTCCACACCACATAGCCAACGCTGTTGGGATGACACAAGCCAACCCGGCAACCGGGCGTAAGCGGAAGTGCCGCCAGCCGCGCGGCGGCTTCGGTGATGCGGTCTCCAAGTTCGCCATAGGTAACCACCAGCGCCTCTTCGACCAGCGCCGGTTTCTGCGGCCAGCGGGCCACCGCGAGGTCCAACAACTCGGTAAGATTCATTTTCAATCGGCGTCCACGGGACTTCCACTTGAGCCAGTATGCCCACCCCAGGCCGGTGAACTCAAGTCTGCCTGGAACCGCAGCAGGCAGTGAGGTTCGCCGGCAGCTTTTGGATTTCCATTTCGCCGGAAAGTGCGCTATCACTTTGGTCCAGTCTCTGAAGCGAGCCATGAATCAAGTTACCCGCATTCTCGTGGTGGATGATGAGCCAGCGGTGCTTGAGCTTTATTCCCACATCCTGCGCAATGGCAGTTTCGAGGTCTGGACCGCTCCGACCGGCCGCGCGGGCCTGCGCTGCGCGCGCGAACGGCAACCGCACGTGGTGCTGCTGGATGTCATGCTGCCCGACATGAGCGGCATTGAGGTTTGCCGCCAGCTCAAACATGACAACAACCTGCCGGACATTTTTGTGGCGTTGTGTTCCGGTTCGGCCATCAGCAGTACGCACAAGGTGGACGGCTTGGACAGCGGGGCGGACGACTACATCGTCAAACCCATCTCGCCCGACGAATTGCTGGCGCGGGTTCGCACCCTGGTCCGGCTGCGGGACACCACCGCCGCGCTCCGGGCCAGCGAGCAACATTTCCGCCGGCTGGTGGAAATTCTACCCGATGCCGTCGGCCTGATTGACCGGCAGGGCCGGATGCGGGCGGCGAATCCCCAGGCCTGCGCCCTGCTGGGTTATGCCGACGAAGCCGAGTTGTGCGAACACACCATCTTCGATCTGACGCTGCCTGAAGATCACGAGCGGATCCGGGCCGACACCCTCAAGGCCCAGCACGATCATGCCGCCCGGAATATCGAGTACTTCCTGCGCCGAAAGGATGGCAGGAGAATCCCCGTCGAATTGAGCGTCGCCGTGGCGAGCAGCGCCGGCAACGAACCGGCGGGTTTTGTGGTTGTGGCGCGCGAAACCTCGGCGCGCAAGCAGGCCGAGGTGCGGCGCGCGGCCTTCTCGCGGTTAGGCAAGGAGCTGAGTGCGGCTGGCACCGCCAAGGAAGCGGCCCAGATCATCGTCAACACCGCCGATGAATTGATCGGCTGGGATTGCTGCCATGTCCGGCTGTTTTCGAGCGGGCAGGATCGCATTGTTCCCATCCTGGCGTATGACGAGGTGAATGGCCACCGGCTGGAAATCCCCGCGGAAAGCCTCAGTCAGGATCCATCCCCGATGACGCGCCATGTGATGGAACACGGCGCGCAACTGGTGAACGATGACAGTCCGGCCGAATACCGGGCCCTGTTGACGCCCTTCGGTGAAACGGGCCGGCATTCGGTCTCGCGCCTGTTCGCCCCCATGCGCAAGGGAGCGATCCGCCTGGGCATTGTCTCGATTCAAAGCTACCGAACTGGCGCCTACACGGCGGAGGATCTGCAGTTGCTCCAGGCCCTGGCCGATCATTGCGGGGGCGCGCTGGAACGGATCAGCTTTGCCGAGTCACTGCGCGAGAGCGAAGGGCGCTTCCGCAGCCTGTTTGAATCCGCCCCCATCGGCATCGCGCTGCACGACGCCCGCGGCCACTACATCAATACCAATCACGCCTACCAGGAGATGCTCGGCTACACCGAAGACGAGTTGAAGCATTCTGGGGTCAAAGGCATCACGTTCCCGGACGACATCAAGGAGGGACAGCAGCTCTTCCGCGAGTTGCGCGCGGGCCAGCGAAATTTCTACCGGCGGGAAAAACGTTACCTGCACCGGGACGGACGCGTGGTCTGGGCCGAATCCTCGGCCTCCGCCGTGCGCGACTACTACGGCGAATTGCGCTTTATCGTCTCCATGGTGGACGACATCACGGAGCGGAAGCAGGCGGAGGCGGAGATTCGCCGGCTCAACGAAACCCTGGAACAACGGGTGCGCGAGCGAACCACCGAACTGGAGGCGGTGAATGGCGCGTTGCGCGACAACGAACAGAAACTCCGCCTGACCTTGGAAGGCTCGAACGCCGGCACCTGGGCGTGGGAAGCCGCCAGCAACCAGTCGTCGTGGGATAGCCGTTACCACGAGCTTTACGGCTTTGGGCCAAACGATCCGATATCGTTCGATGCCTGGATTTCACGGGTGCATCCGGAGGATCGCGCGCGGTTGTTGGGACACATCGAGCAGTTGCGCCGCCCTGACGCCGGCGATGTCTGGAACGAGGAATTTCGCGTGCGGCACCCGACCAACGGCGAGCGATGGATGGCCGGCATCGGTCGCGTGGTGCGCGACCCCACCGGCCAGATCGTACGCATGATGGGCATCAACCTCGACATCACGCCGCGGAAACGCGCCGAGGAATCCGTGCGCCAGATGAACGAGGTGCTCGAACAACGCGTCCGCGAGCGAACCTCGGAACTGGAGGCGGCCAATACGGCGGTGCGCGAAAGTGAGGCGCGCTTCCGGCAGTTGGCCGAAAATATCACCGAGGTTTTCTGGATGACCGACCCCGGCAAGCAACAGATGCTTTACATCAGCCCCGCCTACGCCCGCATCTGGGGGCGCAGTTGCGAGGCGCTGCTTGCCGCGCCGCAAAGCTGGCTGGAGGCGATCCACCCCGAAGATCGCGAACGGGTCCGGGAAGCGGCCTTCACCAAACAGACCACCGGCGAATTCGATGAACAATACCGCGTGATGCGTCCGGACGGTTCGTTGCGCTGGATTCGCGACCGCGCCTACCCGGTGCGCGGCGAGGACGGAAAAGTTTACCGCGTCGTGGGCGTCGCCGAAGACATCACGCGTCGCAAACAAACCGAGGAAGCGTTGCGCGACAGCCAGGTACGCAAGGCCGCGATCATGGAATCCGCCCTGGATGCCATCATCACGCTGGACCAAGCCGGCCGCATCCTGGAGTTCAATTCCGCCGCCGAAAAAATGTTCGGCTACAAACGCACCCGGCTGATCGGCCATGAATTCGCGGCGGCCATCGTGTCGCCATCGTTGCGTGAATGGTTCAAGCGCGGCCTGGTCAGCCAGTTTACCGGAGAGGACGGCCCCATGGTGGGCACCCAGATCGAGATGAACGCGACGCGCTCGGGCAGCCTTTCCTTCCCGGTCGAGTTTACCATCACCCGCATCGGCTTGGACGGGCCGCCGCTGTTCACCGCTTTCATGCGTGACCTCACCATCCGCAAACGCAAGGAGGCGGAACTGGCCCGGCTGGCCCACGCCGTCGAGAGCAGTTCCGAACTCATCTGCATCACGGATCAACAGAACCGTTTCATCTTCGTAAATCGCGGCTTCGAGGAGGCGTTTGGTTACACCGAAACCGAGGTGCTGGGAAAAACCTGCGATCTGATTCTGGGCACGGGCAACGCCGCAGCGCTGTTGCCGGAAATGCTCCGTGAGACGCACGCGGGTGGCTGGCGGGGGGAACTGCTACAACGGCGCAAGGACGGCAGCGAATTCCCCGTCGCGCTGAGCACCTCCCTGATCAAGGATCAAAACGGCGTGGTCCTCGGTTTGATGGCCGTGGCGCGCGACATCACCGAAAACCGCCGCGCCGCCGAACAAATTCGCCTGCTCGCGGACGCGGTGCAAAGCACACGCGAACTGGTGTCGGTGACCGACCAGGAAAATCGCTTCACGTTCGTCAACCAGGCTTTTCGCGACGCCTACGGTTACAGTGATGAAGAAATCCTCGGCCGCACGCCCGAGCTGCTTTACTCCCCCACCAATCCAGCCGGACTGTGTGACGATGTTTATCGCCACACGCTGGCCGGCGGCTGGCATGGGGAAATCATCAACTGCCGGAAGGATGGCGCGGAATTTCCCATCTCGCTCAGCACGTCCCTGATCAAGAGCAGCACCGGCCAGACCGTCGGCCTGGTGGGCGTGGCGCGCGACATTTCCGAACGCAAACGCGCGGAGAAACAGAGCACGGCCTTCGCCTTGCTTGGCTATCGTCTCAGCAGCGCCACCTCGGTCGAGCAGGCGGCGGAGATCATCGTGGAAGTTGCCTCCGGACTGTTTGGCTGGGATGCGTGTTACGTCCATCTCCTGGCGCCGGCGGGAAAGCGAGTCATCCCGATCTTGACGATGGACACCGTGGACGGCCAGCGCCAGCGGGTGAAACCCGGCCGGCCCATGCTGGATCCCAGTCCCTTGATGCGCAGCGTCATGAAAGACGGCTCGAAGCTGATCAACCGCGCCAAGGAGCCGCGCCCCAAGGTGGAACTCGTCCGCTTCGGCGACATGCAACGGCCCTCCGCCTCGATGATGTATGTCCCGATCCATTCGAGCCAGCAGGTGATTGGCGTGTTGTCCATCCAAAGCTACACGCCTCACGCCTATTCCGAGCGCGACCTGCAACTCCTGCAAATTCTGGCCGACCACTGCGGCGATGCGTTGCGGCGCATTGAAGTGACCGAGGCGTTGCGACTGGCCGAGGCGAAGTATCGCGGCATTGTGGAAACTGCGACCGAAGGTATTTTCCAAACAACTCCCGATGGCCGCTACCTCAGCGCCAATCCCGCCCAGGCTCGCATGTTGGGTTACGACTCACCCGATGCGTTGCTGGCAAACGTGACCGATATTGAGAAACAGACTTACGTCAACCCTCAGACGCGGCAGGAACTGAAGCACCTGTTGGAAACACAGGCCGCGATCAAGGGCTTTGAAGTTGAACGCGCGCGGAAGGACGGCAGCAAGATTTGGATGAGCATCAGCGGCCACGTGGTGCGCGATGCCAGCGGAGCGGTGCTCTATTACGAATGCACCAGCCAGGACATCACCCAACGTAAACTGGCCGAGATGGAATTGCGCCAGATGTCGCACCACATCATCGAAGCGCAGGAAGCCGAACGCCAGCGCGTCGCCCGCGAATTGCATGATGGCGTCAATCAAATCATCGCCTCGGCCAAGATGCGACTGCACAAGGTGGACGAGCGGCACACGGAACTCAGCCCGGCGACACGCGAAATCCTCAGTCGTTGCGAACACCTGCTGGTGCAGGCGTTGGAGGAAAACCGGCGTATCGCGCACAACCTGCGCCCCACGGACCTCGACAACCTCGGGCTCGAGGATGCCTGCCGCAATTTCTGTCGCGAACTCGAATCCCGCGCCAACCTCGAAGTCAACTGTCGCCTGGCCCGGTTCACCACCCGGCTACCGCCGAACATTGAGTTGAATCTGTTCCGCATCATCCAGGAGGCCATGAACAACATCGAGAAGCACGCCCGCGCCAAAACCGTGCGGCTGCAACTGGCCTACCGGGATGATTCGCTGGTGCTGAAAATCCAGGATGATGGCCGCGGATTCGATCCCGAGAACTCGAAGCCCGCGAAGAAAGCCCGCCGCGGCACCGGCCTGGCGAACATGCGCGAACGCGCGGCTTCCGTGGGCGGCACGTGCGAACTGGTGTCAGCACCGAAGCAAGGCACGACCATCACCGTGCGCGTGCCGTGGTCGAAGGGTGGCTGAACCGGAAACCAAACGCAGAGACGCGGAGAACGCAGAGAAATCGCAAAGCGGCTCAATTCCCGAGCGCTTCCCGATCTGAATCCTGTAGATTGCCGCCTCCACTCAACGCCGCTCTGCGCCTCTGCGTTTATCCGGCCATTAAACCAACGAAACTGGATTTCACACCGCACGCTTGCGATTGCGCAGATAGCGAAACCCTTGAACTCCGAACGGCAACGCCAGCAACGCACCGGCGATGAACGTGGAGGGTTCGGGGACGGGAATTGTTTCGACCTGCAAGCCATCCATCGCAACGTAGTTACCTGTGATAATTACCTTGGTAATCGCCGCATCCGAGCGCCAGCCGAACCAACCCAAACTCACAAAATCATCAATAACTGTGGCATCATAATTCAGTGACATTACTCCCGATGTAGCCCCTCCCTCAAAGAGCAACTCCACCGTCCAAGATTTGGTAGCGATAAAGTTGGCCCCTTGGTTTCCCACCGTCCAATAGCTCCCGAAGCCATAGACCGGACCGTTGAAAGCAATCGTTGTCTGCCTTCCAGTTCCTTCCAGACCGAGCCCACGCTCCCCATCGGAAACGTTGGCCTTCGAATTCACGCTGTACTCAAGGCCGAAACTGTTCGCCCCTAGATCGTATATCCGCATCGCGCCCTCACCTCCTGAAAATGAACTGATGTTCGCGTAGTTGTTCAGGATTGACTGTCCGTCAGACAAAGTTAATCCAGGCAAAAACCCCTCCCAGGTTTCGCTCTTGTCGCCGACGAACGGCCCCACAGATTGGAACGAGGCCAAAGCACTGCTGCAAAGCAATAGCGCAGGCAGGATGACCCAACTCGCGACAACCCGAAGGCAGGAAAAGAGTCGGGGGAACGAACTAAATTCCATAGTTTTCATAACAACAATCGCCATTTTCGAACTCCTGCGGACACTTGTAGTAGGTCGTACGGACTTTGTCTATACACTGGCGGGACGTGAACACTCACATTTCGGACATGCCGAGGACAATAAAAAAAGGCGCACCCAATGAAAGCTGCACCTTTTCTCTCCGACGGAGCGGATAGAATTCGCTCAGGCTCGCTTCCGATTCCGCAGATAACGAACTCCCTGCACTCCGAAAGGCAGAGACAAAAGCGCCCCGGCGATAAAAGTGGAAGGCTCAGGGACGGCGGTAGCCTCGACTGTGAAATTATCAACCCGACCCGTTCCAGTTGCAGCCACCGTGCCAGGTGGTGTGGAATCGGCGGTCGTTGTCATAATCAATCGGAAATCCACCGAGACCGCATTATCCAAAGCAGTCACAGCCGAGAGGTCGAGCAAATAATTGTATCCAGTAATTTCCGTTGTAATATTCCAAACGCCAAGCCCTGGAGCGGCCACCTGGTTAGGCAGCACTTTGTAATTTAAGGCGTCCGTAAACCCACCACCATTCACTTGATATGCGAGCTTGAATTCACCTGGCCCAGTGCTGCTGCTCGTCTGTGCCCAACTGACCACGATATCCTGAAAGCCAAGCGTCGAAAACGAAAACTGGTAATAATCGCCAACCGCCCAATTGTTTGCAGAGAGGGAATTCGCTGAACCATTACCCGCCGGGGTTGACCAGTCGGCAAGCGCACTCGCATGAACACCGGAGGCAGTCCCTGTCCCAGTATCCGCTGAGATTCCACCAATCGTTGCGCTGTCGGTCACGTCAGCGGGTGGAGACGTCTCAAAGGTCCACTTTGCAATGGAGGCATGGCTCGTCCACACACTGGCTAAAACCGCACAGCTCAAAGTCAAAGTTGTTTTCAATTTCATATGGGTCTGCCTTTCAAAACCTTCTTCACACACTACTCAACCAGCGTTCTTTTATACTAATAGCCCTTTGATTTCTATCCCCTCTTGGGACATAAATAGTCACAATTCGGCCATCCTCATCAGCCGATCTTCACCAACCCAACTGGCGCGTTCGCTCACTGCGGTTTCACAAACTGCGGGCTGGACATGAGCCAGAACAGCGCGGCCACCAGCGCCAACAACAGGAAGATCCCCACGCCCATCAACATCATGCCCCCGCGACCCGTCCCCAGTTGCGGGCGGTGTTTGTGGTTCTTGCCTCGGTTTGGCACAGTGTCGTTGGTTCAAACTACCAACCGATGTTTAACCACGGATGGACACAGATGGACACGGATCTCCGGTAGTGGCCTGCGACCAGCGGTTCACCGGAATGGCGAACTAGCAGCGAGCCTGGAAATCCGTGTTTATCTGTGTCCATCCGTGGTTGATTGGCTTCCCTCCCTCAAAGCGCGTGCCCAAGACAGAACGGTCGCGCGCGCTGAAGTGGCTTGCCATGCTCGGTTTGTACTAAATGCCCGCCGCTGATTCTATCCATCAGGAGGACAGGAATAGTCACATTTGGGCCATGAGTGGAATCGAAACCGCAGATGGAGGCAGATGAGGAACTGCGGTGGGGCGGAGGGAACATTCAACATTCAACATTCAACGCTCAACATCGAACTTCGAAGGACCGGCATTGGACGTTGGGTGTTAAAGGTTGAGCGTTGAATGTTCCCGCAGATTCTCACTTGTCCGACTCCACCCAGCCGGCGGCGTAGCGGGTCAAGGCGTCGTCGCTCTTGAGCTTCAACTTTTTCCGGATGCGCGTGCGGTGCGTGGCCACCACCTTGGTGTGGAGTTGTAATTGCCGGGAGACTTGCGCGTGGCTCTTGCCGCGTCCGAGCAGTTCCAGGATTTCCAGTTCCGTGTCGGTCAATTGATCGAGCAGGCTGGCCTTGGCTTCAGGTTTGGATTTCGTCGAGGTGCCGGAGGTGCGCGAGGCGAGGACTTCTTCGCTGACGTAAATGTGACCGCCCAGGACATCCCGAATGGCGTGAACGATTTCCTCCGGGTCCTCCTGCTTCATGATGTAACCATCGCCGCCCGCGCGGAGAACACGGTCCACATACAACGCCTCGTCGTGCATGGAGACGATGAGCAGTTTGACCTTGCTGGTCAACGAACGGAGTTTCCGGATCAAATCGAGGCCGCTCTTGCCGGGGAGACTGATGTCCACCAGCGCGAGGTCGGGTTGCAGGCGGATGATGTTGCGGAGCGCGTCGTCGTAATTCCCCGCCTCGCCGCAGACCTTGAGGTCGGCTTCGCGGCTTACGACCTGACGCAAGCCTTCGCGAAAGACCGGATGGTCTTCAACGATGAAGATTTTGCTCGCCGGCTTGATCGGCCTTGGTTTGTAAACTTTTGCCATTTGTCTTTTCCGCCCAACCACCGCTGATATCAGCGTGCGCCGGACCCGCGTTAAAAATAGGGAAAACAACTTACAGCGCAATACAGCATCGCTGACATGATCATGCTTGCTCCCCGGTGCGATCGTGCTCGCGGTCGCGGGACGGTGTGGCTCACCTTCGGCCAACCGGCCCGCTGCACACGGAAGAAGTATGCGCCCATTCAGCCGGAAGCGCAAACCCGGGAAAACCTGAGTCCGCAATCGCACGCGCCTCAAGTCAAGGTTGATGCAGGCGCATGGCCGAAATGTGACTAAAGATGTCCCAGCGCGTGACACGTCTCAACCCGGCAAGCCAGACTCCGCGGTTGCGAACTTCGGATTGACACCGGGAAACGGTTGTCAAATTCTACGCGCGTGTCAGAACTCCCTTGGTTCGTCGCCCATGTCAAACCCCGCAGAGAGAAGAAGCTGGTCGAGTATTGCCAGCGACAAGGTTTCGCCGCGACGTTGCCCTGTTACGATTCGGCCCATAAATACCGGGGCAAGACGGTCGTCTTCCGCAAACCGCTGTTCCCCGGCTATGTCTTTTTGAAACTGGAACCCGAGCAGAAAAGCGCGGTCCGGCAAAACGACCATGTCGCGAACCTGCTGGAAGTATTCGATCAGGAAACATTCAACCAACAGTTGGGAGACATTCTCACCGCACTGGAACTCGATCTTGAGGTGCGACTCGCCCCGGCCATCGGCGAAGGCATGCGCGTGCGCATCAAGGCCGGTCCGTTGCAAGGGCTCGAAGGCTGGGTGGAAAAGCGCTACGGCATGACGACCGTGTTACTGCGGCTGGATTTCATCAATCAGGCCGCCGCCGTGAAGATTGACGCGGACCTGCTCACGCCGACTTGAAAGCCGCATGAAAAGCCACACGAGCCTTCGGCACATGGACCGGTCGGCGCTCCTGCTGGCAATGATCTTCGGGTTATCATCCGACTGGCTGGCACGAAGCGAAGACTGGCCGCGCTTTCTCGGTCCGCGCGGTGACAATACTTCCAGCGAAACCAATTTGCTCGACCGCTGGTCCACCAACGGCCCGCCCATCCTCTGGGAAAAATCCGTCGGCTCGGGCTACAGCGCACCTTCAGTGCGCGGCGATCTGCTGGTGCTCCATCATCGTTTGGGCGATGAAGAAGTTGTCGAGGCCATGGAGGCAGCGTCGGGCAAAACGAAATGGCGTTACGCGTATCCCAGCCGGTTCGTGGATCCATTTGGCTACAACAACGGCCCGCGTTGCACACCGTGGCTCACTACCAACCGCTGCTACACCTTTGGCGCGGAGGGCATGCTGCTTTGCCTGGACCTCGCTGGCGGACGGGTCGTCTGGCAACGCGACACGGCGAAAGATTGGAACGCGCCGGCGGCGTTCTTCGGCGTGGGCAGCACGCCATTGCTGGAAGACGACAAATTGATCGTAATGGTGGGTGGACAGCCGGACTCGGGCGTGGTGGCACTCAACGTCGCCACCGGGAAAACGATTTGGGAAAGCGTCGGGCGCACGACTTGGAACGGAGTCGCGCCGATTGGCTGGCGCACGACCAAGCCCTACGAGTGGACCGGTTCGGAGATGCTCGCGAGTTACGCCTCGCCCGTTGCCACGACCATTCACGGTCGGCGACAGTTGTTGTGCCTGATGCGGCAGGGACTCGTGTCGTTGAACCCGACGAATGGCGAATTGAACTTCAAGCGCTGGTTTCAATGCCCGGTCAACGAATCCGTAAACGCGATGACGCCGGTCGTATCCGGTGACCTCGTGTTTCTTTCCACCGCCTACTACCGAATCGGCTCGGTCGCTTTGCGGGTGAATCCCGATGGTCGTTCATTTACCGAGGCATGGCGCAGTCCGGAAAATCCCTACGACCGCGATCCCGTCACGGGCAACTACCCGTCGCCCGTGCTGGAAATACATTTCAGCACACCCGTGCTGCACGGGGGCAATCTCTACGCCTTCAGCGGACGCAACGAACCGGATGCGTCGTTCCGCTGCGTGGACCTCAAAACCGGCCAGCTCAAATGGACGCGCCATGAAAGCTGGCGTGCCCACAGCACGCCGCAACCGACCGTTTACGGGCGCGGCTCGCTCATTCTGGCGGATGGCAAGTTCATCGTGCTAGGTGAAGGCGGACGCCTCGGGCTGTTCCGCCCGAATCCAGAGCGACCGGAGGAACTCTCCTCGTGGCAGGTGCCGTCGTTGCGTTATCCGTGTTGGGCCGCGCCGATACTTTCCAGCAAACGACTTTTTCTCCGGAGCGAAAACCAATTGGTGTGCGTGAACCTGAGCCAGCAGACTGCCAAATAGTCTTCGCTCAGCGCAGCCCTAGAGCGGTTTCAGAAGAACTGTAGCCGTAAAGGGAGCGCGGGCTTCAGCCCGCTTCAGCGTGATTTTTGCCTAGCCACGTTGAAGCGGCGTGAACGCCGCGCTCCCAGCAGCATTTCAGGTAGCTACACATTTGATTAAACGGCTATAGCCGATTCAACTCAGGCGGGCGGGGTGAACAGTTCGATGAAATGTCCGTCTGGGTCGCGGAGGAAAATTTGCAGCGCGCCATCCGGGCGCGGTTTCGCCGGCTGAAAATCCGCACCGACGGTGCGGAGATGTGCTTCCCACGTAACCACGTCGTCCACCTGCAAAGCAAAGTGATTGCCCCGACTGCCCGCGATCACCGGCTCGCCCCGTTCGCCAATGAGATGCAGTTCCTGGCTCGCGCCCAAGCGAAACCACGCACCGGGAAAATCAAACGCCGGCCGCGGCAGGGGCGACAATTGCAACACGCGCCGATAGAAGTCGCAGCTTTGCTCCACGTTGGCGACCTGGATGGCCACATGATTGAGTTCGCAAATTTTCATCGTGATGAGCGACGGTCGCCGTTTGGCGGCAGCTTGTCACGAGCGGAATTGCCCTCGGAAAAATCCCCCACCCCGCAAAACCAGACGCTCAGGGTTTCTGGACTTCCAGCCGGTAGAACATCGTGGATGAAGCGGGGCCCGGAGCGTTGGTGAAATACGTGGTAGTGGCCGGGAGATTGATCGCGCTGGGAATCGGTGAAAAACCGCCCGCAGGATTTGCGCTCGACCAGACGGTATAGACGCGTCCAGTCACGGCGTCCCAATGCAACACGGCAACGCCGTTGACCACGGAAGCGAGCGATAGCCGGAGTTGGCTGCTGGGATTGCCGGGGTTCAGTCCCGCGATGTAAGACTGCCACAAGGCCATCCCATTGCTGCCGATCGTCGTGACGGCACTTTCCAAATTCTGGGTGTAGCCATTCGCCGCCAGCCACCACCAGGGTGTCGGATGATTGGTGGTGAGGATTTCACGGAACACAGCCTGCACGGCCAGGTTTGTGTTCATCAGCACGGTCAGGGGATTGTTGGTGCCGGTGACGCCGCCCGTCCAATTCGCAAATTGAAAATACGTTGCCGGCGTCGCGGTGACTTGAACCGATGTGCCGCTGGAATAAATGCCGTTGGTAGGATTCACACTGCCCCAGGCGGAGTTGTTGGCGGCAACGGTCAGCGTGAAATCAGGCACGGGCGCGATCGGCATTTCCACACCCACGAGTTCAATGTCGTCAATATTCCAGCCGATGTCGTTCTGTGAAGCCCCCGAGCCCATGCTCCAACGCAGTTGGACAGCCGGACTGCCAGCCGTCCAAGCTGGCAAGGCGTATTGCACCAACTGCCACGCGGCATCCGACACGGCCTGACTGGCGGCCCAGACATTGGTCCAAGCTGAACCATTCGTGGAAACCTGAACCGCCGCCGTGTCGCCACTGCGCACCCGCAGCCACCGTTGGAAGCGCAACGTGAGCGAACTGGCGCCGGAACAGTCAATCGTTGGCGAAGTCGCGTAAACGGTCGCGAGATTGTTCGGGTAGTTGCCGCTCAAATTGTAGCCCAGGATGTTGTTCCCAGTGAAGCCACTGGTCGGTCCAACTCCAGTGTACGCAGGCGCGCCGTATTGCCATTGTGATTGCAAGGTCCAACCTGGGTTGGCACTGAAGTTCTCCGCGTAAACCATCAGCGGCACGTTGACATTGAACTGGCCGAGTTGCCCGGCAGCGGCCCACGCTCCCTCCGTGTCGGCAACTTGATTGGTTTGCAGCCAGACGGTGTAATCCCCGTTGTCGCTGTGCGTCCAGACTCCACCTACTGGCGGTTCGGCGGAGTAGGTGGCGACGCGTGGCGTGCCGTCGGTCGGAGTATCAATCGAAACCAACTGCGCGAGCCGATCATAACCATTTGGACCGACAATGTGCACGTCGCCGCCATCAAGGGTTGAAACCTCCACCGCCAGATTATCGGTGTAGGTCACGGTGAATTGCTTCCCGCCGACGCCGGTTTGAGTGAGGTCCGTCACCTGCAAATCCGCCTGCGGCGGTGCCACGTAACTCGAGGGTCGCAGATAGCCGCTGACAAAGTACTGACCAAGGCTTGCGTAAGCCGTGTAGCCGCTGGGTGTCGAGCTGAGCGGATTGCCAACGCCCGTGTTCCGGACATAGAGAAAGTAAAGCCCCTCGGTCAGATTCGTTTGAAGGGTCGCATAGGTGTTGTTCGCCGGATTGTTGGTTAGCACGAGCACACCAACCTCGTTGTACAATTCGAGTCGCACATCGAGATTCCCGCCGCGCGTGCCGGAGGGCTGGATCCATGGATTGACCGTGAGACTGATTTGCCCGGCGCCGGTCACGAACGAAAAGACGTCCACGTCCGTGTTCGGCTCCAAAACGCCTTTGTTGGCCGGATTGGAATTGGTGGGGTCGGTTTCCGGTGTCGTGGAAACGACATTCGTTCCACCGGTGAGCACCAGCGGCGTGGCGGTAGCCCGGGTGTCGCCGTGATCATCGGTGCGATAGGCCAGCTTGCCCGCGATGATGGCCAGATCATCCTCGGTGTTGTTGGCGAGATAATATTCCCCTTTCGACCACTGGCTGACATTGCGGCCATAGCCCGTACCCATGAGCGGCCCCCAGGAAGTATCCCCGCTGCCGTGGCCGCCGTAGTAGGACGTGCCGTCCGTTTTTGCGTCGTGACTCAGGCCCATGTTATGCCCGATCTCGTGAGAAACAGCTTCGGCAATGTACGATTCGGAACTCGACAGGTTGTTGTAGTAAATCCACGCCGGACGATAACTCGCATAACTACCGCCGGCGAACACGTTGACATACGCGACACCGCCCGCTGTGGAGGAAGGATTCGGATCGCCATTGATATCGGTGTTGCGCGTGATCAGTGCGTTCGCGGTACGCGAGCCGAACGAAGCCGGACGCTCGGTGGTCACGTCAATGTTGAACGGCGCATAATCCTCCGCCACCCGTTGCCATACCCGCTTGATCACAGCTTGTTCCGCATCGCTAAAAGTGGAGAAGTCAGCATCCGAACTGAAAGCAACGGCTTGGATTGAAGTACGGCTTAGTGACGTATTCCAAGCAGTGCCGGTGACAGTTTCCCCAGTGAAGTTGAGATAGAGAACATTGGGCGCACCCGGACGACTGTGAAAGATGAGGCCCGGCGGAAACGGGTCAACCGGCACGGCGGCTTCACCGATCACGGGGGGCTCGATTTCAGCGGGCGCGGGTTCCAGCGTGAATTCGTCCGCGTAGAAAACACCACCTTCGGAATCGGCGTGGAGTGAATCGAGGTCAATTTCCGTGAAATGAAATCGTTGCAGCCAATCCAGAGCCCGCAACCGGGCGTTGGGCGCGAGCCGATCCGTTTGCGTGCGAAACCGCCCGGTGGGCAGGTCTTCGAGGCGGCGCAAGGCTCCGGGCGGAAATTGGCGGGAACGAAACGAGGGCTGCTGACCCGCCGCTTCCGTTAGCAGCGCCAGGGTAAACGTCACACACAACCACGGGAGCACGCGGCAACGAATGAACGAACAACTCATACGCACGACCTGTTTAATGCCCGCCCAAGAATAGGCAGAACTGAACCACAATTGGACAGGGAGGACACACTCCTTGCAACTCTGACCACAGCGCCAATCTCAATTTGCGCGGGCACGGCCAGAGAGCGCGAATTGTGCCGTGCGGCATCCGGACTTCCGCGAATTTAAGCCGGACGGATGCGCGTCGCCGGGCCTCGATTCCGATCCCGGATTCCGAAACCTAAATTCCTTTGCAAAGTGGCTTGCCGTTCAATCCGCGCTTTGCCGATAATTAAGGCTCTCTGAGCGAAGGCACAGTGGGCCTCGCAGATTGGCAAACAAGAATCTTGATTGGGGAACTAAATGGTTCGGCGTTATCTGGTGCAACAATTAATAGTTTCAAGGGGCGCGCTCGGCTTGCTGCTGCTGACTTGGTGGGCCGGCAGCGGGTGCTCCATTACCCACTATGTTAAGAACAAGGCGGCGGATGCCGTGGCCCAAAGCGGCACAACTTTCTCCAGTGACGACGACCCGGAACTGGTCAAAGCGGCCGCTCCCTTCAGCTTGAAACTGATGGAGAGTCTGCTGGCCGACAACCCCAAGCACGCCGGATTGCTCACCGCCACCGCCAGTGGATTTACGCAATACTCCTACGCCTTCGTCCAACAGGAGGCCGATGAAATCGAACCCCAGGACTTCGCTGCGGCCGAAAAGAAACGCGCGCGCGCGCGGCGACTTTACCTGCGTGCCCAACGTTATGGAATGCGTGGGCTGGAAACCAAACATCCCGGGTTCGGGACCAACCTGCTGGCCAACCCCAAGTCCGGCGTCAAAGCGGCCACCAAGGCGGATGTTCCCCTGCTCTACTGGACGGCGGCGGCTTGGGCCTCGGCGATTTCACTCTCCAAGGACAACCCGGAACTCGTTGGCCAAATCCCCGCCATGGAAGCCTTGATTTACCGCGCCCTCGAACTGGATGAAAGCTACGGCGACGGCGCGATCCACAGCTTCCTCATCACCTACGAAATGGGCCGGCCCGGTGCGGCGGGCGATCCAGTGGCCCGGTCACGCCAGCATTTCCAACAGGCACTGAGTCTTTCCCGAACCAATAGCGCCGCACCGTTTGTGGCGCTCGCGGAAGCCGTCACCATTCAAAAGCAGGACCTAAAGGAATTTGAGTCCCTGCTCAATCAGGCCCTGGCCATCAATCCGGATGCGGTGCCGGAAAACCGATTGCTCAACACCGTCATGCAGCGCCGGGCACGCTGGCTTCTCTCCCGCAAATCTGAATTATTTCTGATCGAATGAAAATGAACCATCCCATCAAAGTCCAAGCCGCGGTGCTGGCCGTAGCCTTGCTTTTCGCAGTCAATCAAGTTTCGGCCGAACCCGTGAAGGTTCGATTGGGCACGCTTGCACCAAAAGGTTCTTCCTACACCAAGCACCTCCAAGCCATGGGTGACCAATGGCGTCAGGCGCCGGGCGGCGGCGCACAGTTGACGCTTTATCCCGACGGCACAATGGGCAGCGAAGCCGACATGGTGCGTCGCATGCGCCTCGGCCAATTGCAGGCCGCGTTGGTGACGACCACCGGTATCACCGAGATTGAACCCGGCGCCGCCGGCCTTCAGACCATTCCCAAAGCATTCCGTTCGTTGGAGGAAGTGGATTACATCGGTGAGAAGCTGCAGCCAATGCTGGAAAAACGATTGGAGGCCAAAGGTTTTGTTGTGCTCTTCTGGTCGGACACCGGCTTCGTCCGCTTTTTCTCCAAGCAACCAATGGTGGCTCCGGACGATCTGCGAAAGACCAAACTCTTTGTCTCGGCGAATCGCACGGAGGAATTAAAAATCTATCGCTTGGTCGGCTGCAACCCGGTGCCCGTCGAGGTAGCGGACATCCTGCCGGGCCTGCAGACCGGCCTGATTGATTGCGTGTGCATGCCGCCCACCATCGCGCTTGCAATTCAACTGGATAACGCCGCGCCCAATATGCTCGAGATGAATTGGGTGCCGCTCGTTGGCGCCGCCATCATGAATAAGAAAACCTTCGACGCGATGTCGCCTGAAACCCAGGCTGCCGTAAAGAAATCCGCTCTTGAGGCGGGTAAACTTATCAAAGCCGATGGCCGACGCGAAAATGTGGAATCCATCGAAGCCCTCCGCAAACGTGGCGCCAAAATAAACCCATTGCCCAAGGAGGTGGAGGCCGAGTGGGATAAAATCGTGGAAGAAGCGTGGCCAAAGATTCGCGGCACCGTGGTGCCCGCCGACATTTACGATCAAGTGATGGCTGAATTGAAAAACTTCCGCGCCGGGCAGGGAGCCGCGAAGTGATCAGCGAGCACCAGCCAGCAACTACGCCTTCAACACCGCAGCCCAGGGGTCCGCTCCGCTGGCTGTGGGAGACGGAAAATCTCATCGTGGCGCTGGCTCTGGCCGCGCTGATGTTGCTACCCATCATTGAAGTCGTCGGTCGCAAGCTCTTCCACGCTGGTGTTCCGGGCGGTGCCGCTCTGCAACAGCACCTGGTTTTGATCATCGGCCTGCTGGGTGGCATGTTCGCCGCGCGTGATCGCCGGCTGCTATCGCTCTCCACGCTGACCAACTTTCTCAAAGGCCGCTGGCAGCTCTTCGCCCGCGTTTTTAGCAGTTCCTTCGCTGCTGGCATCACGGTTTTTCTCTGCGTCGCGGCGTTGCAACTCGTCCAGTCTGAAAAGGAAGGCGGAAAAATTCTCGCCGCCGGAATTCCGTTGTGGACCGTTCAACTCATCATGCCGGTGGGCTTTGCCGTCATCGCTCTGCGTCTGCTCTGGCACGCTGGAGAAACTTGGCGTGGACGGCTGGTGGCCCTGGCCATTGCCGGAGTCATGGTGTGGCTCGGTTTTCATCCGCCGCTGGCCCCAGCGAAAATGGTCGTGCCGGGATTGATTGCGCTGCTGGCGGCGGTGGTGTTGGGCGCGCCCATCTTTGTGATGCTCGGTGGTGCGGCGCTTGTTTTATTTTGGGGCGAAGAAATTCCCATCGCCTCGATTTCGTTGACGCACTACTCAATGGTTACCAATCCAACGCTGCCCACCGTCCCGTTGTTCACGCTGGCCGGATATTTTCTCGCGGAAGGCGGCGCATCCAAGCGGCTGATCCGGGTCTTTCAGGCCTTGCTCGGACAATTCCGTGGCGGACCGGCCATCGTCACGGTGCTGGCTTGTGCGTTTTTCACGTCGTTCACCGGGGCCTCGGGTGTAACCATCCTCGCCCTGGGCGGACTGTTGATGCCGGTGCTGATTGGCGCGGGTTATTCGGAGCGCTCCACCGTTGGGTTGCTCACCGGCTCAGGCGGACTGGGCTTGCTCTTCCCTCCATCGCTGCCGCTGATTCTTTTTGCGATCGTCGCCAGTTCCAATTCGACCGGCTCGGGGGTAACCATCGAGAAGATGTTCCTGGGCGGTCTTGGGCCGGGCGTGTTGCTGGTGGGCATGGCCATCTGGCTCGGACTCCGCCTCGGGCCCAAGCAAATTGGCGAACGCCCGGCATTCGATGGCGCGGAAGCGTGGCGTGCCATCCTGGAAGCAAAATGGGAGTTGGTGCTGCCGGTTGTCGCCTTGGTCGCATTGTTCGGCGGTTTTGCCACCCCAGTGGAAGCCGCTGCGGTCACCGCGCTCTATGCCTTCATCGTCGAGACATTCGTCTATCGCGACTTCAAAGGTCCGAAGGAAATCTCGCGCACGATGGCGGAGTGCGGACTGCTCGTCGGCGGCGTGTTATTGATTCTCGGCGTGGCACTGGGTTTCACCAACTATCTGATTGACGCGCAAATCCCCAGTCACGCCGTTGAATGGGTCACCGGCCATGTTCATTCCAAGTATGCCTTTCTGCTGGCGCTGAATGTTTTCCTGTTGCTGGTGGGTTGCGTGATGGACATGTTTTCCGCCATCGTCGTCGTCGTTCCCATTATCGTGCCGCTGGGGTTGGCGTTTGGCGTTGACCCGATTCATCTCGGCATCATCTTCCTCGCCAACATGGAACTCGGGCTGTTGACCCCGACCGCCGGCATCAACATCTTCCTGTCCTCCTACCGCTTCAACAAACCCGTCCTGCAAGTATCGCGCGCGGTCATTCCAATGCAGATCATCATCATCATCGGGCTGTTGCTGATAACCTACTTGCCTCCCCTCACGACGTTCCTGCCACGTTGGTTGGGCAGATGATCCGCCCGGCGCTTGCGCCGGTCAGATTGTTGAAACAAAAACGCCGGGCGTGGTGTCCATATGGTGCGGCCTCCGCTATTCCGTTGAATTTTGTACATGCGGATTCCTGTGGCTTGGTGTCAAATGAACTGAAAGCAACCCTTATGAATCTGCATTGCGAAGTCCGGCTGATAGCCGCAGTCGTGCTGACGGCTGCCCTAATAGGCTGCCACAAGGGAACGGCGGACGCCAAAGATGCCAAGAAGGACGCCAAGGATGATGCTCTGCCCGTCGAAGTAACGACCCTTGCTCGCGGCGGCATCGAAGCAACGATTCGGAATTCAACCCATTTGGAAGCTGAAGAAGAGGTGAAGGTTTTTGCCCGAACCGCCAATCGCGTCACTGAATTGCTCGTCGAGGAAGGGGATGTGGTCAAAAAGGATCAAATCCTCCTCCGGCTCGACAACGACATTCAAAAGACCGCTTACACCAAGGCCGAAGCCAGCGTGGCCAAAGGGCGCGAGGAGTTTGAGCGCGAGAAGGCACTGTTTGAACAAAAGCTCGTTAGCGAACAGGTTTTCAACACCACCAAACACGAGTTGAAGCAACTTGAACTGGCCTTTGAGGATGCCAAGCGCGGCCTCGAATACACCGAGGTGCGCGCGCCCATCGCCGGCACGGTCAGCCAGCGGCTCGTGAAGTACGGCGACCTCGTGAATCTCAACCAGCATTTGTTCGACATCGTGGACTTTAATTCGATGGTCGCGCGGATTTACGTGCCGGAAAAGAACATGCCCGACCTGCAGCTCGACCAACCGGCGCGCGTCACCGCTACGCCTTTCGGCACCCGCGAGTTCAAAGGCTATGTGAAACGCATCGCGCCGGTCGTCGAATCGAAGACCGGCACGGTCAAGGTGACCATCGGCCTGCGCGAGATCGGCCCGTTGCGGCCCGGCATGTATGTGGACGTGGAACTCATTACCGCCAAGCGCGCGGATGCCCTGCTCATCACGAAACGCGCCCTGCTCTACGATGGTGAACTGAGTTACGTTTTCCGCCTGCTGCCCGAACGCAAGGTTGAACGCGCCGTGGTTGAGTCCAGGATTGCCGACAAACTTAATGTCGAACCGGCGTCCGGTTTCCAGGAAGGTGACCAGATCGTGGTTGCCGGCCAAACCGGTTTGAAGGACGGCGCCAAGGTGCGATTGCCGGAAGACCCGCTTCCGGACGAAAAAAAGGACGCAAAAGATCCAAAGGATCAGAAAGCACAGCAACCCGCACCTGCCAAGAAATCGTAAGCAGCTTCATCCTCCGGCCACGTGCCCATGACCTCTCCCCGACAAAGGCTGACGGACTTCACCACCAACCGGCCAGTGGCGGTGTTGATGGTCTTCCTGTCTGCGGTCGTGTTCGGCTTCTTCTCGTTCAAACGGCTGCCGATAAATCTGATGCCGGAGTTGAACTATCCCACGTTGACGGTGCGCACCGAATTCGCCGGCGCCGCGCCGGAGGAAGTTGAAAATGAAATCAGCCGGCCCATCGAAGAGGCGCTCGGAGTCATCGGCGGGTTGAACAAAATCAGCAGCATCAGCCGGGCGGGCATGAGCGACGTGGTGCTGGAATTCGTCTGGGGCACCGACATGTCGAAGGCGACGCAGGAGGCGCTGGAAAAACTGGAACTCGTCTTCCTCCCGCGTGAAGCCGAGCGCCCGCTGCTGCTGCATTTCGACCCTTCACTCGATCCCATCATGGAAATGAGTTTTTCGGGCGAGGGCCAACGTTACCAGGGTGAACAAGGGTTGCGCCGACTGCGCCGCATTGGTGAGTTGCAAATCAAGCGCGCGCTCGAGCCCATCGCCGGCGTGGCCGCCGTGCGCGTCCGGGGTGGACTGGAAGAAGAGTATCACGTGCTGCTCAACAAGGAGGCCCTCCAACGCAGCGGGCTTTCCATTCAAAACGTCATTGACCGATTGCGTCAGGAAAACATCAACGTCGCCGGCGGTACGCTCAAGGAAGGTCGCGCCGAATACATGGTCCGCACGCTCAATGAGTACGGAAGCCTGGATGAAATTGGGGAGACAGTCGTCACGCGCATTGCGGACCGCAACGTCCGGGTGAAGGACCTTGGGCGCGTGGTACGCACCCAGCAGGACCGCGAGATTCTCACGCGCACCGATGGTGCGGAGAGCGTGCAGATTGACATTTACAAGGAAGCTGACGCGAACATGGTCGCTGTGGCCAAGGCCGTGACTGAAGCGGTTGGTAAAATAGCCAAAGACCCTGAAGGCGCTGACAAAAAAGCTCAACCCGCTCCGCCGGGCATGGGCGGGCGCGACGGACTCGCGCAACGACTTTACAAGGAAGAGGGCGCGAAACTCGAAATTGTTGCCGACCGTTCAAAGTTCATTGAGAGCAGCATCAATGAAGTGCGCGACACGGCTATCATGGGCGGCATTCTCGCCGTGGCCATTCTCTATCTGTTCCTCGCGGATGTAAAAACAACGGCAATCATCGGCCTGAGCATTCCCATGTCGCTGCTCATCACATTTGCACCACTCAACCTGATGGGCGTTTCACTCAACATCATGTCGCTCGGCGGACTCGCGCTGGGCGTTGGGATGTTGGTGGATTGCTCCATCGTGGTGCTCGAATCCATTTTCAGGTGCCGCGAGGAGGGCGACGACATCGTGACTGCCGCCGTGCGCGGGACTCAGGAGGTCAAAGGCGCGGTCATTTCGTCCACGTTGACCACGGTGGCGGTGTTCTTTCCGATGGTCTTTGTCGAAGGCATCGCCGGGCAGGCCTTCGGCGATCTCGCCTGGTCGGTGGTCATCTCGCTGCTCGCGTCGCTGGCGGTGGCGGTTTACTTCATCCCGATGCTCGCCAGCCGGCAGAAAATGGCCGTGCGTGCCGAGACCACCGAAACCAAATCCTGGAAGACCTTCGAGTCCTGGCGCGATTCCTCCGCGCGATGGCGTCAACCGCGCAATGCGAAGTTCTTCCTCCTCCTGCCCTACACCCTGCTGCGGTTTGTCATTTGGCTGATGTTTGAACTGATTGGCAAACTCATCCTGCTCATCTTCGGCGGAACACTCTGGCTGGCGTTACGCTTGCTCAAACCGCTCTGGTTCGTCATCAACAAGTTTGTGCTCGGACCCGTGGTCAAAGTCAGCGCGCTCGGACTCGACTGGCTGCACCGGGTTTATCCGCTATCCATCAAATGGGCGCTCGATCATCCCGCAAGCGTGTTGGTCGGAGTTTTGTTGTGCGGATTGATCACCTGGGAGACCGGCCGCCGGCTCGACACGGAGTTGTTGCCCGAAGTTCATCAGGGCGAATTCACCTTTGAAGTAAGCCTGCCGGTCGGCACGCCCATCGAAACCACCAGCCAGATTCTTGGCGAGGTCGAGAAATCCATCCTCGCCAACCGCCAGGACATTCGCACGCTGCTGGTGACGTTCGGCTTCGACGCTACCAACATCCGGCGCTCCGACGAGGGCGAACACTCTGCGCGCTTCAAAGTCGTGTTGGAGTCCAACCGCGACCAGACCGCCACCGAGGAACGAGTCACAAAACGCTTGCGCGATTACTTCGCCAAGATTCCCGACGTGGAATTCCGCGTCGTGCGGCCGGTGCTCTTCAGTTCCAAGACCCCCATCGTAGTGGAAATCCAGGGCGAGGATTTGGTGAAACTGAAATCCCTCTCCAAACAAGCTGAGGCAACCATGGCCCAATTGCCGGTGCTGGCCGATGTGGAGGCCTCATTGCGCAGCGGCGCGCCGGAAATCCAGGTGGTCTATCATCGTGACAAACTCGCGACCTACAACCTCAACATCGGCACTGTCGCCCGGCAGGTGCGCGACATGGTGAAAGGCTTTGAGGCCACGCGTTTCAACATGAAGGACCGGCGCATCCCCATCGTCGCCCGCGTGGACGAACCGGCCCGTGCACACGTCGAAGACATCGGTCAACTGATTGTAAACCCCGGTGGCGAACAGCCGATCCCCCTGGTTTCCGTGGCTGATTTGAAAATTGGCGAGGGCCCGAGCGAGGTGCGACGGGTTTCTGGTCGTCGCGTGGCACTGATTCAAGCGAACATCGCTTCCGGCTCGCTAGGTGGCGCGGTCAAACACATCCAGGATACGTTGCGCGAAAAGATTCAGTGGCCGGTGGACATGAACTTTTACATCACGGGTCAGAATGAGGAATGGGAACGCAGCAAAGGCAGCCTCTATCTCGCGCTTGGGCTCAGCTTGTTCCTTGTCTATGTCATCATGGCCGCGCAGTTCGAGTCATTGCTGCAACCGCTGATCATCATGATCACCATTCCGCTAGCGTTCTTCGGTTCGGCGGTCGGGTTGTATCTGCTGGGCACGAGCATCTCCATTGTTGTCTTTCTCGGTTTGATCGTGCTGGCGGGAATTGTGGTAAACAACGCCATCGTGCTGGTGGATTATGCCAACACCCTGCGCGCCCGCGGCCTGGCACTCCGCGAAGCCGTCGTGCAAGCCGGCGCGGTGCGCTTGCGGCCGATTCTCATGACTACGCTGACCACGGTGCTCGGCCTGATCCCGATGGCGCTCGGTTTGGGCGACGGCGCGGAGATTCGCACGCCGATGGCGTTGACGGTTATCTTCGGCCTCACTTCGTCCACCGTGCTGACGCTGGTGGTGATCCCGACCATCTACTATCGCGTCATGCACTCGAGGGAATCGCGCATGCGTGAAATCACTGAGGCGGGCGATGTGGCGGGCGAATCGGTTCCTGTCAAATGAACGAAGCCCCCGAGCAACGACTGCCGGAGGGTCAAGCCGGTCACATGGCCAGCGGCTTGACGGAGTTTTCACTCCAGCGCCGCATTACCGTGCTCGTGCTGTTGTTGAGTATCATCGTCGTCGGTGTCGTGGCGACGATTGGCATTCCGGTCGAACTGTTCCCGCGCGGTTTCACGAGTCAAAGCTTGTTCGTCTTCGTTCCCTGGCAGAACGCCCCGACGCCCGAGGTGCTCGACAAAATCACCCTGCCGCTGGAGGAGGAATTGAGCACGGTTCACGGACTCGACCGGATCAATTCCTTTTCCACCCTTGGCTTCTCGCGAGTTTTCATGCAATTCAAGCAGGGCACGGACATGGACGTAGCCTATCGCGAGGTGCGCGATCGCACCCAGCGCGCGCGGCAGCAATTCCCGGAGGATGTGGACCGTGTATTCATCCGCAAAGAGGACGCCTCCGGAATCCCCGTTTGTGTGATCGGCCTCGCCGTTGATCCGAGCCTCACCGACCGTTACAACCTCATCAAATACGAAGTCATCAAACGGCTGGAGCGCATTGACGGCGTGGCCAACGTTTCCGCCGATGGTTTGGAGGAAAAGGAAATCATCATCGAACTGGACCGCAAGAAAGCCGACGGGCACGGGTTGAACATTTATCAACTGGCCATGGCCCTGGGGGGTGACAACTTCACGATGGCCAGCGGCCGCGTGCATGATTCGGGCAAGACCTTTCTGCTGAGGTCGCTGGCCAGCTACCAGTCGCTCGAAGAACTGGAGAACCGTCCCGTCACCCCAACGCTGCGGCTCAAGGACATCGCCAAAGTGAAATACGAGGAGCCGGAGAAGCGTTACAGCGTTCGCGTCAACAACCGGCCCGCCGTGGCCGCGGTAGTGTTCAAGGCCGGCGATGCCAACACCGTCGAGGTTTCCCACCGCATTCAAAAGGCCTTCGAGGAAATGAAAAAGAATCCCCGGCTCGCCGGCACCTTTATGGAAATCCTGTTCAACCAGGGCGAGGTCATCGAAGATTCGTTGAGCAATCTGGTTAACGGCGGCATTGTGGGTGGCGTGCTGGCGGCGCTCGTCCTGTTTGTTTTCCTGCGCCGGTTCCGGATCACCACCATCATCACGCTCTCCATTCCGCTCTCCACTCTCATGGCCCTGACCGTGATGTTCTTCGCCGGTGAAACACTCAACATCCTCACCATCCTCGCGCTCGTGATCGCCGTGGGAATGCTCGTGGATAATTCCATTGTCGTCGCCGAAAACATCCAAAGGATGCACAAGGACGGCATGTCGCGGCGCGACGCTTGCGTGAAGGGCGCGGGCGAGATTGCGCTGGCCATCACCATGGCGACCTTGACGACGATTGTCGTCTTTGTGCCCGTGTCGCTCGTCGAAGGCGAAGGCCAGTTCTTCCTCATGCGGTTGTCGTTGCCGATCTCGGTTTCCCTACTCGCCTCGCTGCTCGTGGCGTTGGTGTTCATTCCCTTGAGCGTCTATCTCACCCTGCCCGCCAACGACAATCGCAAGCAACACGCCGCCCTGCGCTGGTCGCACGAAAACCTGAACGCCATCATGCGGCGTTTCTACGACCTGACGTTCGGCTACATCAACGACCTTTACTGCCGCTGGCTGGAGTTTTTCCTTCGTCGCCGGCTCGATCTCGTGCTGGCGCTGATTGCGATGTTTGCGGTGACGTATTTCCTGCCTTTCAAGAAAATCGAGATCGTCGAGCGGCAGGAGGAGGACCAGACCAGCTTCCAGATCGGCGTGGAGTTTGCCAGCGAGTATTCGTTTGAGGATGTCGGCAATTACTTCGCCGAAGCGGAAAAAATGCTGGCCCAAAAGCAGGAGGCCTACGGACTCAAAGGCTATTTTGTCTTCTATCGCCGCCAATTCGGGCGGCTGGAAGGCTGGTTCGACGAAAGCAAGAAGCGACCATTCTCCGCCAAGGAGGTCGGCGAGAAGTTCGTGAAGGAACTGCCCAAGCGGCCCGGCGTCAAGCTGCATTTTGGCCGCGAGAATCAGGAGGACGCCAAGAACCGTGAGATGTTCGAGTTCCGCATCGAAGGCGATGACGCGCAAATTCTCGACGAAGTGGCGACGCGCCTCGAACCGATGATTCAGCGGATTGACGGAGTCATCGGCATCCGCAGCGGCGAGGACCCCTCCCCCAGCGAAATGGCCTTGGTCGTGGATCGCGACCGCGCCAACGCCAGCGATGTGAATCCCGAGGTCATTGCCGGGCTTGTGGGTTACGCGCTGCGCGGGAGTTCCCTGCCCAAATACAACCAGGACGGAAGGGAGATACCCGTGCGCATTCGCTTTCAAGAGAGTGATCGCGAAAGTCTCACCGATCTATCCAGCTTTCAGATTCCATTGCAGAGCGGCGGGGCGGTCCCGCTGTCGGCATTGATCAGCCCGAAGGTGTTGAACACGCCGAAGAGCATCTGGCGTTCGGACAAACGCATCAGCCGCAACCTGACGGTGGAATTGAAGAAGGAAGGCGCCAAGGAAACGCGCGACCGCTTGCTGGCGTTGCAACGACAGTTCTCGCTGCCTGAAGGCGTGTCGTTCAGCGAAACGCGGGTGCGGACCAAGAACGAGGAAATCGCCAGCCTGCTGTTCGCCGCCGAGTTGTCCGTCATCTTCATCTATCTCCTGATGGGATTCCTCTTTGAGAGCTTCGTGTTGCCGCTTTCGATCATTTGCACCATTCCGCTCGGTGGCATCGGCGTGGCGTGGATTCATTATCTGACTGGCAAAGACATGGATTTTCTCGGCTTTGTCGGCGGCATCCTCCTCATCGGCGTCGTGGTGAACAATGGCATCGTGCTCATTGATTACGTCATCCGCTTGCGTGCAGAAGGAATGGAGCGCGCCAAAGCGCTCGTCACCGCGTCACACCGGAGATTTCGTCCCATCGCCATGACCGCGCTGACGACCATCATCGGCATGGTCCCGTTGACTTTTTCACCCCCGAGCCGCTTGGGCATCAGCTACAAAAGTTTCGGTCTCACCCTGATTGGCGGCATGACAACCGCCACGATTCTAACGCTCCTCGTCGTGCCGATCTTCTACACCTTCTTCGACGATGCGCGGGTGACGTTTGCCAAGCTGATCCGACGCGCTTTGCCAAAGAAAGAGACTGCTCCCTCCAATGCCGAACCCGCGGTTGCTCCCGTCGGAAAATGAGCATTGCACCAGTTAGGAAACGGTGAACGGCCGCCCTCCACGACCGTTCACCGCCAACCCAACCTACCCAACACTCACGGCAGGCGCAGCCGATAAAGTCGCCCCGAAACGTTTGGATCGTTCGTGACCGTGTAGGACTTGACTCCGCCGTTCTCGGTAATACCGCTGGTGACCGGTTGCCAGTCGATGGGCGGAGTCAGGCTCTCGGTGAATTCGAGGACAAAGCTGCCGTAGCTGGCGGGCCAGGAGAGCGTGATTAAACCGCCGCCGCCACTGGTGATTGAAAGCTCCGGCGGACTGCTGACCGTGAGCGTTGCGTTGTTGGTGGTCACGGCGTAGTTGCTCAACTTCCCATCCGGATCACTCAGGATCGGCGTGATTTGATAAGTGCCGGGTGGATCCGCAATCGTCGCCGTTGTGGCGAAAGTCGCGGTGATGTTGTCACTCCAAGCAACCCCCACAAGCGAACCCTCAAACGGCGGATTCGGTGTGCCGTAAACGCGATTCGTATCGTTGGCCGTGACGATGAGCGGCGCGGGCGTGACGGTTAGCGTGCCACCCACGTAGCTGAATTCGTAATGGTCATCGGCACCGCCGCCAATCGTGATCGGGTAGGCACCGACCTCGCTGCCGTTGGTGGCTGCCGTGCCAGCGACGGGTGGCGTATCGAGCACCGACGCATTCTCTCCTAGCACGAAAGCGGAATAGCTGAACGTGAGCGGTGGATTGGTTTCGGCATAGATACGGAACTGGTTGTCCCCCGTGACCGTCAGCGGCGCTTTGGCAATGACGATGTCGAAGACGTCGTTGGTGCTCAACGCGGGTGAACCATTGTCGGTGGCAGTAATAGTTACGGAGTTATTACCGACGGCTGTTGGCGTGCCACTCAAGGTGCGTGTCGCTGGCGTGAATGAGATACCCGCCGGCAAACCGCTTGCAGTATAACTTAGGGTCTGGCCTGGGTCGGGATCGCTGAATGTGTTTGCGGCGAAGTTGAAGGTGAAGGGCGTACCGTAAATGGCGTTCGTGTCCGGGATGGGATTGGAAACCACCGGCAAGGTGTTGGCTGTGACATTGCCTGGCACAAATTTGATCGTGAGAAAATCATTGGTGACACCGCTTCCAAAGTCGCCATCAGAACCACCCGTCACTACCACGTCTCCCGCCGGGGTGACGGCGAGGGAAAACTTGTTGATAAACTTGTCATCACCATTGGCCGGACCGTCGTATTGGGTCGTCCAAAGTGGCGCACCGTTTTCGGCTGCAAAATTCGCGATGAAGTAGTCCATGTTGACGCCGTTGTAGGACATACCTGCCACCACTGCGTTGCCGTGTCCGTCCACCCGCAAGGCCGCAGCTTGATCCGTGTTGTTCCCCGCACTGGTAAATCGCGTGTCCCACAGCAATGCCCCGTCCGCTGCTGCGTACTTCGCGGTATAATAATCGTCGCCGGTACCGTTGCCTCGGGAATAGCCCGTGACCAGTACATTGGCTTGCAAATCCAGCGCCAACGCCGTAGCAACATCTCCAGCATTGCCAGGACCGTTGTAACGGCGCTCCCACAGCAACACGCCGTTGGCTGCCGCGTACTTCGCAGTGTAATAATCGCCACTGGAACTTCCTGTTACCACCACGTTTCCGTTACCATCCAATGCCATCGCCCCCGGGCGATCTGAACCGTTCGCCGGACCATTATAGATCTTGCTCCACAACTCGGCACCGTCTGCCGCAGCATACTTGATGGTGATGAAGTCCGAGGCTGCGGTGCCAAAATACCCGCTGACAACTATGTTTCCATTCCCATCCGCTGCCACACCGATGGCGCCATTGCTGTCAAGCGCGGATGGATACCACTGCTCCCAAATCAGCGCCCCATCGGCAACTGCGTACTTTGCGGTGTAAATATCGTAACCGCTGAAGCCATTCCATGAATTGCCGGTAACAGCTACGTTACCACTCCCATCCACCGTCACAGCTACAGCCTGGTCTGTCGAATTGGCAAACCCGTTGAAGCGCTTTTCCCAGAGCAAAGCTCCGTCAGCGGCGGCGTATTTGGCCGTGTAATAATCGCCACCAGAAATTCCGGTGACAATCGCATTGCCATCTCCGTCCACTGCCAGCGCCATTGCTTGGTCAATGCTATTCCCCGCACCAGCATAACGCTTCTCCCACAGCAGCGCCCCGTCGCCGGCAGCGTACTTGGCGGTATAATAATCGTGATTGGTGCCGTTGTGCGAGTAACCCGTAACCAACGCGTTTGTACTGGCGTCGAATGCAACCGCCGTCGCGACATCCTCTCCATTGGAGGGACCATTGTAACGGTTCGTCCACACGCCAACCACGGCCCCGGGAACGGCCACAAAGGGGATTACGGTTGCGGTCGCTTCAGCGGAGACCGCCGGCGGACTGCAGCTCCCGCTGACAACGCAAGCATAACCGTGCCCCACACCCACGGTGTCGGCAGGGCCTGCGGGGTAGATCGTCAAGGTTGATGTCGTCGCGCCCGCAATTGCACCACCATTGGACAAATTCGTGCCGTCTCGGCGCCATTGATAACTCAAGCCAGTTCCAGTGGCCCTGACGGAGAACGAAATATAGCCCCCTTGGTAATTGTTGAAATTGGCTGGACTGGGGCCGTTGGTAATTGCGGGAGAGTTGTTGAATACCGAAGCGCTGCCGCTCATCAATTTGGTGCAACCGTAGGTCGTGTTGCTTGCCAGCACCGTGTAGGTTGCAGTTACGGGTTGGTTGCCGAACGAGATCGCCGCTCCTGTACCTTCCACGGAAATGCCAGCGTAAACTGAATTAGTCTGCAACAGGTAAGTGGCCCCCACCTGAGAACCAGCCAATCCGACTGTCGCGCCGCCACATTGCGCACCACCGCCTGTGACCGTGAAGGGGCTGAGAGTCACCGACGTACAAGGCCCGACCTGAACCGTGAATGCTTGAATGCCGTTGTTCGCGTTCATGGCGTATAAGTAGGCTGTGTGCGTGCCATTGCCGTTGTCCACCTTGTCTCCCCAGGCGACGGCTCCGGCAGCGAAGAAATTGAGATTTCCCGAGGTCCCGGTCGAAGTCGCCAGCAGCACCAGGTTGGTCGGAACAGAAGCGTCATAGATTCTGACGCGCGAGTCTGATTTGCTGATCTTCGCGAGCAACGGCAACTCACCAACCACGGTGTAGTCCATGGGGGCATCGTCGGAAAATGCCGAAACCGGCGTGGCCAAAATCTTGCCGATACCGGACGGTGTTGCGGCAGTGGAGGTGGGGATTCCGCTGGCTGCAGGTCCTCCCAGCGCCGCGATCTCCGCCGCCGACAGCACGCGGTCTTGAAACTGGATACTGTTCACGTATCCAACGCCGGTTTCGTTGTTCTCATCGGAGAACAAGACGGCCGCCGTGCTTAATGCCCAGCGCTGGTCAGACAACCCCTCAGGGCTGGGCAAGTACTGCATTGGTTTCGAGCCCGGCGAAACTCCGACAGGGCTCGTCAGTACGTTAGTTCCGTCAATGTATTTGCCGAGTTCTCGCGTGGTGAGATCCAACGTGAAAACCACCCGATGCCAGGCATTGGGCGTGAAATTGCCTTGGTATTGGCCGCTCACCCCGATGGCGTTGGCGCCGTTGACAAACAGGTCTCCGTCCGTGGTCAGCGTGCTATTGGTTTCCGTCTGCCAAAGCGATCGGAAACCCGTGCTCGTGGCGGGAAAGAGGATGTCCATGATGATCGTGTATTGATTCACCTTCGTGCCGCTGGAACTCGCGTTTGGCGCGGCCCCATGGCGCATGAGGTAGCCCTGCGACGAGGAACACGCCGGGAAGCGCATCACTTGCGCCACTTGTCCGCCGATGTCCGAAATGCCGAACGAGGTCGTGGTACCAAACTGGGTGAGGCCAGCGGTGGTGCCGCGGTATTGAAGGGCGTTGCCAATCGTCGCCGAGAGATCGCCGGCATCAAAATCCCATTGTCCCGTGATGGAAGTTTGAGGTGCAGAGAGGCTCACGTAACGGACAGTGTCGTACACCGCGAGGCCTCCGTTCGCTCCGTAAACATGTGTCGAATCCAAAAAGGCAAGGCCCGAAAAGAACTCTGCTGCCGAGGGTGCGGGAGCCCCGAAGGGTACCAAACTCCCGGTAAAGCCGACCCCATCCGCAGTCGTGAGCAAAGCAAAGCTGTTCAACAAGCCCGAACCCGCGCCGCTGTTTTCACCGGCGATCAGCCTCGTCGCGGCGCCGGCACCGATGACATCAAAACTCGTCCCGATGGGGCCAGCCGAGACGGTTGTTGAGTTGAAAGCCACGGTGGGCGGCGACAACTCGTCCGCCCACCGATAAACCCGAAACGGGGTGGAGCCATTCACGGGAGTGCAGGCATTGGCGACATAAATGGCTCCGTCCTGGCCCACCCCCACTGTGTTGACCGTGAATGTCCCCCCACTGATGATCCCGCTGCCCAGCGGCAATGCGCCGAGATCGTCGCCGGTGAATTTGTCGAGAATGCGGATGTTGTCGCCACTGCTGCGGCTCACCAAATAGAGGTGGTTGTTACCGTAAGCCATTCCCCTTTCCAGACTCGCGGTGCCGAGGTAGGCATATCCGTTTTCTCCTGGCGCAAGCCACCCGTCTGCGCCGCCAAATCCAGCGAGCGGGGTGAGCGACACTTGCGCTGCAGATGGGATGGCCCCGAGAAGAGCCGCGAGTAACCAAGCAAAGTAAATGGGAGGATTCCGATGGCAGCTGCTGGTGCGAGCCGCACACCCAAAAATGGTGAATTTAAGAAAGTTCACAACGGTAAAATAGAAGTATGGTTCGCGCATAGTTGTTCATTCCGTTCTCAAAGGATTTCTGAAGAAAGGTTACAGAGAAGGTGATACGGATTGACGGGTGGTCAGGATGGAACGGAATGGATCAAGCGGCATGTAACTGCGACCAGCCAGCACCCCTAGGGATGCTGGCTTTGGTGCCAGTGTGACCACGTTTCGCTGATCAGGCACGTTGGCGCAGCCGGCGGACCAGATGCGCGCCGAAGGGAAGAAACAGCAAAGCGCCGGCAATGTAGGTCGAGGGCTCGGGAACTGGTCCATAGTTAACGTCGACCCGGAAATTGTCGTAACCACCATCAAGGGTGAACCCATCGCTGCCAGCACTTACCGAGTCGTAGAATCCGAATGTAATCGTATTACCATTTGCCCAATCGATGAGCGGAAACAGTGGCACGATGTCAGCGACGAAAGCAGAATCCCAGTTCGGAGGGCTAGCAGTCGAGACGCCAAGGAAGTGATAATAAACGGTCCCATCCTGGCGGACGGCGATACCTTTGGTGATCTGAGTCGCGCCGGGGTTACTGGTGAATACTCGGGCAACGTCATAACCAAACGAAACCGAGGTTACAGTCCCTTGGATCGACGGCGTAAATTGTGCGCTGCTCCAAAGCTCGGCATCCAAGACGGAAGTAAACGGGTTCACCGTAAGACTCAGCCGCCGGAAGGCGTCGGGATTCCCACCGCTCGCTTCCGTAGTGGCCACGGCCGTGCCAGTACCGCTGATGTGGCTCGTCCAACCGCTCGAAAAGTCTCCCGTTTGGAATGTGACCAGCGCCGAATCAGCTGTCCCGGGAATCAGAAGACCAAACGCGACGAGAGCCCATCCGGCAAATTGCAGAGGTGAGATAGATGACCGCCTTTGCGAGGCAAAAGTGCGTTTCATGACAAGACTTGTTTTGGGTTCATTCATAGGGATTCCTGTGGATTCTGGTTAATTGAACCGCAATGATTTCTTCGTATGTAAATGATGGTTTTGTTTGGCTCATCCCCGCGCACGAGCTTCCACCAACACCACAAAGGATTTCCAAGGAAAGGTTACAAAGAAAATTATCTCGATTTGATTTCCTGCGAAGACGGCTCACCTCGGCAGGTCAACGGTAACGATCCGCAGCTGTCGCGTGGGGGTGGCAAAGGCCAAACTGCGGCCATCGGCGGAGAATTGGAGGAAGCCAATGCCGGTGGCATCGATCGGCAGTGTGCAAACTTGCTGGCGCGATTCGAGGTCCCAAATCCGCACCGCCTCACGACCGCTGCCGTTCGTGGCCAGCCGCCGGCCATCCGGTGAGAACGCCACCGCCGTGATCCAATCGCTGTGACAATTCATCGGCTCGCCTACGGGCTGCCAGGTGGCGGTGTCGTAAATGCCCACCTGCCCGTTCTGATAGCCGAGCGCGAGGAGCCGGCCATCATGACTGAGGGTGGAAGCACCCGGGTCGCCACCGGTGCCCAAGAATTTCCCGAGGATGGTCCGGTCCTTCAGCGACATCACCTGATAACCTGATGTCGTCCGGCAAAGCATGAAATCCGCGTCATGGAAGTTCAGCCAGATATGGAACACGAAATTCTCCGGCAGCATGAGATAAGGATAAGAGTCCTCCGGCAGCTTGAAGATGACCGCATCGAGACTCCGCGTCCATTTCACCACCGCACCCTCATCCGAAAGCGCGGCCAGAAACTCCCCATCCTTGACGAAGGCAAACCGCACCGCGGGCCGCGGATGCGCGTTGGTGCGCGTCAACACCTGCCCGTCGCTTCGTCGCCAGAGCCGGACAACTTGGGCATCATCGAGTGACGCGATCCAGTCCCCGGAGGGGGTCATCGCCATCAACCGGATGTTCTGTCCCAACCCCGGAATTGGCACCGCGCCGGTCGAGCGTAATGTTTCGCCGGTCACGACGACACGATTGGAATCAACGCCGGCGAAGTAGCGAAAATCCCGGCTCAACGCCAACTGGCCCAGACGCGGCAACCACAGATCGTTGGTATCGGCGAAAGTGTTTTGAAGGTCCCAGAGCTTGACGTCCGCCCGGACATCGCCGCTGGCCAGAGTTCTGGGGCCGCCGAGGAAACCGATTGAGCGGAGATCAGAGAGATGGCCGCGCAGGGTTTTCCGTAACTGCAGCTCGGGTAGTTGCCACACCTTGATCATCAAATCCGCGGCGCCGCTGGCCAGCCATTGGCTGTCGGGGGAAAACGCCAGCGTCACGACCAAACCGATATGCCCGCGCAGCAACGTTGGTGGGACGTTGCTGCTCAAGTCCCAAACGTAAATCACGGGTTCCCGCCCACTGGAAGCCCCCGCGAGCCAGCGGCCATCCGGCGAAATAGCAACGCCGGCGACGCCAGGCTCATAGGTCGGCAGTACCTGAACATCCGCCAGATTGGTGAGGTTGAGCAGCCGCACTCCACCAACGTCTTCTCCGATGGCAAGCCGACGGCCATCGGGATGAAACGCCACTTTGTAATGAAAACTGTCCCAGAAGGAGGGGAATCCCCGCTCCGCCACCAGAGTCTTATCCCGCCAGCGCCACAGTTGCAGCATCACCTGCGAACTGTTGGTCCGTTCGTCGGAGGTCGTCGCTAGTAGCGCTTCATCGGCGCTGAAAGCGACGTCGTTCAACTGCATGAATCGCGGCACGCTGCCGGCTCTTTCGCCCGTTTGCGCGTTGAACACGTCCACGCGCCCACCGTCGGCGATCACCGCCGCGACCCAATGCGACTGCGGGGAAATGTACGCCTGCGCGCAAGGCCCGGGCAGTTCACCGCGCACGGTTCGCGTCGGCACATCCCAGAGTTGAACGCCACCGCTCCGGCCAGTGGGCACGGCTAGCGTTCTGCCATCCGGCGCAACGCCGAGCCGATTGAACACCGCGTTGGTCGGATGGAACGAGTAAGTGGAGTGGTCGGCGGTTTCGCGCAGAAGATAACTCCATTCCCAATTACGGAACTCGGGCTCGCCCACCTTCGGTCGATGCCGTTCGAGCAAATCCTTCGTGCGACCGAGGCTGTTGATGCGGATGGCCTCGGCGGCGAGATTCATGTCCGCCGCATAAAGGCTGCGCTGCGCGGCGACCCAATTAGTGTAGGTCTCCTTCCGGGCGTCACGTTCTGCCTGAGCAAAGTGATTCGCCCGCACCGCTTGCCAGGTGCTCACGATCACTCCCGCAATCAGCAACAAAACAAACGCGGCTGCGGTCGCCAGGGCCGTGCGATGTTTCGAAGCGAATTTCTGAAACTGGTAACCGAGGCTGGGCGCGGCGGCGGCGACGGGCTCGTTGTTCAAATGGCGTTCCAAGTCGCGCGCCAGACCATTGGCGGTCTCGTAGCGCCGTGCCCGGTCTTTCTCCAGACATTTCATCACGATCCAATCGAGTTCACCCCGCACGAGCCGGCTTAGCCGCGCTGGCTCCGCCGCCCGACGCTGTGCCACGGTGATTTGATCGACCTGGGAGAGCGTACTGATTTGAGTGGATGGCTTGGGCGGCTCATGCTCGCGAATGATTCGCAACACCTGATCGAATCCGGCTTTGGCGAGTTGCTCGGTGGAAAACGGCGGCCGACCCGTAAGCAATTCGTAAAGCAAAACGCCGAGCGAATAAACGTCGCTGCGCGTGTCCACGTCCAAACCGCCCCAACCGGCCTGCTCCGGGCTCATGTAGGCGGGCGTGCCAATCAACTGGTTGAAGCGAGTCAATAGTGTCTTACCCGTGAGTTCGGCTTCCGTGGCTTTGGCGATACCGAAGTCAATTACCTTGGGCACGGCGCGACCATCCTGCTCGGTCACGAGCACGTTCGACGGCTTGAGGTCGCGATGGATGACTCCCTTTTGGTGCGCGTGCTGAACCGCCTGGCAGACTTCGATGACCAGTTTGAGGCGAGCCTCGGTGCTCAGTTGCTTCGCGTCGCAATAGTCCGTGATGCGCGGGCCTTTCACCAATTCCATCACGAAGTAGGGTCGACCGCTTTCCGTCGCGCCACCATCGAACACCCGCGCGATGTTGGGATGATCCATCAGCGCCAGGGCCTGCCGTTCGGCCTCAAACCGCGCCACCACTTCCCTGGTGTCCATGCCCAGCTTGATGATCTTCAGCGCAACCGGTCGCCGCACGGGCTCAAGTTGTTCCGCCAGCCAGACCGTGCCGAAACCGCCCTCGCCGATGGGTTCAACCAGTTGGTAGCGACCGATGCGATGACCGGCTCGTTCGCCGGGAGCCGGGGCAACTCCGGAGTTGGCGGTCGCCGGGGGTATTCCGCCGAGGCCCAGTTTGAGCAGGCAATTCGGGCAACTGCCTTCCGGCAGGCCCGGGGGCAGTTCACCACCGCATTCTGGACAGGTACGCGCCGGCACAGTCATCTGTTTCCAAAGAGAATTTAGACCAAGGTTACACGACCAACTGCGATTTCGCCGGGCGGTCAGCGCCCCATGAGCGCCGACAAGTGCCGCAATTCCTCGTCCACTTCTTCAGGGCGGCTGACGGTGCGCGCGATTTCCCCGCGCAACAGTTCGACGTAGCGCTGGCGCAGACGGTGCACGGTCACTTTCACCGCGCCTTCAGTCATACCCTGGCGCGCCGCAATCTCGGCATAGGGCGGACCTTGCCGGTCGCCTTGGAGGTGCAATCGGAGGTCCTCAAACAAACCGCTCTTCCCGGTGGCCTCGCATTCCTTCCGGAGTTGCTCCAGCACTTTGGATAACAAGGTAAAAGCCCACTGGCGCTCGAAGAGGGTTTCCGGGGTATTGCGATCGGAGACGACGTGCCCATACCGGGCCTCGCCGTCCGCGGCGTTGAGCGACAGGAACGCCTGGCCACTGCCACGTTTTTGGGCCTGGCGGCGATCCCACTCGTTGGCCAGGAAATTGTCCACCGAACGCAACAGGAACGACCGAAACCGCCCGCCGGATTGTTCCAGGCCCTGCAAGGATTTCTTCGCCAGCAGGTGCACAAAAAAATCCTGGGTAATGTCCTCGGCATTCGCGGGCGGGTGCCCGCGGCGTCGCACGTAGGCGTAGAGGGGATACCAGTAATCGAGGTATACGCGGGCAAAAGCATCGCGCGCCTCGGGCTCCTTTGACTGTTGCCCGGCCAGGAGCACGACACTCCAGTGCGTGGTAGCAAAGGCACCGTTGCCGGAAGGATTCAAACGCGCGTTGGACGGTTCGGCCATTCTGAGTTTGGTCGGGGTTTTCGGGAGTTGACCATAGCAACCGCTTTTCGGCAACGCGAAAGCGGTGAGTGCTCCACGGACGTTTGATAACGCATACTTGTGCTTGCTCCACACCGGCTTCAAACCATTTCCGCAACCATTGAACACAATGCCGTTCTCGCCCGGCCACTTGTTGCTTTTAAATATGCTGCGAGTGGTTTTGGATTCTTCTCCCGCAACGCCTGAATGCAGTATGTTCTCGGGAATGCTCAGACTGACTCAGCTATTTCCCTACGCCAGCGTCGCCCTGGCAATCCTCTGCTCGACGGAGGTTGGGCCACGCGCAGCCGCCCAAACCAATTCCGCTGGCAAGGAAGTCCTCATTCCTCAACACATCACCCGTGTTCCCGAAGGCAACGACTTCAACAACCCCGACAGTGAGTTCTCTTTTCAGCGCAGCAAATCCACGGACAACTTCGTCCTCTTCTGGGCCAAGGAATATGGCGATGACCCCATGACCAATGCCGCCGCCAATCGCCGCTTCAATGTGGATGAAGTCCTCCAGGAGTCCGATCGCTTCTACGATTATTACGTCAACACCCTCAAGTGGGTGGACAAGGAAAAATCCCTCGCCACCAAATACAAATTCCTGTTGTTCGTCATTGGAGGCAGCGGCGGCACGGCCTTCGGCGGCAGCATTGACAACAAGGTCGGTGCTTTCTGGACGCCGGCCACCCGCATCAATCGCGGCCCCTACGGCGTCGTTGCGCATGAACTCGGTCATTCCTTCCAGGCGCTGCTCCGCGCCGACGGTGCTGCGTCATTCTCCGGCGGCAGCATGCACGAGATGACTGCCCAATACATGCTCTGGCAGGTTTACCCGGAATGGATGACCTTCGAGAACTACCACCTCAACGACTTCATGAAAGCCACGCACCTGGCCTTTCTGCATCCGGACAACCAATACCACTCCTGTTACCCGCTTGAGTATTGGTCCGGGAAACACGGGGTGACGTTCATTGGCCGGATGTGGCGCGAGGTTCAGCGTGGCGAGGATCCCGTGATGACCTACAAGCGCCTCACCGGCATCTCGCAGGAACAGTTCAACAACGAAATGTTTGATGCCGCCCGCCGCTTCGTCACCTGGGACATGCCGCGCATCGAAAAACTTGCCGCGCGCTACGCCAACCAGCACGTCACTTCCCTCACTAAAACTCGCGATGGATGGTATCAGATCGCCACCAACAAATGTCCTCAGAACTATGGCTACAATGCCATCCAACTCAAAGTCCCGGCGGCTGGCGCGAAAGTGTCCCTTGATTTCGAAGGCATCGTCGGCGCTAAGGGATTTGGTGACTTCGTCCAGCCCGACAAAGCCGGCTGGCGTTACGGCTTTCTCGCCTCCAAGGAAGATGGCACTCGCGTCTATGGCGACACCTTCTCCAAGTCTCCCGGCACCGCCAACTTCACCGTCCCGGCCAGCACAAAATTCCTCTGGCTCGTCGTCAGCGGCGCACCCACCGAACATTGGGTTCATGTCTCTCCCCGGCGCGGCGGCGGGCGAGGCGTTGCGAGTACGAGCGCAACCACCAACGCAACGGCCAGCGCCACAAATGTAACGACCAACACGGCGGCGAAGACCAACGCCATCGCCCAATGGCCCTATCGCTTCAAACTCACCGGCACCACTCCGGACGATTCCATCGTCCACTAACAGCTCACAGCGGCGGCTGACAACTGTCAGCAGATGAAGCTTTGGCGCGAAGCAGCAGTGCGTCCACCAGCGCCACAATGGCGACGCCCACCGCGTAGGCCACGACGTCAGCCCAGGAAAATCCAGCTCCCAAAACCAGATGGCCGAGTGTCGTGCTTCGGATGCTGTTGAGCCAGCCGGCTTGGTACAATTGCGAGAACTCCACCAAGCAGCAGACGATGAAGGCCAATAGTGCGAGATGACTTGAGCGGGCTCGCGGGCTCAGAAGGGCGAGCAGCAGAAAAATCATGGCGGCCCAGAGCGCGTCACCGGGATACTTCCCGAGCGCAGCGGGAAGCAGAGTTGGAAACTTGCGAGAAGCAAGACCCATGGCGATAACCACGCCAACGCTGAGCAAAAGGACCAATCGGTTGCGGTGTGCCATGTGGAGACACGACGCCCATTGAGGAGTGCGTAGGATTATTTCTTCCCTGCTTCAGAAACCGTGGGGGGGTCCTCCTTGGTCTCGGGCAACGGTCGGAACAAGAAGAACATTGCGCTCATGCCCGGCAGATTCACATCCAAGGCGTGTGGGCGTCCGTCCCATTTTGTCGGGATGGATTTCAGCGGTTGGGTGTGACCCGCGCCGTCGCCGCCGTAGCGTTTCGCATTGGTGTTCAGCGTTTCCACCCAAAGTCCCGGGCGCGGCACGCCGACGCGATAGTTGTCGCGCGGCACGGGCGTCATGTTGGCCACGACGAGCACAATGTCATCGGGATTCGTGCCGTGGCGCACGAAGCTGATGACGCTGTTGTTGCCGTCGTTGTTGTTGACCCACTGGAAGCTCTGGTAGTCGTAGTCAGACTCGGGCAGAAATTTGTGTTCGAGATAGAGCTTGTTCAAGTCGGCCACGAGCTGGCGCGTGCCCTCGTGGTCGAGATATTGCAGCAGATGCCAGTCGAGGCTTTGGTCGTAGCGCCACTCGGCGGACTGCGCGAATTCACCGCCCATGAAAAGGGTCTTCTTGCCGGGCCAGCCCCACATCCAAGCGTAGAGGGTGCGCAGTTGGCGGGCCTTGTCGGGGATGTTGCCCGCCGCCATCTTCAGCAGCATGGATTGCTTGCCGTGCACCACCTCGTCGTGTGAGAACGCCATCATGAACCGTTCGGTGTTCTGATAAATCATGCCGAACGTGAGCTGATTGTGGTGATACTTCCGGTGGATGGGGTCTTTCTTGAAATACTCCAGCGTGTCGTGCATCCAGCCCATGTTCCACTTGAGGTCGAAGCCCAGGCCGTTTTCCTTCACCGGCTTGGTGACGCCGCCCCACGCGGTGGATTCCTCGGCAATCATCAGCACGCCGGGAAAGTATTGATGCACGGTGGAATTCGCGTAACGCAGGAAATCCATCGCGTCGAGATTCTCGCGTCCGCCGTATTTGTTGGGAATCCACTGGCCTTCCTTGCGTGAATAATCGAGGTAGAGCATCGAGGCCACCGCATCCACGCGCAGGCCGTCAACATGATAACGGTCCAGCCACGTCATGGCGCTGCCCAGCAGGAAGCAGCGCACCTCGGGCCGGCTGTAATTGAAAATCAACGTGCCCCAGTCCTGATGCTCGCCCTGACGCGGGTCGGCGTGTTCGTAAAGATGCGTGCCGTCGAAATGCGCCAGCGCGAAGAAGTCCTTCGGGAAATGCGCCGGCACCCAATCCAAAATCACCCCGATGCCGTTCTGGTGCATCACGTCCACGAGATGCATGAAGTCCCGCGGCGTGCCGTAGCGATGTGTCGGCGCATAAAATCCGGTGACTTGGTAACCCCAGGAACCTTCGAACGGATACTCCGACAGCGGCATGAATTCGACGTGCGTGAAGCCCATCTCCTTGACGTACTTCACGAGTTCGGTGGCCAGTTCGCGATAGGTGAACGGCCGGTTGCCATCGTCGAGATTGCGCCGCCACGAGCCGAGGTGGACTTCATAGACCTGGACGGGTTTCTTGAGCCAATCCGTCTTGGCGCGCCGTTCCATCCACGCCTTGTCTTTCCACTGATAATCATCCACGTCCCAAACAATGGAGGCGTTGTTGGGCGGGCCTTCGAAGTAGGAGCCGTAGGGATCGGTCTTCAACCGCATCGCCCCCTTGCGCGGGACAATTTCGTATTTGTAGAGCAGACCTTCCTGCAATCCGGGGATGAAAACTTCCCAAACGCCGGATGTGCCCAGCATCCGCATCGGGAAATAACGCCCGTCCCAATGGCAGAAGTCGCCGACCACGGAAACGCGACTGGCGTTGGGCGCCCACACGGCAAACGACACGCCATGCACCCCATTCACCTCGCGCAGGTGCGCGCCGAGCTTCTGATACACGCGATGCTCGGTGCCCTCGTTGATCAAATACTGGTCCTGCTGGCTCAACGTCGGGAGAAAACAGTACGGGTCGAAGAACTGGCGGATTTCGCCGTTGCCCTTTTCGATGCGGAGACGATAGCGGAACACTTCCGCACGGTCCGCGATGAACGTCTCGAAGAAGCCCGCCGCGTCGAGCTTCTCCATTGGATAACGCTTCTCGGGATTGTGGGCACAGTCCACGACCTCACAGGACTTCGCGTCCTGGATCAGCGCACGCACGACCACGCCGCGTTGGCCGTTGTGCGTGACCGGGTGCATTCCCAATACCGCGTGGGGCTGCGCGTGCTGGCTGCGCAGCAGGTCATCGAGTTCTTTGCGAGAGACGAGCATGATTGCCTTTTAAGAATGCAGACTATTTGTCGCGGATGAAATCGTAAATGTTGACGTAATGCTGACCGGGATCGTTCCAGGAATAGTCGGACTTCATGCCGTTGAGCATCAGTTGCCGCCAGTGATCGGGGAACTCGTAATAGCAACCGATGGCGCGGTGCAGCGCCGATTCGAGGCCGGCGTTATCCGCGTGGCTGAACACATAACCATTACGCTCGTGCAGGGGCCGGTTCGAGTAATCCTTGTCAAAGACCGTATCCGCCAGTCCGCCCACCGAACGCACGATGGGCACGGTGCCATAGCGCAACGAAATCAACTGCGTCAAACCGCATGGCTCATAGCGGCTCGGCACCACCATCATGTCTGCACCGGCGTAAATGAGATGGGCGAGTTCCTCGTGATACCCGATCTCCAGATGGCAATCCGGACTATTGTTCAAATGGTGCTTCAACCCGAGGAAATGATCGTTGGTGCCGCGCTCCGGACTGTTGCCGAGCAGAACGAATTGCGCGCGATGATTAATCGCGTAGAAGATCGAGTGGCGCACCAATTCCAGCCCCTTCTGCTGATCCAGCCGGCCAATGAACGCGATGATCGGCTTCTCATTGTCCGCCAGCCAGAACCGCTGGCGCAACGCGCGCTTGTTGTCGTATTTCTTCTCGATGTTCTGGACGTTGAAATGCGCCGGGATATGCGGGTCGGTCTCGGGATTGAATTGCTCGTAATCGAGGCCGTTCAGCACACCGCCGAACTTGTAGTGATGCGTGTGGAGCGTAGGTTCGAGACCATCGCCCTGCCCGGCATCCTTGGCCTCCCAGGCGTGACGTGGTGAAACCGTCGTCGTGAAATTGGAGTAAACGATCCCCGCCTTCATGAGGTTCAGCGCCTGCGCGTTCTTGTTGTCGCGCATCCGGTCGTAATGGAAGAAATGTTCCGGCCGATTCAACCCGGTGGCCTGGAGAATCTGCCCACCCGCGAGTGGCGCATACCGAGGTGTTGATACATCTCGTAGAGCAACACCGGCACCAGCGCCGTCTGCCAGTCGTGACAATGAATGACCTCCGGATGTTTGCCGGTCTTGAGCATGAACTCCAGCGCGGCCCGACAGAAAAAAGCGAAACGCAGCACGTCGTCGTTCTGCCCGTAATAGACACCGCGGTTGAAAAAATTGTCGTTGGAGTGCGGCTCGATAAAAAAGCACTTGCGGCCATGCACGAATCCGAACCAGACCGACGTGTTGATCGCGCCGCCGTACCAGGGCACCCAGAGATTCTCGTAAACCTTCGTGAGCCCCCAGATGTGGTCATACCGCATGTTGTTGTACTTCGGCAGAATGATCTCCACCGAATTGCCGCGCAGTTCCAACTCGCGTGCCAGCCCGTACACCACATCGCCTAATCCGCCCACCTTGGCGACCGGGGCCAACTCCGGCGCGATCATCACCACATACATCGCCGGAATCGCGGGGCGCGGCGGTAGGGGGACAACCTCGGGAGCTGCGGGTTTGACTGATTCCACTTCACGTTCCGCTTCCAGTTTGGGCACTTCGCCGACGACCTTTTCCTCGGAGATGGATTGAGATTCGGTCTTCGGTAGCGGCGGAGTTGACGCAACAATTTTCTCGACGGGTTTCTCGACCGGCTTCGCCACGGTTTTTTGGGGCGGAGTGGCAGTGGGTTTGATCGCAGCCAGTTTCGGTTCGGATGGCGCAGATTTGTCCGGGACCGTCGCAGTCGAGGATTTCACGGACGCAATTGACGCGGGCGGTGTTGATTTGGCAACTGGAGTCACGGGTTGGGCCGCAGCCAAAGTCACAGCTGCGCCGACGACTTTTGGCTGCCCCGGGGCAGGTGTCACTGAGGTGACGACTGCGGAAGGAGCAACGGGCGATGAGATTGGCTTGGCGGGCGCGACTTCGGTTTTTGGGACTTCGACGGGTTTTGTTTTTGGGGACAAAGCTTTCTCCGCCGGCACCACCACCGGGCTTGTGCCTGCCGGTTTGGTTTCCTCCACCAACTTCTCGATTGCCGTCGGCAACACAATCGGCGTTCCGAATGGTTGGGGTGATGGCTTCGCCGCGGGAGTTGTCGAACTCGGCGGCGGCGGCGAAAGGTTCCTCGGGCTACTCGACGGCGATGGCTTACTTTCCATCTTTCCCGGGACGGCTACGGGAACTGGCGCCGCAGCGGGCGGCGTGGTGGGCGTGACCACGGCGTCGGGGGTTGGCGAGGGCGGGATGGGTGATTGCGCTGGTGGATTGCTCGAATCTACACGCGTGGCGTCCTTTAGACCGGGCAGAACATCGGTGGAGGGTCGCTTTTTTGCCATAACACGTCCGCGATTGATTGCCTTGTTTTGGTAGCTGCGACAAGGCTAATCGTTTCTCACGCCGGGCAATAGCAAAAACGGGCCGGCCGCTAGCTTTTTTGTGCCGCCGGAAAACAAGATGGTTTGCCCGGGGCTGGCACGGGCCAGGGCAATCGAATCCCAAGCCATGCGTTCACTTGGATTCAAACCGGATCACGCCGTCCCCCGAATCACCAGACTCTGGATGCGCCCGACAGCGGGCAATCTGTTTCAGGTAAAATTCAGACGGCCCATCCGCGGCCCCGCGTTGTTCGGAAACCTTCTGAAACAGTGCCTCCGCCGCGTCCAGTTCACGCTGCTTGAAATGTTCGAGCGCCGCCGCGAACTGCGCCAGCCAGGGCGGCTGGGTTTGAAACTCGGTGCTTAGACCAATCACCTCATAAACTCCCAACGGTCGCGTGGTGCCGGCCACAATGAACTGCCCCAGCGCACGCAGCACAATCTCGCCGTTCAATTCGCGCCGCGTCGTCTCCGTAATTAGGATGTCGGTGCCGAGGTACTTGTTCAATCCCTCCAGGCGCGACGCTACATTGGTGGTCTCGCCGATGAGCGTGTAATCGAACCGAAACTCCGAACCAAGATTGCCAGCCAGCACCAGTCCGCTGTTGATACCGATGCGCGTCCGGAATCGCCGGCCCGCAATGTCCTTGCTCCCGGCGTGGCGCATCCCCAACGCGGCTTCGACCGCCGTTTGCGCCGCGCGCGGACTCGCCAGCGGCGCACCCCAGGATGCCATCACGGCGTCGCCCATGTATTTGATGATGGTGCCATCCTTTTCCAGAATCGCGCGCGTGGTTTCATTGAAATAGGAGATGAGAATCTCCGAAACTTCCGATGGCGGCAGTTTCTCGGTCATGCTCGTGAATCCTTCCAAGTCGGTGAACATGATGGTCGCATGCACCTCCTTGCCGCCGAGCGCTACATCCACATCGCTGTCCGCGATGCGATCGGCCATGTGCGGCGACAAATAGGCGGCAAAGGCGCGGCGCAGTTGGCGACGGCGACGGGACTCGACCAGGTATCGCAAACCGACCGACCAGATCAACGCAACGGACGTCTGCACGGCGGACGGCGTGAGCCAGGAAAACCAAACCTGGTATCGAGCTTGCATCCAGACCGCCGCCAAAGCGAACCCCCCAAAGGCCACGGGCGCAACCAGCATTGCCGCCCAAGGGCGCAACCGAAGCAGAGCGACGCTGATCAGAATTCCCCAGATCAAAACCAGCGCTGATTCCTGGAGGAAAGTGAGCCGCGTCATCCAGTCATTATGGGCCAGGTTCAATAACGTGAAGGCATGAATAGTCGCGCCTGGCGCCGCGGGTTTATTGCGGAGCGAATAGGGAGTCCGGAATTCATCCCGCCCGGCACCAGAAACACCGCCTTCGCCCCGACTACCCACCACCACCAGCTTGCCGCGAAAAAAACCGCGGGGCAGTCCATTGGTTTCCAGCGCGTGATCCAAATTGACCGCCGACAATGCGGTCGGCTCGCAGTAATAGTTCAGCCAGCGTTCGGTCAACCGCGACTCTGACAACCGGGTGGTTTCAGCACCGATCAACGACGCCGCCACCCAGCCCGCCGAGGGAAAATCTTCGTTACCCGTGCCGAGCACCCGAACTTCCAGGTCCGGATCAATCGAAACATTCGCCAATCCCCATCCGGCCGCGGCTTCCGCCAGGACCGCAATGGGCGGCAGCGGACCGTACGTGGCGATGTCTCCCCGCCACTGCTGGATGTAGTCGCCCACGAGCACGACCTTGCCATGCTTGCGAATGGCTTCGGCGAACGCCGCGTCCGTATTTGAATCCGCTTGCGGGCTGTCGAACAGAATATCGAACAACACCAACCGGGCACCCTCACGGGTCAACCGTTCGAGCAGTTGAGTGTAAAACCTGCGATCCAAAGGTTGGTCGGTGGACTGCCCCAACTTTGATTTGATCTTTGAATCCACATAAACCATCACCAGATCCTCGGGCACAAATTGCGTCCAGGTAAACGGCAGGTCATAACTCAGGCGCGCGAGTCCGCTTCCGAACTTAAGTTGCAGCAACAGACCGATGAGGGAAACGAGTAAAGTCCCGCCCAGCATTCCCAGCCTGGCGGTTTTGCGGTCGCGGGTTACTTGCGGGTTGGCCATTAAAAATTGATCTTGAGCCGGGCGACAAAGACCCGCTCACGCGGCAACTCCGTGTAGGCGTTGAGCGGGTTGAGATGGTAATCGGTGTCGGTGAGATTGAGCACGCCCAAACTGATTTCGCCATGCTGCCGGCGCAGGCGGTAACCGACCATCAGGTTCAACTGAACAAAATCATCACCAGGCAACGCTGGCGTGTAACCGGAGTTGTTCTGATGATACCAGAGGGCCTCGAAGCGACCGAAGAATCCAGACGGATGATTCATCAGCAGGTAGAGCCGCGCCTGCTGGAGGTCTGCCTGTTGCGTGGTGTCAGCGCCGGGACTAACAGCTGGGGAAATCTCCGGAAAGACTGAGTGCAGGCTCGAATGAGTGAAACGATACTGAGCCCCCACCGACCAGTAGTCGGAAAGCAGTTGATTCAGTGACACGGTCACCGAAGGCTCTTTGTATTCGAGTTGTTGGGAAGTCGAAGCGGGCGTAACTGACGGAGGCGGCGGAGTCAAGCCGGTGTAATCAAACACGCCAATTTGGCGGTCCACTTCTGATTTCAAAAACTCAGCCTGCACGCCAAAGTAAGTCCGGGTCTTGAATTTCAAGTCAAGCGCGGCTCCCGCAGTCTCAAAACTCGGCGCACTAACAGAACTGGCGACCGACTCCGGAATCAAGGTGCGGAAGGCCTGGCTGAACCCGGCGAGTTGGGCTGGTTCCAGCCGATAACTTTCGTCCAGGGTCACACCGCCCATAGATTTTGTGTACACGCCGCGCACGGTGACTCCCGGCCGTGGACTCCATACCAGCGCCGCCTTGGGACTCAATTGATCCTGTGTAGTTGAGCCGCCCGCGATGGGTGGATACCGGTAATTGGTTGGCAACGTAATCTGGTCGTAGGCCAGTCCACCGGTGAGGTGCAGGTTGCGGATGATTTCCCATGTGTAATATCCGTAGCCCGAGATGCGCTCAAAATCACTCGTAACATCGCTTTGTGCCGGCGGATTATTGAAATACGCGGCGAGGTTGGTAGCCACCAGCGTCAATTGGTCCTGGGTTACAAATGATCCGTTTTGGTAGCGGGCCCCAAACACAAGCAACTGACGATCGGATTGCAGGATTTGATTCAACTCGAACGTCGCCGCCTTGAAGACACTCCGATAATTCACATCAAAAAGCTGGCTCAAAACCGCCACCGGCACATTGTTGCTCGTTTGTAGAATCAACTGTGACGTGTCCGTATCGCTGAAGCGCTGGTCATTTTGCAGCATGCCTCCTAGAAACAAGGTGTGGACACCCGACTCCCATTCCCGATGGTAGCCGGCCAGCACGATGGGCTTCTGATATTCCTCGAAGGAAAAATTGGTTCGCACCACGGGCATGTTGGTGATGCCGTAGATTTCATAACCCGTCCGCACACCGTTTGGATCGTAATACTGGAAATTGTCCCCTGACTGGTAGTCCTGATACTTCGTGAGCAAGAACAGCGAATCCTGGGCTGTGAGTTGATACTTGGCCGTGGTGTACCATTCGAGGCGGTCCAGTTCATTGTTCGGTCGCACGCCGTCGTTGTGCTGGTAATCCAGGTCCAACGCGTAGCTGAAGTTCCCGACCGTGCCGAACTGCGACGCCAGTTCCCGCACCTGCCCGTCGCTGCGATACTCGGTCGCACTGCTGAAGCCCAAACGATCGGCCTCGAACAACCGGCTGTATTCCTGTTGCGAAATGTTTTGTGAGAGACTCCCGCCGCCTACGGGTGCAAGCATATTGGCCAGCAGCAACTCATTGAACCAGGCGGTTTCCGTGCGCAGGTTGAACCGGGTCGGGTCGCGCAAGGCATCGAAGCTCTCGGCCAGAAACTGGTGGGCGGAGTAATTTGCATAGTCATTGGCCACCGCCCGCGCCGCTTCGCGCACACTCACATCGTCCATGCCCGCGCCGCGATAAATCGTCGCGAGACTCGCACTGCGCACCGCCTGGTCCTGATCGAGCAGCAGCCGCGAGCGATAGACGCGGCGATCATCATTCAGCGCCACGGATTTTTCCAAATCAGTCACCGCCTCGTTGTAACGAAGGTTCTGGCGCAGGATCAAAGCGGAATAGAGCCAGGGCGTCGGATCGCGACGGTCGAGCTCTTTGGCCAGATTGAGTTCGCGCGCCGCGTTGGCTTCATCGTGCGTGTAGTCGAATCCTTTGCCGAGGTAGCTGCGCAGCACCGAACGATTGGGTTCCATGGCGGCAGCCGTCTGCAAATCCCCGCGACCCTCGGCTTTGTCTCCCAGCCGGATTCTGACCAGGCCGCGCCCCAGCCAGCCATTGCCCAGGGCGGGATCAAGCGCGATGGCTTTTGAAAATGCTTCCTGGGCCGGACGCCATTGGTTTTGCGCACTCAGGAGAAATCCTTTCAGCGCCCAGGCTTGCGCGTTGCGCGGCGACAGGCTAAGCGCCCAGACCAATGCCTCCGAGGCTTCGGTGGTGTGGCCGAAACTGAATTCCAATTCCGCCACCCGCGCGAAAGCAAAACCGAATTGAGGCGAGACTTCCGTCGCCTTGCGCGCGGCGGCAAGTGCGGCGGCCAGATCAAAACGGGATTGGAGCAGGTAAGAATTGGCCAGCCACTCGGTGGCAGTCTGCGGGTCGGGCAAGGGCGGTACGTCGCGCATTTGAACCGTGTCCATCATCAGGTGCAGGGCGTGCGCGGCGGGGGTGGAAGCATTGGTGGTGGCCAGCAACGACCCAGCCCGTTCCACCTGGCCCACGGAAAGCAGCAGGGCCGCGTGGAATACTCTTTCGTCCTCATTCTCCGGCGTTCGCCTCTCGGGAAAATCCTTGAGCGCCTGCAAAAGATCGCCCTGTCGGTAAGCTTCGAGGGATTTGGCCAGCACTGCTTTTTGCGACGCGGTCAATGCAAGTTCCGCCGAATCCAGCACTGCCGGGTAATAGAGCCACCATTGAACCATCCTCCGGCTCTCGATGACGGCGGTCTTGCGGGGCGGCTGGCCCGGTTCAACAATGCCTTGCTCACCCGGCTTTACCATAACGCTGCCCAGCGTATTGGTCAGTTCCACCTCGCCATCGTAAACGACGAACAACTCACGCCCGTCCGGCTCCAACGCGACGAGAAACTCCGTCCCGCGCGAAGCCGCGAGCGCCTGCGGCGTCTGGATTTCAAACTCGCGGGGCCGATCGCGCGTGAAGAAATACATCGCGCCTGCTTTGAGATCGAGCGTGCCTTTGGACTTCGTGTTACGGGGCGGAAGAATTTCCAGCGTGGTCAGTTCATCGAGACGCACCCGCCCGAGTTCGACCAATTGCACCATCGCCCGGCTCAGCGCAAGTGTGCGCAGGCGGTCTTGCGGTTCGAGCGACTGGTTGTTTGTGGCGGTGGACCAGGTGGCTTTTTGTCGCGCGAATTCGACTTTGCCTTCGGTCGAGAGCACCCGGCCTTGTTCAGCAGCGTCTGCCCCAGGAAGGAGCTGGCCAAAAAGTAAGCCCAGAAGGCAAGCCATCCGCTTCACGGAAGACCAAAGGCGACAATTGGCAGACTTACACCTCTGAGGCGACATAAGTTTAGCGTGAGATTAAGTTTAACGACTCTATCCGCAACTCAAATAACCGGATCATGGCTCTCATCTGCCAGTTAAACGTTTCCCTTCCCTGCTCTTGCAGAAATTCGCTTCCGAGGCGGGCGCGGCTGCAAGTCCGGCGGCGGGGCGCGTATTCTGGATACAATGAATGCGACCAATCTTTCTCTCCTCGATTTCGGGACGGACGAAACCTTCAACGTCGCGGTGCGACAAAGTCCGTCCCCACCCGTTTACGCCACTCCAGTAACCGCGCATCGAGTCAGCGATTTCGCCAACACTGACTCGCGAAACCACGCCTGCCGCGCGTGGCCAACGGCGCAGGGATTGGTCTATGTGGTGGACAACTACCCCGGCCTGGCGCAATTCGCGAAAACAATTCTTGAATTGGAAGGCTTCGCCACCTGCGCGTTCGAAGATCGCGCCAAGGCGTGGCAGGCGTTTGCCTTTGCCGATCCGCGCCCGGCCGTGTTGATCACGGACAATCTGGCGGGTGACGTTGCGGCGATGGCCTTGATCCGCCGCTGCCGGTCGGTCGAGCCAACTCTCAAGACCCTCTTGGTTGATCATCGCCTGCCTTCCGGCCGGCCGAATCCGGATCAAGCCCTGGTGGATGGACTATTGTCGCTGCCCTATTGCGGTCCGACGTTGGTGCAAGAAATCCGGCGCTTGTGCCCGCCAGCTTCGGGTGCTGAGCGGACGCGGCGTGAGTGTGACCGGCTAGTAGTGTAACGCGCCGCACCGGCGGCTGAGAAAACAATTGACCAGGTTACTAATTCGGAAGATATGTGTATCTCATTCGGGTGCTCCTGAGTGAAACCGTTCCGACTGAAGTAACTTTGCCTTGAATGCCCCCTACCATGCCCTCCTAACGACATGCCGTTGCCGGCCGGTAATTCTGGTGGCGATCAGCATGCTGGCCAGTGCGGCAGTTCAGAGCGCGCCTTTCGGCAAACGCGCATTTCACACCGCTGTATGGACGGGCCAGGAGATGATCATCTGGGGCGGAAATGTGAGCGGCTCCGGTTACTTGAACGACGGGGCGCGCTTTTATCCACCAGGCAACCGTTGGACAGCGATGGACATGTCCGGTGTGCCCGCGGAACGCGCAATTCACACGGCCGTGTGGACGGGCAATGAGATGATTGTCTGGGGCGGGCTGAACGCGACTGGGACTTTGAACAATGGCGGGCGTTACAATCCCCTTGCTAACTCCTGGACCACCACCCGCACCAACAGCGCGCCAACCACCCGCTATTACCACTCCGCTGTCTGGACCGGAGGCAGCATGATAATCTGGGGCGGATACGGCACGACTTACTTGAACACTGGCGGCTTCTACTACCCGCTGGCCGACTCCTGGACAACCATCGCCACCAGCGGTGCGCCCAGTGGTCGCGCGCTCCACACGGCAGTGTGGACTGGCGGTGAGATGATTGTCTGGGGTGGCGGCGTGGGCAGCGGATACGTCAACGACGGCGCGCGCTACGATTTGTTGGCGAATGCGTGGACCGCCACAGCCGCCAATAACGCGCCCATCGCTCGTTCGCAACACACAGCGGTGTGGTCGGGAACCGAGATGATCGTCTGGGGTGGTTACAACGGGAGCAATTTGAACGTCGGCGGGAAATACAATCCCACGGCCAACGCCTGGACGACGGTCAGGACCAACAATGCCCCAACGGCGCGGCGCTCCCACACGGCGGTATGGACGGGCAGTGAGATGATCGTCTGGGGCGGAGTTGGCCCGGGTGGTTACGTGAACGACGGCGGGCGATACAATCCTGCAGCCAACACCTGGACGACGGTGAACACCAACGGCGCGCCTTCTCCGCGAGCATACCACACGGCGGTTTGGACCGGCACTGAGATGATCGTCTGGGGTGGTTATGTCGGCAGCCCTTATTTGAACGATGGTGGGCGATACAATCCAACGACGGATACCTGGACGCCCCTTCCGCCCGCGAGCGCTTGTCAGCCGGGATTCCCCGATGATTTCGAGTGCCACACGACGCTTGCCGGAGACAGCATCTCGACCGTGGCCAACAATGTCGGCGCAACCAAAGAGCCTAGCGAACCCGAGCACGGCGACAACGCGGGCGGCAGCTCTCTGTGGTGGTCCTGGGCCGCGCCGTCTTCCGGCGGCGTCACTCTGACCACGGCGGGCAGTGATTTCGACACGATGCTTGGAGTTTATACGGGCACGAACGTTTCCACCCTGACAACGGTAGCGAGCGATGGTCGAACCAACCTGGCCGGATCGGTGACTTTCAAAGCCACCGCCGGCGTGGATTACAAGATCGCCGTGGACGGCCGCGATGGAGCCTCGGGCAATATTTTGTTGAATCTGAAACTCCGCGCCCAACCGGCCAATGACAATTTTGCCAGCCGGCAAAAAATCGGCAGCGGCGGTCTCGTGACCGGCCAGAACCTGGGTGCCACCGGTGAGTCCGGGGAAACCGATCATGCCGGCTTGGTCGGGGGCAAATCCGTCTGGTGGACCTGGACCGCCACCGCGAGCGGTTGTGTGACTATCACCACCGAAGGCAGCGATTTCGACACGCTACTGGCGGTTTATACCAACACCTCCCTCGCCGCTCTGTCGCCGGTTGCTGTCAATGACGATGCGACGGGCGACGTGGCCAGCGCGGTGACCTTCAAAACTGTTGCCGGTCAGGCCTACCAGATCGCCGTGGATGGATTCAACCGCACCGGCGGCAACATCGTTCTCCGGGTAATTCCGTTCAATGAGGCACCGAACGATGACTTTGCCAATGCAGCCGTGCTCACCGGCACCAACATCACCGTGACGACCTCGAATATCTGCGCAAGCGTGGAGGCCGGAGAACCGGACATCTGGAGTTCGCCGGGAGCGCGGTCGCTTTGGTGGCGTTGGCAGGCGCCAGCTTCAGGCGGAGTCGTCCTTGATCTCGCCGGTAGTGATTTCAGCACCTACGCGGCTGTTTACACTGGCAGCACGTTGGGAACTTTGACGCAGGTGGCCATTGGGTCGGAGCGACTGGTGTTCAAAGCGGTCGCTGGAACAACGTATCGGATGGTCGTGGATGTTGGCGGCGATTTCGGAGATCCCGCTGCCACCCTGCTCAAGTTCAAGCTGGCGCTATTGCCTTCCCCTCCGAACGATGATTTCGCCAATCGTTTGTTGCTGGGTACTTCAGCGGCCTCAACCAACGCCTCGAACTTCGGCGCCACGATCGAAACCAACGAGCCGAACCACGCCTTGGGAATCGGATTCGGAACGCAACTCTCGGATCAGACAGTTTGGTGGACTTGGAACAGTCCGCTGCATCTTCCGGGCAAGGTCGTGGTCGTCAGCACCAATTTCCTCACCACCGTGAACGTTTACACGGGCACGAGCATGACGAATCTGACTCGCGTCGCGGGTCGCACCGGGACCGGGCCGACAAATGAAGTGGCCTTCAACGCGATACCGTTCACCAGTTATGTGATCGCCGTGGATGGCAACGACGGCGGCGCTGGTTTTTATACGTTGAGCGCTGGCTACGCCTCCAGTCCGCCCAACGACAATTTCGCGAACCGGATCACGTTGACCGGCACGAACATTTTCACGAGCGGTTACAACGTATCGGCCAGCCGGGAAACCGGCGAGCCGAATCACTCGGGCGCCACCGGTGTGGGTTCGGTCTGGTGGTCGTGGAGCGCTCCGTCGGCGGGCCGGTTATTTCTCACCACGATTGGCAGCAGTTTTCCCCCGTTGATGGGCTCCCCTTTGCTCGGCGCGTACCAGGGCCCGAGCGTTTCCGGCTTGAGCAGCGTCGCCGATGTTTTCTATCCGGGGCTATCCTGTCCGTTCTTTAGCTTTGCAAACTTCGACGTCACCGGGCCTTTCTTTCCGCAAACCTACCAAATCGCTGTGGACGGCGAGAGCGGCAGCCCGCAGCCGGTCGGTGGCATTGATCTCGGCCTGATCTTCATCCCGAAACCAGTCAATGACGATTTCAATTCCCGCACCTTGCTCACCGGATCGTTTTTGGTGGCCACCGGTTCCCTCGTTGCCGCGAGTCAGCAAGCTGGTGAAGTCGTCGAAGGATTTTCGAGCGGTCTGCGAACCGCGTGGTATTCGTGGACCGCGCCCGATGACATCGGCGGGTCATCCGGTCGCGTGACACTGCGCGTGACTGGAATTGATTTTCCGGGAAGCACCGGCCTCTTGGTACAGGTTTATCAAGGCAGCTCCCTCGCCGCGCTGACCCCGGTTCCGGTGGAATCCGAGACCAAGGGCAATATCCGGCAGATCACTTTCCGCGCCCAAACCGGAGCGACCTATCAAATTGTGGTCGCCGGAGAAAGCGATGTGGCTGGGGGCCTTAATGCTTCTTTCATCAGACGACGGGCAAACACGCCGATTAATCCTCTGGCAGAATCCGGGAGTTTTGTATTGCGCCTGAACTATTCGACGCTGGCTCTGCGCATTCGCAACGTGATGCCCGCGTCCGTTCCCATCCCGCTTTCACCTGGTTTCGGGAAAAAGGTCGCTTTTGGCGCCGCGGCTGAAGTCGTCAACGAGGGGCCGAGTCCCTCGGGGCCGGTGCGCGTTCGAGTGCTGGCGGTGACGGGTAAGGGCCAGGTTTATGGTGACGAAGGCAGTTTTACCCCAATCCCCGGCGGGGGGGTGGTTGCGGGCGGCACGAACTCGTTTGGCATCACGGGCGGAAGCGCGTTTGGCGCCAGCGCGGTGGCGGTTTTGGAGGAGCAGATGAGCGGGATTTGGGTTGCGCGCGATTCAAGCCTCGTGCTGGTCGGCTTCGCCAACGTGAGCCTATTGTGCGCCAGCGTCACCGGCGGCGGGGTGATCTTGCTCGAACCGGGACTGGGCTTGGGAGGCCAATGTTTTTGTCCGGCCCGGCTCACCGGCGTTCAAATCAACGGCCCGGCCAGTGTCAATGAGGGCAGCTCGGCCGCCTACTGGGGCACGGCCTTTTTCGACAATGGCACCTCGCCCAGCTTTACGAATACGATCTGGACCACTTCGGACACAAACCGGTTTCCGATCACCACGAATGGCATTCTCACCACTGGCAACATCACCGCCCACACGCCGGTTTCTGTCACCTCCTATTTCACCTATGTCGGCGTGACGCAAAGCACGAACAAACTGGTGACCGTTCAAAATCTCCCGCCGCCCATGCTGACCAACCTCATCACCCTGCCCGACCGGAACCTGCAACTCTCTCTCCAGGGAGTTCCCGGTCGTCAACATGTCATCGAAGCCAGCACGAATGTCGCCCCCCCCATCCAATGGCTCAGCCTGATTACGAACGCGACCATCCCCGGCAGTTTGCCCCAGAGTGGGTCGCTTATTTACGCCGACCGCGCGGCAACCAATTTCAACCAACGCTTCTACCGGGCGCGCGAATACTGAGCCAGCCCCCCGAAACCCCTCGGCCAAAACCGCACTTACAGTCCAGTTTTGGATTGCTTATCACTCGCCGCTTTTCATTAAACTGGGCGTGATGATTTCCGCAGCAGGCGATCTCGAACAAGAACGCAAGCAGGTTCACCGGTGTCAACAAGGCGACCCGGCGGCGCTCGCGGAGTTGCGCGAAAAACACCATCCCTCGCTCGTCAACATCCTGCGTGCCCGTGGTGCCACCATGGATGAAACGGAGGAACTGCTGGCGGACTTGTGGGGTGACTGCGTGCCGAAGAATGATGACCAGCCCGCCTTGCTCGACAAGTTCAGCGGCAAATGTGCGCTCCAAGCCTGGCTTGCCACCGTGGCCACCCGGCGTTGGATTGATCTGAAACGCAAGCAAACCCGCCGCGGCGAAACCGTCCAGCCGGCGCGCGACGAAAAGAATGATCCGCTCGAACATCTGCCCGGCACCACCCTGCGCACCCGGGAGGATGTCCTGGTCGAAATGCTCCGCGAGAGTTTGCAGGCAGCGTTTGCGGCCTGCGCTCCAGCGGACATGCTGATGCTTCGACTGGTTTACCTTCACGGATTGTCCCAGCGGGAACTAATGCGGATGTGGGGTTGGAGCGAGTCGAAGGTCAGTCGTCAACTTTCACACGCCATGGAGCAAATTGAGCGGGCCACGCTGCAGAATCTAAAACAGAAAGATAGCTGGCTGGACCTGACGTGGCAGGATTTTGTGGACCTCTGCGAGACTCACCACATCGGATTCCTGTGAATCAACGAATGTCAGATGGCAGCCAATCCACCTTGCCCCGCCCGTGGCCCGGGCGGCAGCGGACCTACAAATTGCTTCGCATTTTATTTTGCAAGTTCTCGATCCGGCTTCGTTTACCCGATGAATTGTTATGCCAAATACATTTGAAATCCTGAGCGGGTTCCTGAAACGCTATGGCGACGAGGTCGAAGGCCGGGAGATCTCCGGGCCCACTCCCGAAACCGCCGCAAAACTGCAAAGGTTCGCCCGCGGCCAGCTCTCGGCGGCCGAACAGACCGAATTGATCCGCCAACTCAACGAGCAGCCGGACTGGATCGCGAAGCTCGCGACTGAAGTCAAGGCGCTGCGGAGCCCGCGCGGTGATTGATCCCGGGAATTGCATGTCCAACCGCCTCAATTTGCTTCCCGATCCTGCATTTCAAGCTCTAAGGGCAGTCCTGTCGGAGCGCCTGGAGCAACTGGGTGGCGAGATTCACGCCGGGCAATTTGGACATTTGCTGGACCCACTCCTCCGCCGGATTGTCGAACAGGGTTTCGCTGAAGCAGGAGCGCATGAAGGCACGATCTGGTTGTTGGATGCGACCGAGAAATTTCTCGAGCCAACTTTCAACACCGGGCCGCGTGCCAGCCAAATTGTCGGTCAGTTCAAACAGCCGCTGGGCTCAGGTCTGATCTCGATGGTCTTCGCCACGGAACAACCGTTCCTCGAGAACGACATCATCCGGAACGCGCAACAGTGTAAATTGCTGGACGCCCAACTGGGGGTTCGGACCCACGCCCTGATTGCCGTGCCGTTTCATTTTCTGCACGCCTGCCGCGGGGTGGTTTCGTGCGTGCAATTGAAATCCCCCGACCCGCAAGCGGTTGATCCACCAGGATTCCAACCGCCCCATCTCGCGGCGGTGCAACGGGCCACGGCAATGTTATCGCAGTTGATTGAATACCGGCTCTTGAGCCAGGTCGTTGGCTGGACTTGTGAATGACCTCCCGCCAGCCTGGCCTTCCCTCGACGAAGCCCGCGCCTGTCTCTGCCAGGGCACCGGGCGGGGGATCAAGATTGCCCTGCTCGATTCCGGGGTTGAACTCAGCCATCCCGCACTGGCGGGACTGAAGGTGCAGGATGATCTGGCTGTGCTGGAGGACGGTTTGCAGCTGCGCGTCCTGCCCGGCGAGGGGAAAGACTCCTACGGTCACGGGACAGCAGTGGCCGGGATCATTCACCAACTTGCACCGGAAGCCACCTTGGGAAGTTTTCGCGTGCTCGGCCAGCAACTGCGCTCGCGCACCATGATCATCCGCGAAGCGGCGCGGCTGGCGCTCGAACGCGGATATCACATTCTCAATTGCAGCTTCGGTTCCGGACGCGAGGACCATGTGCTTTTGTACAAGGACTGGCTTGACGAAGCTTACGTCCAGGGTCGGCACATCGTCGCGGCCTGCAACAATCTGGATTTCACCAAGCGCGAGTGGCCCGGACACTTTCCCACCGTGATCACCGTGAACTTCTTACATTGCGATCGGCCCGAGGTGTTTTACTACCGCCGGGGTCACCTGGTGGAGTTCGCCGCACGTGGTCAGGACGTCGAAGTCGCCTGGTCAAGCGGCGGGCAAAAGCGGGTCACGGGCAGCAGCTTTGCGACACCCCACGTCACGGGTTTGCTGGCTCGATTGCTGTCCGGAATGCCGCACTTGTCTCCGCTGCAAGCCAAGGCCCTGTTGGCAACCCTGGCCACCCCCGCAACCGGCAATCGGACCGGAAGATGAGGAATCTGAACAAGTCGGTAACCCTTTGACGTATTCTCCATAAAGGGATATATGAGTCTTGGCTTTTCGATTTACTTACTTGCTTCATGAGCGCTCAACATCACACAGACGCGAAATGGCTGTGCTTGTTGGTGAGTGCGCTCGCTCTCCCGTTGTCCGGGATCAGTAACGCAAGTGCCGGCCAACCACGCATCATTGGCTGGGGCGACAGTTTCTACGGTCAGACCAATGCGCCGGCCATTCTGACTAACGTAGCTGCCATCGCGGCGGGCTATTATCACGGGCTGGCGCTGCGCAGCAACGGTACGGTCGTCGCATGGGGCGATAATTCTTCCGGCCAGACCAACAACCAGCCCAGCCTGACCAACATCATGGCGATTGATGGTGGTGCGTATCACAGCCTGGCTTTGCGCAGTAATGGGACCGTTTATGCTTGGGGACTTAACAACTTCGGCCAGGCAACCGTGCCGGCTGGGTTGGTGAACGTGGCCGCGATTTCAGCCGGCGGAAACCATTCCATGGCGTTGCGAAGTAATGGCACCATCGTCGTGTGGGGCAACAACTCCTCAACGCAGACGAATGTGCCCGCCGCCGCCACCAACATCGTCGCCATCTCCGCCGGCGATGGACACTGTCTGGCGTTGCGCGCCAACGGAACGGTGGTTGGCTGGGGTGATGATAATTCAGGTCAATCCACGGTGCCCGGCAGCGTGACTGGCATCAAGGCCATCGCCGCGGGCTACCACCACAACCTGGCCGTCCGCAGCAACGGCACGGTTGCGGCGTGGGGCGTCAATGTCTATGGGGAAACCACGGTTCCCCCGGGATTGTCGAATGTCATCGCGGTCGCTGCGGGCTATTTCCATAGCGCGGCGCTTAAGAACGACGGGACGGTGATTGCTTGGGGACAGGAATTTTCCGGCGTGACCAACGTGCCGGTCGGATTGAACAGCGTGACCTCCCTTGCGGCGGGATGGGAATTTGATCTGGCGTTGTCGTTCTCCGGGCTGTGTCCACCCGGTTTCCCGGACAACTTCGAGTGCCGCCAACTGCTCACGGGCAGCAGCATATCAAACGTGATTTCGAATCTGGGCGCCACGCGCGAACCTGGCGAACCGGTGCACGCCGGCATTTCCAGCAGCAATTCAATCTGGTATTCGTGGACAGCCCCCGCCTCCGGCGGTGTGGTTATTGAAGCCGCCGCCGGTTTCGATTTCGCCAGTCCCCTACTGGCAGTCTATACCGGCGCGAACCTCGCCGCGCTAACCAACGTGGCGTTCAACTTCGCACCGTTCTCCGGCAGCGGATCGCCATTGAACAAGGCACGCGTGGTGTTCACGGCGGTGGCGGGCCAAACCTATCAATTCACCGTGGACGGCGCGCCGACGGCCTTCTTCGAGAACCAAGGCACAGTGACCTTAACGCTCACGCTGACACCGCCACCGACGAACGATCAGTTCCAGAACGCCGAGGTCATTCCGGGCATCTACTACGAAAAAACCAATGGCACTTTCGTCGGCGCAAATCGTGAAGCGAGCGAACCCACCCACGGCACGAGCTACGCGCAGACACTCTGGTGGAACTGGACCGCGCCGACCAATCTCAACGTGAGCGCCATTCCCCTTCGTCTTACAGCCGACGCGGTCAGTTTTCCGCCTGCGTTCGGAGTTTATACCGGCGCCACGGTCGCGGCGTTGACGCCGGTGACCACCGCTCAGTTGGCCGATGGCATGACCCAAACGGCAACGTTCTCCGCCCTGCCCGGCACGACCTACCGCATCGCCTTGGCCGGATTTCAGAACGACACCAACACCATTATCCCGCTCTTCGGCAACTTCCGTTTCCGGCTCAACACCCGCGCCCTGGCCCTCAACATCCAGAATCTTTCCAGCGCCCCGACCCCGACCCAGGCCTTGACATTCACCGCAACCGCGCGCGTCGAGAACTTCGGCTCGGCGACGAGCAATCCGCTGCGAGTTCGGACCACGGCCGTTCCCGGGATCAGCATGCGAGGCGGGTTCATCAGCAGTATCGAGAACACCAACATTGCGCAGAGCACGTGGCTTCTGCCTCCGCTTGCCCCAACTCAAAGCACCAATCTCTCCATCGCGGGCATCGCCCCGGCGCCGACCGAAGTGCAAGCTGGCACTAGCTCAGCGGAAGGCTATGGCGTTTACGCCGAGTTACAGGAGCAAACCGGCACGAATTGGGCCACCCTTGACCAGGCTCTGGTGCTGTACGGCAACTGGCCGGTGCTGAACGGACTTCCGGGCCCGGGCGGGGGCGTGATCCGACTCGACCCGGGTTACATCGGGACCTCGGCCTTTGACCCCCTGGCCTCGGTTACCGTGGTGGGATCACCGAGCGTGATCGAAGGAAATTCAGCCAGCTATTATGGTCAGGCTCGCTATTCGAGCGGGCTCTTGTTCAATTTCACCAACACGACCTGGCTGGCCACCCGCTTCAGCATGACAACCAACGGCGTATTCCGCCCCGGCACCATCAACAGCAACACTCCGGTAACCCTGACCGCCAAGTTCTCCGCCAGCGGATTTATCTACGATGCCCCGACCAATGTCACGGTCATCAATCTGCCGTCGCCAACCCTCAAGCAGCCCAAGCGTTCCGGCAGCAACTTCACCTTCCAGATCGAAGGCGTGAGCAATCGCGTCCATGTGGTGGAAGCCAGCACCAATCTTTCGCCCCCGCAGGTGTGGCTGCCGCTGGCAACGAATACGCTGGGAGCAACCGGGCTGCTGAATTTCACCAACGCGCCCGGCACAGTACCGCAACGATTCTATCGGGCGCGCGAGGTGGAGTAACGGGCGGTGATGATCAGTGATCGTGTGGTGGATCAGATTTTTCCAGAAGGGTGCGCTTTCGCCTGACCTGCCGATTTTGCGGATGGGGTGTGACTCGTCACGGTGTTTGAACAATTTGGTTGAATCCGCTTCCACGTCTTGTTAGCCATGCGCTGATGCAACAGAACTCCAACGATGAGGTTTACCGGGTGCTGTCCTCCGACAACCTGGTTTACGGGCCAATCGCTCTTGAGACGCTTGCGCAATGGGTCCGCGAAAGACGGGTGCAGCCTCAAACTTGGGTCCACTCGGACATTGGAAACAATTGGTTCGCCGCCGGATCCATGGTCGAACTGGAAACTGAGTTCGATGCCGTGGCAACCAGTTCGGAAGCCACCCCCGCCCTCTCGCCCACAGGAAAGGCCATCACCGTCGAAGAATTGCGGGAGTTCGAACGGTTCGCACCTTACTCCAACGAGGACCTTGGCGTGCTCATCAGCTTTTGCGAAGTTGTGGTGGCGGCGAAAGGTGATGTGATCATCAAGAAAGGCGACTTGAGCGATTCTTTGTTCCTCATCCTCTCCGGCCAAGTCCGGGCCCGAATAATGGTCGGCAGCAGCGACACATCGCTTGGCACCATGGAGCCGGGCGAACTCTTCGGCGAGGTCGCAATGCTCAGCCAGACAGCCCGCTCGGCTGATGTGGTGGCTGAGTCGCCAACCCGGTTGCTGCAATTGACTTCGGATCGTTTCCAGGAATTGATGTCCACGCATTCCCCGCTCGCCGCCAAGATGCTTTACAACCTGGCCCGACTTCTGGCAACTCGTCTCTCGCAGCGCAACGCGCAACTCCAGAAAGACCTCGCTTCTTCCTTCAACTGGCGTTGAGGGACGTTGCGAATCCTGACAAGGCCGCCCCAGCCGCCGGCAACGACCGCGCGTTTACCGCGCGAAGGCACTCCGTTGTGGTTACTGCGTCACGCTATCGTAAAACTCGAGGATGTCGCCCTTCTCACTCTTGAGTTCGGCTTCCTTGAACTTGATCGCCGTGCGCGGGTGTTGGTTCAACATGCCGGTCAGCAGATAAGGCAGATCGTAACCCCACAGCAATTTGGCGCGCATCGGTTCGATATGATTCTGCACGCAGTCCAGCACGGGCCGTAAGTTGTATTTCGGGTTGTGGAGAAACCCGAGGAGCAATTCCATCGGGCAGTTCCCCGCACCGCGTCCCAGCCCCGCCATGGTGGCATCGAGAAAGTTCGCGCCTTCGATAATGCCCTCGATGGTGTTGGCGTAGGCGAGCTGCATGTTGTTGTGCATGTGCACGCCCACCTGCTTGCCCGACTTCTTGCAGTGATCCAGGTACTTCTTTACCAGGCTATGCACCTTCTCGCTGTAGAGCGCGCCGAAACTGTCCACGACATAAACCGCCAGCGTCTCGGACTTCGCGAGCATTTCCAGCCCCTCGTCCAGTTCGCGCTCGGGTACGGTGGACACGGCCATGAGGTTCACCGTGGTTTCATAACCCTTGTCGTGCGCGTCCTTCACCATGTCCAGCGCGGTCGGAATCTGGTTGATGTAAGTGGCCACGCGGATCATGTCCACGACGGATTCCTTTTTTGGCGGAATGTCCTCGTGATAGTCGCAACGTTCGGCATCGGCCATCACCGTAAGCTTCAAGTCGGTTTTGTTTTCACCGACGATGCGGCGCATGTCGTCTTCGACGCAATACTTCCAACAACCATGCTCCCCCGCCTTGATGCCTTTGCGTGACGCCTTGTAACCGAGTTCCATATAATCCACGCCAGCAGCGACACACGTGTCATAAACCACTTTGACGATCTTGTCGTCGAAATGATGATTGTTCATCAACCCGCCGTCGCGGATCGTGCAATCGAGCACTTTGATTTCGGGGCGATACGAGAGCCAGCGGCTGGCAGCGGAGTCTTTTGGTTTGGCAGTCTTCATGGTAATTAAAGCGGCTTCATTCTGCCCGCCCTCACCGGAGAAAAGACAGCCAAAAGCGCGTCTGGGTGCAGTACCCATTTCGACTAACGAGCGAGATAAAGCCGGCTGAAACCCAAAGGAACACGGTCAGGGCGCGACAATGCGATAAAAGCGCTGGGGGAAGATCGCAGTGCCCTCGCCCAGGAACGGCGTGGAAACATTCGTCATCAGAACGTTGGTGAGTGTCGTCCAGGACTGCAGATCGCTGGAGGCTTGAAGTTGATAAAGTCTCCCAACCTCACCTGACAGCGTAAACTGGAATTGATTGCTGCCATTGAGCTGCGCATTACCGATTCCCGGCACGGCTCCGAACTGGGTCGCCCGATAAAACCGATGCGGGAAGTTCGGCGCATCGGCGTCCATCAACAGCGTCAGCAGGTTGGTCGCGAGCAGGCTGGTCAACGGCTGCCAATGAATCAGGTCTTCCGACGCCTCGAGGCGATAGCTGCGCCACGGCTCACCCGTCAAGCCAAGTTGATATTGCCCGCCGACAGCGGGCGCTATGCTCAGACTTGACGCGCCGACGTCTTCGGCGGGCGTCACCGTGATGAACACCGCCGCCGGGACGGAATCCGTCGTGCGATCGTTCGCCTGGTAGGTGAACTGGTCAAAGCCGAAGTAATTCGTTGCGGGTTTATAGGTCAGCAACGGTGGATTGCCACTCAGGTTGCCGAATAGCGGCGCGCTGGCCACCTTGAAAGTCAGCGGATCGTTGTCCGGATCGGAACCGGTCAAGTTAACACCAAGACTAGCATCTTCCGACAAGGTCACGGATTTGGTGACCGCCACCGGCGCGCGATTGGAGATTACGAAACTGCGTTCCGTCACAAAAGCCGATCCGGCCAATGAATGATCCACGGCTTGCACACTCCAGTAGAAAGTCCCGCCGGTGAGATTCGTAAGGGTCCAGGTCAATCGCTCGTTGGCATTGCCCGGTGCGGGAATTTTGCGCCCGCCCGTTGCCCCCGCCAGCGGGCTCACGATGTCCCCCGTCCCGGGCGCCGTGCCCACGCGCAAGTTGTAGCTCAAACCCGCCGGCTGGTTCGCATCGGTTGCCGCCGTCCAGGTCAGGCGTGCGGATTTTCCGGACACGACATTGGTCAAACCCGTCGGCGAGTTGGGCGGAACGTTCGGCGAACCGCCGGGGAAATTGCGGTAGATGCGCGCCACTGGAGCCGAGACGACGTCATTGCCCGAGAGCGCAAGATCGAGATAACCGTCGTTGTCAAAATCGCCCCAGGCAGCGAAAGAGTTCTTCAGTGCCGGCAGATTCGCCCCGCTGTCCACAAACGCGCCGTTGTCATTGCGATAAATCCGGGTGCGCGGGAAGCTATTGGTGGTTTCGCCGGTGGTCAACAAATCCAGATCGCCATCGTTGTCATAATCGGCCCAAGCCACGACACCCTTCCAGACGCCGACCGGCCCCTGCGCGGCGACAGGAATGAAATTGGTAAACTGGCGGCTGCCGGCGGTCGGCAGGAGCGTATTCCGATAGATCCGCGTGACGACGCCGATGACGGTGTTGTTGGTCGAACCGCAAACGGCGAAATCCGGCCAGCCATCGTTGTCGAAGTCACCCCAGCCCACCGAAGCATTGTAAACGCCAGGCAGGTTGAGTCCCAAGTCCGAGAAGGTGCCGTTGCCATTGTTGCGATAGACCCGCAGCAGGTTGTTGCCCGCCAGCAGCAGGTCCAGATCACCGTCCTGGTCGAAATCACCCCACGCCACCGAGCCGTCGCCCGCCGCGGGCAAACTGGCATTGATGTCGGTGAAATTCGTTCCGTTGTTGCGGTAAATGCGCGTGAAAGAAACCGTGGCCAACGCGAGATCGGGATCGCCGTCGTTGTCGTAATCACCCCAGTCGCCAGTTTGACGCACCGTTATCGCCGCGGGCAGTCCGGCATTGCTGTCCGTGAAGTTGCCGTTGCCGTCGGTGCGATAAACCTTGCAGGCGTTGGCCCCAACCAGGAGCAGATCAAGGTTGCCATCCCGGTTGAAATCGTCCCAGCCACCGAAACCTTCGTTGTAAGGCAGATTCACGGCGAGATTGGAAAAAACGCCGCCGCCCAGATTGCGATACGCCAGATTGCCTTTGACCAAATCCAGATCGCCATCGTTGTCGAAATCGCCCCACACCACCGGCCCCACCGAACTGCTCAGCCCCGCCGCTAGGTCGGCGAAACGCTCGAGGGTGAGCAAGAAACTGCGGCTGCCGACCTGCCCGCTCTCGTCCACGGCGGCCAGGGTAATCGTGACCGAACCGCTGCGATTGGTGACCGGCGTGATGGTGAGATTGCGATTCGTGTCGGCTCCGGCCAGAACCAGGTTCGCATTCGGCACGAGATTCGTATCGGAAGAGGTTACCGTTACGACCAGGTTGGATGCCGGGGTTTCACCATCACTGACGGTGAAACTGATCGGACCGATCACGGTATTCGGTGGCGCTGAACGATTGGTGATGACGGAGAACACCGGACGCGAGAGGGTAAAGGTTTGTTCCGCGGCAAACGCCGAACCAGCCAGCCCCCCATCAATTGCCTGCACGCTCCAGTAATAGGTGGCATTGGTGAGGTTCGCGATGCGCCAGAAGTTGGTGGCGCCGGCATTCCCAAAATCCGGTACGCGGCGATAGCCGTTGGTGCTGTTTGCGTGCGGCGCTAGGATTTGTCCGCCGCCGGCATTCGTACCAATCCGCAGGTTGTATCGAAGTCCGGAAGCATTGGTGGTCTGCGCATCCGTGGCCCGTGTCCAGGCGAGACGGACATCCCCGCTGGCGAGAAACGCAAATGAAAGATTGGTCGGAGCGGTCGGCGCTGTGTTGGTCACATTCCAGTTGTTTCGCACCAACCGCGCGCCGACGAGCAAGTCCAGATCACCGTCATTGTCGGCGTCGCCCCAGGATGTGTTCTGCATCATCACGCCCGGCAAAGTGCCGCCGCTGTTGGTAAAACCATTTCCGCCGTAGTTCCGATAGACGCTCGTGATCGCCGCAGCGGCGCCGTAGGGCGAATTGTTGGTCGCGCCGCTCACCGCGAGGTCCGCAAACCCGTCGTTGTCATAATCGCCCCAAGCCACGGAGGCATAGGTGACGCCGGTGAAGTTTGCCGCGAGATTCGTGAACACTCCGTTGCCCAGGTTTCGATAAATGCGCGTCAACGGCGCGGCGTTCGTTCCCTGGCCGGCCATGACGAAGTCCAGATCGCCGTCATTATCAAAATCACCAAACGCGAGCGCACAATCCGTGATACCGGGGAACGGAACCGGAACTTCGGTAAACACCCCGTTGCCATCGTTGCGAAAGAGTTTCGTCACCGAATTCGCGGCCACGCTGCCGGTCTGGCCCGCGATGAGCAGATCGAGATCACCGTCATTGTCGTAATCGCCCCAGACCGCCGCGCTCTTCACCAACTGCGGCAGCACCACCCCGGAGTTGGTGAACACACCGCGGTCGTTTCGATACAAAGCGGTGAAAGCATCCGGGGTGTGATACGTGTTGGTGTCGCCGCTCAACAAAACGTCGAGGTCGCCGTCGTTGTCGTAATCAGCCCACGCCATCGCACCATCGGCAACATTGGTGAGGCCCGTGCCGGGGAGGTTCGTGCCAATGCTGGTGAAGCTGTTCGCTGGGAAATTATTCCGGAATCGAAATGTGACCGTCTGATAACCACTCAAAATCCACCCTGACTCCGCAAGGTCCAGATCGCCGTCGCCGTCCAAGTCAAGCCAGGTCAGGTCCGTGGGTGTGATGTATTGCACGGCCGCGGGCAACGTGAAGTTCTGATTGGTGAAAAACCCGCCGGTGTTGCGATAGACGGTCGTGAACGCACCGTTGATGATGGCGACATCCAGATCGCCGTCGTTGTCGTAATCACCCCAGACACTAGGCACGGTGGTCGTGGCCGGCAACCCGACGCTGACCTCGCTGAAATTCTGCACCAACACATCAAACCGGGAGGTGGCCACCAGCCCGCCGCCATCCATCACCCCCACGACAATTGCCGCCGTGCCGCTTTGGCCGGCCACAGGAGTGACCGTGACGGTGCGATTCGACCCGCTGCCGCCGAAGACAAGGTTGGCCGCCGGCACAAGGGCTGGGTTGAATGAGAGCTTGGTCAACGTCAGGTTCGTCGCGTCGGTTTCGAGGTCGGAAATCGTGAAGGAAATCGCGGACGTGGCGCGGCCCGGAACGGTGAGTTGATTTGAAATGGCCGAGATGAGCGGACGAGCATTGGTGATGCTGAAGCTGATTTCGGTTGCAAAGGCAGAACCCGCAAACCCGGCGTCAATCGCCTGCACACTCCAGTGGTAACTACCTTTCGACACATCGCGGAAGAAATTCGTACTGGTATTGTAAGGTCCGCGTTGTGGGAGGCGGCGATAACCGTTGGCACCGTTCGCGTGCGGCGAAAGGTAGTCAACACCACCCGGCGTGGTGCCGGCACGCAAGGCGTAACTCAGCGAAGCGGGATTGGTGTTCCCCAGATCGCTGGCGGGAAGCCACGAGAGGATGACGTTATTGTCTGGCAGCAACGTTGCCACCAGGTTCGTCGGCGCGGCGGGCGGCGCGTTCGGAGCCGGACACTCGTTTTGGAGCAGACGGGGGCTGCTGCTTCCGTCGCCGCTGACAATCAAGTCGAGGTCCGCGTCGCCATCCAGATCACCCCACGTTGCTGTCGAGCCTTTCGGCAACTGGCTCTGCGGGTCGCTGAATGTGCCGTCCCCACGGTTGCGGTAAAGGTGCGACGCGTAATCCAGATTCGGATAGTTGCTGACGTTGCCGCACAGGAAGATGTCGAGTAGTCCGTCGTTGTCGAAATCCACCCATTGAGCGTAGCCATAGGCCACACCCGGCAACCCGAGGTTGATGTCGGTGAAGGTGCCATCCCGGTTATTGTGATAAACATAAACCTGGAACGTGCTCCACACCCCGCACACCAGCACGTCGAGATAGCCGTCATTGTCATAGTCGCCCCACGAAACGGAAGCGCCGTGAAAACCGGGTAACGCCGCACCGATGTTGGAGAAGGTGCCGTTGCCGTTGTTCCGGTAGATGCCGCCCACCGTCGTGCTCGGCCCCTGAAAACCGGCGAGCAAAATATCCTGATACCCGTCATTGTCAAAATCGCCCCAAGCCACACTGGACTCGCCGACACCCGGCAGGCCTACGCTGACGCCAACGAAACCACTCGCGCCGTCGTTCCGATAGATGAGGCCGTTGCCCAGGGAAACCAGGTCCAGATCACCGTCGTTGTCGTAATCTCCCCAGGCGATGGCGCCATTGCCCGCGTCGGGAATGACTGCGCCGCTGTCGGTGAAAACGCCCGCGCCGTCGTTCCGATAAATCTTCGTCGGCCCGCCGCCCGCTACGGCCAGGTCGAGATCGCCGTCGCGATCATAATCCGCCCACACCACGCCGTGTCGTTGCCCGGCCAGCACCGTGGACACGAGCACAAAGTTCGTTCCGCCATCATTCCGATAAATTTTGCCCGCGAGATAGAGGTCGAGATCGCCGTCACCATCGATATCCGCGACGCTGGGCGTGCCGTTGCCACCCCCGGGCAGGCTGAGAGGGAGCTGACTGAAATAGTCCGCTGTGAACGTGAACGTATTGGTGGCGCTCAAGCCCGTGATGTCCGTCACCACGACGTTGACGACGGAAACGCCCACTGAACCGGGCGGAAGCGTGATGGTGGCCGTGCGATTCGAATCGCTGCCGCCGAAGACAACATTCGTCGTATCAAGAAAGTCGGGGTTGGAGGAGAACGCCGCCAAGGTGAGCGCCCCCGCGAGACTGTCGGCATCGCCGACCACGAGCGATATCGAAGCCGACGGTGAGCCGGCATAAGCCACGATATTTGTCGGCCCGCGGATGGTCGGATGATAGTAACTGAAGGACGATTCGACCGTGAACGGCGAGGCGGCGAACCCCGAATCCACGGCTTGCACCGTCCAATAGTAGCGGCCATCGGGCGGATCAAATTGCCAGCGTGGTGCGTAACCGATGTTTCCATCCCCGGTCGCTTGGCGCAGACCCGTTATGGGGTTGGCCGCCGCCGCCATGATTTCCGAACCCCCCGGAGTGGTCCCGAGGCGCAGGTTGTAAGCCAAAGCCGTGCCGCTTTCCGCATCGGGCGTCGGCGTCCATTGCAACATCACACGGTTCGTGAGAAACGACCGCGACAAACCCGTCGGCGCCGCCGGTGGCGTGTTGCTTCGCGGCGATGAATTCAAGCAAAGATAACGCCCGGTGACATTCCAACCCGTCTCGCCCGAGATCAGCAAATCCAGATCGCCGTCATTGTCCACGTCGGCGAAGCTGGCCTGATGGGCGGCAATTGCCGGCAAGCCGAGGTCCGCTGGTGTTAAAACACCACCATCGTTGCGGAAGACGCGGGCGCGCGACGCGTCAAAACTGAGCACAGTCAAATCCACGCTGGTCACGCTGACCAGGTCGGGATCACCGTCATTGTCAATGTCCGCCCAGCTTGCCAGGTCGAGCGGTGTTGGCAGGTCCGAGGCAACTGCGACAAAACTCCCGCCAACGTTCCGCATCAGGACCGGACGATTCGTGCTGGTTGGCGAAGCCGGATTTAACAGCAGGTCCGGCCAGCCATCCTGGTCCATATCGGCCACGCTCAGGTTGTAAGCAACACCCTGCGGTAATCCAGCGGTGACTGGCGTGAAGTTGAACCCGCCTTCATTTCGATACAGCCGTGAGAACACGGCCCCGGGGTTTTGACCTGACGTATAATCCTGCCCCGAAACCGCGAGATCGAAATCTCCGTCGAGATCAAAATCCACCGCCGCAATGGCCGTGCCCGAATACATTCCAATCCGGTTGGTGAGGTACTCGAAGGTGCCATCTGGTTTGCCGCGTGCGAACAGCATCGCCCATGGCGGGGCATTGGGTGGCGCGGGCGTAACCCAGCCGAAATGCACCACATCACGCCAGCCGTCGTTGTTCAAGTCCACCCACTTGTAGGACACCACCGCCGCGCGGTTCGACACTTCCGGCATCGGCACAAAGTTAAATCCCGCGCCCGTGCCCTGCCAGAGCCGGAACAAAGCGGTTTGATAATCCGGTCGCTGCAACGTCAGCACGTCCGCCACGTTATCCCCGCCAAGGCCGCCAACAAAAAAACCATCGCCAGTCCAGCCGGGCAGATTGTTGGATACGGACTCGAACTGCGCGCCGCCCAGATTGTGATAAGAAAACAGTTGCGGCATTGACGTCCCTATGGGTGCGTAACCGAAAAGGTCCAACCGGCCATCCAGATCCGAGTCCAGCCAACGCCATTGCTCGAAACGTTGAATCCCAACCTGGTCCAAAGGCCGCGCATCCCACCAACTCACGCGCACATGAACCCGCCCGATGGCGCTGAACCCGGCCAGATCCGTCGCCGTCACCGTCAAATCAGTGTCGCCAGAAAAATTCGCCGGGGTGATGGTCAGCGTTCGATTGGCGCCCGTGCCGGTCACCACCAATCCGGTATTGGGAATCAACGTTGGATCATCCGCCACGACGGTGATGACGAGCGCACTCAGCGGTGACGAACCACCGGTCACGGTAAAATTGACCGGCTTGGACGTCACTCCCGGCGGCGTAACCACGTTGGGCAACGCCGAGATGGAAGGCAGGTTGATCGTGAAACTCTGTTCCGGCGACCAGGCCGACCCGGCAAACCCACCGTCAATGGCCTGCACGCTCCAGTAGTAGGTCCCGACCGGAAGGCTGCGCACATCGCGGAATGTCAGGTTGCCCACATTGCCTTCCGCGGCCAGCCAGCGCCGGCCCGTGGCGAGGTTCGCGCCGGGAGACATGATCTCCACGCCGCCGGGCGTCGTGCCGAGGCGCAGGTTGTAGGTGACGAATTCAGCAGGCGTGTGATCGTCCAGGGCGGCAGTCCACGAAAGCCGGACACGGTCATCCGGTTGTTGGGTAGCGATGAGTCCGGAAGGCGCAGCGGGCGGGGCATTGCTGCGATCGGTGTTGTTGCGGTAGAAGCGCCATTGCCGCGCCGAGACCAGCAGCCCGTTCTCATCTCGCTCTTCCGTGTTGGCCAAGTAATCCAGATCGCCATCGCCATCGAAGTCAGCCGCGAATCCGGCGTCGGAGATCACGAAATTCTGCGGCGCATACTGGCCGGGGCCGGTTTTGTCATACAGGCGGTAACGCACGGTGTAAGGACTCGGGCTGACCAGTTCGCTGACGATCCGGTCCAAGTCGCCATCGTTGTCAAAATCTCCCGCATATAGCGAAGGCACGGGGATGTTGGTTGTGAAGTAGAACCCGCCGTTTCCATCGCTCGCGGCCATGCCACGAAGTATTGGTCCCGCATAATTGGTCTCGTAGGTGAAAATCGCGTCGGGATCCCGGTCGTCATCGCCGTCAAACGACCGCACCGAATAGACTGTCGCCAATCCCATGATGGCATACATCTCGGCGTTAAACCGGCCCAAGCCGAGATTACGGAGGGTGCGGATGACCAATCGCTGGCTCAGATTCGTCCCCTCACCCGGGATGTAAAAGTCCACGTCGCCATCTCCATCAAGATCGCTCGCGCGGGCCGCAATGTTCTCCTGATACGTCGTGAAACTGAGCAGCGGTGGGCCCGGTTGCGGCTGCAACGACCCATTGACATTTTTGAAATAATCCAGCCGCGCCGGGTTGTCCGCCAGCGCGAGCCCATCCAGGTCCCCGTCGTTGTCTATGTCCGCCAAGAAATTGACGAAGCCCGGTCCAATACTCTGGCCGGAGGTGAATCCGCCAACGCCATCGCCTGGCAACAACCACACACCGCTGCCATCGTATCCACCATAGAGCGAAATCAGGTCCACCTTGCCGTCACGATTGAAATCATCAAATCCAACAGTTTCCGTTCCCAACGGCAGATTGACATTGGTGACGATGTTGAATTGGAAGCCGCCGAAACCCTGGTTGGACGCGATGACCAGCGCGGGCAGCAGAAAGTTATTGCTCCAAACTCTGGCCGAGAAGAGAACATCCAGATCTCCGTCCTGGTCCAGGTCCACCGCGGGACTGGCGACTTGAAAACCCCACCCGATGTTCAAGGGCGTCAGGGTGGAGATGTTCGTGTTCGCCGGGATCGGGAGGGCGGTGAACAATTCGCTCACCACGCGCACCCGGGCCTCACGAGTCAACCCGCCCGGGTCGTTGACGCAAATAATCAGTTCGCCCGAACCGTACTGCCCGGCGGCGATGTTGAAACTCACGGTTCGATCCGCACCCGTGCCCTGCACCACGATGCTGGCCTGCGGGATGAAGGTTGAATTCGTGCTGAACGAGGTTGCCACCAGTTGGCTGGCGGCTGACTCCACATCACTCACCGTGAACGGCAGTGTGATCGGCAACGACGGACCGGATCGGACCTCCGCCGCCACCTGAATCCGCGGGGCGCTGTTGGTGATGGTAAACGTCTGCTCGGCCGCAAAGACAGAACCCGCGCGCCCCGAATCAACCGCCTGCGCGCTCCAGTAATAAGTGCCTCCGGGCAGATCAATCAGTCTCAACTCGTTTGTGTGAACCAGACCAGGCTGCGCCACGCGTCGCCAGCCGGTGGCGGCGTCCGCCAGAGGAGAAACAGTCTGCCCGCCGCCGGAGTTGGTCCCGACGCGCAGGCTGTAATCCAGTCCCGCAGTCGGGGTTGTTGAATCGCTCGCCGGCGCCCAGCGTAACAACACATCGCCGTTCGTCTTTACCATGGAGGTCAGACCGGTCGGTGCGGAGGGAGGCGCGTTGGAAGGCGCGTTGTTGCGATACAGTTGGGTCGTGCTGCAGCCCCATTGGCAGCCGTATCCCGTGACCAGCACGTCCAGATCGCCGTCGCGGTCGTAGTCACCCCACGCCAATGCGCTCGCGTAAACGTTCGTGATGCCGGCAGCAACCTCGGCGAAAACGTGGTTGCCCTGATTGCGATACACGAATGCGAGGGACGTGCTGCTACTACCCCAACCGCTCAATGCCAGGTCCAACCGCCCGTCATTGTCAATATCCTCCCAGCCGGACTGGCCGAACCACACGCCATTCAAACCCGCATTGATGTCGGTGAACGAACCACCGGCATTCCGATAAACCCGACTGAGCGGGTTGTAATCGCCAACACTTCCGGTCAGCAAAAAATCGAGATCGCCATCGCTGTCGTAATCCGCCCAACGGGTGTTGCTCATCCAGACGCCGGGGAAGTTGGTCGCGACCACAACCAAGCCGCCCGGCCCGTCATTGCGATAGATGCGGGCGTGATGCGACGAGGCCGCCCCGCGCCCGGTCACCAACAAGTCCAGGTCGCCGTCGCCGTCATAATCGCCCCAGTCGAGCGATCCGCCGGCTGTCCCCACCAGTCCGGCATTCACATTGGAGAATGTGTCATCGCCGTTGTTTCGAAAGACAAACGTGCTCGGCATCAGGTTTGTACTTTGCCCGGAGAGAGCGAGGTCGGAATCGCCATCATTGTCCATGTCGCCCCAAGCCACCGCGCCCGACGAATAACCGTCGTGGATGATCGGCAGACCCGAATTCACCAGCGTGAAGACTCCGTTGCCGTCGTTCCGATAGAGCTTGGGAATGCCACCAGTCAGCAGAATATCCAGCCGCCCGTCGCGGTTGTAATCAGCCCACGACGCAATCCCGCGCACGCCGCCAGTGATGGCCGCGCCTATGTTCGTGAAGCCCCCGCCCGTGTTGCGAAACACAAACGCCTCCACGCCGTTGGTGTAATAGCCGGTGAACAGCAGGTCGAGCCAGCCGTCATTGTCATAATCACCCCACGCGGCAGACGCCTCGCCTAACACCGGCAGGTCGCTGGCCACCGGTGTGAAGTAGGCCACGTCCAAAGCGAACAAATTGCTGGCCGCGCCACCGTTTGTGTCCGTGACCGTGATCGTGATGGTCGTCGCACCCGTTTGATTGAGCGACGGTGTGATGACCGCCGTGCGATTGCTCCCCGCACCACCAAACACGATGCCGCTGTTAGGCACGAGCGCTTGATTGGCGGAGACCGCACTGAGACTCAAAAGATTTGCCGGCGTTTGCTCGTCGCCGATGACAAACGCGATGGGGCGGCTGGTCGAATTGGGAAAGACACCTTGATCGGGAATAAATGAGATGACCGGCGGACTCGCCGGCTGAGCCTGCGCCGCGAGCGAGAGCAACAAAAACAAAGCCAAGGTGATGCCTGTCAGCCAACGGCAACCATCGCTTCGCACGCAACGTTTCACGCTCAGAACCTTGTCGAGGGGGACTGTGTCGAATTCAAAATGAGCCTAGCCAGTCGCCTCGCGATTGCAATGGCGTTTACTACTGACAACCATACACCAGCCCGCCGCCTGCTCCCGAAGTATTGCGTCAGGTTGTCACCTGTGAGCGAACAGTGCGATCACTCCGACCACCGCGAGCGCCGCCAGCACGGCGAAGAAGATTTTTACCCAGCTCTTCGGATAGCGGCCCGCGATCGTTCCCGTGAAACCATTGATCACCACCTGGAACGCCTGCGCGCCGTAGTTGTAAGTGAGCAACCACACCGGCGCGAGGATGTGCTTGAAGGTCTGTCGCGCGTAATCTGTGTTCACGCTGAGATTCCGATGCGTGTCGCCCGGCACTTGCGAGGCACACATGGCGTACACCTTCCCGTCCATGACTTCGCGGGCGTGCTTGGCAGCGCTCACGAGATCAATCTGGTAACGCTCCACCACCCAACCGGAGAGGAAACCCGCGTTGTAGGGCGCGAGTTCTTTTGTCGGAAACGGCTCAACTTTCCGCAACAAATCCGGCTGCACACCGCGGGACGCCGGCACCAGTTCATCGTCGAAGAAGTGATTCAAAGAACCGGACGACCACTGCCAGCGTATCTTCCGTACCTGCCGGGTCTGCCGGTTGCCTTTGTCGTCGGTGTAGGATTCCGTCTCGTAGTAATAGTACCCGCTCTCGGCTGTCCAATCGGCGTGGACCTGCGCGTCAAACGTCCAGTAAGGAATGTAAAGGCCCTTCACCGTGTCCGTGAGCGCGGCGTTCTTGAGTTTATTCGGCGCGAACCACCGGCTGCCATACCACCGACGGATGCTCTCGCGCACCTGCGTCTCGCTGATCTTGAACGGCAACAAACTTTCCGGACTGAACGCCTCCTTGATCTCCTCGTACGGCACGAGCGCCGCCGATCCACAAAAGTTGCACCGCTGCCCGACGCGCTCGGGATCAAACACCGAGATCGCCTGGCAACTCTGGCATTTGACCGAAGTCTTCTTCGCCTGCCAGCCACGCTTGTCATCGGGGATGCCGCGAATCGCCGCGACCAAATCATGCTCCTTGATGACCTGTTCGCCCGCCGCATTCAGTTCCACTTGTGCGGGCGAAACCGTGTTGCAGAACGGGCAAACGAGCGATTGCTTGGCCGGATTCCATTCCGCCGCCGCGCCGCACGCCGGGCACGAGAATTTCTTCTGGGCCGTGGCCTCTTTAATAATGGGTGGTGGCGTTGGGTCAGCCATACATCAACCAGAGATACTGAACTTTTTGCAGTTTCGGCACCAACGCGCTTTGCCCAGCGTGGCCCAGACCACGAGATAAACTCCGGTCAACGCCAGAATGATTCCCGGCGCCCAGAACATCGGAACGAAGAGGGCGATGCCAAGCAAAGCAATCATGCCGAGCCCGACCGAGAGTAGCCGCGCCTTGCTCTTCTGAATCATCTCTCTGCTGCACGTCGGGCAGGTGAATCTCATTTGGTCGGTGGTTTCAGGCATAAGCGGATTTCCACATGGTGCCGCCGTGGAGGCTAGGAAAAAGCGTTAAGACTTGCGCAACAGCTTTGACCAGACCTTTCCTTTTACTCTGTCCTGCTTTCGTGTGCTCCTTGGCAGCTCTCTCGACCGCAGAGCAATCATCCCGCAGTTTGGGCAGGCGTATCCGCGACCGTCATCAAACGAAGTGAGCACTCGCAGCTTGCGTCCACCGACAGCCGTAAAGTTAATCACTTGGTAGGAAGCACCTACCAAGAGAACGCCAAGGAAGGTCGAATCGAGTGAAACACGTCCGACCAGCATGGTTTCTCCACACGACGGACATTTCATAGCCGTTAACCTACGATTTCAAAAACTCATCCAGCGCTGCCTTCGTCACGCGCCACGTTGAACCAATCTTCTTGCCTTTGAGTTCGCCCTTTTCCAGCGTGGCCAGAACGTCGGCTTCGCTCACGCCGAGAGCTTTGGCGACATCGCTGGTGCCGAGCAGTTCGGGAATTCCACCAGCACTTGAAATCACTGGCGGTACGGCGCCTGCGGCGGCGGGCGTGGTTTGTTGCGCGCCCATCGCGGCCATCATTTGCTGGCCCATCGCGAGGCCGGCGCCGAGTTGCGCGGCGGTATTCGCCATGCCGCCGCCCTCGCCACCTTTGCCCATCGCCTCGGCCATCTGAAATTTCACGTAGTCGTTCAGATTGCCCACCGCCGCCATGCTGCTGCGCTTGTCAATCGCCGCTTCCACTTCCGGCGGCACGGACACGTTCTCAACAATGAAGCTGCTTATCTCGATGCCGTATTTCGTCGTAACGGCGGGATTGATGGCGGGCAACAATGCCTCGCCGAGTTCCGAGTAGCGCGACGCCACGTCGAGCACCGGCACTTTCGACGACGCGAGCGCATCGGTGAACACGCTCACAATGCGGGACCGCATGGTGTCGGCAAATTCATCGAGCCGGAAATGATCGTCCGTGCCGGCGACTTCCTTGAGAAATGTCTTCACGTCCACCACTTTGAAATCAAACGTGCCGTAGGCGCGCGCGCGGACGATGCCAAAATCCTGGTCGCGCAGCATGATGGGATTGGCTGTGCCCCACTTGTTGCCGGTGAACAGGCGGGTATTGACGTAGTAGAGGTCGGCCTTGAACGGCGAGTGCAGACCGTACTTCCAGCCCTTGAGCGTGGAGAGAATCGGGATGTTGTCCGTGGTCAGCGAGTATTTGCCCGGACCGAAGGTGTCGCCAAACTGGCCGAGATACACGAATTGCGCCGTCTGCGATTCGCGAACGATGAGCTGCGCGCCGTTCTTGATTTCCTTGTCCTGGTCTGGATAGCGGAAGGAGATCGTGTCGCGCGAGTCGTCCTGCCACTCGATGATTTCGAGGAATTGCGTTTTCAGATAATCCATCAGCCCCATAATTAACCTTTCGTTAAGTTGGCGTATCATCGTCACGACTCTGAAGACTGTGAAGCATAATTTCCGGGCATTTGTGTAATCACCACCCGAGCGGTAGAACTGGTCGCGCTGCGACCAGTAGTGCCGCGTGCAGCGGCACAACGCCTTGGCTGCGGCGCATCAATCCGGCCCTGCCCGGGCCGGGTTCGTCGCAGCGCGACGAACGCCACCAATCATCCCCGCGCGCCAGTCTGCGCTTGCGGAATTCTGGCCGTCCCGGAAGATTCCGCCGTTATGGCAGCTCAGACTCTCAACTGTCCCAACTGCGGAGCAGCGGCCTCCACCGATGCTACACGCTGCGAACATTGCAACTCACGCCTCGCCACCGTCGCCTGTCCCGCGTGCTTCGGGATGATGTTCCTCGGTGCGAAATTTTGTTCTCATTGCGGCGCCAAGGCCGATCGCAAAGAAACTGCCGCCGAGACGGTGTTGCATTGTCCGCGCTGCCGGTTGAACACGAAGGCGATTGTGATCGGCAAGGCCGACCTGCGCGAGTGTCCGCGCTGCGAAGGCCTCTGGGCGGACGTGGAAACGCTGCAACGCATCTGTTCCAACCGCGAGCAACAAGCCGCCCTGCTCGGCGTGGCGGCTACCCTCCCAACGCCGATTGACATACCACTGGAGCAAGTCCGCTACCTCCCCTGCCCGGTCTGCCGACAGTTGATGCATCGCGTCAACTTCGCCCGGTGTTCGCAGGTGATCGTGGATGTCTGCAAGCCGCACGGCACGTGGTTCGACAAGGATGAACTGCGCCGCATCGTGGAGTTCATCCAGGTCGGCGGCTTTGACAAAGCCCGCGCGCTCGAGATTTCCGAACTCGAACAACAGCGGCGCCGGCTGGAGTCCGCCCGCACGGCCAGCGCCATGGAAGCCCGGGCGGATTATTCACCCCGCCGGGGCGGTCTCTTTGAAAGCGCCTTTGAAGCCGCCGCCGGTGCGGTCGTTGATTCCTTCTTCAAGTGAGCCGCCGTTGGACATCTTTGAATCGTGTGTTACCGTGCTTTGGCTGACGTGGACGTGAGTGTTAGTTGATAGTGTTAGCGAAAGGTAAGTCAGTGGATAGTGTCCGTTGACAGATCGGTAGCAGTAGTCAGTTAGTAGATACGCCCACGCCAGCCATTTTTTTCCCCTTCGCAACGACTGGTTTCCAACACGCGGCTCGATTCCCTCCCGAATTGCATTACCCCGCCCATGAGAAGCGGAGGTAACCTTTCCGATAAACCGACTCTGAGCTTGACGCGCGGGATGACATGTTCAGTGTGGAGACATGAAACCCGGGTGGCAAAAGGGTCCCGCGAGACGAAGTCCAGCAACCGCGCGATCACATTTTCGATTTCGCTTTGAATCGTCCCTGCCCGCATAAGCGTCCACTGAATCACCATGAAACGAGTAAATCATCTCCGAACCGCGGTCAGCCGTCGTTCTTTTCTAAGACGTGCGGCCACTGCGGCGGGCAGTGTAATAGCCGCGCCTTATTTCATTCCCGCTCGGGCGCTGGGCCGTGATGGCGCGGTCGCACCGAGCGAACGAATCGTCCTCGCCGCCATCGGCATCGGCAACCGCGGCAGCTACGTGCTGGAGTGTTTCGTCCATGAGCCGGGCGTACAATTTGTGGCCATCTGCGACGTGAAGAAGGAACGCCGCCTCGCCGTTAAGAAAAAAGCGGACGAGCAATACGGCAACAACGATTGCGCGATGTATCGCGATCTCCGCGAGATGCTCGCGCGACCGGACATTGACGCCGTGCTGATCGCCACCGGACCGAACTGGCACGCGGCGGCGGCCACGCTGGCGGCGGAGGCGGGGAAGGACATTTATTGCGAGAAGCCCTGCACCAAGAACATCGCCGAGAGTCTCGCGCTCGCAAAGACGATTCGTCGTACGGGCCGGGTGTTTCAAGCCGGCACACAACGCCGCAGTTTACCGAACTTCGCCTTCGCCGTCGAACTGGCTCAACGTGGGAAACTGGGCAAAATCCGGACCTTGTATGCGCACCCCGGCGGCTTGGACCCCAAGACCAGCGGCTGGCTTCCCGCGCAACCTGAGCCGGACAAGGATGTGCTGGATTGGGACCTGTTGCTCGGGCCCGCGGCGTGGCGGCCCTACAACAAACAATTCGTTGACTCCTTCAACTTCGAAAAAGGCGGCGGCTTGGTTGGCGGCGGTTGTCTCGAATGGGGTTCGCACTGCGTGGACCTCTGCCAATGGGCCAACAACACCGACAATACCGCACCGGTCGAGTACTGGCCCGAGGGTAATGAACTTCACGCGCTCTACGCTAACGGCGTGAAGCTCGTCATGCGCAATGACCGGTGGCTCAAACTCGGGTCGTGCCCGGTGCGCTATGAAGGCGATGCGGGCTGGGTGGAAACCGGTGACAACGGCGAAGTCGTCGCCGAGCCGAGTACTCTCGTCGCCGGTCCACGTCCGCGCATTGCCGGCTACCCGGCGAATTTCCATGTGCGCGATTTTCTGGCCTGCGTGCGTTCGCGTGGTCTGACCCGCGCCAACGCCGACGTTGCCTGCTGGTCGCACATCACCTGTCACGCCGCCAACATCGCCCTCTTCCTTGGTCGCCGCGTGAAATTCGATCCAGTGAAATGCGAATTCATCGGCGACGAGGAGGCCAATCGGCTGCGCTCCGAAGCATTGCGCGCACCGTGGCGGGTGTGATTTAGGAGCTTGAACTTTGATCATCAAGGGCAATATGAAATTTACGATTCAACGATTCGCTGCGAGTTTGATTTTCGCCGCGCTGGCCACCGTCGCGCTGGCTGCTGATAAAACCCCGTCCTCATCCGCCGAGAAGTCTCGTCAGGATGTTGCCGTTCTGAAATCTGACGCGCCGCCCGCGGACAAGGCGCTGGCCTGCAAACGGCTGGCAATCTACGGCACACCCGAGGCCGTTCCCGCGCTGGCGCCGCTGTTGGCTGACAAGGAACTGTCTTCCTGGGCGCGTATCGCACTTGAAGCCATTCCCGGCAAAGCGAGCGACGAGGCATTGCGCGCCGCCATGAAGAACGTGCAGGGCGAACTGCTCGTCGGGGTGATCAACTCGATCGGCGTGCGGCGCGATGCCAAATCTGTGAGCGTACTTACGGCGGAACTGAAAGATTCAAATCCGGAAGTGGCCGCCGCCGCGGCGATAGCACTGGGACGCATCGGAGACGATTCCGCCGCGAAAGCATTACAGCGTGAGTTGACCAAATCACCACCCGCAACGCGTTCAGCCATCGCCCTTGGCTGTATCCTCTGCGCGGAAAACTATCTTGCGGCAGAAAAGTTTTCGGCAGCGACCAAACTCTATGACGTTGTCCGCAAGGCTGAAGTCCCATCGCAGCGGCGGCTTGAAGCCACGCGTGGCGCGATTCTCGCCCGACAAGCGAAAGGTTTGCCTCTGCTGCTCGAAACCCTGCGCTCGCCTGACAAGGCCACGTTCGATATGGGAGTACATACGGCTCGCGAATTGAGCGGGCGCAGCGTCACCGAAGCGCTGGCAGCCGAACTGGCCAAGACTCCTCCTGGCCATTGCGGATCGGGAAGACGAAGCCATCCTTCCCGCCATCCTGGCCGCCGCGCGCACTGGCTCACCCGAGTTGCGGATCCAAGCCATTGCCGTGATGACGCGCCTTGGCAAACCGCAATGCGTGCCGGTGCTGTTCGATACGCTGGCCGAAAGCAATCTCGAGTTGGCTGAGTCCGCGAAGTCCGCGCTGGCAAACTGGGCGGACAACGACGTGGACGATCAATTGCGCGGTAGACTGCCCCGGGCCTCGGGAAATGCGCGCAGATTGCTGGTTGAGCTCGCCGGGCAACGCCACGTGGCCGCAGCCCTGCCGGAGTTGACCAAAGCAGCCAGCGATTCGGACGCGAAGATTCGCGCAGCGGGAATCAAAGCGCTGGGTGAAACAGTCACTGCCGCTGATTTGGGATTGTTGACCGACCTATTGGCAAAGGCGAAATCAACCGATGAAACGGCAGATGTGCAAGCGGCGTTGGAATCTGCCTGCACGCGCATCACCGATAAGACTGCCGCCGCGAACAAGTTGATTGCGGTTTTCCCGTCGAGTTCGGCGGTGGCGAAGTGTTCCCTGCTTCGGGTGCTCGGTGTGGTTGGTGATACAACCGCGCTGGAAGCAGTCCGGACGGCCATGACCGATTCCGAGCCCACGGTGCACGATACCGCCGTGCGCGTCCTCGCCGATTGGCCTGAATCTGTCGCCCTGGCGCCTTTGTTCGAGGTCTTCAGCACCACCACCGATGAAAGTCAGCGCTTCCTCGCTTTGCGTGGGTGCGTGCGGTTACTGGAAGGTGACGGCCAGTCAAACGGGCAGAAGTTGAAAACCTTCACCGAATTGCTGGCGCGCACCCAACGCGCCGATGATCGCAAGGCGATTCTCTCCGGCCTTGCCAACGTGGCGGATCCCGCCGCGCTCAAACTGGTCGAACCGCTGCTAACCGAACCGACGGTTCAGACCGAGGCTGAACTCGCCTATATCACTGCCCGGCCACCTCGCGACTGGCAGAGATGGTTTCAGCATAAGGCGTGTCCGCCACGTCAATGAAACCGATTTGGTAGTTCTCCTCGTCGTACACGCGGCCAGTGGTTGGTTCATCCTGCCATTGAAACCAGTGCGTGCCGACACAGCGCGGATGCCGCAACGCACCGAGCACATAGTCGCGATAGGTTTGCGCGCGGGCCGCTTGATTTTCGACGGGCACGAGACCGGTGTGAAACATCCCGCGATCCAGCGCGCCAAAGTGGAATTCGCCGACAAGAAATGGCTTCTCCTCGCCGGGGTAGTCAAAGTCAGCGATGTCGCGACGGTAGAGATTGTAACTCAGGACGTCGCAGTACTTGGCCGCCGCCCGGACGGCGAGATCGTTCACCCACGCGAATCGGCAGCCGAGATAAAGTTGATTCGGCGCCACCGCTTTACCGCTTTGATGGCATCACGCACCGTGCGGAAATAGGTTTCAGCCATCTTGGTGGAGAAGGTGACCAGATCTTCGCGCGCCGTTTTCGGATCTGGTGCGACACGGCTCGCCAGTAATTCATCCCATGAACTGTTCGTGACACCCCACGCGACATTCAATTTGGAGATGTCCCCATATTTCACTTTCAGATCGGTGACGAACTCCTGTTTCGCGGGCTGACCGGCGGATGATTTCAACGCGCCAAGCGCGAGCGAGAGTTCATCGCCCCAGGACATTTCGTTGTCGCTGAAGTAGCCGATGCACCACGGATCATTGGCGCTGGTCTTTTGCTTTCCCTCCATCGCGCGGCGCATGGCGGTGGCAAAGCCCGGGTCGAAAACATCCGGGAATTTTCCCCAATACCCTTCACTGCCCTCGACCATCTTCACGCCGTGCGAGCCAACGCTATCGGTGTAAGGCGTGCGACGCATCAGAAACACCGCGGAGTCCGACCAGTTCGCAATGGTGTTCAATCCCCAACTACGCAGACGTCGGTGGATGATGCCCGCGTAGTTAGACCGCCAGTTCTCGCCGTACTTACGTTTGAGATTGGCACCGGCAAACGAAAACGACTTGGGACTACGATCAGCGTAGTGACCCTTGAGTGCGTACGGTGACGATACCAAGTCCCGGAAGTCTGGTTGGTCACCAACAAACTCCTCGAACCAAGTCGCGCGCTCTTCGATGGGCGTGGCGTCGAGCATCCGCACGCAATCAATGCCGTGTGACCAGAACAAATGTCCGTCCGGATTCACGAGCCACCACTTGCCATTCACCTTTTCTGTGCGGAAGAAACCAGTGCGCTTGAGTTGTGGGCCATCGGCCCAGCCGCCGTATTTGTCCCAATTGGCCGGACCGGAGCGAGCAATCAGTTCCTTCGCCTCAGTCTCGCGCCGCTGTTGCAGTTCGATCAGCGAATGCACCTTGCCCGGCCAGTCCTTGTGTTTGTATTGGCCAAACGTGTCAATGAACGGGAAGAACGGATTCGCGTCCGTCACCCAGGCGGTCGGGGGCGTGAACTCACCCGTCGCACGAATGTCGCCGACTTCGAACTGGTGATCTTTGGTTGGCTTGCTCACGAAGAGGAGAATCTGGGTAATGTTCGTGACGTTAATCGTTCCCGGTCCGCCGGCGACGACGGGATAGCCGCGCATGCCGAAGAGTTTGTCGTCGAGTGTGCTGCTGGAAGCGCGTGTCAAAGGAACTTTTAGCGTGCCCGCCTGCCCGCGATTCAATTCGAGTGAACCCGTCACGCAGTTCTTGGTACCGTCCGCCCCCGGGTTGTCCACCCGGCAATACACCGTGACTCTGTCAGCGCTGACATTCCGCACATTCACGGCCACCTGCGCCGAGGCCGACAAATCCCAATGACCACCCGCCGCCGGCAAAGTCACACCGGGCCAGGGTTTCTCGTGCCCGGTCTGGATGCGGAGAACTGTGTCGCTGTTGGTGGTGACGAGAACAGCTCGAGCGTCGCTGGCTTGGACACGTGAGAGATCAAAGCTCGAATTGAACTTGAACAAGGCCTGGTCACCGGCAAAGCCCGATGACCAAAACCCGACAACGCTCGCCAGCGCCAAACCAGCCCTGACCGTAGATCGCATCATATTCCCTCGATTCCCCTTTCGGTGTGCCGTAGCACAACTGCAGCTTCAGCTTAGGCTTCAAGGGACGAAAGACAAGCGCGCGGAAAGCGTGGACGCGTCGCCCCTGGCTCGTTACGATTCCGTCAGGGTTTGCCCGAAATGTGGCGCATTGCACCATGACTCCCCAGGCAGCATTTCAAAACGAGATTTTCCGCACGTATGTTCTGATTGTGGCGGGAATCCTCGCGCTCGCTGGTCTGATTTTGTCGGTGTTGCGTTTTGGCTTCGGAAAGCAACTCTCGTCAATCTGGATGAGCTATCGGAGCTGGCTGATCATGGCACCGCTCGCGCTGGGTTGCGTATTTGCGGGGCGCGTGCCGGTCATTGTGTTTTTCTGCCTGCTCGCCGGTTATGGTTTCAAGGAATTTGCCCGCGCCACTGGCCTGTATCGTGACTGGTGGCTGACAGGCATGGGTTACCTCGGCATTGTTGCGGTGGGCGTAACGTCAACAATATCCCAGCCGCGCGGTGATGAACCGGGCAACGGCTGGTATGGCCTGTTCATCGTGCTCCCGATTTATGCGATCGCGCTGATCATGCTGGTGCCCATCGTGCGCAACCGGGTGGCCATGCAATTGCAGGGGATGTCGCTGGCGATTCTGGGGTTCATTTACATCGGCTGGATGTTCGGCCACCTCGCGTTCATGGCCAACGCGAACAACGCCTATGGCTACCTGCTCTACCTGCTGTTCGCCACTGAACTCAACGACGTCGCGGCGTTCACTTTTGGAAAATTGTTTGGGAAACATCCCCTGCGCAGTCACATCAGCCCGAAGAAAACCTGGGCGGGCGCGCTCGGCGCGCTGGCGGTGTCGCTCGCGCTGCCCTGGGTGTTGCGCTTCTCGTTCCCAGAATTCAACGCCCTGCAACTGGTATTGACGGGTTTGATCGTCGGCGTAGGCGGGCAGTTGGGCGATCTCGCCATCAGCGTCATCAAGCGCGACATCGGCATCAAGGACATGGGGGCGGGCATCCCGGGGCACGGCGGCATTTTGGATCGGATTGACAGCTTGATCTACGTCGCGCCGCTGTTCTTCCACATGGCAGGATATTTCCATCCGCTGCGGTAGGAAGCCCGGCCACCTTGAGGTCAGTGTTTTTCTCAATAGTGTGAAAACTTTTTCCGATTAACAGTCAGGCGCGGCGCTGTGTCAGAGTGCGCCTGTGAAGGTCAACGCAGCAATCTCGATGGGACGTTGGAAATACCAACCGGCGGCGGACCTCGAACTACCGCTCGCGGAACGACTGCGCCGGTTTCCACGCGAACCGGACCTGACGGTTTATGCGCTGCGCTCCGCAGCGGCGCTGGTCCTGCGCGGCTGGCTGAAATTGTATCACCGGCTGGAGATCGTCGGGCGCGAGCATTTGCCGCTGGATCGCTCTTTTGTGCTGGTGGCCAATCACGCCAGCCATCTCGATACGCTCACGCTGCTGGCCGCCCTGCCCTTGCGCAAGTTGCACCGCGCCTTCCCCGCCGCCGCGCAGGACTATTTCTTCGTCAACATTCCCCGCCAGGCAATGGCGGCGATTGTCGTCAATGCTCTGCCGTTCGGACGTCAAACCCATGTCCGGCACAGTCTTGATCTCTGTCGCGCACTGCTCTCGAATCCTGGAAATATTCTTGTGCTCTTTCCGGAAGGCACGCGCACAACCACCGGCGAAATCGGCGAATTCAAAGCCGGCATCAGCTTGTTGGTGGCCGGCACGGATATTCCGGTCGTGCCCTGCCATCTCGCGGGTGCGTTCGAGGCCTGGCCCAAGGGCAGTCTGATCCCGCGACCGCACCAGCTCCGTCTGCGGATCGGCACGCCGCTAACTTTTGAGAAATTCCCAACCGGGAAAGAATCCGCCGGGCGCATTGGCGAACAACTGCGCAGCTCGGTGATGGCACTCGGCGAGCAGACGCGCCAAAGCTCTGCTCCCGGCGACCAGTGAAGATTTCCTACTTGGCCCGGACCAGCACCCGCAGCCGTTTTGCCTGCCAGCCACCTGCGTTCGCGGCGAAGGTCCAATCGGGGTTGCCTTCAGACCGGTTGCCAATTCCGACATCCGCCCCCTTGCCTTCGCGCCAGTGATTGACGGCAAAAAGGGTCTGCTTGGCGTTGTGATTGTGAACCTGCATTGAGCCATAGCCGTCCGGTGGGTCGGTTGGTTCGTCACCGAAGTCATAGGCCTGCCCCGAGGCATTGGGCACGTTGGCGCTGTTGGCTTGGCCGTAGTTGTTGGGCCAGAACTCGAGGCTGCCACCAGCGAGGTTTGTGCCCGTGACGATGCCCCGGACGTTGGAATAAACATTCAGGTTGGCAACCGTTTGCTGGAAACGAGCCCCGGATGTCACGGTCGGCACGCCAATCTTGTCCAGCGAATCGGTGAAAGCATCCATGGAAACAAACAAGTACTGCGTGTCGCCGCTGGTGGATTGCAATTCGAGGAAGTAGGCAATGCGATCGAAGGCGCGCGTGAGCTTCGCGCGGTTGTCGGTGTCGTAGTTAATCGTCGGCCCCAATTTGGCGAGGTCGAGGTCATAGACCAATTGGTATTGTTTGGCCTCCGGAACTTTCAGCCCGAGCAAGTCACGCTTCGGGACCTCGCCAGCCCGGAAGGCCCCGGCGGGCAAGCCCGCGGAGTTCACCAAATTCGGCTCGGCCAGCATGTCCCAGGCAAACCGCATCGCGACCGGGCGTTTTACCTCCCGCGACGACAGGATCACGCTTGCGCCTTCGATTTGCGCGTCCGCCTTGACGAAGCCACCTTCGTCCGCGTCAATGATCTCGAACCAAGTGGGCGGTTTCCCGTCCCGTGTTCCCAAGCCATCACCCGAGCGGTCGAACGTAACGCGCAATTTGTTGCCTTGAATGCTCAACGCCTGGAATGTTGGCCCGCTGAAAACTGCGTCCGGGTCGTTGTAGGTTTTGGCCAACGCCCACGCCGCCAGCCGCCGCCCCACTTCCTGCTTGTTCGCCGGATGAATGTCCTTGAGGTTGCCAATGTCATTGATGATCGCCATGCCGGTATTGGGAATGGACTGGGCTTCCGTTTGCGCCTCCCAGATTTCGGCCACCCGCTCGCCATTGCCCCCGTAGTTGTAGGGCGCGATCTGCACATAATAGAATGGCAAATCTTCCGTGCCCCAGACGGTGCGCCAGCCCGCAACGAGCGCCTTCATATGTTCGGTGTACAGACGGCCTTCACCTACGTTGGACTCGCCTTGATACCAGATCGCCCCGCGCAAGGGAAAAGGCTGCAACGGGTGAATCATGCCATTGTAAAGCGCCGTCGCATTCTGGACATCACGCGGCGGCAGCAACGCGGCCGGATAGGCGGGCATGGGCGGAACGAGCCGTTGCCGCGTCAGCGCGGTTCGCGCCTCGGCGAGCCACTGCTCGGTTTCCTTGAGCGACTGTTCGAGCCGCTGTTGGTGAAGAGCCGTGCGCGGGTCGCCCAGTTGCACCAGTTCGTATTCTTTCTGGAGAGCAGGCGTGGCGGCAAACCCCTCCGGCGGAGTCCACGATTCAATGCGGGTGCCGCCCCAGGTCGCGTCGATCAATCCCACCGGCACCCCGAGTCGTTGATGCAACTCACGGCCAAAATAGTAACCCGCCGCAGAGAATCCACCCCAGCCGCCCTCGGCGATGGTTTGCGGCGAACAGATCTTCCATTGATTGTCCGTCCGGCTCCCGCCGGGTTTGTCGGCTTCAAGATCCGTCTGCGGCACCGGCGACCAACGATTCGCCACCAGTAGCAACCGGATCGAAGGATAATTGGCCGCCGCAACCTCGGCCTTGCCGTCGCGACTCATCCCCACGCCCATCTCCATGTTCGACTGGCCTGAACACAGCCACACTTCACCGATCAAGACATCTTCAAACATCACCTCGCTCGAACCGCTGACTTTGAGCGTCAACGGCCCGCCGGCTTTGCGCGCCGGCAATGTGGCTTTCCATTCGCCGCGTTCATTGGCTTTGGTCTGCTGTGATTCCTCACCCAGCGACACAGTGATGGTTTCGTTCGGATCGCTCCACCCCCAGATAACCAGAGGCTTTTCCCGCTGCAACACCATGTGGCTGCCAAACACCTTGGGCAAACGCACCTCCGCCGTCACCGGCTGTTCCCACGCCAAGGTAATAAGTGCCAACACGACCGACCACGCGATGGACCATCCGAACTTCGTTCTTTGCATATTGGTTCTTTCCACGACCAGTATTCCGGCGCGGTGGAAGGACCGTCAAGGTTGTTCAGACGGCTCCGGCATGGAAACAAGTCATCCTCCAAACCAAATCCACTACGGGCGAACCAATCGGAAGAACCGTTGCGTGAAGGCGGGGGAATAGGGCAACTCGATGGAAACCTTCCCGTTTTGCACGCAGTTCGTGGTGAGGACCACCTCCCAGTCCAGCAAGTTGGTTGTGGTCTGCACCTGATAACTCTCGCCCACGCGGCCCTCGAATTCGATCGGCGGTACGCGGGGAGGTTCGGGCGGCACCCAATTGCCAACATACGGGCGGCGCGGCCGGGATCGTGGCAGAGGCCAGGTTGGCGAGAGACGGTACTGAATCATGTTGGAGGGACTGCTCTCGTCCCCCGCGTTGTCCCGCGCCACCACTGTGAAATGATAGACCGCGTTGGTCTCCAGCCTTGCGAGGAGCAACGTGACGGTCGTCACATTTCCAAAATCCAGCCGGTTGGTGCAGGTCCCGGCACTCAAGCCCCAGTAGAGCGCGTACCCGGCCACACTCTCCGACGGACTTGGATTCCAAGTGATGGAGAGAATATTGGTCGTGGCCAGGTTGGTCGAAGATCCCGACTGGGCCAAACATCGCCATGGACCAACCAACAGCAGCACCCCGAACAATCCCGGTCTGAGCAAGGCAACACGCATTGAACACTGAACGGGCGCGCTTGATACAATCGCGCAGGACTTCTTGCGGCCCTTTTTACCACCGCTCCGGAAATTGTCACGCGCGCAAACGCAGAAAGATTTGGCGGCCGTTCCCGTGAACACAGCCCGCAGCCATTGATCCCGACCGGAGTAACAATTCAGGGATTGGTATGCGCGGACTGGCGTTGCGCCGCCTCCGTTCGATCCGCGAAAGCCAGATGATTCGGATGCAGGCACAAATACTCTTCACCCAGGTGCAGCGCGTAGCCGCAGTAGTGAGGCGGACTCTCCAGGCAAACGACATAGTCACCAAAGCCCGTGCGCCGGCCTCGACAGTTGTAATTGCTCTCCTCGGACGGTTTTGGATCTGCTTCCAGCCCGAAGCTGCCATCCGCTGGTATGCTATTGTCAGACATGCGAACGCGTCATCCTCCACTCCGCCCCGAACGGCGTTGCTGGTTGTCCTGCGCCAATGGTTATGAGCCGCACCCGGGCGATTGTCAACGATTGGTTTGGACCGGATCTGCGGCCAAACCACGATCACCGAACACGCCCCGCCAGACTTGATTGCAGCTTGGTGTTCAGACAGACGTGGTGATAAGTCGCCAGATACACCAAGTCCTCCTCCGCCAGCGCGTTGAACCACTGCTCACGCTCTTTGGGTCGCATCTGCCGGAGCGCAAACAGCGGACAATCCTCGGGGTTGCACTCATCCACCGGGCACGCCACGGACAGGGTCAGCAATGTGGCCCGAAGTTCATCGGTTCGCGGATGAGGATTTGCGCTCATGACCATGCCAACGATTCAGTCGTTTCTGGGTGACGATCACCCGGCGACCCATGGTATGCGCCGCGCCCGGGAAGTTGTCAACGACGGGATTGGATGACGAACCGGGCGAAAAGCCGCGCTGGCCGTCTGCTTGCCACGCAAACGCGACCCTACATGAATATGAGTTTGCGCGATTATCAGGCTGTGGTTTCTTGCAGGGTTGTTGGGTTGGTTGGTTTGGCCTGGCGGCTCGCCTATTCGAGAGGCGAGCCGCTTTCCATTTACTGTGCGCACTTCCAAGATCACGGCTGCGGGTGGTAGGCCTTGCGCCGCGCCAAATAGTCTTTCATCTCCTGCGCAACCTGACGCATGTCGGCTGTTGCTTCGGGCATCTGCGCGGCACGCTCGAACGCGGCCAGCGCAGCTTCATATTGCTTCAATCGTTGATAGGCGATTCCCAGGTTGTACCAATTCCGCGCCGGCGCGTGCCGCAGGTGCGCCGAGATCTCCAATAATCGTCTCGCCCGCTGGTCTTCGTTGTGCTCCAGCGCTTGCGAGCCTTCATACTCCAGTTCGGCTTGTGCGTACTGCGAGTATGTAATCCACGGCCAGAACAGGGTTGCCCCAACCAGGCTGAGCATCAGCAGCCCCACCAATCCCGCCACACTTTGGCGACGACTTACGCCTCGACTGCTGGTCGCCAAGCCCAACAGCGCCCCCATGGCAGCACCTCCCGCATGCGCCAGGTTGGCAACCGGCATGATGTCAAAAAATGTCAGCGCAACGCACAGCAAGAACCAGCCTACGAACATTTGCGACGTCTTGCTGTCCACCGCCCCCGCGAACCGGACATCTCGGCGCTCCAACACCCATAACATGGCCCAAAGGCCGTATCCCACTCCGGACAACCCCACTCCACCGCCGAACAACGCGAACTCCAGAAGCGAAGACGTGAGCGCGAATAGCAATATGATCCCGGCGAATCTGAAGTGCCCGTAGATGCGCTCAACCAGCGTTCCAAAAGCCCAGAACCAGTACAGATTGAAAGCCAAGTGGAAAAAGTTGACGTGGGGTAAGATGCTGGTCACCGCCCGCCACAATTGCCAGCCGTCCCAGACTTCGAAATTCATGAGCAGCGCCTCAATGGCGTGCCCCGACCACCACAGGCCGGTCACCAGGACACTCGCAAGCGCCACTCCCGACGTAACCGGATAATGCGGGAAGCGTGATAGCGATGGCGGTTGCAACATGATCAAGGCCGCACAGCTGAAGTGAAGCCGCGGGACTCTACCAACTCGGACAAGTGCATCAAGCCCCTACCTCGATGCGTGCAGAATAGCTGCAACGCTCCCAAGCGGGACTTCCGGCCCTCACTCTGTTGGAAGACCGCCACCGCTGAATTGACCCAAATCTCACCGGCGCGGCACTGCGATAGCGGAACGCCCGCTGATCAGGCGGCCAGTTCCACGATGACTTCCAATTTCATGCCGCTGCCCAGCTTCATCCTTCGGCTGAATGTCAGTTCTACTCGCTGTCCCTGTTGAGTGACTTGCACCTCGAGTCTTCTTTCGCCACACCGGGCCACGACGCTCTTGGGTCGCGCGCCGGTCGCCAGTTCGACCGTCAGCACTTGAATCTCCAGGCGACCGTGCTTCACATCAACCTCGCAAGACTGCGATCCTGCGACCCGTCGCTGCCGATACGTTCCCCAGCCCTCCGCTGCGGTGAAGGCGGCTTTGAAATTCTCCGGCGTCAGGCGCGGAGCGAACGCGAGATGACCGTGCGGTCCGTGGTACTCGAAGCCGCAGGCGGCCAGAAACACACCGTAACTGGCCATGCTGCGCACGTAGTGATCGCCACATTCAACTTCGTTCCAAGGATTCCGGCGCGCGGCGTGGTAGCGGTCGTGAACCGCCCGCGTGATCGCCAAGCCTTCGGTCACCATCCCTTCCCAGAGCATGTGGCCAGCGACCTGATATTCAAAACCGTTCATGCATTCGTTGAAATAACCCGCCGCCCATTCCGGACCTTTGCCTTTTGCCTGCGCATAGTCCCAGTCGGTCCGCGGGAACGAGCACATCAGCAAACCCGCCTCGCCCGCCATCGCATACCAGCGCCCCGCCTTGTAGGCTTCCCGATACGGACCAACATCGGGCGTGAAGTTGTAGCGCCAGAGCGACCGCAATGCCGCGCGTGTCTCCTTCTCCGGCAGCACCCGCGGCAGTCCGACCTGAAAAGCCCAGCTCTGGCCCAGCACTTGATCAATCTCACAACCCGTTCCCGAGTTGATCGCATCGAGGTGCTTCGCATCTACTTTGTTCACGAAATATTCCTCGTCGAAGAGTCGCGTGACAAGATTCTGCTGGCCGATGGTGAACAGTTTCCGGCACTGGACGGCAAACTCACGGTCTCCGATTTCCGTGGCCATCGCCTCCGCGGCCAGTAATGCCGCCAGGTAAAGTCCACTCAGCCACGCCACCGGCCCATACCAGTCCGTGTCGAGCGTGTTGTGCTGGTTGCTCTCGATCAAGCCGTCGCCATTGCCATCCTTGGCGATGAGCCATTGCGTGGCCCGCTTAATGTGCGGCCAGTTTCGTTGGAGGAACTTTTTATCCGCGGACATCTGGTGTTCCCGAAGGGCGCGAAGAATCGAGCCGGCTTGCGCGTCAATGGCCGGGATGTCATTGAACTCGCCGCGAAAGTGAATCGCTCCGTCCGGTTGCAGCGCGACACCGAAATCCACATTCTCGCGCAATGATCTTTCCAATTCGGGAAACACCCGCGCCACCGCCTGGGCGTATTGCCACACATGGCCGCACGTACCTTCGCAACAACCAACACCTTCCCAACTGTAGAAACGCCCGTCTCCGAAACGATAACAGGTGGAAGTCGCCAGAATGGACGTGTTCAGGAACGTGCGGTCCAGAAACCAATACGGGAGCGTCGAGTCGTACCACGTGTCGTGCCAGAGGCGGGTCTGCGACGCCAGCCGGCGGAAATTCTTCGCGACAAACGCCGCCACCTCGAAGGCCGACTTGAACTTCGTGCCATAGGCCCGACCGGACGGCAGCCGACTGATCTTCAAGTTAGGAAAATGCCACGTGACCAGGAAGGTCACTTTGGCCGACGCACCCGGCGCCAGCTTGAACTTGCGCGCGAGTGATCCGAAAAGTTTTTGGCCAAATGGTTTCTTCACGGCTTGAGTCGAACTCGCTGTCGAAGCGACCATTTCTGCCATTAACCGCCCGGACGACACGGAGGTGTTGGCGATGTCCGCCCGTGCCGTGTCCAGCAACGCCAATCCCATCGTGCCGAAATCCTCCTCGGCTGCCAGCGGACCAAGCGGCTCACGCGGATTGTCGCTGAAAACAATGTTGTCCACGCCGATGTTTCCCCAGCCACCCATCTCCTCGTCCACGATGACGAGTTGCGCCGTCTGGCCGGCCCAGGGACGCACGTCCCAACTCATCGGCTGCAGTTTGTTGTTCGCGGTGCCGGTGGCGGAACGCACGACCTTTCCCTCCACCAACAAGTTCAGGCACGTGCGGCCTTCGTGATTGCCGCCGCCCACGAGGAAGGTGATGTAATCCCGCTCAACCTTGAACCGACGGCTCGTCAGCCGGCCCGTGGCGGCGTCTCTGACGTTGACATCGTTACCCGGAGCCGAAGCGTGCGTGTTGACGAGCCGGCGGCCCTGCGCTCCCACGTCCCCTTGATAAGCCGGCATCTTCGCCGCTTCGACCGGTCCCGAACCGAAAGCCGTACCCGTCACCGTCCAGTTGTGGTATGTCTCGCTCTCGAAATCATCGAACATCACGTCGGGACGCCCGTTCGATGGTTTCGGCGGCACATCTTCCGCGCTGCACTCGAGGAAGACCAAACCGCGCTCGCGCCGCACGCGATTCCGCCGGATACCCTCGCGCTTCTGTCCGCTGTAAAGGCAGACGGCATTTTCCAGCCAGCCGGCCAGCTCCCCGGTCACTTCGCTCGCGCCCGTGTTCATCAGTGTGAACTCCAGCACAGTCGCGGGCAGCGAGGAATCGGCCACGTTCAAAGGAATGAACGGCGAGAACGCTTCCAGGCTGACCCGCACCGGACATCCGGCATCCTCGTAGTTCACGTAGCCAATTGGGTATTCACCGATGAACGAAACGTCCTTCCACTGCGCCGCCTCCAAGGAACGTTCCTGCGTCTTGGCGTAATGCTCCGCGCCCGTGCTCACTTTCCGATTGAAGATGTCCCAATGCCACAGCTTGCCATCGCCACCGAGATACAACTGCCCGGCGCACAGGCCACCAATGGGCATGCCAATCTGCGCCAGCTCGGCCCCGCGATACTTCGTGCGCTCGCCCCGCGCGGTCAACGACCGCAACCACTCGGGTGAAAGCTTCTTGTCCGCGGGAACGAGCTGGTCGAAATCCGCGCGGGTGAATGGTCCCGCCATCGCCAGATTCCAAGGCTGCATGGCCAGCGCGGTCGCGCCCAGGCCGAGATGTTTGATAAAATCGCGACGCCCCAATCGTTGATCGTGACAGCCACAATCCCGGGACGAACAACCGGTGGCTTTACTGGTAGAACTGTTCATAGCTCAGAACTTCCCGAGGATTGCCATCCTGTTCCCGACTGTCGAGCACGCAAGGAACAGTTTCCGGTTGTAAACTGTGAGGCATGGCAGTAAGAGTTGGCCGGCAAACTTGGCACCCTAAATCGAAAGGTTTGTGCCAGAGGTTGACACCAATAAATGCAACCTTCGCCGAACGAACAATGGAGCCATCACCCGAAAATGTTCAACCGTTGCAATAGGACACACAACGAGAATTCGCACGTCACTAGGAGGGGGCACATGGCTTGTTCGTTGCGCCATACCCGTTAGGTGTCATTCGCACGTCGTGAAATCGTTCCATCTCTATTTGCGCAAGCCAGCGACCACTCCTGTGCGAGTTGTAACTGACTATGCACCTGAAGATGTTGCGGTGTTTCGTGAGCGGTTCAGACTGATGGCAGAGCATTATCACCGGCGTTCACGCAGAGCGATGTTTGGAATAGGCGCGTTTTTTCTTTGCCTCATTCTCGGCATGACCTTGCCAAAACACCTGTTCCTGTATTTCTGGGCTGGGGGAATTTGCTCATGGTTGTTCGTTGTGTTCGCAGCTCCCAGCACGCCAGATTGTCCGGCTTGTCACTCACAACTTGATGCGAGCTTGGGTGCATTTTGCCCAGAGTGTGGGAGTCGGTCGTTGCAGCCCGGCGGTTGGTTTCGGTCGCCTCGGTGCGACTGCTGCCGGAAAAGTCTGAGGCGAGGCAAGGGTCGCCACTTCAAGATCCGCGCCTGCACTCATTGTGGGGTGATGTTGGATGAGAAAGGGTTCTGACCCGACGCTTCCTGAGCACCTAGACGCAAGCCATCGGTTGGGCACGAGATGCGCCGATTGGTAAAGCCAACGCTGCTCAGTAAGCCGCCCCGCCGGAACCCGTAATCATTCGTCCCAGCGTGTCCAAGTAGTGCTTCACCTCTTCGCGCATTTCGAACGGCAAAAACACCCAGATCACCGCGGCCACGGCAATGTAAGGACCGTACGGCAATCGTGACGACCATTCCCGCCGCCGCATGACGATGAGCGAGATTCCCACCAACGACCCAATCATCGAACTGACCATCAGCGAAAAGATCGTCGCCTGCCAGCCGAGAAACGCCCCGATGGCTGCCATGAATTTTACATCGCCAAAACCCATCGCCTCGCGCGGCAACACGATCTCCGTGCTCACCGCTTCCATGTGCGGCACGGCTTCCGGCTCGAACTCCTCGTCGCCGATACACAGCTTCTTGGGCGACAGCCGCACCAGCACGTCCATGTAGCCGCGATCCACCAGCTCCAACGTCCGAGCGTGCATGGTGATCACGTCGGACTGCCGATAGAAGAGTTCATCGTACGGAATATCCTTGTCCGGCAGATGCACGGCCGTTTCGGAAAAAACAATCTTCGTGTCGGCAGGCAGTTCGACGCGTTGCCGGCCAAACATCAATTTGCCCGCGCGCAAAATCAGATAGACGATGCCCCCGCCGACCGCCAGCCCCAACAGACTCTTGATGATCGCCTGAATCACCGAAGACTCGGCTTGCAGCGCCGGAAAGAGCATCGAGCAAATGAAGCCCACGACCATGCCACCAATGGTGATTTCGTCCGGGATGATGAAGTGTTCAAAGTCAATGAACGTGGCCACGATCAGCCCGGAGAGGAACAGTCCGTATACCAGCGCCAGCCACGCGGACTGATGCCCGAAACTCAGCCAGCAGCCGAGAAAAGCGACCGCCGTGAGCAGTTCCACACCGAAATAGCGCGGCGAGATGGGCGCGCCGCAGCTCTTGCATTGTCCCCTGAGCATGGTCCAGGTCAGCAACGGCACGTTGAGATACCACGGGATGGAATACTTGCAGTGCGGACAATGCGACGGCGGCGAGACCACGCTCAAGCCCAGCGGCATCCGGTAGATGCAGACGTTGAGAAAGCTACCCACGAGGCTTCCGAACCCGAAGAACACCACCGACCAGAAATGGAATGGCACGCTCGCCCAAATCTCAGGATCGAAGATTGGTTTAATGCCCATAAACATTCTCCACCAAAGCCCGTCGCATGATTTCAATCGGCGCCGGTTGCCCGGTCCAGATTTCCAGCGCCTTCGCGCCTTGATACAACAACATGCCGATACCGTTTGCCGTTCGGCAACCCGCCGCCTTTGCGGCCTTCAGCAAAGGTGTTTCTGCTGGACGATAAACCATATCGTAAACCGCCCTGGCCTGCCGCAATGAAAATTTTCCCTCATCCAGCGGCGAGGCATCTTCGGGCTTCAGCCCAAGCGAAGTCGCGTTCAGTACGAGATCAACCGACGTCTTTGGATAGCCGGTCTGGACTTTCACGGCGGGTTGTCGCTCGCCAATCTCTTTCGCAACCGTGGCCGCCTTGGATTCGGTACGATTCACCAGATGCAGTTCCCCCACGCCTTCGGCGGCCAGCTTCAGCGCCGCCGTGCGCCCGGCGCCACCGGCACCGAGCAACAGCACTTTCGCCCCGTGCAATTCCACGCCCAAGTCCTCGCGCAATGATCGCGTGATGGCATCGGCATCCGTGTTGAATCCACGGGCGATCACTGTCCCGTTCGCGTCCGTCTCGAATCGCACCGTGTTCACCGCGCCCCAAGTCTTCGCCGAGTCGTCGAGCGCGTCCACCATTTCCACCGCCAGCAGTTTGTGCGGCACAGTGAGATTAACTCCGACGAAGCCCATTTGTTTCGCCCCGGCGAGGGCTTCGCGCAGATTGGCCGGGTCAACGTCGAACGCGAGATAGCGCCAGTTCAAGCCCAGCGCCGCGATCCCGGCATTTTGCATGGCCGGTGACGCGGAGTGCTTGATGGGATGCCCAAACACCGCGCAGTAGCGCGTGCTGGCATCGATCGGTTGCGAAAACGGCCCGGACACGCGGGGGTTATACGGGCGACAGGGGAAAGTTCAAAGTCCAAACTCCATCACGACTCGTGACCGGGCACGGTCAAAGGCCGTCCGTTGTCCGTCGAGCAGATCTTCAACAGGAACGGCACCGCCACCTGCGCCCATTCCGTCGGGGAAGGATAACTCGTGGCCGACGCGCCAAAACAACTGCGCAACATCTCCGTGTTGATGATGCCGGGATTAAGCGCCACCGCCGCCATGCCCGAGGGTAATTCCTGCGCGAGCGATTGGGTCAACCCTTCGACCGCCCACTTGGTCGCGCAATACGGCGCGACTTCCGCATCCGCCGAACGGCCCCAGCCCGAGCTGAAGTTCACAATCACCCCGGCCTTGCGCTTCACCATCGCGGGCGCGAAATGCCGGATCACATTGACCACGCCCTTGAGATTTGTATCCACCACCTCGGAAAATTCCCGCGCGCTGACTTCCCACAACCGCGCGTTGGCATTGATGACCGCCGCGTTGTTAAGCAACAGGTCCGGCGCACCGTGAGTGTTGACCACCAGGCTCGCCCACGTTTTGACTTCATCATCGCTGGCCACGTTGACCGGATAAAAATCGTGCGGCGCACCCGCGCCCTTGCGCAATTTCTCGATCTCCTTCGACGAGCGACCACAGCCCACCACCGTGTGCCCCTGACGGATGAATTCGTCCGACATCGCCCGCCCCAGTCCACGGGTAACGCCGGTGATTAAAATGAGTTTGCCGCGTGCCATCCCGAGATTGTGTTTTATCGTCGCGTCGAGTCAAAGAAGTTTTTCCCGCCGTCAATCCCGGGGATTGAATCGCGACTCCTTGGCGAGTTTCTCCCACAACGCCCGCTCGGCATCCGTGACCTGCACCGGCACTTCCACCGCCACAACGACAATCAAGTCGCCCTTCTCCCCGTCGCGCTGTGGCAACCCGCGTCCGCGCACCCGGAGCTTCTGCCCGTTCTGCGTGCCCGGTGGGATTTTGATGTTCACCCGGCCATCCAGGGTCGGCACGGAAATGTTCGCACCCAGAACCGCCTCCCAAGGCGACACCGCCGCCGCGAAAATCAAATTATGATCCTCGACCTCAAAGTCCGGGTGCTTCGCCAGCCGCACGCGGAGAAACAAGTCTCCCGCCTCGCCACCATGCGCCCCCGCCTCACCGCGGCCCGCCAGCCGCAAACGCTGTCCTTCGGCCACCCCGGCGGGCACCTTGACTTGATACGTCTCTGACTTCGTCACGCGCCCCTCGCCACCGCACGTCGTGCAGACTCTTTGCCCGCGTCGGCCGGCGCCAGCGCAACTGCTGCACTCGACCGCGCGTCGCACGCTCACCGACCGCAGCGAGCCACGCATCGCCTCTTCGAGCGTGACCATGATGTCGCCCTCGATATCCCGCCCGCGTTCCGCCAGGTCACCGTCGGCAAACCCGGCGCCACCACCGGCACCGCCCGCGCGCCGCGCGCCGAAGATTTGCTCGAAGAAATCACTGAAGCCCGTGCCCCCGAACTGAAATTCATAATCCGCCTTGCCCATGCCGCCACCGCTGCTGCGGCGCTGGCCGGTGAAATTCTCCCAGCCGGGCGGGGTGCGAAATTCCGCGCCGGATTTCCAGTTGGCCCCGAGCTCATCGTAACGCTTGCGTTTCGTGGCGTCGCCCAGCACTTCGTAGGCTTCGTTGACCTCCTTGAATTTTTCCTCGGCGCGCTTCTTGTCCCTGGCCACATCGGGATGATATTCCCGGGCCAGTTTGCGAAAGGCCTTCTTGATGTCCGCATCACTCGCCGTGCGCGGCACTCCCAGAATCGCGTAATAATCTTTGTATTGGACAGACATCTTGGTTCGCTCGCTGCGTCGGCAGCGGCTCGGGAAAAATCATGCCTGTGACGGCACGATTGTCAAAGCTGCGTTGCAAGAACTAGCGACCAAAAAAAGGAAATCCGGTCGAGCCTTGGGCGCCTCGACCGGATTTGCGGGATTCGATTATTGCCGATCACTTCTTCTTGCTCGACGACTCGACCGTCAAATAGCGCGTGCCACCTGCGCCACCACCGGAGCGGCTGTAAACCTGCACGAGGATCCGCTTGCCTTTCGCTGTGTCGGACATCTCGACGGCATCCTCGGCGTTCTTCACCGGACGGCGATTGATCTCGACGATCACGTCACCCGGCCGCAATCCGGCTTCAGCGGCGCTGGAATCCTCGTCCACTTTGGTCACCAACGCGCCGTTGATGCGCGGCGGCACGCTGAACTGCCGGCGCGCCCGCCCTGTCAGATCGGTAACCTCCACGCCATCCAGCATGTCGGGCTTCGCATCGGGCGAACGATCCGCCGGCTCGTCACCAGCATTGGACGCAACATCATCCGGCAATTCGGCCAGCGTCACATTGAAGTTCCTTTCCTTCCCATCGCGCCAAACCTTGAAGGACACCGGAGTCTTGGGAGGTGTCTGGGACACCATGAGCCGCAGATGGGCGGAATCACTGACGCGCTTGTTGTTGAATTCGATGAGCACATCACCGGCGGCCATGCCGGCCTTCGCCGCAGGCGTGCCCGGCTGCACCTCGCCAATCAACGCACCCGTGGCGTCGGGCAGTTTGAACGACTCGGCCAGTTCCGGCGTGACCGCCTGCAACTGCACACCGAGAAAGCCGCGCACGATCTTGCCATCCACGATCAAGCGCTCCATGACCGAGCGCGCAAGATTGATTGGCACGGCGAAACCCACGCCGGCATTCGCGCCGCTCGGACTGGCAATGGACTGATTGATGCCGATCAAACGTCCTTCCGCATCCACCAGCGCACCGCCGGAATTGCCTTGGTTGATGGACGCGTCGGTTTGGATGAAGTCTTCGTAGCCTTGCTGGCCCAAAATTCCAAATCCACGACTCAGCGCGCTCACGATACCGCTCGAAACGCTCTGGCCGATGCCAAAGGGATTGCCGACCGCCAGCACCACGTCGCCTACTTCGAGCTTGTCGCTGTCCGCCAACGTCAGCGCGGGAAGTTTCTTGGCTGCCTCGATCTTCAGGATCGCAATGTCGGTGCGGGGGTCTTTGCCCACCACCTTGGCGTCATATTTCGTTTTGCCATCCGCCAGCGACACCTTGACTCCGTCCTCATCCGCTCCTTCTACAACGTGGTTGTTCGTCAAAATGTAACCATCTTCAGAAACGATCACACCCGAGCCCAAGCCCTCCTGGCGCATCTTGCGCGGATTATCCTGGGCGGGATCATCCTCACCGCCAAAAAACTGGCGAAACCGGGGGTCATTGAAAAAGGGCATGTGACTCGACGGCAAACGAACGGTCCGCCTTGATTCAATCGTCACCACGCTGGGCGTCACCCGTTTGATCACATTCGCGTAACTCGCACCTTTGGCGGAGCGATCCACCTCGCGATCGGATACCGACACCTTCGGCAGGTCCTTCGCCGCGGCGGACAACGCCGCGATGCAACTCACACCCAACGCGCCCAGCAAGCTTGCCCGGCGCGCGGTTAATCCAAATTTTATTTTCATACTTGTCATTTCTTTCATTCGTGGGTCTGCGTTTACTACGCCGAAATAGCGAATCGGCTGCGGACCACTTACCGGAATTGACACTGCCCCTCCAAAAATGTTCAACGCGTCCAAGGTTTGACACGCCCGCAGGTTTTCGTTCCCATGAGCGCGCATGGTAAACCGCAAACTGTTACGCCGCCTGCTGGCCATTGGATGCTTCGCCTGGTTGCATCTGCCCGCAACCCTGCTGGCGCAGAAGCTGCCCGCCGTCCCCAAGTGGCAGCGGCTGGAACTCAACCTCAAAAGCAGCCGCTCCTACACCAATGCCTTGCAGGAGGCGGAAGTGCGCGCGCTGTTTATTTCCCCGCTCGGCGAAACCAACCGCGTTTACGGTTTCTGGGACGGCGGCAAAAACTGGCGGGTGCGTTACCAGCCCACCTTTGCCGGTCGCTGGAAGTATTACACGATGTGCTCGGACACGGCGAACACGGGCTTGCACGAACAGTCCGGCGAGTTTCTTTGCACCGCGTCGAAGAATGAAAACCGCTTTGCCGAACACGGGCCCGTGCAGGTCGCGCGGGACAGCCAACACTTTGAACATGCCGACCGCACGCCGTTCCTCTGGCTCGGCGACGCCGCCTGGAACGCCGCCGGACGGTCATCGGCGAGTGACTGGACCGAATACACGAAGACGCGCGCCGAACAGAAGTTCAACGTCGTGCAGTGGAAGCTCCCCTCCCCGGCCTTCACCGGACGCGAGCGCATCAGCATCAACCTGGAGTTGTTTCGACAGCTTGAATCCAAAATCGCAGCGGCCAATGGCGCGGGACTGCTGAACGCCATCGCCCCGCTCTGGGAAATTGGCACCAACGCCAGTGACAGCCTGCCGGAAGACCAGGCGATTGCCCTGCTCCGCTATTGTCTTGCGCGTTGGGATGCGGACCACGTCGCGTGGATCGTGGCTTTCGAGGCCGACAACACCGGGTCGCAGGCCGCCCGCTGGCAACGAATCGGCCGCGCCGTCTTCAACCCCGTTTCCCATGCGCCGGTCGTTCTGTTGCCCGGCGAATCCACCTGGGTGCTGGACAACTTCCGCAACGAACGCTGGGTGGACGCACTCGGTTTTCAGACGACCCAAGTCACCGATGAAGATTCACTCCCGTGGCTGCTCAATGGCCCGCTGGCGCTCGAACGCCGGAAACTGCCGGCCAGACCATTGATCACGCTCGCACCCTCCGCGGAAACCGCGAACTCGGCCCTGGCCACCACCGGCCTCTCCCGCCGCTTGCTCTGGTGGAACGTGCTGTTGAACACCCCCGCTGGCGTAAGTTCCAGCGCGCTTGATATCGCCGAATGGACCACCACTCCGAAAGCCGCGACCACCGCGCAGCCATGGTTTCAAGCCACGTCATTGCCCGGCGCCGCGGCCATCGCGCCGCTGAACGATGGTCTGGCCAGCAAAGATTTCTGGAGGCTGCAATCACTCGCTCAAGCCGTGACCGTCCAGGCGGGAACGAAATTTCCACGCAACCAGATCGTGGCCGCCGGCACCGAAGCCCGCGATCTGCTCCTGGCTTACATCCCGGAAGATCGCGCCGTAAATCTCGCCACGCGGACGCTTCCCCCCCGTGCGACTGCCTCGTGGTTCAATCCCCGCACCGGCGAATCCGCCCCAGCCCGCGCGGTCGGCGGCGCGGCCACTTACAATTTCGCCACGCCCGCCGGCGGCGACTGGCTGCTCGTGCTGAAAGCCGGAAAGTAATTTCATGACGAAAACATTGCTGACCTTCGTGGACGACATCTACGAAGACTTGGAGTTGTGGTATCCCAAACTGCGCTGTGAAGAAGCCGGCTACGCGATGCGACTCGCTGCGCCCGAAATCAAAACCTACCAAGGCAAGCACGGCTACCCTGCCAAGTCCGACTTGTTGCTCAGGGACGCGAACAGCCAGGACTTCTGCGGCCTGCTCGTCCCAGGCGGTTTCATGCCGGACAAGTTGCGGCGTGATGCAAAGGTGCTTTCACTCACGCGCGAGTTCTTCGAGCAAGGCAAACTGGTCGCCTTCATCTGCCACGGCGGCTGGATTCCGATCTCGGCCAAAATCTTGAAAGGCAAACGCGCCACGGGTTCGCTTGGCATCAAAGACGATCTCGAAAACGCCGGCGCCATCTGGCTGAACGAACCCGTCGTCGTGGACGGCAACCTGATCTCCAGTCGCACCCCGCTCGACCTCGCACCGTTCGGCAAAGCGATGGTGGAATTCCTCGACTGCAACGTTCGCTGACATGTCGCACCACGCTCGCGCCACCGAATCCAATTTCGCCGCCAAGAAACGCTCGACCTGGGATGTCATCCGGCGCGTTTCAGTTTTTCTACGGCCTTATCCGTGGCTGGCCGTCGGCACCGTCGCTGCCGCCGTGTTGTCGTTGCTCTCCTCGTTTGCGTTCCCGTTGCTCACGCAACATGTCATTGACCAGGTCCACTCGAAGTCAGGCGACACGTTGACGCTGGCGATTCTGGGTTTAATCGGTGCGTTCTTCCTGCGCGACGCCTTCAGCGGCCTGCGCATTCTCATCAATAATCAACTCGAGCAGAATGTCATCTTCGACATGCGACGGGCGGTTTATGCGCGCCTGCAACGACTGCCCATCGGCTACTTCGACCAACGCGCCTCGGGTGACCTGATGACACGCGTCATCGAGGACGTGAACTCCGTCGAACGCGTGTTGATTGACGGATTGGAGCAAGGCGTCGTCGCCATTCTCAGCGTGGTGGGCGTGGGAACTATCTTGCTCTACAAAAACACCCTGCTGGCCTTCGTCGCCATGTCGCCGATTCCTGTGCTGGCCGGGGGCGCACTCTGGTACACACTCACGGCGCATCGCCGCTACCGCAAGCAGCGCGAAGCCTCCAGCGCCATGAACGCCCTGCTCATGGACAACCTCCAGGGCGTGCGCCAGATCAAAGCCTTCAGCCGCCAGACCCACGAGGATGAACGCTTCGCGCGCCGCGCCGGCGATTTGCGCAGCGCGCAACTCGGCATCATGCGCGTCTGGGCAGTTTACGGCCCCACGATGGGATTTGCCGGCGCAGTGGGATTCGCCCTGGTGTTGTGGGTTGGCGGCAACTTCGCCCTCGCCGGCAAACTGACGCCGGGCGAACTGGTTGGCTTCCTCTTTTTCCTGCACATGTTCTACGCGCCGATTGGTCAGCTTCACAGTCTGAATCAGATGCTCCAAAGCGCTCGCGCTGCCGGCGAACGCGTGTTCGATATTCTTGAGACAACTGAAGAACGCGCCTCGCAGGGTGGTGAGGCGTTGCGCGAGCCCGTGCGCGGCGAAGTCATTTTTCAAGAGGTCAACTTCAGTTACGGCGAGGGCAAGACGGCGCTGCACAACATCAATCTGCACGCCGAGTCGGGCCAGATGATCGCGCTCGTTGGCCCGACTGGCGCGGGCAAATCCACGGTCGTCAATCTCCTGCCCGCGTTTTACGAAGCGACTTCGGGGCGAATCTCGATTGACGGTCAGGAGATCAAATCCGTCTCACTGGATTCACTTCGCCGCCACATCAGCGTCGTGAGCCAGGAGCCTTTTCTGTTCAACGGCACGATCCGTGAAAACATTCTCTACGGCAAACTCGACGCCACCGAGGCCGAATTGATCTCCGCCGCCAAAGCCGCCAACTGCCACGACTTCATCACGCGCCTGCCGCAGGGCTTCGACACTCATGTCGGCGAGCGCGGCGTGAAACTCAGCGTCGGCGAGAAACAACGCGTCAGCATTGCCCGCGCGCTGCTCAAGAACGCACCCATCCTCATCCTTGACGAAGCGACCGCCAGCGTGGACACCGCCACCGAGCGATTGATTCAGGAAGCACTCGAACACTTGATGGCTGGGCGCACGAGCTTTGTCATCGCGCACCGGCTCAGCACCATTCGACAAGCCGACCAGATTCTGGTCTTGCGCCAGGGCCAGATCATCGAACGCGGCACACACGACGAACTGCTCGAACGTGGTGGCCTTTACGCCAAGTTGGCGCACATCCAGAATACTTCCACTATCGAGGAAAGTTTTGAGAAGCTGGAAGTAGCGAAATAGGCCATGACCATTGGGCCCGGACCAACGTTCGGTCCTTAAGCCAAGCCCAATCACTGCTTCCAGGGACAGCCCTTCGGGAGATAGGAACGGGAACGCGCGTAGTTTGATCCACCCACTTGTGAAGCCCCACCTGGGAATCAGCGAAACCGATCACTTCACTCAGGCCAGGTTGCGTGCTCGGGAAGTCACTTCACTCAGCGGTGCTCATGGAAAACGCAAAGCTGCCATTGTATAGGTCGTAGGGATCTTCCTCGGTGAGCACCCAAAGCCGCGCTGGTCCAGGAACGATTCGCCGGTCGGCGCACACACCTTTGCTGATGCCTGGGGAAGACAGCTTCAGCAATGGTGAGCAGCAAAACAGCTTGCCTGTCGGGCACGCGGTTCTTAACTTCAACCCATGGAATCGTCGCAGTTCCCGCAGTACCTCGCCGTGTTGATGCTCCTGGTAATGGCGTTCGCCGCGCCGTTCGGGATGATTGCTTTGTCCACACTCCTAGGTAAAAAGGGCCGGACCAGCCAAATCAAGGACACGGCTTACGAATGCGGCATGATCCCCGTGGGCGAAGGCAGCACGCGCCTCTCCGTGAAGTTTTACCTGGTGGCAATGCTGTTCATCCTGTTCGATATCGAAGTGGTGTTCATGTATCCGTGGGCGGTCATTTACAAACAAATGCTCCAGGATGACGCCACGCGGAATATGATCTTTGGCTCGATGATTTCCTTCCTCGGTATCCTGTTCGTTGGCTACCTCTACGCCGTGAAGAAAAAAGCGTTCGACTGGAAAAGCTAATCCGGTTCTGAAATGCAAAAGGCCGTCCTCGAGCGAGGACGGCCCTTTCTTTGTCCAGTAACGGTGTGTGTTAGGCCACCGTGATCTCCTTGTCCAAATACACGTCCTGAATCGCGTTGAGCAGTTCGACGCCTTCCTTGAGCGGACGTTGAAATGCCTTGCGACCAGAAATCAACCCCATGCCCCCGGCGCGTTTGTTGACCACCGCCGTCTTCACCGCGGCTTCGAGGTCGCCTTTGCCCTTGGATTCACCACCGGAGTTGATCAACCCGGCGCGGCCCGCGTAGCAGTTCAACACCTGATAGCGACACAGATCAATCGGATGGTCCGTGCTCAGTTCGGTATAAACCTTCTCGTGCGTCTTGCCATATTTCTCGATGGCCTTGTAGCCGCCGTTGTTCTCGGGCAGCTTTTGCTTGATGATGTCCGCCTCGATGGTCACGCCGAGGTGATTCGCCTGCGCGGTCAGATCGGCGCTCACGTGATAATCCTTGTCCTTCGTCTTGAACGCATTGTTGCGGAGGTAGCACCAGAGCACCGTGGCCAGGCCGAGCTCGTGCGCCCGTTTGAACGCCTGGCTCGTTTCCACAATCTGGCGTGTGGATTCCGGTGAACCGAAATAAATCGTCGCCCCTACCGCCGCCGCGCCCATGTTCCAAGCCTGCTCAACCTGCGCGAAGTAAACCTGGTCGAACTTGTTCGGGCAGGTCATGAGTTCATTGTGATTCAACTTCACCATGAACGGAATCCGATGCGCGTACTTGCGTGACATGATGCCGAGCACGCCAAGTGTCGAGGCCACGGCGTTGCAGCCGCCTTCGATGGCGAGCTTGATGATGTTCTCGGGATCGAAGTAATCCGCGTTCGGCGCGAAACTCGCCCCGGCGGAGTGTTCGATGCCCTGATCCACCGGCAGGATGGAAAGGTAGCCCGTGCCGCCGAGGCGACCGGTGTTGAACATCTGTTGCAGACTGCGCAACACCTGCGGATTGCGGTCCGTGGGGATGAAGATGCGGTCAACAAAGTCCGGCCCGGGCAGGTGCAGCCGTTGCTTGGGGACGATGGCCTTGTGTTCGAGGAGGCTCTGGGCGGAATCGCCGAGGAGCTTGGTAATTTTTGCGCTCATAGTTAGTTCAATTTCAGTTCCAGCGGACTGCCCCGACGTGACGAGCGGACAGCCCTTCAATGACAGCAAAGGTAAGAACCCCCGCCCCGTCAAGCCTCCTCGTTCTTGGCTTTGTGCAACCGGAAATTGCCAGCCCTAACTCACTCTCTCACCACTTCTGCCCAACCGCCTTCGTGCCGCAGAGGTTGACTTTAATGCCGAGGGCGCTCGCCATCGCGGCTTTGGTCAGCAGGCATTGATCCGCCATACGTGACGGCGTGCATGATGGGCCATTGCCAGGTCGTGGATTTCCAGCGACGCTCGGTTTCCTCACGCGGCAAAGTGATGACCTTCGCGCGGCCCAAGTCCATGTGCAGCGCGCCGCCGGCCACGTAGATGCGCGACCAGACAATCTCGCCGGGCTTGGAAATCCCTCGCAAGGTTGAACCACCCTTGGGGAAATACATCGGCGGTTGACGGAAACCTTCCGCGCCCGCCCAGCCATCAATAAAATGCGCCGGCGGCGCGCTGCCGCTGATCTCGAATACCCACACGTATTCTTTGGTCGTGCCGGACTGATCCCAATCACCCCAGCGCAGATCATGCAGCGTGTTCTCGACCGGTTGCTTGAGAGCCTCGTGAACGCGTTGGGTCAGCAGGCCGTCGAGTCCGGCGCATTCGTCCACTTCGTTGAAATGCGTAATCGCTTTGCCGGCGAACAACACGCGCTGACCGTCGCGGGATTTCACTGGTGGACGGTCGGTGTTGTTCAACGTGCCTTCGACGAGATCGCTCGCAGGCAGCAAATCCTTCAGCCCTTGCTGGTATTGAATGCCAATGCAGTCGCAGCCGAAGTCGTCCGCAATGCGCACGGCGGCGATGTAGGTTTTACACTGCCAGAGAATCTGTTCGTCGGTCAGGTCGGTGGCATCGTTCGGGCCGGTGTAGAACCTCATCCCGCGCTGTTTGAACCATTCGTACGTTTCCTGCGCCTCCGCGTCGCTGATGCGCATCGCTTCAGCATACAGTGCTGATTGGCTCAGACGCTCCTTGAACACGCCGGTCGCGTGGAGCAGATCGTCCGGGATGATGGCGTTGAACATGCCCATGCAGCCCTCATCGAAGATGCCCATGATGGCCTTGTCTCGCTGCAACGTGGCGGCGAGCGACTCGCCGAGCTTGCGGGCAGCACCAGGGATTTTCACCTTCGCCAGCGGCTTGACGTGATCGGTCTTGTGCGTGCATTTGCCGGTTGTGAGCCACTGGCGGAGTTTGGATTTAAAATAGTCGTCGGTGAAATTTTCGCTCCAGAGCGTCGAGTACTTCACGCCTTGTTTCGTGAGCGAGCCGTTCAGGTTCAACATGCCGACGAGGCCGGGCCACGTGCCAGACCAATTGGCGACCGTCAGGATCGGTCCGCGATGCGTGGCAAGCCCGGCGAGGACGTGATGCGAGTATTGCCAGACGGCTTCGGCGATGATGAGCGGCGCTTTGGGATCAATGTTCTTGAACACCTCCATGCCTTTGCGTTGCGAATCAATGAACCCATGCTTGGCCTCAGTGTCATAGGCGTGCGCCCGGACCAACTCGTAGCCTTCGGCAGCCAACGCAGCCGTGAGGGTCGCCTCCATTTCCTTTTGCGCGGGCCAACAAACCTGGTTTGCGGAAAGACGCAGGTCGCCGCTGGCGATGAGTTGAATCTGTTTTTTCTTGAGCTTGGGAAAACTGGCTTTGGCAGGTTTCATTTTGGTGGTGTCGAATAAATTGTTCGCGAATGTGGAACGAGGGTATGGCGACAACCGCCGCCGTCAAGCTGACGAGCGTCCAACACCAACAGTTCCACCAATAAGTCGAATTACGCCGCGCGCTGCACCTTCTTGATGCTCGCCGCGAGGTCTTCGACTTCCGCGATGGATTCGCAGCCGACGTTGAGCACGTCCACGCAGCCGAGTTCGAGCGCGAACTTGATGGACGCCTGGCGCTTCTCCGGATCATTGCGCAAGCGCCCTTCGCCGATGATCTTCATGCCCACGACGCCTTTGCCCGCCGCGTGAATCTTCTTGAGCACCGGCACGACTTTCTCGGGCGGACCGTCCATGCTCATGCCGTAAGGATTGATACGCGTGTGAACCGATTCGACCCACGGTTCGGTGGCGCACAGTTCGAGTGCTTCCAGGGAATGACAGGAAACGCCCAGGGCGCGGACTTTCCCCTTCTCCTTGAGTTTGGAAAGGAGGTCCATCTGCTTGCGCAACTCCTCGGGCCACTTGGCCGACGTCACGCAGTGCAGCAGCACAAGATCAATGTAATCGGTGTTCAACTCACGCAAGAAACGATCAACCACCACGTCGGCATCCGGACGTTCCTTCTCGGGAATGCCGCCCTCGCGAAACCAGATCTTGCTGATGACCTCGAACTTGTCGCGCTGAATTCCCTTGAGCGCGGGGATCACATACGGATGCGTGCCGTAGAGATCGGCGAGGTCAAAGCCGTTCACCCCGCGGTCGTGCGACTCCCGGATGAGCGCCTCGAACTTCGCCTTGCCCAGGCGGGTGTGATTCGATTCCCGGTTGCCGCCGCGCATCCCCGTGCCGAGCACGACGCGTGAGCACTTCAGTTTGGTTTTGCCCAGCGGAATGCTCTCGTACGGATCAAAATACTTCGGCGCGGGTTTGGTATCGGCGAGGAGTTGGGGCGCGAGCAGGGCGCTGCTCACACCAAGCGCAGTGCGGGCGAGGAACTGGCGGCGATTGGTTTTCATGTGTCGAAACTAGCTTCGAGACACCGACGACGCAACCCCGACCTTTGTTCAGATCAATCCAGGATGGCCATGGTCCGCTGGTAAATCTGTTCGGGCGTGCCCTCGGCGGAAATGGTGCGCAGCAGCGTCTGGCTTGGAACGCGGCTGTGCTAAAAGTCAGCCGCAGCAAATCCGCCACCTGCTGCGACACAGTCGCGCTCCAGCTCAAAACTCTGAGAGCTCATTCAACCGGCCAACTCACGGTTTGAACAGCCGATAAAACCGATTGCCCGTAGGCGGATTGACGATGAGCGACTTGTTCGTGCCGTCGTCTTGAATTCCGCGGGTCACGTTGCTCCAATTGACCGACGCCACACCGGTGGTGTTCTCCTGCAACGTCCACCCCGTCGGAGGCGATGGCCACGAGACAACCACCGAGTTGGTCGTGGTTAGCCAAATGGCCAGGCTCGGCGTCTCTGGCGTCGGCACGGTAAGAGCGAATAGATACGCCTCTCCACCACCAAAATGGTTAGCGCCACGTGCCCCAATCAGTACTCGATCTGATCCCGCAGCCGCCACAGAAGCACCGAAGTAGTCGCCTATATCTGGCGTAGAATTTGTGAACGTGGCAAGCAACTCGCCGTTGGTGGTGAACAGATAGGCCGCCCCGTCGCCGCTTGCAACCGGGAGGTCTCCACTCGCCCCAATCAGTACTCGATCACTTCCCACCGCTACTAGAGAAGCGCCAAAGTGGTCGCCGTAAGCTGGTGTAGGATTAGTGAAGGTGGTAAGCAACACGCCATTTGTGCTGAAGAGATAGGCCGCCCCGATGTGAGGTGAGCCATCACCAATCGCTCCAATCAACACCCGGTCGCTTCCCATCGCTGCTACGGCGCAGCCGAAGTTGTCGTTGGCTGCTGGTATAGGATTGGTGAAGGTAGTCAGCAGCGCGCCGTTGGTGTTGAACAGGTATGCCGCCCCGGCATTATTCGCGCCTGTGTCGTCGTAAGGCGCCCCGATCAGCGCCCAGTCGGTTCCTACCGCCGCTAGGGAATAACCAAACCAATCCGCGACTGCGGGCGTAGGATTGGTGAAAGTGGTGAGTATTGCCTCGTTGGCACTGAACAAATATGCCGTCCCGGCGTTTGTCGCGCCTGCGTCATCACCTAACGCCCCAATCAGCACCCTATCCGCTCCCAGTGACGCCAAGGCGAACCCGAAAAAATCTTCGGCTGCCGGCGTAGGATTGGTGAAGGTGACAAGCAACGCACCCCCAGCGCTGAAAAGATATGCGGCTCCGGAACCATCACCGCCCCCAGACGTTCCAATCAGCACTCGGTCGTTTCCTGCCGACGCTACACAATGGCCGAACGCTTCGCCAGCGGTCGGCGTAGGATTGGTGAAGGTAACAAGCAACGCACCGTTCGTGCTGAACAGATACGCCGCCCCGGTGAGCAACCCGCCGGCATTGTCGCCCTCGGCTCCAATCAATATCCGATCCGTTCCCACTGAGGCTATGGAGCAGCCAAACCACTCGTAGGAGGCGGGCGTGGGATTGGTGAACGTGGTCAGCAAGGTGTACCCTGCACCTTGGGCCGAGGCGGTGGACGGCTGCAGATGGAGCGCAGTGACTACGACCAGCACTCCAAGCAGGTTCACCAAAATCCGTTTCATTGTGGCCGTGAGTTAGAACCGTTTACCAACCTTCAGAATTGAGGTTGCCAAAAACTGTGCTTCGAATCTAACCGGATTTACAGTAAAACTCAGCAGCGGGTTGTTGCGCAGGTCAAGTATCGAGAATCGCCATCGTCCGCTCGTAAATCTGCTCGGGTGAACCTTCGGCGGAAATGGTGCGCAACAAACCGTGGCCCGCGTAGTAATCAATCAAGGGTTTCGTGCTGTTCTCGTAGGCCAGCATCCGCACTTCCACCGCCTCGGGCCGGTCATCTTCGCGTTGCAGAAGTTTGCCGCCACAGTGATCGCACACATCCGGTACGCGCGACGGGCGGGCGCTGGTGTGGAAGACCGCCTTGCAATTGGCGCAGGTGCGACGACCGCTCAATCTTTCGACGATGGTGGCGATGGGCAGCGCGTAATTGAGCACCGCCTCGATGCGGATCTGATGTTCCTCCAACAGATCGTCCAATGCTTCGGCCTGCGGCACGGTGCGGGGAAAACCATCCAGCAAAAATCCGCCGCGACAATTGAGGCAACGCGCGCGTTCCCGGATCAGGTTCAAGACCGTGGCATCCGGCACGAGATCGCCGCGTTTCATGTAGCCCAACGCATCGTTCATTGCCGGGCTGCGCTCGTCATCGGACAGGCATTTGGAGGCGCGGAAGATGTCGCCGGTGGACAACTGGCACACGCCCATGCCGGCGCAGAGCAGTTCGGCCTGCGTGCCCTTGCCCACGCCGGGCGCGCCCAGCAGGACGAGGCGCGGCGGATTGGCGCGCGGTTTGGGGGGAATGCTGCACTGCGCCTGAGGGCCTTTGAGCCAGGTTGCCCGATCGTTTTTCTCGCTCATAACATTGCGCCGGCACAACCGTGTCCGGTAGGGCGAGCCTCCGTCACGACCGGCCAGGCGCCAAGAGCGAACCGGCAAAATGGCAAGAATGGTCAACAGTTTGCCAAGAAGCGGCAAAGAACGGGGGCGCCGATCTCCAGGTCGGCTTGATGTCACCCTACACAAACGAGCCGAACCGGAGTTCGGCGCTCCGACTCAACTTCGCGTCACTTGAAGTCCGGTGTCCGAGAGGCTGAAATCCACGAACCGGGCGCGCGGGTTCGGCGGGTTCACGGTGAGATGCTGGCGGATGCGCGCAGCCGCCTCGGCATCTTTGGCGAACATAAGCAAGTAACCGCCGCCGCCCGCGCCGAGCAGCTTCGCGGCGGCCACAAAGTCCTTTACGGAATCAAGAATGGCGGCAACCGATGGCGGATTCGTGCCGGCGTCCAGGCGCTGGTTCAGCCGCCAACTATTCTGAATGGCGGAGCAAAGACGATCATAGTTGCATTGTTGAATGGCAGCCCCGGCAACTTTCGCGTTGGCGCCGATTTCTTCAATGAGGCCAAGGTGCGACGGTGAGTTCAGGAAAATGCCGCGCACGATTTCGGCGAGGATGTTCTTCGCCAGTCGCGTGACGCCGGTGTAATACAGGAGCACCCGGCTGTTGGCAAATTCGTGGCCGAACAGATAGTCCGGCAGCCAGCTCAACGTCGGCTTCTGCGCGAGACCGGATGCCGTTTCAATGAGCTTGATGCCGCGGAACAACCCACCGGCTTGATCCTGCCAGCCACCGCCAGTCGTCAGCATTTGTTCGAGTGCCAGCGTGCGGGTGAAGAGAATGTTGCGATCCCAGTTCAACCCGCACAAATCGCTCAGCGCCGCCAGCACGGTCGCCGACAAAATGCTGCTCGTGCCCAAACCCGAGCCTTTCGGCGCGGCAGCGAGCAAGGACAATTCAATGCCACCGCCAAAATCACGGAGCTGCTTTTCCAACGAATCAAATCCACCGTCGGCGTGGAAGCGCGGAAGAAATCCCGCCAGCGCGAACGCGGCTTTCGCCAAGGCGAAGGCGCTGCCGGGCTTGGCGAACGTGTCCAGTTCCTCGTAACTGCGCACGCGTTCTTCGACGCCCAGGTCAATCGAACGCACGACGAGTTCAGGGCGCTCGCAGAGTTTGGCGAACACCTGCACCGGTGGCTGACCGTTCAAATCCGCCGCCACATTCAGCACGCTGCCACCGAATTCGAGGCAATACGGCGGGGTGTCCGTCCAGCCACCCGCAAGATCGAATCGCACCGGACTCCGCGCCCAGATGATCTGGTCTTCGAGCACGTTGCAAGTTGGGCGCGCGGGTGAGAGTTGCGCCTCGCGCACGACGAGGTCCCGCAGCTTCGCAAAGGCCGCCGCTTCGCAATTCTCCCAGCCTTCCTGCCGGCGATGCCGCAACACGGCGCTGCGAAACATCTGGTCATGCACCGGCGCCAATGGCTCGTCGTGACCGTCGAAGTTCAACTCGGGCAGGGTCAAGCCCGTGGCCGCAAAGGAGCGCGCGGCCGATTCGAGGTCGAGCCGGAAGAAAACGCTCCAGCGGAAATTCTTCAACAACGGGATGAGCGAGGCGTTGCGCAACCGGGTCCGCTGTTCATAGACGCGCCGCATGTTCGCCTGTTCGAGCAGTTGTTGGGCGGACAGTCGCGCGGCCGTTCGCCAGCGTTTGGCAAAGTCAGACCGGGCCGCCGGCTCGGAGGCGAACAACCATTGGATGAACTCACCGTCAAGGTCACCCGCAGACATGACCCGAAACAGCGCGCTCAGTTGAATGTCCGCGTCCAGGGCCAGCCCACATTCAGTTGGATTCAGCCCGCGCGCGGCGAACCAGTCGCTCGCTCGACGGCCAAACCATTTTGTGTTCGCGTCGCCCAGTTTGCCGCTGAAGCTGTCGCGAATGCCATAGGCGCGGATGCAGAATTCGTCTGCGCCAATGGGCACGAAGTCCAGGCAGACGCCGGGTTCGAGTTGGAGTTTCCAGTCGTTGGGGGGCACGCCGGTGAGAACATGTTCGCAAGCAACCTGCCACGAGGCAGGCACGACGCTGTTCTCAACCCAAAGCGTGTGGTTCTCCTCGCGCCGGGGCGGGCAGGCGAATTGGGTGTTCTGCAAATACTGGTCCGGGTGACGGCGGCCAGCCGATGTGCCCAGCTTGGTTTCGTCCAGCACGAGGTTTTGCAATTCGGACACCGACTCGATCATCTGCACGCTGGTGCCGAAGTGGTAGAACTCCGCGTTGTTCAGCGGCACGACGGCACAGGTGAGCGGTTTGATGAGCGGATCGTTTTCCACCGGTTTCGTTCCCAGTGCCAGCGCGAAACGCGAATAGAACTCGTAGTTCGCGGCGCGACCACCGTTAAACTGTTGCGCGCGGGCGTCCCAGCCGCACCGTTCCAGCAACACGTGCACGGCGCGCTCGCTCAGCAACCACATGCCGGTGTCGTAGAGGTAAAGATGCTCCTGTGCGAGTTCGCGCGTGCGGGCCGGCGCGGGTTTCTGGAGGAAGAAGGCGAGTTCGTTCGGTTGACCGCGCGGGGTAAAGAAGACACCGAAGTCCTTCGCCTTTTCCGGGGTGCCCCACATGCCGAGGCCGAGCACGTCCACGTCCGGGAACGCCGGCAGTTCACCCGGCACGCGGATGAGCGTGTCACCGCTGACGAGCATGGCGACCGCGCGCGAACCACCATGGGCGAGCACGCGCGAGTAATCGGCGAGTTGCAGATCGAGCAGCGATTGATCAAGCCGCTGTCCCCGCGACCAGCGAAACACCGGCACCGGCATGAGTAATTTGCCGATGGGCGCATACGCGGGCAACCGCCGGCTTTGACCGCCCGAGTGCAGCATGAGTTTCCGGCTGCTGCCCAGCCAATCGCTCAACGACTGGTTGCCTCCGGTTTGGCGCCAGGCTTCGACGAGGAGATTTGCGGTGCCGCCGCCCGAACCCAACGGCGGTCCGCTGGAATCCGAGCACGCGAACCACTGCGGACGTTTGCGCTGCTCCAGCGCCTCGAATTCGGAGGCCATGCGCGGCGGAAGCGTGAGTAAAAACTGAATCGGCACGTCGTGGGAAACCATAAAGTTGCGTGCATGATGGCGAATCTTGGGCGTGGGTGTCGAGATGATACCCCGCCTTGACACGCTGGTTATGCTCTTCCGGGAAAAAGGGCGAGTTGCCCGGGCAGGAGCGGTTAACCCTGGTAAATCAACTTCACATGAAAGCGATCATCATCTCCATCGGCTTGTTCCTGACGGCGTGTCTCACTTCGAGCGCGGTTACCCTCGGTGGTCCGGTGCTCAATCCGGCCAACAACCACTATTACTTTCTACTGTCGCCCGCCACCTGGACGGCATCGCAAGCGGAGGCCCTGACACTCGGCGGCAATCTGGTGACCATCAACGATGCGGCGGAAAATCAATGGGTCTATTCCACTTTCGGCGGACTCAACAAAGCCCTCTGGCTCGGGCTCACGGATCAAGCGGTGGAAGGTGACTTTCGCTGGATTTCGGGGGAATCAGTTTCATACAACAATTGGAGTCCGGGCGAGCCCAACAGCGGAGGCGGATTCGTGCCTGACGAAGATTACGCCTATATGGTGGAAGCCAATCCGGGCTGGCCGTTGACACCCGGCGCCTGGAATGACGTTCCCAACAACGGCGAAGGTATCTTGAATCCGGTTTATGGCGTGATCGAAGTCCCCGAACCCTCGACGGCAGGACTTGGGTTGGTGGCACTGGGCGCTTTGCTCCAGTTCCGCCGCCGGATGTCAGTGCTTTGATCTACCTGGTGGTTTTTTTACCGCTTCCAGGGCGGCCTTGGTCTCGGCCTGAAGCGCGTCGAGTTCGTCACGCAACTCGGCCTTGGTCTTGCGGTCCATCCGGTCAATAAAGAGGATCCCGTTCAGGTGGTCGGTTTCGTGTTGCACGGCGCGCGCGAGCAGGCCACCGGCGCGAAACTCAACTGGCTTGCCCTTCTCGTTGAGCGCCTTGACCTCCACCGACTCGGGTCGCGAAATCTCTCCATACATTTCCGGAAAACTGAGGCAGCCTTCCGGGCCAGCGACCAAATCGTTCAAGGGCTTGACCTCGGGATTGATCAAGACCAGCGGCATGATTGCGTCCAGATCCGCCGGCTTGCCTTTGAGTTCGAGCGTGGAAGGACGATCGGTAACGGCGCGCAAGTCGAGCACGGTCAGTTGCAGCGCCTTTCCCACCTGTTGCGCGGCGAGGCCGATGCCCTTGCTCGCGTACATGGTCTCGAGCATGTCCGCAATGAGCTGTTTGATCTCAAGCGTGACCGACTCAATGCGCGCACCCTTCTGGCGCAGGACGGGATGACCGTATTTGAGAACCGGCAGAATCATCTCACTGGCCACTGGTTCATCAAGCCGGCCAAGTCGGCCACGCTTGGGCTCTTGGCAGTGCGCACGTAGAAGCCGCTCGTCGAAACACCGGTTAGGAGCGACTTCGCGTTGTCGAAGCCCAGAAGTTTGCCAAAGCAGAAGCCGGCGTTGAAGTGGTCGCCCGCGCCGGTGGTGATAAGCGGCTTGGGCGTGAACGGTCCTTCAACAATCGCCGAATCGCCCGCGCTCACTGCCAACGCAAACGAAACCGGATGAACAACGACGGTGTTCACGCTGATGCGGTCACGAATCTGCGTGGCGAGCTTCAACAAGCCTTCCGGTGAATGCTCGCTCTTGTTGACGCCCAGCAGATGCGATCCGATCTCAACGGCTTCCTTCTCATTCAAACCGAGGATGACGTCAAAATACTTCTCAAACTCCGTGATGAGCGAGAGCGCGGTGAGAATGTCGTCGCGCGTGCGCTTTTCCGGATCCGCCAGATCGAAGAATAGTTTTCGACGTGGACCGGAAAGCTTGGGACAAACTTCTTTGAGAATGATGGACCAGGTTTCATTCATGCGGCCCAACATGGTCCAATTGACGAAGCCGACAAATTGCGACGACTGCATCTTGGCCGCGAACTTGTCCGCCCCGAAACGCGCCTTGATGTTCTCCCAATGCACATCGCGCAGGGCTTGATGTTTGCCGCACATGATTTTGCCGTCCTCGAATTCGAGCGCGTCCGTGTAGCCAGGCTCGGCAATCGTGTGAACCTCCGCGCATTTGGCGAAGTCCGAGAAAATGGGGTGCATGTTCGGATAGCCGAGGTTGCCAAGGTAGCAAACCTTCATCCCGAAGCTCGCCAGCGCGTTGGCCATGATGGGGCCGTTGCCGCCGAGCTTGACCATCTGGCTGACCATCTCGACGTTGGTGCTCTTGCCCGCGGCGGCAGCGAGACGCTCGGCATATTTGGCAATGGTGGTGAGGCGTTGGTATTTCTCCACGCTCTCGCGCTTGTCCACGAGGTGGAAAATCTCATCCACGAAACCGTCGAAGCCGATGAAGGAATTGAAGCCGGCGACTTTGGCGGCGTTGGCCTGAAGTTCCTTGGCCGTGCTGGCGCGTAGTTCTGGAGTATTCATGTTTTCCGTTTCCCCTTGATGAATTCTTGCCTGCGAGATTACTCGGCGTTGACCCCGAGGATTTGCAGAACTCGCTCGAGTTCCGCGTCGCTGTAGAAGGAGACTTCCAGCGAACCTTTGCCCAGCGAATAACGCAACTGAACTTTCGTCCCGAGCCGCTCGCGAAGCTTGTTCTCCAAGTTCGCAACGTGCGCGTCGCTTTGCAGCGGCGTCTTGGCCGCCTTGGCTTTTGCACCGTCACGCGTTTGCAGCTTCGCAATCAGGCCCTCTGTCTGCCGGACATTGAGCGCCTCCTTGATGACGCGTTCGGCTGCGGCACGCTGTTGTTTCTCGTCGGTGAGACCAAGAATGACTTTGGCGTGACCCACGGAGAGCCGGCCTTCGCGGATGAATCCCTGCAACTCGCCCGGGAGCTTGAGCAGGCGCAACGCGTTGGCGACCACGGCGCGGCTTTTGCCGACCTTGGTGGCGACCAGTTCCTGCGTGAGTTGAAACTGGCTGACGAGTTGCGCGTAACCGAGCGCCTCTTCGATGGGATTGAGATTCTCGCGCTGGAGGTTTTCGATGAGGGCCATCTCCAACACAGCGCGATCATCGGCTTCGCGGACCAGGACCGGAACTTCGGTCAACCCGGCGATCTGGGCCGCGCGCCAGCGACGCTCACCAGCGATGAGTTCAAAGTTGTTACCCTGTGCGCGAACGATCAGCGGTTGAACGATGCCCTGTTCCTGGATGGAGTCGGCGAGTTCGCGGAGGGATTCGGCGGAAAAATCTTTGCGCGGCTGAAGCGCGCAGGGACGAATCTGCGTCACCGCCACCCGGCGAACCTGATCTTTTGAAACGGTCGCCGGCGTTATCGTGTGGATGACGGCGGGCGGCGGAATGACGTGGGTGGGTGGGGTGGGAGACGGAGCGACAGGCGCGGGGCTGGTGATCACCGGAGTGCCACCCAACAGCGCGCCAAGACCGCGTCCCAAAGCCGGTTTTGACATGCGGGCAGAGTGACGGAGCAATGCGGGGTTGTCAATTTCTAGTCTGAAAAACAGAGCGTTCTTCAGTTGCGAACGACTCGGTAGGGACGCGTTCCGCCGCGTCCCAGGCTTCCTCGGGTTCAGAAAAGAATGCGACGCGGTGGAACGCGTCCCTACCATATACTTCCTATGCGCCTTGGCCGCTTGGCGTCTTGGCGTTGAATGCTGTCTTGGCCAATTCAAAACTTCTTCACCGAGCCGATTTCCTTCGCTGTGGATCGGTGAATAATGTTTTTGTCGGGCTGCACTCAGCCCTGATTTTATTGGCCACGCGGAGTTGTTCGCCAACTGTTCACCGGCGCATTTTGGGAACAACCCTGTTCACAAGGTTTCGTAGTCAGCCGCGCGATTTGTTGTATGCTGTCACCAGTTCATTGAAAGAACTGAGTCGGGCGGTGGTAATCGCAAGAAAGTTGTCGTCAGGCTCAGGGATAATCCCAGGTGACTGGGGAAAGGTCGGGCCAGGCTGGTTGGCACGGCTCCTCTCAAGCCGGAGCGCAAGTTCCGATGGATGGAGGCAGGATTCACCAGTTCCTCTGGCACGTTCGCGCGTGTCAGTTACGCGAAAAAGGAACTTGGCGAGGAGGAACGATGAGAAACCGTTCCGAATCGAGTCAAGTAGCTCAGGAGAGTTTCGGGCCTGAGTGAATCGCAGTTACCCAGAGGGTAATCGGTTGCTACTGTGCATCAGCACGGGGTGGACGACTCTGGCGGATTCAATCAAACCGTTTGAAACCGCCCAAAGAAAACCGTCGAAAGACGGACAAACGGAGCGGACGCACCGGGAAGAACACGCAGACACGGCAAGTCGCGTGAAAATCTTCCGAGCGCCGGCGATGTTAAAAACGACACCGCTGGCCTGTGAACGAAAGGCAACCTGAGAGTTAAGAGGCGAGACCCGTGGCGCTGGCCAACGCACCGTCAAAAGCGGTGGCCGACCAGTGTCAAAGTGGTCAAGACGCGAAAAAGAAATCGCAGATGTGTCTTGACCTGGTTCGCAGGCCGGTGGCGCAACCACCAGCCAAAGCGAGCTGAAAAGCCTCACTCGAAATCTGATGTCGGAAGATGTCAGACGGCCCTGCTACGAGGCCGCAGACTCCACTTGTCATGGAGAATGGCGTCGGGAAGCCGGCAGCCGCCGCGAGGTGAGCGCCCAATGTCGGCACGGGAAAGAGAGCCTGGCGAACTCCCATCCCCCAAATTTGTCCTCGTTCAGTCGCAAGGCTGGGCGGGGACATTTTGTTTTACAGCCATCGCGCTGACATTGAAGGCGTCTTCCCAACCCCCGATTTCGCCGCCATGCCGAGACAGCAAAGCCCAACAAGGTTATTGAACCGATAGACGGCTCTGGGATGAAATTAATTTGAAGATATTTGTCTTGGAGGATCGTGACTGAACCGGCCGGCGGAATAACCAGATCCCACTGAAGTGCCGCAGTCAGATCTCCAGGTCCGAGTGGGCCGGCAGAATCGTTAAGAGTGGTGGGGGAGTTGTCGTTGAGCCGAAACAGCGTAGCCGGCCACAAGCCAACTTCACCATGCGCTGCCGCACTGCTCACGATCGTCCGAAAGCTACCAGAACCAAGATCGAAGCGCTCCTCGCTAAACTGCCCCATCGCGTTGGTCGCCAAGGAAACGGCATGTGCAGCGAATTCGATGTTCGCGTACTGAAAAAGGTGAAAATCCAAAGGTGCGGCAGTGGCATTAGTAATAGTCGCGGTGACTGTCAACTGGGCAGTCCCGGTGGAAAATGGAATTAGTGGCGAACCCGTCAATTCGTAATGGACTACTACGCCAAATTGCCCATTGAAATAGCTGGCGAATACTCTGCGCGCATCAGGCAACACCCGGCGCACTGATGCTATCAATCGAGCGCGCGGGGAGATTCCCCACGCGAAACCAAAACCAATCGTGACTGAGAGGGTTGTAGCTTGTTTCACCGTAAATTGGATTTGGCGGGGCAAAGAAAAGCGACCAATCAAACATCCCAGACGGACTTCCTAGGTCTAACTTCACAAACGAGTTCTCATCGGTCAGGGTGATGACCTGTGCATTGGCGGGCTGGCCACTCAGAGCCACGGCGAACACGAAGGCGAAGATCGCCAAGTTTCGCTGCAGCGCCCGGAGGGAATTGGGCTGCTTCATGACGCGTGCTGATTGCGCGGGATGGTTGAATTAGACTTCAAATTGGTTGGAAGTCCAGAGGTATCTGCGCCGACATTTTGTTTTGGCAGACCGCCCCGCTTTGGCCACACTGTCTAATGATCCTGGTAAAAAAATCCACTTCAGTAAGTCCGCGTCGCCGCCGATGGAGAGATAGCGGACGACAGAATGGACTCCTGATCTATGGGATTTTTCAACACTCTCAAAAAGACGGTTGCGTCGCGTGGGCCGGCGAATTCCGACCCGACCCCAAAGACTGCGTCCGCCTTCTCTTCACCGGACGCCAACACTGACCGCGCCTCCGACGGCATTACGGCTGCGGCGCCCTCCGAGCAATCTGCGAAGTCGCGCGTTCTGCTCGTGGCTACCGAAGCGGCATGGCATCTAAAAATGGCCTCGGAACTCCGCCGGCAACCGCCCCGGTGGGAATGTCAAATCACCGCGGACGTCGCCGAAGCAGTCAAAGCGCTGCAAACCGGCCATTTCCTGGCGGTGGTCATGAATTCCACCGTCGCGGACGACCCGACACTGGCCGCGGCGCTGCAAGACGGGGCGGCACATTCACCGCGGATCGTCCTGTGTGCCGCGAATGACCGGGCGGCCATGGCAAAACTCAGCGTCACCGGCGCCGCGCCCGTGTGCCCGACCGCAGACGCCGTCACTTTATCAGCCACCATTCAACGGCTGGCTCGGGTCCAGGAATGGATGTCGGATGCCGGCATGAAAAAGCTCTTGGCGCAATGCCGGAAACTTCCCGCCATGCCCCGCCTTTACTCGCAGGTAACCACAGAGCTGAACTCGCCCGAAGGCTCACTGGAGGTGGTGGCCCGTTTAATCGGACAAGATCCGGTCATGACCGCCAAGATTTTGCAGGTGGTCAACTCGGCCTTCTTCGGGCTGGGCCGGGAAATCACCGAGCCGTACGAAGCCGTGCTGTTTCTGGGCGCCGAACGGACGCGCTCGCTGCTCCTGCTGGCGGGTGTCTTCACACAATTTGAAGACCTCAAACATCCGGGTTGCTCCGCCGAGCAGATTTGGAATCACAGTTTGCTCGTTGGCACCCTGGCGCGCACAATCACGGTGGCGGAAGTCAAGAACGTCAAGCTGGCTGAAGCCGCCTTCACGGCCGGGCTCATTCACGACATGGGTAAGCTGATCCTCATGGCCAATGTGCCGGCCATGTGCACCGCCATTGAACAGCTCCACACGGCGAAACAACTGACCCAGCGCGAAGCGGAGTTGCAGGTCCTCGGCACGACCCACGCCAATTTGGCGGCCTGCCTGCTCGGCAACTGGGGACTGCCACTGCCGGTTTTGGAAGCCGTCGCGTGGCATCATTGTCCAACCCTTTCCAAAGACGCGAGCTTTACGCTACTCACGGCTGTGCACGCGGCAAACGTCTTTGCTTACGAGTCCGGCACGGGCACCGGGACGGCGGCTCTGCCCGAGCGGTTTGATCACGAGTACCTCCTGCAAATCGAACTGGGCGAGCGTCGGAACGACTGGCGAAAAGCCTGCGGCCTCCCCTTGAAACAGGAGGAGGATGTCGAACACGCCCGCATCCGTCTGCGATGCGAAGCCAAGGTGAATTAATCATCAGCCTCGGGCTGGCCCCCCGCCGTGAAGCGGGAGTGAGTTTGCGAGTTGGTGGGGAACGAGCACACACGCATTGGGGCCGACCAGCGGGTCAGCCCGCCAAGACCAGAACCGGGTGGAGCCGTTCCAGCCAATGCTCCCCGTCCGATTGACGCCAGCATAAAAGCTTTCGGAAAAAGACTTGCCCTTGTTTTGGTTTCCCGCCAAAACTTCGTTCGCATTTAACTCAAACCATTTCTGAATTTTATGGGCCGCATTTACAATAACATTGTCGAAACCGTGGGCCACACGCCCCTGGTCAAATTGAACAAGGTCACCGCGGGCGTCGAAGCCACCGTATTGCTCAAGTGCGAGTTCTTCAATCCGCTCGGCAGCGTCAAGGACCGCATCGGCATGGCGATGATCGAAGACGCGGAGAAGCGCGGCGTGCTCAAGAAAGACACGGTCATCATCGAACCAACCAGCGGCAACACTGGCATTGCCCTGGCGTTTGTCGCGGCGGCCAAGGGTTATCAACTCATTCTCACCATGCCCGAGACGATGTCGCTCGAACGCCGCACGTTGCTTGCAATGCTCGGGGCAAAACTGGTGCTCACGCCGGGCGCCGAGGGCATGAAGGGCGCCATTGCCCGCGCGGAACAGCTCGCAAAAGAAACTCCGAATGCCTGGATTCCGCAACAGTTTGAAAACCCGTCCAATCCCGAGATTCACAAGAAAACCACGGCAGTTGAGTTGTGGGACGACACCGACGGGAAGATTGATATTCTCGTCGCCGCCGTCGGCACCGGCGGCACCATCACCGGCTGCTGCGAAGTCATCAAACCCAAGAAACCATCGTTCCAAGCCATCGCGGTTGAGCCCAAGGATTCGCCGGTGATTTCCCAAACGCTTGCCGGCCAGCCGGTCAAACCCGGCCCGCATAAGATTCAAGGCACGGGGGCCGGTTTCGTTCCGAAGAATCTCCATTTGAAAGACAGCGCCGGCAAGCCGCAGATCGTCGAGTGCGTTCAAGTCTCCAACGACGATGCCTTCGCCATGGCCCGTCGGCTGGCCAAGGAAGAAGGTCTGCTCGTGGGCATCTCGACCGGCGCGAATGTCATTGCGGCAATCGAAGTGGCCCGGCGTCCGGAGAACAAGGGCAAGCTGATCGTCACGATTGCCTGCTCGACAGGGGAACGCTACCTGAGCACGGCGCTGGCGGCGGAAGCCCGGGCGGCCGTGGGCGGCTGAGGGCCTGCGGGTCGGGTATTTTGCGGGAAAGATATTCACAAAAAAGAGTTGCGTCCGCGCGGCTTTGCCCTTATTTAGGCGGCGAATCGAAGGTCTGATGCTGCGACGGGCGGGGGTTATTCCTCAAGTTTTTCCACGCAGCGGCTTCTCACAGTTCAACAGTTCAAGAAGTTCAAGACGGGTTATCCGGGCTTTATTTCAAACCTTCGGGCACACACAGACAGTATATGAGCAGTAAACACAACGACGCACCCGCCACCGACCACGGCTCGGGTTATCTCGAAATCTCCGAGAAAGGCTTCGGCTTTTTGCGCACCGCCGCGAACCACTTTCATCCCAAGCCCACCGACATTTTTGTCACGCCGGACACCATCAAGCGCAACTTCCTCCGCGAAGGCAGCCTCGTGGCCGGGCCGACCCAGCCGCCGCATCGCGGCACGAGCCCCCAGCTCAAGGCCGTGGACAAGGTCAACGACATGGCCTTCGAGGATTACACCAAGGCGGTGCGGTTTGAGAATCTCACCAGCATTGATCCCATCGAGAAATACAATCTCGAAACCACGCCCGACCTGATTGAAACCCGGGTCATCGACCTGGTCACGCCCATCGGCAAAGGCACGCGCGGCCTCATCGTCGCCCCGCCCCGCACAGGCAAGACCACCGTGCTGAAACAAATCGCCAATGCCATCACGGCGAATCATCCGGAAGTCCACGTCATGGTGCTGTTGATTGACGAGCGCCCCGAGGAAGTCACGGACTTCCAGCGCTCGGTGAAAGCCGAAGTTGTGGCGTCCTCGAACGATCAGGATCTGGAAACACACGTCCGCCTCTCGCGCTTCATGGTGGAGCGCTGCCGGCGCATCGTGGAATCAGGCAAGGATGTGTTCGTATTGATGGATTCGCTCACGCGCATCGCCCGCGCCTACAACTCGGTCCACGGCGGCAGCGGTCGCACGATGACTGGCGGGGTGGACGCACGTGCGCTGGAGATTCCCCGCAAGATGTTCGCCTCGGCGCGCAAGATCGAAGGCGGCGGCTCACTTACCATTCTCGCCACGGCGCTGATTGATACCGGTTCGCGCATGGATGAACTGATCTTCCAGGAGTTCAAAGGCACAGGCAACATGGAGCTGATCCTCGACCGCAAGCTTTCGGACCGCCGTCTCTTTCCGGCGATTGACATCCCCAAGAGCGGCACCCGCAAAGAGGAAAAACTTTTTGCGCCAAAAAACATCGAAGCCGTGCGCAAGCTGCGTCGCATGATGGTGGATTTGAATCCCATCGAAGCGATGGAAACGCTCACTGCCGCGCTCAAGAAACACAAGACCAACGACGAATTGCTGGCCAAGCTGGTGTAGCCCACCCGGCGCAAATGACGCCCGGAGCCGCTAAAGAAGTCCGGCCAGACGCCGATGTAGTAGCGATGAAGGGTTCAGGTAGTACGCTCATTTCCCGTTGGGGCTGTGCAGGGTGGCAGTTTGTCGCGCTGATTCCCGTTCTGCTGATCTCCACTTCGTGCTCCACCGTCAGCTTCGGACGGTTCCACGAAGAGAAGAGCACCAACGTCATCCTGCACTTCTACGGCTGGGAGGCCATCCAAATGACCCGCCCGGACACGCGCCAGGATGGCTTTCTGCCCCTGCTCTCCCGGGCCCAGATCGAACGTGAACTGAAACATCGCGTCCTCCCGCGTGATCTCGCCGTGGTGGTCTTTGGCTACACCTATTCCGATAGCGAGGTCGCCCCACTCGCGAACGAGTGGAAGCAACTGCTGGGCGCACAGGGCTTTCATCGGGTGGTTTTCCTCCGCGCCGGCCGGAGTTACCGGATTGACGGGTTGCCGATCATCGAAGACTCCGCTATTTCTTCGGCGCATGACAAATCAGGCCGCGCCGCCACCTACGCTGCACTCCCGCCCGCCGCTGGAGCGGATGCTCCGGATTCATCAGGCGGTTCAATCCGGTAAATTCCCCAACGCGACGAAACTCGCGGCGGAACTTGAAGTCAGCACCAAGTCCATCCAGCGCGACATCGAATTCATGCGCGACCGGCTGGAGCTGCCGATTGAATACCATCCCCCACGATTTGGTTATCATTACACGGCGGAAGTTACCTCCTTCCCCACCATGCACATCACGGAGGGTGAACTCGTCGCCCTCGTCATCGCGGAAAAAGCTCTCGAACAATATCGCGGCACACAATTCGAGAAACCACTCCTGAGTGCCATCCGCAAGATCGAGCAATCCCTGCCCGACACCATCTCGCTCAACCTCGCCGACATCGAGCAGACCATTTCTTTCCGCACCCGCGCCGAGCCGGTGTTGAACTTGGAAATCTTTAACGCGCTCGCCAAAGCCACCGCGCATCGCCGTCAGTTGGAATTGATCTACCGCAAGGCCGGCAGTCGTGAGGGCGAAGCGCGTCTGGTTGATCCCTATCACCTCGCGAATATCAACGGCGAGTGGTATCTCTTCGCCTACGACCAGGCGCGCAAAGACATTCGCACCTTCGTCCCCGCCCGTGTGCAATCGGTTAAGCAAACGGGCAGGAGTTTTCCCAGTCCGCAGAAGTTCTCGTTGGAAAAACGCCTGCGCGGCAGCTTCGGCGTTCACTCCGGCGAAGGTGAATTTGAAGTCGTTCTCCGCTTCAACGCCCGCGTCGCCGAGCTCATTCGCGAAAAGAAATGGCACGAGTCCCAACAACTCCGCGAACTCAAGCAGGGTGAAGTGGAATTGCGTTTGAAACTGACCAGTTTGGTCGAAATCGAGCGTTGGGTATTGAGCTGGGGTGGCGATGTGGCGGTACTCAAGCCCCGCGAACTGACCGAGTCAGTCGCCGACGCGGCCAGAAAGATCCTGGCGGCAACCAAGTGATCTGGCTCCGCCGTTAACTGCGCCCGGCATCCTCAATTTGTGTGTCGTCAATTTGTGCGATGCAGTTCAGCTTGACCTGACTGTCGCCGGCGGCGTTACTGGCGGCATGAACAAGCCGTTTCAAATCTCGCGCCGCGCTTTCATCACCCGTTGCTCGACCGTCGCCGCTGCCACCGGGTTGCCCCTTTGGTTCGTCGAACGCGAACTGGCCGCCCAAGAAACCCCAAAATCAACCCGCAGTCCCAATGACCGCCCCGGCGTCGCGCTGGTTGGCTGTGGCGGCATGGGACGCGGCGATGCGCAGAACGCCAGCCGGTTTGGCGACATCGTTGCGGTGTGCGATGTGGACCAAAAACACGTGGATGAAGCAGCGAAGCAGTTCACGAAGAATGGCAAGACTCCGGCGAAGTTCACCGACTTTCGCAAAGCTCTCGAACGCGACGATGTACACATCATCGTTCAAGCGACACCCGATCACTGGCACACGCTGGTCAATCTGGGCGCGGCCAAAGCGAAGAAGGACACCTATGGTGAAAAGCCGCTGACGCTGACCATTGACGAAGGCAAGCAACTCGTCAAAGCCGTGCGCGCCAACGGCACGGTTTTCCAAACGGGCACCCAGCAACGCAGCGACAAGAAGTTTCGTCTGGCTTGCGAACTGGTCCGCAACGGACGCATCGGAAAATTGAAACAGGTGAACGTGTTCGTGCCCGCCGGGCTGCGGGAAGGACCGTTCAAGACCGCTCCTGTTCCGGATGGATTGAACTGGGATTTCTGGCAGGGCCAAACGCCGAACGTGGAGTATTTGAAAGAGCGCTGTCATGCAAACTTCCGTTGGTGGTGGGAATACTCCGGCGGCCCGGTCACCGATTGGGGCGCGCACCACAACGATATCGCCCGCTGGGCCATTGGGCTGGACGGCCCAACGGAAATCGAAGGCCGTGCCCTGACGCAACCGATCCCGGGCGGCTTCACCACCCCGAGTGAATTTGAGGCCACCCTCACCTGGGCCAATGGCGTGAAACAAGTCGTGAAGACCACACCCGACGACACGCCCTACGGCGGCGTGATCAAAAAGGACGGCCAGCGCAACGGCCTGAAGTTCGAAGGCACCGACGGTTGGATTTGGGTGAATCGCTCCGATCTCAACGCCAGCAAGGATGATCTCATCGAGACTCCCTTGCCCGACACCGCAGCGCGCCTCGAAGTCAGCAACGACCACATGGGCAACTTTTTCGATTGTGTGCGCACGCGCAAGAACCCCATTGCCCCGGTCGAAGGAGGCCACCGTTCTGCCAGTGTCGGTCACCTCATCGTCATCGCGCTCCGAACCGGTCGCAAATACCAGTGGGATCCGGTGAAAGAGGAATTCGTCGGCGACGGCGCGAAGGAAGGCAACGCCCACCTCGCCCGCCCGATGCGCAAGCCGTACGATTATAGCTTCGTGAGCTAACTGGATTTGCTTTTCGGCGATTTGGCCACCGGTGTCGGTTTCTTTTTTGCGTCCGGTGGCGGCGTGAGCGCATCGAGTTTCTTCTCCAGCGTTTTGAAGTCTTTGCGCAATTCGGTGTTCTCCTTCTGTAAATCAAGCACCGTGCTCCGCAAGTCGCCGATGCCCTCGGCGGTTTTTCGGGAGGAATTAATGCGGCGCAGGGCGGCGGCGGCGGCGTTCTGCTCGGAAGTTCCCGGCCGCGCCAGGTTGAATTTTGCCAGTACTGGCACGGCGCGCGGGTCTTCCAATGTGCCCAGTGCATTGATCGCGCCGACGCGAATGGTGCGACGGGGATGGTTTACGTAACCCAGCAGAAATTCCCGTGTGCCATCCAGGCGATCGTCATGATTCCGGGATAGTGATGCGAGGGTATCCAACGCGCTGGCAAAACTGCGGCTGGTGTAAGCTGGTTCGTTCGTCTTGAGATTTTGTCGTAGGGGCTCGATGTAAGCCGGGTCATTCGCGCTGCGGATGGCGTGGATGGCCGAAACGGCCAGTTCGTTCCGATAAGACGGCGTGTTCAGGAAGCGCAACAACGTTTCACGCACTTCAGGATTAGGGTACGCGCCCAGCGGTTCAATGGCTTCGACCTGAATGTCCGGATTTCTTTCACGCCCGAGACACTCGGTGGTCGCGGCGTAAGCCTTGGCGTGAAAGAACCCACCGATCGCTTCAACCACCTGCCGCCGTACGCGAGCGTCCGGCTGCTTCGTCGAAGCAAGCAGCGCATCCAGCGCGTCGTCGCTGTGAATGGTGCGCAACGCTCTTGCTGCTTCGATGCGCACGCCGTAAAACGGATCCGAGTTCAGCGTTCGTTTGAGTTTTGCAACGGTCTCCTTATCGCGCCGCTTGCTCAAGGCTTCGACCGCGAGCAGCCGGCCAATGACATCCTTGGAATCCTCCAGTTGCGCGTCGAGCATGGCGGTTGGTGGCTCAAACCGAATCTTGGCCAGCAACGTAAGCTCGGGATCAATCCGCACCGAGGTCGGCGCTTCGTCGAGCGAGAAATAAAAATCCTCGGCAGCTTGTTTGACCTGGATCTCCCGGTCCACCACGCCCGCCTTGGTGTTGAATCGGACGGTAAGCGGGAAATTGAATAGAAACACGTCGTCACTGAGTCGTTGGGTTTGCCGGACCGAAACTCTGGCCAGCTTTGTCCGGGCGTCCCAGGCATAGTTGAGGTCGAGTTCGGGTTGGCCACCGTGATAAACCCATTGATCGAAGAATTGATCAAATGAGCGCCCGGAAAGTTCCTCAATCACTCGATTCAAGTCTTCGGTCATCACCGAGCCATACGCATGGCGATCCAGATAAGTCTTGATGCATTGGCGATAGAGATTCGTGCCGAGTTGGGATCGCAGCATGTGCAGCACCCAGGCGCCTTTGTCGTAAGCGAGGTAGCTGAACTGTTCCCGGGCATCGTCATACCGGCGCTCGACAATGGCCCGACCGGCGTTCGTCCGGCCCACGATCCCGCGGGCGGACTCGTAAAGGTTGTAAAGCAACTCGTCGCGGCCATGTTTGTGCCCGCTGTAAAGGACCTGGTAGTAATCGGCGAACCCTTCGTTCAACCAGACATGACTCCAGTCTTTGCACGTCACGTAGTCGCCGAACCATTGATGCGCCAGCTCGTGCGCGACGAGACTCTCACTGGACCGAATGTTCTCGGTCGCATCGGTAAACAGTGTGCCGTCGGTCAGCGTCGTGGCGCTCGTGTTCTCCATGCCACCCGCAACAAAATCATTCACCACCACCTGATCGTATTTCGGCCACGGATAGGGCACACCGATTTCCTCGTCAAAGAACGCCATGATGTCTTTGGTGCCACGGAAGGAACTGGCGGCTTGGTCGATATCGGATGGGGGCGTATAAAACGCCAGGGGGACAGTGCCATGCCGATCTTCAACTTTTTTGAAATAACCGGCCACGAGTGAAAGGAGATAGTTCGCATGCGGTTTTTCCTGTTTCCACGCCACCACCACCAAGCCGGTTGCCGGGTCTTTCGTCTCCGAAATCTTGCGACCGTTGGAGATAACGGTCATGCCTTCGGGTACGCGGCAGGTGATTTCGGACGTGAACTTCTGATTGGGCGCGTCCGGGCAGGGAAACCAATGCCGCGCTTCGATTTCTTCGCCTTGGGAAAACAGATGTGTGTCGCCGGCTTTGTAGCCCATCTCCGGCGTTCGGAAATAGATTCCCCGGGCAGGCTCGGCGCTGTATTCGACGGAAACCCACGCCTCCCTGTCCGCCGGAATCGGCGCCGCAAAGGTGATGATGATCTTTTCGTCCGTGACCTGGTAAGCGAGCAACTTCTCGCTCGACGTCAGCGACGAGACGCGCAGATCCACGGCGTCCAGGGACCATTCCGCGAGGGCCTTCGCGATGGGCTTGAACGTGATGGTGGTCTTGCCGGTGACGGTGCGATTGGTAAAGTCCGGCGTGACGTCAATGGCGAGGTTGACGACGGTGATGGCGCGGTCAGGCACATACTTGCGGTACTCGGGCGAATCCGGCGGCGCAAAGAACGCACTGGTCTTGAGGCACTCGGTTGCGATAGCGGCTTCTTCCGCATGAAGAACACTGGCGACACTGCCTAGTAGCACCGTCGCGAAAAGGAGGACGTGAAATTTCACGCCCGGGATTTACAGGAAGACCACACGACTGTCACCGACAGAATTGCCAAAACGAACTTTCGCCGATCCACGTCAGGCCACTCTGAGTTTCAGGTCTGCCTCTTCTCCTGCACGCGGATAAAGGCTTGAACTCCGCTGTCCTTCGTGCCTTAACCGCGATTTCCATGGAAAGCCGCGTTCTCCGCCTGCTCACGATCACGTTCTCGCTTGCAACCCTCAACACCCGTGCCGTCACCAATCCCGTCGTCAACGCGGCCGTCACGACGGTGTATGCGAACGTCACCGATCCCATCCAGCTTGCGTTCGCACCGGACAGCACGTTGTTCGTCGGACGCGACAATTCCGGTTCGGGCGGCACGGCGGGTGACGTGGTGAAGATTCATCGTGTCGCGCCCGGTAGCTCGCCTGTCACGGAATCCGGCGCCACCGCCATTCCCGATCCGGACGCGGTGGCTTACGACGCGCTGGGCATCGTCTCGGGTACACCGGGCGCGGTGCTCGTGGGCGGGTCGGCGGTCGGCACGGCGCGGTGATTTCCAAGATCAACACCAACGGTGCGGTCACGCAGCTGTTCGGCGGCGTGCAGATGAACATGAACAATCCCGGCGAACTGCTGTTCGATGCGTCGGGCCGGCTGTACATCAGTGACTCGGCCTCGAACCGCGTCTTCGCTACGTCGTCGTCTGCCGCGCCGACGAATCTGCTTTCCCAAACCGTCGCGTACGAAATGGCGCTGGACCTTAGCAACCGCCTCGCGGTCGGTTCAGGCTGACGCGCCTGTCAGCGCAAGCAATGCCACGCGCTAGGGTTTGTGTAACCGGTAAAACCGCGTCGCTCCGCCGAGGGTATTGGTCACGGCGTAGTTCGTTTCGATGACGCTGTAGTTCGTGGTCAGCACGCCCCAGTTGGTCAACGAAAGGGAACTGTTGGTTTCCAGAGCGAAGCCGGAGGAGTTCGTGGACCACGTCAATCGCACCGCCCCGGGCAAGGCGGCGATGTTCAACCGCGGCGGGTTCATGTCGGCGATGACCTCTGCTTGCGTCAAGGCGACGCCGAAGAGTTTGATCTCGTCCAACTGGCCGCGGAATTGGGCGCCGTTCCCGTCCGCAGAACACAGGTTGTGCCCGGCGATGAGGCGGCCGACACTGGTCACGATGGCGAGGTTCGGTGCGGAGGTGGTGACGTCCAAGATGCCGTCGCGATACACAAAACAATTGACTCCCTGGCGTACCAAAGCCAGATGATGCCAGTTGCCGTCCTCCACATCGGTAGTACCAGAGCCACCCAATTGGGTGAAGTTACCGCCGAAAATATCGCCAGCGACATAGCTGGTCACGCTGTCCACGGCCAATAAATAAAATTGCCAGTAGTAATTGCTTACCGGGCAGGAATTCGTTTCCCACGAGAGTAATTTGCAAGTGGCCGTGAATGGACTCAGCATTTTCACCCACAGCGTCGCCGTGAAATCAGATCCGCCCACGCTCCCGGCATTCGTGCCAAAGTTGATGTAATTCGTGCCGTTGAAATCAAATGCTTGTCCCAACTTCCCGGTGGCGAAGAACGTGCCGTTGGAGGCGTTGCCATTTTCGCCGCCGATGATATCGACCAGATTGCCATCCAAGGGCCACCAATGCTGCGGCGTGCGGGGGGTGGGTTTGATTTTGTAGATCACATCGCCCAACTGATAGCTGACATAGAGCGCGCCATCGTTGCCCATGGCAAAGTTCATCCCGGTGCTGAAACCGACGCCGATCGGGGTGACATTGCCGTTCGGATCGATGCGGATGAGTTGGCCGCTTGAGTTGAAGGAGTACAGATCCGTGCCCCAAAATGAATCTCCTTTGCCGGCGGCCAGCGGCGCGGTCGGTGCAATGGTGGCGAAATTGGAGTTCAGCATCGTGCCATTCGTGGAGAAGAGCTGGATGCGCGGCAAAGTGTAGGAAGCCACCGCGAGCCGGTTGCTGACGTCAAAGACCATCGCGTTGGCCCCGGTCGAAACGCAAAGAATCGTGGGGGCGGCCGAGGAAGCCGTGGTGACGACGCGGTTGAAGTCCGTATCGCTGATGTAAAGCCGGCCCGCGGCGTCGAAAATCATCTGGCGCGGATTGCCGATGTTCGTCAGCGCGCCCCCGAAGAGGATGGCTACGCCACCGTTCGTGCCGATGCGTGAAATGTTCGCCGTGCTGACCGCTGCCGAACCACCGACGAGCACGTTGCCCGCCGCGCCGCTCACCAAGCCCACTGCGTCATACGCCACGGCGTCGGGATCGGTGATGGCAGTGTTGCCGTATTCCGCGAGCGACGAGGCATTGGGGCCGACCTTGTGAATCTTCACGGCATCCTGACTGGTGCCGCCGGAGCCGGAGTTATCGCGGCCGGCGAACAGTGATCCATCTGGCGCGAATGACAGCATCACGGGATCGGTGACGTTGGTATAAACCGTCGTGGTGCAATTGGTCACGGTGGGGATGGCTGGAGCGAGCTGCGGCAAGCCACATGCAAACAAAGCCAGGGAGAACGAAGCTGAACGGCAAATGAATCTTTTCATGGGATTTCCAAATTCTGAATATGTCCACAGGTCATACCCCATTACCTGACTCCGTGCAAGTGGCCGATGATCCCGCCCAATGGCTCGGCTAAATTGATTTGCGGTGAAACCAATCACCGGCAATCTGCGTCTGGTGAGTCGCCAGTCACGGCTGCCTGACCCATCGCGTTATGAAAACTGCTCTTGCTCTGACTCTGCTGCTGCCGCTTTCGATCTTCGCGCAAAACCCGCCGCCCAATCCGGCCAATCGCCCCGACACCAGCCGCCCCGGCCCTTGGGACAACGACGTGATCGTCTATCGCATCGTTACGAACGGCACGCCGGAAAAACTCGCCACCTTCGAACGCGCCGGTGTTCCAACCGTCGCCCGCCTGAAGGACGGACGGCTCATCGCCGCGTTTCAGAATTTTCCGGCGAGTGATGATCGCAACTTCGATCGCGTGGCGGTGCGGTTCTCAAGCGATGAAGGTCGCACGTGGAGCGAAGTTAAGCCAATCGCTGTCGAGGGCATGGAAAAGGGTCTGGCGCGGCCGTTCGATCCCACGCTCGTGCCGTTGCCGGATGGACGCGTGCGGCTGTACTTCACATCGAATCGCGGTCCGGATTTTCGCCGTAGCACACCGGCGATCTACTCCGCCATCTCCACCAACGGCATTGATTACACGTTCGAGCCCGGCGTGCGGTTCGGAGTGGAGGGACGCATCGTGATTGATTGCGCAGTGGCGCTGCACGACGGAGTGTTCCACCTCATCGTGCCGGACAACGGAACGGCGGGAGAATTTCAAGGCGGGCAGGAGCGACACGAACCGCCGCGCGGCGGAACCGGTTATCACGCGACGAGCCAGGACGGATTGAAGTTCGAACGCGTTGCGGACATCCGGCCGCCGTCGGACCGGGCTCGCTGGCTCGGCAACCTGCAGAGCGATGCCGGCAAACTCGTTTTCTTCGGTACCGGCCCGGGCCCGTGGCCGGTCCAGAGTGCCGACGGCGCAAACTGGACCACGGCGCAAACGCCCACACGCTTTCGCGGCGCCGACCCCGGCGCGGTGAGATTACGCGCCGGCTCGTGGCTGTTGCTCGTGACCGGCGAGCCGCGTCCGGGCACGCCAAGCGCTCAACAACGCGACCGCCGCCCGATGAACCAACCGCCACAGCGGCAGCAAAGCCAGCTCTAGTCGATCACAAGCCAAACGTCTCCGCCAGCGCCACGGCTTTGAGCATGGCTTTGCTCTTGTTCACCATTTCCTGAAATTCCGCTTCCGGCTCGGAATCGTTCACTCAGCCGCCGCCGGCTTCTGGTGGGGCGAGGCTGCTGACAAGCCAGCTCGCGCGGACGCTTTCCCCACCTTCCACCGGATCGGCGCGAAGTTGCATGGCGCTCCAAAAGCCTGCGGAAACGCGCACTTGAATTGTCCGGATGGTCATGGTCTAATTTCAATCATCAGAAATGGTTCGCATTAGCGTGGGTGTTTGCGCCCGGCAATATTCCGCATGAAAACCAAACTCTCAGGGTTCTTGGTAGTTGCGCTTGGAATCGCGTTCAACGCCCTCGGTGGCGCAACCAAATTCTATCGCCTGCACAAACCCTGAAGATCAACCACCGTGAAAACCATCAAGACAATCCTGTTCAGCGCGGCCATGAGCGGCCTGCTGACCACGCTCACGGGTCTGGCCCACAGCGCCACGCTGTTCAAGCCATGAAACCTACCCGCCGTTCGCGAATCCCCTGGTTGCTCGCCATCGGAGCTTTGTGCGTTTCCAGCACTCATCTCCCTGCCGCCACGCGGGCCAAGGCCAACAATGCGGACAATCTCAACCTCGCCTCCAGTTGGACCAACAACCTCATTCCCGGCAGCGCGGACGTGGCGTTGTTTGACAGCGTCGTAACCACGCCCATTTCGGTATCGCTGGGCGCAAACACGAGTTGGAATCAAATCAACTTCGCCAACCCGGGCGGCGATGTGACTCTCAGCGCGGGAAACACGCTCACGTTGAGCAATAATACGCCGCTCACGTTTGGCGCGGGCACCGCCAGCCTCACGCTCGATTGCGACCTGGTCTGCGCCGGCGCCAGTTTTGGCACACTGCCCGCCGCGCCGACGAATCGCACCCTCACCATCGGCGGCGCGATTCAGGGTCGTGCCGCCACGGTCACGCTCGGTAACAACACGGGCACCCTACGGTTGAGCAGTTCGCTGAGCACGCAAATCGGCAGCACGGTGCAAATCACCACGGCCGGGTTGAAAGTCGGCATCGGTGCCAGTTCGGTCGGCGATCCCATCGTTTCCGGGCCGCTGGGCACGAATCTGTTCACCTGGAACACCACCTCCCTCGGCACGGAACTCTTCGCCTACAACGGCGATCAAACGCTGGGCAATCCCGTGCGCGTTCAAGCCAGCCCACTGACCTTCAACAGTGCGGATGACCTGACGTTCACGGGCGTCGCCGATTTGAACAACGGCAATCGCACGCTCAACGTGACCAGCAACGGGGTGCTGCGCTTCACCGGCATCATCAGCAATGCGACGGGCCTCACCAAGACTGGCCCGGGATTGCTCGAACTGGGAGTGACGAACGTGGCCACGTTTGCCAATGGACTTTCCATCTTTGGCGGCACGGTGCGGCTGCTGACCAACAACGTCATTCCCGAGGGCGGCAGCGCGGGCACGCTGCGCATGACCAACACCACGGAGGTGCTCGATCTGAATGGCTTCAGCGACATCGTTCGCGGCGTGACCGGTTCGGGTGGCTCCGGCAACTGGGGCGGCACATTGGACAACACCGCCCCGAATACAAGCTCGACGCTGACGTTGGGCGACAACTTCCAATACACCATCGCCGGCATGGTTCAGAACAGCGGCCTTAACGCAAAACTGGCCTTGGTCAAAGTCGGCACGGGCGGATTGATCCTCACCAATGCGCGAAGCTTCAGCGGCGGCATCACCAACGCGAGTGCGAGCCAGATTTTCATAAACAGCACCGGTGCGGCCGGTACCGGCCCCATCACATTGGCGCACACGAATTCCGAACTGACCTACAGCGCCGGTGGTTCGATGACTTGGACCAACGCCATCATCCTCGCCGCCAACACGCAGCCCGTCATCAGCGCCAACGACGGCATGTCACTGGAAATCGCCGGCGTCATCAACGGCCCAGGTGTGTTGCGACGCGACGCCGCCTTCGGCAAACAAGGCCCGCTCACTTATTCCGGTGACAATTCCTTCACGGGTGGATTTACGCATGCCGGTGGTTTGGTGACATTGAATCACCCACGCGCCATCGGACTCGGCTTGTTGAGCATCGGCGACCCAGCGTTTTTCGCGGGAGCTTCACTCGTCATCGTGCCCGGAGTAAATCTCTCCGGTGGGAGCGCCCTCACGAATTCCATTCTCATCAGTCGTGATTTCACGATCGGCGGGACCAACGCCATCGAGTTCGCCGGGCCGATAGTCTGGATCACCAATGCCACCCAACGCTCGATCAACGTCACCAATCCTGCTGGGATTACCATCTCCGGGCCCATGAGCGGTTACGGTTTCAACAAAACTGGCCAGGGCCTGCTTACCTTCAACGGTGTGTGCAGTCACAACGGACCGTCCACCATCAGCGTTGGGCCGCTGGCGCTCGGACCGTTGGGTGAATTCACCGGTGTCACCACCGTTCTCGTGGGCGGCGGCGGCGCGCTTGATGTTTCCGCGGCGACCGGCTTCGCGATCAAACCCACCCAAGCGCTGCGCGTGGAGAACGGCTCGAAGGTGAGTGGCAACGTAACCATCAACGGGGTCCTGACGAACAACGCGCTTTTTGGCCCGGCCATTTTCAGCAACAATCTCGCGCTGGCGGCCAGCAGCACGAGCGTCTTCACCATCAATCGCTTCACCCAGCCCGGCACGAACCTCCTCTGTTTGGGCAACCTCACCTTTGGTGGCAATCTCCTCGTGAACAACTTTGGCGATCCACTTCAGGCGGGTGACACGTTCAAGCTGTTCAGCTTCACTGGCGATCCAGGCAGCTTCGCCAGTCTCACCTTGCCCGCGCTCGGCGCCGGGCTGGCGTGGAACGCCAGCAACCTCGCTCTGGATGGCACCATCACGGTGATTTCGACTACGACTACGCAGCCGCAGCTTTCCAACCCGCAACTGCTGGACGCGACGAATTTCATTCTGACTGCGACCGGCGGCCTAACCAACGGCCTGTTCCGGGTCCTGACTCATACGAACGTGGACGAGCCGGTGACCAACTGGTTTGTCCTCTCCACGAACACGTACGACGGCAACGGCAGTCTCACGGTCACCAACCCGGTCAACCTCGCCGAACCAAAGCGCTTTTTCCGGACAGTTCAGCCGTAAACCAGGGCGGGAACTTCGCCCACAACTGACGCAGCACTTGCAACTCGCTGAATCATAAACCAAGATCAATTGACAAATCTTGGGAACAACGTATGAACTCGACACCCAAACACCTGCTCGGTCTGGCCCTGACACTTCTGCTCGTGGGCCGCGCCTCGGCTCAGACTTATTCGATTGACTGGTCCACCATTGACGGTGGCGGCGGCACGAGCACGGGCGGCGTGTATTCGGTCAGCGGCACGATTGGCCAACCCGACGCGGGCGGACCGATGACGAATGGGCAATTTTCCGTCACGGGTGGTTTCTGGGCTTTGCCCACGGCAATTCAAGTCATCGGCGCGCCAACGCTGACCATAGCTCCCGCCACCCCCGGCAATGCCACGATTTCGTGGACACCGAAGACACCGGGTTTTGTCTTGCAGGAGACTTGGGTTTTGTCGCCATCGAACTGGACGAATTCCCTCAGCGGCGCAACCAACCCCGTTGTCGTCCCGGCTGCTTTGCCCACGAAATTCTATCGCCTGTTCAAGCCCTAGGCACGCAACATCAGTCGCGAAACCTCGGAGGCCCCGACACCCATTCCGTCCTCGAAACTCTCCGGACACTACATCCGTGAAACCCCGGCGATATTTCGCTTGAACGGCAGTTTATCGCAGCTATAACGGTCGCAATGTTGGGCCGGTTGAACCACTTGCAACCGACTCACCTCGGGCTATCCCCAAACTGCAACGCTATGAACTGCCGCCTGCGCTTCTCCTCCCGTCACCTAAACCTCCTGAGATTCCTCGCCACCTCTCTCGCCGTAGGGACCTTTGGCACTCTCCCAAATCGCGCGTACGCCGACGTGAGCGCGAATGTATCCGTCTGGCATGGCTACGATTTCTTTTATCCGAGCTTGAACCTGAGTGCCAGCAGCCCGCCCGTGACTTTCCACTGGATGGAATCTTCCAGCGGGGCGCTGTGGCGTCAGTTTGGCAGCACCAATGGCATCAACGGTTTTTGGATCACCAACGATCTAAATGCCGTGATCCACGAATGTACAAATAGTTTGTGGAAACTGTACCTGAACCGCGGAGACGTGTCCGAAGAAGTTTACTATTTCAAGATGTCCATCGCCGGGGTGACGACGAATGTACTGGGGGATGTAAAGATCTTCTGGCCCTGGTCGGGAAGCACTGGCGTGACGAATCAACCCACGTTTCACTGGGTTGGTCCGAGCAATCTCGCCACCGTGAATTTGCAGGCCTACCACGAGACTTCCGGGAATTCCTATTTTGCCGCGCTCCCCGGCACGGCCACCAATTGGACACCGGCCGGCGCTCTGACGCCCGGCCCCAATACGTTCTTTGTGAATTATGCTACCAACAACTATCCAGGCATCACTTTCACCACGCCAACCAACAGCGCTGGTGCTCCCTTGCTGAACTGGTCGGCCCAAGGTGAACTGCATACTTATCTGTTCTCGTCCTTCACCGTGGCGGCTGGATTGTCCAACGTGTTTGATGCCTATCTCGTGGCGCGCTACGACTTTGAAGATACCAATTCCGCCGGCCTGGACAGTTCCGGAAATGACAATAGTGCGAACTGCAGCACCAGCAGCGGCCCATTGGAGGATGCTCCCAGCACCAATGCGGCTATTCATGCCTACGCCAGACAGTACTTTGGCGAAACATCAATTTGCTTCACCCCGGGTGGCTCGGCCTTCCCGAATCTGTCCAACGCACTTGCGGGCAATTTTTCCGTGACCGCCTGGGTCAACACCACCAACTCCGTCAATGCGGACTTCGCCAACGCCTACTTCGGTCTGCCGATTCTATTTGCTTACAGTTCCAACACGAACGGCACCGTTCCCCTGACTATTACAGGCAGCAAGGCCGCCTTCACGGTCTCCAATCCCAATGGGACGGATACCACCCTGCACTCGACGACGTCGGTCAACGATGGCAACTATCACTTCCTCGCCGTGACTCGCAACTACACCAACGGGTTGATGAGCCTTTATGTGGACGGCAACCTGGAAGCAACGGGTTTCAGCAGCCCGCAACCGCTTCTTACCACCTCGGACATCCACCTGGCTGGCGGGTACTACAGCTACCAGGGACTCGTGGATGACGTGCGCATTTACTCGACCGATCTTACCGCTGGCGACATTGCGCTGCTGGCCAGTTCGCGGTTTGCTGTCAGTAGCGGCCACACCAACCTCGCGCATTACCGGTTTGATAACGACGGCCCGGGACTTGGCGATGACACTTCGGGAAACGAAAACAATTTCAACGGCGGCAGCTCGTGGGGCGTGCCGTTGGAGCAATTTGATGCGGATGCGCGCGTCGGCCCGAATGCGGTTCGTTTCAGTGGCAATAGCAGCCTGACTCACACCCCGCCGAGCGAGGCCTTCACCAATCTCACCGCCGCCCTCGCCAATAGCTTCTCAATTTCGCTCTGGCTCAAAACCACTGCCGTCCAGGGCAACGACAACGATGATGCCTTGGACGGTGCCACCATCATCTGGAATTACGATTCCGGCACGGACGATATCATTCCCGTGGCGATCACCGGCAACAAGGTCGCGTTCCATACCGGCGACGAATCAGGCAACAGTCAGACCCTTCATTCGGCCAGCGACGTCACCGACGGTGACTATCATCACATCGTCGTGACTCGAATGAAATCCACCGGGGAAAAGAAAATTTACGTGGACGGCCTGCTGGAAGCCACGGAGGTCGGCACCACCCGGACATTGAACGCGAACGACTACTATCTCTCCCTCGGCGGAGTCCTCTTCCACGGCTTCGACGGATTGGTGGATGATCTGCAGATTTATTCCGGAGTATTGAGCGCGCTCGAGGTTTCAACCCTGTACACCAACCCCGGCACAACGATCCCTGATACCACGGGCGGCAGTGCCGGGACATTGGCCGAAGCTGTGAACGCCACCAACCTGGTCTGGACGACCAGTGGCGATACCAACTGGTTTGCGCAAAACAGCATCAGCCATGATGGCGTGGCAGCCGCGCGCAGCGGGGCAATCGGAGATAATGAATCCACCGCTCTCCAGACCCAAGTCTATGGCACGAACATCCTCACCTTCTGGTGGAAGACGAGCACCGAGGAGAATGCCGACTACCTCGAGTTCTATGACAACGGTAACTGGGTTGATTCCCTCAGTGGCGACAGCGGCTGGCAGCAATACGTTTATGACCTAACTGACCCCGGGCTACACACCTTGGAATGGCGGTACACCAAGGACGGGTCCGGAACTGCCGGGCAAGACGCAGCTTTCCTGGACCAGGTAAGTCTCGCGGTGGCGCCATCGCATGCGCCGATCTTGTTCTCAATGACCTTGATTCGCCAGCAAAGTCACGCGCTTGATCCCTCTGGCGCAAATCAGGTCAGTTATGTTCTCTTCCCTTTCATTGACTCTCCCGGCATTACCCTGAGTCAGCATCGAGTCGAATCACCCAACAACCTATGTCACGGTCTTTTTGGCCCCACCAATAGTTACAGCTCCAGTTCCACGTTTATCAGCGGCTTCGACACCTTGGCTAACGAATTGACCAACGGAAACTGGAAAGTCTGGCTCAACAAAGACACGCCGCAGGAGGAGTTTTATACTTTTGCCATCAACTCCGTTTTGTTTACGTCCAACAGCCTGACCGCGTTCGCAATCCTGTCACCGACCAACGGCGGCACCGGCATCCCCGCCAGCCCAACCTACCAATGGTCCGGTTTGACTGGGTGGAGCGACCTCAGTGTTTCCGTCAGGCAAGAGCGATTCGGCACAAATCACTACTACGGTCTCGCGAATCTCACGCCCCCGCAAAATTCTTGGGCCGGCGTCCCACCGCTGGCTGATGGCACCAACATCTTTGACATCCGATATGCCAGCAACAACCGGAATGCCGACTTCTCCATCACCACGCCATTTACGGGTTGGTCCGTCAGCAACATCCGTTATGAAAGCGCGATGGCTTCCGGCTTCATCGTCACCGGTAGCGTGACTCCGCCGCCCAACTTGAGCATCGTCCTTACGTCCTCCAACACCGTCGCGGTTTCCTGGCCATCGGCTTCCACGGGGTTCAACCTGTATGCGAACACCAATCTGGCCACCACCAACTGGACTGCGGTGGCTGCCACCCCCGCCGACAACGGCACCACCAAAACGGTCGTCATCAATCCGCCAGCAGGAGACAACTTCTTCCGGCTGACCAAATCCGTGCCATGAGTCTGTGGTTCATCGCGCTTTCATTTTACGACGCGAATTGCCGAGCGGGAGCAGGCTGGCAGTAGCGCGCGGACTTCGAGAATATCCGGCGGCGGTTCGCAATAACTCAGCCTCGGAATGCGCTTCACCGTGGTGTGGGTGAATGTCGCCTTGCTCGCAATCCCGCTTGCCCGCTAGGTAGGCTTTGGCTAGGGTGCGCCCGTTATGGAAAGCAACACCTCCCCGGTACCGCCCCCCGGCGCTCCGCCGCCGTTCCAACCGCCACCGCCCATCATCGTTCCCCCACCGCCCTCCGCCCCTCGCAAGAGCCGCACGTGGATGATCATTGCGATCATTCTCTTCGTGATGCTCGGTCTGAGCTTGCTGGCCAACTTCGGCCAGATGTTTGAAAGCCTGGCTCGTTTGGGCGGCACCAGTCATCAACGCACCGCCGGACCGCGGCTCGACGAGGTGGTGTTGGAGGAGAATCATTCGTCTGACAAGATCGCGGTGGTGCGCGTAGAAGGCATCATCAGCGGCGACCTCGGCGATCGCGGCGGTTATAGCATGGTGGACGTCATCGGAGCCCAACTGGATCGCGCCGAGAAAGACAAACATGTCAAAGCTGTCCTCCTCAAAGTGGACTCACCGGGCGGCGAAGTGCTCGCCTCCGACGATATCGCCCGCGCCATCACGGAATTTCAAGACAGCTCCAAAAAACCCGTGATCGTTTCCATGGGCAGTTTGGCGGCGTCCGGCGGTTACTATGTTTCCGCGCCCTGTAGCTGGATCGTGGCCAACGAACTGACCATCACCGGCAGCATCGGCGTCATCATGTCCGGTTGGAACTATCGCGGTCTGATGGACAAAGTCGGTTTGCGCCCCGAAGTTTACAAAAGTGGCAAGTTCAAGGACATGTTGCGCGGGTCAAAAACCCCCGAGGAAATCACTCCCGAGGAACGCGCCATGGTGCAGAAGCTCATTGATGAAACGTACGCCAAGTTCAAGGGCGTGGTCGCTGAAGGTCGCAAGAGCGCGCACAATAAAAATGACGAAGCCAAATCGCTGGCCGACAACTGGGCGGAATACGCCGATGGCCGCGTGCTTTCCGGCAAGGAAGCCTACGATCTGGGCTTCGTGGATCAATTGGGCAGCTACGACGATGCGATCGCCAAAGCCGAGGAACTGGGCAGGATCAAGGAATCCGCGAATGTGATCGAGTACCGGCAGCGCAGCGATCTGGCCGAGTTGTTTGGCATGTTTGGCCAGAGCCAAAGCCGGGCCATCAAACTGGATCTCGGGCTGGACGCGCCGAAACTTCAGGCCGGGCGCATGTATTTCCTCTCGCCCCTCTTCCTGCACTGACGTGAAGGGCGTGACCGTCATCACGCACCCGCTGGTGCAGCATAACCTCACCCGGTTGCGAGACCACCGGACCGAGCCACAGGAGTTTCGTCGCGTCCTGAGCGAGGTTGCGGCGTTGATGATTTACGAAGCCACCCGTTCGTTCGCCACGGAGAAGATCACCGTGCGAACGCCCCTGGCTACAACCCAGGGTTTGCGATTGCGCCGGGACGTCGTCCTCGTCCCGGTTTTGCGCGCCGGCTTGGGGATGTTGGATTCCATTCTGCAACTCATCCCCAAGGCCCGCGTGGGTTTCATCGGCTTAAAACGCGAAGAAAGCACGCTCGCCGCGCAATTCTACCACAAGAGTCTGCCCAAGGATTTGCGGAAGTGCGAAGTCCTCTTGATTGATCCCATGCTCGCCACCGGCGGCAGCACGGTAGCCGCGATGGACCTGCTTGCCGAACTCGGAGCACGCAACGTACGGCTCGTCAATCTGGTTGCCTCGCCGGAAGGCATCCGCCACGCGCTGCGTCACTACCCCACGTTGCGCATCTTCACCGCCGCTGTGGACGCGAAGCTGAACGAACGCGGTTACATCTTGCCCGGCTTGGGCGACGCCGGCGACCGGCTGTTCGGCGTTTGAGGAGACATTTTGAACGAACCCCCAACATTCAACATTCAACGCTCAACCCCCAACAGCGGAAGCATGCTCGGCTTTCCTTCGGCGTTAAGCGTTGAATGTTGAATGTTGAATGTTCCCCTGCAAGTTCCCCTGCCCTCATGAACCCCTCCAACAATCTCTTGATGGTCGCCGACAGCGAGCATGATGCGAACATGCTTTACGCCGTCGGCTTGTTCGTACCCGATCCTTTCATCTACCTGCGTTTGCGCGGACGCGATTACATCGTAATGAGCGACCTCGAAATTGACCGCGCCCGCCGCGAGGCTCCCCACTGCCGCGTGCTCTCGCTCGGCGAGTATCAGGAGCAGCTGCGCCAGGCGGGAGTCAAATCGCCCGGCCACGCGGAGATCATTGCGACCATTCTGCGTGAGCGAAAAATCCGCCGGGTGCTCGTGCCGCCCAATTTTCCGCTCGGACTGGCCGTTGAGTTAAAGCGTCTGCGCGTCTCCGTGGTTGCAACGCGCGGGAATTTTTTCCCGCAGCGGGAATTGAAACAAACTGGCGAGGTCAAGAAGATCAGCGCCGCGTTGATGATGGCAGAGGTCGGCATGTCCGAGGCCATGCAGGTCTTGCGCGCCGCCAGGATCGGACGCGACCGCCGGTTGCTCTATCACAACGCTCCGCTCACCTCGGAGAAGCTTCGCTCCGTCATCGACTGCGCCATTCTCCAGGCCAGCGGGCTCGCGGCGAACACCATTGTGGCCGGCGGCAAACAAGGTTGCGATCCGCACGAGCGCGGTTTCGGCCCGCTACGCGCCCATGAACCCATCATCATTGATATCTTTCCCCGCTCGCAAAAGACGGGCTATTTCGGCGACATCACGCGCACCGTGGTTCGGGGACGAGCCAGTGAAGCGGTGCGCCGCCTGTACGACACGGTTCAACACGGGCAGAACGTCGCCTTCAAGAAAGTTCGCGCCGGAACGCCCACGAACGAAGTTCACCGCGCGGTCATGGAATTCTTCGAACAACAAGGCTATCCCACCCGCCGCCGCAACGGTCGCATGGAAGGATTTTTTCACGGCACGGGCCATGGTCTCGGTCTCGAGATCCACGAAGCCCCGCGCCTGGGGCAGTTCTCGAAAGGTAAACTCGCCGCCGGCCAGGTTGTCACCGTTGAGCCCGGACTTTACTACCCGGAACTCGGCGGCGTGCGCCTCGAAGATGTGGCCCTCGTCACGCGCAACGGGGCACGCAACCTCACCCGGTTCGAGAAGCAGTTGGAGCTCTGAGCTGTGCCATCCTGACGGAAGCCCTGGCACACGCGAGTCGCTTTGGCCAGGATGCGCTTCACCATCAGTTGATTTCCCGCGCAAATCCTTGATTCCTTGCTGGCATACATTCCGCTGGGGTTGAACGTGTTCGTTTGGATGCTGTCAACCAATTGAAGTTATGATTTTTGATCCGCTTTACATCGCGTTCATGCTCCCCGGGCTGCTCATCGGCCTCTGGGCGCAGATGAAATTGTCCTCGGCGTACGGAAGATACAGCCGGCTGGGGCTCGCCTCCGGTCTGTCTGGCGGCGAAGCCGCCCGTGAAATTCTCAATCGCGCCGGCCTGATCTCCGTCCCAGTCCAGGAAGTACCCGGCCACTTGACGGACCACTATGACCCGTCGAAGCGCTTGCTGTGTCTCTCGTCCGAGAATTTCCATGGCCGCTCGATCGCTGCCGTCGGAGTGGCGGCGCATGAGGCCGGTCATGCGCTCCAGCATCAGGCGTCCTATGCACCGTTGAATCTGCGCATGGCCCTGGTGCCCGTAACGCAGCTGGCCAGTTTTGCCTGGATGGGGTTGCTGTTGGCGGGTGGCTTTTTCGCCCTTTCCAAGTTGATCTGGGTGGCCATCGCCGTTTTCTCCATTACGATGGTCTTTCAGTTGATAACCTTGCCGGTGGAATTCGATGCGAGCCGGCGGGCCAAGGATCAACTGCTGCGACTGGGGATCGTTCACTCGGAGGAAAGCGTTGGCGTGAGCAAAGTCCTGAACGCCGCGGCCTTGACCTACGTAGCGGCCGTGGTCGGCTCGATCATGCAATTGCTTTACTTCCTTAGTCTGGCTCGCAGTAACCGGGACTAAGCAGGACTAGCGCGCCCCTCGCATAAAACAACGCTAATTTTCTTGCAGCGAGGCGTTCAGTCCTTAACGTGTCCCCACTCATGCCGGCCAAAACAAAAAAGCGCGCACCAGCAAAAGCGAATCATCGTCCAGCCCGGGGCGCACCCAAACCCCGCAAGGCCTCCCAGGCGCCGGCTACGTCGAGCTTCGACACCGCGCTTTTGCGAAAAGGCCAGGAGAGTTCGGAGACCGCCTTCTTGAAAAAGGGCGCCAGCGAGTCCGATACGGAATTCCTGCGCAAGGTCACGTCCGAATCGGATACGGCCAGCGTGAAGAAGACCGAGGTTGCGGCCCCGAGCACCGAGCGCGAGCGCGGCAGTTACGACGGCGACACCGCCATCAAACTTTATCTGCGCGAAATCGGCCAGGTGAAGCTCCTGACGCCGCAGGAGGAAATTGAACTCGCCGCCAAAATCAAGAAAGGCGACAAGAAGGCGCGGGAGCACATGATCAAGGCCAACCTTCGCCTGGTCGTCAAGATTGCCCGCGATTACGAGGGCATCGGCCTGCCCCTGCTCGATCTGATCAGCGAGGGCAACATCGGCCTGATGAAAGCGGTCGAACGATTTGATCCCGCCAAGGGTGGAAAGCTTTCCACCTACGGTTCCTGGTGGATCAAGCAATCCATCAAGCGCGCGCTCGCCAACCAGTCCAAGACCATCCGGCTGCCCGTGCATCTCGTGGACAAGATCTCCAAGATGCGGCGCGTGGCGATGCAGTTGCAGGAGGAGTTCGGTCGCGAACCTACCGATGAGGAGTTGGCCGAGGAGCTCCAGACCACGGCTTCGCGTATTTCCCAGATGCGCATGGCCTCCATCCGGCCAGCGTCGCTGGATGCCCCCATCGGGGACGATGACTCGAACAGCTTTTCCGAGGTGGTGCAGGACGAGAATGCCATTGACCCTTACGAAATGCTGGAGGACAAGACGGTCACCGGCATGTTGGAGGACATGGTCAAGAAGCTCGACCCACGTGAAGCCACGATTCTCCGCTATCGCTTCGGTCTCGACGGCGGCTCGGAGCGCACGCTGGAAGAAGTCGGCGAAAAGTTCAACGTCACCCGCGAACGCGTCCGCCAGATTCAGAACATCGCCCTGCGCAAGATGCGCAAGATGATCGAGAAGTTCGAGCAGACCAAACGCTGACCTGCCGTTCCCGGAACCCAAGCCTCATGACTCAAGCGCACCCCACTGTCAGCGAAATTGCCGCCGCCATCCGCAACGTCCCGGATTTTCCCAAGCCGGGAATCCAGTTCAAGGACATCACTCCGCTGCTGGCGGACGCGCGGTTGTTTTCCGGCGCGATTGACTTGCTCACCGAAAAGTTCAAACCCGGCAGCGTGGATGCCGTGGTGGGGATTGATGCGCGCGGGTTCATCTTCGCCGCGGCGGCGGCCGTGAAGCTTAACGCTGGATTCATCCCGGTCCGCAAAAAGGGCAAGTTGCCCTACCAGACCATCGAGCAGGATTACGCACTTGAGTACGGCAGCGCCACCGTGGCCATCCACACGGATGCGCTCAAACCCGGCAGCCGTGTGTTGCTGGTGGATGACCTGCTGGCCACGGGCGGAACCGCGGCGGCGGCGGCGGCGTTGGTAAAGAAACTTGGCGGAGAAATCCTCGAAGCGGGCTTCCTCATCGAACTCAAGTTCCTCAATGGCCGCGACAAATTGAAGGGCTATCCCATTCGCTCCCTCGTGTCGTACTAAGCTTCGTTCTGGCAAATCGGGAACTCTCCTCGCACACTCCGGTGCATGCCTTGGCTGCAAGCGCTGGATGTCAGCTTGTTTCGATTCATCAATGGCACGTTGAGCAATCCCTTGTTCGACGCGGTGATGCCGTGGTTGAGCGGAAACCGGATGTTCGCTCCCGCAATCCTGCTGCTGATCGTGATTCTAATCTGGCGCGGCCGCGGTAAAGGCGTCCTGTTTCTCTTGCTGCTGGCACTGGCGATTGGAGTTACGGACGGCCTGGTTTGTAACACGCTCAAGCATGCCGTCGGTCGCGCACGCCCGAACCTGGTACTGGAAAACGTTCACCTGCTCGTGGGCAGCAGCACCAGCGGCAGCATGCCGTCGTCGCACGCGGCGAACTGGTTTGCGGCAACGATGGTGGCGTTTCTCTTCCAGCGCCGCAGTTGGCGGGTAATGCTGCCGCTGGCACTGGCCATCAGCCTTTCCCGTGTCTGTAACGGCGTGCATTATCCCAGCGATGTCTTGGCCGGCGCTATTCTCGGCGCCGGCAGCGGTTTCGCCGTTGTGTTCGGACTCAATGCGGTGTGGCAGTTCGTCGGGTGCAAATGGTTTCCCCTCTGGCACGAGCGCCTGCCATCGTTGGTGCCTCGCGAACGGGGTCCGCTTCCGAAATCCCGTCCGGACTTGTCGCCTGAAACCCGGCTCAGGGAACTCGACCGCCACTGGCTGCGCGCGGGTTACGTGCTGATCATCGCATTGACGCTGGCCCGGTGGGGATATGTCGCTGGCAAGACCATCGAGTTGAGCGAGGACGAAGCGTATCAGTGGGTGTGGTCCAAACACCTCGCGCTTTCTTACTACAGCAAACCACCGCTCATCGCCTGCGCCCAATGGCTCGGCACCCGCCTCTGGGGCGACACCGCTTTTGGCGTGCGCTTTTTCTCACCGTTGATTGGGGCAACCCTCGGCTTCCTGTTGCTGCGTTTCTTCGCCCGCGAGATCAATGCCCGGGCCGGATTCTTTCTGGTGCTGATCGTCACCGCCACCCCCTTGCTGGCGGTTGGTTCGACCTTGTTGACCGTTGATCCACTCGCCGTGCTGTTTTGGACGGCAACCATGCTGGCCGGTTGGCGCGCAGTGCAGCCATGCTCGCCGACCAGCGCGTGGCTGTGGACCGGCTTGTGGATGGGACTGGGTTTTCTCAGCAAATATACTTCGCCCCTGCAATGGATGTGCTGGGCGGTGTTCTTCTGCCTCTGGCCGGCCGCCCGGCAACAACTACGCCGGCCGGGACCGTATCTGGCATTGCTGGTCAATCTGCTCTGCACGTTGCCCGTGGTAATCTGGAACTGGCAGCACGATTGGATTACGGTCAGACATGTTGCCTCCCACGGCGGAGCGGGCAAGACCTGGGTGCCAACGCTGAAATACTTCTTCGAGTTTGTGGGTGCGGAGTTCGTCCTGCTCAATCCCTGGTTCTTCGGCGCGGCGGCGATCGCCTTAGTCGCGCTCTGGCGGATGCCACGCCGCGATGCGCGGATGGTTTTCTGCTTCAGCATGGGCGCCCCCGTGTTCCTGCTCTACGTGTTACTCTCCCTGAAGTCGCGCGTGCAGGCCAATTGGATAGCGCCGTCAGTACTGCCCATGCTGTGCGTGATGGTAATGTATTGGGAGACGCGGTGGCGCGACATGCCGCGCCTGATCAAAGTCTGGCTGGGTTCGGGCCTCGCCTTTGGCCTGGCCGCGGTGCTGCTGATTCACGATACCAATCTGGTCGGCAAAATCATTGGTCGGCCCCTGCCGCCCCAGGTGGATTTGCTGCGGCGGGTGCGCGGCCATGGTGAAACGGCGGAGCTGGTGAACACGGCCCGCACCCAACTGGCGCGCGAAGGCAAACCGGTATTCATCATCGGTGAACACTACGGCCTCACCAGTCTGCTCACCTTCTACCAACCGGAGGCCCGCAAGCTCGTGAAGGATGCGCCGATTGTCTTCTGTCAACCGGCAAGCAAACCGACGAGCCAGTACTTCTTTTGGCCCGGCTATTCCGAGTCGCATGCTGGCCAGAACGCCTTGTTCGTCCGTGAGCGCGATCTGGCGAAACTCGCGCCGGGCTGGTTACCCCGATGGTTGACCGGTCAGACCAACCTGATCACGACGAACACGGTCGCGGCCATTGCCCCGGCTCCGGATTGGCTCGCCAATCAATTCGCGTCGGTAACCAATCTCGGCATTTTCGAGGTGCGCCAACGAGACCGAGTGTTACGCAGAATTGAGATTTTCGAGTGCCGCAACCTCCGTTGATGCCGATGCCGCCCGCACGCGAAATCCAACTGTCGGTACGCGACTACAATCTCGACGCCACGCTGAGTTCAGGCCAGGTGTTCGCCTGGGAACGATACGAAAACAACTGGGCCGGTGTAGTGGGTGGGCGCTGGGTCATGCTTCAGCCGTCCTCCGACAGCATCCGCGCCGTGACCGCGGCGCCGCAGGCAGACTGGTCATGGCTCACCGATTTTCTCCAGAGCGACGTGAACCTGCGAGCGGTGTTGGCCACCTTCCCCGCCAACGATCCACAGCTGAGCTCAGCAGTAGTGGCCTGCCATGGCTTGCGATTATTGCGACAGGACCCTTGGGAATGTCTCGCGTCGTTCATCCTATCCTCTACGAAGCAGATCGTCCAAATCCGTCAAATCGTTCGCACACTTTGTGAAAGGCACGGCACACCCGTGGCGACCGAAACCAGTCGGCATCACCCGCCCGCATTTGCCTTCCCGACGGCCGCGCGGATTGCCGCGCTCTCGGAAACAGAACTGCGGCAGTGCAAAATGGGCTTCAGGGCCAAATACCTTTTGACCGCCGCCGGCCGGGTGGCCGCCGGCGAACTGAAATTGGAAGGCATCCGGCAAATGTCATTGCCCGCGGCCCGCGCTGAACTGATGAAGCTCCCGGGTGTGGGCGAGAAGATCGCCGATTGCGTGCTGCTGTTCGCGTATGGTTTCCCCACGGCTTTCCCGGTGGACGTCTGGATCGCCCGGGCTTTGAGTCAATTTTACTTTTGTGGCCGTCAGCAACGGCCCGAGCAATTGCGTCGCTTTGCCGCCCAGCATTTCGGTCCAAACTCCGGCTACGCCCAACAATACCTGTTTCACCATATTCGGACCCGCACCGGTTAAGGCTTTTCGCCGCCGCCGCCCGCCCCTAAGTTGGCACATGACCTCGACGCTCGAAGTGTTGTTCAGTCCCGCGGAATACCAGGCGCGGCGCGGCACCGGTTTCGCCGGTTCGGTATGTGTGGTTTTCGACGTGTTGCGGGCCACGAGTGTCATGCTCACCGGGCTGGCCAACGGCGCGAGCGGATTCATTCCGGTCGAAGAAATCGCGGAAGCGACTGCCTTGCGCACCAGCCATCCCAATGCCCTGCTCGCCGGGGAAAGAGATGGACTGCGAATCACGGCGGCTCAAAGTGGTGGCGTGGAATTCGATCTGGGAAACTCGCCGCGCGAATACACGCGGGCTCGAGTCCAGGGGCGGATGATTATTTCGACGACGACCAATGGAACCCGGGCGTTGCGCGCCTGCCTTTCAGCTCCAACCGTGGCGGTGTCCTCGTTTCTCAACTTGTCTGCCACCGCCGAATGGCTGACCCGGTTGGCGCCGCAGCACGTGGTGTTGGTCGGCGCCGGCACAGCGGAGTTCCCCGCGCTGGAGGATATTCTATGTGCCGGGGCGCTGTGCGACCTCCTGGCCACCTTTGAATCGGATGACTCGGCGAAAGTGGCGCGCCAGGCATATCGTGAGGTTCGGGGAAACTTGCTGGCCGCTGTGGCGAGTTCACGAAATGGCTCCCGACTTTTGAACAACCCTGATCTTCGGGAGGATGTGGAATGGTGTCTCCGGCGTGATGTTTATCACTTCGCTGCAGTCGTGGGAACCAACGGAGAGGTCAGGATTGTCGAATGACCGGCCGGAGCGGTTATGGCACCACGAGACCCAGGATGTTCTGACGCGGAACGGCTCCGTAAATCCGGCTGTCGGCGCTGTTGTTCCGATTGTCCCCGAGAACAAAGTACTTACCCACCCCGCACACCACGAATTGCTCGCGATAGCTGGGATTCGGATACGTGGGTGTTCCCGCCGGCAGATAGGGTTCATCAAGCAGTTTGCCGTTCACAAAAAGTTGCCCGCCCTTGATGTAAACCGCGTCGCCCTGCTTGGCCACGATCCGCTTGATTGCATAGCAGTTGTCCGTCGGGTCTCGCAAAACCACGATGTCCTTCGGTTGCGGTTCGCGCACATGATAAGCCCACCGGTTCAAGACGTAGCGTTCTGAATCATGCAAGGTCGGCGACATGCTCGCCCCGACAACTTGAACCGATTGCAGCACGTAATGGGTGACAAATTGAAAACTGCCGTAAGCGAGAGCCGCCACGAGAACGCAACCGAAGATCTGCTTCAGGATGGCGCGGCAGATGGCCATCCCGCGACCTCCATCGCGCCGGACCGGCTGGCTCGCCGGTGTCACCGGCTGCTCCAAATTTCCCGAAACTTCCATTTCCATAACCAGATGCTACTGAGTCGTGGAATAGTTGTTCCATTTCTGGCATTAACCGGCAATGTGATTCAATACGTAGGGGCCCCGTGAAATTACGGAGCAGTTCTGGAAGCAGAGCCAGGACCGGGACAAAGCGGGGACTTACTCCGGCTTTCCGCCGGGACGCCCCGGGCCGGTCATTTTTTCGATGGCTTCGCGGAGATTCTCCAGCAGGAACGGTTTGCTGATAATAAAATCCACGCCCGTGAGCGGCGTTTCCGCCGAACGGAGCATTTCGGCATAGGCAGTAATCAGCACCACCGGCTGGGACGGGGAACGCATCTTGATGGACGCGGCCAATTCGTCACCCTTCATCGCGGGCATGGCGTAGTCCGTGATGACCAGATCGTACTTGCCCTTGTCGAAGAGGGCGAGCGCATCCAGCCCGCTTGAGGCAGTCTCCACCTGATGCCCGTCAAACGCGAGCATCATCCTGACCGCGTCGCAGACATACGGTTCGTCGTCCACCACGAGGATGCGGCGAGGTACGATTGCAGGTTTGCTCATATTCAATTCATCAGCCGCTCTCCGCGGAACCCGGGGTGAATTTAGCCGATTGGATTCGGGACGCCAGCATTTGTTGCGTGGAGGAAAACTGGTGCCCCGGCCAGGACTCGAACCTGGGACCAATTGATTAAGAGTCAACTGCTCTACCAACTGAGCTACCGAGGCACCCAAAGGGCGGAAAGCATCCCAATCGGGCGCCCGCTTGTCAATCTCCGCGTGGAGTTTTTCACGATGGGTTGGCCCCCTTTTTCCTTTTGCGGACCGGCGTTTGCCTCTTGAATTCACCGCGTGCCGCGCGAATACGTCCTCCAACCCTTTCACTCTGAAGTTCATCTTCAGATTGACTATGCGCGCGAACTCAACGGACAACAATGCGCCGCCGTCACCGCGCCCCCCGGCCCGGCACTTGTCATTGCCGGCGCCGGCTCGGGCAAAACCCGCACGCTCACCTATCGAGTCGCCTACCTGCTCGAACAGGGCATCCCCCCGGATCGCATCCTGTTGCTCACGTTCACCAACAAGGCGGCCGGCGAAATGATGCGGCGCGTGACCGACTTGCTCGGTCACGAACTCGCCTCGCTTTGGGGCGGCACGTTCCACTCGATTGGCAATCGAGTCCTCCGCCAACATGCGGCCTTGCTGGGCTACCAGCGTGATTTCACGATCATGGATCGCGACGATGCCAAACATCTCATCAACACCTGCGTCGCCGAGTCGGACATTGATGTGAAAGCCACGCGCTTTCCCAAAGCTGAAGTGCTCGGTGATATTTTCTCCCTCGCGGTCAACAAACAGCTCGCGGTGGCCGAAATCCTCGGCACGGAATACGGCTACTTCGACACGCTCGCACCCCAGATCGAAGACGTCTGGAAACGCTATGTCGCTCGCAAGCTGTCCACCAACGCGATGGACTTCGACGATCTCCTCGTGCTCTGGCTCAAGTTGCTGACCGACCACGCGGAAGTACGCGAACATTATCAGCGGCGGTTTCAGTTCATCCTCGTGGATGAATACCAGGACACCAACAAGCTCCAGAGCGACCTCATTGACCTGCTCGGCGCCCGGCATCACAACGTCATGGTGGTGGGTGACGACGCGCAGAGCATCTACGCCTGGCGCGGTGCGAATTTCCAGAACATCCTCAAATTCCCGGAACGATATCCCGGCGCGAAGATTTACAAAATCGAAACCAACTATCGCAGCACGCCGGAAATCCTGACCGTGGCCAACGCCGCCATCGCGGCCAACGTCCAGCAGTTCGCCAAAGAACTCGCGCCCGCGCGGAAGTCCGGCACGAAACCGGTCCTCGTCGCCTGTCAGGATGCTTCGCAACAGGCCTCGTTCGTTGCCCAGCGCGCGCTCGAACTCCGCGAGGAAGGCGTTGCGTTGAATAACATGGCCGTGCTCTACCGTTCGCACTTTCACGCCTTGGAACTCCAGCTTGAACTCACGCGCCGGAACATCCCGTTCAGCATCACCAGCGGCATCCGCTTTTTCGAGCAAGCACACCTCAAGGACGTGACCGCTTATCTCAAGCTGGTGCTGAACCCGCGCGACGAACTGTCCTTCAAGCGTCTGGTTCAACTGCTCCCCGGCGTGGGCGGCAAAGGCGCGGACAAACTGTGGAAGGTCTTCAACCTGGAACTCGGAACGCGGAGCCCGGAACCGACGGCCACCGTGCCGCTGGCCGCCGCCCTGCAATCCTGCGCGAAATCCGCGCCCAAGAAAGCCGCCCTGGCCTGGGCGCAATTTGCCACCACGATCTCCCAACTCGAAGCGCCGGACGTTCGCCAAAGCGCCGCGAAAATGATCCCCATCGTCATCGAAGCTGGTTACGACGACTATCTGAAAGCGAACTTCGCCAACTACCGCTCGCGCCTCGACGACCTCAAGCAACTCGCCATCTTTGCCCAGCAATTCGCCACGGTGGACGAATTCCTCACGCAGATGGCGCTGCTCACCAATGTCGAGGCCGAGGACGACCAGCCGCCAGCCGACCGTGACGACGAAAAAATCCGCCTCTCGACGATTCATCAGGCCAAGGGATTGGAGTTCGATGTCGTATTCGTCATCATGCTCTGCGATGGATTGTTTCCCTCCGCGCGTTCCATGGAATCCACCGAAGGCGAAGAGGAGGAGCGACGCCTTTTCTATGTCGCTGTCACGCGCGCCAAGAACGAACTTTACCTGAGCTACCCGTTGATGCGGGCCGGTTACGGAAACACCGGCCTGACCATGCAACAGCCGTCACGCTTTCTGGAAGAGATTCCCAAGGAGTTGATCGAAGAGTGGAATCTACGAACCTACGGCTGACCGCCAATCCAGCACCTTTAACTGCACCGACCGCTTGCCGTTGTAATCGTTGACCGCCGGGGCGAAGGCCAGATCGAATTTGCCCACCGGCAAGGAACCTTTGCCCGCGTTCCACCAAACGGCCTCATGGCTGGCCCGTCCATCGGTCACCCACATCTTCACATGCTGCTTCTCATTGCCGATGCGTTGCAACGGGCGTTGATGGGACAAGCCGCTCGCGAAGAATTGAACCACGGGATTCCCCTGCCCGACCGGCTTGAGTTGATCCAGTTCAACGAGGGAATCCAGCGTGATGTCGCTCAAAGCAACCTCCGCATCCAGGCGCAGCGGCGGTTGCAGGTCTTCACGTTTCAGCGCCCGAGCGGCTACGTCATTCAGCCGCGCACGAAACGCGTCCAGCTTGTCCGGTTGGATTGTCAATCCCGCCGCCATCGCATGACCGCCGTGGCGCACGAGCAGATCGTCGCACTCGCGCAACGCCGCCGCGAGATCAAAGCCCGCGATGCTCCGGCCGGACCCGCGCCAGTTCCCGCCTTCGCCGCCGATGATGATCGTCGGCCGGTAAAACTCCTGCAGCACCCGCGACGCGACGATCCCCACCACGCCGATGTGCCAGAGCAACCGGCCTTCGACGATGACAAAGTCCGTCTCCGGATTGAACCGGGCCCGCACCGCGCCGGAGGCTTCCTCGGCGATGCTGCGCTCGATTTTCTGCCGCTCACGATTCCGCGCATCGAGGTTCTGCGCCAGGGGCATTGCCTCTTCAGAACTTTCCGCCATGAGCAGATGCAGGGATTCCTCCGCCGTTTCGAGCCGGCCCGAGGCATTGAGGCGCGGGGCGAGCTGGAATCCCACCTCAAAGGAGCCAAGTTGCGCGGGCGATTGGGCCACCTCTTTCAGCGCGACCAGACCCGGACGTTGAGTCGCGTTCAACCGCTCCAGTCCGGCGGAAACCAGGATGCGGTTCTCGCCGACCAGCGGCACCAGATCGGCAATTGTGCCCAGCGCCACGAGATCGAGGAACGGGCGCAAATCAAACTCCGCCGCGCCGGGCAGGCCGAGTTCGCGCCCGCGCTTCACCAGCGCATGAGCGAGTTTGAAGGCCAGACCAACGGAGCAAAACTCAGTCGAGGCCTTCGACTCGCGACCTTGCGAATGTGGATTCACGAGCGCCACTGCCTCCGGTGCGGGCGATGAAATCTGATGATGATCCAGCACGATGACTTCGACCCCGCGCTCCTTCAGCCAGGCGATGGTTTGAAAGGCGGTCGAACCGCAGTCCACCGCGAGCAACAGGGAGACCGGGAATCTCTTGAGGCAATTCTCGACGCCGTCCTGACTCAGGCCATAGCCTTCGTCCATGCGGTGTGGCAAATAGGCGCTGGCCTGCCAGCCCAGCGCCTGCAAAACCTGGATCAAGAGCGTGGTGGAGGTCACGCCATCCACATCATAGTCGCCGAAGATCACCAGCGATTCGCCCCGTTCCCGGGCCCGCAGCAACCGCTCCACCGCCTTGTCCATGTCGGGCAACAAAAACGGATCCGCCAGTTGTTTCAGCCGGGGGTGGAGAAAATTCCCGATCGCGCCCGGCTCGCTAAAACCGCGATTCAACAAGCACTGGGCCAGCAAGGGGGAAATCTTGAGCGGTCCGGCCAGGGATTCGGCTAACAGCGGTTGGGGCGTTGCGGGCAGCCAGCGGAACTTCATTCCCGCCAGCATCGCTGGAGAAGCCCCACCACGTCAATGCGCGGCGATTTGGTCAAGTTCCGTCAATCCTCGCGCTCCTCGCTCTCGGTGTGCTCCAGGCGCTTCTCGCGCCGACCGGCCGCGACGGACAGCGCGATGGACGTGGCAATGATCGCCCCGACGACCAGCAACGACACGCTGCTGGCAATGTCCACTTGAAACCATTTTGCCGTCCCCCCATGCGGGTCGAGGAGCATTTTCACGCCGATGAAGACGAGCACGAACGAGAGCCCGACCTTGAGGTAGCGGAAATAATCAATCGCCCCGGCCAGGACGAAATACAGCGAGCGCAAGCCCAGGATGGCAAATACGTTCGAGGTGAAAATGATGAAACGATTCGTGGTCACGCCAAAGATGGCGGGAATGGAATCCACCGCGAAGATGAGGTCGGTGGTCTCCACCACCATCAACACCAGGGCCAGCGGCGTGAGCACCAGCCGGCCGTTCTCGCGGATGGAGAATTTTTGCCCGTGAAAATCCCGGGCGACCGGGAAAAACTTGCGCGCCAGCCGCAGCACGATGTTTTTCTCCGGATGCACGCCTTCATCGGTGACAAAAAGCATCTTGATCCCGGTGAAGAGCAGGAAGGCGCCGAAGAAATAGAGCAGCCATTTGAACCGTTCCACCAAGGCCGCGCCCGCGATGATCATCACCCCGCGCATGACCAGGGCGCCGAGAATGCCCCAGAACAAAACCCGGTGCTGATACTGGGTGGGAACGCGAAAGAAGGAAAAGATGATGGCGATGACGAAGACGTTGTCCATCGAGAGGGACAACTCGATGATGTAACCGGTGACGAATTCAATGGCCTCGGTCTTGCCCCGCGTCGGTACGAGCGCGCCGGCAAAGGCCATGGAGAGCGCGAACCAGATGGCACTCCAGGTGAGGGCCTCGCGAAATTTGACGACGTGCGCCTCCCGGTGAAACACCCCGAGATCCAGGGCCAGGAAAAACACCACGCACGCAATGAACCCCGCCCAATGCCAGGGCGTGATGTCGATCAGCGCAAGCATTGGGTTTGAGCAGCCGCGTGGCTATTCCTTTGCTGTGGCCGGGGTGGCCGTCGTGCCCACTGCCACCTGGGAACCGATGTTGGGCCGCCCGCCCTTATGCCACCACAGCACCAGCGCACTGGCGATGTAAATGGATGAATACGTGCCCGTCAAAATGCCGACGAGGAACGTGAAGGCAAAGTCATTCACCGGTCCCCCACCGAAGATGTACAACGACAACGTGGCGAGGAACACCGTGCCGGACGTGATGACCGTGCGGCTCAGGGTTTGATTCAATGCCTGATTGATCACCTCGCGGAACGTCCCCCGCACCCCGAGTTTCAAGTCTTCCCGGATGCGGTCAAAGATCACGATGGTATCGTTGATCGAAAATCCGATGATGGTCAGCAACGCCGCGACCGTCGTGGCGTTCAGTTCTCTCCCCACCAGAAAATACCAGCCTGTCGTCATCAGGAGGTCGTGCAAAATGGCCACCACAGCGCCGACGGCAAACGAGAATTCATAGCGGAACGCCACATAGACCAGGATCATAAACAACGCCAGCAAGGCCGCATACAGGGCTTGGGTGCGCAGCTCATTTCCCATCGTCGGCCCGACATTCCGCACCGCCCCCTGCGTGAATTTCGCCGCCGGGAAATCCTCGTTCAGTTGTTTGAGCACCTTCCCGTAGGCTGCTTTGCCGTCTTGTCCCTCCACGGTCCGGACCGTCACCATCAACGTGCGCGTGCCGTCGCCCTGGTTCTTCTGGTAGGCAATCAACACGTCGCCCACGCCCGTCTTGCTGGCAGACTTCCGGATTTCATCCACCCCAACGGTTTGGCTCTGATCAAACTTCAAGATCGCCTGGACGCCACCCGAGAATTCCACCCCGAGCACATCGTTACCGCGAACGAAGATCCCATAACCATTGCCCGCCAAAATCAGCAACCACGAGGTAACAAACGCGGGCACCGCCCAGCGCATGAAATCGATTTTCGTGCGGCTGAAGAAGCTGAGCATCTTCAGCCCCTTGATGAGATCGCGTCCCAGCAACCAGTCGAACACCAGGCGCGTCACGATCAGCGCCGTGAACATGCTGACCGTCACGCCGATGGTCAGCGTGACACCGAAGCCCTTGACCGGGCCGGTACCCATGAAAATCAGAATCACCGAGGCAATGATCGTCGTCAGGTTTGAATCGAAGATCGTCCCGAACGCCTTATCGTAACCGGCGGCGATGCCGCCGCGGATGGATTTACCCGCCGCCAACTCCTCCCGAATGCGCTCATAGATCAGCACGTTGGCGTCCACCGCCATGCCGATGGTGAGCACAATGCCTGCGATACCCGGCAGCGTGAGCGTCGTCCCCACGGAACACATCACCCCCATCAGGATGATGATGTTCAACATCAGCGCCACGTTGGCCACCGCACCCGCGAGGAGGTAATAGACCAGCATGAACACCGCGACCGCAATGACCCCGAAAATCGCCGCCCGAAAACCGCTCTTCACCGAATCCTTGCCCAACGTGGGATCGACGTCATTGGATTCGAGAATGCGCAACGGTGCGCGCAGCGGATTCTCCATCACGCCCGCCAGTTCGAAGGCATCGCGTGCGTCAAAACCGCCCGTGATCCGCCCGCTGCCCGTCTCAATTGGCTCGTTGATGTTCGGCGCGGAATAGAGGACGCCGTCCAGGACGATGGCCAGCCGCCGGCCCTTGTTGTTGCGCGTGACTTCGCCAAAGCGGGCGGTGCCTTCCTCATTCAGCGTAAAATGAATCTCCGGCTCGCCCAGGTTACCGCGCTCCACCCAGGCGCGCTTGACGATGCTCCCGGTCAGGCCGGGTTCGCCGCGCTTCTTGACGATCACCTGTTCCAAGCGCTCGCCGCCATTGCGCGTGCGTTCCTTGCGCCTGAGCAATTCGTGTCCGGGCGGAATCTCGCCGAGGCGAATCAACTCATCCGACTGCTCATGCGCCAGCCGGAATTCCAGAAAGGCCGTCTTCTGGATTTGGACCTTCGCCCGCTCGCGATCATCCTCCGACAAACCCGGCAACTGGATCATGATGCGGTCCTCGCCCGCGGGCTGGATCACCGGCTCGGCCACGCCAAACCGGTCCACCCGCTTGCGCAACACCTCGACCGCCTGCGACAACGCACCCGAAACCTCGTTCGTATCCGCCAGCTTGGTGGTGTCCATCTCCACCAGGAACGACGTGCCACCCTGCAAATCCAGCCCCAGCTTGATCTTACCCGCCGCCCGGCGCTGCAACCGGTTCAGGATATAGATCGTGGGCTGGGCCTCGTTACGGGCGTCGAATTGCGGGAAGTAGTTGAGGATGTCATTCGTGCCGATGGCCACCGCCAGATTGGAGAAAGCCCGGTCGGGGTTCGCCTTTTGCAGTTCCCGCGCCTGAAACACAATGTTGGAGAACGTCGCATCGTTGGGCGCCACCCGCGCGTCCTTCGTGAATTGCTGAACCAGATCACGCCCCGATGGCGGATACATTTCATACACGGACCAAATCAGAACGAGGAGGACGATGGTCAACCGCCCGAGGTTGTTTCGCTTCATGGGAAAAAATCAGGACTCGCTTTTCTCGCCGCCGCGCTCGGTGATCTCCGCAATGGCCGAACGGGTTATCTCCAGCTTGGTGTCCGCGGAACGAATGGTCACCCCGCCCTTGTCTTTCAGTGTGATCACCACACCAATAATGCCACCGGTGGTCACGATCTTATCTCCGGGTTTCACCGTCTTAAGCATTTCCTGGTGTTCCTTGGCCTTCTTCTGCTGCGGCCGGATCATCACCAGATACATGACCACAAGGAGCGGCAGCATGAAGACCAGCGTCGTCCAGGCCTGCGGCTGCGACTGGCCCGGTTGTGCCTGCGGCGCCATCGCCAGAATTGCGTGCGAGAAATTCAAGTCCATATTGATTAAACGGACGGTTAATCTAGGGAAACGAAGTCATTTGGCAAGCGTATTGAACGGCCAATCCGCTTGCCTTCGTTTGACCGCCACCTAAACTCCGCGCCCGATGTTCGACTTGAGCACGCTGAACCCGCCCCAACGTCAGGCTGTGGAAACCATCCGCGGCCCCGTGCTCATTCTCGCCGGCGCCGGCACCGGCAAGACCCGCGTCATCACTCATCGCATCGCCTTTCTCCTGCGCAAGGGTGTCGCGCCCGGCAACGTCCTCGCGGTCACTTTCACCAACAAAGCCGCCCGCGAAATGCAGGAACGCGTCCGGAAACTCCTGCCCCCAACCCGGAACGCGGAATGTGGATCTCGGAACCGTGACGACCGCCCTACCATTTGCACCTTCCACTCCCTGTGCGTCCGTATCCTCCGCCAACACATCGAGAAACTTGGCTACAAGCGCAACTTCGTCATTTACGACGAATCGGAACAACTCGGAGCCATCAAGAAGATTCTCGCCAATATTTCCAGCAAAGGTGAAAAGACCGATCCCGCCGCCGTGTTGGCGATGTTGAGCAAGTTCAAAAACGGCGGCGAACGCGCCAAGGTCTTCGGCGACCCCAATGTTCACGCCCTGGCCGAACACGTGGCCAAACGCTACGAATCGGCATTGCACGCCTGCAACGCGGTTGACTTCGACGATTTGATCCTGCTCACGCTCCGCCTCTTCCGCGAGCATCCGGACGCCCTCGAAGCCTGCCGTACCAAATATCGCTACGTGATGGTGGATGAATATCAGGACACGAACGCCGCGCAATTCGAGTTGGTTCATGCCTTGACCAAGGAGCATCGCAACTTCTGCGTCGTCGGCGACGACGACCAGAGCATCTACGGCTGGCGCGGCGCGGAAGTCGCCAACCTGCTCGACCTCGAAAAGCACTTCCCCGAAGTGAAGGTGGTGAAGCTCGAACAAAACTACCGCTCCACCAGCATCATCCTCAACGCTGCCAACGCGCTCATCAAGAACAACGCCCGCCGCCGCGCCAAGTCGCTCTGGTCGGACAAAGGCTACGGCGCAAAAATCTCATTGCGCGCCTTCGAGACGGATGAGGATGAAGCCCGTGAAGTTGTCGCGGCCATCGAGTTCGCCCGGCTCGCGCGTCGCGTGCCGTGGTCACAGAACGCCATTCTGTTCCGCACCAACCTTCAGTCCCGCCCGCTCGAAACCGCGCTGCGCACGGCGGGAGTCCGTTACCATTTAATCGGCGGCCAGAGTTTCTTCGACCGCCGCGAAATCCGCGACCTGCTTGCCTACCTCAAGACATTTCTCAATCCACACGACGACGTCAGCCTGCTGCGCATCGCCAACACGCCCGCGCGCGGCCTGAGCGACGTCACCATGGAGCGACTGCTCGGGGCCAGCCACGAGCGGAAACAATCCGTCTTCTCCGCCATGGAAAATCCCGCAGTGACGACGACGTTTCAGACGCGCACCCGCGAAGCCATCGAAGCGTTTGTCGAATTGATCGAGCGGCGACGCGCAGAGCTAGTCCACACTCCCCTCACCCCTTCCCTCTCCCCGTCTGACGAGGAGAGGGTAGCCGGCAGGCCGGGTGAGGGGCTTGCTACTTGGACCGATTCCATCCTCAACGAAATCGGCTACTTCGCTGATCTTCGTCGCGCCGAGAAGGACGCCGAGGCCGGCGAAAACCGCATTCGCAACCTGAAGGACTTCATCGCCACCATGGACAATGGCACCGGCTTTCAACCCGCCTCGTTGCACGATCGCCTCCAGGAATTTCTGGAAAACGTCACGCTTGATTCCGACCGCGAAGACGAGGAAGAAAAAGCCGGCGACGCCGTAACGCTCATCACCATGCACTCGTGCAAAGGACTGGAATTCCCGCACGTCTATGTCGTCGGCCTGGAAGATGGGTTGTTACCGCACTCGCGCTCCAAAGTCGAAGGCACGATGGACGAAGAGCGCCGGCTGTTCTACGTCGCGGTCACCCGCGCGATGCTGACGCTGACCATCAGTCACTGCGGCGGACGCAAGAAATACGGCCAGGTCATGCCGTGCCATCCGTCACCGTTCCTGAAGGAACTCCCGCCCGAGCTCGTCGAAACCGACGACGAGAAATCCAAGAAGCCCGTCGAGGTCAACACCGGCAAGAACCTCTTCGCCGCCATGCGCGACGCAGCCCAGTGAAATTCCTGGAGCGCCGGCCTCCGGAACGGTTTGCCCTTTCGCATCCGAACGAATCGTTTCGCATTTTGGTTTTCCCCGATCCCCGACTATCCTAGCGCCGTGCAGTCGCTGGAATCCCAACTCGCCGATTTGCCGGCGCTCAATCAGGTCACCGTGCCGGACCTCTGGCAGCAGCAGGCCGTGGCCGCATTGCGCGAAGGCAAGGATGTCGTCGTGCAAGCGCCCACTGGTGCCGGCAAGACGCTGATCTTCGAGTTGTGGTCCAACAACGGCAAGCCGCGCGGCCAGGCCATTTACACCGTGCCGACGCGCGCGTTGGCCAATGACAAACTCGCCGAATGGCGCGCTCGCGGTTGGGATGTTGGCATTGCCACCGGTGATCTGGCCGAAAATCTCAGCGCGCCCGTGCTCGTCGCCACGCTCGAAACCCAGAAGCAGCGTCTCATCGCTGGTGACGGTCCGGCTCTGCTGGTGGTGGATGAATATCAGATGATCAGCGATCCGGATCGCGGTTTGAACTACGAACTCGCGCTGGCTCTCGCCCCGCCGCACACGCAATTTCTGCTCCTGAGCGGCAGCGTGGCCAATCCGCATCACGTCGTTCAATGGCTCACCCGCCTCGGCCGCAAGGCTACCTTGATTCGTCACGAGCAGCGCCCCGTGCCCCAGGAGGAAGTTCACGCGAACAATCTGAATTACCACGTCCCGTCCGACATTCGCGGCTACTGGCCAAGGCTCGTCGCCAAATCGCTGGCCGAAGACCTCGGGCCAATTCTGATTTTTGCCCCGCGACGTCAGGCCGCCGAAAGCATGGCCGCCGAGCTGGCGCGCAATCTGCCCACGCCCAATCCACTTCAACTCAGCACCGAACAGAAACAAATCGTGGGCGACCATCTGGCCAAACTGCTCAAAAGCCGCATCGCCTATCATCACAGCGGACTCAGCTACGGAGCGCGGGCTGGCGTCATCGAACCACTGGCCAAAGCCGGTCAGCTTCGAATTGTCGTGGCCACGATGGGTCTGGCCGCCGGGATCAACTTCTCACTGCGCAGCGTCGCGCTCGCCGGGGAGTCCTATCGGCGCGATGCCATTGAGCAACCGCTGCGATCGGATGAGATTCTCCAGATGTTCGGTCGCGCCGGCCGCCGTGGGCTGGACGAATGCGGCTTTGTGCTGATCACGGCCAACGAAATTCGGCTGCTTGACGCGCGGCCCTGCCATCTGTCCCGCAGCGGCGCCGTGGATTGGAGTGCGTTGCTCAACTTGATGCAAACCGCCGCCGAACAAGGCCGCGATCCGTTCACCGAAGCGGTCCGCGCCCAGGAACGATTGTTCACCACCAAACCGATTCTGCTGGGTGTCGAGGAATCCATGAAGCATCCGAACGTGCCGTGCCGGCTGCACACCGATGCCGAACGCGCCCGCCACGTCCGCAAACGCCAGCGCGAAATGCTCAACAGCCGCGGTGAGTGGGAAACGTTCCCAGCGCTGGTCGAGAAACCGCTGCGGGACATTTTCGTCGGAGCGCCGGTCTCCGGCCCGGCGAGTCCGGAGTCATCACGCCGCGTCGGATCGGAGCTCGGCGCTCCACTACGCCCCGCTCTCTCCGATCAAACCGCGCTCGAAAAAGTCGGCACGGGCCTGATCGTCGTGTTGGCGGAGCACGACGGCCAGAAGATTTACGGGCGCGCCAGCACGGTAGCGGACAAACTCGGCGACGACCGCGTCATTATCGCCAAGTGGGTGCGCCGGCTTACGAATTGGAATGGTCGCCAGGCTGAAATGTCCGTTTGGAAAGAGCAGATTGTCCCGTTGCTGGAACCCAAGCTCGCCGGACTCAGAACGCCCGTGGTCAAATTTGTGTACCAAGCACAGCGCATCCTGGTCTACGTGAGCATCGCCGACCTGACGTTGCGCGTGCCGGTGGACAAATACGGCATCGCACTTTGGAAGCCGACTGAGCGCGAGGTGTTGCCCTACGATTGCGCGCAATGCTCGCTCGTGGAAACGTGCAAGGTGTTGCCCACGACGACCGGCACGGCGCTGACGTGGCGGCGGCTCAACCTCGTGGATGCGCAAGGCAGGCCGACCTTGCGCGGGCGCGTGGTGAGTTGCTTTCAACAAGGCGACGGGCTCGCCATCGCCGCCGCGCTGGAAGACGAGCGCTATCCGCTCGACGAATTGATCTACGACATCGCCGATCTCGACGCGGGATTTCGATTCTGTGGTGATGAGAATCGTTACGGCGGGCGGCTGGCCATCACCTGCCACGAGAAGTTTCAACTGCAAAGCTTCCCGGGCTATCTCGAAAACGGATTGCCGCCGAAATACGGGTACGGCGCGGAAGCCGTGGTGCAAAGCGTCCACAAGAATCCGTTGAACAAGCACGGTTGGGTGACCGAACTGCTGGGCGCGGGCGACATTGACCGGGCGATCATCGAATGGCGCAGCCTGCTAAGGCAGATTGCTCACGCACCGGAACTTGACTGGCCGCGCTGGCAGGCGTTTCAAGCGATGGCCAAAACGATCTTGAACGAGACGGAATCGCCCACGCTCACCGAATTGCCGCGACTGGAATACAACCAAACCCGCCGCGTGGATCATCGCTTGATTCTGCGGCGGCATTGATGATGGAGCGCGGACATGGTTGTCCGCACTCCGCGTTCACCGATTTCCCCAACCAAAGCGGCTGGTGATGGGCCAATAGACGAAGAATTGTTTCCCGATGATGTTGGTGGCAGGAAATGGCCCCCAGCCACGCGAATCGAAACTGTTCAGCGTGTTATCACCCATCACCATGTAGGTGTCCGGCGGCAGCGTGAAAACCGTTTCTTGATTCGGAAACAAGGGCGCGAGCCCCACGTGGCCCAACCGCGCCCCCACCGTCTCGTTGACGTGGCCGGAAAATTCGCTTTCCGCCGGTGGCTTGGCCGGATCAAACGAATACACGTTCTCAAAGTGCGGGGTCGAAGCATCAAGCCGGTTCGTGCGGTTGATAATAACGTGCCGGTCGTCGCCGATTTGCACCTGTTCCCCGCCGAGCGCCAACAATCGTTTGATGTAGAATTGATCCTGCGGCATGCGCGGGTGATCAATGCCCCCGGTCTGAAACACCGCAATTTCTCCACGCTCCGGTTTGCGGAAGTTGTAAGTCAACCGGTCAACAAACAGATGATCACCGGCCCGCACTTTCAGGCGGACGACGGTTTCGCCCTTGCGATATGGCCGGCCCTCCTGCAGCCCCGCGCGCATGGCCAGGTCCGGCTGGCCGTAATCCGGCGGGGAAAAAATTGTGTGCGCGACGCCGCCAATGTAGAGCGTCTGCCAGAAGTTGATGACCCGGATGCCGACGGGCGGCTTGACCGGCCCCAACGTGCCATCAACTTTGGCCTTCACATCAATGTAACTCACACCCTCGAACCACTCGCGGAGGCGTGTCAGTCCGGAAGGAATCTCCAGCGCGTCGCGGGCGGCCACCTGCCGATTGTACTCGGCCTGCGCGCTCGGCATATCCACCTGCTGACGCACCTTCGTGAAATCCGGCACGGACGTCACACCAAACAACGTCGGTTGCATCGAACCTGTGGGAATCTTGAACGGCTGGACGAAGAACGTGCGAATGCCCATGGCCACCGCCAGCGCCACCAGAAAAACCTCCACATTCTCCCGCCAGGCGTGATTCGGATACGGCTTGAGCCATTTGGTCGCGACCTGATCCAACTTCTCCATCTCCTTGATCAGTTCGTCCCTCTTGAGGTCGGATTGGATCGTTTTGCCGAACTCATCCAGTGACGCCGCAACCGTCTGGACCGCCTGCGGCGTGAGGATGTCGCGCTGCGCGTTGAGCATATTGCGGACGTGCTTTCGCATCGCGCTCGCGTGGCGCACCGTCTTGGAAGTAAACCAGCGTAGGTTCATGGTCGAGAGTCGAGGGTCGAGGGTCGAAAACCTGAACGTCGAGCAGCGATTGGCTGCGCTCGCAGCCCTCGACTCTCGACGTTCGACTCTCGACTTGGTTTCACGTCTTCAGCACTTCGATAAACGCTTCCTGCGGGATGTTCACGTTGCCGATGGATTTCATCCGCTTTTTGCCTTCCTTCTGTTTCTCCAGCAGCTTGCGTTTGCGCGACACGTCGCCGCCGTAGCATTTCGCCGTGACGTCCTTGCGGAAGGCGCTCACGGATTCGGAGGCCACGATCTTCCCGCCGATGGCCGCTTGAATCTTTACCTGGAACTGCTGTCTCGGGATGACTTCCTTCAGCTTCTCGGCCAGCGCCCTGCCCCGTCCCTCGGCTTTGGTGCGATGCACAATGCACGAAAACGCATCCATCGGCTCCGTGTTCACCAGCATGTCCAGCTTCACCATCTCGGATTCGAGATAACCTTCCGGCTCATAATCCATCGAGCCGAATCCGCGCGTGATGCTCTTGATGCGATCATGGAAATCAATCAGGATTTCGTTCAATGGCAGGAGGCTCGTCAACATGACGCGCCGCGAATCCAGCGTTTCCGTGTGATCCACATTGCCGCGCTTCTCCGAGATCAACGCCATCATGTCCCCGATGTTCTCGTTCGGGCAAATCACGAACGCCTTCACCATCGGCTCTTCGATCTTGGCGATATATGTCACGTCCGGCATGAACGCCGGGTTGTCCACTTCCTTCTTCGTGCCGTCGGTGAGATAAACCTTGTACACCACGCTCGGATACGTGGCGATGATGTCCATGTTGTACTCGCGCCGCAGCCGCTCCTGCACGATTTCCAGATGCAGCAGACCGAGGAAGCCGCAACGAAAACCGAAACCCAGTGCCACCGATGTTTCCGTCGAATACACGAACGCGGAATCATTAAGCTTGAGCTTGGCCATCGAAGACTTCAACGCCTCGTAGTCCGCTGTGTTGATCGGATAAATCCCGCTGAACACCATCGGGTGAATCTCTTTGAACCCTGGTAATACCCCCGACGGAATCCGCGCGTCCGTGATCGTATCGCCCATCTTCACGTCCGCCGCGCTCTTGATATTCGCCGTCATGTAACCCGTCTCGCCCGTCTCCAGTTTGTCGCGCGTGTACGGCTTGGGATTGAAACTGCCGACCTCCTTCACTTCAAAATTCTGCCCGGAGTGCAGCAGCTTGACCATCATGCCCGGCTTCAGTTCGCCATTGAACACCCGCACGTGTGTCACCACACCTTTGTAAGTGTCAAAATACGAATCGAACGCCAGCGCCTGCAAACTGCGCTCGCCCGTCGGCTTTGGCGGTGGCACGCGCTCCACGATTGCTTCGAGAATGTCCTCAATGCCGATGCCTTGCTTCGCGCTACACGGAATTGCCCATTCACTCGGGACGGCCAGCACGTCTTCCAACTGCTGCAATGCCTGCGGCACATTGGCGTGACCCAGGTCAATCTTGTTGATGACCGGAATGATCGTCAGGTTCTGCTTCGCCGCGAGATGATAGTTGGCGACCGTTTGGGCCTCGACCCCTTGTGCCGCATCAATGACGAGCAATGCCCCTTCGCACGCGCTCAAGCTACGGGACACTTCATAGGCGAAATCCACGTGACCGGGCGTATCAATCAGGTTCAGCTCGTACGTCTCACCGTTCTTCGCCTTGTAAAGCATCGTGACCGGATGCGCCTTGATCGTGATGCCGCGCTCGCGTTCGAGGTCCATCGCGTCGAGGAGTTGATCCTCCATGTCGCGCGTGGCAATCGTGCCCGTGCGATGCAACAGCCGGTCCGAAAGCGTCGTCTTCCCATGGTCAATATGGGCGATGATGCTGAAATTGCGTATGTGTGCCGCGTCCATCCGAATTACATCCTAATCTTAATCCTGCTCTTGCTCTTAATCCGTTTCTGAATCCAAAACCAGAGCGCGGCAGGATAAAGGGAAAGCGCGGGAAGAAAAGGAAATTAGGCAATAGCTTCAACCACGGATGAACACAGATGAACACTGATTGCCGATGTTGGGTAACGCGACCGTCTCGGCTGCGAGTTCAAGCACCGTCCCGGTGCCTGCCTGTATCCAATGTTGACTGACAGCGAGGCGCTGCCAGAACTCGTAGGCGAGCCGTCCGCGTTACGAGAGCGAAAAGGCCAGCCCTGCCAGATTGACCGGATTGCAATTTGACGAACTCAACCGTTGAGTGAAGATAATCGCGATGACTCACCTGTTTCCATGGGGACAAGCTGCACGTCGCGAGCGACTCACCCAGTCGCCCTGGCCGCCCGAATGGAATAGCATCCTCGCCAAGACTGTTCACCCGTGGGTCCTCTCTGTGGAACAATTGGCCAAATGGCGTCAAATCATCCGCATCCTCGTCGCCGAAAAAGGCTGGCAAGGTTGTGACGGATTCACAGTGACTGACGAAGTAAAAGTGACAATTGCATCACAAGCGGCATTGTTGCTTTTGAAAATGCCCCATGATTACTTTGCCAGGGTTCGTTCCATCGTTGTCTTTCCATCGGAGTTTGACCTTCCGATGAACGACTGGCAGGCAACGCCAACGATTGTGCTTGGAGTGGCGCCGCCGGAGGCTGTGCTTCTGGCCTGGGACCGGGTGTTGGCCGACGGACGTGATGCGTCCAGGGGCAAAAATCTAGTGATTCACGAATTCGCACATCATCTGGATTTGGAGGATGGTCTTTGGAACGGGCTTCCAGAACTTCGTTCCAAAGGTCAGCAGGTGCAGTGGCACGAGGCAATGAACGCCGCTTTCGCTGAATTGAACCACGATTTGGAAAAAGGATACCACACTCCCTTGTTTGATCTCCATGCCGCGACCAGCCTGGCGGAGTTCTTCGCTGCAGCGTCCGAACGATTCTTCACTGTTCCCCTTAAACTCCAACACTTTTTTCCAAAAGTTTGCAAGGTTCTTGAAGCATACTATGGGTTGAGAACCGCTGACTGGTTCGAAGAGCGCTGATTAGACTCCGACTTCCAAACCTCGACTTCTTCCAGCTCCACGCAATCCATTTGAATTCACCAGCGCAGTCGTTAGTCTGCATTTGCACATGAAGCACGCTTTCGCCTTCCTCACATTCCTTTCGACCGTGTCTGTATCATTTGCCGCCGAAAAGCCACTGACAGCGTATGTAAATCCTTTTCTCGGCACGGCGCCGTTGACCAATGTCGCCGACATCGGCTTCGTGCCGCCGTGGCGGGTGTGGGCCGGACTGACCTTTCCCGGCGCGTCCCTGCCCAACTCGCTGGTGCAACTCAGTCCCATCACCGAGTTCGGCAGCGGCGCGGGTTACGAATACGAGGACAAAGTCATCCACGCGTTCACGCACTCGAACAAAGGTCATTGGAATCTCTGCCACATTCCCATCCTGCCCGTGACCGGCGAGGTGAATCCGGACGACTTCGCCTCGTCCTTCAGTCACCAGCATGAGTCAGCCTCACCCGGCTATTATCAGGTGTTGCTGGAGCGCTACGGCATCAACGCGGAACTGACTACGACATTGCGCTGCGGTTATCACAAATACACTTACAAAACGGGCGCGGCGAAGAAGCTGGTAGTGAACCTCGCCGTGTCGAACGAGCGCGTTTCGGGTTATGCGATCGAGCCCGACGGCGACAATTCGTTCAAGGGCTATCAAAACACGAGAGGGAAGGTTTATTTCTATGCTGTCGCGAATCACAACATCAAAGAACTCGCCAATCTCAAAGGCAAACAGGGCGTGCTTCCCGTCGTAAATTTTGTGGACGCCGACCAGCCACTGGAAATCAAAATCGGCTTGTCGTTCACCAGCCAGGAAAACGCGAAGTTGAATCTGGAGAAGGAGCTAGCTGGAAAAACGTTTGCCCAAGTCAAAGATGAAGCCGCGAAGACTTGGGAAACGCTGCTTTCCAAAATCCAAGTCACCGGCGGCACGGAGCGGGAGAAAGGACTGTTCTATTCCTGCCTCTATCGTTCGTTTCTGTGGCCAGTGCTGCGCAGCGACGTGAACGGCGAGTTCATGGACGAAAGCCGGAAGGTAGTTAAGAAGAACTTCGAGTATTATACCATCCCGTCGCTGTGGGATGACTACCGCAACAAGCTGGTGTTGCTCGGCATGCTCTCGCCCAAGGTGACCGAGGACGTCATCCAATCCATGATTGATCGCGGGCAAATCACTGGCTTCATGCCGACGTTCTTTCATGGCGACCATGCGGCGCCGTTCATTGCGGGAACGTTTCTGCGCGGCATCCGCGGTTACGACATCCAGAGTGCCTACAGCTTGTTGGTGACCAACGCCACTGTGGAGCAACGTCGCGGCACACGACCGCACATCGCCGAATACATTGAGAAAGGCTACGTCTCGACGCCTCATGTCGAGAAACCCAATGTTGAGACCAAGGCCAAGGCCGGCGTCACCAAGACGCTGGAGTATGCCTACGACGATTACGCGGTGGCGCTCCTCGCCAAGGAACTCAAGGACGACAAGACCTACGCCGAGATGATGAAGCGGTCGCGCAACTACACGAATCAGTTCGACCGATCCACCGGCTTGATGCGTGGCCGATACGAGAATGGCGACTGGGTGACGCCGTTTGATCCGCAGTTCCCGTACTACGAATACCTGTATCGCGAGGCCAACGCATGGCAGTCCTCGTTTTTCGCGCCACACGACACGGAAGGTTTGATCAGACTCTATCCAAGCAAGGCGGCCTTCGAGCAGCAGTTGGACAAGCTGTTCTCCATTCCGTGGAATCCGAAGCACATTGCGATGAACATCAACAGCTTCATCGGCCAGTATTGTCACGGCAATCAACCAGACCACGGCTTCCCCTGGCTTTATTACTGGGTCGGCAAGCAGGAGAAATCCCAAGCCATCCTCAACGAGATCATGCATCGCTTCTACGGCATGGACGACGGCCTGACGTTGTGCGGCATGGACGACGCCGGCGAAATGTCGTCGTGGTATGTGTTCGCCGCCATGGGCATCTATCCCTATTCACCGGCTGATCCGGACTACATCGTTTCCGTGCCGATCTTCGACGAAGTGAAAATGCAGGTGGGACGGGAAACGCTCACCATCGCGAAAAAAGGTTCGGGAACTAAGATCACTGAAATCACCTACGACAATCGCAAGGTGGACGGCTACTTCATCACACACGGCGAGTTGCTGAAGGGGAAGCGATTGGTCATCCAGACGGCATCGGCAGATTCCAAACCGTGACCGGAGGGCGTTGGCCTCCAACAGGGGAGCGCCGGCCTCCCGCCCGGCGCGTTCCGGCCCAAACCAAACAATGCGCCGGACCGGAGCCGGCGTTGCCAGATCGGGGGTTGCCTGCCACCGGTTGTCGCATTGCAACAATTCCGCCATTGCCCGAACCCTCGGCTTTCCCCAATATCTGCGGCTCTATGGCAGGCAGTCGCAGACAATATCCGTTCCATCTGATCGAACCCAAGTGGCAAAAGACTTGGGAGCAGCAACAGGCTTTCCGCGCGTTCAATCCCGGCGACTCCGTGCCGGAAGGGCACGCCTTCGGCATCCGCCACAATCTTTCGGGTAAAACTGCGAGCGCCGCGCAGCTTCCTAAGAAATTTTACATCCTCGACATGTTCCCCTACCCGTCCGGTGCGGGGCTGCACGTCGGACATCCCGAGGGTTACACCGCCACGGACATCCTCGCCCGTTACCGCCGCGCGCAAGGCTTCAACGTCCTGCACCCGATGGGTTGGGACTCATTCGGCCTGCCCGCCGAGCAATACGCCGTCAAGACCGGCCAGCACCCGCGAAAGACCACCGAGGAGAACATTGCCAACTTCACGCGCCAGATCAAAAGCCTCGGCTTCAGCTACGATTGGTCGCGCGAAATCGCCACCACCGACGTGGATTATTTCAAGTGGACGCAATGGATTTTCCTGAAGCTCTACAACTCGTGGTTTAATCCGGAGACGAACAAGGCCGAGCCGATTTCATTACTTGAAGACTCTCTTTCTGAGTCTCCTCAGGCTGCAGCCGTATGGCAGAAATATTCCCAGGTCGTCTCATTTCGGCAGGGGTTTCTGCATTTGATTCGTAATTCGTCGAAGCATGAAGCTGAAGCCGCCCGCCGGCGCCATATCGATTCAAAGCGACTCGCTTACGTAAGCGAACAACCTGTTTGGTGGTGCGAGCAACTTGGGACTGTCTTGGCCAATGAGGAAGTTGTGGACGGCAAAAGTGAAGTTGGCGGCTTTCCCGTAGTTCGAAAACCGATGCGCCAATGGGTTCTTCGAATCACGGCCTACGCCGAGCGTTTACTTTCCGATCTCGATACAATTGATTGGACCGACTCCCTCAAGGAAATGCAGCGTAATTGGATTGGTCGAAGTGAAGGAGCCGAAGTCAGATTTCAGATAGTGGGCGAGCCAGGCGCTAAGGCTGACCATATTTCCGTTTTTACCACGCGTCCCGATACTTTGTTTGGCGCGACTTATATGGTTTTGTCGCCAGAGCATACTCTTGTCGACCGGATCACCACGCCAAACCAATATCAGGTCGTTCAGGCGTACAAAGCAGAAGTCGCAAAAAAATCCGATCTCGAACGCACCGAACTCGCCAAGGAAAAAACCGGCGTGTTCACGGGCGCTTATGCCATCAATCCCGTCAACGGCGAGAAGATTCCCATCTGGATTGCCGATTACGTTCTGGCCAGCTACGGCACCGGCGCCATCATGGCCGTGCCCGCGCATGACGAACGCGACTTCGAGTTCGCCGAGAAGTTCAAACTGCCACGAAAGCCTGTTGTCGGTTATGAACGACCCATCGCCAAGGACTCTACCGGTAGCTACACCCACGGTGCCAACATGGTCGTGAGTAACGCTACGGGTGAAATGATTGGCTATTATCAACGCGATCTTTGCTACGCGGGAGAAGGGTTTGCAATCAATTCTGAGAATGCAGAAATCTCGCTGAATTTCCTTTCCACGCCCGAAGCCAAAAAGAAAATCACCGCGTGGCTCGAAGAGAAAGGTCTCGGCAAGAGAACGGTTAACTTCAAGCTGCGCGACTGGCTTTTCAGTCGGCAACGTTACTGGGGCGAACCGTTCCCTATCGTTTGGAAGAACGGCCAACACGAAGCATTGCCCGAAAGCGCATTGCCCGTCCTGCCGCCCACGTTGGAAGATTACAAGCCCACTTCAACTGGCGAACCGCCCTTGGCCCGCGCGAAGGATTGGTTGAACGAAGTCCCCGGCGCGACCCGCGAAACCAACACCATGCCGCAATGGGCCGGCTCGTGTTGGTATTATCTCCGTTATCTCGACGCGAAGAACAACGCCGCCTTTGTTGGCAAAGAAGCCGAGAGCTATTGGATGGGCGGCGGCGTTACATCGCTAAATCGTTACACCGTTAAATCGGAAACCGATTCAACGATTCAACGATTCAACGATTCAACGAAACCCGGCGTTGACCTTTACGTCGGCGGCACCGAACACGCCGTCCTCCACCTGCTCTACGCACGTTTCTGGCACAAGGTTTTGTTTGACCTCGGATTGGTTTCGACCGCCGAGCCGTTCTTCAAACTCGTGAACCAAGGCCTCATTCTCGGCGAGGACGGGCAGAAGATGTCCAAGTCCCGCGGCAACGTGGTGAACCCCGACGACATCCTGAAAGAGTTCGGCGCGGACGCGTTCCGGCTCTACGAAATGTTCATGGGGCCGCTCCAAGACACCAAGCCGTGGAACACCAAAGGCGTCGAGGGTGTATATCGCTTCCTCGGTCGCGTCTGGCGATTGTTCGTGGATGAGAAAGCAGAGACTGCTTTCGAGCAGGCCGAAACCACCGCCACCGAGCCGAGCGCGGAATTGCTTGATCACATCCTCCTCGACGGCACGATCACCGATGCCGCGCCGACGCCCGCGCAATTGAAGGCCCTGCACGCGTGCATCAAGAAAGTCACCGAAGACCTCGACGGCATGCGCTTCAACACCGCCATCTCCGCGATGATGGTGTTCATCAATGAAGCCAACACGTGGCAGACCAAACCCGTCGCCGTGCTGAAGCCGTTCCTGCAATTGCTCGCCCCGTTCGCGCCACACCTCGCGGAAGAACTCTGGGCGCGCTTGCATTCGACCTTTGGGCAACGCGCGACTTCCCTGCCCTACGCCGAGTGGCCAAAGTTTGACCCAGCGTTGCTCATCGAAAGCGAGATCGAGATTCCCGTCTCCGTGAACGGCAAGATGCGCGACGTCATCAAAGTCCCCGTGGACGCCGACAACGCCACGCTCGAAGCCGCCGCCAAGGCCGCGGAAAAGGTGAAGCCCTTCCTCGACGGCAAGACGATCAAGAAAGTCATCGTTGTGCCCAAGAAGATGGTGAATATCGTCGTGGGGTAGCGATTGGTGGGGACTGCTCGCGCTGCGAGCAGTAGCGGCTCGTGCAACAGTTCGGCCACTTTATCAGGAAGCGGCGCCAGTCCTTGGTTCCGCCCGCTACTGCGCGGGCGGAGTTCTCGCAGCGCGAGAACTGCCACCTCGAGTTCGCAAATGAAGCTTGCCAGGCTCAGCTTACGGACTAGAGTCGCAATACCCATTTGTTTTGTGTGAGAACCGGCCGAACCCAGCTTCAGTCCCCGTGCGGAAAGCACGCCGCCGCTGCCTTTACGCTTAACGAACTGGCGGTCCTGGTCGCCATTTTCAGTGTGCTCGCCCTGGTCGGGATCGCTGCCGTCTTGCGGAATTCCGATCAGATCAAGCGCGCCCAATGCCGCAGTAACTTGATGCAATTCGCAGCGGCCACGCAAATCTACGGCAACGAGTACGGCGACAAACTGCCGTCCATGTCACCAGGCAATTGGGCGTGGGATTTACCCTGGACGACCGGCACGATCATCACCCAGTGGATTTCCTGGAAGCAATTGTATTGTCCGGGAACGAGCGTTCGCTTCACCGAGCAGGACAATTATTCCCTGTGGAATTACGCGCCGAATAATCTGCGCGTCATCGGCTATGTTCCGGCGTTCAACGGCTCCTTTGCCCTCATTGCCTCCAATCAGAATCTGACGCTGACGCCGCAAAGGATCAGCGCCGGGACCGGTGTTTATCTGCCCGCGCCGCCCGCTTCCGAGCGCGTGTTGCTGGCGGACGCCACGATTTCCGGTACCGGCCAGTACACCTCTGCCCTGCGCAACACTTACAATTACACCGCCATTCCGGGCGGCTTCGTGATCAAGGCTCATATCAGCCCACACCTGAGAGGCATCCTGCCGGCGGGCGGCAACGTGAGCATGTTGGATGGCCACGTCGAGTGGCGCGACTTCGATCAGATGCAGTGCCGGGTCAGTGGCGGCAGCACGCCCGGGTTTTGGTGGTGACGGGAAGAAATCAATTGCCGCACACGATACGGAAGAAACGCTGCTCTTCCGCGGCGGACACAGTGAAATATCCCTGCCCGCCAATCACGGCAACACCGCTGGGAACAGTCTGCCAATCTGGATTACCCAGGTCGGCGGTGGTTAAAACCTGATAATTTCGGCCAGCGGTCGCATCCCAGTTCAGAGTCACGTTGCCGACGCCTCTTGCGATTCGCACGGCGAGAACGGAACTCGAACTGGTGGGATTTGTTCCCGCGAGAAATTCTTCCAAGTTGGTCGAACCGTCATCATCGGCATCGTCCGCGGCCCGCGATTCATCCCCCGCCTGTCCATTCGCGTGGCCGAAGTATTGGTTCAACCACCAATCCGGGACGCCGTCGCCGTCCGTGTCGGTTGTGGACAAGAAATCCAGCGAGCCCGCAAACGCATCGGCCGCCTGATTCAAATCGCCGGCCGCCAATCCGGCATCCCAGCTTTGAAACGCCAGTCGGGCGCCGTTCGAACTGAGGGACGGGCGCGACACCCATGAAGATCGGCCGTTGCCAGTTGTTCCCGCGACAAGCAGGGCGTTGGAACCCGTAGCCCGGTCGAACCGCACGATGGCCGGTGGTTTCACGACGCCCGGCACGATGTCCGTCGCCAGGGTGCGATACGCGATAAAGCGGCCGTCAGCGCTGACTTCCGGCAACTCCGATGGTCCATTGCCACTGGCGGTGCCGCCTTGATTCAAGCTGAGCAAGCTGAGAGTGCCGGTCTGCAAATCGCGCAAATAAACGTCGTTGATTCCGTTGTTGTCGCCCGCCACGAGATTGCTGCGGGTGACAAACGCGACGTAGCGACCATCGCCGCTCCATTGGGACTGGCTCTTGATCGGCACGGTGGTGGAATACAGAAATTGATTGGTGCTGAATGCGAGATCACGAACGGACAACTGGTTGAATGACTGATACAGCACCTTGTTCCCGCCGGGAGAAATTGCCGCCGAAGTTAGAGACGATGTTGTGTTCGTATAAATGTTGGTCGCCAAACCCGCGTCCCAGACGTAGAGACGGGCCTGGTTGTCAAAGTAGGCGACGCGTTGTCCATCCGCGCTGAGCGAAATCATGCGATCAGAATAGGCGTTGCCGGACACCAGACGGGTGAGTCCGGAATCTACATCGCGCCAGAATACACCGGTTTGCGCGACGGCCAAATTGGTTCGGCAGAGGAAAGCGACGTAACGCCCGTCCTGGCTCACGACCGGTTGGGAAGCGTCGCCATTACCGAGATTGAAGCCGCTGGCATTGACGCCGACCAACACCGTGCTGGCCGACAGCAAATCTCGCCGGAAAACATCGCTGGCGAGATTGGTGTCGTTGGCCACCAGGTTCGTCGCCGCACTGACGAACGCCACGTAGCGACCATCGCCACTGATGGCCGGGCTATGCGAGGTGCCGCCCAACGCCATCTGACCAGCCAACCCCAGGCTCACCAGCGTATTGCTGTTGCCCGTCAGGTCGTTGACGAACACGTCGCCCGCGCGATTGGAATCATCGGCAGTCAGATCGCTGGCGTAACTCGCAAACGCCACCGCAGCACCGTTGGCGCTGAAGGAAAGCTGCCCCACCGCACTGACACCGTTTCCCGACCGGGACAGCACCTGTGGATCGCGAGGGGAAATCAATTCGTTCGTACCGGTGGTCGAGTCCCACAGAAAAACATCCAGGGCTTCGTTGTTGTCCAGACCAACCAACCCGCCGTCAATACTGGAATAGACCACCAGGTCGCCGGTGCTGCTGACCACCGGATCGTCGCCCATTTGAACCGATGAACCAATGCCATTGGTATCCACATCCACCAGTGCGGTTGTTGAAGTTTGCAGGTCGCGGCGATAGATGTGCAACCCGTTGGTGATCGCATTGGCCACCAGATTTGTTGCATCGCTCAGGAAGATTACGTAACGACCATCCGCGCTGACAGTCGGCGTATGTGAAACACTGTTCGTCGGCAGTAACCCTCCGAGATCGGCGCTCACGAGGACGTTCGTCCCGGTCTGTTGATCCCACAAGCGCACGCCGCACGGCGTCGCAGTCCCGATAGCCTCGCGTTCGACATACGCGACGAATCGCCCATCGGGAGTTATTTCCGGACCATAGACATCATCATTGAACGGCCACGCGGCCTGGGCGTTCGTGGTCAGCACCGTCGCTGACTGGTTGAAGGCATCGAAGAGAAAAACAAGCGCTGCCGCCTTGCCCGGCGATGGGGGTGCCGCCGTGCCGTTGGTCCAACCGCATTTGAACGCCACGAACCGGCCGTCGTCGCTCAATGCCGGATGATACGATGGCGGACTGTTCAAACGCAGTATGTTCGAAGTCGTCACCGAAGCATTGGTGCTAACCCAAGTCATTTGATTCAGCACGGCATCGTACAGGTAGATTTCACCACGCGTGGTCACCGGCACTCCCGTTGCCAGCCGTTTCGCCGTGCTGAAGAACGCGAGGTATCTCCCATCAGGCGTGATGAGCGGCGAAGACACGACTGAATTCGCGCCGGTCGCGCCCGCGGTCACCCACTTCGTTGTTCCATTGACCAGGTCGCGCAAGAACAAGTCCGGAATCCCGTTCGTATCGCCCGCTACCAGATTGGTCGCCGCGCTAACAAACGCCACCCAACGTCCGTCCGGAGTCATCACCGGTTCGGTGGCCGCGCCATTACCCCAACCGCCATCCGCCGCCACGCTCACTTGAAGATTCGCCGCCAACTGCAAGTCCCGCACGAAAATGTCGCTGACTTCGTTCGTATCGCCCGGGAGCAAGTCACTCGCGTCGCTTTGGATCAGCACAAAGCGTCCGTTGGTGGAGACTTGTTCGCCGACCGAGTAGCCGTTGGCGCCCGAGCCGTTGGTGTTGACACTGACCAACCGGGTTGTTTTGTCCACCCGATCATGCAGGAACGCGTCCAGGCCCAGATAGCCGTTGTCATTCGTCACCAGATCGTTGGCTGAACTGGAAAACAAAACGAACCGCCCGTCCGCACTGATCCAGGGCGCGGTGGATTCACCATTGGCGGCGGTCGGCAAAGGTACGGCGGTATTGCGCGCGGAAAGCAGTTGCGGGGAATCTGCGTTGGCCAACCTGACACCCACGGTCAGCATCAGACACAACCAAAGTCCGGAAACCATCCAACCGCAGATGCGAGGGAAAGCACTCATGCAGTGAGCCCAGATTGACACGGTCGCCCTACCTGTCAAGCACCCGGCAGTCACCAATTTCCACTGACAAGTTACCACCACGCCCCTACCCTTCGCCCGCCATGAGCAAACGGCCCTTGATCCTCGTCTCACCCAGCGTCGAGACCAAAGGCGCAGAATTCAGCGATACGTCACTGAGTCTGTCGCAACCTTACGAACTGGCCTTGATCAACGCCGGTGCGTTGCCTTGGGCGGTGCTTTCGCTCCCCTCCCGAGCGCTGATTGCCGAATGCGTCCGCCGCGCCGATGGCGTCTTGCTCACCGGCGGCGAGGATGTGAACCCGGTCCTTTACGATCCAGCCATGCCGCATACGTTGCGGCGCAAATGCATTCTCACCCCGGACGGCGGCGCGCGCGATCTCCGCGAATTGATGCTGGTGGACGAAGTTTTCCGCCAGCGCAAGCCGTTATTTGCCATTTGCCGCGGCCATCAAATCCTAAATGTGGCTTTAGGCGGGACGCTGGTTGCCGATATACCTACGCAAATCAAACCGGTCCTGAACCATCGGCGTCTGGATAAGCGTTGCGCGAAGGTGCATGAAGTAAGTTTGACACCACGAAGCCTGCTGTCCAAGATAACGGGGAAGCGTAGTCTGGGCGTGAACAGCACGCACCATCAAGCCGTGGCTCGTCCGGCGGATATTCTCGCCGTGACGGCCCGGAGTTCGGATGGTGTGATTGAAGGTTTGCAGTTGAAACCCGAAGCCGCACGACTGTTGCCGTTTTTGCTGAGCGTGCAGTTTCACCCGGAGCGGCTGGCTGACCGCCATCCGGAGCATCACGCCCTGTTTGTCGCGTTCGCCAAAGCCTGCGCGCCGAAACGCCGTTAATATTATGAAGGGTAAAATTCTACTCGTTGACGACGAACAAACCATCCGGGAGCTGGTGGCTTCCGTGCTCATGCGCGACTTCCAGGTCGCCGAAGCCGAAAGCGGCGCGGCCCTGCAAAAGACTTTTTCCGACGCCCAACCGGACGTGGTCGTGCTCGACGTAAAACTCAAGGACGCCAACGGTCTCGAACTCCTCCCGCTCATCAAAAAGCGCTGGTCCGACACCGAGGTCATCATGCTCACCGGCCAGGGCACGATGGAGATGGCCCTCGAAGCCGGGCGCCTCGGCGCGTACACCTTCCTCACCAAACCGTTCGAGACTGAGAAGCTGCTCTCCGACGTGAAGTGCGCCTTCGAGCGCAAACAGCAGAACCTCGAGAACACCGCCCTGCGGCGCGCGCTCGAAACCATGAGCGGCAACACCTCCCCCGTTTTCCGCAGCCCGGAAATGCAGGAAGTCGTCCGCACTATCGAACGCATCGCCCCCAACGACGTCACCGTGCTCATCACCGGCGAAAGCGGCACCGGCAAGGAAGTCATTGCCGACCTCACCCATGCCATGAGTTCCCGCAGCAAGGGCAAGATCATCAAGATCAATTGCGCCGCCCTGCCCCGTGAACTGATCGAGAGCGAATTGTTCGGGTCCGTCAAAGGCGCGTTCACCGGCGCGCACACTGACCGCGAAGGCCTCTTCCGTCAGGCCGAAGGCGGCACGCTGTTCCTCGACGAAATTTCCGAGATGCCGATTGATACGCAGAGCAAACTGCTCCGCGTGTTGCAGGACCAGGAAGTCCGGCCCGTCGGTGGCAAGACCAGTTACAAGACCAACTGCCGCCTCATCGCCGCCACCAACCGCGACCCCGAGGAAGCCATCAAGGACGGCAAGCTGCGCGAGGACTTGTATTACCGCATCAGCGCCATTTCCGTGAACCTCCCGGCTCTGCGCGACCGCCGCGACGACATCATGCCGCTCGCCAATGCCTTCCTGAAACGCTTTGCCGGCCAAGCCAATCGCCCCTTGCGCGGCTTCACTCCCACAGCCATCGAACGGCTCACCAGTTTCGACTGGCCCGGCAACGTGCGCCAGTTGCAGAACGAGATTCAACGTGCGGTGTTGCTCTCGGAAGGCGACATGGTGGACGCCAGCGATCTTTCGGTCACCCGCGCCAAGCCGGACAACATCGAATCGCAGGACACGAACTTCACGCTGCTGGAAGGCGTCGAGCGCAATGCCATCGTGCAGATGCTCAAGGAAACGAACGGCAACAAGCTCGAGGCGGCCAAACGCCTCGGCATCGGCCGCCAGACGCTCTACAACAAGATCAAGGCTTACGGGATCGAAGTCTGATTTCAGTTTCTGAAACTCTGCAGGGCGCACTCAGGTGCGCCTTTTTTTTGCACCTGAAAACAAGCCGCCCTTCCAACAGTTACCGCAGCCTGCATTGGGGTTTGCCAGCCAGCCACCGAACGGCAAAAGCGCAGCCTTTCCTCGGGCCCTACGTGAAGTCAAAACTGGCGACACTAAAAGCTAGACAGCCATTTTCGCCAAAATTACGGTCGGATCATGAACTGTGATAGGCTGCAAAGGCCGTCGTCGATTACTGGTTAGGTGTCTTTGCCTATGCGCACGTAACCAGCCGTAACCGGCCAGAATGGGTCGGTAACCCCGCCAGAATGGGTCGGTAACCGGCGGCGAGGCAAGCGCGGAGAGTCAGCGTAACCGCCGCCGCCCGCTCGCGGCCCACCCGCAGAAATGTCGCCAGATCAGCCCTAAACGCTCTCCAAATGTATTGAGCCCGGCCTGACGACGGTCACAGCCGCAGGGCTTACCAATGCTTCGCCTCCATGCCTTGTAGCGCCGTCCGCCGAACACGGAAAGCATTTGCTCGACCGTGTCGCCCAGTCCGCGCTTCGGTGCCGGGGCTGGTGGCTTCGTGGCCGTCCAAGGTGTCCACTTCCACGGCTTGTGTGTTTCTAACATGGATTCGCCAATGGCAAACCAACCTCCTCGCCTTCTGGACACGTCCCGCCATAGGCGCATGTGAACGGCTCGATGATGATCGTCTTCAGCACCAGTCGCCGGATGATTTCACCACGCCCGGTCAAAACAAAGTTCTTGCTGTTCGGTCCACTGCCACCGTCATCGGCCCCAGCCGGATAATAATATCTCAGGCACTCGTCCGTGTCTGTGTCAAGACAGGTGGCCGGGTCAATGTATTCGTCGTCTTCATCGCGCAAGAACATCGCCGTCCAGTCATCCGGATAGGTCCGTCCCAGCAAAGATTTTTTCGCCTGTCCGCTGGCCTCGTGTCCGAAAAACGAACTGTCGATTGCAAAGCTCCATGTCCCTGGGCCTGGACTAAACACCCAGCCGCCCGTGATGCCGTAAATCCAATTCGGATCATCCGCCACGAACATTGTTCCATCGCCGACTTCACCAGTGGTTGCTAAAATGTAATCGAACCATGCCGGGGAATACGTTTGCCGCCGGTCCTGCACCATGACGGGAGAATTATTGTCACCGCAGCCGCAGTCAAAATCCGACGTGCTCACACCGGGAATGCCTCCCACGGTCGCATACTTCATCTTCAGGGCGCTCTCGCAACAATCCTCGTCATAGTAGAGATACACCGAGTTGCCGAGAAACGGCGATGCGCCAACAGTTCGGAATCCAATGTTGCCCGCAGTTTCAGACCCACCCAAAAACGGTGACGCAGTCACCGGCTGACTGGTGCGTTGCAAAGGAACGGTCGCGAGCATTTCGGCAAGCTCGCTTATGATGCTGGCGGGCTCCACCGGATCCGACAACGTAACGGTCGTTGTGATCAGACTATTCAGCCCATTCTCGTCCACCGACCGCAACTCGCTCACCATTGAGGATTCGGAGCATGAGAGCACCTTGGCCACATAGCCACCGATTGAGCCAGCCCTGGGAACAAGATCATCGTAGCCTGTTCCGCCCATCGGGTCGGTGTGCGTTATCCAATCAGCAAAATCCTTGGTGAACTCGCTCGTCTCACACCCATAGTGATTTTCGACAATGGTCCCATTGATTGAGCCGACAATGGTTAGGTCGGTCATCAGGTCGCAATTGTGGCTATACTGTATCTCGATGGTGAGGGTGGTGGTTTCAAAAAAACTCCAGCCCGATCCATTCCAGTAATACGAATCCTTGACGTGCTCGATGAGGGCGTGCCGATAAAGTTTTTTCAGCGTGTGCGGCAAGACACTCCACGCCGGACTGGCCCACCCCCAAAGGCGTTTGTAGGCAAACACGAACATGCCATCATTGTAACAATTAAACGCCGAGATGACGCGTTGGCGCATCGGCGACTGCCGGAACTGGTGCATCGGCGAACTGTCCTGGTGATGTAGGCTCATGGCGCCGGATCGGATACCCTTGCCCAGCAACGAGCGGAGACCTCGATCAGCTTGATGTCCGCGGAGTCGCCATCCAGCACCCCGCTATAATTGGTCCGCAGCACATCAATCTCCCCGTCCGCCGTCCACATGGGAGTGACGATCTGCGTCTCGTTATCCGTGCCGTCATTGGCGTTGCGCGTTTCATTGATGCCGTCGCCCACATCGGTATAAGCGGTGTAGGTGTAGGTGATGCTGTTGATCGTCTCGCTGTCGAGTTGCCGGCTGTTGCGATTGACCGCCACGAGGACATCGGTGTCGCCTTCCGTGGTACCGTCCCAGGTGCGGCAGGTGAGGACATCGCCGAGCTTGGATTTCACCCGGTAAGTTTGCAGCCGGCCATTGCCGCCGCCGTAAATCTGCCGCGGCTCATTCCCCAGGCGGCTGAGCAATCTTCTGTGCGCGTCCTGCTGGTCAATGACCTGGTTGGTCGTGCGCCAATCGGAGCGGACATCGCCGCCGGGTGTGAGTTTCCTGGGCATGGTTCACGGATAGAGCACCGCTTCCCAAAACGCATCCGTGGTGCATTTCCATCGGCGGGTGCGGCGCCAGATGCCGCCTTCATAATCCAGCTTGTCCGCTTCGCGCAGACAGGTCAGCGACAGGCTCGCAATCGTGGTACTCAAGGGACCGCCCGGCGCTTCGATCTCGGCCCCGGTGTTGAAGCTGGGCTCGGAGGTGAAGTGTTGGATCCAATAATAGGTGAAATAGGGTTTGTAGAAATTGGTCACCCCGCGCTTTAGCAGGGCGTGCAGCTTGTACGCGGCGTCCCCGCTGCCGAGGGCAACGATCTTTTCGCGGGCCGCGGCCGCCGAGGCGTCATCGGAGCTGAACACTGCCGCCTTGATCCATTCAAACTGCTCGGAGGTGACCGAATTGAATGCGGCATTCTTCTCGGTCGCCGGTTGAAGGTCCTGGGGATCGAGTCCGAACTGGTCTTCGGGCAACACGCCACTGCCACCGCCGAAACCTTCCCAGACAATCACGATCAAGCCGCGCAGGCCGGAGGCTTTCGTGACCTTGCATGACTGCACAATATAACCCGCAGTATCACCGCTACCCACCGTGCCCTTGGGCAGGGCACTCGCTACGCAATCGGCATATTTGCCATTGTACTTCTGGGTATAGGTCTGGGTGTCGCCGAAATTATACTCACCGCTGTCAGGCGTTTCCACCAGGCCGGGCGAGGCCGGCACCCATTTGGGAGAGGCTGGCATGGCTTACTTCGCCGCCGGGATTACGAGCTTCGGCGGCACCATTGCCGGCTCATGCAACTCCGCCAGTTTCCAAACTTCGGCCAGTGGCAGACCCACGGCCTTGTCGCCACGTTCCAGGATCAGGGCATTGCCGGTGAGCCGCGCACGGCGGAAAAATCCCTTCACGGGTTCGTCGTGAACCTGGGTAAGAGTTCCGCGCGCTTCGGGCAGGTTGCCTTCGACGGCCGTTGACTTGGTTATACTGATGATTTTCATTTTCGTTCAAAGCTCGCCCCGCCGCCGGCCAGCAGCGTGTTGGTCTTCCGTTGTTCCTCCAACATGCGGCGGGTGTTCTCGGCGGTGTTGCGGCCGGGATCGCTGCCGAAGCCCACGCCGGTGGTGAGCACCAGGCCGATCCGCTCCAGTTCGCTTGCCTGTTTGCTCTCGCGAAAATTGACCTTGGGCGTTTTGGTGGTGTCCACCAGGTTCTGCTTCAGTTCATCCTTCGCGGTTTGCAGGGCCCGCGCCGCAATCTCCTCGGCGGGAAATTGACCGGCCTTCTTCAAGTCCTCGATCTGCTTGACCCGCTCCTCGTAAAGTTTGTAAGCGGCCGCACGCTGTTTGTCGTAGCCGGCCAGGCTGTTCACCAGCATTTCCCTTTGCAGGTCATCGAGCTTGCCCACCGCTTTCTGCTGTTGCTCGACCAACTTCACATTGCCCTCCACGAACTGGATGTTCTGCCGCCATTCCGTATTGCTCGATACCGGCATCAACATCTTGCGGAATGCGTCCCGCGTCTGAGGTGTCAAGGTGCCGTTGTCCACCATCTCGTCCATTTTATTGCGCAATTTATCGGCGCGGCCCTCGGCGGATTCGTAAAACTTCCCGAGCTGCCCTGCCAATCCCGCCTCGCCCTCTTTCCATTGCGCCGAAGCTTTGAAGGCGTCAAAGGCCGACTTCGCGGTCCAGGCAAAAGCGGCCACCACCGCCAATGCGCCAGAAAGCGTCCCCACCCCGGCACCACTCGCCTTCGCAACATTGCCCACGGATTTGATGACACTAGAGACTGTCATGATTTGCGCGGTGATCTCCGGGGCGAGACTGGAGCCGAGCAGCACGGCGGTATTGCGTGCTGCGCCGACCGTTGAACGCAAGGTCGAGTTCGCCCGCCGCACCTGGTCGAAACCACTCAAGGCATCAGCCCGGTCCAACGTGATGGCAAAATCAAGCGTGCCGCTCATATCAACTTAGTCGGTCCATCTCCTGGGCCACGTAGCCGTCGCTGATCCGGTCGTAGCCAGGCCAGCCGCTCTGCTCGGTGGCCACGTTCAATAGCGCCCAGCCTTGGGCCATCGGGAGTTCATAGAGCACGGCGCGCATCGTGAATTGCGGGTAACAACGCAGCAGACGACCCACATACTTCAGCCACCAACCGAGGCCGTCGTCGGCTCCGGCGGTGGCGTCGTAAAAACCTCATCGTCCCCGCACAGGCTGCGCGCTTCATAGGCCACGGCCGTGGCGAAGGCGCGGATGATCCGGTTCGCACAGGCGTTGTAGAGCCGCTGATACACGGCGACGTTGATCCGCGGGTTGTGCGCGAAGGCCAGGCGGGCCGCGTGCCGAAAGCCCGCAAGGCTGCGGTCCAGTTCCGCCTCGGCTTCCAGGCTCGGTCGGGTGAACAGATAAATGATCTCCCATTCCTGTTCATCGGCCACCGGCGTCCGCTGGCGCTGTTCCTTGGGTTTGAGGAGTTCGAGCATCTGCCGATAGAACGGGCTGTCCAATCGCTTCAACAGCTTCACATCAATGGGGACCAGCTCGCGCACCGTAAATCCGCCGATCTGCACCGGCCCTTGGGCGAAGGCGGCATCGAGCGGACCAGGAAACGGCTCGGCATTCGCCTGGGCAATTCGCCGATCCCGACGTGCCTTCTTCTTCAGCTCGGCCGCATGACCGGGATAAAGTTCCGGAGGTGACGGCGCCCGGCGCTGTTTCTTTTTGGTTTCGCCCATGGTCGTGCGCGTTAAGTGTTGATGTCCGGCCGGTAAGTGAAGTTGAGGTCAATCATCTGCTCCTTCTTGCGGCTCTTGGTGAAGCCCCAGCTCCAGAAGGTGCAGTTCACGTTCCCGGTGCCGGCGTTCGCGCCGTCGCTCTTGGGAATGATGACGGTGATGTTATCTCCTTCGGCCGGCATGATCTTGTTCGAGTCATAAACGCCGGTGGCCTTGGCGTTGAAGCCATCCTTGATGCCGACCAGAATTGCCGAAAAACCCGCGCCGCCCTCGATGTCGATCGGATCGGCATTCTTGGGTGTGACCGTGAGCGTCTCCAGGATCATGCCGGAGGGCGCGACGTTGGCATTGTTGCCGGAAACGGCATTCTGCGTGCCCCAGACGATGGCGATGTTCGCCGATGGTTTGATGGTAGGTGTGCCCATGATTATTTAGTGAGTTGAGGTGAGGGGTTAGGTTTGATTGCTTGTCTCATCGTTACGGCACATTGCGGCTCAAGGCAGCCTCGTAGTTTTCCATGATCGCCTTGACCTGGACGAGTTGGGAGCTGGTGAAGCCCCAGCCAACCGAGGCAAAGGCGACGTTCGCCGAACTGTAAGAACTGGCCGAGGCGTTGTAATTGTAGGCGAGCAAATACGGCGTGATGCTCGGCACACTCACCGCGTCGCTGGTCGTTGTGGTGATGGCCGTCAGCCGCGTGGCCATATCGAATGCGGCGAAGTTATTGGCGCGACTCAAAATGATCGGCCCGCGCAAATCAGTGCTCAGGTTGACGATGGCGTTCGGGCCTAGTGTGTTCATCGCCCCGCGCACACCTGCCGATGCGCCTTCCCGCGTGATTCCAACGCCGATGCTGGAACCATTCCGGCCACCGATAAATGCCCCGCCGTCCGTTGGCGTGGTCGTGCGGACATACACTGCCGCGTGGAAGTTCGTGAGGCTCTGACCGCCCATGTGCGTTGACCAATTGAATGTGGTCGTTCCATACATGGACGAGCCGTTGCCCGTGACGCCATTTCCGTCCTGCGTTGGAGTGCCCACCCAAGTCCAAGGATAAAGCGACGTGTTGACCAAGTTGAGCGAGTGCGCCGTCGCGTTGCCACCGACCATTGGCCATAGTGCGACAAAGTTGGTGTAAAGATTAAGCCCTTTGAGAGCTTTTACCATCGTATCCACTGCACCTTTTTGGGTCGCGTCACTGATGGACGCAGCGGTGAAAAATGCCGCCGCATCGGAATCAAATGCCCATGTAGCATCCGTTCCCGTGCCGAACTCGCACACCACGTTCGTATCGCCATCGCCCCATGCTGTGAGTCGCAGCAGCATGACCTTTTGCGCGGTGAGCAGTGATGAAGGCGCAGTCGAGCCGGTTTCAGAAACCGTGCTCCAAGCCGGATAACGCATCGGACGGTCAAGCCCGCCAGCAATCAGGCGAAACGTGCGTTGCTCGAAGTTGGTTGAGCCGCGATAGACGTTCACGTTCGTCAACTGGAGGAAATTGGTAAGCACCCCACTCTGAAGATAAATCGTCTGTGAGCTTGGCCCATTGAAGTCCAAGTGAACATTTGTGCCCACCGCGTAGGTCACGCTCTGTTGAAGATTAACCGGACCGTAGAGACGCCAGCCGTTCGTCGAGGTCTGCCCAACCTCGATAGGGGTTGTTGGATCATCCTTGCCGAACGTCCGGTAGGAGCGGTCAGCGGTCGGAGTGCGCGAGTAGAACCGCAGGATTCCAGCATACTGATTATCATAGGTGCTCGGTCCAGAATTTAATCCACCACTAAACCAACCCATGATGCCGGGACGCGCAGAATAAGTGTTGCCACCAACCACACCTTTGACAGCAAAGTTTAAAGGCAGACTGTAGCCGTTACCATTGGCCCCGTTCGTGATGCTGAACGCGGAGTCGTTGATGACGACAGGAGCATTGCCGTCTTCGTTCCCAAGGGTGATATAGTTTTGCCCCCACCATGGCTCTCCGTAGTTCGGTTCGAGTCGAATGTTGCCAGCCGATGCGATATGGAGGACTGCGCCATTGGCCGTCGTGGAGCCACCCCAATTAGTCAGTGAATGGACAAATGCCGTCGGATGGTGCGCGAGGTCGGTGTGGTCACGGATGGTTCCATCCCAGCCGGGTTCCCAGAATTCCACCCCGTTCCTGTAGTTGTAATTTCCGCTGGCCGTCTGGCCGTAAACGGTCGTGGACAATTGCAATCCACCATACGCCAACGCCGCGTTCGCGTTCGTCCGCTCTCCGGAAGCGATTTTGGTCAGCACATTGCTCGTGGTTACGCTCCCACCGTAGTGAACATTGGTGGCCCCGGCAGATGCGGGCAACCCGGTCAGTTGGCTGCCGTCTCCGATGAATCCGCCGCTCGAAGCCGTGAAGCTCGTCGCCCGCACGTTGCCCACCGCGTCGTTCGTGAACGCACCGCCCGCCATCCGCATCTGCCCGTTGTTGTTGACCCAATTTTGCGAGCCAAACGTGGTGAATGCCCCGCTCAATGCCACCGAGCTGTTGAAGGTCGCGGCCTGATCCACCAACAGTTCGCCATTGAACACCAAGTCGCGGGTTTCGTTATTGGTGACGGAGTTTGGATCGCTACCGATGATGGCCTCACTGCGCAGCAAATAACGCGCATCGCTCGCGGCGGCGCCCCAGGCCACCGTGTCCGGCGGATAGGTATTGTCCGCGCTGGCCACCAGGTTGGAGTTGGCACCGATGACGGCCGTAGTGTCCGGCACGAGGATGCGGAACTCGGTCAAGGCCGGCGGTGCGAGCACCTGGATCAGGTAAACGCCGGGCAAGGCATTGCTGATCCAGAAATAGCTGTTGACCCCGGTGGTCACGCGGCGCTTGTCAATGAGCGCCACCGAGCTGCTCGATCCGCGCGGCAGCGAATTGCCCGAGACCAGGATCGTGCGGTTGGTGGCCACCGAAGTTTGCAGGCCGAAGTCCGAGAGCGGTACGTAAACATCCGCTGCCGGCAACCTGCCAATGGCCAAAATGAACAGAAACGCGAGGATGAATTTTCGGATCATTCGGGAATCTCTGGTTCGTTGTGCAAGGGCAATTGCGTGCCGATGCTGAAATTGATCTGGTACGCGTCCACGGCGTTTTCCTCCAAGCTGAAGCGCGCCGTGCCGGTGTAAATCGGGACGCCCTCGGTCGTCTCGCGGTTGAACACCATACCCCGGACCATTTCTCGGCATTGTTCCACCAGGTCATACAACGGCCGGCCGCCGGCCACGCCCTCCGTGAGCGACTGACCGGGATCCAGCGCGAAGCCGCGCCCGCGCGAGACCACCACCATGAACTTTCGATCCACGCGACCGAGTTCCTCGTACTCGCCACGTTTGTCTTCGGCGTCGAACAAGATCACGCAGCGGGGCGATCCCGGCGACGTGGCGAGAATGCCGAGCAAGTGAATCGCATCCGCCGCGATTTCCACGCGTCCCTTCACCTCGTCGGCCCAGGGCTTGAGCTGCGCGGCGACGAATTTCAGTTGTTCGGCGATGGTCATTCGGCTTTGGTGAAATTGAGATAGAACTTTTCGCCAGGCGTGAACTTGCCGATCAACGCCGGGTTCTGGATCGTCATTCGCAAGTCGCCGCAAGGTGTCCAGCGGGCGAAATCGTTGTCATCACTTTTGCCGTCCGGATAGAACGGCTTCTCAGTCACCGCCATCATTTCGAGCTGCTCGCAGTTTTCAGCGATTCGGGTAACTTTGGTGACTTTGAATTTTGCAATCATGGCGCTTGGGGGTTAACGGGTTGATCCATCAATGGCCGCGTCTTCAGTGATGATGGCTCCGGGTGCCACCAGCTTTTCGGTGGCGGCATCGAGCGGCAGTTCGCCGTTGCCGATCTTCTCCAGGCGGTCGCGCCAGTAATCCGCCCGCTCCTTGTAAGGATTCTTGTCGAGGATCTGGCGGCGGTTATAGATCGCCTCGCAGGTAAACACGAACGCCGCTTCCTTCACCGCGGCCGGTGGCGTGGCGAAGGGCACCGTGAAGATGCCGCCCAGGAACGCGTCCACCGCCTGCTCGGCCTTGCTGATGAGATTGTCGAGCAGCCCGCTGTCGGCTGAGCCGTCGCCGTCGTCGTCGAGCGCATCATTGAGATGCAACGGCGGGATCTCCGTCTCGATCTGGGCTTGAGTCACGTAGCTCATGTTCGTATGGCGGCGGCAGCCGCAATGGCAGGTGCAGCTTGCACCCTCCGCAAGGAGTGGGCCGGGGGAGCGGGGGCGATTACGCTCGGCCCGGCCGTATCGGTGGCCATGGTGGGTAATGGCACACCGAAAAGTTCAGATTCTTGGGACTTCAGCGGATAGATCGCCTGGCCCACATGCTTGAGCACAATCTTGGTGTCGCCCCAGACCTTGAAACCGAGATCGAGCGCGCGCTGGCAGAAGAACCAATCCTCGCTCAGATAACGGCGGCTGCCATCGGGGTATTGATAAGTGCCGACGCTCCAGAAATCGTATTCCGTGCGGTCACGATGATCCGCCTTGTAGCGGAGCTGCTCGCCATAGACCTCGATCATGCGCTCGAACACGCGACGGTGGGTGCACAAGAAACCCGTGCCCATGTAACGCACGTCCTGGAGGCCATCCGCGCGCGGTTCGTTTGGCGACAAGTGCGCATTGCAAACCCACTGCACCGGCCCTTCCTGTTTCTTGGGATAGAACCCGCCCACAACGTCCTCCTGATGTGCCAGGATGCGCTCGATCTGGTCGCCGGAGAAAATCAAGTCGGTATCAATGAACAGCAGGTGCGTGGCATCGCTTTCGAGGAAATCAGCCGTGAGGGTGTTGCGCGAGCGCGAGACCAGGCTGTCGCCGGGATTCAGGCGGAGCATCATGGCCACGGGCGGATCGTTGAGCACCTTGATCAACGACTGCGTGAAGAACACATCGAGCGCGCCATAAACCGGGAGAGCGATGAACAGCTTCCGCTGGGGCACTGCGCTGCGCGCCTCCGTGAGTACTCCAGCTCGTGTGAAGATGAGCAATCCCCAGGTGTCGCCGAGCGGTTTCTCTTTCCACAATTCCAGGCCGTTCAATTCAGCCAGGTGTTTGAGCAACGCCACGTCCTCGCGCCGATGGTACTCCACAGCCACGGCTTTCGTTTCCGTGAGGTCCAGGCGGCCGAGGATTTCCACCTCGCAACCCTCGGTATCAATCTTGATGTAGTCGGCCCGCGGCAGCGTCGCGGCATCCACGCAGCGGCAGCGCTCCGTGTTCGCGGTCTGCCGGCCGAGCTGATGAAATCCGCAGGTGACGCCACGGTCGCCCAGGAGAATGTCGGCCTCCCCGGAGAATCCCCGAACGGCCGCCCCATTTACTTTCACCTGGTCCGCGCAGAAATTGGTATTGTTGATCAGTTCACCGATGTTGTCGTCAACCGGCTCCCACGCGTGAATCATGGCCTCGGGCCAGCGTTGGTGCGCGAGCAGGCTGAACGCGCCGATGTTGGCTCCGATGTCGAGAATCGTGCGCGGCGGCTCGATGAATGGCAGGTCGTAGTCCGAGACTTCGGCCCACATCCAATCCGGAACTCCTGGCGGAGGGCCACCAATGGCAGGTTGTTTGAGATCGCCCATGGGAAGAAAAGGCGCGGGCCGTGCAGGCGACCCGCGCCGATGATTTTAGAACAGGAGCTGAAGCGTGCCGGTACCATCCGCCGCATTGCCGCCGTTGGCCTCGCCCTTGGCGATGACCCGGATGTATTGCTTCACCGACGGTGGCAAAGCCACGTTGTGGGTAAACGCAGGGTAGTTGGCCGCGTTGCCCGCCACCACCTTGGTCGCCAGTTCGGCGATGTTGGTGAAGTTGGAGACGTTCGTGTCAGCGGAATGCTGGAACGTGTAATTGATGTTCAGGCTGTTCGCCCCGGTGGACTGGGTGCCGGAGAGGCGCACCAGGAGCGATTCTGTGATCGGATACGGCGTGACGGAACCCAAATCAATGATGTTGGAGTTCACCGTGTTAGCCGCGTTAGGCAGGGCGAAGGTGACCTTCACTCCCGCGTCTGTGATGTTTCTGGGCATGTTGTGATCGAGTTACGAGTTAACGGTTGCTGGTTCAGGGCAGAGGCGGCGGCTGCTGTTGCTGCTGCTGCTGTTGTTGAAGCGGCGGCTCAGGCACTGGGATGATCGGTGTGCAGTAGCCTGGCTTGGGAGTTTCGGAGATGGGACACTGAGTCACCAACGGCTTGCCGTCAGTGCCAATATCCAGCGTGCCATCGCCGCGAATCTTCAGGACCTCCAATACGAGTGGCTCGTAAGGGGCATCCCGGTGATAGGTAACTTGTTTATCGGCCATAACTGCTTTGAAGTTAATGATTGTCGGTTGCTGGTTCGCGCGATGCTTATTCGATGGCGTCGGTGTTCAGGATCGAATCCGTGGCAATGATCGGAATGCCCTCGTAATCGCTCGGCGTCGGGGCGATGTTGGCATCACCACCCTTGGGCTTGCCGGCGCCGCCACCATTGATCACCACCGTGCGGGAGGTCTGGAGCTGCCGGCGTGAACGGCGCGACATGAAGAGTGCATCCGGCGTGTAACCGACCGGGAACTGCGAGATCAGTTGCGCCAGCAGTGTGTCCGTGAGCCCCTTGCCGGAGTCGGCGGTGAGGTTCAGGATGCGGCCCACACAATTCACATTGCCGACTTGCAAGCCCGTCCAAGCGGTGAGGTCCGCCACGCGGCTGGGAATGTAGGCGCCGGCATTGTTCGGATCGGCGATCTGCTGATCCACAAACGGGCTCAGGTTGAACTGGCCGTTCTGGCCGGCAACGAGTGTCGCGTTCTGCGGACCGAACTTCACCGCATAAACACTGGAGGCGGTGAGCGCCGTGGTACCCGTGGCATCCACCGCGATGGTGCTGCCCTTGGCCACCAGGGATTTGATGCCGGGGAAACCCTTGGCATCACTTGTCACGCCATACCAGATCTGCGAGCCGAGCTTGATCATTGCGTTCTTGGTGACACCCGAAGCTTCCATCATCTCGAAGGCGGCTTCGCCGTCCTCGGATGCCTTCGCGACCGCTTTGTCCACCTGAATCACGCCGCCGAAAATGAAGGTCTCAACCTGGCGGCGATCCCAGGTGGATTTACCGGGCGTATGTCCTTCGTTCGCCCCGCGGAAGCCGACACTTGGGAAACCAGTCCGGACGGAGGTGTAATAGGACGTGCCCTTGATCGTGCGCATCGGGAAGATGTTCAACTCCGGCGCGAACGTGAGATTTTCCTCAATCAGGCCGACGACCTTGTCGTTGCCCGTGAGTTTTGCGATGTCGAGTAAAGTTGCTGTGGCCATGTGCTTTTGTGGTTAGAGAGTTCTGGGTTGCTGATCAGTTGCCGGCTTGATGCGCGGCGATGGCTTTGGCCAGGCCGGTGAGTCCTTCGGTGGGTTTGGTTTCCGACGGCTTCTTGCCGCGCGCGTGCAACGGCACCGTCACGGGCGTGTTGGTGTGCAACAATTTCAACGTCGGCACATCGAGCTTCTTCAGCTCGTCGGCGGAATAGGTCTGGCCGTCCGCGTTGCGCGGCACCTTGCCTTCCGCGCTGAAACGCGCAATCAACTGGTCGCGTTCCTGGTCGAGGGCCGCGCTGCTGGAGGCGGTGAGCGTTTGCTCCAGCTTCTCGATCCGGCCGCCGAACTTCGCGAGGTCTTCCGCGGAGAGCGTGATCACCTTGCCATCGAGCGTGGCCGAGAGGGTGGCGATTTGCTTGTTGCCGGCCTCCTCGATTTTCTTCAGCCGCTCTTCCGCGGCGGTGAGCTGCGTGGAAAGGGGTTTGAGATCGGGCATTTGCGGCGGGGTCAGCCGCTCCTTGAGTTTGGCCGTCACGTCAGCTTCGCTGGCAGTGTCCGACAAACCGAGCAATGCGGCCATCGCCGCGAATGTAATGAACTTTTCAGCCATAGGATTTTTGTTTGGTAGTTGAACGGAGAAAAATGACAGCCCTTCCACCGCACCGTTGCGGGTGAGCGCCACCGAGTGAACGAAGACGATGTTGCCCTGGGCATCGAACTCCACCGCGGGCGAGAGGTCGGCGTAGTTCAACGCCTCCGCCTTGCCGCTGGGAGTCCATTCCAGGTTTTCGAGGAACAACCCTTCGCCGGCCACCACCCGCGGCACGCCGTACGCCGCCACGCGGCGCGGTTCGGTCGTGCGTTCATATTCGGGCGAGCCGGGCACAGTGTTGTGCTCGAAGTCCAACGCGATCTTGTCGAACCCGGTTTGCTGCTGGCGCGCGGGAAGAACCTGCGCGCTGAGATCGGCGAGCCGGGCATTGCCTTTGACACTCGGATTATCGCCCCAGCCCAAAACCTTCAACCGGTTCGGTAGCTGTGCCGCATTGAGGGCGCCGTTGGAAATCGGCGACCGCAGCGGCACGAGGACCGTGCCGATCGGGCGATTGTCATTTCCGGTTAACACGCCTCCCGTTTTGCCACACGCTACGCGTGTGGTCTAGCGGGTCAGGCGCAGACAGCGGAGGTTTCGGAGAAAAGTGGCCCGGGGACTAGGAGGCGACGGATTTGACCAGGGATTTGCGCAAGGCGGTCAGCAGCCGGGTGAGGGAAACGGGCCGCTGATCCTTGGGCCAGGGTTCGCCGTTCATCCGGACCCAGAACTGGCGGGAGGCGGAAAAGGGCACCCGCAGGAGCTGGATTTTGAGGTTTTTGTTCCGGCGATAATCCTTGATAGAAATTCGCAGGTCGGCTTTCATAACCCCATGCTAACAGCTGCACTTGCAAATTCCAACCGTGCACGCGACTGTGCAGGCAGTTTGTCCTAATATCAATGTTAGGTGTCTTGGCGGTTATGAAACTTTCCGAGCAAGAATCGCGTTGGCTGAGTTGCTGGGAGAAGCGTGAGCGGCAATGGCCGCGCACTCGCTGGGTTGTCATTTTGCTTGGTGTCTTGACAACCGCATGCGGGATTTTCCTCTTTCACGAATTGCTGATCAGTGATTTTCCTGAGCGTTGGTCGTTGTTGTTTGCTCCATGTTTCTTTCTCGGCATGGGTGGCGTGTGGTTCGGTCTTGCGTTGAGCAAGTGGCGGGGCGACATAAAGCTCAGACTTTTGTTGAGGTTGATTCGAGAGCATGAAAACAGAGACACCTAACAAATCGCTGCAGCCAACGCCGGATGGCGCTGGCATGTCCGCTTTCGCGGGCCACGTCACTGGTCCGGCGTGGCTGAGCTTTTGTCGTTAGGCCATCATGCGCGCTCACCATTTCATCGCCCTGCTTTTGATTTGTCTTACGACTGGTTGCGCCTCATGGCGCAGCACAGAACTGACGCCGATTGGCAGCGACTCAACACTCACTCGCAGCGTCAAGGGCTTTGGACTGTTTCTTAACATTCACACCGGATTCGAGTGGTTGTCAGGCGACGCTTACGAAAAGACCGCTATTCTACTGCGCGGCACTAAGGATCACTACACGGAGACCGAATTTGATATTGTAGATTGGGACGGAAAACCAATTTCTTACCAGGCGAAGACCGGAACAGTTACTTTAGACCGGGAGACCCACTCTGTCGTTATTGCCATCTACATCAACGGCAAGCCTTTTTCTCTCAATGGGCGACATTCCTACAAGGACAAGGATGCCTAACAATGCGCTGCAGCCAACGCCGGATGGCGCTGGCAGGTCCGCATTCGCGGGTCGCGTTACTGGTCCGGCGTGGCTGAGCTTGGGTCGTCGTCGTCGTTAAGCCGCCATTCTCTGGATCGCCGTGAGGACTACTTAGCCTTGAACAAAAGCTTCCCAGCCGCGAGCATCGCGGCGGCGGCGGCCTGAGAAAGTTGGTTCGGATCCGGCAGCTCTTCCGGATGCGGCTTCTGGGTGACACTGCGCACCAGTTTGAACAGCGGGAAAATGCGCAGCCGCTGGATCAGACCAAACTTTCGTTTGCCCGTGGCGCCGTTGCGCGTCTTCTCACCGGTCTCGCGCACCAGGTAAAGCCCGCGTTTGAATTTCACCACGAACAAGCCCGGCATGGATTCCTTGATGCTGCCCTTGCCCTGGGCCGCATAGGCTTCAGCCGTGAGCGGGATCGCAAGGAACTTTCTGCGCTTGGCAGTGACTTGACCGCCCTGGATGCGATGCACGAAACGCGGATCCGCAATGGTGATCGTGGCGCTGCGGTCGGTGAGCGAGGAGATGCCCACGTTCTTTTCCACGCTGGTGGATCGGCCGGCGAAGAACCGTTGCGGCGGCCAGCCCTTCTTATTCCCGCGCGCCTGGAGCTGGCGCAAGTGCCGGGAGATTTCCACCTGCACCGTCTTGGCGCCGGCCTCCATGATCGCGCGCGGATTTTTCGTGGTGGCGAACAGCCGCTGCAATTCCGGCGTGATCGTGTCCCGCTTGATGATGATGGCGTTCATCCTTGTGCTGAAGTTCCGCCAGAGCCAACCAGAGCCGCCCGTAAGCGGCGAGCTTTTCTTTTTGATCCGGCAGCTCGGCGATCCGCGATTTGAAGTTGGGATAATCCACGGAGGCTTCGAGCGCCCGGAAGATTTTCTCCAGGACGATCGCCCCAACGCGTAAACGAAACCGGTAATCTGCCTGCGGCCATTCCTCGATCCGGTTATCAATGCCGGCGGCCCGCCGGAGTTCCGCCAGATCAGCGCGACAGCGGGCGCGCACGTGGAAACAACCCTCCTTTTGGACGATGCTGAAAAAACCGAGCTGGGAGGCGATCCACATCAGAAATCTCGGACGCCGGCCGGTTGCAACTGCTCGCGCACAGCCCGCACCAACTCCGGCTGGTCTGTCAGGTTCCACCACCGTTCCGGGTGGCCGTTTACGAGCACATCGGTATAGACCGGCCAATCCTCGGCCAGGCGCGGATCAATGGGCTGACAAAACACCAGGCCGGCAGCGAGGTGCGAAGGCTTGGCGTCCACCAGGCATTCCACGCCGCTAATGATGGCGTGTAGCTCGGATTCCCCGTCACGCTGGGTCGCGAAGGTGCGTTCGACCTGGAAGTTGTCGAACACGCTCTCAACTATTTTTACTTCGTTTCCCATTTCGTGTGGTCAGTGGCCGGAGTCGGATGGGGAGTCTGACCAGTGATGTTCCGGGCGGTGAGTCCGTGAGCCATGAACGTGACCTCGTTCTCTGAATCGCCGTATAAGAAAGTATTCCCAGTTCCGGGAGTTTGTTCAAGGAAATAGATGGACGTGATCCGGGGGTGCGGCACGGCCGTGACCACCCGGCCACCGGAGAAAACCGGCGTGAAGAGCGAGCCGCTTTCGTTCACTCCGCGCGGATAAGTGCCGCTCTGGCCGGGCGGAAACGGGATCACGCTGGCCTTGGTCTCCGTGCGAATCACGCGTAACAGGCGCGCGTCGCGATCGTTGCCGGGGAAATCCATCTTGCCGAGCAGTTCCTGGACGAAGGCATGGAAGACTTCAAAGGAGCGGTCGTATTTCTCGCGTTGCGCCCCGGTCAGGCTCTTGAGCGTATCGGGCCCGGGCAGCGCGTGGAATTCCTTGGCCGGCACGTTGAGGCGGTCAAACAACCAACGCTTGAGTCGTCGGCTCGCATCGCTGCCACTGCTGCCGCCTTGCTCGCTTGCCCAATTGGAAATGAGGTCCCAATCGCCACCACGGGCCTTTATGTGTTCAGCGAGCGCTTCGATCACGGAACGATCCGGCGTCTTCACGGAAGCCATCCCGGCCGAAGTCTTCGCAAACTTCGGCAGCGTGACGTCCTTTTTGCCCTGCGCTTTTTCCACCGCCTGGATCATGGCCAGGTAATCTTGCGCCATGCGCTGCTCGCCGGCTGTTCCATTGTCCACGAGTTTTTGTAGCGCGGACTTCTGCGCGAGGGCCTCCTGGAGTTTGGATTGGTTGTAATCCGTGTCGCCTTTGGCGTGATGGCCGTTGATGGTCTTTACCGCGGGCAGAATCTTGTCGTAGAAAAACGCTCCCGGATCCGTGGTCGCGGTGCTGCTGCCCCTGGCAACAGTACGCAGATGATTGAACTTCCGGCCGGTCGTGTCCTCCAGCTCCACCGGATTGCTGGTTTGCTGCAACTGTCCGGACATCGGCGCCGCGACCTCGGCTTGGCGGAGGTGCATCACTTCCTCGGTGATGCGATCGGCGTGCGGCGCGATGAATTTGGAATCGCGATACTCGATGGCCTTGCGTGCCGTGTCCTGCAATTGCGTTGCCCGCGCCCGGAGCATGGGTTGCAATTCCGGCGGTGCGGCGGCGATGATCTGCTCAAAGTCGGTGGCTTGGATGCGGTCGGCGATTTTGTAAATGTCGGCCGAGCCGAATAGCTCCGCGGTCCGGGCGTTCGTCTTCGCATCCCGCATGGACCAGAGTTCCATCGGATGCGCGCTCCATTCTTCGGCCGTCTTGGCCGTGCCCTGGGCGCGGTACCGCAGCGAGCCGCCGTTATCAATGCGCCAGGGCGTGCCGGCCGCGTCCACCACGATGTTGTCGTGATTCAAGCCGGCGACATCCCAGTTGCCGAGCAAGGCGTCCACGGGAAAGTGTTCGCCCAGTTTGTCCATCACCTGGGCTTTGTCCTTGGCGGAGGCGGTGCGCAGATAATCCGCGAGCGTCTTGCCTTCGACAAATTGCGCGAGCTTCACCGGATTGCCGGCCGAGTCGTGCAGCAGTTCCGCGCCCGGCACCTTCGCGCCGGCCGCCGCGTAAAGCGAGTCAGCGGTAAATTCCTCCTGCACGTGCGCGGCGGAGTTCCCACGTTTGGCGACAAATTGCTGGCCGGTGTTGGGATCGCGCATCAACATCGCGCCCGTGCTGCCGCCGAGATTGCGCACCGGTTTGAGATCGGAGAGTTGGCGCGGAAGAATGGCGGCCGCCGGCTGGCTCTCGGCCGGGGTCGGCGCTGGTTCTGGTACTGGCCGGGCCTTTTTGCCGACGGCCAGTTCCTTCCCTTTGCGATCGCCGGTCCACCAGGCCGTATCGCCCTCGATCTTGATGTCCTTCTTAAATTCACTTTTGAGAAATTGTTTCAGCTCCGGATCGAGCCCGCGCACGCTCGCCTGAAGTTGTTGATTGAATCCCTCGCCACCGCGCGCGTCGCTGGGGGGCGTCCAATTCTCTTCGATAAGCCCGAGCGCGATCGCTTCGGCTCGGTCCACTTCTTCCAGCTCGCGGGTGCTGCCCCAGTCGAACGGTGGCCATGGCGTACCAAAGCGGGAGAGCGCGCTCCAGATGGGCGAAGTCTTTAGCGCCACCATTTCGGTTTTCGCCGCGCCCTCCCACCCGACGCTTTGGCCGGCTTGAAACCAGCGTCGCTCCCACCAGGCTTGCGGCCGTGGTTCGTTGGCGGTGCTCGGTCCCAGCCGATAGGCGGGAAACAGAACGAGCGCCCCTTCGCTGGTGTCGAGCTTGTGTCGCGCGAAACCGGTGGCTTGCGCGTTCTGCATGTCGTAGATCAGCCCGAGCCGGGGAATGCTCGTGATGTCGCGCACGGTGCCCTGGCCTTTTTCCGGCGTGAGTCCCTCATCGCGCGCGAGCTGGCGGATGGCGTCAATGAAGGAACTGCGATCAAACGTGGCCTGGTTGCCGTTGGCGAGTTGTTCGCGCTGAAGTTTTACCTGACCAGTGAGCCGATCCTGGATGGCTTGCAGGACCCGGGCCGACGTGACGCCGGAACTGAATTGCGCCCGCTGCTTCAGAGCGAGCGGGACACGTTCCCAATCGGCCGAACGGAGCGTGGCGCCGATCGGCGTCTTGGCGCTGATCGCTTTGACTGCCTCGTCCAGTGGGAGAATCTCAGGCATGAGTCTGATCGCGCTTCAGACCGCGCCGCACTTCCTCGAGTACCGAGTTCCCCATGGCCGCCTCGAGTACCTTGGCCAGTTCGTCCACGTTCATCTCCTGAAACAACTCCGGCACGCGCGCCACGGCCGCATCGAGGAAATTCAACAGGTCCTTCTCGGAGATCGTCTGATCCGCCGCCTTGTTCTCCAGCTCGGCCAGAAAATCCCGCAGCGGATTCAACCACGCCGGTGGCACGCCCAGGTTGTCGGCGATCTTCACCTGGCTCGAGTACGTCGCGAGTCGCGCGCGGAAGGTCTGCGGCAAGCCCGCGCCGGCGCCGGCGGAGCCAGTGACCGGTGGCGCGGCCATCTTGCGTTGAATCTCGAAGCCGAGCCGCTCGTTCATGGTGGGCAGCGCTTTGTCCGTGGGCTCAAAACCGGCCTGGCTGAGTACGTTCAACAACTCGGCAAACGATTTCGCATCTTCGTCGCTCAACCCGCCCCAGACAATTTTGGGTGGCGCTCCCCGCAGTCCGTTGATCTGAAGGAATGTCGCGAACAATTGTTTCTGCAACGTCTCGCCGAGCTTGATGCAGTCGAACAACCGGATGTCCTGCCGCACGTCGCCCTGCAAAGCGGAAGTTCCGCTTCCCAATCCGGTCGGCTGTGCCTCAGCGCTCAAGGTCTGCCCAACGATCACCTTGCTGATCTCGCGATGGCAAATGCTGATGAACTTGTCGTGCGCGTCGGCCATCCCACTGGCCGCGGCTTCGATCAATTCCACCTGGGTGTCATGATCCACCACGAGCCCGCCGATCTTGGTCGCGAGCGAAAAGGCTTCGCTGAGAAAATCAACGGCCTGCCGGTCTTTAGCGTTGGTGCGCCCCACGGGAAACGGCATTCCGAATCGCTCCATGCCGCGCGCGAACCAATCGCGGCCCAGCTTGCTGAGCAAATCCCAGAACACGATCGCGCGCATCGGTCCGCCCCAGTTGTCGCGAATCCCCGCCAGCAAATGCCCGCGATGAATGATGTGCCGCACCGGATCGACCGGATACGTTTGCTCGTAGCCGTAATTGATCCGGCCGTCGGCATCGGTCGAATAGAAACGGAGGTCGCTTTCCCAGGGCTCGATGTCGGTAGGGCTGACCTGCTGGTCAGCCTCGGAGCGGCGCGGCAGCGCCGCCCTACCGACATAAGGCTTTTGAAAACACAGCAGCGTGGGATTCACCGGCTCGATCTTGCGCAACGTGAAACGCAACGGCACGGCCGTGGGCATATCCGTGGGCAGATTGCGCGCGCGGAATAGTTTCTCCGCCGCCGTCACGGGCCAGAGCGCGGAGTCGAGCAAATGCGTGAGGCCGTCATTCCAGTTGTCGGCATCGGCGATCATCTGCGTGACCGCGAGCGCGGCGTTCACATCGTCGGGTTTCGTTTTGTCCGCCGGGAGAATCGCATGCGGTTGGGCGAGGAGCGCGAGTTTGCGTTTGTTAAACTCCGCCTGGACGTGCGAGCCGCCGATGCTGAGGTCGCGATAGAGGGCGAAGAGCTGGCGCGTGTCCCCGGCCTCGGCGGCGCGGATCGCGGACTGCACGGTCGTCACCGTCGCGTTGGCCGAGACGTTGGGGTATTCGTACTGGTTCGAGACTTTCGCTCGCGGCGCGGTGGCGAACTTGGCCGGCAGATACTCGGTGAGGAACGTTTTGAGGTTCATATATTATGGGAGGGGCGAACTTCGAGCAGAATGGGTCTGCAAAAATACGGTTTGGGGACGCATCAGAATGCCCGGAATGCCCCTTCGCGTGGCTTCGCGTGGGGGGATGGCGGTGCCGGACGTGGCCTGACACCCCTCAAAACGTCCTGGGGCATCCTGGAGCGATTCAAGGTAAATGGCTTGAATGGGTGTCATGGGCTCGCGATGTGGTAATCGCCGCAGGCCGGGCAGTGGTAGCTGTGGAAGTTCTTTTTGCGCCGGCTGCGCTTGGGCTGGGTGGTGATCCCGCGGATGGCTTCGCGCGCAAGCGAGCGCGTCGAGTAACGCACCTTGCCGGCACAAACCTCCTGGACATGCTGCGCGCTGGATTTCATCCCGTGCCTCCCTGGTAACTGCCGAGGGCCACCGGCAGGGCCACCGCGTTGCCGCCGCGATACTTCAGCCCAAAGAGGCCGAGCCGGTTCGCGTCAAACGTGTCACCGTGCCGGCCCTCTGAATCCGGCTCACAAACGAAACGCCCGCGATCTTTCATCACCAACCGGTGATCGGTGCGCAAGTACGCCTCGGGCGGCAGCGTGAGATGATTGTCTTCCAGCACGCCGACGTATTGCTCGCACGTGAATTGTTTGTAGTTCGTCGGCTTTTGCAGTCCGGGTTTCTCGTAACCTTCACTGCCCACCACGAGCACGACATGAATCTTCGCGCGGAACTTCTTCGCCTGGCGCTCGGCATCGAGCTTTTCGCTGGTGGCATCAATCGCCAGTGTCATGGCCCGACCGCCCGGCCGTTTCGCGATCGTGTCCAACGTGGCCTCGATGCGTTCGTCGTGAACTTCCGGATCACGTGACTTCCAGATCAGGCAAAGGCGGTTGATGATCTCCGGTCCCTTTTCCTCCAGCACACTCAGCACGGTGGGATTGCTCTTCTCCTTCGTCGTCGTGCCTTTGTCCAGGCCGAGCGCGCAGCGGGCGTGAGGATCAATGTTCTTCGCCAGCCAGTTCGTGGCCTCCACGAAATCCGCATCCGTATCAATTAAAATGCAACGGCATTTGCCGACGCCGCGTTCCTGGGCGGTCTTCAGCATCAACAGATCGCATGCGGCCGCGCCGCCGAGCATCCACCAGAGCCAGTGCGCGATGCGGTGACCGTCCTTGTTCGGCGCGCGGCGGAATGCTTCTTCCGGCGTGATCTCATCGCCGTTCTTCAAATCGAAAATCTTTTTTCCGGCGGCGTGAGTGTCGAATGCGTCGGCCCGATGCACGCGGATGCCGGCCTCGCTCTCGTACCAGTTGCCGTTTGCGTTCGGTTTGAACTCCAGCCCGGCCGGGGGCGCGAGCAGCTCGAAGGAATAGTGCGTGTCATCAAACTCCGGCGGCGTCGTGGCCATCAGCAGCTTGAACGATTTGTTCGAGCTAATGATCGGCAACAGCGCGGTGAGCAACTCGCGCAACTCACGGATGAAGGCAACTTCATCCAGGAAGACAGTGCCGGACCAACCGCGCGCCGTGGCCACATTGGGCGCGACCACCTTCGTTCGCGAGTACGTGGTCCGGTCGTGATAAACGCGGAACTCCAGTTTGGCACTCCGGAACAGATCTTTGAAGTTTTCCTCGGTGAGACCCTCGGGAATTTTCTCGCGATCCTGCTCGGCCACCTGAAAAAGCATTTGTCGCTCGGTACATTGCGCGGCGGCATTCGCGGCGAAGTCCTGCCACAGCTTCAGGTCCTTTTCGATGAGCTGCGCGCCGTCGAGGCGCTGGCCGATCTTCAGCGGGATTTCGGTACCGAGCAGCAGCGAGGCGCTCCCGTAGATGCACGTGCGGGCGCGGTAGCGCAGCATCTCGAAGAGCATCATGTCCGCGAACGTGGTGCTCTTGCCGCTCTGCCGTTCCCACAACATCGCCCAGACGCGGAGCATCGTCTCGATGAACTCGCGCAGGGCCTCGCGCTGATAGAGCCGGCGTTGGATGGCGGTGCTCATGGCTCACTTCCACAGATCACCGAACAATTGTTTGCCGACCGCATCGAGTTGGGCGGTGCGATCTATCGGCGCGTTGGCTATCTGCTGGATCGCCGTGTCGCGCGCGGATTTCAAAACCATCTCCGCCGTGTCCCTTTGGAACTTTTCGCGCGCGAGCTTCAGCTCTTCACCCTTCTGGCGGAGCTTCACGGCGTCCTGATCGGTGCGCTGTTGCGCGATCTCGGCACTGCGCAGGCTGGTGAGGCTGCCGACAATGTCCTGGATTTCTTCGGCGGTGAGTTTCTGCTCGGAATCCGTGGCGGCTTCGAGGAGTTCGAGCAAGCGCCCGCTCGCAATCGCCGCCGCGCCCTCGGCAATCGAGGTCTGGTTCGCGCCGCTGAGTTTCGCGGCGTAGCTCGCCAGCTCTTTGATGCGATACGTGCGATCCTGTTTCTCCAACCAATCTTCGTAGCCGCCGTTGCGCCAATCGGAAAGATTCTGCGCGTTGATGGTCGCGCCGGCAAAAAACTCGGCCATCACCTGCACCACGTCCGGATGCGAGTTGAGCCAGGGCAGAATCTGCGGACCGAGCGCGCCGTTGCGCAGCCGCTTGTTCAGCTCCTCGCGAATGGGCTCGGGCAGGCGGGCGATTTTTCCTTGGCGGGCCATCAACTCCCCCTTTCGTGCGCCAGCACGCCTTCCGGCGTGGCGCTGTAATAAATCGTGCTGCCCAGGGCGTCCGGATGCTTCTTCGCCTGGTTCAGGCCGGCGAGAAATTCACTGGCGGCAATCACGTCGGTTTCGCTCACCGGAAAATCCACCTCGCGCGCGATGGTGCGGAGAATGGCCCGCGGGGTGTGCGCGGTGGGAAAGCGGACCGCGAGAAACTCGCGCACGGCATGGCGCAACAGTTCGTTTTGTTCGGCGCTCATGATTTCCCCTGGTCAATTTTTCCCTCGATGCGGCCGAGGGCGCGTTCGGTGTCCTGGAAGTTCCGCTGCATCTCCTGGCGCAGTTCGTCATTTTTATCCATCAACTCCACGCGCACCTTTTCGATCTGGGTGAAAATGGTCTGGCTGCGGGCGCTGGCATGGACCTGGTTTGCGTCGCGATCCGCCTTGATCTCGGCGCGCAGCGCCGCGCGCTCCAGCCGGCATTCGCTGGCGTGCGCATCAAACTCGCGCTTGCTGGCCGGCGTCTCGGAGAAGCTCACCTCGCGTCGCTGGATTTTTTTGCCATTGGCAATGCCGAGCCAGATGGCCACCGCGTTGCCGATCAGCACGGCGGCGAGGAGCAGATTCAAAACGAAAGGAGCATCCGGGACTTGGTTCATGGTTGGTTGGTGTTGCTGACTTGCAGAGTGCTGGCGTTGAGGCGGACAATGTTTCCGCTGTTCGTCGAGCGGATTCCGAAACGGAAGAACTGGGACGCGGCGGGCGGATTGGTCAGGGTCGTGGACCAGTAATTGGTCCAAAGGCCATTCACCGCGCCGCTGCTCTCCACGAACACGGTCAGGTAGTTCGTCACCGGCGCGGGAAAAATCGCTTCGTTGCTGAAAGGTGAATCGAGACCGCTCGCATCATAGGCGGTGGCGGCGAAGTAATACCTGACGCCGCGCACCAGGTTCGTGAAGGACACGACCAGATTCGTGCCGGCGTTGATCGCGTTGGTGTAATTGTGCGAAGCCGCGCCCCACCAGAGTTTGTATCCCGTGGCATTGGTGGACGGGAGAATGTTGAGCGTGGCGGTCACCGTTCCGCCAGGCGGAGCTGCGGCGGCTGAAGCCGAGCTGTTGCCGGGTAATGGTGGGGCGAGGCTGCTGACGAGCCGGGCAGTGGTGTTGGTTCGGCTCGCGAGTACGCTCGCCCCACCGGGAACGGTGGTGGCTCTTCGTTCATTACAACCCACAAGGCACAGACACAAAGCAGCGCACAGCCATGCAAGGAAAGCACCGCCCGTTGGAATTGTCTGTCCGTGTTCACTCACGCGAGCGCCTCCAGCTTTTTGACGTAGCTGCTCAGACCATGTTCCGCGACCAGGGCCAGGTGTGTGATCTCGGCTTGCGGTTGCGTGATGATCTCCCGGGCTTCGCTCAGGTGCGCGACGAGCGATTCCACATCCAATCCCCCATCACGATTCAAATAATGTTCACGCTGCACATGCGTGTAAAAGCCCGTGCTCCAGTGGATGAACTTGGAGAGCAACAGCGGCGGCAGCCAGGGCACGGGATCACCGGCGTTCGTGAGGCGGAAGGTCCGCTCGGCCAGGCGCGAGTTGTAATCGCGCGCATACGCACCGTTGCCCACGCGGGGAGAACCAAACGTCCAGACCGAGTGAACCCGCCGGAAACCATTGAGCGCATCCGCAAACAAGGTGGCCAGCGCGCCCCCCAGTGAATGCCCGGTGATGATCACCTCGCAATCCGACGGCAACAATTCCGTGACGTCATGCGCCACACTGCCGAAGGCGGCCTGAAAACCGCGATGCACCTGACCCGCGCTCCAAGGCGTCTTGCGGATTTTCAAATCCGTCATCGCGTCGCGCAGGCTGGCGGTACCGGGAAAGACCACGTAGCGCACATTGTGCGCGCCGAAGTTTTCACCGCCACCCACCCACACCTGCGTGTCGGTGGCCGTCGAGATCACATTCGGCGTGAGCGCGCCGCCGGGATAAGCGGCCCCGATCAGTCGCGCGCAGTAGAGGGCAAGCTGTTGGTTGAAGTCCATGGGGCGATGCATGGGTAGGGCGACGCTGCTGCGTCGCCATCAGCGCTGCGGCAGCAGCGCCCTACCAGCTAGAACTTCACCGCGCGAAACGTGATGGCGAAAAACGGATTGGGCTTCTCGCTGTTCAGGATGTCACAGCCCACCGCCAGGCGGATGTCCCAATCGCCCTTGTGAAAAATCTGTTTGGTGATCGTGGGTTCGATGAACAGCTTCACATCGCCGAGAGGATCGCTGGTGTTCTGCCGCGTGCCGGCGCCGAGCGAGAGTTCGATGCCTTTGAAGACTGTACGCGCCTGGTAACCCAGCGACCAGTACGCCGAGCGATCGCCGTATTCCTCGAAGGTGAAGAACGCGCCCTGCTGATCCGTCACCCACCAGTCGAGCTTGAGCGCGCCGCCGGCGCGGTGGGACTCGGCATTGTATTTGAACATCGGCGACACGTTGATCTCGTCGGCGTTCATCAACGAATTGGTGTCGCGCGCATCGAATACATTCTGGAGCGCGGTGACGATGTTGGGACTGGGACTGGTACTCTGCGCCCAGGTGGGCACAGCCAATAGCGCGAGGGCGCTGAGGAGAAGAATAACGGTGAGAATTGAACCGAGGAACGATCGATAGTTTCGCATGACTCCGTTTTTGCCATGCGCTACGCGCATGGTCTAGCGGGTCAGGCGAAGGTGGCGGAGGTTTCGGAGAAAACTGTCCCGTAGTGGCCGCTCGGCAGAGCGACGCCTCACGAATACAACTCCTGGAAGAACCGAAAGGGGAAAACTTTTAAGATGAAAAGGTGAGCTCAATCTGTAGAAATCTCATAATCGCCTTCCTCTTTGCTGTAAACCATCCGAAACGTATTGGGATAATCTTGTGCAGCGACCGAGAATAGCCGCTGAATCTCTGCAATCGGAATGCGCCAAATGCAGTCATTCCGGTCGTAGTCGGAGACAATATAAACATCGCTCCAATTCCGACTCTCGTCGCGTGCAACAAAGCTGGTATAAGCGTGAACGAACTGATTAGAAAGATAAAGTGGCTTCTTGGTCTCACGCCTCTCGGTCTCAAGGTGGTAAAGTTCATGAATGAATGCCCCATTCATGCGGTGCACATGCTTCCCGCGCGCTGGACACGAAAACACTCTCATCGAGAAATCACGAGTAACGGATGAAACCTTGTGAAGCTCAATAAGCCGCCGCACCATAAAAAAGCCGAGCATCAAATCTCGCTCGATAATGCAATGTGCTCGCTCTGACCAGCGACCGGGTCTTTTCACAGGGCGGATGCTCTTTGCAATTCGGACTAATTCCTCTTTCCAGTAGCACGACTCGATCATAGTGGTGTGGCAAGCGGCCTAACAGTATTGGTTAGACGACTCTTTGTTGTGCATCCAATAACGTCAGTAAAAGCATCCGCGACTGGTTAGGCCACGTCATCATGAAATCTGCGGCAATAACTCTGCCATCAGCGGTGCAACCAAACTCTCGACCTGAGCTTGGTAACGTGCCTGCAAATGCTGAAAGGTGCGATGCTTGAAACCCAACGCGTGCGCTGCCAACTCAGCCAGCACTGAATGCAATGTGCTCTCCGGCGTATGTCCGCGAGAGGCAATGGTCAGAGTGTCACCCGAACTCGAATGAGCGTAGAGGGCCACTGAAGCTGCGGAACGTGACGAGGACAGCCTCACGACCTTGATGTGCTCGGACCAAGCGGGAGGAACAGCGGAAACAATCAGGCGAACATCCGCACGAGAAATCGCGTGTCTCGGATACTCATCAATCTTGTCCGCGATGATCTTCATTGGGCGAGTGGCCTAACAACGACCCAAGCTCAGCGACGGCCTCGGCGGCACGGGCGGAGCGCACGGTGCGCTCACAAACTCCCGCGACGCTCGAACGGACGGCGCAGAGGCCGTTCGCTGCAGCGCATGGTTGGACCTGGTTTGCATCGGCAATACTAGTCAGGAAAGCCTTACACTACAGACTTTCTTACTTGGATCGACTGGTGACTGCACATAGTGAACTGGTAGTTTTTGATTGGCAGACGTGCCTACCGTATGACCTTCGGGTATCTTCTCGCCACGATTAGCAACATATGAGAGCAAATCAAACAATGTTGCTACGGCATCGTTCGCAGACGACCCGTCGGCAGTAAGTAAGAAGTCAGGTAGGTTGAGCTGTTTCATTCCTAAGCTCAACAAACTCAGCCGACCGCTCTCCTCGCGTGCGATGCTGACGCCGGACCAAAGCATCATTCTCGGCACAATTCCCGGGCTCGATGCAATTGACAGGAAGAACTCCGAGTCGTGCGTAGCTCCGGCATTGCCCCAGTATACACCAACCGCTGGTGAAGATTTTGTGACCGCTGCGAGTAGAGAGGTGAACCGGGACAACCGAACAATGGGCGAAGCCGGAACAGCGGGGTTGAATGCCACGACGAAGTTGGCGCAATGCGGAGGAAGCCTCCACCCGCTTCTGAACGACGAAAGGCTATACTGAGCATAATGGTCCGCCTCACCCTTGGGCACTGGAGCATCATACAAAGCGATCATAGCTCCTTCTCCTGTATTGAGCTTGAGAGAAACCACCTGCTTACTGGCATCTTCCCCCGCCTTTTCCACTTCTGCCTGCAGGTTCTCGTTGAGAGCGGGGAAATTGCGGAGGGCGTGTGCGATCTCCTGCGCTTCTGGAAGCCTTGCTTCCGAGAGCAAGACAAACGCTAGATGGTTCACGTTCCTCTCATTCTCAGGCACTGTGTTTCCTCTGCCGAATAGTCTATTAAGAAATCCCATTTTGTATCCTTGTTGTCCAACCCAAGCTCAGCGACCCGGCGCACGGGACGCCACGATTGCAAACCACGACGCCATGCCGGGTTCGCTGCAGCGCATGGTTAGCCCACGTCATCGTCATAGTCACTCAACTAAATACCTCGTCTTCGTGCCAAGCCTACTCTGCTCGGCAAGACCAGCCAACTCCTCAATCGTAACGCGACGCTCCTCGGCTGGCGACTCGCTAACCCACAACGCCTCGAAACTAAAGCCGCTCGAAGTCTCACGCCGTATCGAACGCAAAATGCCTGCGAGCCGAGGAAGCGTGGATGGAATCATGTCCCAAGTAGGCGCATCCCAATCCGCACTGTCCGCGAGAAAGCTACAGCCACAGCCACCATCCGGGCCGGGAATGTGGACAACACCTGACGGTCGGCGACCGAAACTGAAAAGCCGCCGCTTCTCGGAACACGTCGGGAGGTCAACAGCGCGGCAAATCTCGGATGCTCGTGCTGCATCTGACTCCGCGAGCCGAACTGTGAGAATCAGACACATGGCGTGCGAAGTGGGCTAACGACCCAAGCTCGTCGTTTCGGTCTTCTCTGGTGGGTGTTGAGAACCAGTCATTTAGCTCTCAATTTCGTCAATAGAATCAGGCATTTACTGCACATTTGCAAGTCAAAACCGGTGCTAAACGCGACAAACAATCACTAACCAGTTTCGTACTCTTTTTACTGGCAGTTACTGGCAAAATCGCTGGCACGCGGGCTGACACTTTTTTCATTTGTTTGAGGATCACGCGGCAAAATAGCCAAGGCTTCGGAGCGATGAAAACGAGTTCGCGGCGACGATGACGTGATCAAGCACTTCGATTTTGAGCAGTTGCCCGGCCCGGATTAAATCGCGTGTCACCCTGATGTCGGCGTCGCTCGGAGTCGGGTCCCCCGAGGGGTGGCAGTGCATGAGGATGAGGGCGTGCGCGGCGGTAGTCACCGCCAGTCGAAAGACTTCGCGACTATGAACCAAAAGGGTATCCTGTGTGCCGATGGTCACAAGTTGATGCCCTTTGATGCGACGGCGGGCATTCAAAACCAGAACCGCCAGACATTCGCGTTCGGGGTCGAAATGGGGATGAGTGGCGATATGCAATTTCCAATACTCAGCGGCCTTGTCGGGCGTGTCACATTGCTGCAATGCCTCCGGCGTGGGACATTCGCGCAACGGCATGACCTTGTATTCGTAGGGGCTGGCGGGAAACTTGAACGGCGCAACCAACGGGGAAGAAAGAGAAGTAGTGTTCATAGTCTGGTCGGTTCAGGCGTTGAAGTTGGTGGCAAAGCGCGAACCGTATTTACTGCGCGGGTCGCCGGTATGGACGGAGTACGGGGCGCACGCCCCGCACGGGTGCTGCCAGAGACAGCGGCGTTGATTCCAGTGAAAGCCCAAACGCCAAAGCGTGTTGGCTGCCGCCCGGTGGCTGGCCTTCGGAAAATCAAGCCAAACCCATTTTCCAACAATCTCGGCCAGTTCGTATTGCTGCGGCAACTGCGCCCGCAGAAAGGCCAAGACTTTTTGCATGGAAAGCTCTCGGTTTGCGTTGTGTCTGGCGGCTCGGATTGATGATTGCTGGACGGCGTTTGCTGGTGCTGCTGCTTCACTATCAAATTTGTTTTTCATAAGCTTTTTTTTGATGTTCGCCGTCCGTGTCTCGCCGTATGCCGCTTGCTTCACCCCGGCGGAGACGTTTTTTGAGCTAAATCAGTTTTAGTTCCGGCGTGCATGGGGCATGACAGCGAAAGACGCGGCGTTACCCGATAGCCGGATCGCTGGCGTGCCCCATGCCCTGCGTCGCCGGAACTAAAACGCCCCGCGCGAGCGGGAATCGAAACCTTGAAAAAAATGGCGCAGCAGCAAGCGGACTACGGAGAGCAAAGGAAAGGCGTCCTCGTTTCAAAAAACGCGCCATGTTAAAAACACCAAACAAAAATCCTCTAGCCTCGCAGAGTCGCCAAAGGCTCAATCCCGGCGTTGCTGACTTCTGGCTGGGAGTGTGAAGCGAAGGGCATCGGCTGGAGGGTGGTGGGGAAGCCGTTCAGCCCGAAGCGCAACACGAACGGCCAGAGGTCAGACTAACTAACGGGGCGGCAGTGAGGGCGGGCTGGCGCGGCGAATGCGTTTTGGTCTGCTTTCGCCGTGCCAGTCCGCGCTCACGCCGCAGGGGTGGATAATAAATGTCGTTTAAGGCCAGCGGGAAAAATCATGGTTCCGATTGGGTCACTATTGCCTGTGAGGTGACATGAGACGCATGAAAGTAGTTGTCGAGACCTTTACGCATTTATCATCCCTAAATTGCTAGAAAAATACTGTTGCCACATCAGTTGACGAGTGATACCATTTGACTAGAAAATGTCAACTGAGGCCACCATGAACCGCATCAAACAACTCCGTCTCTCGCGGGGCTTCTCACTAGATGAGCTTGCCGACGCGATGGGCGGGATTGTGACCAAACAAGCCCTGTCGAAATACGAGCTTGGCACTTCGATGCCAAGCGCGCCGGTTCTCAACCAACTTGCCCGCGCGTTAGGAGTCAAGGCGATGGAATTATGGAATGCACCAACCGTCGCGGTTAAATTTCTTGGCTACCGGAAGCGCGTCAGTCTGCCGCAGCGTTGGCAGGAAACCTTTGAGGCAAATCTTTCGCGTAAGCTTGAAGAACGTCTCACGCTTCAAGATTACTGTTACAGCAATGTTCAGTTCGACCTGCCGATTTGTTTCTTTGAGGTCAACACGGAAGCCGATGCTGAGAAGGCAGCCGAGACCTTGCGCGAGAAATGGCGACTTGGAGTTGACCCGGTTTCCGACCTGACTGCGGTCTTGGAGGACCATCTGGTTCATGTGCTTGAAATGGATGGCCCCGACAATTTTGATGGCATTTCCGCGTTGGTGCAGGACGCAAGCGGCAAAACGCGGGCGGCGGCTGTTGTTAGTCGCGCGGGTTGCCCGGGGGAGAGGCAAAGACTGAATCTGGCTCACGAACTTGGGCATGTAGTGTTAAAGCCTTCTAAAAAAGTGGACGAAGAAACGGCCGCTTTTCGGTTTGCAGCAGCGTTTCTGGCCCCGCGTGTTTGTATTCAAAGAGAGATTGGAACGCGCCGAACTAGAATTCGATTGGAAGAACTCTTGATTCTCAAGCGTAGGTTCGGCCTGAGCATACAAGCGCTCCTGCGCAGATTTGTTGACCTTGGCATCATTGGAGAAAGTCAAAATCGTTGGTGGTATATGTTTTTGAACCGAATGAAATGGCGGCGCGATGAACCGGAGGCTTTGCCGCCGGAAGCAGGAACGTGGCTGCGTCAGACTGTGCATCGTTGCATAGCGGAAGGCTTTCTTACCATAGAACAGGGTGAGCAGTTACTCGGAGAAAAGTTGGAGGCCGAAAGTGGCCCAGGAATGCTGCGTCGCAAATCTTTCTTGAAACTGCCGCTTGAGGAGCGGCGGCGGATTCTGGAAGCGCAGGCTGAGAAACTTCATAAGCACTACGAGGAAGATGATGGGTGGAAGGCAACGGAAAGCGAAAACATACATGAGTACGAATGAAATAACGCCAAGACGTGGAGAGGTTTGGGACATCAATCTTGACCCCACGCGGGGACAAGAAATTCAGAAGATTAGACCGGCAATTGTCATTAGTTCCGATGCCGTGGGAAAACTGCGCCTGAAAATCATCGTTCCCGTCACCGACTGGAAACCGGTGTTTGCAGAAAACATCTGGCATGTGCAGTTGCGTCCCTCGTCTGCCAACGGCTTGACGAAGGATTCAGCCGCAGATGCACTGCAAACCCGGAGTGTGTCACATGAACGATTTATCCGTAAACGAGGGCGTATTGCCCAAGTCGAGATGGAGGAAATCGTCCAAGCGCTTGCAGCAGTCGTTGAGTTTTCGTAACCAGTCACAGGATTTTTAGGAGGTATGAATAGAGCATTTCAAAACGAACAGCAGGATTTTGCACCCAAGTCGCGTAATGGCGAAAACCAGAAAGGCGTGCTGGATTCCCGTTCCTTGCCAGACGCCGATTTTGACTCCTTTTGGGAAGCCATCATTCTCGACCATGAGACAAAAGACCGTCTTCTGTCGCAGGCGATTCTAAATTTCACGTTACGCGGACAGTTTGATCGGGCAGCAATTCCTTTGCATGGCATTATCTTGTTGGTGGGGCCGCCTGGAACTGGAAAAACTTCATTGGCGCGCGGGCTTGCTTCCAAGACAGCCAAAACATTCAAAAATCAAAAATTCCAATTTATTGAAATTGAACCGCACGCGCTTGCCAGCAACGCCTTGGGCAAGAGCCAGCAAGCCGTCACCCATCTCTTGGGCACCGTGATTGCCGAACGTGCCGAGTATGGCCCATTGATTGTGTTGCTGGACGAGGTTGAAACGCTTGCTGCGGATCGCGCCAAAATGAGCATGGAGGCCAACCCCGTGGATGTGCATCGTGCCACCGATGCGGTGCTTGCGCAGTTGGACCAACTGGCCGGAAAATATCCGCACCTTCTTTTTGTTGCCACTAGTAATTTCCCCAAGGCTTTGGATGGAGCGTTTCTCTCGCGTGCCGACCAGATTGTTACCATCGGGCTACCGGCTGCCGAAGCGTGTCACAAGATTGTAAAGGATACCATCGCGACCCTGGCGCGGAAATTTCATAAGCTGGATGCCCTACTTCATGCGCGGGGGTTCTCAGACATTGGCGCACGGTGTCATGGCCTTGATGGCCGGCAGATTCGCAAAGCCGTTCTTTCTGCGCTCACCTTGGACAAGGCTACGGCAGTGGACCCCAATCATTTGTCACTGGAGAATCTCCTGCTTGCGATTGACCAGGCTAAACACGAATCCAAAAACGCAAAATAATGGCCACCGTAATTACTAGATTTTTTGCCTCCACCCCACAGCGTACCGCCGGAGCTACGTGGACGGCAATTATTTCGATCCTTGCACCGGATAAAAAGAGTTCAGCATACACCGAACTTGAAAAGGTTGCCGGTGTTGCATCCGCTTTGATTGCTTCGGAAGCCCCGGCCAATGACGCGATTTATGTTTACGGCAATGGTCCTCAAGTTCGGGTGTATTGCCTTTTCGGTGATGATGCCGTGTCTGGCAGTGGGGTGAATGAGGATGGATTTGTCGAAGCCCCAACCCAAGGTGATTGGCGCATGTCATTACCATGTCTTGCTGAAGATTTGGATTGGACGCAAAAGAAACTTAAGTCTCTATCGTCGCGCGTTATTGCCCGGGCTGTTGGGGAAGATGTTGAATACGAAAAAAACAAGAATGCCCAGGCATCAACAGCCTTGGTGCTCGACTTAAAGGAATTTCTAAAATCATGAGTGCCGTTGCCGTTTCCACTTACGATCTGACCTACAACACGACGCATACGGTCAGTCATGTTACCAGCAAAATGCTGATGTTGCTGAAGGACATTATTCGCGAGATTGGACTCGACCCAGCAAAGTTGACCGATGATTGGGCTTGGCTGGAGCGGGGGATCTCAACTTGGTTGCGATCACAACATTTGAAACAGGTTACGCTGGAGATTTACAACCCTAAAACAGACGCGCTAGTTTCTCGGTGGGACCTCGATGTTGTCTATGGCTACGGGAATGACCAAACCTTTTGGGCAGACACCGAAAGTATTCGGTATTCAATTCAGAAGGCCGGTCTTGTTTCTTCGCAATGTCGTTACCGGTTTTTCGTTCAAAACGCAGATGGCCGCCCCGATGTGGAAGGGTGGGGGCCATGCACCGCCAGATCAACAGACGGTTTTCGACGTTACAGTCTTGGGTCGACCATTGGTGGAAATGGCATTGGTACCGACGTGGCTTACTGGAAAAAAGTATGATTGGCATAAACGAGGCATTTGAAAAATTCCGAGGTAATCTCGAACTGACCGAAGGCGAGCAGAAAGATGCTTCGCGGCGGCAGAAGGACGTTCGCGGTGTGATGGATCGCGAGTTTGTTTTAGCCGATGATTTTCTTTCTGGGTCTTACCGAAGATATACAAAGACCAAGCCGTTGAAAGATGTGGACATCGTTTGCGTTTTTGCTGATAGCGAGCGCGATAAATACCGAAACAACAAGTCTCCATCGGTAATTTTAGACGCAACCGAGCGGGTGCTTGCCAAGGAATATGGAAAGGCTCGTCAGCAACGTCGCTCGGTGAGCATCGAATTTCCGGTACGCGGAGATGAAGAACGTGTCATGAGCTTTGACATTGTTCCCGCCTTCACCAAGGGTGATCACTATGAGATTCCCGACACCGGAACTACGAAGGGTTGGACTGAAACCAATCCAAAGATTCACGCGGACAAAGCAACCGAAGCGAATAAAGAGTTTAGTGGTGAGTGGAAGGGGATGGTTCGCATGATTAAGGCTTGGAATAATGAACATGAAAAGCCGGTGAAGCCTTCGTTTCTTCTTGAGGTCATGTGCCTCGACCTGTTGCGTCCGCCGTTTAACGGGAACTACCCTTATGAATTCATGCAGTTGTTTGCCTCCGCTGCCGACCGGATTTTTGATGAGTGGCCCGATCCTGCCGGGCTTGGCCCGGCAGTCAGTGATTCGATGAAGGCTGATACTAAAACAGCCGCCCAAAAAATGCTGCGTGAAGCTGGCTACACTATCCGTCAAGCTATTCAAACCGAACGCGGCGGTAATCAAGGTGAGGCGATGCGGATTTATCGGAAGCTTTTTGGCGACAGATTCCCATTGTCTTAGGCCCAACGATAAAACAACGACTCGAACATACAGGATTCCAAAATGAGCAAATGGTCATTGGCAACATTACTCGCGGGGCTTCATGATGATATTGAGCACAAGTTGAAAACATCGCGGCGCTCTTTTGAACATCCGGGTACGAAAGGTGACGCAAGCGAAGCGGTGTGGCTCGAACTATTGCAGAACTATCTTCCCAAACGCTATCAGGCTGCATCAGCACATGTAGTTGACAGCACGGGGGCGTTCAGTGAGCAGATAGATGTTGTTGTTTTTGACCGGCAATACTCACCGTTCATTTTCCAGTTCCAAGGACAAACAATCATTCCAGCCGAAAGCGTTTACGCAGCTTTTGAAGCGAAGCAATCCATTAACGCGAATCAAGTCAGCTACGCGAAGGGGAAAATTCTGACCGTTCGTCAGCTTCATCGAACCAGCCTGCCGATTCCTCATGCTGGCGGTACCTATCCGGCCAAAAAACCGTCTCACATTTTGGGCGGACTTTTGACCTTTGAAAGCGACTGGAATCCTGGCCTCGGCGAGCCACTCTTAGCGACGCTTGGAGATTCCGCCTCGGATGACCGAATTGACCTTGGCTGTGTCGCCGCCCATGGAATCTTTGGTTGCCTGAGCGAAAAAGGTTATGCGTTCATTCCTGAGAGCAAGCCCGCGACCGGTTTCCTCTTTGAATTGATCGCACGACTTCAGTCCATTGCCACGGTCCCGATGATCGATATTCGCGCTTATGCGAAATGGTTGGAGAACTCCACCAACTGAAATCTTGGCAAGAGTAGCTATATTGCTCACATCACTTTGGCCCGGTTTTGACCGTTTGCGACAACGATTCCGTTTTCTGCTTAATTTCCTGAATGGTTTTCTCAGGCGGATGTCCGGTGAAGAAAATCAGGCCGGTTTCCTGTCCGTCCAAGCGGCGCATTTCTGCGGCATCAGCCTTTTCGATTAACAGCGCGAAACCTTGGGCTTCCATTGTGCCGTTGGTGTTGGACGTGCGAACCACCTTGATCGGTACTTGCGCAATCGCCAACTGGCGGAAGGCATCCTGATTGTAGTTCATCACCCGGCTCGTCCGGGCAATCTGTTCGGCCAGTTTTCGCTCGTTGGTTTTCTTCATGGCGGCATCCATGACCAGCGTGGCAATCACCGATAGGGCGAGCGTTAAGGTGATGCCACTCCATACCACTGTCCGCCAAATCCGCTGCGGCCAGAGCTGGCTGGCTTTGGCGACGTTTTCGCGAATCTCCCGCAAGGTCGGCGACACTTCGTTGGTCAGTTCTTTGGAGCGAATCAGGAACGGGGCGATGACCTCCTTTTGAATGCCTGCCTTCAGTGCTTCCTGAACGCCGGTGACAATCGCCTTGGTGTCCACCTGTGCGCCAACATTTTTCAGGGCTGATTCAACCCGAGCAATCGTGTCCCGGCACTGCGCCACGGTTTTCTGGCAAAGCTCGGCGGTGACATCCGCCTGATTCGTGATGTTCACGTTGCGCTTTTCGATCATCTGTGCGAGCAGGCCGATTTCTTCCCGCACCTTGACCAATCCCACATGAGCATTCTGATTGGCATCAATAACTGCCTGCGGTACGCGTTCCGCGTAATGCGCGTACACGTCGAGCAACAGAAAAAGCTGCGTGAAGAACTGCGTGCTGTCGCCTTCGGCGAAGCGGTAATAAATCTGCCGGGCCAGCTCGCGCTTTTCGGCGGGATACGTGGCCAGCAATTCCTCAAATATATCGGCCTTCAACATAACGCCTCCATTCACGCGGTCAGATTTACTTTTGCGCCACGCTTGGCGGTCGCTGATTCACCAATGGCTGGCGCGGCCTTGGGCTTGATGTTCGCCGCCTCAACGGTAGGCAGAAGTTTCGTGGCAATCCGGTCGTACTGGGCGAACAAGGTGCCCAGCCAGTCCTGCAACACGCCCCGGGCCATGATGTCCAGCGCGAGTTCGTCATTGCCGATGGCCTCGTTGAAGGGAATGCCGCGCTGGTGGTCGGCCTCCAGCTTGGCAAGCCGCAGTTTCACAAACTCAGACAGCACCGGCAGCGTGATGCCGCCGGCGTGAAGATTCAGCAATTCCGTTTCAAGTTCACTACCGTCAAACATCCGGGTCCTCGCAGCGCGGGCCGGATTGCGCACGATGACATAATCCACCTGGCTGCCGCAGAACTGGCAGACGGCATCGAGGTTGGTCATCACGTCCAAATCATCCAGCGGAAAGACCATGATGGTGATGCCGATGTTTTGGGCGCTGGCGATGTCAAAGAAGTGGGTCGCACTGAGTGCCTTCATCAACTGTCCGTCCAGATGCGCCCGGGGATCAACCAGCGTCACCGGCGCGGCGGTCGCCTTGCGCAGAATCGAAATCAATTCGTCGAGGTCTTCGGCCTGCCCATTTAGCGGAATGAGTTTGGCCTGTTCCGGGAATAGGCGGGAAAGGGTTTTGTTATCGCCGTCGAGGTCAAACCCCTGCCACGGGATGCCCCGTTGATTGAGCCAGCAGGCGCGGGCGGCGGTTTCGAGGCTTTTACCCACGTTGCCCTTGGCTTGCAGGGGGAATAGCAGACGATGCTTGATGGTTTTCATATATCGAGGTTGAACCGATGTTTCACCAGCCCGGTTTGAGCCGGGGTTGTTTTTGTTGAGGAAATCGGACGTGCCTTGTTCTCCATAGCCTGTGGCTTGGTATCAGCGCGGGGGCGGAGAGCGACGGCCCGCTGGCAATAGCGGTGTACGGAACTCAGCGTGATGTTCACACCGCGTTCGTTGAGCCACTTGGCAATTTCGCCGTAAGTCCAATGCTTGCGCCGCAAGGTGAAGATGGCTTCGCGATGTGGCTCCAACTTGCTGCGCGTTCTACGCTCGGCTTCGTTTTCGGCTGAGGGCTGCAAATCCATATTGGCCTCGGTTCAGCCCCGATAATTCGGTCGGACGTTCGCGCGGATTTCGCGCGAACTCGTGCCCCACGGCGTGACCACTAAGCTGTGCTTAGGGAAGATGTCTGACCGAATTATTGGGGCTTTCAACTGTCTCATACGCTGTGTGTCGTCACGGATTCACCTTACAGGCATGAAATCGGATTGGGGTAGCGAGTAGTGGAAGGGTTTGTCCTGATTGTGTCGGCAAGGGGATGCCAACCGGAAAAATTCGCTTACTGTGGCGATGTGCTGCGAGTTGTTGCGAGCCGAAATGCGAAGGAATACTTCGCCCAATCATTGAGCAAGGAAGACTATTATTCCGAGGGGCAGGAAGTGCGAGGCGAGTGGCAAGGGATTGCGGCAGAGCGGTTGGGATTGTCAGGGCCAGTGAATCAAACGGCCTTTGATGCGTTATGTGAGAATCGGAAACCGCGCACGGATGAACGATTGACGCAACGGAACAAGGACAATCGCATCGTGGGCTATGACTTCAATTTCCATTGTCCCAAGTCGGTGTCGGTTATTTACGAGTTCACCAAAGACGAGCGAATTTTGGCGGCATTCAATTCAGCGGTGACTCAGACCATGCGGGAGATTGAAGCCGAATCCAAAACCCGGGTGCGACAGAATGGAGCAGATGAGAACCGGGTTACAGGGAACCTGGTTTGGGCGGAGTTCGTTCATTTCACCGCGCGCCCGGTGAATGGCCTTCCTGATCCCCACTTGCACGCGCACTGTTACGTCTTCAACACCACTTGGGACGATACGGAGAGGAAATGGAAGGCGGGCCAGTTCCGGGATTTGAAGGCCAACGCCCCGTATTTTGAAGCCGCGTTTCATGCCCGGCTTGCCAAGCAACTGACGGATATGGGCTATGGGATCGAACGAACGGCCAAAGGATGGGAACTGGCCGGGGTGCCGCAGCGGGTGTTGGATGAGTTTTCCCAACGACGGGAGCAGGTCGAACAAAAGGCGAAGGAATTGGGCATTACATCGGCCAAGGGAAAGGATGGATTGGCGGCGCTGACTCGGGAACGCAAACAGAAACAGTTCACCAAGGCGGAACTGCGGGAGCTGTGGGAGAAACGAATCTCGGCAGACGAATGGGCGGCAATTCAGAATAGCACCAGCCATTCATCACGGACCGTCGCAAGAATCTCAGAAATGAAGGCGATGGATTTTGCCGTCCAGCATTGTTACGAGCGGGCCTCCATTGTCACGGACAAGGAACTGCTCCGGCACGCGCTGCGGTACGGTGTCGGTGATGCGAACGTCGAGGAAACCAAGCACCAGCTTTTACGGGATGAGTTCATCACCCAAAAGGCAGACGGTCAGCAATGGTTCACAACAAATCAAGTGCTGGCGGAGGAACAGCGGCTGATTGATTTCGTGCGGGATGGAAAAGGGAAATTCAAGCCGTTCACTGCTGGCGCATACCAGTTCCAAAACGCGATGCTATCGGAGGAGCAACGCAACGCCGTACTGCATGTGCTGCGCAGCCCGGATTGGGTGACGGCGATTCGCGGCGGGGCCGGCACGGGCAAAACCACGATGATGAAAGAGGCGGTCGCGGCGATTGAAGCCGGTGGGCAAAAGGTCTTCACGTTCGCACCGTCGGCGGAGGCATCCCGGGGCGTGCTGCGGACGGATGCCGGATTTGCCAATGCTGAAACCGTGGAGGCCCTGCTGCAAAACGCCAAGCTTCAAGAACAGATTCGCGGGCAGGTAATTTGGATTGATGAGGCCGGGCTGCTGGGTGCTCGTACCCTAGCGCGGGTGGTTGATCTGGCCGAAAAGCAGAACTGTCGTGTCGTTCTCTCGGGTGACACCGCGCAACACCGGGCCGTCGAGCGTGGCGATGCTCTACGCCTATTGGAACAGCACGCGGGTTTGCAAGCCGCCGATTTGAAAGAAATCTGGCGGCAAAAAGCGGATGCACACAAAACCATCGTTGCCAATTTGCGCGCGGGCGATTTGGAACGCGCCTTCAAGCAACTGGAAAAGCTCGGCATCGTGCGGGAACTGTCCCCGGAAGCCCGGCATGAAGTATTGGCTGCCGAATACGTTGCCGCTGTCGAAGACGGCAAAACGGCGCTGGTGATTTCGCCCACGCATATCGAGGGCGAACGGGTGACGGCGCGAATTCGCGAACGGCTGAAAGCGACAGGTCAATTGCATGGGAACGAACGCGAGTTCGTCCAACTCAAAAACCTGCAATGGACCGAAGCGGAACGCAGCGACGCCAGGAATTACCAACCGGATATGGTGGTTCAATTTCATCAAAACGTCCCCGGCTTCAGACGCGGCGAACGTGTCACGGTCCGAAAGCGAGATGAGTGCGGCATCATGGTCGAACGTATGAACGGTGACACTGCCTCGCTACCACTGGACCGGGCGGCACGGTTTCAGGTGCATGAATCGCGGACGATTACCCTTTCGCCCGGCGACAAGGTTCGGATTACGCAAAATGGTTTTACGCGCGATGGCCAGCGACTCAACAACGGGGATTTGAAACAGGTACAAAGCTTCACAAAAAACGGCGACCTCAAGCTGGCCAACGGTTGGGTGATTCCAAAGGAGTACGGCAACTTGGCACACGGGTATTGCGTCACCTCCTATGCTTCCCAAAGCAAGGGCGTGGACCGGGTGTTCATTGCCGAAAGTTCCGAATCGTTCCGGGCGGCAGACCGGCAGCAATTTTATGTTTCCGTCAGCCGGTTCAAAGAGGCGCTGATCATTTACACTGATGACAAACAACAATTGCTGGAGGCGGTTTCAAAATCTTCGGCCCGGCCTTTAGCGACAGATTTGTTGATAATGGAGGCTGCCCGTAAGGGCCTTCGGGTCACGCGGCCCATGCGTCGCGTTCGCCCGACACGACCCACCCGGCTTTCACCAGTGCAACGAATCGCCCGTTTCGTCGAGGAGGCCCGCCGTTGGTTCAGTGACGGGTTTTTGGTCGGCCAACGCATTAAGGTCGGAACTGATGCCGCTAAACCAAAGGATTTGGTGCAATCGGCAGAAAACATGGCCGACGCAATCAAACCGCCCACTGTTCCGGAAGCTCTCAAACAAACACCAGCGGTGCGTCCGCCCGAAGATACGCGCGGGGTCAGAATTTAACCCGCAACCCCCATTCATTATGTCAACCTCACTCAAAGACGACGGTTATCAAATCGTCAACAAGCATTGCTATTGCATCGAATTCCGTAACGGCACGCAACGCCGGGGCTTTCACAGCAGTCACCTAATCGAGTACACGCTGGAGGAAGACGCGGAAGCCAAGGAGGACGCGAAGACACCGCCGGAAAAACTGGTGCTGGCCTTCTCGACCGCCGACGTGACCATCTCGGGTTCGCGGTTGGGGCGTCTTGCCAACGCCCTGCGTGATAATGAACTCGCCGCTGTCAGCACGTCAACCAAACGCCCCAGCGAACTCGATCCCGCCCAGCCCTGCATCACCTCCATCGTCATCGCGCCAATTCCCAAACCATGAACGAGCGGTGGAGGATTACGCCTGCAAATCCAAACGGTATTGTCTATATGTGAGGGACCCCCTGCGTTTCGTAAGGCGTCGAACTCCAAGAAGCCTGCACGGCGTTTAATTTATTTAGGGTGAAAACTTGGCACGGCTCGTACCAACGGTTTGTCAACTTGAGGCAAGTTCAACCTGCCGTCACCCCAAGGCAATTAGGCTTTTCACATCTGGCTCGCGGGCCAAGGGGTTGCTTTGCTAATGATGTGGAAAGCAAACACGTTGAATAGAAGCTCGTCAGGCCAACAGAAGTCCGAAAAAGACACGCAACGTTTTTTTGGTCTTGATGTACTCCGGTTCGTTGCGGTCACGCTGGTTCTGCACATCCACAGCGTTATTGAGTTTGGGCTGTTTCAGCCTCGAAGGGATACGAATCGTTTCACCCAGGTTCTGGATTGGATTCTACCAATTGGCAGTACAGGTGTAGATCTGTTTTTCGTCTTGAGCGGCTTTCTAGTCTCTGGACTCCTATTCAAGGAGTTCATTCAATCCGGAACGATGTCGTTTGGGCGGTTCTTTGTACGCCGGGTGTTTAAGATCTATCCTGCCTTCTGGGCTTTTATCGCTCTGACTCTGATCCTGCGCTTTCGTCAAACCGGAAAATGGGACGCGGCCGGCCTTTTTGCCGAACTGTTCTTCGTTCAAAACTATTTCGCGGGATTATGGGGGCATACCTGGTCCTTAGCTGTGGAAGAACATTTCTACATCCTGCTGATCGGCTCGTTCTTTATCCTCAAACTGATCGCACTACGAGGAAATAAACTGAACATTCACCTCGTCCCACGCGTGTTTGATGTGGTGCTTGTCGCGTGCATGATTGCGCGCGTCTTAACTTGGTGGTGTTTGCCGCTAACAAACTCCGACCATCAGCGTTGGGCTATTTGGGTGACGCATGTAAGAACTGACGCGTTGTTCTTTGGAATGCTGCTTGCTTACTGGTGGTACTTCCGCTGGGATGAGGGCGTGAGGCGAAAGGTGGCCTCGCTCAAGTACGTTTTCGTCGTTGCAGGACTATTTTTTATTTCTCCCCTTACGGAACGCTTGATGACATATGACCTTTCGCAAATCTCCCGATTCGTGGTGATATACCTTGGAGCAGGGTGTCTGCTTCTGGCCTCGCTGACGCTGAAACCATCAAGTTTAGCAGGGTGTCTTCAATGGGTGGCTTGGCTGGGGCGTCATTCATATTCAGTTTACCTTTGGCACATGCTGGTCTTGGAGGGGCTAAAACCATGCCTCAGAACTGAAAACCCCACACTTGCGTCGTCTATTGCAATTGAGGCGGCTTGCCACGCTGCTTGTTGGGGGGTGGGGATATTCACCGCACGGATAATTGAGTTTCCGATGCTTCGTTTGCGCGATAAGCTGTTTCCTTCATTGGCGTGAAGCCAAAGCGAGGTCAGTCTTGTCCCCGCACCCAGCCACTCTTGCTGCAATCTCTGTCCCTGTCCATCAACGAGGAAATCCGCTCCCGCGTCACTTACTCGGCGCTGCTCTCGCGGCTGGCTCCAGAAACGGTGGAACAGTTCGTCTTGGATCAACTGGATCGCGCCGGCCTGGGCCACAACACCTTCACGCCCGAAGCGCTGGCGCTCATCGTCCGTTCCGGCGAAGGCCTGTTGCGCCGCACCCGCAATCTGTGCCTGAGTTCGCTCATCGAGGCCGTGCGCGACCAGACCCGCAGCGTGGACCTCAAGCAGGTCAACCGTGTCCTCATTCAACCCCACTGGAGAAAAGACTGTGATCAACCCCTCGCTTAAAGGCCCGCGCTGGTCGCGCGAGCAAATCCGCGCCGCGCGCACCGCTTTGCTCGCGCCGCTGCTCCAGGCTCCAGCAGCGCGGACTGGAACTCATCGCCCGGGAGGCGGGCAATTTTACCTTGCCCGCCTATCCCGGACTCATTGTCAAAGACAGTTACTGGCGCTGGCCCGAACGCGACCTCGCCGGCAACGCCATTGACTTCCATGTCCACGTCCTCGGCCTGTCCTTCCACGACGCCCTGCGTCAAATCACCGGCACCTAAAGCCACCATCGGCATCGTAACGCTACGACGCCAATTTGGGAAGAAACCCCGAACACGGGAAAATCGGCCCTGTACGATGTAAGCGTCACGCGTAGCACCGATTGACAACAGTTACGATAGATATGCAGAAGTGTCAGAGCCGATCGGTCTGACGTTTATGATGCGGTGAGTGGTTGCTCTTGTCGGCGTGTCTTGTCCCAGGCGGCAGGAATGACTTCGGGGATCTGGCGGTTGGTCATGTGTGGCAGGCGCGTCAGGACCTCGCGCAGATAGGCATACGGTTCAATGCCACGCCGCCGGCAGCTTTCAATGATGGTGTAGAGGATGGCGCTGCGGTCCCCGGCGTTGGCTTCGCCGATGAACAGCCAGTTCTTCTTGCCCAGCGCCGTGGGGCGAATGGCATTTTCCACCAAGTTGTTGTCGATCTCCACGCGACCATCGCTGAGGAACACTTGCAGTGCGGTCCACTGGCCCAGCGCATAATCGAGCGCGGTGCCCAGCGGGCTTTGGGGAAGTTGTTTTCCGCCGGTCTTGAGCCGGAGGAAAACGCGTTCCAGTCGCTCTACAATGGGCCGGCTTTGATGGGCACGCACCGCCAAACGTAGCGCGGTGCCAGCCTTGTCCTCACGCAGGCGTGCTTCGATGGCGTAGAGGTGTTGCAGTTGACGCAGGATCCAGCCCGCGAGTCGCGGGGCCGATTCCAGTGACTCATGGAACTTCCGGCGCACGTGAGCCCAACAACCGGCCAGTGCGATGGTCTGCGCCCGTCCCCTGGCGAAGGCACGATAAGCGGAGTAGCCGTCGCACTGCACGGTGCCGTGGAAGTCCACGGGGATGATGTTCTCCAGACACGCAGCGGCACGGCTGGTGGCCCAGTGATAGAAGACATCCCCGCCCGGACGGCAGCCGGTCCAGAGGTAACCCTGACTGGCTTTGCCGTTGCCCGGCACCAGATAATCAATCGGCGTCTCATCCACCTGCACATAGCCACCGGCCATCACGCCGGTCCGGATGCTTTCATAGATCGGCCGGAGCCAGTCGGCCGCGAGTTCCATCCAGCGAGCCAAGGTCTGGCGCGGCAGATTGATTTGGTAGCGCTGGGCAAAAATCTGTTCCTGCCGATAGAGCGGCAGATGATCGCAAAACTTGCTGACGATCACATGCGCCAGCAGACCCGGCGCGGCCAGCCCGCGTTCCTGCAAGCACTCAGGCAAGGGCGCAATCACCGGAGTGGTGTCGAGCTCGGTGCGATGAACGTATTTGCGCCGCACCGTGCGCCGGCAGAGAAAGCGACCGGGTTCGTAATCCAACTGCTCGCTCACTTCCTGCCCGATGCAGCGCCAGTGCTCCGGGGCCGCTTTCACCGGCTCCGGATCAATCACTTCTTCGATGACCGGCAGATGTTCGGGCAGGCGTGGGGCACGTGCATGCCTGGCCGGTTTGGACGCACGTTCCGGAACCGCGGCGGGAACCGCAGGTGTTGCTATGGCTTGGGCGGAAAGTTCCGGCAGCGACAGAAGCAGTTGCAGTTGGGCCGGGTTCAACACTTCGCTGCTGACACCGAAGATGCGGCGCGCCAGGGCGTCGAGTTTTTGCCGCAGCAACACGTTCTCGCGCTGCGCCGCTGCCAATGCCTCCTGGCATTGTTCCAGTTGCGCTTTGAGTTCAACTTCACGCGGCGTCATCAGATGCGTTTTCTGACGCCTCACACTTCGCCACGTTCAAACTTTGCGGAAAGATTTTGGCGCGGAGATGTTACTCCGGCCGCTCATACCACGGACGGAGTTTGGCCCCGCGCAAATCCACCCCATCGGTCAACAACACCAGCGCCTGCGGTGTCAATTTCAACTTCGTCATTGGCGGCGAGAGATTTTTCGGCCAGGAAAAAGTTCCCTGCTCCAGCCGCTTGGTCAGCACCCAAATCCCCGTGCCATCCCAGCAGATGATTTTAATCCGCGTGTGCCGCCGGTTGCTGAAGACAAACAACGCGCCTTGCTTCAGGTCTTCCCCCAAGCGCTCGCTCACCAGCGCGTACAGCCCGTTGAAGCCTTTGCGCATGTCGCAGGCCTCCACCGCCACAAACACCTTCAAGCTCCCGGAAAAACTCAGCATGCGAGCGGCGGTTGTTCCAACGCCCGCACCAAACTCGCCGCCAGCGCCATCTGACGGGCGCTGCGCAGTTCCACCTGCGCCCCTCCCGGCAACTGCAACACCAACACCGCCGCCCCCGGATCGTTCGGTGTTTGCGCCTGCTCCAGTACGGCTTCCATCCAGCGCATCTGGTGCGCCTCATCGGCTTTGGGGGAGTCTGCATTTTTCCGGGCGCGCTGCCGCCGGCGCTGTTGCACCCAAACGGCGAAGGTTTGGTACTTGATGCCGACAAACTCTGCGAACTGGGCTCCGCTCAGGCCGCTGCGCTCGAACTCGTCGAGCAACTGCTGCCGCCGGGCCAACGGGGTCCGCACTCGCCCTAACGCATCGGTCTTGAGAACAGGGGTAGAAGGGGCACCACTTTCGGTATTCATCATAGCCTTATGCTATGACGTTTATGCCGTCCCACCGCTAGCGGTGCTCGGCGTGACGCTTACTGTACGATGCCAGTGTGGGAAAATCCTCCGCCACCGATCCGAAATCAAAATCCGTCCAGACGCGTCATAACGCTATGACCAGAGCGCGGTAATTTGGGCGCAAAATACGACGCCAGTGCGGGACAAACCTTCAAACCCCTACGACGCCAATTTGGGAAGAAGTACGATCAGAATTAAATCCGTAACAGTTAAATCCAGTAATGCCGGGCATTCCGGCGCCAACGCATTTCCCGTCGGCACCTCGCGTGCGATGGTTGGCGTGGAACCGTTCACCTAGTCACTGGCTTCTGCCCTCCTTGCCTTTGACTTTTCTTCGTTCGGCCATTTCCTCGACACCCAGTCTGCTCCAATCATTCCAAGCGGAATACAACCAAAAAATCCTCCAACAATAACACAGATCAGAAATCCGGTATCGTAGGAAATATTCACCTTACCCGCTTTTGTTAGTTGATAAATGGCAAGCCCAACGAGGCCGGAAACACCTGCCCACCCAACAATTCCACAAGAAAAACCAACAACAAGAAGTAGTAAATGACGCTGCCATTTTTTCATAAAAAGATGTTGTGGGCATATCAGCCCAAATCTATTTCCTGGGTTTCCACCACGGGATCGCTCAAGGCCTCTGCGAGTTGCTTGCGAATCCTTATAGCTCTTTCCCCTCCCAACGACTTCACCGCCTCATACGCACTTTCAGCAAGCTTGATGGTTAAATTGATCATTCTGCTCACGATTCCCAAAGTAATTCCCTTTACACCCATCTTGGCAAGCTCTTCTGCAAGCACATTGATGCCGCTTTGCAAATTAAGCGATGCCATCACACTCGCGAGCTCTTCGCGATTTGCGGCCAAGATGGGAACCTTGTTCAATAGTGCCCCCCCCAAAAAACCCATTATGAACGCAACCGCGATTCGAGTCGCTGCGGCTGTTGAATCTAGCTGGCCGTTCACGCGCCATTCAACCACAAATTGCGCAACTGCTGATCCAAACGCCATGGCCCATGGCAGGGGCATGCCAAGAACAGCAAGAAGAGTTGTGAGGCCACCTGAAATCATGCCCTTGGCAAATCCTTCAGCAAATGAGCCTCCGGTAAAATGCGCAATTGTTCCGGATATTAGGCCACTCACAATCGCTCCAATCGCAACAACTATAGCGACTTCGAGTATGGTCCATTGTCCACTAGGATCTATCCCATTAACAGGGTCGCAGTTGGCGTAAGCGTATTTGTGGAGCGACTGTGGATCGGAGTTGATGCCCGCAAACGTGTCCCGCTGGTTAAACGTCCCTGTGGCCGGATTGTAATATCTGGCGCGCAGGTTGTACATGTTCAGCGTCGAGTCGTACTGCTCGCCACAGTAAAGCATCGGCGTTTCGGGGTTGCTCAGTGTGGTCAGCGACACGCCATAGGCATCGTAGTTGTATTGTTCGCCGACACTCGCAGTGCCGTGGACGGTGTGTCGTGTGCTGCCGTGTCCGTCGTAAAGCAGATACGCCGGGTCATCTTTGTCTGTGCCACATTGCGCCAACACATCGTCACCGAGCACATAGCTGCGCGAGGGCGATCCACCTACCGCATTCAGTTCTTCGAGCACTTGGGCGTAGCCTGTATGATTGTTTCCGTCCACCAAGAAGTACTTCGTGCTGCCTCCCGTGACGGTGCGCACGCGAATGCCCTGTTCGTTGTACTCAAATTGGTTCGTCGTCCAAATCCCGTTGAAGCTGGCCACACTGTTCAACTTGTTCTTCAAGTCGTAGGAATAGAGGGCGACTCCAGTGCCACCACTCGCGATGTTTGTGCGCGCAATCACCGACCCGTTCGCATCGTAAAGGTAGGTGTTCGTGGCGGTAGGCGCGCCACCGACCAGCGTGACCTCCTTCAATAACTGATCGTTCGCGTTGTATTGGTTCGTGATCGTCGTGGTCGTGCCCCCCACCACGTCAATCTTCTTCCAGCGGTTCCCCGCCTTGTCATACTGGTAACTCGAAGAATGCGTCAGCGCGGTGGTGCTGCTGGTGCTGGTTTGCACTTCGTTGGTCAGCCGGTAGAGCCCGTCGTACTGCCAGATGATTGTGTTGGTGGTGCGCGTGGAATCGTTCGTGTCCAGCAACACCTCAACGGCGTTGGTTCTTCGGCCCGTTGAATCCACTTTGTAGGAATAGCTGGCGAGCAAAGCGCCGCCGCTTGCCGTGTGCGTGAGATTCGTAAGGCGGTTCAGTTCATCGTACTTGTAAGCCGTGACGGTGTTGTTCGGCAACGTCACCGTGTCCCGGCTGCCGACTGCCGTGTAGGTGTAGATCGTCGTTTCGTTGATCGTGGCGTTGTTGCGCCTGATCGCGTGAACCTTCCACAACCGCCCCAGCGCATCGTATTCGTAAGTGGACTCGGAATTCGCCGTGCAGGTGCGCACATGCTGGCCTGTGGCCAGATCGTATTCGTAATTGATGTAGCCCTCTGGCGAATTCACCTGCGCCAGGCGACCTTCCAAATCATACGAGAACGTGGTGATGCGCGTGGTCAATGTGCTGCCGGTTGAGCCGGGATCAACACACGCAGCACGGGCGGTCCAGAGACCGTCCAGGCTCGGGTCGCAGCCAATGAGCGCGATGAGCGTCACGAGCGTCGCGAAGCGCCAGCCGTAGGAAGGCAGACGGAAGCGTTTGGGCGTGCCGTCCGGCGAGCCGCCGCAGGCAAACACACTGGCCGCATGGGAACAGAGCGCGACCAAGGAGATTGGCAGATGGCAGATAACGGAAGGCAGGGGAATTCGACACCTCATCTGGCTTGCGGCCACCTTCTCCCCGGTCGAGGAGGAGAAGGGCCATTGCACGCGCCAGGCTTCGACGAGGCACAACGCAAACTGCCGCCGTTTCTCGCGTGGGATGCACACCAACGCGAAGGCGCAAAGAAGCAAAGCCGCAGAGCCGCCTTGCGCGCCTGGCGGAATCCGGTTCAGCGATGCCAGCAACGCGGCGAATCGTCCCCGGCTACCGGGCCGGCTTAAGGAAGCCACGTAGCCATTGGCCGCTTCCGTGCCCGTCCGCTCCGTGATGTTCGTCAACTGCCCGAGGTGGTTGTAGCGGTAACTCACCGCGTTGGACGGATACGCCGAAGTCGGCGTGGCGAAGTAGTAGTGGTTCGTCACGCGCCCGAACCGGTCATACCGCGTCTGTTTCTGCTGGCCTTTGAAATCAATCTGGTTGGTCAACTGGCCCAGCGAATTGTAGAAGTTCGTCGTGCCCGCACCGCCACCAGCCAGCCAGTGCGACACTTCACGCCCGTAGGCATCATAGCTGTTCGTTGTGCCATTGTTCCTCGGGTCGGTCGTCACCGTCAGGCGTCCATAGGCATCGTAGGTGTAGGACCAGATTGGCGTGGCCGGATTACCGGTAACACCATCAATCACGCTTGGTTTTATGACATTGGTGAGTTGGCCGGAGGTATCGTAACCGAACTGTGTGAGCAATCCGGCCTGATCGCGCACCACTGTGCGCTGGCCGAGTGTATTGAAGTAATTGCTGGTGTAGGTGCCGTCGTGGAAGGTGGTCTTGAACATCCGTCCGGCGGCATCGTATTCGAACCGATTGGTGTGGTTCAGCGCATCGGAGACATATTCCTGCCGCCCGGCAATGTCGTATTTGTAGAAAGTGACGTTGGTGGAGAACACGTTCGTCACGTACATTGTCTGACCATCCGGCCAGTAGGCGTAGGTGGTGGGTTGACCGTCCGGGCCGACGCGTTTCTTCACCCAACCGTTATCAAAGTATTCGGTGGAGTTGGTGGAGATGGGATAGCCACCGAAGGTAAGCACGGTTCGAGGGCCTGCGTCCATGGTGACAACGGCATTGGTCACCCGCACCACGTTCGTGGCGCGGCCGGCGGCATCGAAATACGTATGCGTGGCGGTGATGCCATTGCGATCTGTGGTGAAGAAGGCACGACCGGCATCGTCATAGACCGTGTAGGTCACCAGTCCATCGGCGTGAGTTGTGCGGATGAGATTCCCGCGCGTGTCGTAAAGGAACGAGTTTGTGTTGCCGAACTTATCCACGCTGTGATCGACTTTGCCGAACGCATTGTAGTAGGTGGAATTGGTGTTCCCGAGTGGATCGATCGCCTCAACGGCGCGGCCTTGGGCATCATAGATGGTCGTTGAAACGATGTTAGAGCCATTGAAGACATACCAACTGTTAGTCTGGTTACCATTGGCATCGTAGCCGAAGTGACGTGTGACGCCGTTGGCGTCCGTCGTATCGGTCAGGTTACCCGAGTTGTCGTAGATGAAGGAGGCGTTGGTTTTGTTGTTGGCATTGAGCGTGGCGACCAGATGGCCATTGCCGTCGTAAATGGACGAAGTCCACGCTACCGGCTCATTGTTCGAATTAAGTTGAGCTGTGTTGATCAGGTTGCCAGAACCGTCATAGCCGTTTGTTGTTATGTTCCCAACTGGATCGCGGTGCCAAAGGAGATTTCCATAATCGTCGTAGCGGAAGGAATTCGTGTGGTCCGGCGAAGTAATAATGTTGGTCTGGTATCCTCGGTGATCGTAGTAAGCAAGCCGCCAAGTTTCTTGAGGTGTTCCCAAGGTATTTACCTCGTTGGTCTTTTGATTCTTGTCGTCATACTGCATGCGGGTGATCACTCCGAGTGCATTGGTGATGAAGGTGACGTTGCCGCGCAGGTCGTACACGTAGGTGTTAGTCCCGCCTCCGCGGTCAATCACGCGTTCGAAACGGCCATTGATGTCGTGTCCGAATTCGGTGCGCTTGCCATCGGCATCGATTACTGCTGTGAGTCGGCCATCGTCATCGTATTCATTGCGAGCGACAGTAATCCCACGCGGGTCTGTGATGCCGGTAATGTAATGCGGATGATTGCGGTTGGTGTAACTGAAAGAACTGGTGACATAGGTGGCCGCTGCGCGATCTACGAGCTGGAGGACGTTCCTTAGATTCTCGCGATTGTCATACTCATATTTGACAGCCAGTGGGCCATTGGTTTCTCCGCTGGAGTTCAAGCCGTTCGGGTCACTGATACCGGTAATCAATCCTGCGGAATTTCGTTGAAACACAACCCGGCGTGTAATCCCATCGGTGGGATTGGTGTGAATGATGGCGTCATCAGAAATGTGTATTGTATCACCGGTGCGCTGGACAATGCGGGTAAGGCGCGGCGGGCCGTAAGCAGTGACGACGTAATTCGAGCCCTCCAGCGTCAGCACCGCGAACTCACCCTGTTCATCCCGATCAAGGTAGTACGCAGTGCCGTCGCGATTAGTGAGGACGAAGCCGAGGAAGTCGAAGTAATCCATCGGCAACCGCGAGTCACCTGCTTCCCAAAAGATGTTGCCCGTTCCCCACGCATCAAGCACCCCATTCAACGTATTATTCCCCTGAGCCTCCAATCCCCAGTTCGAGCCCGGTGGGGCCTGCCATCGCGCTTTGTAACAATAGCTGTCGTAGCCGTTGCCTGTACAGGACATTGGTCCTTCCAGATAGAAATAGAAAGTCGTGCGCTGCCCGTCGGGCAGCGTCAGCGTCACGTCCCGGTCGCCGCCAACGCGTTGGCTGAACCATTGCGCGGGCGCGTCCTCGACATCTAGCGGCCAACCCACGGTTTCGCCGTCGCGCTCCTCATTGAGGACCACGTCCAAATCATTGATGGCGTGAGTCCAGCCGTAGCCAAAAGCACCGCGGCGCGGGTTGAGCGAGTTGTAGGTGCGAACCACGGTCAGCGGAATACCGCTGACGGGAATCACCAGGTCCTGCTGGCTGAAACTGAACTGACCAATCTTGAGATTGGAATCCAGAACGAATCGCACGGTGGTATTGGTTTCCACGTAGCCCCCGATAACAGTGAGTCGCATGTCATAGATCCCGTTTTCGACTGTGGAGAGATCGCAACTGGCCAGAAAATTGGAGGCACTCAAAGTGCCGACGGCAGCGGTGCTTTTGGTGAGATTACGGATCAGCGTGCCGTCCGTTGCTAAGAGATCCAATTGCCAAGAGACACTGCTCCCCAGGTTGTGGAACGCATGGCCGTAGATGCCGAAGAACCCGTCACGAATCGTTACCAAATTGGTGAAGGGCAAACTGCCACTGCCATTGGTATAAACCAGAAGGCTTGAAATGGGTTCGCCGTCCGCGGGATTGTGGGTAACGTTGATGGTGATCGGTGCGGAAGTATTAACTTGCCCGAAATGGTCGTAGGCGGTGGCGGTGATTCCACACCCACAATCCTTCCGCGTTGCCGGCCAGTTAAGCGTGTAAACCCCGTTGACGCCATTGCTGACAACGCCGAGCACAAAGCCGTTGCGGACAAATTCAACGTGCGTGATGAACTCGGATGGTTCGACGTAAGCCTTAATCGGCGTCACCGCGCCGGCATTGGTTTCGTAACCCGAAGGCGGATCGACGATCACGACCTGCGGCATCTCACTGGCGTAGGCATACACCAAAACGCTGCCCCAATCCGTGCCGCCTCTGCCGTCGGAAATCCGATAGCTGAAGCCATCGCGCGGCCAGCCAGGACCCACTGGCGGCGTGTAAAGCAGAGCTTTGCCGCCATCTATGATCTCCGCTTTCGTCGCGGGATAGACCTCCACGATGGTCAACGGGTCGCCATCATCGTCGGAGTCATTGTGGAGCAGATCATTGAAGACGTTGAATTGGCTGTTGGCCAAGATAATCGGCTGGTCAGTGTTGGCGATCGGGGAGTGGTTGCCTGCGGCGATTGTAATCGTCACGGGCGGCGACATGCCTATCAGCCCACCGTCGTCACACGCCTTGGCTTTGAGAGTGTACACACCGGGAATAGCCGGCAACCAAGTTGTTGCATAGGGGGACGCAGTTGCTCGGCCAATTAGCCACAAGCCGTTAGTCGAGCGGGCGTAAAATTCCACATTTGTGATTGTGCCTGATCCAGCCGCGACGGTGGCCGAAATGGGAATTGGGGCATCAGCAGAAAAATTGGAGTTGCTCGCAGGGCTCGTGAGAGTGACGGTTGGCGGGACATTGGTAGGCTCATAAACAACAACATTCACGGAATCGTAAGCCCAATAGAATTCCCTAGATACCAGCCGCAGGTTATACTCGCCCGGTTGGCTGAATTGCACTGTTACGGGGAAAACTAGGAAGTTCGTGAATGAGACGTAGTCCGTGGAATTTGTGAATCGGGTGCCATTGTAATCGAAATAGACCTCTTCCCCGAGCCCCCCCTTATCCCAGCGAACTCCCCCTTGGCCGTTTTCCTTTTTGTCAATATCGGCAATTAAGCCCACCAAGTCGACCGTCTCGTCAGCTTCGACATACATGTCGGGACTAAGGATGATCACTTCCGGCAGATGATTCGTCGGTCCTTCGTATTGGACATTGGCTCCAATTTTGAAATCGAGGAACGTCTGTGTGTCAACGTCCCACGCACAAACCGCCAGTAGATTTGTCCCCTCATGCCAGTTAGTGGAAGGGATGTTGTTAAACACAACGCTATCCAGCACAGGGCATTCATTAAAATGATTATAGCCGTAGAATCTGCCGTTTAGGAAAAGCACAAGACCATCATCAATGGTAAACGCCAAACTCAGGTTGGTCGTACCCGGCGGAACGACGAACCATTTCCTTACTAGCAGCGTCGTTTGTACCGGCCACTCCGTAGAATGAGGATAGGCAGCGCAAGGCCCGTTACTATTTGCAAAAGCAGCCTGCCCCGGAACGAAACTCGCATCGTTGTAATCCAGCGCGTAAAAATTAGTATAGAGTGTCTGGAACTCATTGGTGAATGCCGCAAGATTCGTGACGCTGGCATAAAAAGCGTTGGACCAGAAATGCTCATAAAAGAATTCATACCCATTGTTCGTGAGGATAAGGTAATCACCTCCCGACCCGTAACTGACGAGGTTCGTTACCAATACCAACGTGACTGCAAGATTGGACCTTGTAGTTAACTCACCGTCAGTTGCTGCCAACTCAAGCACATAGTTGCCCCGTTCGCTAAAGACGGCGGTGGTGTTGGTGCGTGAGGAATCCGCAAAGAAGACCGTCCCAGGGCCGCTTACCAGCCTCCAACCAGTGGTTAACAACCCGTTGTCTGGTTGACCATCATCCTCGGCCCAACCTTGAAGTTGCACAGCCATGGCATCGTATAGGACCCGACTGGTCCCTGGATTGACGATTGGCGGTAGATTGGTTGCCAGCACTTCCACCACCATGAGGTCGTTTGTGTCCAATTGTCCGTCACTTGCTTCCAAGCGGTTCGTGTAGAACCCCACCTTGCTGAACGTCGCAGTGGTGACAGCCTCGTTCTCATTGCCGAATGTAACCTGGCTGCCCGATGGTTTCGCTATGTTGGTCCACCGAATGGCAACTGGACTTGCGAGGGGCAAACCGTCATCCGACACCAACCCAGCCAAGAGCACTGAATTCGGCAATCGGATCGTCGTGTCTGATCCTGCATCGACTACCGGTCGCTGGTTGGCAGCGATCACTTGGATTTCGACTGGATGGGAAGCGGCAGTTGCGCCCGTGCTGTCCGTTGCCCGTGCTGTCAGCGTGTAATTGCCAGCAGCGACGTTGCTCCAAGTGATGCCATAACTCGGGGCACTGGCGGATGAAGCGATGAAGTTTGTTCCGTGATAGTAGGACACATTGGTGATCGTTGCCCCCGTTGCTGAAGCGTTAGCGTTGATGGCGACATTGAACAATGCCGGCCCCAGCACGGTTTCACTGACTGGGTTGGTAATGATCACTGTTGGCCGGCTGCGGACCGTGACGGTCACGGGAGCGGAAATGGCGTTGGAGCCCCGACTATCGGCGGCTTTCGCGGTCAAGGTGTAGGTTCCACCTCCAATCGGCGTCCAATCCACTGCAAATAACCCATTCGCGTTCGGCGAAACGGCATAACCCAACGCGTTGCTGGACGCACTGTTGGTGCCGGCAAAGAACTGCACCCATGTGATGTTGGTGCTTGCTGAGAATGCCGACGCACTGATCGCCACCGTATCGCGAGCGAGCATCGAGTGGTTGTTGGTGGGCGAAACGATCGCGACTGTGAGTTGATCGGTAACAACCGAGTTGGTTGTATGAATCGTCAGTCCCATCAATAACGGGTCGCCTTTGGCGGGGCTGATGATTTCCATGGTCAAGACGCCGTTGGTCACGCTCGCAGCGTACGGCCCGAACTTGCGCCATTGGGCCAACTCCAAGTCGCCGATGTTGGTGGCCACGGTGGTTCCCTGAAGCTTCACGTCCAGAGCGTGTACGTGGCTGGCTTCGTGTTCGGCGAGCCAAAGGTAGGTGGAGTAGCTCCCGTTGGTGAGGGTTTGCGACAGGGTGAAGCTGATGGGTTTGTTTGTGCCTTGTATTTCGATCAGGATTGGTTGCGCCATCGCGGTGTTCGTGGCTTCCAGAATGACGCCGCTGATTTGGTTTGGCCCAGGAACAAAATCCGCACCATACAAGGTCGCGTTGTTGGTGAGTTGTTGATACGTCGCCAAATTGTCCGGCGAGCCGAAGACGGACGGGTCGGTCCCCAACACCGTCCAGATGGCAAGTTGGATGTCTCTCAGCGACGCGTTGGTTTTGTTGTTCAAGATGTAGTTCACCTGGTTGTAGCTGCGATGCGGGAAACGCGGATCAGGTGCGCCGTAGGAGTAATACGAACTGGCGGAATAAAATCCGGTGGGGTCGAGCGTGCCGTATTCCACACACCAAGCACGATACTGGAGATTCGTGACGGTGTAGCCAGGCGGGACATTGGTCAACGTGGCCAGTCGGTCGTAAGCACTGGGCTTGCTGTAAATGAACTGGGTTGGAACATTTGTTGAAGGCAACCGCTGCCGGATCAGCATCGTCTGGAGCATGTGCTGGACATTGGTGTCACCGGGCGGGACCAGCCACACATTCGTGCGAACCGCCGTAGTGACATTGGTGCTGATCGTCAACCCCGCGTTGGTCGCCGCTTGATAACTCAACCACTGGTTGCCTTCAATTGAAACGGCGACCCCATTCAGGTTGATGCCTTTGACAAAAGAACCGGCTGTAATGGTGACATTCACCACCGGAGAGGTTGTGTTGATCCCCGAGTTATCCGTAACCACTGCGGTCAAAGCGCCGTTGGTTGCGGGCGGGTTGGTCCAGACCAGCGAGTAATATCCATTCGTGCCACTCGCCGAGTCTCCGATTTTGTTGCCGTTGGAGAAGAACGCTACGTTCGCTACGACACCAAGCTGACCTAAGACGCGGGCGGACAAGGTCGGTTGGACGGGAGAAATGAGCGTGTCACCGTTCGCCGGGTTCACCACCGCGATTGAAAGCGGCGGCGGACAGCGGCCAACGCTACCCGCCTTGTAGATCGCGGCGATTTCGTTCGAGGAAAGGACGCGATGATAAAGACCGATCTCGTCGAGCGAGCCTTTCAGTTTGCCGTCGAAAGCCGTGTTGCCTGAGGAGCCGAGCTGGAGCGGTTGATAACCGTACGACTGCGCGGTAAAGGCATTGGATTGCGCGATGAACTGACCATTGACATAGAGCTGGATGTAGTTTGAGCCGCGTACACCGGCGACGTGATACCAAACGCCTGTCTGAATTGTCGGGGAGGATTGAATCCAGATGTTGGAACCCGTCGCGGACGTGACATTGAATTCAAAGTAATCGCCATTACCCGTTCCGTTACCCGTTCGATTTTTATCCAGGCTGAAACTGCCCCAATCCGTATTGGTCGGCGTCTGCTTAAGTAACATCAGTTGAATCCCCGCCCACGCGCCGCCACTGCGTGCCGAATCGAGCGAATCAAACTTCACCCACGTCTCAATGGTGAAATTCGTGGGACATAGCGTCGGCGAGTCGGGGATTTGCACGACTCCATTCGTGCCGTCGAAACGAAAAGCGGTCCCGGCTTGACCAGTCGTGTAGCTCGCCCCCGAACTCAGGGTGCCAGCCAATCCGCCAATCGTATCCACCGCATTACTCTCCGCCTGCCACCACGCGGCCAAGCCGCTGGAGGCTGAAAGGCAAGTGACGGTCAGTGTTGCGTTGGAACTAACCACCATACCGTTGGCATTGCTTACAATGACGCTGTAAACCCCGGCATTGGTCGCGGCCACCGAACTAATCGTGTATGAACTGCTCGTCGCCCCGGCGATAGCGTTGGTGCCGTTGAACAGCCATTGGTAATACAGCGGAGTGCCCGTAGCCCCGACGGTGAAAGTGACACTGTTCCCCGCGACGATGGCCTGTGATTGTGGTTGATTGGTAATGACGACACGCCACTCGGTTTCGCCCGCGTCCACCGTGCCGTTGCCGTTGGCATCTTCCACGTAATCCGGCACGCCATCGCCATCGAAGTCGTAAGGCTGGCCGCTGGCATTAACGGCCACATAGTGGAAGCCGATGTCCACGACGGAATTCGTCTCCTTCACTTGATTGGTCGTGGTGGTGTAGTGGTACAATCCCGCTGCATCGGCGTTGCGGCTGCCGGCGCCAATTAGCGCGGCCAAGCTGCTCGCGCCGCCACTGGCGGGATAATAGAACCCACCCAGCGACCCGTTTTGATAATCTGCCAACAGCCCGGTCTTGTTGTTCGACCCCCCGAGCGGGTTGCTCGTGCCGGAGGTGAACCCGTTGTGCGAGCAGGTCACCAAGTAGCCGCCCGTGGGATCACTGAAATAGAGGCTGGTACCGTCGAATAAATTGTCCTGGATGAGCCAATTGAAGGTCGTTTCGATCGGCGTGCTAAACCAGATGTTCGCGTTGCCGCCGCGGAACAGGTTGTTGTAGCATCGCAGATAGATTGGCGAGAAATAGCCGCTACCGTAGGTGTGAGGATAGAAGGTGATGGCACATCGTTCGAAGATGTTGTTCGTCAACGCCACGGTGCTGGCGGCTTGGGTGCCCTGGGCTACGGTCACAATACTATTTCGGGCCTGGCAGTCCCGGAGTGTCAGGGACGCAAACCGGAATGTGCCTTGAACATCGATCCACATGCCTTGGTTGCCCTGGCCGAGCATGAAATCGGTAAAGCGAAAGTCCAGATTCGGATAAGACGAGGCGGCCAGTTGCAGGAAGGTTGAACCGCCCAGTCCAGTGGTCGCCTGTTCTTGAGCCGTGCTGTAGCGGACCACCCGGTTGAGCATCGGCGGCACGGTGATACTTTGCAGAGCCGATCCGCTGGCGAGATTCAACCCGTAGGAACCCATCAACCCGATCGCCACGCCATTGGTCAGCGTGAGCGACGCGCTCAACGTGACATTGTTGAACACGTAATCAAGCGGGTCGTAGTGGTAGCCGATGTCCGGCAGATCATTAGTGCTGGTGTCACGGATGCCCAACTGCGGATTGAAGTTTGTCGCGGTCGAAAAGGTCAGGTTGGAATAGACCAGCGGCGGATAGGTCGTCAGCTTCTTCAATTCGGCGAGCAGCGCGGCATTGATGTTCGTGGTGCCGACGTTCCGGTTGGTGCTGCCTGTCACCAAGTAGTGGAAGCCAGCCCCGACATTGGTGAAAATTCCGGTGGATGCAGAATTGGTACGATTGTTAACGCTCGTGAATGTGCTCGTATTGGTCGTGGTCGCTGCCGCAAATAGGCTGTTCGTGATAAACAGATTGGCGCCGATGTTTCCGTTGATGCGAGTCGTCTGGTGGGAGGTCAGGTGTTCTACTCTTCCGGTGGAACTGCTGCCGGTGAAATTGGTGCGCACCAGGTACATTAACGCGTTGCGGAGACTCACCTCGGCATTGGTCAGCGCCAGCCCGTAAGCGCAATTCAGGAGTTGCACGTGGCTGAGGACGTGCCCCGCTCTGGTGTTGATCGCAATGCCGCGAGTCGCGTTGGCCACCCGCAAGTTCCGCAGAACCAGATTGGTGTTCGCCACCGCCGCGTTGAAATACAGCGCACTGGCGGCGTAGAAGTTAGTGCTGGGATTGCCGCTGGAGCCGGAAATCGTCTCGCCAACCGAGTTATCATCGCGGGCGACCATGATCACCGGCCGATAGCTGTCCGCCAGCCAACTCACGGGCGCATTGACGGTCAGCGTTACGTTATTGGTATATTTGAGAACCGTGCCGCCCTCGAAAGTCGTGTTAGTTCCGTAGAGGATGACATTGCCGGAGAGATAATAGGTGGTGTCGCCCTTAAACACGTAGTTGCTCTGTGATGACGTGTTCAATGTCAGTAGGTAATCCAGCACGAAGGCGCGAGCCGACGCAGTCACTTGGGCCATCCGCATCGGCTTGTTGGTCGTGCTCGCCTGACGCCGGGTCGGCAACGATGGGTTGCCCAGGCGCACCGTGCGCACGGCATTCGTGCCCGGCGACAGGGACGCCCCGCGCGGTAGTAACTCCAGTTCCTTCTCAATGGCGCTGACCTCGACTTGTTCCACCAAAAAATCACGGCCCTCCATCTTTAGCCATTGCTTCTGGACAGGGATTTCCTCTGCCGACGCCCCTGACATCAATGAGAATGCCTTCCCAAAGCCCATCTGTATGTTGCCCGGGAAGTCGAGCAGTTCATCGAGCACTGAATTCCCTTTTGAATCTGTCACCGGTAGCTCGCGTTTGCTGGGTTGCGGCGGATCAAAAAACTCGGTGAGGACCTGCAATTTGGTCGTCGCGGGATCCATGCCCCACTCTTTGCATGAGGGCGGTTGCTCCATCATGATAATGTCCTGCTCAAAGCCCGATTTGGTGTACGTCAGCCGCAAACTGGCCCGGAAATCCGTGAACACGTCCGGGTAGATCACCACGTTGCGGCCATGCAGTTCGCCAACGCTGTTGGTGGTCTCCGCAATCAGCACACTCTTGCCACTGGCCACATCGTAGTAACTCAATCCGAGGACTCGTGACCGGAGGCATTGGCCATCCGGCAAATACATTTGGATGGCGCCATCATAAATATCCGGCGGGAAGATCACCTTGTGCTGACCCTGCCGGGCGACCGCCCCCGCATCTTTGGGCAGGATTTCAATTTCCTCGCGGCTCTCCGTCCATTCGCTCTTTTCACTCAAATAGTGCATCCCGGTCGCCAACTCGGTGTACGAATTGGTGCGTGCCACGCCCCAACCAAGTTTGTTCGTCTCCCAAGTCACGCTCGCCCAAACTCGGTGGTGCGCCCCGCGCTCAATCACAGAATACGGGGCTGCCGTGCTCCGATGATCGATTGGGGATTCATTCAGGCGGCTGGCTTCGTCTTGTGCGTGTGCAGCGAAAGCGAATGCTGCGAGAGAAAGAAACAATATGGTTTTCATTCGATTCCTCACCCGTTGGAATCAGCCCTGGAGGCGCCAGCAACAACCACCCACCCTGAGTTGGTCCCGGTTAAACTGCTCTGGAAAAAAGACCCTGAAGAACGGCAGCCCTCAATGAGCGGGACACGATCAGAATTCTTTCGTCCGTTAAAGAACCTGTTACGACTACGGACGACTACAGCACGGAGTTCCGCCTAAGAGAAGAACAATTACTTGTCAAAACGCGACATTACTTGTCTAAATGCGACATTTGCCTCTGCCGGTGAAAGACAATGCAGCTTATGCGCGGACAGATAACGGCTGGGAGCAACCCCAAAACGTTTCTTGAAATCGTGCGTGAAGTGGGCGGCATCCTTGTAATTGAGTTCGGTCGCCGTTTCCTTGGCCGAAGCTCCGTCCATCAGCAGTTCCACGGCGCGGCGTAAGCGCAATTCATGCAGCCACTGGTGAGGTGGCTGGGCAAAGGTCGCCAGAAAGAATCGCTCTAACTGTCTCGGGGAAACCCGGCACTGCCGCGCGAGGCGCGTGGCGCAATAGCCACAAGCCTTGGCCAAGGCGGGCCAGTCTTGGATGTGATTCAGGCGACTGTTCAAGCAAACATTGTCCCTTTCTTCCCGTAACCCTCAGCACCCGCCCGCCGTCGTACTAAGGTGAGCAACAAGAATTCTATAGTGCTCATCGAACCCCGGGTCAACTGGGAATGATGTTGTTTCAACATTGTCACCAAATTGGTTTGTTAAACTGCCGGTAAATGAAGAAGTCCCGATACAAAAACGTATGTGGTCCGCGCATCCGTGACGCGCGCATCTGGCGTAATCCGCCGCTGGCCCAGGCAGCATTGGCACGCGGGGTCAAAGCGCGCGGCGTCCATCTCGATCAGGCGGCTATTTCCCGGATTGAGAATCGGACCCGGAACGTTTCGGACTATGAATTACTCGCGATTGCGCGCTGCCTGAAAGTCTCCATTGGTTTTCTATGCGGCGAAGCCCGCCCTGCTTAGCGGACTGGGCTGTGGGACTGCGGTCCTCTCACGAAGCGATATTGGAATGCAGGCGAAAGTGCGCTAGCGAAATATGTGCAGGGGTGCTTCAGCACACTGTTGGCAAATGCTGACCTTGCCAATCTGGTCAATTGGTACCCGCATCAGGTCGGGCGTTGAGCGCGAATACCGCAGCGGTCTTCACCAGGCAGCGCAAACGCGCTTATTCCAGTCGGACGAGTAACGGCTGGTAGAAATCCATCTGGCAACCGCGCAATGCGGCGGCTTTGTGCCCGACCGGCACAAAGCAATTCACGAGTTCGGGTAAATTCCACGACAGGATGAACCCCGTCATTTTGTGATCGTGATACACCTCAGAAGGCTTTGGCTCGGGCATACTGACAGAAAGTGGGAGCGAGTCTGAAACGGAGCCTGAAAAGTGAAACGAAAAGTTGTGCGATTATCGCGCAACTCAGGTTTCGGCTCCGGCTAAAGTCGCTGGGAAATGAAGACTTACATTTTGCAGGTCCGAATGAAGCTTGCAGTGCCAGCGACTGCGGGAAGCTGGCACCTGACGACTGCATCTAGCGCCGCAGATCGTGAGTGGCCTGGCGCTCGCTAAAGATGGAAAACACAGTGCGTGCAGGACAATACCCCGAAATCAGGCGGGCCCAGCGCCAGCGCGGCGGATGGGGCCGAAGTTGAACCGGATTTGCCCTTGGAGGAACCGATGAAGCCAGAAGTGAAAGAGTTTTTGAGCCTGTTGCTCAGGCCGGCGCGGGTGACGATGCAGGAGGCCGCCTGGCTGCTGGGATTTGGCGAGAATGACATTTCCACCCTCATCACCAAAGGGTTGCTGCGTCCGCTCGGCCATCCGGCCCACAACGGGCAAAAATTCTTCCTGACCGCCACGCTGGAAGATTTGCGTCGGGATGAAAAATGGTTCAGCCGGGCGTCGGATGCGATCGTGGACCACTGGCGCGAAAAAAATCGCCGCAAGGGGCAAGTTCCGCCGCACGCCAACCGCCGGGTGTCGCCGACCACAACGGGCAAAAAGGAGTCAGAAACAACAACAGGATGTACGACGGGAGCCAACAACCGACCGGGCAATTTTTCGTTCGGATCGTAAACATAACGCTTACGAATGACGAAGTCGCGCGGTTCGGCAGTGCGGCGAACCGTTCACCTGGTGTTCACGAGGCAGCTTTGGAGACTCTTGACGCTGGATTGCGCGCCTGCGACGATAACGCCATCGTGCGCCAAGCACGCGGCGCTGTCGTGATAGAACGCGGAGATGCCGAGAATGTTCAAGCGCAGGCAAGCTCGGGAAAATGCCGCCGCCAGTCGCGAGAATTGGCAGCAGAAAAGGCTGGGAAGGCCCGCAATACATCAAGCGGGTCTCGGTTGTCGATGGGCCGACACCAAGACCCGCCGCAGTTTCTGTTCTTCACGTTATCTATGGCGCAGTCACCTGATAGAAACGCTGCGGATGGTTCGGCGAATCTTCATCGATGAACAGAAACGGACTGTAGGGTAAGGCAAAGTTGGTCAACGTGAGCCATGTGTCATTTGTGCTCAAGCTGTTGCGGGCTTCTATGCGGTAGCTGGCGCCCTGGGCGCCGCCGATACGAATGCCAGCATACATGTGCAGGTCGTTGACGCTCAGAATGGCCGTGTTGGTTACGCTGCCATAAGGATTACCGACTACAACGGTGTAGAATCCTGCCTGCGACCAGTCCAAATTCGTCAAGCTCAGTGAGGTTGTTTGGGCCACAAGGTTCGTTCCAAAGTACCACTGGTAAGTCAAAGGCGCAGAACCGGTGACACCCAGGTTGAGGATGATCTGGCCGCCAGCGGATACAGTTTGGTTCGTCAAAGGTGTATTCACGATTGGCGGCGACACCACTGTTGTTACCGCTTTGACGATGTTGTTCGAGGGATTGAGTTCTGCGCTGCACAAGACGGTTGTCGTGTTCGTGATTGTCCCAAGCGCCAGTGGAGTTACTACAAGCGTCACGGCAATGTTCGTTCCGACGGGCACCGAACCGAGGTTGCAAGTCACCACGCCACCGGCATAGCTGCAACTGCCTTGGCTTGCGCTCGCTGAAATAAACCCGACCGATCCCGGTAGTTCCTCGACCAGCTTCACTTCTTCTGCAAGGGACGGGCCTTTGTTCGTGACGGTCACGCTGTAGGTCAGGTTGCTACCCACGAAGACCGTGGGTGGCAATGCGGCCAAAGAAAGCGTCATATCGCTGGAAGACCAGTTGGTTCCATCCCATAGCCAGGTATCAGCCAGCCAACCAGTGAGCACATCGCCGCCGAAAAGCACGGCCTTTCCCCTGGCTGGATCAAAGGCCAGCGAATGCTCAACTCGCTGGGCTGGTTTGAGGGTAGGGTTTTTCTGAAACCAGTTGGTTCCATTCCAAGTCCAAGTCTCATTGTATCCTCCCGTCTTGGGCAGGCCGCCAAACAAAACGACTTCTTGTCGGATACTGTCGTAAGCCATGCCGGATACGTGGAGTGCTGGTGGATGGTTTGCGGGGGATTTCTGTATCCAGTTGGTTCCATCCCAAATCCAAGTATCATTGAGATCGCCGCCACCGCCCGCGTTGGTTATCCCTCCAAACAGCACGGTCTGACCTCTCGCGGCGTCAAATGCCAATCCAAAAGCGTCTCTAACGCTTGGACGGTTTGCCGGGTTTTTTAACGTCCAATCCAAGCCGTTCCAAACCCAAGTATCATTGGTGCATACGGGAAGCACTGCGCTGCTAGTCCGTAAATCGCCCCCGAAAAGAACGACATTTGTATGCAATGAATCGTAGGTCATCGCGGCCCCGAACCGGCTTGGAGGCTTAACGGTGGGAGTGGTCGGACTCCAGTTGGTCCCGTTCCAAAGCCAGGTTGCATTGTTGTTTGTCCAAGTGCTGTTGAGGCCGTTGAGAATGCCGCCGTAAAAAACAGCTTCTTGTCTGGCTTCATCGTAGGCCAGGGCCCCTGCTTTGACGCCGGGCGGGCTGGCAGCCGGACTTTTCAAGGACCATTTGCCATTCCAGACCCATGTTTGAGTAGTATTCCCACTGGCGAGCCAGAGACCAAACAATACTCCCTCCTGACGGGCGGTGTCATAGACCAATCTATGAACTGAAGAAGCTGGCGGCGCAACATCAACGGCCAGTGCAGTGCTGGCGCAACTTAGAAGGCCGACGAGGATTTGCGGGAGGAATGATTTTTTGAGTTGTTGAGTTTGTATTGATGTCTTGTTGTTCATGGCTTTTTGCGTTTCTGGTTTTAGGATTACGGCGATCGAAGGCGATTAATACCGCTTGCCGAGATAGGAAGTTGGCGCGCAAGAACCGGAGGCGGTTTGCACAAACGAAGATCTTCTTGGCAGAATGGTTCACGACCACTCACGGCAGCGCATCTGCCTGGGTGCGCATGGCACGCAACTTCTCCCGCATTTCAGCGAGACGGCGACCGATGTCCTTGCGTTCCTCAAGAAGTCTGAATTCGCGCTGTTTGAGCACCTTGGAGTTTGGCGCAATTTTGCGTTGTTCTCGGATGGTATTGAGGTCCCGCTGTTTTTCTTTCCATTCCTTTTCCAAGGAGTCGATCTGCCTCTGCGCCCCTTGGATTTGTTGTTCCCACGCTTGCTTCTGAGCCGCAATCCGGGCTTGCGTATCTTGTGACTGTCGTTTGATAAACTCCGCCGCCGCCTTCGGGTCGTATGGGTACCGTTCCTTCAGAGGTGAGTTGAGTTCGTGGCGCGGGATATTGCGGTCTCCGCCGTTTTCATAGATCACCCGCACATGCGTTGCGGTTACTGTGGAAACCCGGACAATTCTGTTTGTCCGGCCATTGTAGAAATCGGCACCGAAATCTTCTGAGGCCGTGGTCGTCGTCGCCGAGCTAGGTCGGTCAGCTCCGGAACTGCGCGACAAGCCGCACAAGCCAGCAACAGTTGCAATCAGCAGCAAGGAAACAACGCAGGGTTTGATTTTCATTGTTAATAGGAGGTCTTTGATAACTTGTGTGGTAACAATTATGGGAAGGTGATACGATCCTTCTGTCGGGTCCAAAGCCACAGGTCGCGTTCGAGCCGGTTGGTTTGCATGAGTTCTACGTGACCGTCCACGAAGGCAAAGTTCGCGCGCCGGAAGTGTCGAGGTGCGGCGGGAGTCATCGCATCATAAGTGCCCCTCCATGCGAGATTCACCAAGTGTGCGGTTCGCAAGGGGTCAATGCTGTCACCAACGCATAAGGTTTCTGCGGGAACGGCGACATCGTCCGACCTGACTTTCGGTTCCAGCCATGTAACCTGGCCCAAACCGTTGATCGCGTTCCAAGCCGCACCCGGTCCGTTGGTGGCAACGTGACCGCAGTTCAGTCCGTATTGTGGATACTGGCCGCGAATGGGGTTAACGAGTTCACCCGGTCTTGCACCAGGACAAAGCCAAAGGTTTGTGTTTTGGTAGTAGGAGCGTGTGGTATTCCACCAGAAGTCCGGCGTGTCCGGCGGGTCCCATCCCGGCGCCGGGTTTCCAGGAGTCCAGTTAAAGGAGCGTCCCGACGCTTGCGGATAACTTCCTTTGTCACCTTCGTACATTATGATGGCCAATGACCATTGACGGCAGTTGCTGGTGCAAGACGCGCGTTTGCCGGAGGCTTTGGCTTTGGCAAGGGCGGGCAGGAGCATTGCCGCCAGAATCGCGATGATGGCAATGACGACGAGGAGTTCGATGAGGGTAAAGGCTCGTTGCCTCTGGCGTTTTTCCAGGAAGTTCATGTTCACGCCCTCTGAGTAGAATTATGGTTTGAATGAAACGGTCCAGACGAATCCATGCGAGTCTGGATTGTGGAGACGTGGCTCAAGTCATGGAGAGTCGCGCTGCCAAATTGATAAGCGCGGATGGCTTTGCGCTTCTTTTTCTTCGGTTTCCTGGGCTGCTTTTTCTTTTTGGCAGCCAGAATCTTGACTTGGTCCGAAATGGACCGGGATGCAGCTTGGGCTTCCGGGATGATGCCAAGAGTGAAGGCGAACAGGGCGAGCAGGAGGATTTTTTTCATGACTTGCATTCGGTTGAGCGTTTCCGTTTTTTTGTTGGAGGCAGTCGGTTACCCTGCTTGAGAAATGGCAATCGTCGTTTGATTGTGACAGGCAAGTATCGGGTTACTGCGCGACAGCCGCCCGGTAGAAGCGACGGTTGATTGAACTGGAATTGGTGTCCAGCCACTGAAAGCGATTGGTAGTGGAGCAGTTTGTCGCAACGGCCTGCCATTGGGGCAGAGCCAGATTCGTTGCCGCCTCAATGACACAGCAATATCCGGCGGGTTTGGCGACATCCAACTGCATGTAGCCCGAGGCGTGCCGTGTGAGGCTCAACAATTGCGGAGCAGAAACAGAATCGCCGTAAAGGCGGGCGACGCTGTTGCGGGAAATCCCGCCCACATTCTGGAACCAACCTGCGACGATCAGTTTGCCGTCGTTCTGGAGACGGACCGAACTGAGCGTTCCCCCGAAGTGTGGTGAAATGAACGCTGGATCCGCTGTGCCATTGGCCAGAAACCGCCCGACCCCCGTGCCGTAAAAGCCACCCAAGGATGTCCAATCCCCGGCAAAGCAAATCTTGCCATCGGGCTGTATCAGCACGGCATCCAGTCGGCCTCCAATGGAGAATTGATTCGTTGAAGTGTCACCCAAAGCAAAAGCTGTGTCGAGGGTGCCATCCAGATTCATGCGAGCATAACCGTAACGGGTGAAGCCGTTGATTTGTTCAAAGTCCCCGGCAAGGAGTGCTTTGCCATCCGGCTGCACGGCCAGACTGTTTACGATGCCAAAGGTGGACAGAGAGGGTTGGTAACTACTATCCAGCGTGCCGTTCGCGTTTAGCCGTGCCAGGTTTATTGGACCATTGCCGGATGGGCCCGAAAAGAATCCTCCGACCAGAATCTTGCCATCCGGCTGCACGGCCAACGCGTAAGGAAATCCGCCGACGCCTTGGCCTGCGTCAAAACTGAGGTCGAGCGAGCCGTCCGCGTTCAATCTCGCAAAGTTGAAACGATTCACGCCATTCACGGACGAGAACGAGCCGGTAATGAGGATCTTACCGTCTGGCTGCAAAACGATAATCTGAATTTCAGGGAAAAATGTCAGTTGAGCGAGAAAGCTGTTATCCAGCGTCCCGTTGGATTGCAGGCGCACCAACCCATATCGGGCAAGCCCGTTTACCGAGTCGAAACGTCCTCCTACGAGGATACGGTCGCCTTGGAGGACAAGCGCGTTGATTGCCGCGAAGCCACCGGCGCGGGTGATTGAGGTGACAAAGTTCGTATCCAACGAACCATCTGGCATCAGGCACGCAATGTTATTCCGGGCAAATCCGTTCACTGCGGTGAACTCCCCGCCGATAACGACGCGACCGTCGGGTTGCGGCAGCACCACGTTGATTTCGGCAATGCTAGACGAGGTGATGCCGGGTGTGGGGTTGAACGCCAAATCCAAACTTCCAGGTGTGCCAGCGTTGACAACGGGAATCACCCCCAGACAAATGGCAACTATGAGGGTGAGAGGCTGGAACAGTAGTTGGTGCGGGTGCTGAAAGACGCATCCGGTACGGGCAATGAGTGTTGTCAGGACATTCGCAAACTGATTGCGATCCAAAGGCGCGAGATGTTCTGTAGTGACTGGAGTGATTTGGGTTCTCATATTGGCCCGGTTGCTGAAAGGGAAATGGCAACGCGTGGTGTGATGTGACCAAGATTCTTCATTCTGAAACCGTCAAGTTTGTCGCCTTGTTTTCTGAGGATTGGCCGTGGTAATGTCACCGCAATCGCATGGAAGCCAACTCGACCTCGCCCGGTCACGGCCCGGCTTTTCCGCCGACACAATGGACCGTGATCATAGACGTGGTTTCTGCCAACCCTGAACGTGCAAGAGCGGCGCTCGAAAAATTGTGCGGTGACTATCGCCAGCCGATTGTGAATTGGTTCCGGCGGAAGGATTTTTACCAAGACCCGGAGGACCTCACCCACAGTTTTGTCGCCTACCTGATTGAGAAAAGCCTGTTGCACAAGGTCGCGCCGCGCACGGGCAAGTTCCGCGCCTACCTCGCCGATACGATGCAGAAGTTTCTTTGGGATAGTTGGGACAAAAACGGCGCGCAGAAACGGGGGCGAGACGTCGAGAAAGTTTCGCTGACTGACAATGACGTTGACGTCCAGGCGCACGGGCAGGCCGACAGCCAGCTTGATTTGGATTTTGCGCTGGTCATTCATCGCAAGGTGATGGCGGCACTCGCGCCGACGGATGAACTGAAGCCTTACATTTTTCAGAAGGATTCGAGCGAGGGCTGGGACGCCGTCGCAGCGCGCGTTAACAAGACATCCGCCGCCGTCCGCAAGGAGGTAAGCCGGCTGCGGCGCGGCCATTGGGAGTACTTCCAGGATGAAGTGGCGCAGATTGTCACCCCGGCGAATCGCACCGAAGAAACGCGCTACCTGTACGAACTGCTTTTCAGAAACTTGCCAGCGGAATGATGAGTTGATTCGGTCACAACCCAGGCCGCATTGCCATTTCCCAAACGGTGCTTGGCAAGTCCGCCGCCTTATTTCGACGGCTACCTGCGAATTTGGATGTCAGACCAACTAACAAATCGAAGAATCCCCTACTTCGGCGATTTCGTGCTGTTCGACGAAATTGGCCGGGGCGGGATGGGCGTGGTCTATAGTGCCCAGCAGACCAAGCTGGATCGTCCGGTCGCGTTGAAGGTGCTTCATTCAAGTTTTGCGGCGGGCGGAGCGGGCGTTCAACGGTTGCGCATCGAAGCGGAGGCGGTTGCCAAGTTGGATCACCCGAACATCGTGCCCATCTTTGAATTCGGCGAGCACGAGGGGCATCCGTATCTGGCCATGCAATTGGTCGAGGGGGAAAGCCTGGCGGAATACATCACCCGCATGGGGGCGAGCCTGAATGAGCGGGAGGCGGCACGACTGCTCGCAAAAATTGCCTGCGCCGTACATCACGCACATCAACGCGGCGTGATGCATCGCGATCTCAAGCCCGGAAATATCCTGCTGGATGAATATGGAGAGCCGCACTTGATTGATTTCGGTCTGGCCAAGTGCCTTGAAACCGACGCAGGCATGACACAGACCGGAGTGTTCATGGGTACGCCAGCGTTCGCCTCGCCCGAGCAGGCGGCGGGGCAGAACAAATCCATTACCACGGCCACCGACATCTACAGTTTGGGCGCGATTTTTTATGCGTTGCTGACGGGCCAACCGCCCTTTGCGGGTGATTCCGGCGCGGCGGTCATCGAGCAGGTGAAGCATGATTCTCCGCGCCGGCTCCAGACCCTGCGTTCGCGGATTCCCGTGGACTTGGAAATCATCTGCTTGAAGTGCCTTGAGAAGGAAATCCCGCGTCGCTATTCCTCGGCGCTGGCACTGGCCGAAGACCTGGGAAGATTTCTCGACGGCCGGCCAATCGCGGCGCGTCCCGTCGGAGCACTTCAACAATTGTGGATGTGGACGCGAAGGAATCCAGTTAATGCCGCGTTGTGGGTTACTGGGTGTGTGGCGTTGATGACCCCACTCGTTGGGTTGTTTCTTTGGCGGGGCGCCCAAGTCAAGGCCGCCGAACGACAACTGGTTTTACGAGACGTACAGGCGACCCGATTAAACCCGCATTCCGCAGATTGGTCCGCACCGGCATGGGCTCGACTCGTCGGGGCGGCAAGAATTCAAGCCGGCGTCGAGTCGGATGCAATGCGGAATCAAGCCGCCGCATTGCTGGCGGGGTTGGACGCGCACCGGGTTCACTACTTCACCAACTTCGGCGCGTCATCTGTGGTCTTCGACCGTCAAGGGAAGCGCTTGTTGATGGGTGGCCTTGGCGATGGCGCAAAATTATGGGATGCCGATTCCGGGAAAATTCAGACTGCCTTAGGAACAAATTGGGGACCAGTCGCTTTTCTCGCAAACGGCACGGCGACGCAACTACTTTATGACGAGGGACGACACGTCTTGGTGCTGGCGGACGTCGTCAATTCACGAACCGTGACCGAGTGGAAAGTCCCTTTGGAGTTCGCTTTCATTCCAATCGGACAAGAGTTGTGCAAACTTGCAGTGCTCACGCCGGACGGCGCCGCGTGCATCGTCACGCTCAAAACCGCAGATGGGCGTGAGAGCGTGGTGGCGCTTTCAGCGACCGGTGCGCACGTGCTCGGAGCCCCAAGCACACACGTAACGGCGATGACAGTTTCTACCGATGGCAGTCTCGTCGCTGTTGCTGACTCCACCGGGAAAATAAGCGTCTGGAAAACGCAGGACGGAACAGGCGTCACCGAGTTCATGGCCGGTCGCAGCGAAATTCTCTCGTTGGCACTGCAACCGTCAGTCCGCATCCCTGAGATTCCGGCCGAGGGAACGAATGGAGTCATGCTGCTGGCGGCGGGAGATTCGGGCGGGATGGTGACAATCTGGAATTTGCATACCCAGACAGTGGCCGCCTTCTGTCGCGGCATGCAGTATCAGGTTTTCTCCGTGGCATTCAGCCCGGATGGAATGACGCTGGCCGCAGGCGGCCGCGGGCCGGTGAAGCTCTGGGACCTTGCTACGGGTCGCCACCTGCTGGACATCCAGACAGGCGACTACTTCGCCGGTTTAGATTTTTCCCCCGATGGCTCGCTACTGGCGATTGCAAGTCAAGGGGACTATCCCACACCCAATGTATCCATCTGCGAGTTGGAATTCGGGCGCGGCGTCCAGACTTTGCGCGGGTTGTCTGCCCAGATTTCCAGAATTTGTTTCTCCGCGGATGGCCGACGGTTTGCCGCGTTCTCGCACAATTGGGAAGTGGGCGTTTGGGATTTAGCGACGGGCAAACTTTTGCGAGTGTTCGAGACACCGAAAGGCGAGTTTGCCGACAACGGCGGGCTGACGCTAAATGCCGATGGAACCCGACTGGCAATGGCCGCGCAAAGCGCCGCCAAATTGTGGGACGTGCAAACTGGAACAAACCTGGCCTCGTGGGAATTGCCGCCCGGATTGGTGAACTTGCTGGGCTTTCCCGACGATAATCATCTGCTCCTGTTCCGGATGGAAACTCTGGATGCCAAGACTCCGCCATTCAGCGACGCGGATCCGACGAAATACCCCCGGGTCTGCCGTATTCGTGATCTTCTCTGTGCAGAACCGCTGATTCCAATTCGCGAAATCAGCGACTTCAATCGGCATGTTTACAATGCCTGTTCCCAGCTTGATGCGCGCCACTTCGTTGTGGAGGGCATTCACGCGCAAGACGGCAAGACTAACATCCTGTTCAAATGCTTCGATGGTTTGACCGGCAAGGAACTTTGGATGTCTCCTTCCACAAGAGGACAACAATCAGGCGTGGTTGCGGTTGATCCGCTGGGGAAGTTTCTGACTTTCCAACGTGACGCCGCCAACTCGGCGCTGCTGGCGGAACTGTCGTCCGGAGTCATTTTGAAAACCGTTGACTTCCAACCCGCCGCCCTTCATTGGGGACCGCGCCTCTACGCCGTGAACGGTTTCCCAGACGGCAGCGGACGGGACATCTCGTTGTTTGACGATTCGAGCAAGACGCCGTTGATCACATTCCTCCGGGATGGCGAGGCGATGGGACCGGTGTCCTTCGATGCCGGCGGCACCCAGTTGGGTTGGGGCAACCCGGATGGCACGGCCACCATTTGTGACCTGAACGCCATCCGAATGCGTCTGAGTCAAGTAGGCTTGGCGTGGTGAAGGCGCAATTATGAAGAACTCCCACATTGCCCACAAGCGTCGCCTTCGCCATCGTCGAACTTCTGGCAGCCATTGCTATCGGTGCATTCCTGTCCGTCCTCTTATTGCCCGCGTTCCCCAAGCTGAGATATCAGCCTCGCGAATTTTTTGTTGCTAGACGGTGGTTAGGATTCTAATGCGTGCTTGCATTCATTCACTTTCATCACTGCTGCAAGGCGGCGGGCCTGCGTTTCCCGGGTACGGCGCACGGGCGTAATCAGCCGTTCCTCGTGTTGCTGTGGTCTGGCTTGATTACGCTCGTTTGCACCCGGGGGAATCGCTTTTAAGATTCATGCCGCGAAAGCGGCACCTGCCGTTTCAATCCCGATAACAATCATCCTGGTCCCAACCCGGCGGCTCTTGGTTCGGCGGGAATGGGTGAAACGGTTCCGGCGGTGGCGTGGGTCGTCCAACGGGTAGATGAATCACGATCACGGGTGGAACCTGAGGCATGGGTTTTCCCTGCCATAACTTTCGCCGCAGTCCACCACACAATACCCAAACGAGGAACGGAATCGCGATATAGACGAACCCCATAAAGAGGTTGAGTCCGTAGTCCTCAATCATTCCATCGAGGAACTTGAATACCGGATCGAGCATTTGAACCGGGTGCTGATTCATACCGCCTCCAGTACTTGCGCCGCTGGCAAAGCGGCGGGTTCGTTCGCGGCCGTACCGGTAGTCGTTGGCGCGGGCAACGGAATAATGTTCGTGGTAGGCGGGAGCGGCGGCACGCTCGGCGCATTGCGTTTCTCGTATTGCTCCAACGGCGGCAACTCGACCTGCGCCCGCTTGGAATAGAAGCGGGCAAAAGTGGAGCTTTGGTGTCCCAACGTCTCCTGCGCGTAGCGTTCCGGGTAGCCCGCTGCGCGGGCGCGTTCCGCCCATGAGTAGCGATAGGAATGCAGGCAGATGCTCGGAATCCCCGCTGCCTCACTGCGCTTCCTGATCCCCAACCGCTCCACGCGCTCGGCAAATCGTGTTGCTCTGTCAGCGGACGAAAGTGTTGAATACTTTGGAAACAGCGGGCCGCTCGCAGGTAATCGTTTTAGAATTTCCGCGACTTCATCACCAAAGCGCAACGTGCAAAGGCGTCCGGTCTTCTGCCGATTGTAAGTGATCGTTCGCGCCTGCCAGTCCACGTCCTCGGTTTTCAAGTTCACGAGGTCAAACTGCGCAGCGCCAACGTGCCAGAGCAGTTCCAGAAATGCGCGGCGTTCCGCGTTCTTTTCTGCGCTCACCAGCAACTGATGTTCTTCCAGCGTCACGCCCCGCCGTTCTTTGAACTGGAGCTTGGGCCATTGGTTGTAGCCGATGATCGGCCATGCCAGCCAACCAAGCTTGAGCGCAAAACTGTGAAAGCGATGCAAGAACATGTTCGTGCAAGGCTTGCCAGAGTCCTTCAGGACTTGGTACAGCGTTTCCGCCGTCGTGTGGATGAGTGGCAGATTGCGAATGGAATCGAAACCCGGGTCTTTGATGGCGCTCTCGTAGCGTTCGCGGGTCTTCTGGCTGCGTCCTTCTTTGGATTGCAGCAGGTAGTTCATTACATCCTGCCAGGTGCGTGTGTTGGCGCGTGGATCACCGGCGGCGAAGTAGGTCTTCGCCATTTGTTTATTGAACGCGGGCTGGTAGGCCGCTTCGTTCATCGCGTGCAACAGCCGATTGGCCTCTACCTTGTCACTGGTGCGGAGGGAGGATTGTTTCCCTGTTTCGATGTCCTCGGCGTAGTAGTTCCCGTTGCTACGCCGATAGAGTTTGAACCGTAGCTTCATAACATGTCTTTCTCTGTTATGAGGCTAAACCGACTGGTTTCCCTCGCGTTAGCGAGTAGCGGGAGGGTTTATCCCGCGTTTGCTCGGGTAGCCAAATACTGGCAATCCCGCTGGCAAACCACCCGCCAGACCTACAGCAACCGAAGCAGTAGCAACTGTTTCCGTTGAAAGACTGAACGCCCCAAGCTCAGCGACCCGGCGCACGGGACGCAACGATTGCAACCGCGACGCTCTCGCCGGGTTCGCTGCAGCGCCTGGTTAGGCCACATTCTGAGGGAGTATCGCATCTCTGACCTCGCGTGAAACTAAAATCCTGCTGCCGTCCGGCACTTCCTCTGCGGCTCTGTCAGTCAACCAAATCGTAATCCACATCCGCTCTTCGATAGGGACGAACTCTCTGCAACTCGCCACTGTGGTGTTGAGCTGAGCAGTGGCGTCGATCTCACTCCCGTCCGGACGAATGACAATTACTGGCTCTGTGCGTTCGCCCCAGCCTCGCCTGTCCCAATCTTTCGGCGGATGAAACCTAGGATAAATAATTAGCATCTGTGCTTTCGGTCGTAGATCCCAGGTCGATTCGACGGTCAGTAACTCGACGCGCTCCATATGTGGCCTAACGACAAAAGCTCAGCCACGCCGGACCAGAGACGTGGCCCGCGCAGGCGGACCTGCCAGCACCATCCGGCGTTGGCTGCAGCGATTTGTTAGGCGAAATCGTCATGTAATCCACGCTGTTCCTCGAATGGCCTTCGTATATCCAAGAAACCAGAAATACAACACATTCTCACCACGTACGCACGGTCCTCCAGGATTGACGCCCGCTCGCGCTACCACCAAGAATGGAACGTATGAACGGGTAATGCACCAATGATACGGTGTAGCGACTTCGCTCTCGACTATGAAATCTGAATTAGACGGTGTGGTCGCGGAGATGTCAGTGCTAGCCGACGGAATTTTCAGGTGACGGAGCACATCGTTCCGGGCCTGTCGGGTGCCAGCCAATGCTGTAACCATCCACAGACACAAGTAAATGCCAACGCCTGCGAGTAGAACACGCAACCGCATCTGGTTTGTCTTCGGCCACGCAACAGTCAAAAGACGTGTCAGCACCTTCTTGCGCCGAAAATATCCGATAACTACAAGCAAAGAACCAATGCCGATCACAAACGCCGCGGAAATTAGAAGCGCTTGAAGGATTATTGGCATAGACGTGCGTGATGTCGCCTAACGACCCAAGCTCAGCGACCCGGCGCGCGGGAGGCAACGATTGCAACCGCGACGCCCCCGCCGGGTTCGATGCAGCAAATGGTTAGGCGGCGTTGTCATGATGCTGGCTGCCTCCACAGCCGGCGAGCACCAAACAGCAACGCCAAGCCGAAGAAGAAAAGAATGGCCCAGACAGTCGCCTCAATCGGTAGATAATTCGTGAACTCCAACTTCCGGCCCGGATCGCGTTCGCGAAGTCCCTGGATCAGTCCGAAGACTGGACTCGACATGAAATACACCCCGACTAAGGCGACAAGCACGGCGCTCACTCGTCGCCAGATGTTTCGATTCGGGTAGCTGCTCATGGTGTGTGAAGCGGCCTAACAATATTATTAGTCAGGAAGAATTTCCTTGTTATCGGATAATGGAGGGGTAACAAGGAATTGATCCAAATGAACCAGTGTGTTCATGGATGGACTCTATGACTCCTTTTCCAAACGGTCAAACTCCAAAACTGCTGGATCAGATGCGGGGCGTGCTACGGGTGCAAAACCACTGTCCTGGACCTGCCACCAACCCAATACCGCAATGGGCGGGACCAAGCTGCACATCATAAACCGTCGCCGCCACTGCTGCAATTTGCACGCGGATTCAACGGAAACCAAGCAAATCACCAAGGGCTTCGCCCTCTCCCCGCGAAGCGGTTTAGTTCAACGAACCGAACTCAGCGACGCGCTGAGTAAATGTGAAACCACCAGCGATCGAAGCGAACCACCAGACACGCTCCGCTGCGTTCGCTGCAGTGACTGGTTGGCTGACTTTCGACAATTCCTCATGTCCACTCCTTCAGAAAATGACTGAAAGACTCATAGGCCCTCTGAACTACGAGCAACCCCAGCAAAGGCTGCGTTCGTACCTGCCCCCGGCGCCGCCGGGTCAACGCGACGGGAGCATCAATTTGCGGTTCGCCTCTTCGATGTCGTGCAATTGCAATTTCAGCGTCGCCAGGGCCGCCTCCTGATTTTTTTGTGCTGCGCGCGCATTTTGGACGTAATCCGGATTGCGATTTTTGGTTTGTCGGGCTTGAACCGCGAGGTTTGCGCGTTCCTGCGCGGCCTTGAGATCGGCTGCGGCCTTGTCCACCTGCTTCTGTTGCAGCCCAATCTTGTTGGTGAGGTCACGCCAGCGGAAATCCAGGGCGCACCGAGCGGCGAGATTAGTGCTGGCCGCCGCCCGCGCCTGGGCCTCGGTCATCACGGGGAGATTGTCCTCGGTGGCCTTCTTCGGCTTCTTCGTCGCCGATGATTGCGCGAAGGCGCTGGTGGTGAGGAGGAGCGCCAGGAGCAGGAGCGTTGTCTTCATCTTGTGAACAACTTCTGGGTTATTACGGACGGGGGTGGGACGGAAATTGACCCACCAGAAATTGAGAATGCGCGGATGAATCCTACCAGTTCAAACACCAGGCCAAAGCGGCCACTGGTGATCCTCGAACCAGCACTGGAAGTCCAGGTCATGACTTCTTCCCCGGAGGAGCGGCGCCGCCTCGCGAAGGTTTATGCGCGCTGGTCGCGCCAGCTTTTGATTTCAGCGGCAATTCTTGAGCGAGCTGCTTCGCCACGCCGGCCGCGCCGAGTCCGGCTAATTGCTCCGGCGAGGCGACCGCATCTTTGGGCGGTGAATTAACCCGCCGACGATATTGTTCGTCCTTCAGGGCGCTGATGGATTCGAGCAGGGCTTCGGTCCGCTCCCGGTCCGCGAGCTTGAGCTGGTCACTGGCGGAAGCAATCAACCGCAGGAGGTCCTCGTCGGTGGCCGTCTCCAGGTGGTACTGATGCGGGGATGTTGACTCCCGGGGCTTGTCAATTGACTGGATAACTTTCGGCGGCTCGCCTTCGCCACGCTGGAGCCAATCGGGCCGGACGCCCAGTTCGCTGAGCTTGCGCAGAAACCCGGCGCCCAAATTCTCCCGTTTTCCACTGAGAATCAGGGAAATATAGCTCGCGCTCGCCGGGATTTTGCGGGCGGCCTCAGCGGGCGTCCACGCCGCCAGCTTCAACACGTAGCCCAAGCGATCCTTGACTGTGTCAAGGTTGGTAAACTTTTCTGTTGACTGCACAATTGACTGAGTGTTTACTAGTCACGTCACATCTGTGACAACAGTATATGAAGCGCGTTCAAAAACCAGATTTTTCCCGGGCGGTGAAAGTCCGGCTGGCCGAACTCGGCTGGCAGGTCAACGACCTGGTGGCGCGGCTTCCCAAAATCCACCGCTGCTCGATCAGCAAGGTCATCAATGGCAAACGCGAAACGCCGGCGGTGAAGGCGGCGATCCAGGAGGTCCTCAGTCTATGAAGTATTTTTCGTTCAAGGTCTGGTTCTTCACTTCGCTGGCGATGATGGTCGGCGCAACGGCGCTGTGGTCCGCGACGCATCTGTTGCGCTGGGTCTTTGGGTCCTGCACCGAGGGCGTGATCTGGATCATCGCCCACAGCGGCAACTTCAAGCGCGCGTTCATTTCGCTCTGCATCGTGGTGGCCGTCTTTTACGGCGTGCGGATCGTTCGCGCCATCACCCTCTTCCTCGAAGCCAAGGCCAGAAAGGAACAAGGGCTATGACGTCAGCCAGGAAATTCTCCCTGCTCACCGGCGCGATCTGGAATTTGAAGCGGTGGCTTGAATCGCGTCAGGCGGCGCGTCGCCAGGGCGACGCCATCGCCGAGAGGAATGCGACCATTCGGATCAATGCGTGGCGCGAGACCGCGCAGAAAGTGAGGGGGCTGTGAGCGATCCGATTAAACGCGCGCCGGCGGGCACGTGTGAATACCTCGTGCGGGGTGAAGATGGAAAACTGCGCGAATGCGGCGACGCGGCCGCGTGGCGCGGGCGCAAGCATGGGCGGCTGTTGTACTGCGAGATGCACGGCCAGATCGTGGGTAAGAGCATGGCGGTGATCGCGCTCGCAGTGGATGCGGATGGCCGCCGCCGCGAACTCAAGCCGTGGAAGGAGTGGGCCCGATGACGCGCGCGGAAAAATCTTTTGCCTCGGCCAAGCGCTGCGCCGCCGGCTTCTGGCGATTGCATGGGCGGTCGCCGCTCACGGGAAAAATAATTTCGGGCAGCCTCGGTGGCCGTCCGCCAGGACCTTCGCCAGTGCCCCTGCAAACCAAGATCGAACTACCCGGCGACAGCAATGGAGCTTCGGTCAATTCAACCCTCCCCGCCGCAGCGTCGCCGTCTGCGGTGGGCAATTTCAACCCAGCAAACGTATGAACCAATTGATCGCCCCCAAGGAACAACAGGTCATCGCCGCGTGCCGCGAGGCCGCGCAACAGGGCCAGGACTACGCGCTCAAAGCGCTGATCGCCGGCCAGCTATTGATCGAACATCGGGCGAGCCTTTGCCACGATGGCAAACCCTCCCCCAATGGACGCAATCAACACAGCGAAGGCGAAGCTTTCGGCGCGTGGATCGAGAAGCAGGGCATCGCCGCCCGCACGGCCTATCGCTGGATGGATGCCGCTGAGCGGGTGAGCCGGGCGCAACTCGGCATTGCGCTGCACAAACCGTTTTCGTCGGTGATCGAGATCGAGGGTGGCGGGGCGATGGCCCTCAGTCAGGCGCTCACGTTGCCGGAAGCCAAATTGCCTGAGGCGGCCTTGGAATACCGCCAGGGCGTGCTGGACTTCATGGCGGACCACACGCTGGGCGAGGCCGCGCGCGCGGTGTTCGATGGCGAGAGCGATGGCAAGCGCATCACGCTGGCTGCCGGTGGCAAAAAGAAGGGCGGCCAGGGCGGCGATCGCAAGGCGTTCGATGAGTTCGCCAAGACGAAGCTGAAGCATCTCACCACGTTTCTGAACCAGAAGCTGACCGTGAACCAGAAGGCCCAGATCGTGGCGGCGTTCGACCGCTCACTGGAGCAATGGCCGCGCTGGATGATCGAGGCTCTGGCCGAGAAATGCCGCACGGAACTAAAGCTTTCCGATACCCAGCGCAAGGAACGCGCGGGCTTTGTGGAATCGTAAATCGCAAATCCCCCATGACTCCCACCGAACTGCGCAACACGAATTTCGAGCAGCTCCGCACCTCGTTGACGGAGCGGATGCTCGATGTGTATCGCGCGTTCGAGGCGCACGGTCCGTGCAGCACGGCGCAGCTTGCGGAGAAGTCCGGCATCGGCCTGCTCTCGGTGCGTCCGCGCGCACATGACCTGCACGTCGTGGGACTCCTGTGCGAAGCCGGTGAACGGATGGAGAACGGCAAGCGCGCGACGATTTACGCGATTACCGAACGCGCGACGTGGCAGCGCTGGCACGCAGAGAATTTTCCGGCCGACGGCCAATTGCAGATGGTCCTGGCGGACGGCCAGAGGGGCTCAATCGGGGCGCTGACGACATGAACCGAATCGAAACAAACTTTTCTCCAACGGCGACGGAAGCGACGGGATTAATTGTGCCCAACGCAAATGCTCGCGGATTGGCTGCGGGGAGAGACGCAGCCAGCGAGTCGGCGCCGTTGGAATTTTCCGAGGGTGCGGTGCCATGTGGAACAGAAGCGGTCGGGCGATCCGCTTCACCCATGGCGCCGCGGCCCTTGCGGGCGGCGAATGCGCCGGGCGGCGCGACGGATGATGACTGGCGCGAGGCGCGCGCGCGCGCCTTGTTGTGCGACGAGTTCATCCGGCTTACCGAGGTGGAGCATTTCTCCCTGGTCGGCGCGGCGAAGCGCCTGGGCAAATCGCCGAGCCTGTTCAGCGGACCGAACTCGATGCTCGCGCGCTACCTCGGCGGGGGTGCGGTCGCACTCTTACCATGCCGGCCAGCAACCAGCGTGAATGTCGGCGAGCTCACCGAGCAGATCGAATCCCTCGGGTGGTTCATCCCGGCGGCGCGGTGGTTTTATCTCAACACGAATCGCACGAACAATTCCGGCAGCGTGCCCGAGGCGGTCCGCCGCACGATCTCCTTGCCGAACCTGCCCATTGGTTGGAGCCGCGCGATTCAGCAAAAGTTTCTCCGTGCAATCGGTGGCGAGCTGCCGACCTGCCCGGTGGAATTGCGGGAAGCGATCCTCGCGCGCCAGGCCGCCGGCCAGCCGCTGGTACCGGAACGCATCGCGCGCCAGATCACGGTCAATCCCGTGACCGTCCGCCAGAAGCGCCACGCCACGAATGCCGCGCTGGATTATCTCTCCGCGCCGGGCTCGCTGTTCTTCATCACGGACAAGACCACGGGCGAACGCCGGCCGCCGTTGGCCGGCGAAGTGATCGAAGCCGACGACGCGACAATCAACTTTCCTGTGTGCGTGCCGTGGACGTTGGGCGGCGATCCATGCTCGGAGAAATTCGGCGTGAAGGTCGGGCGCTTTCAGTGGCTCGTTTGCGTGGACGCGGCGAGCCGGTTCGTGACGGCGTGGACGTATGTGATGCGGCCGCGTTCGAGCTATCGCGCCGAGGACGCGCTGGCACTCATGCGGGCGCATTGCCTGCAACACGGCATCCCAGGGCAATGGCGCTTCGAGCAGGGTGTTTGGAAGTCCAACCTGGTGAAGCACGCCATCGCCGGGATCGGCAGTGATCTGCACACGGTGTGGAGTCCGCACCAGAAGCCGTACATCGAAGGGCTGTTCAATACGCTGTGGACCAAACTCTCGATTCATTTTCCCGACGCGGATGTGGGGCGGTTTCGTGGAGAGACCGAGGAGGCCAGCCTCCTTTTAACCGCGTGTCAAAGAGGACAACGCGATCCGCGTCGGCACTTTCCGATGTTGAACACCGCGCTGGCGGCGTTCGGCGAGGTGATCACCGAGAAACAATCGACGCCGGTGAACAGTGACATCGGGCGGTGGATTCCCGCGGAGCGCTGGGCTGGCAAGCTGCCAGGGGCGAATGCGGCTGCCGCCGCGAATGTGTTTGTGGCGCGACCACTGGACGCGGAGACGGAATGGCTGTTCAGCCCCTACGTTCGTGAATGGACGGTGAAGGGGATGCTCGTGGGCGGCCGTGTGCCGCTCTTCGAGGATTTGAGCGTGCCGTTTGATTTCGCGGCGGACTGGCTGCCGCAGTACCACGGCGCGCGCGTGCGTTGTCATTTCAACCCGATGGCCGGGAACTGCTCGGGGATGCTGGTGCTCGCGGAGGATTTCCAGAATCGCAAAGCCGGCACGGTGCTGGGGCTGGCCAAACAAATCAATGAGGTGGCTGGTTACGCGCGGCTCGTGCTCGGCTGGGGCGATGACAACGCGAACGAAGGTCGGTTGCTCCGTCAACGCGCCGCCGCGGCCATGCGCCGGGAAGTGCGCGCCGTGGATGGCAAGTCCGCCGGCTACTCGCACAGCGAGGAACGCGACGGCGTGGCGATGGTGACGACGTTGGAACGTGGCGGTGCGCGTGAGAGCACGGCTGAACCGGCGGAGGCAAGCCGCGTTGTCACAAACGCAGCCACAGAAATTTTACCCGTGGATCGCACTGCCCGACTCCGCGAGATCGAAGAACTCGAACGGCAGAACGCACACCTATTCGGATAACCAAATAACTCGGGGCGATATGACAGACACCATCACACAACTGCGGGCGCTGGCCCGCGAGGTCCGCAATTACCAGCTTGAACGCGACTGGTCCGACACGAAGCTCTGCAAAGAGATCGCACACGTCGGCAGTTCCAAAACCTACAAGCGCATCCTCGATGAGACAGATGATCTGGAGGAGCTGAACGTCGAGACGCAGCTCCGCAATTACCAGGCGGCGGCGGAATACCTCTCCGCCTTGCGCGCGAAGGACCGGCCGGTGGAGGCCATCTACAAGGATTTCTCCAACATCCTGGACGTGGAGGCCGCGGTCGTGAAGGCGATGACGGAGGAAACGGTCGCACGCCTCGTCATGGTGGAAGGGTTCACGGCCACGGGCAAAGATGAGTCGCTGAAACATATTCAATCCAAGTGGCCGAACACGGTGCTCGTGACGGAGGCGGATGAGTTGTGGCGCGATTCACTGAACGCGCCCACGGCGGCGCTCTACTGCGCGGTGGGGTTGAGCCGGGGCAAGATGCCGCGCTATCCGATGGAGCGCATGGAGGAGATCAAGGCCGAGCTGCGCAAACGCAAGGTGATCGTGGCCATCAACGAGGCGCATCACATGGGCGTGCGCGGATTGAACATGGTGAAGACGCTCATCAACCAGACGCCGACGGTCTTCGCACTGTTTTGTCATCCCACGCTGATGACGCGGATGCTCTCCTCCAGTTACGAGGAGACGAGCCAGCTCACGGGCAATCGGCTCTTTGAGAAGGTGGAACTGCCCACGCCGCCGGCCAATGAGATTTTGCAGATGTTGGAACGGCGCGGCGTGAAGTTCAGCGACAGCGAGACGAAGAACACGGCGGCCAAGACGCTGGCGGGTGATGCCCCGCACTACGGCAACTGGCGGTTTGTTTCGCAGGTGACGCGGAAGCTGGTGGACGCCACTAAGCGTGGGGTGGTCGCGCTCAAGGATGTGTCGGCCGCCAGCTCGGCGGTGAAGGCGATGCGGACACGCATTGTGAAACAGCAGGAGGCATAGGCGGTGAGCCACCGCGGGCCAATATGAGAACCTTGCCCAAAAACATTTATCCCAATGGCGGGAACAGTGTGATCGTGCGGATCAAGCGCAGCGGCGTGAAGCTGGTCTATTGCACGAACGATCTGGGTAAGGCCATCGCCGCGCGGGATCGCTTCCTGAAATTGCACGGCTGGATCTCGCAGCGCCCGCCGCGCAATACCACGGGCGTCACGGGCATTTCCGAGGTAACGAAGTGGTTTCACTCGCGTCCCTACGATTGTTTCCAGGTGACGCTGCGCCGGTATCCGCGCCAGGGAATGCGGCGGTTTTACTTTCGCGGGCTGGCGGAGCGGGAGCGGGCGCTCCGCGCGGCCATCGCGTATCGCACGCGGGGACTCGCCCAAAGGGAAGAGGAGGCGCGTCATGCCTGACGACGTCATCCGCGTGGAACTGGATTGCGTTTCCGGCGAGAAGATTATTTTCCGCCGGGCCGCCAGCCAGGACGCGTTGATCGAAGTCTGGCTCGACGGCCAGAAGGTGGAGGTAAAACCACAGACGTTCTGGTTGGCGGTCGTGGCCTTTAGCGACAAGGAAAATTCATGAGCGCGCCGCTTTCCCATCGCCAGAAATCGTATCTCTCGCAGCTCGCGCGAAAGGCATGGGAAATGGCGGAGCGGGAGGTGGGAACGCCCGAGGAGTTTCGGCACGACGAAGTCGCGCGCGCGTGCGGGAAGATCGGCCTGCGTTGTTGCAGCCAGGGCGATTACAAACGGGTGGAGGCGCATTTCCTATTTCTCCTGGGTGAAGACGGCCAAGCCCTCAACGCGCACCTGCGCGCGGAGACCGAGCCCAAGCGTCAGGCGGAAGCGGTCTTGCGCCGGAATCTGGCCGAGTGCGGATTGCCCTGGAGTTACGCCGAGGCGATTTGCCGGCAACAGAACAAAGGCGCGGGCATCAGCGAGGTGCCGGAGCGCCGCGTGTGGAATCTGGTTTTTACCGTGCGCAATCGCGGCGCGGCGCGGCGGAAAGCTTCCGCTGGCCAATATCAACAAACAGAAAGGCAGGCAGCTTAACCATGCAGACTTTCAAACAAAATCCGTTAGGGCGCGTCACTGCGAGGTGATTTTGGAAGAGAGGTCCTTGCGGACGGCCACCGGAGGTGCGCGATGAAACTATTTCCCAAGCTCCATCACATGAATTATCGGCCGCTGTGGCCGGATGCAAAGATTGTCCGCGTCCACGGCGCGATCAACGACCGCCAGTTGATAATTTTCTGGCTGCTCTGGGTTTGGGAGCGCCCCATCCGTGTGCATCCGTGTCCATCCGTGGTTGAACCTGATCCCGAAGAGTCCATCCAGGAGCGCGGGGATTGGTTCACTGATCTGGTGCTGCGCTTCTTCACCTGGCTGAGCCGATGAACTTTTAACATTCAACACTCAACATCGAACAACGGAAAACAAAATTATGATCGCAAACCTTGAACAAACCCCGGCAGGCGCGACGCTCGCGCAAATCGAATCCCTCACCAAGCCTTACGCGGACGCGCGGCGCGAACTGGCCGAGGCCGTGCAGGCGCTCGAAGCCATCATCGAGGCCGCCAAGCGCCAGGCATTGCCCAAACTCAAACGCCTGGTGGCGACGGCCGCCGCGCACGAGCTGGATCTCAAGAACGCCATCACCGCCGCGCCGGATTTGTTCACGCGCCCGCGCACGGTGGTGTTTCACGGTGTCACGGTGGGCCTGCGCAAGGGTTCCGGCGGCATTGATTGGGCCGACGATGATCAGGTGGTGAAGCTCATCGAGAAGCATTTCTCGAAGGACGAAGCCGAGCTGCTGATCAAGACCACGAAGAAGCCGATCAAGAAGGCGCTGTCCGATCTGGATGTGGCCACGCTGAAGCAGCTCGGTTGCACGGTGGAATCCACCGGCGATGTGGTGGTGGTAAAACCCGCCGACAGCCAGGTCAACAAGATCGTCAACGCCCTGCTGAAGGATGCGACGGACACCGAAGCTCGGTGAGGCGATTATGACGCTTGCCCGTTCCCATTCCACTTACCCGGCGCACCAGCGTTGGCGGCTGAAGAATCAGCGGCGCGGCCTCACGGCGGATGGCAAGGTGCGAGCGCCGCGCGGGCGGATGTCGCCGGAGCAACGTCGTGCGGCCAATACGGTGCGCATGCGGGAGCGGCGGAAGCTGAACATCCGCCTGGGCTTGAAGTGGAATGGTCGCCCACGCGCGCGGCGGTTGTTGTTGGGCGTGTTCCTGGAACGCCTGGCGCAGGCCATCGCCAGAGCGTTTGTCTTTCTGCCGCCGGAGTGTCGCGCGGAATTTACGGCGCTGGGAAAACAGATGTCGGCCATCCGCCGCCGGTATGGGAACCGAACGGTGGTGGTGAAATGAAATCCATTAGCCGTCACGGCCACCACCAACTTTTTCACTGAATGAGCAGCAAGATTAAACATCCGCGAGCACTGGCACTGGAGGTGGCCAAGGAATTGATGGCGGCGCTCCGGCCGTTGTGTGAGCCGGAGCGGTTCATCTTCGCGGGCTCGTTGCGCCGGCTGAAGCCCGAGGTGGGCGACATCGAGGTGGTTTATGTGCCGCGCATCGAGCCGAGGCCGGACAAGTCGGATCTGCTGCAACCTTTGATCCACACCAATCTGGTGAATGAGCAGCTCGATGGTTGGTTGGAGGCCGGCGTGATCACCAAGCGCGTGGGCGAGCGCGGCGGCACGGCCTGGGGCGCGAGCAACAAGCTGGCGGTGCATGTGGCCGCGGGCATCGGGTTGGATTTCTTCCAGGCGAACAAGCGGAATTTCTGGACGTTGCTGGTCTGCCGCACGGGCAGCGCGGAGAACAACACGCGCATTTGCAACGCGGCGATCGCGCGCGGTCAGCAATGGGATCCCTACAAGGGTTTTCTGGACAGGTCCACGAAGGAGCTGCTGTTCGTGCCGGGATCAGAGCAGGCGTTGTTTCAATACGTGGGGCTGCCGTATCTCGAACCGAAGGAGCGGTCGTAGCACGACTTGCGATTAGGAATTTTTGCCGGTTAAACCAGTGCCTGAACCGGCTGGCTGTGGCGTGTCGCCTCTGCCATAATAGAACCAGGCCAACAACACAAAATGAAAACACTGACTGCAACCTTATTGATGGCCATGGCGCTCGTCGCCAGCGGACAAACCAACCTTACGCCGGAACAGGAGGCGGCGCGCGTCGAGCGGCAACAGCGGGCGCGGGAGATGAGCGATAAGTTGCTTCAAGCGACTATAAAGGCACAACAGCGGGCAGCCTCTAACCAGGCGGCCCGGCCAATGCCGGTGAAAGGGTTCGGTGAGGAGCAGTTTGTCACGCCGCTTTATCGCACAAACCGCTCGCCGTTGATGAACCCCAACTCGAAGCTCCCGATACAAGCGTTGGAGTTCATCGAGCAGGAATTCCCCGGCACGATCACCAACCTCACCGCCGATCAGCTATATGACCCGCGCACAAACGCGACGGTGAACCAGACGCGTGAATACTTCCGCAACGCCCGCCAGTTGCCGACGAACATTCTTTCGACCGGCACCAATTTCCAACAGAAGTTGGAGGATTGGAAAACGGAACAGTTCCAAGAGCAGGAGTATCACAAAACACCGAGCGGTGGGGGCGACCTCAACTGGACCAACAGTGGTGTGGACTGGTGGAGTCTGGAGTTTGACCTGAAGCCATGGAGCACGCCACCAGCCTACCCCTACTATGAGCCGGGCACCACCAATCTCACCTTCGATCCAATTCGGGCGACGTTCGCCTTCCAGTATGCCACGATCTACCACACGAACCGGATTCTGCGATTCACGAACAGTGTGGCGACCGTTTCCCTCCCGGACTACGAAGGGCTTTTTGGTGTATTCACTGTGCGCTATCCGGAAATCTGCTGGCTGCCGGACCCGGAATCATTCACCTGTGTCACCGGGCGGTTGTATGGCGTGCGTAGTGGCTCTGCGGTTCCGTTCTACCATGGCGACCGTGCGTTAATGTCGGGTGGTTACATCGCCGGGGCGTGGACGTTTGTGCCGAGCATTTCCCAACATGGGGTCACAACCTCGACATCATTCAGTATTAACTGGCAGGCGCTTTATCCGCCGACGAAGGCAACTTTCTTTGCGCCGCCTTTCAGTCAGGGACCGATGATTGAGCCGGTCGGAGTGCCATCGGAACCGCCCGTTAACCTGCCGCCGAAGATGGTTCACGCTTTCGGCGCCGGGTTCTCGCGGCATCAAGTCGAAACAAGTCCAGACCTTGTCAACTGGACGATATTCACCAATGCGGTGACGGATGAGACGGGGGTTTTGAGTGTTGAGCTGCCCGATACCAACGCGACGTTGTTTGTACGGAGCGCGGCATTGCCGAATTGAGTGGACTCAACGTACGGCGGGGAGCTATCCCCGCCGTCCAAACCATCAAGGAGGTTGTATGCCGAAGTCTGTTGCCAACGGACATCCTGAGTTTGCTTTCACCGTTCCCACGGTGTTTGTGCCGGCGGTGCGCATCCCACAGCCGGATGGTTCAATTCTTTTCAAGGCCGGGAAGCCAGTGGTGGTCGAAGCGGAGATCGGCACCCATGAGGCGGCGAAGTTGCTCGGTTTATCGCAACGACACATCGAGCACCAGTGCGCGATCGGTCTTTTCAAAACCGCCTACAAGCCAGGCGGCCGGCCGGGATCGTATTGGCGAATAGCGCGATCCGAGGTCGAAGCCAGGAGGCGGCTCGCGCCATGATGCCCCGGCGAACATTCCGCGCCGCCACCGCGGTGATCGAGCCGGCCGTCCGCGGTGATTCCGCACCCATTCTTGCCAGTTGCCTGACTCAGTGCAGGCTAAATGCCTTGAAAACCCAACAAATCAAGGCTCTTCAAGCCCTTTCAAGCTGATTCGCACCTTTCCCGCGCGTCAGCGCACATGCAGACATTGTGGTACTGAGAATGCCGACACCGGCACACTCTGCACAGAGTGTGGTCTGGAGCTAGGTGATTCACCACTCCGACAAAGGAGTTCGCATTTGGTCGAACGATTCTTCTGCTGGCGACCCGCCTCCGTTATCCTCATTTTTCTGGCTGTGCTATATGGCGCGGTCGCCCTGCTCAATGTCTGGAAGGGGCGAGGCTATGCAGCACGCGGACATCTGGAGCTATCCCACTTTATGTATTGGGGTACGTTTTGGAACTTGGTCATCGCAGCACTCTGTTTGACTGGCAGACAAGTCATGAGCCAACAAACGTCGAGAGGCCTTTTGGCTGGCGCATTCCCGATTGCCATTGCGCTCGCTATTTCGATGCGGAGTTGGGTTGGTGGACTTTTGACCGGACGCAATCCGCTCCCTTCGTTTGAGATTTTTGTAGTTTGGCTTCCGTTAATTTACGTGATCATCTATGCCTATCGAACCAGTAAAGCCAAAGCCGACAGCCTAACCACAGGATAGGCTGCAAAGCTCGATTGCCCTGATGTCTCCCGCTTCAGTTAAAGCCTCATTAGTTCCGTTCTCGCCAATTGCACCAGCGGCCTGATCGTCGCGGCATCGAACTGGAATTTACAGCCGGCGGTGGCGAACAATTCCGGCAATGGCCGTGAGCCGCCCAACGCGAGCGCGGTCTTGTAGTCGCGCAGGGCTTTGACCTTGTCGCGCTTCGAGTTCGCCCACACCTGTAACGCGCCCAGTTGCGCGATGCCGTATTCGATGTAGTAGAACGGATACAGAAAGATGTGCAGTTGCCGATGCCACAGGTGCGCGCGGGATTCCTCGTAACCACTCCAATCCACTTCGCCGGCGAAGCGGTCCATGAGTTGATTCCACGCAGCGGCACGGTCGGCCCGCGTGTGGCCGGGATGCGTGTAAATCCAGTGCTGGAACGCATCCACCGTTGCAATCCACGCCAAGACGCCGATGATGCCTTCCAGATGGGTGCGCCGGGCGCGGTTACCTTCGGCGGGTGCATAAAACTCTTCGATGAATTCGTTGCCGAGCAATTCCATGCTCATCGAGGCGACTTCGCAAAACTCAATCGGTGCGCTGCGATAGGCCAGTAGATCCTCGTCACGCGTGGCCAGCGCATGAAAAGCATGGCCGGCCTCGTGCAGAATCGTCTCCACATCACGCTGCTGACCGACGGCATTCATGAAGATGAACGGCAAGCGCGCCTCGTTGAGTGTGGATTGATAGCCGCCCGGCGCTTTGCCTTTTCGATTCGCCAGGTCGAGCAGCTTCAAATCCTGCATCCGCTGGAAACCGCCGGCGAGTTCACCATCCAGCTTGTCGAAAATCCGCTGCGAACGCGTCACCATGTCTTCGACCTTTTCAAAGGGCTTCAACGCCGGACGATTCAGCGGGTCAACGGACAGATCCCACGGGCGCAGTTTTTCCAAGCCGAGTTGCTGCCGCCGTTGCGCCTGCAATTCGCGCAGGGCGGGCATCACTTCGGCGGCCACGGCGTCGTGGAACTTCACACAATCCTCCGGGGTGTAGTCAAAACGTCCCTTCAAGCGAAACGCATAATCACGATAGTTTTTGAAGCCGGCGTTGGCCGCGATCTGCTCGCGCAGCTTCACGAGTTGATCGAACTGATCCTCGAACTGGTCGCGCTCCTGCAATCGTCGCTTCGCAACCAACTCCCACACTTCCTGTCGCAACGGGCGGTCCGGTTCTTCGAGAAACTTGCCCATCTGGATCAGCGTTTTCTCCTCACCCCGAAACTGGACGGTCAATGAACCGCTGAGTTTCTGATATTGCTGTCCGAGCTTGGCCTCCTCCGTTTCCAGCGCGACGTTCTCCTCCCGGAACAGTTCAACGTGATTCTGCACTTCGCGAACGAACACATCATAACGCGGCGATGGCAGCCTGGTTCGTTGCGGATGAGCGATGAAGAGTTTCTCCAACTGAAACTGGCGCGGCTTGAGTTGTGGCTCGATGTGTTCGACGAGCCCAAGCCATCAGCCACTGCTCCAATTCGCCCGCAGACTGACACTGACCGACACGAACTTCGAGTTGACCGAACAATGGCTCGATTTTCGACCAGTCACCGAAATCCAGTTGCGCCGGCACAAAGCGGCGCGGCTTGTGTGCGGCTAAGACACCAAAGGGCAACAAACTCATGCGCGCAGGATAGGCGAAATGACAGCGATGGAAAGTTCTCAAATGGTTGACTGTGACGGTCACACGAATATGTCACGTTCATGGTCAGTAAATGGACCGCCCACGATAGACACCGGTAAAGCGGCGAGGTATCGTGGCCGCGCAGAATCATTCAACCACAAATCAGTGATGTCCTCGCGCAACTCCTTTCCCGCCCACCGACTTTTCCTGGCCGCCAACCTAGCATTGCTGCTGATGCCTCGCTTGCTTTCCGCACAAGTGGATTCAGCGGGTGGGAACAATAATTCCCTGCAAATCCGTTTCGTGGACAGCGCCACCGGCTACGCCGTGCAACCGGCGATGGTTGCGACCAGATCCGCGTTGTCCGATCGCAGCGGGGAGCGTTTGAATCAATCCGCCATCAGCGCCGCGGGCCGGGCCACGCTATCGCTCAAACCTGGCGCGCACACCATCACGGTGGCTGCGCCCGGCTATCAGCCGATGTCCGGCGCGTTTGAAGTGTTGCCTCAGAATCCCTACAACCTCGAGTTCCAACTCGATCCCCTCGTACCGCCCCGCGAGATTCAGCCGGACTACGTGACCACGCTGCATCGCGCGGAAGAGACGGTCTTTGCCGGTTACGTGGTGGACGACGAATCGGGCCAGCCATTGGCCAACGCGCTGGTCCGGGCCGAGCCAAGCGGCAAGGAGTCACCGACCGACGCGCGTGGATACTTTCAAATCCACGTCCCGGTCCAGACACTGGCCGAAGCCACGGAATCGCCGGCCAGTCTGGCTTTTTCACAAACCGGCTTCCGCACCGAGGTTCACCAGTATCTGGAACTCTGGTCGGAGGGCGACTGGGTCTATCGCATCCGACTGATTCCCGGAGCTGGCAAGAACACGGTGGATGAGCGGCAACTTCGTCGCCGCAGTCATTATCCGCTTCACGTCAAAGGCGAGAGCGCAACTCCTGCGAAACCAGAAACGCCCGCAGCCATCCGTTCTGCCTCCTCAACCGCGGGCGCGATTGAATCCGACGCCGGCGCCCGTGCGCAGAATTCGTTCGCTCCACCGCTGCCCCGCATTCCGACCAACATTCGGGTGCTGCGGCAGGACGGTGTGACGATTGATTACATTTCGCTCCAGACGTATTGCCAGCGCTCGTTGCCGTCGGAATGGATTGCGTCGTGGGGCAGCACGGGGCCGGGGAACAGTGGAACGAACTCGCTGCTGGCGGGCGCGGTGGCGGTGCGTACTTACGCGATCGGTTTCGTGAACAATCCCGCCAACGCCGCCTACGACATTTGCGGCACAACCTCGTGCCAGGCGTACAACAACACTGCCAGCGACAGCCGCACGACGGCGGCGGTCAATTTCACGGCCAACTACGTGATGGTCGAGCCCGGCGCGACGCGCATCGCCTTCAAGCTCACGGAATATTCAGCGGAAAACAACTCGCTCGGGTTCTCCTGCGGGGATGGCTTCACCCAGCCCAACAGCGGTTGTCTGTCCGACGCGGTTTGCACGGGCGAAACCCGCTTCGGCCATGGCCGCGGCATGTGTCAATGGGGCACGGCGCGCTGGGCCAGCGGCCGCAAGATGGCCGGTCGGGTGACCAGCGACACCACAACCAACGGGCTGCCGCTTCAGAACTGGGTGTGGCTTTGCGAGCATTATTACCCCACACTGCAACTCGTCCAAGGCGCGCCGCTCGCGCTCAACGATTACGTGCAGGTGCTCGGCACTTCCAGCCTGACCGTTCGCCAGTGCGCCGATGGCAGCATCAGCAGCGGAACAAATTGTCCGCAACTCACCACCAAGTCCACTGGCGCCACCGGCGTGATTGTCGGGGGGCCGGTACGGGTCACGAGCGACGGCGCCGGTTACACCTGGTGGCGCGTGCAGTGGTTCGACGGCAGTTCGACCGTTGGCTGGTCGCCGGAAAACTGGTTGGAGCGAATCGCCGAACCGACCACCGTGCCGCCGGTGTTGTCACCCGTTGCCAATGTGACCATCAACGAAGGCACGTTGCTGACATTCACCAACACCGCCGTTGCCTCCACCAACGCCGACACACTGCTCACGGATTTCGAGTCATTCGCCAATGGCACGGCCAACGGCACGGTATTGGTCCGGCAGCCGAACTTTTCCGGCTCGACCAGCGCGTTCCTTGATGCTTCGCCCAACCTCACCTCCGTCACCGGCACGTTCCCCTCCGGCAACGACAGTGAACGTGCGCTGCGCGCCAACTGGAGTTGGAACACGACCGTGAACGCCTGGGTGCGATTGACCACGTCCGGCACGGCCAGCCTGCCCAACCCGGTGGTTGAGGTCACACGTAAATTGAAGTTCGATGTCTACACGGACAAAGCTGTCGGCGTAGCACTCGGCATCCGGGAAACGGGAAATCCCGCGGGCACGGCCATCGGTTCGAACGGCGGCACCAGCCCGGGCATCATCGAATACGTCGGCGTCACCAATGTCGTCAGGGGCCAGCCGCAAACCACGCGCACGGTGACCGCCAGCAACTGGACAACGTTGACCTTCGATCTGCCCAACGAGCCGATTGTCAGTTTCGTTGGTGGCAACGGCGTGTTGTCCACCGCCACGGGCCTCGGTGTGCTCGAACATCTGGCGTTCGTCCCGGCGGCGGGCTCGGGAGCCTACGAGGTTTATCTCGACAACCTCATCATCTCCACACCCACGGTGCTGGCGTACAGCTTGAGCAACGCGCCGCCCGGCGCAACCATCAACGCCACCAACGGTGTGTTCACGTGGACCCCGGGCGAGACGCAAGGCCCGGGTGTTTACAACATCACCGTGCGGGTCACAGACAACAACCTCCCGCCGTTGAGTGACGCGAAGACCTTCCAGGTCACGGTCAATGAAGTGAACCTCGCGCCGACGCTGGCCGTGACCACAAATCGGATCGTTCATGCCGGCACCTTGGTCGCCTTCACGAACTCGGCTACCGATCCCGACTTTCCCGCGAATAATCTGATTTACAGCCTGGAGGCGGGCGCGCCGCCGACGGCAAGCATCGGTAGCAGCAGTGGCGTCTTCACCTGGCAGACCGCTGACGCTGATGCCGGCAGCACAAACAGCATCACCGCCCGGGTGGCGGACAACGGTACGCCGCTCCTGAGTGATACGGAAACATTCTCCATTGCCGTCCTCGCACGACCCGCCATCAGCAATGCGTCAATCGTGGGCGCGGATTTCGTGTTGGGTTGGAGCGCCATTCCCGGCACCAGGTATCGCGTGCAGTTCAAGAACAACCTCGATGATCCGGACTGGACGGATCTCGTCCCGGATGTGACCGCCAGCGGGCTTGTCGCTGGTTTGAGCGATCCGCTGGGCAACACGCAGCGCTTCTACCGTGTGCTGGTCATCGGGCCGTGAGTCAACGCCTCAAGTCAGAACTTGAGATTGCGCAATGCGAGGGCCGCGAGCGTGGCCACCAGCATCAGGCCGGCGGGCATGAACTTCTTCGTCTTGCCCAGGCGAATCGCGAACACCACCAGCAGCACCGCCATCAGGATGTTCGCCAGATTGTTCCGGAAGCCCGCCGCAAAGACATTGGGTATGGCACACAAAACCAGCCCGGCCGCGAACCCGCAGGACATGTAGAGCGAAACCTTGCTCTTCGCCTTCAGAAATCCGATGAGGCCGCCCACGACGAGCAGCACGATGTAGATCCAGAGAATTGCGTTCGATGACGGCATGGCGCAGAGCGTGCCTCAACCGGCCTGCACGTCCAAGCTCAGAATCTCTCCCGGCTCACACTCCGCCACGACTTCGATCGGCCGGCAGCACACTTCACAATCCGTCGTGAAGCGGTTCGTGCCCATGCTCGTGTCCACGACAATCTCGAAGCGCTGCCCGCAGAACGGGCATTGAATGGTTTCAGAGACTTCCACGTTGAAAGTTACTCCTCCAAACGCAAACCGCAAACAAGACACGGCCACCCGAACAAGATGGCCGTGCACCTAAACTCTAGCGGATGGGCAGAAATCAATACTCCCGATTAGTTATGATGCCCGGCTGCGGCACGGGATAGCGGCCGTTCTTGTCCGGCATCACTGGCGCGATCGAGTCGAAGGTGAATTTGTCCACCCCCGGAGCCATTTCAAACTCGCTGTTGAGCATCTCGTCGTACGTCACTTCCTGACCAGTGTGCGCCGCCATGCGGCCCATGGAAGTCACGGTGCTGACGATTACGCCACGCTCGACTTCGTTATAGGGTTTATCATTGCGGATCGCGTCCAGCAGGTCGTCCCACTCGTTTTGATACCAGTTGTCCTCGCCGGGCGGCGTTTGCGAGGTCCAAATCCGGTCCGAACTCTTCGGTGTTTGACCTTTGAAGATGCTCGATGGCCCGCCGCAATCGCCGCTCTTGGAAACAACGGCACTGCCTTTCGTCCCGTGAATGTAGCTGGAGAAATTATCGTAGCAGCCCGTGATGCAGCGACCGTCGAAGAAGAACTTCGTCCCATCGGGGAAGGTGTATTCCACCGAGTAGGTATCGAAATTCTGATCAATGTAAGGCTGGCCTTCGGGACTTTGGCGATAATGCCGGCCACCGAGTGCTTGCGCTTTGACCGGCCAGGCATTCTTCATCCAGCTCAGGTGGTCAATGATGTGGATGTAAAAGTCGCTGAAGTTGCCGCCGCTCGCCCAGATGAAACTGTGGAAGCGCCGGATTTGATACATCAAATCCGTCAGGTCGTCCGGCTTGGCCACCGAGTTGAAATAGGCCGCCGGCCCGTGCATACGATAGCCGCGCGCCAGAATGATGTCGCCAATCTCACCATTGTGCACGCGCTCGGCGAGTTGTTGCAGATGACGGGCATGACGGGAGTTCAAACCGACGCCGACCTTCAGGTTCTTGGCCTTGGCCGCTTCGGCGAGTTTCAACATCCGGCGGCTGCTCGGGCCATCCGGCGTCACCGGTTTTTCCATGAAGACATTCAAGCCCTTCTCAATGGCATAGGTGAAATGCACCCAGCGAAACGCGCAGGGCGTGGTGAGGATCACGATGTCACCGGGCTTCAAACAATCCATCGCCTTCTTGTAACCGTCGAAACCGAGAAACCGACGATCTACTCCGATATCCACTTTGTCGCCGAACTGTTGCTTGATGGCAGCGTATTTGGAACTAAGGCGATCTTGGAAGACATCGGCCATGGCGACGAGCTTGGTGCCGCCACCCTTCACCGAGAGTGCGTTGCCCGCAGCGTCGGTGCCGCGTCCGCCACAACCAACGAGAGCGACCTGAATGGTTTCATTTCCGGCCGCGTGAACATGCGGCAAAGCCACACCCGCCAAGGCGGAGGTGGCAATAATCTTTCCGGTTTGCTTGATAAATTCACGACGCGGCGTGACCGAAGGCTGGTTGTCTTTCATGCGGCCATCGTCCCGAGTCAGTGCGTTTCCGTCAAGTGCAGAGAATTGATGACCGTGCATCGCCTCCACTGTTGCACCTCATCGCAAACTCTGCTAAACGGACCCCATGAACTGGAAGTCATTTGGCCGGGTCAGCGTCCTGAGCCTGGCCCTGCTTTCGCTGGTCGCGCTCACGAACAGTTGCAGCAGCCTCTATTACTCGACTTACGAGAAATTCGGCGTTTACAAGCGCGACCTGCTCAAGAAGCGCGTGGCCGAGGCGCGCGACGATCAGCAGGAAGCCCAGACGCAGTTCAAGGACGCGCTCACCCGGCTGAAGGAAATCACCAAGTTCGACGGGGGCGAACTCGAACGCGCCTACAGCTCACTCAAAAGCGAATACGATGACTGCGTTTCCAGCGCCGAGTCGGTCCGCAAACGCATCCGCGACGTCGAAACCGTGGCGGAGGACCTGTTCAAGGAATGGGACAAGGAGATTGGCGAAATCAGCACGCCGGCGTTGCGCAACTCCAGCCGGCAGCAATTGACCGCCACCAAGGAACGTTACAACGAACTGCATCGCGCCCTGGTCAGCGCGGAGGGAAGCATGGCGCCGGTCTTGTCGCAGTTCAAAGACTACGTGCTCTACCTCAAGCACAACCTCAACGCCCAGGCCATCGCCTCGCTCAAAGGCGAAACCACGAGCATTCAGAATGAGATCAACCGGTTGATCGAGCAGATGAACAGTTCCATCGCGCGGGCGGATGAATTCATCAAGACGTTCAAGTAACCCGGTCACTCCTTGCTCGCCGGCTCGCTGACGTCGCGAATCTTGATTCCCCGAAAGGCCGCGCTGGTGCTGTAGGACGCCAGCCCGAACGGTTTCGACAGCATGATTTCGCCGATGCGCAACGACACCTTGCGGCCAGTGATCATCACGTCCACCACCTTCTTCTGCTCGATCCACGCCTCAATCTTGTGCTCGGTGACGCGCAACCGGATGCGATACCAGCGTCCGGTCTCGAAGGTGATGAACTGAGTCGTTTCGTTCTCCGAAGCGTCGGCACCGTCGAGACTCGACAAGCCCACCACGGACCCGCCCCAGCCGCCGACAATCAAACTGCAAAAGGAATCGCGCACCGGAAACGTCAGACCGCAGAAGAAATCCCCGCCGGATACGCTCATCGCATCCAGAACGACCTCGTAGTTGACCTTCGGCATTTTGTTGGTGCAATTCACGCCGACGAACGGGTCACCCTTGGTGAAGGTCAGCAGCCCGTTGCGCACCTCCACGCCTCCGCCTTCTTGAAAATTCGTCACGCGCCAACCAGCGAGGGACTTGCCGTCAAACAAAGATCGCCAGCCTTCGCCATCGGGTGGAGTCACCGGTTGGGTGGCGGCGCGAACTAGCACTTCCGCTTCCGTGGCTGGCTGCGGAATCGGCGGCAGTGCCGGCGCTGCCCCCGGCAGGCCGGTGGATGGTTCGTAACGCGAGGATTCGCAGCCGGCCAAACCGAGCACGACCACCAGGGCCAGCGCCGGTAAAAAAAGTTTTGCGTTCATTGGCATCAGGATTGTGGCAAAGTTTCAGCCGAAATGCACGGCAGGAAAACGATCAACTTACGCAAGGGAGCGCTGGTCCCCGACCCGGCGGAAGGATTGCATCAGCCGCCACTCCCATTGCCCGCCTTCATCACCGCGCAGTCCGATGGCGTGCTCTTGGCCATCAAACTCCAACCGCGTGCGTCAAAGAACGAAATCGGCGAACCGTTGGGCGCGGAGTTGCGCATCAAAGTCACCGCACCACCGGTGGATGCAGCGGCGAATGAAGCGTTAGTTCGGCTATTGGCAGAGAAGTTCGATTGCCCGCGCAGCAAGATCGAGTTGCTTCGCGGCCATACCTCACGGCACAAGACGGTCAAGGTTTATGGGGCGACACCGGCGGCAACGTTGGCGAAGCTGGCATAGGTGGGAAACGCTCAACATTCAACGTCCAACGCTCAATTCAACGGCGGCTTCGTTCGACGTTGGGAGTTGTGCGTTGAATGTTGAAAGTTTCCAGGCAATCCCGGCTTGGCTCTCCTTCCTCCGCCTGCTTAACTCCGCGCCTTGAATTCGTGGCTGCATCAAGTCGAAAGCACCGGCCCCTGGGCGCCATGGGCGTTCCTTGGCATGTTCATTGCCGCGTCGTTCCTCCTGATCTGGCGGCTAGAAGCCATGAGTGATGGCGGGTTCGACGGCACGGTGCTGGGCACGCTCATCATGCCGTACTGCTCGGGGATCGGGAATCTCATCTTCGCCATTCTCCTCGCACGCCAGGGCGAGACAGGCGAGGCGGTGTTGACCAACGCGCTGGTCAACAACGTCACCAACCTCACCCTGCTTATCGGTTTGCCGGCGATCTTCTGGCAGGCCAAACAAAAAGCCAAAGCGAAGGAAGCGAAACCCACCAGAGGTGGCGGCCCGCCGGCGGCCGAACTGCACCGCCTCTCGATGTTGTTGACCTTGACGGCCGTTTTGTTTTTCACCGGTGCGGTCTGGGCGCTGGGTCGGGACGGACAGATCAATTTCAACGAGGGTCTGGTGCTGGTGGGTTTGTTTTTGTTCTGGCAGTGCTTCCACGTTTACGAAGTCCTCAAGTCGAAGGCGCGCGGGAACAAGACGCGCGGCCTCCGGCTGTTGGTGAATCTGGCTCTGCTCGGCGTCGGTGCGTATGCCTCCTACGTGAGCATTGACTGGCTGGTGAAGTGGTTGGAGAAAGCCGACAACGGTTTCATCAACGCAAAGAACCTCGGCTGGTTGAGCGGCTGGCTGATGGTGCTGCCGAATGCAATCCTGGCACTCTACTACGGCTGGCGACGCAAGCCCGAGGTGGTTTACACCTCACAAGTCGGCGACGGGCACATCTGCATTCCGCTCTGCATCGGCCTGTTCGCCCTGGTTCATCCGCTCAAACTGCCGGAGATTTTTCTCCCCGGCATTTACCTGCTGGCCGGCGCGACGGGGATCCACCTGTTGTGCGTCGGTTTGTTCGGAAAATTGCCGCGACTCGCGGGCTTCGCACTGGTGATCGCCTACGGGTATTTTTTGAAAGCGGGGTTGCTGCGCTGAACGCGCCACTCCGTCACAACATTTGTGTCACGGGACTGGACCGCACTTTGTCGCTCAATTCCGCAAACGGCACCTGCGCGCTCAGCCACTTCGGATTTTTCGCGATATCGTCCATCGTGGACTGCGTATTGTTGCAGAGAAGATAGACCCCGTCCCCCAGCGTCATGAACGCCTCGAATTTGGTGCCCGTGCTGTGCCGGGAAAATTCAAAGTCGCCCGCCTGATATTTGCCATTCAGCAGCGCCCCTCGCAGCGGCGCCAGATCGTCGGCGAAACTTTTCAAGAACTCGTCGTTGCGGGGACCGGCATAACCAATGATGCGCGCCTGTTGTTGCAAGAGCGACACCACCACCCATTCGTCAAAGACGATCTGACCATACTGGGCGTTCATTTGCGTCGCGCAAGAGCGGACCGCCTTCATCGTTTCGTCCAAATTCATATAATTGCGAGCCATTCAGGCTGGGAATGAACAAGTTTGATGCCAAGGAACTCCGGGCCGGCCGCCCACCATGCGCGGCTTTTGACCGGAAACGTATTCCGATTTTCCACAAGCCGGTGAACACTCGTTCCCGCCGGGTTTCGCCATCCGGGCCGGCGTGGGACTTGCGGTTCGGAAGCGCGCGTGAGTTTCATGTTCACTGTCCACTTTTTGACTTCGCCCCACTGAAATCTGGTTTAGGCTCTGCCGCGCTTGATGAGTTCCACCACCCGCTCCAGCACCGTCGTCGCCGAGGTCAAACCTTCGGCCCAGTTGTTCTTGCTGGGCGTCCGCCTGAGTTCCGGCACGGCGGCGGTGGGCTTTCTCCTCGTGTTCTGGCAGGTGATTTCGCCTACGCAGCTGCCGGGAAAACCCGGCTGGCCGGAAGCGGTCCTCATCCTCGCGCTCACACTTGCCACCCTTGCCAACCTCGCAAAACAACTGCCCGCGCAGAACGTCCTGCTGGCCGCCACCATCATTGGTGTCGTTGGCGGCATCGCCCATGGCGTGGGCGCCATCACCGCCATCCCGTTCGGCCCGTTCGCCTATGTGGACAGCATCGGGCCCAAGTTTTTCAACACACTCGCCTGGCCGATCCCGTTCTTGTGGATCATCGTGGTCTTGAATTCGCGCGGCGTGGCGAGATTGATCCTTCGTCCCTGGCGCAAATTGAAAAACTACGGTTTCTGGCTCATCGGGATCACAACCGCGCTGGTGGTGCTCTTTGATCTCGCGCTCGAACCGTTCGCCTCTCAAGCAAACCGCTACTGGCTCTGGCTGCCCACCACCTTTCCGCTCACCTGGTATGGCGTGCCCTTGACCAATTCCCTCGGCTGGCTGGTGGCCACACTGTTGATGCTCGCGTTCGCCACGCCCCCGCTGATCAACAAGCAGAGCCGCTCACGCAAGACCGTGCCGGATTATCATCCGCTCGTGATCTGGCTGCTCGCCTTGGGATTGTTCGCCACCAGCGCAATCACCCATCAACTCTGGTTGGCAGCGGGGCTTGCTGTTACGGCTGGGATTGGAACAACCTTCTTTGCATTCCGCGGTGCGCGGTGGTAGTCCGACGAGTCGCCTAAGCTGATGGCGGGCGCTTCGTCACCCGCAACCGCGCCACCCGCGTTCCTTCCATTTCCTCCACCCGCAATTCGCACGCACCGACCGTCACCACATCGCCCACTTTGGGAAAACCACCCAGCTTGTGCGTTACCCAGCCGCTGGTGGTTGTCACGTCCTCCGCGTGCAACGGTGCGCCCACGAGTTCCGCCAGTTCGTGCAGCGGCAACGCCCCCGCCACCTCCCAACTCGTCTCGCTCGACCGGGTGAGTAACGGCTTCTCCTGGTCGAACTCATCCTGAATCTGCCCCACGAGTTCCTCGACGATGTTCTCCAGCGTGACTAATCCCACCGTGCCGCCGTATTCATCCACCACCACGGCGAGATGCAGCTTTCGATCGAGCAACATTTGCAACAGTTTTTCCAGGCGCGCCGTCTCCGGCACGTAGATCAATTTCTTCGCCGCCGGCAACAGTTCCCTACCCGTGTGCGCCTTGATGCGTAGCGCGTAAAGGTCCTTGATGTGAACGACGCCGAGGGTGCGGTCGAGATTGCCGGCTTCACACAACGGAAAGCGCGAGAACCGCGTCTTCTCGGCCACGTCGAGGCATTGCGCCACCGTCGCTTCCGTGTCAAAAACGACAAGCTCCTGCCGTGGCCGCATGACATCCCGCGCCACGCGGTGCCGCAGTTCGAGCGCGTTTTGCACGAGGTCCCGGCTGAAGCGCGAGGCCCCGAAATGTTTCTGGGCGGTGGCGACGAGCACGCTGAGTTCCTCCTCGGAGGACGCACCTTCATGTTCATGCGCCGGCTCCAAACCCAGCCCGCGCAACAGCCCCAGCGAACTCTCATTCAGCAGCCAGATGAAGGGGAACGCCACAAAATGAAACACCCGCATCGGATACCCCACCCACAGTGCGGTCGAAAGCGGCTGGCGGATGCCGAACGATTTCGGCGCCTGCTCACCCGCCACGATGTGGAGAAAGGTGATGGTCGTGAACCCCACGATGAACGCCACCGTCCCCCGCATCGTTTTGTGCGCGTCATCGTCCAGACCCAGGGCGGCAAACACCGGCTTCAGCAAATCCTCGAAGATCGGCTCGCCAATCCACCCCAGCCCCAGACTCGCCAGCGTGATGCCCAGTTGCGCCGCGCTCAGATACGCGTCGAGATTCGAGATGATGTGCTGCGCCATCGCCGCGCGGCGGTTGCCGTGCGCCACCAGCGGGTCCAATTGCGTGTGGCGCACTTTGACCAGCGCGAACTCCGTGGCCACAAAAAAGCCGTTCAACCCCACCAGCACCAGCACGGCCAGGATTTTCAACCCGAGCAAGGCGAGATGATTCCAGTCCATTACAACTTCACCTCCCCAAAGATGGTCTTCAGAATATCCGCGAGACTCACAACGCCGACCTCCTGCCCATCGCGCCCCAGCACCACCGCCAGCCGTTGGCCACCGCGCTGCAATCGTTCCAGCGCCACGTCGAGCCGCAAATCCTCCTCCAGAAACAGCGCCGGAACAATCAGGTCGGACACCTGACGCGCGGGTTCCGGCAACGTGCCAAACATCAGGCTCTCCGCACTCACGAGCCCCGCAATGCGCCGGGCGCCGCCGCGGTGCTGCCAGACCGGCAGCCGCGTCAGCCCGCTCTCGCGAAATTGTTTCAACGCCGCTTCCACCGAAGCCTCGCCGGAGATGGTGATCGCTTCGACCAGCGGCTTCGCAATCTGCCGGACGGTGATATTCTCCAGGTCGAGCACGCGATTGATCATCGCCCGTTCCTCCGTGCTGAACACCTGCTCGGATTCCTGGGTCGCCATCCGCAATTCCTCGCGGTTGCCGAACAAGTGACCGGAAAAGCGTTTGCCGCCGGTCCACCGCAACAGCATCCGCGCGCACCATTCCACCACGGCCACCAACGGCCGCAGCCCGATGTGCAACACGCGGAAGGGTTGTGCCAGCGCCAGGCACAGCCGGTTCGGATACGTCCGGAACAGCATCTTCGGCAGCAGATCGAAAAACGTGTAGAACACCAGCACGGCAATGCTAAACCAGAGCACAAACCAGCCTGACCGCAGCGGAATGCGTCCATACACCGTGGCAAAAAACCAGCCCAGGGCTACAAAGTTCACGAGGGTGTTCCCGACGATGATCGTCCAGAGAAAGTTTTCGGGATTCTCCAAAAATTGATGCAGCACCCGCGCCGAGGAACGGCCCGCGCGCATCTGCTGCCGGATGCGCAGCCGGCTCAACGCAAACACCCCCGCCTCCATGCCCGAAAGCCAGAACGACAGCAACAGGCACAGCGGAATCAAAATCCAGTTGAGGGTTGCTCCGGTCATGTTTTCATTTTACCTGCTCCACCAACAGCTCCTTGACCCGCCGCTCATCCACAACATGCGCGGTGAGTTTCAACCCGCGAAACGTCGCGGACTCGCCCGCCGCCGGCACTACATCGAGGCACTTCAGCAGCACGCCGCCCATGGTTTCCACACTGGGCACATCTCCCAACTCCGGATACTCACGCCGGAAATCATCCAGCCGCATCGTACCGCTCACGCGCCAGCGGCCGGCCTCGAGTTTCTCCATCACGAAGCCATCGGTCTCGAGCTGACGATGAAACTTGCCAACCAGTTCCGCGAGGATGTCCTCCATCGTGACCAAGCCGGCGACCCCGCCGAATTCATCCAGCACGATCGCCATGCCCCGCTGTTGCCGCTGCAAACTCTTGAACAACTGCAACAGGTTCATCGTCTCGGGCACAAACGAAGGGAACTCAATGGCATCGGCCAGGTCCACGTTGGGATCAAGCAACAACGCGCGCGTTTTCAAGATGCCCACGATGGTGTCCGGCGTTTCATCGTACATCGGCAGGCGGCGATGACGTGACTTGCGCGCGGCAATTGTCATTTCCTCCATGCTGAGATCGTCGGGAATTGCCGCCATTTGACCGCGCGGTCGCATGACGTCCCTTACCGTGCGGCGGTCGAGGTTGACGATCTGCAAAATGATGTCGCGGGCGGATTGCGCGAGATTGCCTTGCTGAAAGGCAAACTCGACCAGTTCCCGGTAATCCGCATCCGTCAACATCACTTGCGGCTTGATGGACGCGGGAATGAGCGCGGCCAGCAGCGCGCGATTGAGCCGCTGCGCCAGTTGATGCAGCGGGCGCGCCACCCGGTGCAACCACGCCAGCGGGCGCGCCACCCGCAGCGACCACACTTCCGGCCGCCGCACGGCGAACGTCTTTGGCAACACTTCGCCAATGAACAAGGTGATTAAAAACACCCCGACCACCGTCCAGACCAGCGGCCAGCGCCCTCCCAAGGCCATCCAAAGTCCGACCGCCAGCATGCCGGCATTGGCAAACGTGTTTCCCAACACCATCGTGGCCAGCAAATCCTGCGGTTCGGCCAGCAGCCGGGCCGCCAGGGAACCAGTGCGTTCATTCCGCGCGGCAAGCTGCCGCACCTGCCATTTACTCAGGGAAAAAAGCGCCGTCTCCGCCAGCGCAAAGAAGAAACTCGCCCCGGCGCAAACCAGGACCAGCACGCCAGCAATAATGGCCGGAACTTCCACGTACCTAGTCTGGCCGAGCGCGTCCACCCACAAAAGTCAAAACTAAGCCGGACCCCAAACCGCAACGGCGCGCTGCCCGGTCTCGCGCATCCCCGTCGCTATGGGTTGACTTGGGTCAATGCGGCTCCGTAAATCTCTGGCGACCTTGACCCGGATACTGAAATAATGCGCCATGCCTCCGCTTACAAAATTCAAACGCTTCGATGTACGCGGCCTGCTTCGTCAGGGCATTGAGCCGTTCCCGGAAATCTTCGCGCGCGTCACGGCCCTCCCCGCGGGCGAGGGCTTGATTGTGATCGCACCTTTCCTGCCCTCACCCCTGGTCGAACGACTGGCCAGCGAAGGGTTCGCCTCGAAGGTGGAGCGGGGCCAGGGCGCCGACTGGCTGGTTTACTTTTGGCGCGAGTTGGCATAACTAACGGGCCATGACCAATTCGTTGGCCCAGTTCAAAACCACTGCCATCACCAATACCTTGCGGAGTTGCCAGTTGTTCACCGGCCTGCCGCAACCGGATCTGGAACAGATCGCCGCGGTTACCGCCGTCAAATCGCTCGACAAGGGCGAATACCTCTTCCACGAAGGCGATCCCGCCCACGGCTTTTATGTCGTCCAACGCGGCGCCGTAAATGTTCACCGCGTCAACGCCACCGGCAAGGAACAGATCATCCACGTCTTCCGCACCGGTGAATCGTTCGCCGAAGTGGCGCTCGCCACCGAACGCGGTTATCCCGCCGACGCGCGGGCGCTGGAACCGACCCAGGTGCTGCTCGTGCAGAAGACCGGCATCCTGACCCTGCTCAAGCGGCAGCCGGAACTGGCGTTGCGCATGTTGGGTTCAATGAGCAGCCATCTGCGCGTGCTCGTCGGCCAACTCGAAGACCTCACCCTCAAGGACGTGGAAACGCGTCTCGCCAATTGGCTGGTCAAACGTTGCCCGGACCCGAATTCCGAGAAACCGGCGCGCGTTGAACTCACCATGACCAAACGCGTGCTCGCCGCGGAACTCGGTACCGTGAGCGAAACTTTTTCGCGCACGCTCGCCAAATTCCGCGAGCAAAAGCTCATCTCCGTCAAAGGCAAAACCGTCGTGATTCTCTCCCCGGTCAAGCTCCACACCCTCCTGAGAACCAATCTTGGCGAGTAACTTTCCCCGGACGCGGATGATTCTGTCCGCCCGTGAAGTACTGCTGATCCCGGCGCGGATGCCTCGCTCTCCGCGTTCGGGTGATTGAGCCCACGCCCTGCGACTTCTGCCGCTGAAGGATCTGGCCAAACACTCCTTGATATCCATCCCGTTTCCACAGCGGCGAGGAATTGACATTCCTTTGACCTGAGTCAAATCCCGGACGGGCGGTCAGCGTCTAGGCTGCGGGGGTCGCAAGGGAACAACACGGGATGAGATCAGTCATTGCATTTGGTCGACGAGCCAGGCACATCGCGTTGCTGATGCTGGGTGTTGCCACCGTGGGTCTGCTGTGGCGGGCCATGGGCGCGGGCGAAACGGTTTCTCGCGGGACGAACGCCAATCCCAGCACGGCAGCTACCGACCCTGCCCTGCCCCAGCTGCCCGTCGTGGTTCGCCCGCCGGCGCAGCAACCTGTCATCGGTCTGCCGTCGGACTCTCATCTGGACAAAACCCCACCGCGCGCGACGAAGGGACTTGATCTCGTCAAGGCCGGCTGGACTTACAACTGCATGGAGTGTCACAAGCTCTTTCCGGCACGCTGGCATTACGACAACCGGCCCTTCAACGAGCACAAGGACATCAACCTTCAGCACGGCGAGAATCGTTTTTGCCTGAACTGCCATCATCCCACGAATCGCAACGCCTTCGTGGACTACGATGGCTCGGAGATTGCCCAGGCGGACGTGGTGAAGCTCTGCGCGAAATGCCACGGGACAATCTATCGCGACTGGCAGGCGGGCGTGCATGGGCGCGAGAACGGCTTTTGGAAAGCCGACCTCGGTGACAAGACCAAACTGCGTTGCATTCAATGTCACGACCCGCACAGCCCCAAGTTCAAGGAAATGAAACCGCTCGCGCCGCTGAAGTACCCGGCCCGCGCGGCCAATCCACCGGCGGAAACCAAAACCGAAACCGCCGCGCACCACTGACACGATGAGCCACGATCCACAAAACGAAGTCAGTCCGAAGACCATCGAGCAGGTTTACAAGCCGATGAATCGCCGGACGTTCCTGAAAGGCGCGGCAGCCTCGATGGTCGGCGTGGCGGGTTTGATGGCGGCGTTGAAGCCGTTGCTCGAACTGGAGAGCGGCGCGATCTCACTGGATGATTTGCTCCAGAAACATTACCGCGAACTGACTCCCGAGGACCTCAAGCGCATCATGGCGAATCTCGAAGCCAAGACGCAGAAGGAATATGGCGTGCGCCCAACCATCCGCGACCTCAAGCCGCTGGATGGCGTGGAGTTCGGCTACGCGCTGAACCTCACGCGTTGCATCGGCTGCCGCAAATGCGCTCACGCCTGCCTCAAGGAAAACAACCAGTCGCGTGCGGATGACAATGACATTGAGATGTCCTACATCCGCGTGCTGGAGATGAACAAGGGTGCGATCAATCTCGAGACTTCCACAGTTTACTACGACCCCGCGACTGTGCCGCAGAAGGACAAGTATTACATGCCGGTGCAGTGCCATCAGTGCCGGCAATCGCCCTGCACGAAGGTCTGCCCCGTGCAAGCGACATGGCAGGAGAAGGACGGCTTGGTGGTCGTGGATTACAACTGGTGCATCGGCTGCCGTTATTGCATGGCCGCGTGCCCCTACGATGCGCGCCGCTTCAATTACCAAAAGCCGACGATCACGAAGGACGCGATCAATCCGAACCAGGATTACCTGAGCAATCGTATCCGACCCAAAGGCGTCGTTGAAAAATGCACTTTCTGCCTCCAGCGCACCCGCGCCGGAAAGTATCCCGCGTGCCTCGAAGTTTGTCCGACTGGCGCACGCGTCTTCGGCAACCTGCTCGATCCGAACAGCGAGATTAACTACATCCTGAACAACAAGCGCGTTTACATCCTCAAGGAAGACGTCGGCACGCAACCGCGGTTTTACTACTTCTTCGACAAATGAACTGGAGCGAAGACCAACCCACCGCACCGGCGCGAATTTGTAGCGCAGATTGTAAATCTGCTGTGTCCGCCGACTGGCAATCGGTGGGGCACTCGACCGCTTCAACAGCTGCGGATTGCCAATCCGCGACACTGCAGACTGCCAGTCTGCGTTACGCGACGACATGAGAGACTACCTCACATTCCTCTTCCGCGCCTGGCGGCTCTCGTTTCAGGGCAGCGCGAAGTATTACGCGTGGATGTCGTTCCTGACGGTGCTTTGCCTCATTGGTCTCCACGCATGGTGTCGCCAGTTTGTGGACGGTCTGCAAACCACCGGCATGACGAACCAGGTGAGTTGGGGCGCATACATCGCGAATTTTACTTTCCTCGTCGGGGTCGCGGCGGCGGCGGTAATGCTCGTCATCCCGGCCTACATCTACAAAAAAGAGTACATGCATGAAGTCGTGCTCTTTGGCGAATTGCTCGCCATCGCGGTCATCGTCATGTGCCTACTGTTCGTCACGGTGGACCTTGGCCATCCCGACCGTTTCCATCACATGATTCCGCCGTTTGGTATCTTCAACTTCCCTGGCTCAATCCTTTCGTGGGACGTCATTGTGCTGAACGGTTACCTGCTGTTAAACCTCCACATTGCCGGCTATCTGCTCTACTGCCGCTACCAAGGTCGCAAGCCGACAAAGAAATTCTACATCCCGTTCGTGTTTCTCTCCATCGCGTGGGCCGTGAGCATTCACACGGTCACGGCGTTTCTCTACGTCGGTCTCGCAGGCCGCAGCTACTGGCATCATCCGCTCGTGCCGTCGCGGTTTCTCGCGTCGGCGTTCGTGGCCGGGCCGGGCTTGATGATTCTTGCGTTCCAAATCATCCGCCGCACTACGAAGTATTTCATCGGCGACCAACCCATCTTCACGCTGCGCATGATCATGACCGTGGCGATGATCATCAACATGTTCCTGCTCGCGTGCGAGCTGTTCACCGAATTCTACTACCCGACGCAGCACGCCGCTTCGGCGCAATATCTTTTCTTCGGCCTGCACGGACACAACGGCCTCGTGCCGTGGATTTGGACCGCGATCACGCTCAACTGCATTGGTCTGCTGCTGCTCATCACGCCGTTGAGTCGGCGCATTGGTTGGCTGAACGTCGCCTGCGTGACCTGCTTCATTGGCATCTGGACGGAAAAGGGCATGGGGTTGATCATCCCCGGCTTCGTGCCAACGCCGCTTGGCCAGATCGTCGAATACCTGCCCACGCTGAATGAAACACTCGTGTGCCTCGGCATCTGGGCGACCGGCGCATTGATGTTCACGTGGATGCTGCACGTCGCCATCCCGATCATGAACGGTTCGCTCCGCGCGAACCCGGAACTTTCCACCGAAACCAAACCCGCTTGAAACCTTTATGAAAACCTGGACCAAACATCTGACGCTGATCCTCGGCGCGTTGCTCGCGCCGCTTCTCGCCCACGCCGGCTTCACCCTCACCGAAATGTCGCCGCAAAGCAAAGCCTGCGCGGAATGCCACAAGAAGGAGAGCACCGCCATCTACCAGCAATGGGGTTCGAGCAAGCACTACCGCGGCAATGTCGGCTGCTACGAGTGCCACATGGCGCTCACCAACGACGTGGATGCCTTCGAGCATTACGGCCAGATCATCTCAACCATCGTGACGCCGCGCGATTGCGGCCGCTGCCACGAGGGTGAAGTCACCGAGTTCAATTCGTCCCATCACGCCAAGGCCGGACGCATTCTCGGCTCACTCGATAACGTCCTCGCTGAAGTCGTCGAGGGCAACAAAGGTTTCAAGACCGCGATGTTTCCCGGGGGCGTTTCCGCTGCGGCGGTCAACGGTTGCTGGCAATGCCACGGCACGGAAGTGAAGATCGGCCCGAATCACAAGCCCGACCCCGCCACCTGGCCGAACACCGGTATCGGCCGCATCAACCCCGACGGCAGCGAAGGTTCCTGCGCCGCCTGCCATGCGCGCCACGATTTTTCCGCCGCCCAAGCCCGCACGCCCGACACTTGCGGCAAATGCCACATGGGCCCAGACCATCCGCAGATTGAAATCTACAACGAATCCAAGCACGGCATCGCTTATCGCGCGAACGTGGACAAGATGAACCTCAACAGCGCGAAATGGATCGTGGGCGAGGATTACTCCGCCGCACCGACCTGCGCCACCTGCCACATGAGCGCGACGAAGAACCAACGCGTCACGCACGATGTCGGCTTGCGCATCTCCTGGAACAACCGCCCCGAGATTTCCATCCGCCCGGAAATCGCCGACGCCAAACTGGGCTTGCCGACTAAAGATGTTCCCTGGCAGACGCGCCGCACGAACATGGTTGATGTCTGCTCGAGTTGCCACAACCAGAACTTCACCGATGCGTTCTATCAGCAATACGACGGCCTGCTGGACCTGTATCACGACAAGTTCGCCAAGCCCGGCCTTGCACTTTACCAAGCCGCCAAACCGCTGCTCAGTCCCGTGCAGTTCAGCAACCCGATTGATTTCACCTGGTATGAAATCTGGCATCACGAAGGCCGCCGCGCGCGCCACGGCGTTTCGATGATGGGCCCGGACATCACGCACTGGCACGGCACCTACGAAGTCGCGAAACATTTTTACTCCAAATACATCCCCGAGTTGCAGGAGTTGGTAGATCGGAACGCCGCATCGAGCGACCCCAAGAAGAAGGAAGCCGCCGAGAAGCTGGTGAAGCTGCTCGATGAAACCCTCAACGGCGGCAACCACTCCTGGTACATCAACAAGATGAGTCCGGAGGAAAAAGCCCAACGCGACAAGGAACGCGCCGAATTCCAGAAACGCTATTCCAAATAACGAGTCCAGAACCCGGGGCGTGCGCTTCCTGCCGTGCGCTCCGGGAACTTTTCAAACCATGACTGCGTCCACCCAGACCACCGACCTCCGCAAGATGTCCCCGGCGGAGTTGGAGCAGTTGGGCCAGCAAAGCCTCCGCGAGCACATCCTCGCGCAGGCCATCGTGGCGCATCAGAAGCACGGCCCGCTCACCGCTGACAAACTTGACGCGCTCCTGCACGATCCCGATTCCCTCCGCCATCCCGTGCGGCTCGTCTTCGAGTTCGGCGAGATGGCCATGCATCAGTTCGCCCAACCAGATATTGACTGGCGCAACACCGAGCAGGATGGCCGCGTGCTGTACGTTCGCCCGCTGTTGAAGAATCGTCCCGACTTTCTCCCGCTCGCCGTCGCCTACATGATCCCGCTGATCAACTACGGCGACATCATCTCCGACGATCACTGCTTGCTTTATGGGGCGACGCTGCTGGGTCTGATGGAGGACGAGTATTACGAAAAAATGTGCGCGCTGGCAGACTTCATCGGCGCAGAAACCCGGCTCGCCGGGCAAGGGTCCGCCTGCAGCGGCAAATTCGCATCATGAAATCAAACTCCATCCCGGTTGCTATCGTAGTCTTGACTGGCTGCTTCAATGTCGGCGTTTCCGCCCAACAAATCGCAACACCCGCCCCGGCAGCCAAGCCTCCGATCAACGCGGGCCTGCTCAATGATTATCTGCGCGACCTCACTCCCGCGCTCACCAATTGGGACATCGGCGGCCAGGTGCGGGCGCGCTTTGAAAGCAAGCGCGGCTTTGCTGTGCCGGGCGCCGGCGCCAACGCCGTGGATTTCAGCCAGCTCACACCAGACAACAAATACTGGTTGCTGCGCGAGAAACTTCACGTCGGCTGGAAACCCAACTCGTGGTTGAACCTCTATGGAGAGGGGCGCAATAGCGTTTCCTACGACGACAAACGCCGGCCTGAGCCAGAAGAGGACGTCATTGATTTGAACCAGGCCTACTTCGTGTTGGGTAACGCCAAAGAATTCCCCATCACCGCAAAGGTCGGTCGGCAGGAACTGAGCTACGGCGACGAGCGCCTCGTCGGCGCATTCGACTGGAACAACATCGGCCGGGTGTTTGACGCCGCGAAACTGCGTTACGAGAACGACACCTTGTGGGTGGACGCTTTCACCAGTCGCGTCGTCCTGGCCAATGACGGCGTGTTCAACGTGGACAACGATTACGACTGGTTCTCCGGCCTGTATGCCTCGACGCGCACGATCATTCCCAAACAGGAGACGCAACTTTACTTCCTGGCGCGCAACACCAGTCCGCAATCACCCACCGCCACCACGGGCAGTCCGCAAGCGGGCGGTCCGACGGCGCGCGACATCTACACCACGGGTCTGCGCTTCAAGTCGTTGCCCGGACAATTCGGCGGTTGGGACTACGACGCGGAGTTAGCCGGACAATTCGGCAGTTTTTACTCCACGACCCTGACCAATGATCTCAATCACCTGGCCTTCGCCGCACATGCGGCTGGCGGTTATACCTGGCAGGACACCAGTTGGTCGCCGCGACTGGGCTTGGAATACAACTATGCCTCGGGCGACAACAATCCCACCGACGGCGATCACGGTACGTTTGAGAATCTGTTCCCCACCAACCACAAATTCTATGGCTACATGGATTTTGTTTCCTGGCAGAACATTCATAATGTCCGGTTCACCTCCGCCATCAAACCCGTCAAGGGCCTGACCGTGACACTGGATTACCACCTGTTTTGGCTGGCGGAGACTTCGGATTATTTCTATGCGGTGAACGGTTCCGCCCGCACGACTGGCGGCTATGGCATCAACCCCAACAACGGCAGTTTTGCCGGCTCGGAGATTGACCTGGTTGCCACCTACGTCTTCAAGAACTGGCTCAACGTCCAGGCGGGTTATGGCCACTTCTTTCGCGGTGACTACGTAAAGGAATCGCTCACCGCCAGCGGTTCGCAGGACGCGAATTGGTTCTATGGCCAACTAACGCTGAATTTCTAGCCAAGCATCCGGACGCAATATTGGTCACGCGGCCGTCCGCTGCCGCTCGTGCTGACGAGCCCCTCCCGGTTTGGGAATTTTCTGTCGCCTTTGCCCGCTGCCTGCATAAACTGATCCGGGTTCAATCGCATGGGTTCGAAAAACTTTGTCCTCCCCTCAGGCGTCTGCTCCACACCATTTCCCCAGCCAGGCGTGGACGCAGAGGTGGCGGTTTTGCCGTAAACACCATGAAATCCCGCACGCGAACCACCCAAAAGCAGCTGGCCGTCTGGCCTCAGGCCGTCCAGCGCCGAGAGAACCAGGTCGAAATCAGCGTTCGACTCGAAACCGGAGGCGCCGCAGCCCGAACGCTCTGGTGGCGGCTGCCGGCCGAGCATGAGGCCAGCCTCCCAGATTCCCAAGACGCGTTCGTGCTCGGGACAATTTTTTTGGCAATGCGCCACGCAAGTCACCTGCGAGTTCACGGAAAAGTGTCTCCGTCCTTGCTCCGAAATCTGGAGGAATTCCAAGCCGCCTGGCATTGCTGGCATCCGGAACGTTATCATCCGGTGGAGATCGAGGCGGATCGCGAACAGGAGAGTGAGGCCGCAATCGGTGATCGTGCTGCCCTGATGTTTTCCGGGGGACTGGACTCGTGCTTCACCGCCTGGCGCCACACGCAGAAGCTCTGCCGCCGCCGATTGCAAAACCTTTCAGCGGCCGTGATGGTCCACGGGTTCGACATTCCATTGGCCGAACCCGAGGGTTTCCGCCGCGCGGCGGAAAACTCCCGCAATCTGGTCGGCAGTGTCGGACTCGAATTAATCCCGGTCGCCACCAATTTCCGCGAGTTCGATGACGATTGGGAACAGACCCACGGGGCCGCCCTGGCCTGCTGCCTTCATCTCGTGAGCAAGAGGTTTTCAACCGGATTGATCGCCGGTTCGCATGTTTACCCTGGGCTTCGGTTTCCGTGGGGATCCAATCCCTTAACCGATGGCCTGCTCTCCAGCCGCAGCCTGCGGGTGGTCTATGATGGCGGGGAGTATACCCGGCGCGAAAAGGCGCGGGCGGTGGCGTCGTGGAGCGAAGCCATGAGTTGCCTGCGCGTCTGCTGGGAGGGGCCGCATAAAGAGCGGAATTGCGGCAGGTGCCTCCGGTGCGTGGGCACGGCAATCTGCTTTGCCGTGGAGGGCAAACCCATTCCCACCAGCCTGCCCATTCCGTCGTTGGTGACGGCCATTCGCGGGCTTGCCACCGTGCGCATCAATCCCGTGTCGGTCACGCGTCTGGAGGAGTTGCTTGCAGCCGCGCGCCAAGCACATCTTCATGCGCCATGGGTCGATGAGCTCGAAAGTTGCATCCATATTCAACGCGGCGTTTCACCGGGCGCGCCGCGAGGATTGGGAGGGCGCTTAAAAAGAGCTTTTCACCGTCTGCTGCCAACGGCCGCGAACCTGCCGGAAACCACGTCACATCAAAGCCAGCCCTCATGACCACACCGGCCATCGCCACTTCCGAGGAACCACCGCGCAACCAGGCCATCGCCATGCCGGTCCACGACCTCTATCGCCAACTCGACGAAGACATCAATCAGCAGTTGAACATCGATGTGGGTTTCACCGCACTCCTCCGGGCGGCCCCTTATCCCATGGATGAACGAACGCTGGATGGATTTCGTCGCCGTCATGCCCCGCTCCAGCGATTTCAGCAAACCGTGTGCGCTCTGTTCAAGGCGAGCCTGGACGGCGAGGCGGATCCGGAAATCGCGCAATCGGTGCTCGCAGACGTACCGGCACATCTTGCCCAGGCATACCATCGGCGACTGACCGAACGGCAACAACGCCCGCCGTTTTTTTTCCGCACCGACGAGCCGGCAGCCGGCAAGCTCTCGGAGATCCAGTGCCCGGGCAGCGGCTGGTGTCTGGCCGAGGAGCTGCTGACGTTGTATCGGAACAACCCCGAAGTGTTTGGCCGCGCGCAGCACTTCGGCCACTCGCTGGCAGGCGGCTTTGCCCACGCGCTGGAATCGCAGCTGGGCCGCCCCCCGGTCATTCATCACCTGACCGACAACGCCTCACGTCCGCACGGCGCGCGGTATTTCCTGCAGCGCACCCGCGAACACGGGTTGAAGTATTTCGGCAGCGATCGCGACCTTGGACCGGCCGATTGCAATTTCGTCCGCAGCCATGATTTTATCACCCTGCCGCACCACAATTTCTTCGCCGAGCGGCTGGAACGATGCGAGCAAGGTCAGCTGTGGTTCGATCTTTCCCCATCCGCACTGTTCGACGGGAAAATCATCATGGCCTGGCCGTTCTGGTCGAAGACCCGCGCCCACTTTGACGACGAATGTCGCGCATTATTTCCCTTCACCAGCGTCGTGTCACCGGAAGGCTGCGAATGGATCGACGGCAGCCGCCTGACCCTCGATGATTTTTGCCGCATGCCCCGCCGGCAACGGGGCTACTTTCTGAAATACGCCGGCACGGACATCGCGCTCAACTGGGGCAGCAAATCCGTGTTTCTCGCCAGCACGCTTTCCAAGGCACAATGTGAGGAGTTGGCCCGCACCCTCCTCGCCGACCATGCCTGCGGGCGGCGCTGGATCCTCCAGGAAGCGGTACAACACTCCGAGCCCGTGACCGGTTTAAGCCGCGACGGAGCGATGATCGAAACCATGGCAAACGTGAAGTTCAGCGGCTTTTACGGCCCCGGGGGACTGTTGGGAATTCTTGTCATGCACAAAGCCGCGCACAAAATCCACGGCAGTGCGGGAACGATCATGAGCGCGGTCCCATAACAGCGGACCGTTATTGGCGTAAGCCGATCGCCCCAGTTTCAGCCCATATCCCCGCGTCGCAAATGCCGCACCGCAGGTCATCTCCGCCGGGTGACCCGCCTCAATTCAAGGAAATACCCCGGCGCACGTAGGTCGGCAGGTCGAGGTCTTCACCCTTGTGAATGGTCGGTTCGCTCTTGTCGAACCGGCCTTTGTTGACGATGTCGAGCGGCAGTGTGGTTTGCTTCATGCGCGGACCGGCTTTGCGGCCACGCACCGGCTTGCCGGTTTGCTTGGCGAGAATCTGGTCGCGCTGTTCCGCCGTCAACACCGGCGCTGGCGGCACCAGGCGCGCGCTGGGACGTTCCGGCTTGCTCGGGTGCAACAACTCGGTGTCAAACTCCGGCGATGGGGTCTCCGCTTCGGCAGCTTTCGCCGGACCCGTCTTCGCGGCGTCAGGCTTCCGCTTGCGCGAAACAATGATCGTCACCGCCAGGCGGTCGCGGAAGGTTTCGTCCACGGCCGCCCCCATGATGACGCGGGCGTTGCGACATTGTTGATTGACGTCTTCCATCACGCGGTTCACGTCGGCCATCGAAAGGTCCGGTCCGCCCATGAGGCTCACCAATACCGTGTCCGCCTGTTTCAACGCCTCGCCGCCATCCAGCAGCGGATGGGCGGGAAGCTTTTCAATGGCATCGCGGGCGCGCGTGGTGCCGGCGGACTCCACCGTGGCGAAGCAGCTCTCGCCGTGCCGTTCGCGCAGCACGGCGCACAGTTCCTCGAAATGAATTTCAATCAGACCTCGATACATCAGCAGCCGCCACACGCCCCGCACGCCTTCGATCAAAACTTTGGCCGAGGCGCAAAACGTGTCCGCAAACCCGCAGTGTTCCTCCAGGAGCTTGACGGCTTTTTGGTGCGGCAGACAAATGACGCCATCCGCAACGTTGCGCAAGGCATCCAGCGCCTGTTGCGCCTGCCGCTGCCGTTGGTTGCCTTCGCAGTTGAAGGGCAGCGTGACAAACGCGAGGACCAGCGCGCCGCTTTCCCGGGCGGCCCGGGCCAGTACTGAACTTACGCCCGAGCCGGTACCGCCACCAAGCCCGGCAAGAATCAACACCACGTCCGCTCCGGCACAGGAGGTTTTCAACCGGTCAAACTGTTCCTCGGCCAGCTCGCCGCCGCGTTCCGGATCCCCGCCCGTGCCCAAACCGCGCAGCAGTTTCCCTTCAAGCTGAACTGATTCGGCAACCGCAGTTGGCGCCGAGCCGTCCGTGTTCACCGCCACAAATTTTGCGCCGCAAAAATCCTCCTTCGCCATCAGTTCGATCATGGTCACACCCGCCGTTCCCACCCCAAAGATGGTGACGGAACGCCGGGGTGTCACCGGTTGGGGCGACGGGGAGTTGATTTCAGTTTCCATGGCAACGTTCGGTTAGCGCGGCAGGAGTTTGCTGAAGCCGGTCTTGATAATATCCTTCAATGACGGTCGCGCATCACGCTTGCGCAGTTTGAACGAACCAAATTTCACCAGTCCGATGGGCGTAGCGAACTCCGGTTGATCCAGCGTGGACTTCAGACCGTTGACCGACGTGGTCTTGCCGATGCAAACGGGAAGTCCGAGCACCTGCGAGGCGAGCTGCGCGAGTCCGGGCACGCGCGCGCCGCCCCCGCAGAGAAATACTCCCGCCCGCAGATACTCCAACAACCCCGCCTGCCCCAGGTCCTGCGCGATCAATTGAAACATTTCCTCCAGCCGCAACGCCATGATGCGATGCAGATGTTCCAGATTCACGGTGTTAAGCGGCAGGCCGAGTTCGCTGGTGATGTTCATCGTCCGGCCTTTGACCGTGTCATCCATGAGCGCCGAACCGTTTTCGATCTTGAGCTGTTCCGCGCGGCCGAGCGGGACCTTCAGGCCGAAGGCCAAGTCGTTGGAAACATGATCGCCACCCACCGCCAGCACACCGGTGTGTTTGATCACGCCGCCGGAATAAACGACGTAATCCGTCGTACCGCCGCCAATGTCAATGACCAGCGCGCCCAGTTCCTTCTGCGCAGGCGACAACACCGCCAGCGACGAAGCGAGCCCGTTGAACACCACTTCATCCACCTCGACCTGCATCCCTTTCACCACGCGAATGGCATTTTGCAATCGGTTCAAGTGGCCGTGAACGACATGCACATCCACTTCGAGCCGCGCGCCCAACATGCCCACGGGATCGGTGACTCCCTCGTGCCCGTCCACCAGAAAATGCTGGCGAATGGCGTGCAGCACGTTGTTGTCCGCGGGCAAGTTGATCGCCTTGGCGTTCTTCACCACGTCCTGCACGTCTTCGTCCGAAATCTCGCGGTCCGCGGAAACCACCGGATGCACACCGCGATTGTTGAAACCGCGAATATGCCCACCAGTCACGCCGAGATAAACACTGCGAATCTCCACATCCGCCATCTGCTCCGCCTCGACGATGGCGTGACGCACATCTTCCTCGACTGCGCGGGCGTCCACGATCTCGCCCTTGCGCACCCCGCGGGAGCGGGCCTGGCCGAGGCCAACAATGTTGAGCGCGCCTTCTTCGTTCAGTTCACCCACGACGGCGCAGACCTTCGAGGTGCCGATTTCGAGGCCGACAATGATGGAGGAGGAATCAAACATTGCGTTTCCGGGTTCGGAGGGTTTTGGGCGGTTTGGCTGGCGAAGGGGAAACATTCGCTTCGAGCCAGCGCACGGGAACGTTGTTGGATACCGCCAGGTCAATGGCCGCCACATTGCGCTTCATCCGCAGCCCGAACTCATGAATCTCCCGCCAGCGCCGGAGCTGCCGATCGAGATCGCCCAAGCCAAACGTCACCTCGCTGCCCTGCCCGGTTGTCACCACGAGCACATCGGACGCCGTGATGTCAATGCTCCGCAAATCCGCCAGGCCGGCCATGGGAGAAAACGGAAACTGGGAGATCAATCTCAGCGCCGCGGCGGTCTGGGGTGAATTTATCTGCCGGCCTGGCTGCAGATCGCCCAGGTTGACACCTTTCAAACTGGGGAGCGCATCGTCCGTTTGCACCAGCGGGGCGGTGCGCTGGCGCGGGTCAACGGGCAGCATGACGAAGCCTTCCGCGTCCACGTGGTACACGGCCACTTCCAGTCCGCCGCCCGGTTTGGTTCGCGGCAGATTGACTTGCGCGATGGCCTCGCGTTCGGTCACCCGGATGCGCAAGGTGCGGGGCAGAATGCGCTCCAGGGAAACCGTGGCGATCATCGGCACCATTTCGAGGTCCCGCTTCACGCGCGCGAGATCGAGCGCGAGCAGGTTCTCTCCAGCTTTGACATTCGCCCACCGCCGGAACTGGTCGGCGGCGATGATGCCATTGCTCTGCACTTCCACCTCCTGGATCGCAAAAGCCTGATTCTCGTAAACCAGCTTGTTCAACACCCATTCCCCCGCCCGCCACAGCACGTACGCGCCGAACACAGTGCCAAACACGACCCCGAACGCGACGGCCCCCGCACGCAGCCGCGACCGGCGCACCTGGTCGGAACGCAACTTCACGTCGAGGACGTGAACGCGATTCAACCGCCGGTTCTTCTGTTTTCGATCAAACCACATCAGAAAATCATTTTCGTTTGAGCGCCAGGTCCACCATGCGTTGACACAATTCCGGGTAGCCGATGCCCGCCGCCGCCGCCGCCTTGGGCAACAGACTGGTCTCGGTCATGCCGGGCAGCGTGTTTACTTCCAGCACCACCGGATCGCCGTTGGCGCGCACCATCACGTCCACGCGCGAGTAGTCCCGCCCGCCAATCGCCCGGAAGGCCCCCAGCGCCGCCTCCTGCACCCGCCGCGTCGTCGCCTCGTCAAACGGCGCCGGGCAAAAGTATTCCGTCGCGCCGACGCTGTACTTCGTGCGGTAGTCATACACGCCGGATTTCGGGCGCACCTCCACGATGGGCAGCGGTTTCTCGCCCAGAATTCCGACCGTGCATTCGCGCCCGATGATTTTTTCTTCGAGCAAAACTTCCGTGTCGTGGCGCAGCGCCTCAGCCAGTGCCACCGGCCATTGCTCGACCCGTTCCACAAATTGCAGGCCCACACTCGAACCCTGCCGCACCGGCTTGAGCACCAGCGGCGGATTCCACCCCATCGGCCACGGGGTCTTTGCCGATTCCATCACCAAAGACCGCGCCGTTGGCACACCCGTCGCCACGCAACGCTGCTTGGTCAGCGCCTTGTCAAAACCGATCCGGCTCGCCCCGGCATCGCATCCGGTGTACGGCACACGCAACTTCTCCAGCTCGGCCTGCACTGTGCCGTCTTCGCCATACGTTCCATGCAGGGCAAGAAACACGACTTCCGTCCCCGGCGCCAGGCGCCAGCCGGGCTCGCGCGGATCCAGTTCAAATACCTGATGGCCGAGCGAACGCAACGCCGTCGCCACCGACGCCCCCGAGCGCAACGACACTTCGCGCTCCGCGCTCGGCCCGCCCAACATGACCGTGATTTTCAGTTTCGGCGTCATCGCCCTTCAATCCTCGCCGACAATCTCCACTTCCGTATGCAGCTCAATGCCGCGCTCGTTTTTCGCGCGCGCCTGCAAAAGCGCAATCAACTCCAGAACATCCCGCGCCGTCGCACTGCCCTCGTTGACAATGAAATTGCCGTGCTCCAGTGAAACCATCGCGCCGCCAATGCGCGTGCCCTTCAAGCCCAGTTCATCAATCAACCGGCCCGCCGGAATCTCCGCCGGATTTTTGAAACAACAGCCCGCACTCGGGGCCGCCGGCTGCGAGGTCCACCGCTTGTTGCTGAACGTCTTCATCCGCTGCCCGACCTCTTCTTCCGTGGCGGCCCGGCATTTGAACACCGCCCCCAGGGCAAGGTGATTCTTCAACAGCGCGCAGCAGCGGTATTCCACTTTGATCTCCGCCGCGGCGAGATCGCGCGCCTGGCCGGCTTGGTCCATGACCCGGATCGTTTCGATCGCATCAAACGTCGCGCCACCCATTGCGCCCGCATTCATGCGCAGCGCGCCGCCCACGGTGCCGGGAATGCCTTCGAGAAACTCCACGCCGCTCAATCCCGCGCGCTTGGCTTCCACCGCCACCTGTTTCAATTTCGCTCCCGCACCGCACCGCAACCGTTCGCCCCTGATCTCGACCGCACTGAATGCGGGCTGCGCCAGGCAAATGACCACGCCGCGAATCCCGCCGTCACGCACGAGCAGGTTTGAACCGCGGCCCAGCACAAAAAAGCCCACGTCGCGCGCGGCGCAGAACTTCAAGACTTCGGCCAGGTCCGCTTCGGACGCCGGTTCGACATAAATTTCCGCCGGGCCACCCACGCGCAAAGTCGTCCGCTTGGCGAGCGGTTCGTTTTGCCGCACCAAGGTCGCGGGCGACACGCGCCGCGCCAGTTCATCGGCGAGGGATTCGCGGTTGGACGTCGTTGGTTCCATGATGGCCATTGCCCCGGTCATGCCAGTGTGGAAGTTACCAGGGAAGCGCGCGGCTTGGTCTCCGGGTGCGCCGCCAGGGTTGCCGCTCGCGCCGCCAGATCGGCCGGCTGGGTGATCGTCCGCAAAATCAACTCGGCGATTTTTTCCGCCGCCGCCGGAGCATGCCAGCGGGCGAGGGCCGCCTTCATTCCTTCGCGTTCACCCGCGTCTTCGACCAGTTCGCGCAGCAGCCCGGAAACTTTCTCGGGCGTGGCGTCACGCTGTTCAAGCAGGTGGGCCGCGCCGGTTTCCTCGAAGGCGCGGGCGTTGTGGAATTGATGGTTGTCTGCCGCCGCCGGAAACGGCACGAGCAGGGATGGCAGCCGGACCGCCGCGAGTTCCGCGAGCGAGGACGCGCCCGCGCGACTGACACAAGCCGTGGCCGCGCCAAGTGCCAGTTCCATTTCCGTCAGGAAGGGATGCACCACCGCTTTCAAGTTGAGCTTCGCGTAGCTTTGTTTCACCCGCTCAACGTCATTGGGCCCGGTCAGGTGCAGCCATTGCCACTGAAGCGAGTGCCGGACCAGCGTCGGCAGCGTGTCCAGAATCATCTGATTAAGTCCGCTCGCGCCCTGGCTGCCGCCGGTCACCAGCACTACCGGTCGCGCGGGGTCCAGACCGAGAGCGGTCCGGCAGGCGCCCCCATCGCGTGGTTGGAACTGCGAACGCACTGGCGTGCCGGTGACGATCACTTCGCGCGCGGCCAGTCGCGATTCGGTCTGGGGAAATCCGACGAAGGCGCAATCCACCACGCGCGCGAGCCAGCGGTTGGCCCGGCCAGGGATGTTGTTGGATTCATGCAGAAAAGTTTTAGCGCGTTGACTGCGCGCGGCCAACACCGGTGGCGCGCTGGTAAATCCACCCATTGCCAGCACTGCATCGGGACGGCGCGTGGCAAACAGATTGCGCGCCGCGCGCCAGGATTGCCAGAAGCCGCGCAGGAACGCGAGCCGGCGGCCGCGCTGGAGCGCGACTGCGGGCAGCGTGACGACCTCGAAGCCACGCGCGGATTTGACCGCTTGTTGATCCACTTCTTTGGGGGAGATCAAGACCGCGACCGAACAATCCCGGGCCAACAACTGGTCCGCCACGGCCAATCCCGGAAAGAGGTGGCCGCCCGTCCCGCCGCAGGCAATGGCGACGTGGGGCCGATGTGCACTCGTGGGCATCATGAAGTTTGAGTCGCGGGCAGTTCGCCCGAGGAAAATGGATTGGCCGGCCGCGCTTCCGTTTCCCGCCCCTGACGCGCCACGCTGAATAGCAGACCAACACAGCCCAGCATCGCCAGCAGGTTCGAGCCGCCGTAGCTGATGAACGGCAGCGCGAGCCCCTTGTTGGGCAGCGCGCTCGTCACCACGCCGATGTTGATGAACGCCTGCAAGCCAATGAGGAAGGTGACACCGGAAGCCAGCATCGTTCCAAAGGTGTCGCGCGCATGGGTCGCGATATAGACTCCGCAGATCACGATCAGCACAAACCCGAGGATGACTCCGAGGGTGGCGACCAACCCGAGTTCCTCGCCGATGATCGAGAGGATGAAATCCGTATGATGCTCGGGCACGAAACCGAGTTTTTGCCGGCCATTGCCCAATCCCAATCCAAACCAGCCGCCCGAGCCAAGCGCTATCATGGCTTGATAGGCTTGATAGCCGACGCCGTCCTTGTTTTCTTCCAGATAAAGCCAGCTGAAGATGCGCTTCATCCGCATCGGGTCGTGCCAGAGGGAAATGCCCAACCCCACCACGGCGGCCAAGACCGGTGGAATGATGTAGCGCCATTGCACGCCCGCGACCAGCAACATGGTCCCGGCCACCGCCGCGAGCAGGATGGTGGTCCCGCGATCCGGTTCGATGAAGATCAAAGCCAGCGGCACGGCAATCAGCATTCCCGGCAGCACGATCCCACGCGTCCAGGTGTGCATCTGCCGCTGATGACGCTCGCAATACCAGGCCAGGATGATGATCAGCGCAATCTTGCCCAATTCAGAGGGCTGAAAATTGACGCCGCCAAAGCTGAACCAGCGGCGCGCGCCATTGATGCGATGGCCCACGTGCGGGATCAGCACCAGCAACAGCATCACCACCGCGACGCCGAAGATCGGCCAGGCGAACTTCCGCAACAGCCGGTAGTCAAGGGCCGCCGCCACCACGCATGCCACCAATCCCAATCCGCACCACACGATCTGCGTCACCAACAGGTTCGCTCCAATTACCGCGTGGCGCTTGTCGAGCATGCTCATGCTCGAGCTGTAAAGCATCACCAACCCCAGCGTTAGCAGGGCTGCAACACAGGTGGCCAGCGTGGTGATGGCGAATTTCATTTCAACGCCACAACCGCCGCGTCGAGGTTACGCGGCGGTTGTCGTCCCTCGAACTACTGCCCAGCCGCCCGGGCGGGAATTTTCAATTTCTGTCCCACCTTGATCCGCGTGTCGGCCAGACCGTTTGCCGACTGGATCGCCTTGACGGTCGTGTGAAATTCCGTGGCCAGCTTGCCGAGGGTGTCACCCGACTTCACCGTGTAGGTCGTTTCGCCCGAGGCTGTGTCCACCACCGGAGCGGCGCCCGACGCGCCTGGCGTGGCCACCGTGGGGGCCGGAATGATGATCTTCTTGCCGATTTGCAGCTTCGCCGGATCCACAGTCGGGTTCGCCGCCTGGAGCGCCTTGACGGTAACGCCGAACTTCGGCGCGATGGTTGAATAAGTATCGCCCTTTTGAATCGCGTATTCCTGTGTCGTCGCGGCCGGCGGGGGCGGGGTCACATGGGTATCAACCACCGGAGTCGGCGGAATCTGGGTCACCGGATTGGTGTCCACCACCATCGGCGGCGGATTCGTGTCCACCACGACGGGCGGCGGATTCGTGTCGGTGTAAACCGGCAACTGTTCGGTTTGTGGCGCGGGTTGTTCGCGCTTGCAGCCTTGCATGAGCAGGACCAGCAACACCGCCACGTTCACGCCCAAGGCGCAGAAGATTTTGAGTTTGAGACTTGATCGGGTTTTGCTCTGTTGCTCCAGATTGGAGCCCTGCGGAACCAACGGACTCGGACTATTCATTGTGCTTGGCGCGTATCGCGTCCTTTCATTGAGGTTTGGTTTGTTAATTTTTTGCTTCAGGCTTTTCCCTCAAAAAAGCCCGTGGCAAATCTTTCATTTCTGCGGCGACCGGCGACCGGCTCGCACCTGCCCACAATTCACCGCGTATCTTGGGGTGCTGAACCGCCGCACCCCTACTAATTGATTTCACTCCCACGCAATGGCCAACCCCCGGAAATTTGCAGTTTCGAAAATGTTCGAAGCTTGAACCGACGGGTGAAAACCAAATGCGACTCCGAGGGCGGCGCCCGACGCCGCACTGGGAAAATTTTGTAACAACGAATCGCCCCGCTGGCAAGGAGGAAAGCAGCCTTCCGGGCCCGTTGTTTTGACTGTGAATCTCATCTGCTTGTCGTTGTACCGGCGTGGTCTCACCGAATCTTCAAGGTGCTCAACGCCACCACGGCGAACAGCACGCACAAAATGTAAAAGCGCATCACCACCTGCGATTCGTACCAGCCCTTCCTTTCGAAGTGATGGTGAATCGGCGCCATCAAAAAAATCCTGCGGCCTTCGCCGTATCGTTTGCGGGTATATTTGAACCAGCCCTTCTGCATCACGACGGATGCGGCTTCCAACACGAAAACCCCGCCGGCAATCACCAGCGCAAACGGCTGGTGAATCAACACCGCGATCAAACCCAGCGCGCCCCCCAGCGGCAGCGATCCCGTGTCGCCCATGAACACCTGGGCGGGATGACAGTTGAACCACAAAAAGCCCATGCCCGCGCCGAGCATCGCGGCGCAAAACACCGTGAGTTCGCCGGCACCATTCACGTACGGGATCTGAAGATAGGCGGCGTATTTGAAATTGCTCGCCAGATACGTCAGCACCAGAAACACGGTTGAGGTGATCAATGTGCAGCCGATGGCCAGCCCGTCCAGGCCGTCGGTCAGGTTCACAGCGTTCGAGAAACCGACAATCGTGAGCACGGTCACCACGATGCCAATGATCGCCCCCGCCTGAATCGGATGTTTGTAAAACGGCAGCATCAAGGTGCTGATCAGATTGTTGTGGATGACGGTTTTGATTTCGGGAAATCGGAGTTCGCTGGTCATCGGCAATTTCCACAAATAGATCGCGACAAAGGCCGCCACCCCAAATTGCACCCACAACTTCACATGCGGCGGCGCGCCCCCGCCGTGTTGCTTGACGATCTTCGCGTAATCGTCGTAGAAGCCCAGCCCCGTCAGAACCAGCACCGCCAGCAGCGTGAGTTGCACCAGTGCATTCCATTGCGCCCAGAGAATCATCGTCAGGTTCAGCACCAGCACGATCATGATGCCGCCCATGGTCGGCGTACCCTTCTTGCTGAGGATGCGCGCCTTCAAATCGCCGCCTTCCTCCGCCCGATCCTGGTATTCCTGGCCGAACTTGAGTTCCTTCAACCACGCAATCACCCGCGGCCCCAGCCACCAGCTCAACATCAACGCCGTCACCGCTGCGCCGGCGGCCCGGAACGTGATGTAGCGGAATAGTCGCAGCCACGAGACGTAGGCCATCCCTGGCGTACCCTCCGCCCACTCCACAATCGCCTGACTGAGATAAAACAACATTCAATTCAACTCTTCTTTCCGTTCTCACCCGCGCGCAACGCCTGGGTGATCCGCTCCAACCGGGAAGCCCGCGACGCCTTGAGCAACACCGTGTCCCCGGCTTTCAAAAATGATTTCAGCGCCGGCACCGCGGCTTCGACTTCGGCCAGTTCGATCACGCGATTCAACCCCGCTGCGCGCGCCGCCTGCGCCATCACTCCGGCCATCTTGCCAACGGCGATCAACTGCCCCACGCCCATTTCCGCTGCGCACCGGCCCACTTCGGCGTGGGCGCTTTCGCTATGCGCGCCGAGTTCGCCCATGTCGCCCAGCACCGCCACGCGCCGGCCTTTACACGGCATTTCCTGCAACACCTGCAACGCCGCAACCATCGAATCCGCATTCGCGTTGTAGGCATCGTCCAGCACGCGCACGCCGCTCCACTCCCAAACCTGCAAGCGCATCTTCGCCGGCTGACACTCGGTCAACCCGCGTTCCAACTCGGCCCGGCTCAATCCCAGTTCTGCGCCCACCGCCAGCGCGAACAGCGAATTGACCACCTGATGTCGGCCCAGCAAATTGATGCGGTATTCACCGCTCCATTCCACCTTCGGCGCGTCCACGTGAAACGTCATGCCTTCCTTCTCCAATCTGATTTTCTGCACCCGCCAAGCGTTGCCTTCGCGCATCCCAACCCGAACCACTGCGGCCCGCGTGCGCCCGGCGATGCGGTCCGTCCACTCGTTGTCGCCGTTAAGAAACAATTTTCCGTTCGTCGGCAGCATCTCCGCCAGCGTTCCCTCTTCGGTTGCCACCCCGGCGAGATCACCAAAGAATTCCAAGTGCTCGCGCCCGATGTTGGTGATGACGCCCCACTGCGGCTGAATCATCCGCAGCAGCGGCGCAAGTTCACCCGGATGATTCGTCCCGACCTCGAGCACCGCCGCTTGATGCAATTTCTCCAACCGCAACAACGTCGCCGGCACGCCGATGTCATTGTTGAAACTGGCCTCGCTCCAGAGCGTCACCAGCTTCTGTCGCAATACCGCCGCGACGAGTTCCTTCGTGCTGGTCTTTCCATTCGAACCGGCCACGGCAATAACCGGCACCGAAAAATCCTGCCGATACCGTGCGGCGATTTGCCCGAAAGCCCGGCGCGTATTCTCGACCGTGATGACGGCGCAGTCCGGCAGCACAGTCGGCTGGCGCCTCCGTTCAATCACCACGGCCGCCAGCTGCCGCTTGGCGACCTCGCCGACGAAATCGTGTCCGTCAAACCGTTCACCCGCCAACGCGATGAATAAATCTCCCGCCTGCGCCTGCCGTGAGTCGGTGTTGACCCGCTGAAAGCGTGTCGCCGGAGAACCTTTGACCAGTTCACCGGCACACGCCGAAATAACAAATTCCAAATCTCTTGCTTCCACGTTTTCCCTTCCAAATCACTGCCCGCCGCTCTCGGCATCGGCGGTTGCCCCTCGCCCCGGATTAAATCATCGTGTGCTGCCAGCCGCTCCAAGACCAATCCGGCAGGCGCCGTGCGGCCAGCGCACCGACGGGTTGGGCCGGTTGATTCATCCGGAGTTTCACCGCGCCTCGTGCGCCGTCCGCCCGCACCGGGGCCGGGCGTTTGCCCGCGGTCTGTCCATCCTGCGCCAATGCTGCCACGAACAACCGATGGGAGATGCCATTTGGGTTCATAGTTTTATGGGTTTCGGGAGGTTTTCGCGACGACCGTGTTGATCATCCGGGAATCCGGCAGATGGCTCGACGGTTTGCCACTCAAGTCCGGGAGCGTGTTCGGAACATCCCGGCGGATGTTGAGGTAGTTGGCCACGCTCTCGGCCACTTGATGGAAAATAGGCGCCGCCACTTTGCCGCCATAATGACCGCCTTTGGGTTCGTCCAGCACAATGGAAATGCAGATCTCCGGATCATCGGCCGGGAAGAAACCGATGAACGAGGAAACATACTTGCCCGGCAGGTAACCGCCCACACCGGCTTTTTGCGCCGTGCCGGTCTTGCCGGCCACGACATAATTGGTCAGTGCCGCCTGGGGCGCGGTGCCGTCGGCGGTCACAACCGTCTTCAACGCCTGTACCATCTGTTTGGCCGTGGCCTCACTGACGACCTGCCGCACGCGTTGCGGCTGGTATTCCGCCACCACGTGACCGTCACGGTCCGCCAAACGGCTCACCAGCATGGGCCGCATCAACCAGCCGTTGTTGGCCAGGGCGCCCATGGCCATGGCCATTTGCAGCCGGGTCACGGCGACCCCGTGGCCCATCGGGATTTGCGCGATGCTGACCTTGCTCCACTTTTCCGTGGGGTGCACGATGCCACGCGATTCGTTCGGAAGTTGAATGCCCGTCGGTATCCCAAATCCGTACTCGCACAAATATTCGTAGAGCCGGCGGCTGCCCATCTTGATGCCGATCTTCGCGGCGCCGATGTTCGACGACTTGGTGATAATTCGCTCCACCGAAAGCTCGTCATAGCCCTCGTCGTGATCGTGCAACACCCGGCCTCCGAAAAAGAACTGCCCATGCCCGCAGTCGAACACGTCCTTCAAGGTCACCGTGCGATCATTCAGGGCGCCGGAAACGACCACGATTTTGAAAGTGGACCCGGGTTCGTCCACGTCCGAGATGATGCGGTTGCGGCGCAACGCGGGGTCCCGCGGCACCTGGTTGGGATCGAAGCTCGGGAGCGATGCCAGCGCGAGGATCTCCCCCGTGCGCGGACGTAGGACGAGGCCGGAGATGTTCGACGGTGAATGCTTTTCCAACCCGTCCGCCAGCGCGGTTTCCAGCAGGTGTTGGATGACGGAATCAATCGTCAGCACCACGTTCAAGCCATCGCGGGCCGGCACATCTTGATCCCGCAGCGTCACCACCTCGCGCTTTCTACTGTCGGTCTCGATCACCCGCCAACCAGGGACACCACTCAGCTTGTCATTGAAGACCCGCTCGATGCCATCCACCCCCGTGAGCTGGCCAAAGTCCGTCGAATTGGTGTCCGCATTCCGGCCGACGAATCCGAGCACATGCGCGAGCAGGGGGCCGTTTTGATAATTTCGCACCTGATCATTCTGCGCGTCGGCAAAGACCGCCGCTGTCCGGAGATTACGATAGAACGCCTGCTCGGTCTTGTTGGTCAGCTTACGCTCGTCAACGCCGAAGGTCAGGTTCGTCATGGCGGTGCGGACTTTTTCCCACGTTTCCACGGGCACTTTGTTTTTCAGCACCACATACCTGTCCATCACCGCTTGGCCGCTGCTGTTGGTAATCGCCCGCGGCAGGAGTTTTTGATAAATCTCCCCTTCCTTGAGTCCGAGGATCGGCGCGATGGCGCGGGCGATTTCGGCCTGGCGATTGCCAATCAATGTCGGGTCGGCGCAGACGGTCCGGACCAGGGTGCTCGACGCCAGCAGATTGCCCCGCACGTCGAGGATGTCTCCCCGGCGCTGCTGAATGCGGATTCGGCGCACCGTGTTCTGCTGCGCCTTGGCCCGCAACTCCTCATGCCGCACGACCTGCACGTCCACCAGCCGGAATGCCAGCAGCGCAAACGCGCCGCCCAACAGGCCGGTCAGCAGCAGCAGTCGTCGAAATTGCAGTCGCTTTGCCATTTTGAAAATCACCAGCCGCCCATGGCGATCGGTTCCTCAGCCGACAGCGTCACGGGCGGTGGTAAAAATTGTTTCCGCTCGAATCCGCGGACTTCCTTCGTCCGCGTTTGGTTTCTTTCTAAAAACTTCGCCCGCCACCCGCGGCGGTCGGTTCCTCACGACCGCGACACGGGCAGCGGCGAAAAATCAATGCCACGCCAGACCCGTCTCGGGCGCGGAAGCGATCGTCGGCACCGCTCCATTCACGGCGGCCGGCGGCGTTGCCGCCGGCTCCGCCAGCAGCCACACCTGATTGGGCTGCGGCATGGCCAGGCCCAGATTCAATTTCTGCACCTTCTCGTTCAGTTGCGCCGGCGAGCGCAACATCGCGAGCTGGTCACGCAGCTTCTTGTTCTGGCCATCCAGTTCAACCAATCGCTGCTCCCGCTGCTTGATCTGGCGGCCCAGCTCGTTGATCTGGCTCTTCTGCCAGACGTAACCCACCCCCGACCCGCCGATCAGCACGCACAATACAAAGGCCTTCAGCGCCGGCCCGAACCGGACGGCCGCCGACTGGTTTTTACGATTCTTTGCCATTCACATCTTCTCCATCACCCGCAACTGCGCACTGCGACTCCGCGGGTTCTCCGCCAATTCCGCCCCGGCTGGCATTAGTGCCTTGCGGCTGACCAGTCGTAATTCGGGCGCGCACGGAGCCCGAAGCTCGGGCACGTCGGTTCCTGCAAACGTGTAGTCCCGCGCTCGCGCACGCCCGAAAAGCTTCACCACCCGGTCTTCCAGCGAATGAAACGTGATTACCGCCAGCCGTCCACCCGGCTTCAAGATCTTCAACGCCCCGTCCAATCCGCGCTCCAGCGACCCGATCTCGTCATTCACGGCGATGCGCAACGCCTGAAAAACCCGCGTCGCCGGATGCGCCTTCCGTCCGCGCCGCGGGGACAGCCGCTCAATCAACTCCGCCAGTTGGCGCGTCGTCTTGAAAGGTGTTTGCGCGCGATCATGCACCAGCGCCCGCGCAAACCGGCGCGACTCGCGCTCGTCACCGTATTCCCAAAAAATCTTGGCCAGCTCGTCCGCCGTGAGCGTGTTCACCAGGTCCGCCGCCGTCCGCGCTTGTCGCGTGTCCATCCGCATGTCCAGCGGGCCGTCGTTTTGAAAACTGAATCCACGCTCGGCCACGTCCAGTTGCGGCGAACTCACACCCAGATCCAGCAGCACGCCATCACAACTCCCCGCCGGAATCCACTCCCTCAACCCGTCAAAATTCCCACGCCGGATTTCAAACCGCCCCGCGAACTCCGCTAGCCGCGCCCGCGCCGCTTGCACCGCGTCGCCATCGCGATCGCAACCAAAGAGCCATCCAGTCGGTGAACTCGCCGCCAACACCGCCGCCGCGTGGCCCGCGGCTCCGACCGTCCCGTCCGCGTAGCGCCCGCCCGGCTTCGGCTGCAACGCGTCCAGCACCTCCGCCATCATCACCGGCCTGTGGACGAAGTCGGGCACTGCGCATGCGCTCCTCAGTTCATCGGGCCCCACCGCCAAACACCCGCGTGCCCAGATTTCGCCACGCCGCGTTTGAGACCACGTTTGACGCCCCGCCGGCGTCCACCACTTCGAGGTCGGCGTGCGCCAGATCACCGCGCACCACCTGGACCTTCTCCAAGGAAAGTTCCGCCTGCACCGCTGGCTTGCCAAAATGCGGTATCGTCGAAAGTCGTGTCCGGCCAATGCCGGAAAACGGATTATGATCCAGGCACCATAACGCGGCTCGCTGCGCGACCTGACCTGCGCGGGCAAAAAACGCGGACAGCCTTTGCCGGCGCGTAACGGCGGAGACAACGGCAACAGCGCTCGATTCCGACCTGATCGGAGGTGAAACGGACTCCGCCACCGTCGCGTCCGCCGCAAAGGGATTTTTTGGCGAGATGAATTGCGGCAGGCGGATGTTTTCGCGCATCCGATAGCGTCCGGCCACGTAGCCCGGCACCATGCACTTGCCCGCCGCCAGCAGTTTTCCGAAATTCATTTTCATTCCATGAGTTTGAAAGCTTCCTGCGCCAGCACCGCATCCGCCGCCTTCACTTTTTCGTAGCGCGCGGGATCCCAAATCTCGAAACGATCCAGCAACCCCACGAGCACCGCCTCGCCCTTGATGTCCGCCGCGCGCGCCATTTCATCCGGCACACAAATCCGACCCGCGCCATCCAAAGCCACCTGCGTGGACTCCGCGCCGATGATGCGTTTTAAAACCGTCTTGCTCCGGTCACCGTTCGGCATCGCGTCGAGCGACGCCATCAACTCCGCCATTTCCTTCGGCGGCAAAACCCGCAAGCAGGGCCCTTCCGAACGTTGTGGCCAGACGATTACGGTGAATTGCACCTTCTCCTCTTTCGACCGCCACATGGAAGGAATCTGGATACGCCGCTTCTCATCCACTCCATGTCGGTAAACGGAGTTGTAGATCGGTGCATTTGGAACGTCGCTCGCCATTTTGTTCACAGGGGTAAACTTCCACCCCAGTTCACTACATTTTGCCCCACGCGGCAACACTGTTAAACACCGTTCTCCATCTTGTGTCAACAGCATTCCCGGAGATTTATCCGAGACTTATTCACAACTTGATGGCGACCCAGGTTTGACTTTGTTTTTGGCTGTTCGCAGTCCGACCTGACGGGTAAAGCTCACATACCTCTAATGGTGGCACTTGAGACTGGACCCACAGCGGATAGAGTCCGGCGCGAGCGCTGGACCGAGGAAGATCTTGAGCCTCCTTAGCACAAAATGACGTTGGGCCATCGAGGCGATACAACTACCCTCTTGCCGCTGATGCGCACCGCTGATTTTGATTTTCGTCTACCGCCCGAGTTGATTGCACAACAACCCGCCCAGCACCGCGATCAGTCGCGTCTGCTCGTATTGCACCGCAGCGAACAACGCCTCGAGCATCGGATGTTCCGCGATGTGCTGGATCATGTCCGTGCAGGCGATGTGCTCGTGCTGAATAACTCGCGCGTCCTTCGGGCGCGGCTGCGTGGGGTCAATGTGAAATCGGGGGGCGCGTTTGAAATGTTATTGTTGGAGGAGCAGGCGACGAATGACTGGTGGGCGATGATGAAACCCGGCAAACGCGCGCGCGTCGGAACTCGAATTGAAATTCGCAGCGCGCCGCACGCAGCCCACATCACGACTCCCGTCACCGCGACCGTGACTGCGACCAACGACGAGGGGCATCGTCGTTTACACTTCGCAGGCGTGAACGACCTCCTCGACGTTCTGGAAACTCTGGGAGAAATTCCGTTGCCGCCGTACATTTCACGCGCTGACGTCGCCGCTGGGGCGCGTGATATCGAGCGCTATCAAACTGTCTTTGCCGAACCCGCCGGCTCCGTTGCGGCCCCCACCGCGGGATTACACTTCACGCAGAAACTGCTCGCCGAAATACGCGCGCGCGGAGTGGAGGTGCAATTTGTCACGCTCCACGTCGGCCTCGGCACCTTTGCGCCGGTGAAAGCGGAAACCCTCGAAGATCACCTCATGCACGAGGAGCGCTACGAGGTGAGCCACGCCACCGCGCACGCGGTGAATGAAGCGAAAGCCGCCGGTCGCCGCGTCATCGCCGTGGGCACGACCAGCGTGCGCGTACTCGAAAGCGTGGCGGCGGAGGCGGGCGGGAAAATCGTTCCGGGCCGCGGGCGCACCCGCATTTTTATTCACCCGCCGCGTGAATTCAGAATCGTGGACGCCCTGCTTACCAACTTCCATCTCCCCTGCTCTACACTGCTGATGCTGGTGAGCGCGTTTGCCGCGCCGGGGGAAACGCGCGGACGCGAGCTGGCGCTCACCGCGTATGCCGAGGCGATTCGCGAACGCTATCGCTTTTTTAGTTACGGCGATGCCATGCTGATCCTATGAACCCGGAACATGAAACCCGGAACGCGGAACGGCCCTTTGTGCTGATCAACATGGCCATGACGGCCGACGGCAAAATCGCCACGGCCAATCGCGCCGTGTCGTCTTTTGGCAGCAAGCAAGACCACGACAACCTCCTTGCGCTCCGTGCCACCGCCGATGCCGTGATGTGCGGGGCCCGCACAGCGGACTTGAACGAGATCAACCTCGGTCCCGGTCCGGAGAAATTCCGCAAGCTCCGACGCAAGCGCGGGCTGGCTGAATACAATCTGCGCGTTCTCGTCAGCGGCAGTGGCTCAGTCCAACCGCAAGCGGAAGTATTCAAGCATCGGTTCTCACCCATCCTCGTGCTAACCACACAAAAAGCGTCCGCCTCAGCACGTCGACGGCTGCAAGGCTTGGCGGACGAAGTGAAGACTTGCGGCAAAAGTGATATCAACTTCCACGCTGCGCTGCGCTGGCTGCGCCAACACTGGAACGTGAAGCGTCTGCTCTGCGAGGGCGGGGGTGAACTCAACGATGCGCTGTTTCGTGCCGGACTGGTGGATGAATTGCATCTCACCGTTTGTCCGAAGATTTTTGGCGGGCGCCACGCTCCGACCATTGCCGATGGCCTGGGCTGGGGGGAACTCGCAAGCGCGACCCCGTTGGAATTGAAGTCCGCGCGCCGGGTCGGCGACGAAATGTTTCTGGTCTATTCGGTCACAAACCCGCCGCGTGGCCGATGCGCCCGCCGTTAGCTGTCGAGGCAGGCCCGCACGGTCTTGGCGAGGATGCGGGGATGAAACGGTTTGGGCAGGAAATTCGCACGTCCATCCAGTTTCACTTCGCCCCCGAAAATTTCCGGACTGTAACCGCTGGTGAAGACCACCTTCAATTCCGGGGCGTCGGCGCGAATCCGCTCGGCCAGTTCCCAGCCGGTCATGCCCTCGGGCATCATCATATCCGTTAACAGCAAATCGGGTTTCCGCTGCGCGCTTTGCCATACGCGGATGGCCTCCTTGCCGTGGGACGCTTCAATCACCTGGTAACCGTAGTTGCGCAGGACCTTGATCACGAGTTCGCGCAAGGAGAGCTCATCCTCCACCACGAAGATGGTCTCCTGCCCGCCGCGAACGACGTCCTGCTTTGAAATCAACTCGGTGTGGGTCACCTCCATTTGCACGGCCGGCAGGAACACTTTGAACGTCGTCCCGACCCCAACCTGACTGGCCACTTCCACCCAGCCGCGATGTTGTTTGACGATGCCATAAACCGTGGCCAGACCGAGCCCCGTTCCCTTGCCGACCCCTTTGGTCGTGAAGAACGGCTCAAAGATCCGTTCGATGGTCGTCGTGTCCATGCCGCAACCGGAATCGCTCACCTGCAAACAGACAAACCGGCCCGGGCTGGCTTGCGGCCGGTAATGCACGTAGCTCTCGTCAATATCACAAGTGAACGTGCTGATGATCAGATCGCCGCCGCGGTTCATGGCATCGCGCGCGTTGACGGCGAGATTGACCAGCACCTGTTCGAGCATCGCCGCATCGGCCATGATGGCCGGCAGGGTTGCCGCGGGCCGCAGGTTGAGCCGCACATTTTCGCCCAGCAACGGGCGCAGCATGCCGGTGACATTGGTGACCACCCGGTTCAAGTCCACGGATTTCGGCTGGGCCACCTGTTTGCGGCTGAACGTGAGCAACTGGCTGGTAAGCTGCGCCGCCCGTTGGATCGCGCCCATGATCTTTTCCGCCGCCTCCTGTCCCATGCTGTTGGGCGGCTGGGTCATCAGCAACAATTGGGTGTAACCCTGGACAACCGTGAGCAGGTTGTTGAAATCATGCGCCACTCCGGCCGCCAGCTGGCCGATGGCTTCCATCTTTTGCGCCTGACGTAACTGCCCCTCCAGATTCACGCGCTCGGAAATGTCTTCGGTCATCAGCAACACTTTTTCCCCTCCGCGCCCGCAATCGAACATTGCCAGTCGCGCACCGACTGCCCGTTCGCCAGGAATTGTTCAATGCGCGCGCGCGTCTCGGCTTCCGACCAGAGCGAAAGGCTGAAAACGGAACTGCCGATGATGGCCTCACGGGTGCCCCCCGCCAGTTCGGCGAACCGGTCATTGACGTCCACAAACACCCGGCTGCCGCGCGTGAGAATCGCCAGCGCCACAGGGCTGGCCCGGAAGGCCTTCGAGAACCGCTCCTCGGAACTGCGCAGCGCCTCCTGCATGTGAGCGCGCTCAGCGGCCTCACGCTGGAGTCCCTGATACGCGGACTGGAGTTGCTTCCAATACGCCTCCGACTCCATGCGTGCCTGTTTATGGGCGTCCACTTCGAGATGCAGATTCCGGTTGGCCTCGAACAACTCCCGCGTCCGTTCGCCCACGCGCCGCTCCAATTGGGCCTGCGCCTCACGCAAGGCCTGATCCCGGCCTTCGATCTGCGCCAGCATCTGGTTGAATCCTGCCACCAGTTGCCCCAATTCATCCTCCGACCGCGGGGTGACGCGAACCGAATAATTTTTCTCTTCAGCCACGCGGCGGGAAGCTCGGAAGAGTTCGAGAATCGGTTGCGAAATGAGCCGTTGCAGCCGATTGGCCAGCAGGTAACCCAGGCCTAGCGCCCCCACCATTGCCAACAAACTCAGCAGCACACTGCGTTGCAGCTGTTCGTGCATCTCGCGCAGGTCGGTTTCCAAAAAAACCGTTCCCAGCCAGCGGCCGTTGACCTCCACCGGCGAGGAAACCAGGAGGTAATCGTCCAGGAAGGTCACCGGCTGATCGCCCGGCGTGGTCGGCAGCTTCTTCGCCCAACCCGGCCGCACATACTCGGCCACCAGATTTCCCTCCGCATCGTAGATGGCGGCGGCACCAAAACTGGCATCGGCACTCAACGCGGAGAGGATTTCACGAGCCGCCTTCGCGTCGTTGAAACTCAGGGCCGCGGTACTGTTGTTCCCGATGATTTGGGCGCTGGTCAGGGCATCGCGGCGCATGCGGTCGCGAGCACTCAATTGCTCCATCACCACCACGGTCACCAGCGCCAGGCAGAGGGCCGCCAGCGTCGTGGTCATCACGATGAGGGTGAGCTTGGCGCGAATGGAGGCGGTGACAGGAGTTTTCATTTCAGCCTTGGGGAGGGAGATTCAACGGTCACAATTTTGCTGACTTGCAGCAGTTTGGCGCTCAACTTCAATCTGGCCAGTTCGGCGGCGCGGGTGTTAATTTCAAAGCGCACCATGCCGGCCTCCTTGATGAAGCCGATCATTCCACCCCGCCCGGCAAAATTCGATTCATCGCCGACCGTCAACACCGGCTGGCCTGCCAGGCCCGCGAGGTGTGCGCTCAACCGGGCGGATTCACTGGTGGAGATGAAAACAATCTGGCAGCCGGCCAGTTTATTAAGGTCGTCACTCCGACGGATTTCAATGCCCCGACGGTTTGCGAACTCACGCTTGGCGGCCGCATCCAAAAAATCCCCGAACGGGTCCTTGCCCAGAATCCCGATGACGAACGGGGCGTTGGTCGCGGCCGCCGGCCATTCAACAAACATCGCGAACTTGGCCAGGAAGGCAGCTTTCACTTGAACTTCGAGGGCCGGTTTGTCGTCCGCCCGCAGGGGCAGCACTCCGAGCCCCAGGATCAAGACCAGCCAACCGGCCCAACCAGGCCAGCGCACCGCCCGACAGGCGGAGGTGGTCGCAAGTTGGATTGGCTCGTAGAAACGCATGGGGCTCAAAAGCGATAAGTGACTTTGACCCGGAACGACCGTCCCGCCAGTGGAATGGTGTCCTGCACGTGCTCGGCCGAACCCGAGAACCCGTTGCGCTCATCGAGCAGATTGTAAATGGAAGCGGACACCTCCAGATTCTTCACGATGCGCTGGCTGAACAGGGTGGCGTTCAGCAGAAACACATTGTCCGATTTGTTGCCCTGCAACGTGAACGAACCGCTATAATATTGAAAATCCACGCCGGCGAACAATTTGTCCTTCCAGAGTGGCGCGATGAGATTGAGCTTCGCCATTTGCTGAGGCGAGTTGCTCAAGTCATCGCCGGTCGCAGCATCCTCCGTGGTCTGGACGGCGTAACTCACACGCGCCAGCAATCCCGCCGGCCCGCGTTTTTCCAGGGAAAGCTCCAGTCCCCGCGCGCGGACATTTTCCAGGTTCTGAAAGACGAGCAAATCGTCGGCCGGGTCCACCACCTGCGAAACCAGATCGTGCAGTTCATAGAAGTAGCCGGCGGCGCTGAACCGAATATTCGCCGGCAAACGCTGCTCCCAAACCAACTCGTAAGTGGTGATTTCCTCCGGGTCCAAATCCGGGTTGGCCTTGAAACTTCCCGGCGTCGGGTAATAGGAGCCGTAGTAAAGTTCGTACGCGTTCGGCGCCCGAAAGGCACCGCCGTAGAGGACCTTGAAAGTGGTGACCTTGCACGGATCCCAGATCAAGGCCAGCCGCGGATTCACCGTCCCGCCAAACGTGCTGTAGTAATCGTAACGTCCGCCGAGGTTCACCAGGAGGTTGGTCAACAAAGCCACCTCCGCCTGCGCGAACACACCCACGTTCCGCCCGGTCCGATCGTCGTCCAGGTTCATCTGTGGCGGATTGTCGTCGTAATTGCGCTGCGCGATCTCCAGGTTCTCGCGGTAATCGCCACCCACGATCAATGTGTGCCGGCCCGCGATCAACCAGTTCAACTGCCAGTCGGCGCTCACCGATTGCCCAAACGCGTCATCGGTATTCAGGTTCCGCACCGGCGGCACGTTCGTGTCCAGGAAGGGATAATGACCGTAGTACGACGAAGCATCATACGCCACGTGGCCGATGAAACGCAGGTCGTGCTCAAAAGATTGGTCGTACTTGAGATCCACATAGCCCCGTTGATCCGTCGTTTGCTCGCCGCCATCGTTGAAGGCGGTGCCGTAGGAGGCCGTCGGAATCACCTTTTCCCGCCAAGCCCAGCCACCCGTCAGCGTGAACGCGTCATAACCCACCGACCCAAAAAAGTTGTACGCCCGGTCGTGGTCTGAATCCACGGCCACGCCGTTGTTGTTCGTGGGCGAATTGAATTCGGGAAAAAAGATCCGGTCCTCGCCGGCCGAATCGTAAACCGACCCGGAGAGAAACACCTCCAGACCATTGGCCCACTGTTTCCCGTACCGCAGTCCGCCCTTGAAAGTCTCGTCATCGCCCGCCTGCGCTGTCGCCTCCAGCCCATTGAGGGTGCGCCCCGGACGCGTCACCACATTGACGACCCCAAAGAAGGCATTGTTGCCGTAAATGGACGAACTCGGCCCGCGAATCACCTCCACGCGCTCGATGTCGTCCGTGTCGAGAAACGCCTCCGTGCCATAGAGCCCCTGGTCGTACACCGCATCATTCATCCGATGCCCGTCCACCAGTAACAGCACGCGCGAATTGTAGTCGCCGGGCCGGTTGAAACCGCGGATGCCAAGATAGGTGTAATTCCGGTCATCCGTCATGAACAGACCGTTGACGCTGCGCAACGCATCCGCCAGCGTCCGGTAGCCCTGCTTCTGAAACTCGTCCCGCGTGACGATGCTCACCGACGACGGCGCGCGCGTCGTGTCCTGCTCGAACTTTGACGCGCCATAAACCTTGTCGACGTTGACCAGCAGCAACTCATCGAAGCTCAGGTCCATCACATTGGTCGCGGCGGACTCCGCAGCAGAAATGACTTCCGCCCCGGTCCACGAAGGGAATCCCAAGATTGCCGTAACCAGGCACAGCGCCAGCCCGGCTTTGCCTGCCGTCAACGACTTCACCCTTGCATGGCCCTGGCCCAGCAATGTGCCGCGATCCTGCTTTAACTGAGTCACCGCCCCAGCAAAAGCAGCTTCCAAACCAGCACGCCTGAACACGTAAGTGCTTGGTAAAGCGAATCAGGCTGGAAACAAACTGCCTGTCGGACGCCGCCCGACCAGCATTATCGGGAGAGTTTTGCCGACCGGAACACCTGCAATCCAAATGACACCAAGCGCACAAGAAATATGAATGCTGAAAATAAAAACCGCCGGGCATTACGTCCGGCGGTTTTACATTTTTGAATCGCTTTTGAACCGGTGTGATCCGCTTGGCGAAAAGGGAATCGGACCATTTCGGGACGACACCTCACCCAGCCTTCTCCCCGGTCGAAGCGGAGAGGGTGCCTGGCCTCGTCTCCACCCAGCGCGCCAGGAGCCAGAGCAAATCCGCCAGCCGGTTCAGGTAGATGATGATCTCCGAGTTTTGAAGCTGGTCCGCCTCCTGCAAGGCACACACGCGCCGCTCCGCCCGCCGGCACACGGTGCGCGCCAGGTCCAGCGCAGCGGAATTGACGCACGCGCCCGGCGTGGCCCAGCCCTTGAAGGAAACACTCTGCGCCTCGATCTCTTTCACCAGCGCATCCAATTTATGCGTCATCTGCGACGTGACGAGTGTGTAGCCGTCTTTCACGTAACGCGGCAGATCCTCCACCGCCGTGGCCAGCTCGCCCATGAGCGTGACAAGGTCGCGCTGGATCATAAGGAGGTTCTCCTGGAGGAACTCGGGTTGCGCCGTCGCGCGCGCCATCCCCAAGGCCGTGTTTAATTCATCCACGCAGCCGTAGGCTTCCACGCGCGGATGACATTTGCTGACGCGCCGGCCATACATCAGCGCCGTCATGCCCTTGTCGCCCGTTTTGGTAACAATGCTCATTCCCTTTTGGTCCTAATCTTAATCTTCATCTTACTCTTGCTGTTAATCCGCCCGGCAAGGGATTAGGATTGCGCGTAAGCGCCAGCTGAGGAAGCAACAATTCAGCGCTCGACAATCTGTTTATAGGCTTGAATCCCTTCCACGATGGCTTTCGCCATCTGCCGACGGTACTCCGTCGTGAAAATCTTCCGGCCCTCGACCGGATGCGAGAGAAAACCCGCCTCAATCAACGCGGCAGGCATGGTCGCCTCCCGCAAAACCTCAAACCGCGCCCGCCGCACGCCGCGATCCTCGCTGCCGAGCTGGCGGATAAGCGACTTCTGAATCTGAAATGCCAGCAGGAGATTCTTTTCATCCGACCGGTTCCCGGAGGAGGCGCCGGCACCCGCTCCCTCCCCACGCGAATTTGTGGAGGCCGCCCCCACGGGGGTCATGGCATAAACCTCAGAGCCACGCGCTTCGTCGCGGCCATTCTCAGTGGCGTTAAAATGCAAGCTCACAAACAAGTCCGCTCCGGCACGCCGGGCCAAGGCGGGTCGCCCCGAAAGCTCCGGATAAGTATCGGTGGAACGCGTCAGCACAACTTTGAAACCCGCCCGGAGCAGTTGGTCGCGCAACTCCAGCGTGAGCCGCAACGTGTAATCCTTTTCCTGTCGTCCCGCGACCCGGTTGCCGGGATCTTTGCCACCATGTCCGGCGTCGAGGCAAATGGTGCGGACCTTCTTGCCCCGGGCATTTCGCGGCGGCGACAGCAGGGGGCGGAAAGTCGAATCAATGTCGAGTTGGGAGATGTAGATGTCGCCGTTCCGCGTGGCTAGCGGCAACAACAACCAGAGTTGCAGGCCATTGAAGCTGGCTTCGCGCGAATCCACGGTGAATTGCAGACGAACGCCGCGCTTGGCCGCCTGGAAGGTCTCCTCCCGTTTGAGCCAGCGCGTTTCCAGTCCCTGCCAGCGCGCCCACTCGCTGAGCCGCACGTAGTTGTTGTCCCGAATCCGCGTCGTGTAGGAGGCCGCATCGGCAGACAGTGCCAGGCCCACTCCCAGCAGGGCGGCCAGCACTCCCATCACGTAACGATGCATCACGAGGCGCGAATGTGCCGGGCCTGATTCCACCCGGCAAGTTTTCTCACCGGGTAAAAGATTGATTTCGCCGGCAAAGCTTCGTTCAATTGCGTCCGCTTTTCGACATGAACATTCACGAGTATCAGGCAAAACAATTATTGGCGCAGTACGGCGTGGCCGTTCCTCAGGAGATTCCCTGCAAATCCCTCGACGACGTCCGGCCCGCCGCCGAGAAACTTCTCGCCGCCGGCAGCCCCAAGGTTGTCGTCAAATCCCAGATCCACGCCGGCGGCCGCGGCAAGGGCACCTTCAAGAGCGGTTTTCAAGGCGGTGTCAAAATCGCCGGCAGCGCGGACGAAGCGGTATCGTTCGCCAGACAAATGCTTGGGCAGGTGTTGGTCACCAAACAAACCGGGCCGGACGGACGCAAGGTCCAGACGCTGTTGATCGCCGCCGCCGCAAAGATAAAAAAGGAATTTTATCTCGCCGTGCTGCTCGACCGCGCCAACTCACGCCCGCTCGTCATGGCCAGCACGGAAGGCGGCATGGACATCGAGGAAGTCGCCGCCCACACGCCGGAGAAGATTATCAAGGAATGGATTGACCCTGCCGTTGGCATGATGCCGTACCAGGCGCGCAAGGTCGCCGCCGCGCTCGGGCTCAAAGGTGATTTGATCGCCACCGGCGCGAAGTTGATTCTCGGCGTTTACAAGACCTGGTGGGAATGCGACGCCTCGATGGTGGAGATTAATCCGCTCTGCGTCATCGAATTGCCTGACGGCAAGGACAGTCTCATGGCGCTCGACGGAAAAATCGGTCTCGACGACAACGCACTCTATCGTCACAAGAACATTCAGGACATGCGCGACCTTAACGAGGAAGCGCCGCTGGAAATCGAAGCGAGCAAGTTCCAGCTCAACTACATCAAACTCGAGGGTAGCATCGCCTGCCTCGTCAATGGCGCCGGCCTGGCGATGGCGACGATGGACATCATCCAGCATTTCGGCGGCAGCCCGGCGAACTTCCTCGATGTCGGCGGCGGGGCGAGCAAGGAGCAGGTCACGGCGGCTTTCAAAATCATCCTGCAAGATCCGAACGTGAAGGGCATCCTGGTGAACATTTTCGGCGGCATCATGGATTGCAACGTCATCGCCACCGGCATCGTCGCGGCGGTGAAGGAAACAGGATTGAAACTCCCGCTCGTGGTCCGACTCGAAGGCAACAACGTCATCGCTGGCAAAAAAACTTTGGCCGAGTCGGGCCTTACTTTGATCACTGGCGATTCGATGGCGGACGCCGCGCAAAAGGTTGTCAAAGCCGTTGGCAAGTAGCAAAAGCGGCGAGTCAACCAACGCGCGATGCCTCCGGACGAAGAAAAGTTGGAGCAGGCGAAGCCGGTGGCAACCGGCTTGGAGTCGTATCGTCGCTTGATCGAATTGCAGAAACAGATGATTGAACTGTCGCAACATCACGAACGTTCCCGCCGCGAATGCGAAGCGCTCCGCAATGAAGTCGCACGCGGGGCGGCGGAACAGGTTCGTGGACGGCAAAGTGCCGCTGTCCGGCTTCGTGCCGCCACCGCCAAGTTGTTCAAACGTTCACCGCTCGCTCTGGCGAGGCAACTCTTCTCATAATATGAAAGTCATCGAAATCGCATTCTGTTGTTACGCCGTCACCGACATGCCACGCGCGCGGAAGTTTTACGAAGAAGTGCTCTGCCTGAAACCCACCTCCGTTTATGGAGACAACTGGGTGGAATACGAATTCGGGCCCTACGCGCTGTCCATCGGCTGCTCACCCGAATTCAAGCCCAGCCCTGATGGCTGTGCCGCTGCGCTGGAAGTCGAGGACTTCGACGCCGCCCTCGCGCACCTCAAGCAACACAACACCAAGTTCCGCATGGAAGCCACGACCACGCCCGTCTGTCGCATGGCCATGGTGTTCGACCCGGACGGCAATACGATCTGCATCCACAAGCGGAATGCAAAGTAAGCTCAAAAATTTTACACATGGCAATTCTCGTTAAACCCAATACCAAGGTTCTCGTTCAAGGCATCACCGGCAGCTTCGGCGCGCGGCATGCCCAACTCTCGATTGATTACGGCTCGCAAATTGTGGCCGGCGTCACGCCCGGCAAAGGCGGGCAAGTCTTCGAGCACGGCGGCAAGAAAGTTCCCATCTTCGACACCGTAGCCGAGGCGATGAAACAAACCGGCGCGGCGGCCAGTGCCGTTTTCGTGCCGCCCGCCTTCTGCGCCGACGCCATCCTCGAAGGCGTGGATGCCGGACTCGATCTCGTCGTCACCATCACCGAAGGCATTCCCGTCAACGACATGGTGAAGGTGAAGCGTGCTATGGAGGGCAAGAAGACTCGCCTCATCGGCCCAAACTGCCCTGGCATTGTCACGCCCGGCGAAGGTAAAGATTCCCATGGCGGCTGCCGCATCGGCATCGCGCCCGGGTACATTCACAAGAAGGGTAACATTGGCGTGGTCTCGCGCTCGGGCACGTTGACTTACGAAGCGGTGTGGCAACTCACTTCGCGCGGCGTTGGCCAGAGCACGTGCGTCGGCATCGGCGGCGACCCGGTCAACGGCACATCGCATCTTGATGTCATCAAACTTTTCAACGCCGACCCGGAAACCACTGGCATCATCATGATCGGCGAAATCGGCGGCAGCGCCGAGGAAGAAGCCGCCGAGTGGATCGCCAAGAATTGCAAGAAGCCCGTGGCTGGTTTCATCGCCGGCACAACCGCGCCGCCCGGACGCCGCATGGGCCACGCGGGCGCGATTGTCAGCGGCGGCAAAGGAACGGCGGAAGCGAAGATCTCCGCCTTCAAGGCCGCGGGCATCGGCGTTGCCGTCACGCCGAGCGAGATGGCGGATACGTTATTGAAGATGATGTGAGCCGGCGTGAAACACGAACGGTGAATCGTGAACCACGATCCGACGGCTGTTCACGTTTCACGTTTCACGTTTCACGTTTCATGTCGCTGATTGACTTCATCCTGAACTTGGTGGCGCTGTTGCTGTGGTTCAACTGGCGCACGGCCCGGTTTGATCCGCTGGCGGGCTCAACTCCCGCCACGCTCGCCGGCACCCTGCGGCGCACAAGTGCAACTCCCTTCCAAACCTGGTTCCTGCCCCTGAGCATTCCGGCGTTGCTGCTCCTGCGCGCCCTGTTCTACTGGCAAATTGGCGGCGCCCTGGGCTGGACGGGACGTGTTGATCTTGGAGTCGTTGCGGTTCCGTTTTGGTGCGACAGTTCACGCACCGGCCTCTGGCGGATGTTGCTTTTCTCCCTTTACAGTTTCGGTGTCGCGCTGACGATCTTCAACCTCTGGCTGTTGCTGCTCTCCATTCTGAAATCCACCGCCACGAATGCCGACTCGCTGCGCCAATTGTTGCGCGCGCATCTGGGCCGCATCGAAACCTGGCCGTGGTGGCTGAAGACCGTGTTGCCGATGATCGTCCTCTCGACCGCTTGGTGGCTGGCCAGTTGGCCGTTGACGTATGCCGCGCTGTTGCCCGATCCCGCCACGGCCATCCGACGCCTGCAACAATCGCTTCTCGTGGGCGCGGGTAGTTATCTCTGTTGGAAATACTTCATCGCGGTGGTGCTCGGGTTGTACTTCGTCAGCAGCTACGTCTATTTTGGACGGCACCCGTTCTGGCAACACTTGAACACCATCGGCCGCCAGATGCTTGTCCCCTTGCGGTGGTTGCCGTTGCGGATCAGCCGGGTGGACCTGGCACCGATCGTTGGCATCGCGATCATTTTTCTGTTCGCCCAGGCCGCCGAACACGGAGTGAAAACGGCGCGCCGTTTTGACAAGCAGGGCGTGGAACGGCCGCGGCTGGTGGAAATTCCCGGGCTGGTGGATTTGTATCGCCGCGTCTCGTCGTAACAGCCGGACAACTGCAGAAATCAGCCCGCGTTCGGCAGTTTGACCGTCACCGTGGTACTGACGCCCTTCTCGCTTTGAATCGCAAGCACGCCCCCGTGCAACTCCGCAATCCGCCGCGCAATGGTAAGCCCCAATCCCAGCCCCTGCTGCTCGTGTGTCTTGCGATCAAACTGCATGAACGCACCCACCTTCCCGATCTGGTCCGGCTCGAAACCACGGCCCTGGTCCTTTACGGAAAAAACCACGGCCTCGGGCGTCGCTGCCAAGTCCACCGCCACGGGCGTGCCGGTCTGGGAAAACTTGAAGGCATTGTGCGCCAGTTCGCTGACGAGCTTGGCAAAATATTCCTCGGACATCGGCACCTTCACCGGCGCCAGATTCAACTTCAGGTCTGCGGTGCGCTTGGCCTCGTCCGCCTTCCGCCCGGTTTCCTTTTCGATGAGCGGCCCCGGAGTTGCGGTGTGTTTTCGCCGCAAGACGGCGATCTTCTGCTTGTCCGCCGCGATCATTTCGAGCTGCGAGTAAACCAGGAAGGTCTCAATCAACCGCTCCAGCGCCCGCCCGCTCTGCACAATGGTCTGCCCCATGTCGGCAATTTCCTCGGGCGTCAACGAGGCCGGGTCGGAGGCGAGGATTTCTCCATAGGCGAGAATGCCATTGAGCGGCGTGCGCAGTTCGTGCGGCAACATCATGCTGATGTTCGCCCGTAAATCCTCGAGCGCGCCCTGCGCCTGTTGCTTGACCGTCTGCGCCATCTTCAGGCGCGCCTCGACCGCGCCATAAAGGCCGTCGAGCGTGAACGGTTTGGGCAGATAATCGTCGGCGCCCAGCTCCATGCCGTGCCGCATCCCGGCATTGTCCGCCAGGCCGGTCATCAGGATGAAAGGAATCGCAGAGGTCGTGCTGTCGTTGCGGAGCGAGGAGAGCGTGGCATAGCCGTCCATCTTCTCCATGTTCACATCGCAGAGGATCAGATCCGGCAGATTTTTGCGCGCCGCCTCCACCCCCACGACGCCGTTGGGCGCTTCCACGACTTCGTAACCGCGCTGGGCCAGGGCCATCCGCACCATCTCGCGCAGCCACTCTTCATCGTCAATGACCAGGATCTTTTTCATGGCCCTGCCGTCACTGGCTATTTGCGTTTCGACATCGGCACGTAGGTGTTGAGCGGCTCGCCCATGTAAACCTGCCGCGGCCGCGAGATGCGGCTCTTGGTATCATCGGCAATTTCCTTGTAATTGGCGATCCAGCCTGGCATGCGCCCAATCGCAAAAATCACCGTGAACATTTCCACCGGAATCCCCAGCGCCCGCATGATGATGCCGCTGTAGAAATCCACATTCGGATACAGCTTGCGTTCGACGAAATAGGAATCCCGCAGCGCCGCCTCTTCCAGTTTCTTGGCAATCTCTAGCAAGGGATCGTTGATGTCCAGCGAACCGAGCACTTCGTCGCACGCCTTCTTGATGATCTTCGCGCGCGGATCATAGTTCTTGTACACCCGGTGGCCAAAACCCATGAGCTTCTTGCCGCTGTTCTTGTCCTTGGCCGCGGTAATGAACTTCGAGCCATCGTCGCCGGACTTGTGGATGTCCACCAGCATCTCCACCACCGCCTGATTGGCGCCACCGTGCAAAGGCCCCCACAACGCGCACACACCCGCCGCACAACTCGCGTAAAGGTTCGCCTGGCTGGAAGCCACCATGCGCACCGTGGATGTGGAACAGTTTTGTTCGTGATCGGCGTGCAACAGGAAGATCAAATCCAACGCCCGCACCACCTCGGGCTTGATCGGATAATCATCATACGGATCCGAGAACAGCATGTGCAGGAAGTTGGCGGTGTACTTATAGGCGTTCTTGGGATAAATGATCGGCCGCCCCACCGACTTGCGATAAGAAAACGCCGCGATCGTCCGCACCTGCGAAATCAACCGGGCGACGTGCCCGTCGAAATCACTTCGATCACCCTGCATCAGGTCGGGATAGAAACAGCTCGCCGCGTTGATCATCGCCGAGAGAATCGCCATCGGATGCGAACCAGACGGGAAGCCCTCGAAGTGATACTTCATGTCCTCGTGCAGATTCTGATTCGCGGTGAGCAGATCGGAAAAACGCCGTAACTCGGCGTGCGACGGCAGGTGGCCATAGATGATCAGATAAGCCGTCTCAACGAACGATGACTTCTCCGCCAGTTCCTCGATCGGAATCCCGCGGTAGCGCAGGATGCCCTGCTCGCCATCAATGAAGGTGACCTTGCTCAGGCACGCACCGGTATTGCCATAGCCCTCGTCCAGCGTGATGTAACCGGACTGCGCGCGCAGCGCCGAAACGTCCACCGCCTTCTCCCCTTCCGTTCCGACCACGACGGGGAGCGAATAACTCTTGCCGTCCACTTCCAGTTTAGCCTGATTGCTCATGCGATTTCCCTTAGTTCAACGTTGGCGCAGTCTGCGAGGAACGAAAAACTTTGGCAAGGCGGGAAAGCAAAACTCCGCAAAAAACCTCGGCGGCCCGGTGGCAACTCTCAGCCAAACCGACGCCCCAACCGCGCTTGGTCGTACACCAGCCTCTGCCCGGAGGTCATCCGAGCAAAATCCGGTGAGCCATCGGCAAGTTTTGGCCAGGCTCCTTGCGGCGCACCAGTCGCTTCAGTGGACGAGCTGGTTCCGGTCACCGCCGATGAACCACGCTTTGCACCGCCGGCATAGCTCATCGCCTGATCCGTCAGCTTGAGATCATCTTCCAATATCCGATGCGGCTTGATGCCCTTTCCCTGCAACACGCCGTGGTATGCACGCACTGCCTCCTCCGGCGAAATCTTCCCGTCCGTAATCAGCCGCAGCATCTCGATGAATGCCATTTGATGCTCGGCATTGTTGATCTTGCGACCGAACAACGCCACCCGCGCGCCATATTTCTGCGCCTCGTAAATCAACTTGAACGCATCATACGTCGTCCCGGAACTACCGCCCATGATGCCGACGACCATGTTTGGGTCATACTGACAAAGCTCCTCCATCGCGCGTGGCCCATGATAAACTACCTTGAGGAAAATTGGCCGACCCGACTCCGGCACGCCCGCCAGCGTCCGCAGAATGTTGTCATTGATGAACTCCCCCAACTTCTCCGCTGGAATCCCGCTAACCACGTTGGGATCGAAAACCTCCAGGAAGTGGCGGAACTTCTTCCGTTCCGCCTCCGCGCGAAATTCTTTGTAAGCCAGTAACGTCTCCCAGTCCTGCTGGAGATCGTTGACGAACGTGACCGAGTAGAGCCCAAGGTTCGCTCCGGGAAATTCAGCGCCATCCCGCTCGCACTCGACCTGTCCGCATTGAATCTGATCAATGCTCGCTGAACGAAACGGTTGCGCCGGTTCGCGCGTGTAACAACCATGCCGCACCGCCCAGACATCCGTCGTATCATTGGCGCGTGCCGCCGGCGTAACGTGGGAATTCTTAAACAGCCCTTCCTTGATCGTGAGTTGCTCATTCACGTAGGCGGACATCAACATAATGTCCACCAAGCCTTGGTGCGTAACCTCGCGAATGATGTCGAGAAACTCGGGAAGGCTGCGATAGCCAAACTCCTCCCGCGACCAAACTTCAGGAGAAAACTGCGCCGGCCTCGCACCGCGTTTGGAAAGATAATCCCGTTTGCCAGTCGCCCGGACGCCAAACGCCATGTCCGCGTCCTTCGCGTCTGCGATGATGAACGCTCGCGACTTGGGATTCGCTTTGATTTCTGCCAGTTTGGCGTCGAGGGATTTCATGGAGAAACCACGAATGCACACCAATGGACACGAATTTCGAATCCGGGGTTAGATTCGTGTTTATTTGTGTCCATTCGTGGTTAAGTCTTCATCTGACTCAAAATCTGATCGGTAATCGCCTGCACGGCCTTCTCCGCCTCGGCATCGAACCCGACCGCGGTCTCCGGATTGCCTTGGACCTGACAACTCGCACCCGGTCGCCACTCGCCGCTGTCGCAGAGTTCACATTCCTTCATGCCATAGCGCGGGTCAACGAAGCCGAGACTCTTCTTGATGTTCAAGATGTCCTTCATCTGCGGCCCGGTGAAGGTCTGGATCGGCTTGCCGAGCTGGCCCGCAACCACAATCGTGCGGCAGTAAGCCTCGATGATTTCCATGCGCCAGTACGCTTCCTCGATGTTGTTGTGCGACCACGTCACCACGCCGTGATTTGCCATGAGGATGGTGTTGTATTGGTCGGTCAACTCCGCGACGAGCTTGCCCATGTCCGGCGAACCCGGCGTTCGATACGGCGCAACACCGACGGAACAAAACACTTCATACTCCGGTAACATGCACGTCGGCGGCGCTTCTCCCACGACCGCGAAAGCCGTCGCATACGGCGGATGACAGTGGCACGTCGCAACGGCTTTTGGCTGCCGCTTCATCATCTGCAAGTGCATCAGGATTTCGCTCGTACGCTTCTTCGTCCCGAGCAATTGATTGCCGTCGAAGTCCACGAGGCACATGTCCTCGGGTTTGAGCGAACCTTTGCTGACCAGCGTTGGGGTGCAGATGGCGATGTCTTCGCCGACCCGGATGGCCATGTTACCGCCATTGCCGTCCACGTATTCACGCTCCCAAAGCCGCTTACCCATCGCGCAAATCTGTTCCTTCAAGCTGTGCGCGTATGGTGAATTAAAAAACGCTTCCAGCTCCGCTTTCGGAGATTTGGAGTTCAGCGGCTTGCTTGGCGGCGTCAAGGCAGCGGGCGCAGCCTTCGCGGCGACGGGAGCTGCTGGTGCGGCTGCTTTCGCGCCGCCGCTCAACTCCAGTTCATGTAAGAAATCGCGCGCCGACGGCGTCAAGATCGCGCCCTCCGGCAGGTTGCTCAGGCTTTTGCCTTCGCGTTGCATCCGTTCCAGATCCTTCAGACTAATGACATTTTTCATGAATCAAATCTCAGATTGCTCAGCCCTTCCACGGGCTGAAAAACATTTCGTCCACCAGCGCCGCATTCAACGCGTCCACCGGCGTCGGACCGGGAAACGGCTGGGCAGCCTCCGCGCCTTCTTCGTAACCGATCACATCGCCCACGCCACCGCCGATGGAGTCATAGACCACCAGGCTCGGGTCTTTGCCCATGCTGGGCGGCGCTTCCAGACCGGCCTCGAATTGCTCACGGCTGAACGGGCTTACTACGAGAAACCGTCCGCCTTCGAGCGCAGCCACAGTTTTGGCCAACGTAACGCGACCGATGACCGTGCCGAGTTTCATACGCGCACCCCCGGTTCATGCTCGTCCACCACGCCAATGACCAACCAACGCACCGGACTCTTCTGGTCGCCGACCGCATTACGGGCGGCTTTGCCGTCCGACGAAATTACGACTTGCTGATGCATGCCCGCGCCGTGCGAATCGATCGCCACCTGCGGCGCACCTTCGGCTTGCCCATCCGCGCCGATTGGCTGACAGATGACGAGCCGCCAGCCATCGAGGCTCGGATGTTTCCGAGTCGCTACGATGTTGCCTTCGACTCTGGCGAGCAGCATAAAATTTCAAACCGCGAATGGACGCGAATGGACGCGAATCAACGACAGACACAAATGAGTGCGGCCTTCAATCCACTTCACCGCACGAATGCCCAACGCGCACGGACATTGAAGCGGGCTAAAGCCCGCGCCCCGGTGTAATTCGCGTTTATTGGCGTTCATTCGCGGTTCAATAAATCCGCAGGTTATCCACCATCACGCAGCGGCGGACGCGGGTGAACGTGCGCGGGTTCGTGATGCCTTCGCCCGTCGGCGTAGCGATTGAGAAACTCAAATAGCCTTCGCCTCCAAGACCGAGTCCAGCCGGCGACGGCCCGTTTTTCACGAACAACGTCGTGTCCAGTGCCCGCGCCATCGCGGTGATGTTCTCCACGTCGTGCGAATGGATGATCGCCGTGTGCTTATAGCCGTGTTCAGATTGCAGCGATTTCGCGATGCCTTCCTCGACGCTCTTCACGCGCACGATTGGAATCATTGGCATCATCTGCTCTTCCTGCACGAACGGATGGTTCGTGTCGGTTTCGCCGAAGAGCAACTGCGTATCGGCGGGGATGTTCACGCCCGCAGCTTTCGCGAGCACGCTCGTGTCCTTGCCGATGAAATCTTTGTTGGTATGCGCCTGCGCGCAACCGCCGCCCTGGCCTTCCTTGATGGTGAATGCGGCTTTCGTCAGAGCTTCGAGCTGCGCATTGGTCAACTTGACCGCGCCGTTCTCGATCATGCGCTGCATCAATTTGTCCGCGACACTTTCCAGCACGAACACCTGTTTCTCGCCGATGCAAAGCAGATTGTTGTCGAACGCCGCACCGGAAATGATCGCCTTCGCCGCGCGCGTCGGGCAGCAGGTGTCGTCCACGAACACGGGCGGGTTGCCCGGGCCGGCGCAGATGGCGCGCTTGCCGGTCTGCATCGCGGCTTTGACAACCATCGGTCCGCCGGTGACGAGCAGCAGGCGGGTGTTTTCGTTTTTGCAAAGCGCGTTGAAGGAATCCAGCGACGGCTTCTCGATGATGCACGCGATGTTCTCGATGCCGGTCTCGCGAAAGATCGCTTCGTTGTAAGCGCGCACCGCCACCGCCGCACACTTGGCCGCGCTCGGATGCGCGTTGAACACGACAGCGTTGCCCGCCGCTACGATGTTCACGATGTTACCGCTCAACGTAGGAATCGAGTGCGTGCTGGGCGTGATCGCCCCAACGACGCCGAACGGAGTGTATTCTTCAAGCGTGATGCCATGATCGCCACTGCGCGCGTCCGGCCGCAACCAATCCACACCAGGCACGAGTTTGATCAAACCGAGCTTGGCGATCTTGTGATCGAGGCGACCGATCTTCGTCTCTTCAAATTCAATCTTGCCCCAAGGCTCAGCGTTCTTTTCCGCCAAGGCTTTGACGATTTCTTCAATCTTGCGACGAGCGGCGATTCCCTTTTGCTGCAATTGCAGGAAGGCTTCTTGAGCTGCCGCACAGGCTTCGTCCGCGGTCGCGAACACACCGAACTTGCCGCGCAACGCCGGAGCGGACGCGACTTTTTTTACACTACAACCACAAGAATCACCCTTCGCCGCAGCGGGCGCGGACGGAGCGGGAGTTGTAGTAGTTGTCGTCGCACCACCGATGCGTCCCAACACCTCAGCCACCACATCACGGATCAAAGTTTCGTTCACTGCGCTCATACGATTGATTCAGATTCAGGCTTTACCGCTGAAGATTTGTTTTCCGAGCACATCCACGCTGTCCACTATACCGATGATGACGGCGTCCACGGGCGCGTCTTTCATGCCGGGCGCGAGCCGGGCGCTGCTGCCCTGGCAGAACATCACCATCTCACCAAGGCCTGCGCCGAGCGCGTCCACGGCTACGATGGTGTTCGCGCCGGGGCGGAACTTCGTGGGGTCTTTCTCGTCCACGAGCTGCGGGCGGAGCAAGAGCATCTTGCGCCCGCTCATGGCGGGATCTTTCTTGGTGGCGACCACCGAGCCTTCGACTTTGGCGAGGAACATAGGCGTTTCCTGGTAGGGCCGAGCTGCTGCTCGGCCAGGTTTGGCAGGCGGCGCAGCAACGCCGCCCTACCTAAATTATTTCTTCTTCGGCAACACCGCTTCCACATCCGAGTGCGGACGGGCGATGACGTGCACGCTGACCACTTCGCCTTTGATGGCTTTGATGGCTTGCGCGCCAGCATCCGTGGCGGCTTTGACAGCGGCGACATCGCCGACGACGACGGCGGTGACGAGGGCGTTGCCGACCTGGGTCATCGGGCCGACGAGTTCGACGTTCGCCGCTTTGAGCATCGCGTCCGTGCCCTCGACGAGAGCCACGAGTCCGCGCGTTTCGATCATTCCAATTGCTTGTGCCATAGTTTTATTTTCGTTGATGGTTGAGTGTAAATTTCAGTTTCGGGAATTTTCCAAAAGTCTTTTCGTCTCGCGCGCGACGACGAGTTCTTCGTTCGTCGGGATGACCAGCACCTTGACGCGCGAACCGGGTTTGCTGATGACGGCTTCCGTGGCGCGGGTGCTGGCGTTGAGCGCCGAATCAAGTTCGATGCCGATGCCGCCGAGATTCGCGCAGATGGCCTCGCGCAATTCCGCGCGGTTCTCGCCGATGCCGGCGGTGAACACGATGGCATCCGCGCCGCCGAGTTCGAAAAAGTAGCTGCCGATCCAATGCCGCGCGCTCGCGACGAACACATCGAGCGCGAGTTTCGCGTTCGCATCGCCCTTGGCGGCGGCTTCGGCGATGTCGCGGATGTCGTTCGACACACCGCTGATGCCTTTGAGACCGGATTCTTTCGAGAGCTGGCGCTGGGCTTCTTCGATGGTGATGCCGAGTGTTTTCACGGCATAAGGAATTGCTTCCGCATCGAGATCGCCGACGCGATTATTCTGCGGCAGACCGGATTGCGGGCTCATGCCCATGCTCGTGCCGATGGCCGCGCCGTTCAAGATGCCGGTCACGCTGGAGCTGCCGCCGAGGTGGCAGGAGATCACGCGGAGCGGCGCGCCGTTCACGGAAGATTTACCACCGTCCACGTAGAGTTTGCGGGCGCGGTCAGCGACGTCGTTGCGGCCAAGCAATTCGGCCGAGCGTTCAGCGATGAATTTGTGGCTCGCGCCGTGGAAGCCGAACCGGCGGACGCCGATGTCATACCAGCTTTGCGGCACGGCGTAGCGCATCATGGCTTCGGGCGCGAACTGGTAGAACGCGGTCTCGAACAATCCGACCAACGGCACACCGGGCATGCGCTTCCCAAACAGGCGGATGCCGGTGATGTAGGGTGGATTGTGTGCGGGCGCGAGACCGGTGTAAGCCTCCATCGCGCTGAGCACGTGTTCATCGAGTCGCACGCACCCAGTCACGTTCTTTGCCAGCACGGTCTTGAAACCGACGGCCGTCAACTCGCTTTCGCTGGCGAGCGCGCCGGCGTTTTTGAGTTGCGCCATGCAATCCTCGATCGCCTTCGGATAATCAGCCACGCGCTCGAAGCCGCCCTTGTGCAAAAGGCGCTCGGCGTTGTTCGAGAAGTCGAACAAGCGCCACTTGAGCGAAGTGCTACCGATGTTGGCGATGAGAATCTTCACAGGGCGTCAGGGTCTTAATCTTAATCTTTTTCTAAATCTTAATCCCGAGAGAGTAAGATTAAGATTACGATTAAGAGTAAGAGGCTATTGCAGCCATTTGCCCAAAATCCCCAAGTCGTCGTGCGGACGCGGGATCACCTGGACGGCGACGACCGAGCCGACTTGCGCGGCAGCGGCGGCACCCGCATCGGTGGCGGCTTTGACAGCGGCGACGTCGCCCCGGAAGAATCCGGTGACATATCCACTGCCGACTTTTTCCCAGCCGGTCATCGTAACGTTCGCGGCTTTGAGCGCGGCATCGCACGCTTCCATGAGCGCGCAGAAACCTTTGCATTCAATCATTCCAACTGCTTGTTGTGCCATAATTCGTTGATAGTTATTGGTTGATAGTTGATGGCGTTATTTCTTCACAGCGAGTTCGGGCACGAACGCCTTGAGCAAATCTTCGTGCGGGCGCGCGATGAGATGCGAGCTGACGAGTTCGCCGACTTTGGCCGCGGCTTTCGAGCCAGCGTCCACAGCGGCTTTCACGCTGCCGACATCGCCCTGCGCGAGAACGGTGATAAGACCGCCGCCGATGGGGATGGTTTTGACCAACTTGACGTTGGCTGCTTTGACCATGGCATCACTGGCTTCCACGCTGCCGATGTAGCCTTTGGTTTCGATCATTCCTATTGCTTCACTCATTTTGTTTTCTCCTGTTTGGGTTAATTGTTTCGGTCGCGAAAATTATTTGATCAACTCGACGGGCGTATCGGGTTGGAGGTTGCAGGCATTGCCTTCATCGGTATCAATGTGAACCTCGAGTTTGAAACTCTTGTCCACGCGCGCGAGCATCTTGTCGAGGACGATGCCGCAATCGCCGCCGATCTTGAGCTTCATCATGTCGCCGTGCTTCACGCCGTAGAAATCCGCATCGGTCGGGCTCAAGTGCGCGTGACGCAACGCGCGGATGACGCCATCCGGCATCTCGAAAAATCCAGCCGGTCCCATGAGCATCGCGCCGGGCGTGCCTTTGATGTCGCCGGACGCACGCAACGGAATATCGAAGCCGAGCGCGATAGCGTCGGTGTAGGCGAGTTCCACCTGGTTGAGACTGCGGCACGGTCCGAGGATACGCAGATTGGAGATGACGCGACTGCGCGGCCCGATGAGGGTGACGGTTTCCTTCGCGGCGAACTGCCCTTCCTGATAAAGCCACTTGTGAACTTGAAGCTGGTAGCCTTTGCCAAACAACGCTTCGACGGTGGCTTGCGTGACATGGCAATGACGCGCACTGATGTTCACGACCAGCGGATTCGGCGCGGACGCCGCACGCGGCAGCGGCTTTCCAAGGCGCGAATAAACCGCCTGCCGAACCATGTGTTCAATCACGGCGCGGTGCGGAGCAGATGCAACAATGGCCATAGCGAGGGTGATTTTCGCGAGATTTGTGCCAGAGTCAACAAATATCTTGCAATATCTTCCAACATCTATCAACATATTGCCTGAATGACGGCAGAAGAGCGAAAACACCGGTTGGAAGCCTATCTCCAACAGGTTGAATTTGCGTCGCTTGAAGACTTGGCCAAGCACGTCGGGTCGTCGGTTTCCACCGTCCGGCGGGATCTCACGGTGCTCGAAGCCGGCGGAAATCTGAAACGAACGCACGGTGGCGCGCGACTCATTGCCCCGAAGTCAGACGAATTCACGTTCTCGGCCCGCGACACGCACCAGCTCGACGCAAAAGAGGCCATCGGACGCGCCTGCGCCGAACTCATCAAGCCGAATCAGAGCGTCATCATAGACGCGGGCACAACGACTTTCCACGTCGCGAAATATCTTGAAGATAAAGCGCCGCAAATCGTGACCAATTCCCTGCCCGTCGCGAATCTCTATTCGTCCGCTGGCAAAGTGGAACTCGTGTTGAGCGGCGGTGTGATTTATCCCCGCCTCGGCGTACTCGTCGGCCCGCTTGCCGTGGAGTCGTTCTCAAAGATTCATGCAGATGTTGCGGTCATGAGTGCAGGTGGAATCACACTGGATGGATTGACCAACTCGCACGGACTTCTGATTGACATCCAACTCGCCATGATGCGCGCGGCGGCAAAAGTTATCTTCTGCCTCGACCACACAAAATTCGGCCGCAAGTCTGTCTCTCAACTGTGCGATCTCTCGAAAGTCCACACCATCGTCGCGGATAGCCAAGCGCCAGAAGAGTTGGTCGGCCAACTTCGATCCGCAGACATTGAGGTCATCGTTGCGTCAGCCGAGTAGCCAGAATTGACGACAGATTTTTGTTTTCCATTTCGGTCACCCAGGCGCAAACTCAGGGCATGAACAAGCCCAATTCGCAACCCGACGCTTCCCCGCTCTCTCGTCGTTCCTTTCTCAAGAACTCCTCGCTCGCCGCGGCAGGCGCGGCGGCTGTCAGCAATTTCCCGTTCGTTGTTACCAGTCATGCTGCGCCGGATGATCCCATCCGTATCGGTGTGATTGGCTGCGGCGGGCGCGGCAGCGGCGCGGTATTGGATGCGCTCGGTGCAGAGACGAAAGTGATTTATCCGAAGTCAGGCTATCACACCGAGGACATTCAGGAAGGCGCGACGCTCAAGAACAAGAACGTGAAGGTGGTCGCGCTCGCGGACGTTTTCCCGGATCGCATCGAGAGTTGCCGCACCAATCTGGCGAAGCTGGGCGTCAATGTTCCGGGCGAAAACTGTTTCACCGGGTTTGACGCCTACAAGAAGCTGCTGGCTATTCCCGAGGTCAATTACGTCATCCTCGCCACGCCGCCGCATTTTCGCCCGGCACATCTCAAAGCGGCGATTGAAGCGGGCAAGAACGCGTTCATCGAAAAGCCGTGCGCGGTGGACGCGCCGGGCGTTCGCTCGATCATGGAATCCGGCAAGCTCGCGAAGGAAAAGAACCTAGGCATTGTTTCCGGCACGCAGCGGAGGCATCTCAAGAGTTACAACGAAACGATCAAACGCATCCAGGACGGCGCGATTGGCGAACTGGTTCATGGCGCATGCTACTGGAACGGCGGCGTGATCTGGACCATTGATCGTAAGCCGGAGATGTCCGACATGGAATGGCAGTTACGCGACTGGGGTTATTTCACCTGGCTCAGCGGCGATCACATTGTCGAGCAACACCTGCACAACCTCGACATCATGCGTTGGGTCATCGGCCAGACGCCAGTGCGTGCAATGGCGATGGGCGGTCGCGCCGCGCGACCCAATCATCCGAACTACGGTCACATCTACGATCACTTCGCAGTCGAGTTTGAATATGCTAACGGCCTAAAGATGTTCAGCCAGTGCCGGCAGATGGACAAGACCGACAGTCGCGTCGCCGAATTTGTTGCGGGCACGAAGGGCACGAGCGATTGCAAGACCTACCTCCGCGTCACCGGCGGCGAGAGCTGGCGTTTCCGCGATCAAGACCCGAATCCATATCAGCAGGAACATCATCATGGGGCGCGAGTCGGCTTACAGCGGCCAGATTGTCGAGTGGGATGCGATGCTCAACTCCAACAAGCGCCTCGGCCCGGAGAAATACGAATTTGGTCCGTTGCCTTTCCCGGAAGTCGCGATTCCCGGCCAATACCAGGTCAGCTAGGTCGCAACAGTAATTCCAGTTCACGCAACACGCGTTCAACGCTGACGCTGGCGATGCCGGCGACTTCGCGGACAATCGTCAAGCGTTCGCCCTGCGGTCGCCAGACTTCCTCCACCGAGTCCGCCCACAGTGCCAGGGTTGGCACTCCAAGCGCGGAGGCCAGGTGGGTGATCCCGGAATCATGTCCGACAAAGCCGGCGCAGGACCTTAATCTCACCGCGAGTTCCGCCAGCTGAAGGCTTTTGGCCACCGAGCAGCGCGCAGGCGGCAACGCCGCCGCCAGCCGTTGCAGGCGTTCCCCTTCAGCTTCGCCGCCGACCAACAACAGACGGAAACCGGTTGAATTCAGCAGTTGAACGATCAGTGCCACCCATCTGGCTTCCGGCCAATTCTTCCGCTCACTTCCGCTGCCCGGATGGAGCGCCAGTTGAGCGACGCGGGACGAAGGTCGAGGGTCGAGGACCAATCGCGGCACGGGATCGGCATCAAAGATTGCGAGTCGCTCCAGTGGCTTCAGGAATACCTCGGTGGCGTGGGTCCGTTCCTTCTCGTCCGGACGATGCGGACCGGCGATGAACTGGCCGCGCCGGCAACGCGCCACGTTGGTTTCGAAAATCTCATCCGGGTCGTAGAGGTACGAAAGAATGATGTCGAACCCTGAAAAATAGTTGCACAGATTTTCCGCCAGTTCGCCATTGCGGGCAAAGAAACCCGCCAGCGCCCGGGCCTCGATGGGTTGCACCCGATCCACGAGACCGCCCGCGAGTGCGAGTTGCGCGATATGCGGGTAACCGAGCACTTCGAGATACACCTGGGGAAATTGTCGTCGCAGCGCGGCGAGGGCCGGCAACGTGAGAATAAAATCACCAATCGCGCCGCCGCGAATCACGAGGATCTTGCCGCGAGTCATGGTCCAGAGGGAACAGTTTTAACCACGGATGAACACGGATTGACACGGATAAGAAACTGCTTTGACACTAGCTTCGCTGATGACCGCGAATTATTAGATTGGCGATAATTCGCATCACGTCTTTTCGGCGTCCGTGTCTATCCGTGGTTGAATCACATTGCCCGAAACGCCGTCAGCCCCAGCGCCACCACCAGGAGCGCGAACGCCAGCCGGATGCCGCTGCCAACCTTGATGCGCTTCTCGCTGGCCGTTGCCCAGTTCAAGAAATCGCGCAGCCGCCACGGCGATACCGTGAACCAGATTCCCGCCACGACCAGCACATAAGCCCAGACCTGAATCAGCAACACCCACGGCGTTTCACCCAGGTGCGGACGGCCGGTATCCACCATGAGTTTCCCGAGCAGCAATAACACCACCGCCAATCCGCGCACGGCGAGAAAATCCTGGACGAAAATGCACGTGCCCAAACCGATGGCGGCAAATACCACCATCATGTGCGGCTTGATCGCCGCGAAGTCCGCAATGGGCTCCTGATTCACATTCCACAAAAACCACAGCGTGCCCAACACCATCAACACGATGCCGGTGGGAATGTGACGCGGAAACTTGCGCGCGGCGGCGGCAAAGGCCGTCGGGCGGGCAAGGCCATAAACCTGCGGCGCGGCCAACCCGACGCCAAGCACTATGGAAAGCAAAGAAAGCTTCATCGGTTCAACAATTTCAAACCCGCAGAGCATGCCGGAGGATGGCCGGAGGAAGAAAGCCAAAACTGACGCGGATGAACAGAACCAGCGACAGGGTTTGCCCTGCTACCACTGAGCATCTTCGGGGAATAGGTTCGCAAACTTCACACTTGAACGCGGCACGGCCATCATTGACGCAACAGTTTCTCGCCAGACTTGGTAATGCTTGGTTTCCTTGTGCGCCGCCGTCGCCTCGACTGAATGATACGCCTCCACGAGCACGAAACGCGTCGGATCATCCGTCTGCTGGACGACATCAAACCGAGCGATACCCGGCTCGCGGACACTTTGCCGCGCATTCTCCAACGTCGCCGCCTTGAACGCCTCGACGCACTCCGCTTTCACCTGAATCTGAACATGGACTACCAGCATGATAATCTTTCCTTTCCTCTTGATCGCAATCTCAGTCTTCCTCTCAATCCCGATCAGAACTGCCTGCTGCAAAGCTACGCTCGACACCGAATCCCGTCGAGAATAGTGTCGTAACATGACCAACGATAGCGCACAGAACCGGTCGGATATTTTCCCCAAACTACTGGCAGGCATTGCCGTTGCCGCGCTGTTATTTCTCGCCACACCGGCCCAATCCGACCCAGCCGGGGCGAGTGGCAAACCATCGCTCCAAACACTATCGTGGCTGGCAGGCGACTGGTCGTTTGAAAAGAACGGCCGTGTGATCAACGAAGTCTGGATGGCGCCGGACGGCGGGACCATGCTTGGCATGTCCCGTACGGTAGCCAACGGTCGGACCGTCGAGTATGAGTTCCTCCTGCTGCGCCAGGACGCAGCAGGAGACATTTTTTACGTAGCCAAACCTACTAGACAGGCGGAAACCTCATTCAAACTGATTCGCTCCACCGCCACCGAGGCCATTTTTGAGAATCCCCAGCACGATTTTCCCCAACGCATCAGCTACACCTTGAAGCCGGATGGAACACTGCTCGCGGCAATCGAGGGACAAAAGGATGGCAAAACCCGTCGGGTGGAGTTTCCTTATCAACGGAAGAAGTCTTAGAACGATTGCTACCACCCCGCCGCATTTCCACCCGCGCGCGGGTCTGCCGCACCAACAAAACTTCTCCCATCGGCACTCCGCGCAACGATGTGGGAGACAGAAAGCGCATTGAGTTCCCTGACCTTGTGGCCGCGCTCGGCCAACGCAGCCAGCACCGCGGCGGGCAGCGCTTTCTCCGCCATCAATTCGTCGGGAGACCATTGCTGATGAATGCGCGGCGCGGCGATGGCGTCCGTCGGGCTCTGGCCGAGATCGAGCATCGCAATCAATTCCTGCAACACCGCCGAGATGATTTTTGGTCCACCGGCCGCGCCAAGGGCGATGATGGGTTTGCCACGCTGCAACACAATCGTCGGCGTCATGCTCGACAGCGGCCGCTTGCCGGGCCCGACGGCGTTAGCCTCCGCACCGATCAGCCCGAAGGCGTTTGGCACGCCGGGTTGCACAGAGAAGTCGTCCATCTGGTTATTCAACACCACGCCTGTGCCCGGGATGACGACCTTCGAACCGTAGGTGGTATTTATGGTCGCCGTGCAAGCCACCCAGTTGCCCTCGGCGTCCGCTACCGACCAGTGGGTCGTGTGCTTCTTGAACAAATCATTCGCCCATCCCGGTGGTGTGCCGTGCGACAAAACTTCCGTCGTGTGTTCCAAGTTGATCTTCTTCGCAAGCGTCGCCGCGTATTTCTTTGAAACCAATCCGCGAGGAACTTTGGCGAAGTCTGGATCGCCCAACCAGTATGCCCGGTCGGCAAAGGCGAGCTTCATCGTCTCGGCGATGACATGCAGGCGCGTGACTTCATCAAGCGATTTCAGATCGAACTTCTCTAGGATGTTCAACATCTGGATCAGATGTACGCCCCCGGAACTCGGCGGCGGAAACGAAACCACTTTGTAGCCGCGATAGGTCGTCTCCACGGGTTCACGAAGCTCGATGTGGTAATTCGCGAAGTCGGCAGCAGTCATGATCCCGCCATTGGCTTTCATCCATTTCTCCGCGGCTTGCGCGAACGGGCCGCGATAGAACCAATCACTCCCCTGGTTCGCAATGGCGCGATAGGTGGCGGCAAGATCAGGTTGTTTCAAAATTGCTCCGACCTTGGATGGTTTGCCCTCCGGGAGAAAAATTGCACGCGAGGCGTCGAACTTCGCGAGGTCATCCGCCACCGACTGCAACCGCGCCGCATAGCCCGGACTGACCACAAATCCTTTCTCTGCGATTTCAGCCGCTGGTGAGATCAGTTCACCGAGTTTCTTCCTCCCATGTTTGGCCACGGCATATTCGAAGGCCGCAACCTCTCCTGGCACTCCGCTGGCCAATGGTCCAGTCTGACTCAATTCGGTGTCGCCTTTCCCATCTCGAACAAACATGTCGCGCGTCGCCGCTGCAGGAGCCATTTCGCGTCCGTCAATCGCCACGAACTTTCCATTCGCTAAGCGGATAAGCATGAAGCAACCGCCACCGATGCCCGAGTTGTGCGTGTCCACGACGCCCAACGTGAAACCGACAGCCACCGCCGCATCAATCGCATTGCCTCCGGATCTAAGGACGTTCAAACCTGCCTCGGTGGCGAGCGGGTTGACAGAGGAAACCATGCCGTGCTTGGCGGGAAACTCCGCAGCAACCGCTATTGCCGCAAAACAGAACCCAGCAAGCACGCCGACGAGCGTCCTAGGAATTGGAGCGCGGCTGTGGTCGCAGACCCAGCCGCAGCGCTTGGGCAACATTCGCTGTGCTGCGGCTGGTGCTTCGCACACAGCCGCGCTCCAGTTCGCTGGCAATCTCATGGCTTAAGCAGGTTCAAAAACGCGGTAATGTTCATCGCGTTGACGAAGTCTATCAGGAACGCCCCAACGATGGGCAACACCAGAAACGCGCGCGGCGCCGGACCGAACCGTTCCACCAAGGCCTTCATGTTCGCCACGGCATTGGGCGTCGCGCCAAGCCCAAAGCCACAATGGCCACCAGCCATCACCGCCCCGTCGAAATCACGCCCCATGACGCGAAAAGTGATCAACCAGGCAAAAAGCGCCATTACCAAGACCTGCACCGCGAGAATGATCAACATCGGCACGGCGGCGTTGGCTAGCTCGATCAGGTTCAAACTCATCATCGCGATGGCGAGAAAAATCCCCAAGGCCACGGATGCCAGCGTGTCAATGATCTCGGTCTTGACCCAACGCGCCCCGGCGAGTTCGAGGACATTTCGCGTCACCACCCCCAGCAGCATTGCTCCCATGTAAACCGGAAAAGTTATCTTGGTTTGCTGAATCGCAAAACTCACCCAAGCGCCCAACTTGATGACCACCAGCAACAGCAGTAGATGAACGAAAAAGGATTTCCCAAAACCCGCCAGTGCCTTCAAATCGGGAATGATCCCAGATGCGCCAGCCTGACCAGATTCCAAATGTGTCTGTGCAGCGACATTCGGTTTCAAGCCGCGCTTAAGAATCAACGCCCCGCCCAGCGGCCCGCCGATCAGTCCCCCGGTAACCAATCCAAATGTCGCGGCCGCCACACCGACGACCGCTGCATTCGCCAACCCGGCTTTCTCCAAATCCGCCGCAAAGCCCAGCGCTGTTCCGTGGCCACCGGTCATAGTGACGCTCCCGCAAACCAGACCGAGCAATGGTGACACGCCCAGCAACTTTGCGAGCCCTACGCCGATCAGATTTTGCACCACGGCCAGGACGCTGGCGATACCGAGAAAAACCAACACTTGCAAGCTGCTCTTCCTCACCAGCGACCAGCTTGCGTTGAGTCCGATGCACGTGAAAAACGCGACCAAGAACGGGAGGTTTACGTTCTTTGACGGCGCTTTGATCCACTCGGGTTCGGTCAGAACCAACCAGGTCCACCATTGCGCCGAGACACCAGTTTCAAATTTTGCGGCAAACCAGCCAGCCACATTGCCGCCGAGCACCACCAAGGAAATCAACAACCCGCCGACGACCGGCGCCGGAATATTAAACCGCGAAAGCAGTTGAATCCGCCGGACAAGAAATTCGCCGAGCAGCAGCACGGGAATTGCCAGCGCCACCGCCAGCCACGCGGGAATGGTCATGGCGCAAAGAGATGCCAGTTTGGATTGTCAAAAGTCAATCGCTCCGTAATCATGCGGGTAACTGGGAAGGTGAAATGAAAATCAAAATCGCGCAGTTCGGACTCGGGCCCATCGGGATTGAAACTCTGAAACTCGCCGCCACCAAGCCTTGGGCGGAGATCGTCGGCGGCATCGATATTGACCCGGAAAAAGTTGGCAAACCGCTGGCCGAGATCACCGGCGACCCCGCGCTACGCGGCGCCAGCGTGTATCGTTCGCTCGAAGAGCTGGTCGCCAAGCACAAACCCGACGTCATCTTTCACACCGCCGTCTCGAAAATCCGGGCCGCCTACGAACAAGTCGAGCCGATGGTGCGCCAGGGCATCAGCGTGGTTTCGTCATGTGAAGAATTGTTGTTTCCGCAACTCCGCGAGCCGGAACTGGCGGTCAAACTCGACAAGGCCTGCAAAGACGGTCGCGCCCACGTGCTCGGCACGGGCGTCAACCCCGGCTTCGTCATGGACGTCCTGCCCGTTTGCATGACCGGTGTTTGTCGCCACGTCAAAGCCGTCCATGTCCAGCGCGTCGTGAACGCCTCCACGCGTCGGGGTCCGCTCCAGAAAAAGATCGGCAGCGGTCTCGCACCGGCCGAGTTCGAGCGGCTGTTCAACGAGGGCAAGGCCGGGCACGCTGGCTTGAAAGAATCCGCCGCGCTCCTCGCACATTGTCTTGGTTGGAAACTTACCGAACTTACCGAAACCGGCAAGGCGATGGTCGCCAGCCACGACATCCGCACCCGCCACGTCGAAGCCAAGAAAGGCCAGTGCTGCGGCCTGCATCAAACCGCCGTGGGCAAAGTAAACGACGAAACCCGTCTGACGCTTGATCTCAAGATGTACCTCGACGCGCCCAATCCGCACGACGCGTGTCAGATTGACGGCGAGCCGCCCCTGAATGTGCAGATCAACGGCGGGGTCGCCGGCGATGGCGCCACCGTGGCCGCCGTTGTCAACGCCGCCCCGCGCATCCTCAAAGCGGCGCCCGGCCTGTTGTTGATGACCGACATCGGCGTGCCCAGCTTCGTGTAGCCCGTCGTCATCGGGGCAGCGAGCGGACGTCATTTCGTCGCCGGCGCATTCGTTTGCCAGAAGGCAAACACACCTCGCCACCATTCCGGCGGTTGTTCAGCCACTTCATTATGGCGCGCACCTGGAACGACCAACAAATTCTTCGGTCCACCGTACGATTCGTATAATCGCCGACCGGCTTCCGCGGGAATGATCTCATCCTTCTCCGCAATGATAACCTTGACCGGGCCATGATAGGACTTCAGGTCATCCTCCGGCGCGAAGCGGTCGCGCAACAACCACCCCGCCGGCAACCATGGCATCTGGCGCTGCGCCACCCACGCCAGACGGTGATACGGGACGAACAACGCCAACCCGGCGATCTCCTGCGGATACATCATCGCGAGATGCGTGCCCACGCCCGCACCGATGGATTCGCAGACGACGTAACGCGGCAGGCCCGACGGCAACAAGGCGAAGGCTTCTTCCGCCGCCGCGGTGAAGCTTGCCTTGCTCGGCGATCCGGCACGCGCGCCATAACCCGGATATTCCAGCACGAATACCTCCACACTCGCCGCGTCATGAATGGGACTTGCCAGATAATCGCGATCCGCGCCGAAGCCGGCGTTGCCATGGACAATGAGGACACAGGCTGTGGAACGTTCAGCGGCGGGCATTCTCCAACCGATGATGTCTCCGGCCACGTTGCGCCACGGCGCAAAGCCATTTTGCACAGCCGTGGACTGGGCAGCCGAGGGATCAAGCCGGGTGGGTACGTAAATCAACTGTCGCTGAACAACAGCGACGATCAAAATAATCAGGGCGTAACCGACAATTACAGTCAGCAGCATCCGGCGCCAAAAATGTTTTCGCCTGTCACCGCTCACGCGTCGTCACTTTCTCCCTCGACGCATTCTTGAAGCAGTCAGCGCACCGTCCGGTCATGGGCCCAAGCTTAGTGAACATCCGGCTCCAAGTCAGAGCCAAAAATACTTTGTCGGATTTTTTTGCTGGTGGCTGTTTAATAGGTGAGATGCAACCGCGCTCCGACGCCAAACTACTCCGCGACTACGCCGAACGCGGCCTGGAGACTGCGTTCGCCGAGATTGTCGCACGCCACACCGACCTCGTCTATTCCGCCGCGTTGCGACAGGTCTATTCCCCCGACCTCGCCCGCGACGTCACCCAAAGCGTCTTCACCGATCTCTCCCGCAAAGCGCGCGAAGTTAGTTTCAAGCTCGCCCCCGAAGCCTCACTCGTCGGCTGGTTGTATCGCGGCACCCGGTTCGCCGCGCGCGACTTGAACCGGGGCGAAATCCGCCGCAATCAACGCGAAAGGCTGGCCATGGAACAACTTTATCCCGCACCCGAACCCGCACCCGATTGGGATCAACTCCGCCCTGCCCTCGACGATGCAATGGCGGAACTCGACGATACCGAGCGTGATGCGTTGCTCCTCCGCTATTTCAAGAACCACGACCTCCGCACCGTCGGTGCAACGCTCGGCATCAGCGACGATGCCGCGCAAAAACGCGTCAGCCGTGCCGTGGAACGCTTGCGGGAATTCTTTGCCAAACGCGGCATCACCGTCGGTGCGAGCGGACTGGCTGTCGTCATTTCTGCTAACGCCGTGCAAGCCGCGCCGGCGGGTTTGGCTCTCACCATTTCCACCGCCGCCGCGCTGACCGGATCAACTCTCGCCACCACAGCAACTGTCACCGCCACCAAAGCCCTCGCCATGACTGCACTTCAGAAAACCACCGTCACTGCCACAATTGCCGTTCTCGCTGGAGCAGGAATCTACGAGGCTCACCAAGCGTCGAAACTTCGCAACCAAGTTCAGATACTACAGCAACAACAAGCGCTACTGACCGAGCAAATCGAGCAACTGCAAAGCGAGCGCGATAACGCGACAAACCAAGTAGAACGACTTGCCGAAGAAATGGCGAAAGCCAAAAACAACTCTAGCGAACTCTTAAGGCTACGAGGTGAAATCACCGTTCTTCGACAACAGTTGCTGGCCAAAAACACGCCGCCGTCAGAACAAGCTAGTGAAAAGGCCAGTGAAAATTCGCCACCCGCTGATTTAGCCAAACAGCTGGCACTGGCAATTATCCAAGGCGATCCCACAGCCTTAGAAAAACTAAACGAATATGGAAAATCCCAAGGTAAATTTTATATTACCAATCGAGTTGGACTATCAGATGATGAATCGGCTGCGCTTTCAAACAAAGTGTTCGGTGGAATAATGAAAGCGTTCGATCTGTTATCGGCGGAAGCAGCAAAAGGAAACACTAACGCAATGCAGGCTATCGAGCAGGCCCTCCAAATGGGCTCGCTAGAAGGCGCCGCCGTTGGGGCGTTGGGCGATTTGGCGGGACGTGCTGATGAGAAAGCATTGGAAATTCTGCTAAACCCCGAAAGATATGGTCTGCTACTTTCTCCAACTATTGGCGCACTCCAACCCGCCGCTGATAATGGCAATGAAAGAGCAATTGCAGCGCTGGCTTCAATATTGGGTGATGAAACAAAAAAGCCGTTGTGGCACATGGCTTCACAAAGCCTGCAGAAAGCCGCTGCCTCCGGAGACCCCGTTGCGATTGCCGCGCTCAGATCTATGATGCAGCGGCAATAATTCGCAGCATTCAGTACCGGTAATCACACCCCTTTGCCTATTGTAGCTGCGACTGGTGCTATTCAAACAATCGCGCTTATTGTCAATCACGCCTTCGGCGGAAGTGGGGGCGTTGGCGGTTTTCCCTTCACCTCAATGTGCAGGTCGCGGAGTTGTTTCGGTTCAACGGTCGCGGGCGAGTCGGTCATCAGGTCCGTGCCCTTCGCGGTTTTGGGGAACGCGATGTCGTCGCGGAGTTCGTCCCGACAGGGACAACCGGAAATTAGCCAGCCACAATGTGGCTGGGTTCTACGTTCAAACAAGGAACCCGTCCTGAAAGGACGGCGGAATTTCACACTCGTCCAGCGTCGCTTCGCGACGCCACTCCAATCCACCCAACTACCAGACACTTCGTGTCTGGCTAATTTCCACCGTCGCTTCGCGACATGATTACGCCTTCGGCGGCGCGGGCGGCGTTGGCGGCTTCCCCTTCAACTCGATGTGCAGGTCGCGGAGTTGTTTGGGTTCAACCGTCGCCGGCGAATCAGTCATCAGGTCCGTGCCTTTCGCGGTTTTCGGGAAGGCAATTACGTCGCGGATGCTCGGCGTGCCGCAAAGGATCGCGATGAGGCGGTCGAAGCCGAGGGCGATGCCGCCGTGCGGAGGCGCGCCGTATTTGAAGGCTTCGAGCATGTAGCCGAAGCGCGCCTGCACCATGTCCGGCGGAATCTGGAGCAGTTCCTCGAAGATGGTTTTCTGCACGTTCGGCTGATGGATACGGATCGAGCCGCCGCCGAGTTCCACGCCGTTCACCACGATGTCATAGTGCTGGCCGCGAACTTTCTTCGGGTCGGTCTTGAGCAACGGGATGTCCTCGGCCACCGGCGCGGTGAACGGATGATGGCTGGAATACCAGCGGTTCTGTTCGCGGTCGAAACCGAGCAGCGGAAATTCGATGACCCAGAGGAAGTTGAATTGATCCGTCGGAATCGTCAGCTTGCCCTGCGTCTTGAGCACGTCGGCGCAATAGAGCCGGATCTTGCCGAGGATTTCGCACGCGGTCAGCCATTGATCGGCGGCGAACAGGATCAAGTCGCCTTCCTGGATTTGCAGTTTGCTCGTGAGCGCAGCTTTCTCTGCCTCACTAAAGAACTTCACGATGGGTGATTTCCACTCACCGTTCTCGACCTTGATGTAGGCGAGACCTTTCGCGCCAAAACCTTTCGCCGTTTCGGTCATCGTTTCAATTTGGCCTTGCGTCGCGCCGGCCATGCCTTTGGCGTTGAGCGCCTTCACCACACCGCCGTTGGCGATCGCGCCGCTGAACACCTTGAATGTGCTCGTTTTGAACTCCTCGGTGAAGTCCACGAGTTCCATCGCGAAGCGCGTGTCGGGCTTGTCAATGCCGTAGCGGTTCAGCGCTTCCGCGAACGAGATGCGCTTGAACGGCGTGGGCACGTCCACATTGAGCGCGGTTTTCCAGACGCGTTTGATCAGTCCTTCGATGAGCGCGTAAATGTCTTCACGGTCAATGAAGCTCATCTCCACGTCCACCTGGGTGAACTCGAGTTGACGATCCGCCCGCTGGTCTTCGTCGCGGAAGCACCGGGCGATCTGATAATAACGCTCGACCCCGGCGACCATGAGAATCTGTTTGAACTGCTGCGGCGATTGCGGCAGCGCGTAGAACGTTCCGGGTTCGCGATGGTTCGGCACGAGGAACTCGCGCGCGCCTTCCGGCGTGGACTTGAAAAGGATGGGCGTCTCGACTTCAAGGAAACCTTGTTCGTCGAAGAAAACGCGTGTCGCCGTGGCGACTTTCGAGCGCAGGCGGAGGTTGCGCGCCATTTCCGGGCGACGCAGATCGAGATAGCGGTAGCGCAGGCGCAGCTCTTCGTTGACCTTGTTCGCGACTTCCGGGTCGTCCACGGGGAACGGCAGGACTTCCGCCAGGTTCAGGACTTCAAACGACTGCGCCATCACCTCGACTTCGCCGGTGGGAATCTTGGCGTTATTCGTGCCGGCGGGACGCTGGCGGACTTTGCCCGTGATGCTGACGACGCATTCGCTGCGCAGGGACGCGGCTTGTTCAAAAAGCTCTTTCGCCCAATCCGACGGATCGAAAACGGTCTGCGTGCGGCCTTCGCGGTCGCGAATATCAATGAAGATGAGACCGCCGAGATCGCGCCGGGAATGGACCCAGCCGGAGAGCGTGACGGTTTGCCCGATGTGTGCCGGGCGCAGTTCGTTGCAATGGTGCGTGCGTTTCATGTCGTTGCCGGAGGCCAGATTCAGCATCCAAGCGGACGCGGATGTTGCCGGGGAAAGGAGCGGAATTCAAAGAGAATCTTGGGCGGAACCGGCTGGTTGGGGGTCACCTTTGGGTTTCAGCCAGCGGCCAAGCAGCCAGATAACGAACAAACCCAGCGCGGCGCCGCTGGTATCAATCAGCACATCCATCGGGCGGCCCTCCCGATTGGGAACGAACAGCTGGTGAATTTCGTCGCTGGCGGCATAAACAGCGGCGATCAAGATGGTCGAGCCGGAGAGCTTCCACGACCACGGTCTGGCGTTGGGCGTGGCAGGCTTGGCAAAGGCACGCCAAAGCAGCATCGCCAGAACGGCATACTCGGTCACATGCGCCAGCTTCCGCACATAATAGACGACGGCATGCACGGTTTCGTCCTGGACCTGCGGAAACAGCCAGCGAACGATGGGCTCGATGATCCGGGAGGAATGCCGGACCGATCCACGGTCACCCGACGCGGAAAAAATCACGGCCATCCAGATGAACACCGGCAGCCAGTATCTGGCAAAGGACTTGAGTTTCAACACAACCCATAGCAAGCCGGGAGCGGGAACGTTGCGCAAGGAAAAGGAAGAACACTGAACATTCAACATTCAACGCCCAACACCCAAAGGCACGGGATTGCCCCTTCGGAGTTGAGCGTTGAATGTTCAGTGTTGATTGTTTCCTGATCGGTCGTCCCGGTATTCAGCTTGACCGTCGCACTGAACCTCTCTTTACTTCCGGAGTTAGGTTCAATTCATGTTCGCGCAAATTAAAAGCCTGTTTTCCAACGACATTGGGATAGACTTGGGCACGGCCAACTCGCTCGTTTACGTACGAGATCGTGGCATCGTTCTTCGGGAACCCTCCGTCGTGGCAATTCAGGCTGGCACCACCAACGTGCTGGCGGTCGGTGAGGAAGCAAAGCGAATGCTCGGCAGAACGCCCGGCAATATCGTGGCCATCCGGCCCATGAAGGACGGCGTGATTGCCGACTTCGAGATCACCGAAGCCATGTTGCGCCACTTCATCCAACGAGTGCATCACCGAAAACTGATCGCCCCACGAGTCGTGGTGGCGGTGCCCTCGGGAATTACGGAAGTGGAAAAGCGGGCGGTGAAAGATTCCGCCACTCACGCGGGGGCGCGGGAAGTGTATTTGATCGAGCAGCCCATGGCCTCGGCCATTGGCGTCGGTCTGCCGGTTCATGAACCGGCGGGTAACATGATCGTGGACATCGGCGGCGGGACTTGCGAAATCGCAATCATCTCCCTGGCCGGCATCGTCTTCAGCCGCAGCCTGCGGGTGGGCGGGGACGAATTTGACGACACGATCGTTGCGCACATGAAGCGGGCCTACAACTTAATGATCGGTGAACGCACTGCGGAAGAAATCAAAATTCGGATTGGCTCTGCCTTTCCGCAGGAGCAGGAATTAACGATGGAAGTAAAAGGCCGCGATCTGAGTTCGGGTCTGCCCAAAACGCTGACCATTCGCTCGGAGGAAATTCGCGAAGCCTTGCAGGAGCCGCTTTCAAGCATATTGGAGAGTATCCGCCTGACCCTCGAACGTTGCCCACCTGAACTAGCCGCTGATCTCGTTGATCGTGGCATTGTGATGGCGGGCGGCGGCGCGTTGTTACGCGGCATTGACCGGCTGGTCGCCGAAGAAACGGGACTGCCGGTTCATATTGCCGACGACCCGCTGACGGCTGTGGCCGAAGGCACGGGTCGGGTATTGCAGGAACTCCAATTCTTAAAGCGCGTCTCCACCAACGCCAAATAGTTAATCCTTCCTCGCGCGTTCGCCATGCTCTGCCCGGCTTGTCCGGCGCATGACGAAGAATGTTTAACCGGCCGTATTACATCGCCGTCGCCCTTGTGGCGCTGCTGACTTTGCTGGTGCTCAACCTGCCAAGCCGGACCACCACGCGTCTCAAACTCACCATCGGCAGCATTTTCCTGCCGCTCTTTGGCGCAGCCGGCGGCGTGCAGCAGGTCGCGGCCCGCACGGGCGATTCCCTGCTGCCCAAGAGCGAATTGATCCGCGCCAATGAAGCCCTCCGCCGGCAGAATGACGAATTGCGCCTCCAGGCCATGCAAGCCGCCGAAACGGCGCGCGAAAATGACCGCCTGCGCCAGCTCGTCGGCTGGCAGAAGCAGACCCAGTGGAAGTTGAAACTGGCCCGCGTCCTTTCGCGCGACCCCGCCAATTGGTGGCGGACCATCCAGATTGATCTTGGGTCGCGGGATGGTTTGCGTGAGAACCTGCCGGTGCTTACGACCGACGGCCTGATTGGCCGGGTCTCCGAAGTCAGCCTGATGCGCTCGAAGGTGGTGCTCATTGGCGACGCGAACTGCAAGGTGCCCGCGCTGGTGGAAAATGACGCCCGCGACAAGGGGATGATCGTCACCAGCGGCCCGTTCGACGGTTCGTTCGTCAGCCTGACCTACCTGGCCAACAACGCGAGCCTAAAGCCCGGTCAAAGGGTGGTGACGAGCGACCTCTCCACGCTTTATCCCAAGGGAATTCCGATTGGCATCATCGCCGATGTCCACCCCGTCGAATCGCGCCTGTATCTCGAAGCAGGCGTGAAGTTGTCGGCCAAACTGAACTCGCTCGAGGAAGTGTGGGTGTTGTTCCCATGAACGTGCTTCCAAACCTCCTCATCCTGCTAGCCGCGTTGCTCGTAGTATTTGGCCAGAGTGCGTTCACCGGACTCCGACAACTGCTCGGCACGCAGGTGGACCTGCTCCCGGCCCTGATGGTTTACACGGCGCTCAGCGCCGGCCCGTTCATGATGCTGGCCCTTGCCGTCGCGGGCGGGTTGTTCTTCGACACGCTTTCGGCCAATCCGCTCGGCACGAGCGTGCTGCCGTTGCTGACCGTGGGCTTTCTGATTCAACTGCGCCGCGACTTGTTGTTGCGCGAACAGGTTTATGCCCAGTTCGTGCTCGGCCTCATCGCGAGCGCGGTTGCTCCCGTGATCTCGGTTTTGATTTTGTTGACGCTCGGCAAATCGCCGCTGCTGGGCTGGGGTTCCCTGTGGCAATGGGTGGTGATGAGTGTCGGTGGTGGCGTGGCCACGCCCATGATGTTCTTCCTGTTTGGCTGGTTCAATCACGCGCTCGGCTATCAACGCGTGACGGAAACCAGCTTCCGGGCCGACCGCGAAATCCGGCGCGGACGAAACTGACATGCTTGTTTTTGACCAACTCAAGAAGAACGACACGCAACTCCAGTTGCTGGCGCTCTTGCTTTGTGTTGGGTTTGCGATCCTGCTGGCGGGCCTCTGGTGGGTGCAAATCGTCAACGCCAGCCGCTACCAGGAAAGTCTCGAAACGCAGTCCTTCCGTTCCGTGCGCATCCCTGCCGTGCGTGGAAAAATTCTGGATCGCAACGGCGTCACCCTGGCGGAGAACCGCCCGAACTACAGCATCAATCTTTACCTCGAAGAACTCAGCCCGGCGTTCAAGAAGGAATATCAGCGCAGCCGCCCGCGCCGCGTTGTCACCAACGACCTGCCCTTCTGGAAGGACTGGCTCGGATTTGAAACCGTGAAGACACAATTCGTCCGGCTCAACGACGAACAGGCGCAAGCTGTAACCCGCGGCTCGCGTTATCGCGTCGCCAGCGGTGTGGTGGCCAAAGTCGCCAGCGTGCTGCAAACGCCGTTGTCCCTCGACTACACGAATTTTTACCGGCACTACGAAATCCGCCGCGCCCTGCCCTACCCGCTGGCCACCAATCTCGGCCCGGCACAGGTCGCGCGGTTCGAGGAGCAGGCCATCAATTCGCTAGGAGTGGATCTCGAAGTTCAGCCCGCCCGGTTTTATCCATACAGCAGCACGGCTTCGCATCTCCTTGGCTATTTGCGCCGTGATGACAGTTCGGCCGAGGGCGAGGACGCTTATTTCTCGTATCGCATGCCCGATTACCGTGGCTTGGTGGGCATCGAAGGCGGCTTCGACCAGCAACTGCGGGGGCGCGCGGGCGCCAAATCCGTTCAAGTGAACAACCTCGGCTATCGCCAGACGGAAACCATCTGGAGCGCCGCCGAAGCCGGACAAAACGTCGTGCTGACCATTGATGTGCGCATTCAGCAGGCCGCGGAGAATTCCATCCGCAAGTTGCAGGGCGCCGACGCGCGGGCGGCGGTGGTCGTGATGCACGTTGAAACCGGCGACATCCTCGCGCTGGCTTCCTCGCCAGTTTCGGATCCGAACTATTTCATCCGCGGCTTCACCCCCGGCGAACTTGCCCGCTGGGACGACAACCAGCTTGGCGTCCAGAAGAACCGCGCCACGCGCGAAAATTATCAAGCCGGGTCCATCTTCAAAACCATCGTCGCCCTGGCCGCCCTCGAAAACGGTTTGAATCCTGACGAGGAATTCACCGTGGAAGCGAACCCGCGCAATCCGAACAAAGGCGTGTTCTATCTCGGCCGGGCTGCCATCAACGACACCGCGCCCCCCGGCAAATACGATCTGCGCCGCGCCCTGACCCGCTCCAGCAACTCCTACTTTATCGCCTGCGGCCTCCGCCCCGGGGTGTTTGAACGCGTGGTCGAACTTGGTGCCCGCCTGCACCTGGGCGAACGCATCGGACTGCCGCTGTTGCAGGAGACCCCGGGAAATTTTCCCAAACCCGGCAATCAACGCGACTGGATCCCACGCTTCAAAGCGAACATCTGCATTGGCCAGGGCGAAATGGATGTCACCCCCATGCAGATGGCAGTGATGACCTCCGCGCTCGCCAACGGCGGGAAGGTTTTGAAACCGCGACTGGTGGACCGATTGGAATCCCAGGAACTGGCGGGGATTGAACCAGCCACCGTCTTTCCGAAAAGCCAGGTGCGCGACCAACTCGGCGTCAGCCGCCGCAGCCTGGACCTCGTGCGCGAAGCCATGCTCTCGGAAACCGAGGATCCCGAAGGGACCGGCAAACACGTCCGCGGGTCCGGCTTCCGCATCTGCGGCAAAACCGGCACCGCCGAACGCGAGGAACGCACTGCGGATGGCGTTAAGAAGAACACGGTCTGGTTCATCTCCTACGCGCCCTACGAGCGCCCGCAATACGCGGTCGTGGTCATGGTCGAGAATGGCGCTTCCGGCGGCGCCACCTGCGCCCCGATTGCACGGGACGTTTATCTCGCGTTGCAAAACCCCACCGCCGTGGTCCCGACCACTAGCCTTACCACCACAAGCCGATGACACCCCTCGCCCTCAACGACACCAGCCCGCGCGTGGACCGGCTCCAACTGGTCGCCGTGTTCTGCCTCATGCTGGTGGGCGTGGCCTTTGTCTTCAGCGCGACCACCGCGGGCGATTCAACTTCAACTCTGCCGTTGATCAGGCAAAGCTGGTTTCGCCAGATCATCTGGTACGGCGCCGGCATCGGGGCGGCGGCGGCACTCTGCTTTGTGGATTACCATACGCTCACGCGGTGGTCGTTCGTCGCCTACTGGGGAACCATCCTTTCCCTCGCGGCGGTGCTGGTGTTCGGCACGGTGCGCTACAATGCTCGGCGGTGGTTCGATCTCGGCTTCTTCAGCCTGCAGCCATCCGAGTTTGCCAAGCTCGCCTTCATTCTGGCCATGGCCAGTTTCCTGAGCCGGCCCCCGGATGAATTGCGCCTGCCGGTCAATTTCTGGAAAGCCATCGCGATGATGGTCGCCCCGTTCGTGTTGATCATGAAGGAACCGGACCTCGGTTCGGCGCTCGTGTTCATTCCCACCGGCTTCGCCATGATGCTCGTCGCGGGTGTTCCCCGCCGATACTTGATGCGGCTCGTGGGCATCGCCGGCGTGGCGGCGGCCTTGTTTCTCGTGGACGTGTTGTTTGCCCCGCCAGGCTGGTGGTCCATCAAATTGCAGGAATATCAACGCCAGCGGCTGCTGGTCTATTTCGGACGCGACTTCGCCCCGGCCAATGCCACGCCCGCCGAGCGGGCGGTCGCGCAACGGTTGCAGCAGGAAAAATCCTATCAGTCGCGCCAGGCCATGATCTCGGTCGGCTCGGGCGGGTTCTGGGGCAAGGGCTGGCGCGAGGGCAATCAGACCGCACTGGGGTTTCTGCCGCCGGCAGCGGCGCACAACGATTTTATCTTCTCTGTTATCGCGGAGGAGAAGGGATTTGTCGGCAGCGTGACGGTGCTCACGTTGTACGCGGTGATCCTCTTCACGGGATTGAGGATCGCCGGCCAGGCGCGCGACCGCCTGGGCAAAGTGCTGGCGGTGGGAGTGGTGACACTCCTGTTCAGCCACGTATTCATCAACATCGGAATGAACATCCGATTGATGCCTGTGACGGGCATTCCACTGCCGCTGTTGTCTTACGGCGGGTCTTCAGTGCTCGGCTCGTTGATCGCCATGGGCTTGCTCCAAAATGTTCACATCTATCGCAAAGGGTACTAACATGAGTGACCGAAATTTTGGCCGACGCCGCCGCGGAATGAGATTCCGTCCCAGCGGCGGACTGGGTCAGGGCCAGCAACAAAAACCCGACAAGGAAGCCACGGCCGCACGCGCGGACGCCGTGGGCGAAGTCGTCGGTGGCGTTGAACACGTATACGAAAAGCGCCACCAGCACGAAATCGAGCGCGCAGAAAACGTCGCCGCCGGTCTGCCCCCGGATGGCGCCCCCGCGCCAGCCGCCCCGGCGCCCGAACACGAGCACGGCAAAAAGGATTTTCGCGAACCGCACCTGGACACCCCGGCCAAGGTCGAGGAGGAGAAACCGTTTGAACCGGTCAAGGTTCAGAATCAATCGCGCAGCATCGTCGAGAAAATCACCGACGTCGCCGCGACCATCGTCAAAAAGGTTCAGCGGCTGATTCGTCCGGAAAAGAAGATTCACAAGGAAGTCGTCATCAACGCGGAGACGCTCGAAACGCGCGTCGCCGTCACCGAGGATGGCAAGCTCGAAGAGTTTAACATCGAGCGCACCACCGAGGAGCGACTGGTCGGCAGCATCTTCAAAGGCAAGGTGCGGAATCTGGAAGATGGGTTGAAAGCCGCGTTCGTGGACATCGGCTTCGAGAAGAACGCGTTCCTGCACTACTGGGACATCGTTCCGAATCAGTTCGACAGCGGCGTCGAAATTGTGGACCGCCCCACCAAGAAACGCGACAAACCGAAGATCACGCAGAAGGACATTCCCCGGCTCTATCCGCCCGGCGCGGACATCATTGTTCAGGTCACCAAAGGCCCCATCGGCACCAAGGGCCCACGCATCACGACGAACCTCGTGCTGCCCGGTCGCTATCTCGTGTTGCTGCCCAACTCCGATCAGTCCGGCATCTCGCGCAAGATCGAGAACCAGCAAGAACGTCAGCGCTTGAAAAAGATTCTGCGTGAACTCGCCATTCCCGATGGCATGGGCGTCATCATGCGCACCGCCGGCGAGGGCCAGCAGAAGCGCTATTTCGTGCGCGACCTCGCTCTGTTGCTCGAGGAATGGGCTGGCGTGCAGGAGAAAATCAAGAGCCAGGGTCCGGCCACGTGTGTCTTTCAGGAGCCGGACCTGATCGAGCGCACCGTCCGCGATTTCCTCACGGAAGATGTCGAGCGCATCGTGGTGGACAGCCCGAAGGCGTGCGACCGGATGCAGACGATGATTTCCAAAATCTCGCGCCGCTCCGCGCGCAAGGTGAAACTTTACAACGAAGCCCAGCCGATCTTCGACCGTTTCAACGTGACCAAGCAACTGGAGAACGCCTTCTCGCGCCAGGTCCATCTCAAGAGCGGCGGTTACATCGTCATTGATGAAACCGAGGCGCTCGTGGCTATTGACGTGAACACCGGTCGCCACAAGGGCGGCAAGGACCAGGAAGCCGCCATCCTTCGGGTGAACCAGGAAGCCGCCGACGAAATCTGCCGCCAGTTGCGCCTGCGCAACATGGGCGGGTTGATCGTCCTCGACTTCATTGACATGAAAGGCCGGCGCGACCAGCAGAATGTTTATGGCCGCATGAAGGAAGGTTTGCGCCGCGACAAGGCCAAGACCCACATCCTCCCCATCTCGCAACTGGGCCTGATGGAAATGACCCGCCAACGCCACAGCGAAAGCGTGCGGTCGGCGGTGTACGATGATTGCCCATACTGCAAAGGTCGCGCCAAGGTGAAGAGCGTCGAAACCATGAGCGTCGAAATCCAGCGCAAGCTTCAGGAAATCCTGAAGAAGCGCGCCCGCGATGAATCAGATTTCCAACTCCGCATCGTGGTGCATCCAACCGTGCTCGAACGCCTGCGCACTGAAGACGAGAAGCATCTCATCGAGATGGAAAAGCGTTACTTCGGCAAACTCTCGTTCCGCGCCGATCCCGGCATGCATGCCGAGCAGTTCAAAATCCAAAACGTGACGACCAACGAGGAACTCGCCAGCGTCGGCTCGTGAGTTGACTTGAATTCCGGAACGCCCCGCAGTCGGCACTGCGGGGCGTTTTCGTTTGGCGGTTTCAACGCCCCGTCGCGGCGTTGGGAAAATGGGATTTCGCCCGGGCGGAGCCCGGGTTTTGGACTGGCCCCACTGGCAAGCAGGCTGCTTTTTACTGGCCGGCGCTGGTTACGAAGTGAGGAGCCACGCCGAGTTGTATATGAACATCATAATGTTGATCAAAACAGTCTTCGTGACGGCGATCCTAGCGCTTCTGGTGCTGATCGGCCTGAATAACAGCACGCCGGTTGACTTCAGTCTCCCGCCCCTGCTTTCGTCCGTGGTGAAGCAGCCCGCAGCCATCATGTATTTCTCGTTCTTCGCCGTGGGCCTGCTCACGGGCGCGATCCTGAGCATCGGCATACGCAAGTCCAGCCGACAGGCCTGAGCGCCTGTCTTGATTATCTGGCTGGCTCGTCCAGAAACTTGCCTGAGCGGCCTGCAGATCTGGCGCGCCCGCGTGACGCAGAGTCCTTATCTTCCGACCCGCAGTTCTTTGCCGAATTGCGGTAACCCAGGCAACCAATCCAAAAACCCTGCCCAAGTTTGACGGGCCGACACGGAATCATCGTGTTCCTGTCACTGCCCCCTCACCAATAGAACCCGACTGCTGGGGGAGATTCGCGGGATTCCTCCGGGTTCCAATCTCTGCCCCTCGGTCCATTGACGTCCTTCCGATTGAAGCTGCCTTCGGCTCGCCCGAGTGCATCAAATATCATTGGTTTACAATCTGAAGGGCGGGTAAACTCACTTCAGTAATCTCGTAATTCCAGTCTAGCTGCTTTGAACCTGAAGTTCATAAACCTCATTCCTTCGCTCGCGGTGATTCTCGCCACCGCTGCCAATATGACCGCCGGGGAGTTTATTGTCGGCGCGGACTTCTCCCATCTCGCGTTCTTCGAAGACCGGGGCATTGCCTACAAGGACGGTGGCGTGACGTCCAATGCCCTCGCCATTCTCAAGAGCAATGGTCTAAACTGCGTCCGCCTCCGCCTGTTCACGAGCAGTGCCGCCCAAGCGCAGGCTGATCCCTACAATTACACCAACAACCTGGATTACACCCTGCCACAGGCGGTGCGGGTCAAAAATGCCGGCCTGCAATTCCTGCTGGATTTCCACTACTCCGATTCGTGGGCCGATCCCGGCAAACAGACCAAACCGGCGGCCTGGACGAATTTGACCTTCACCCAATTGGAACAGCAGATGTACGTTTACAACAGTAACACCATCGCCGCCTTCAAGGCCGCGGGGGCATTGCCGGAATACGTCCAGATCGGAAATGAGATCACCGGCGGCATGCTGTGGCCGGACGGACAGGTGAGCGGAAGCTACAACACGTCGTGGTCAAATCTGGGCCGCCTGATGAAAGCGGCCATCAATGGGATCAAAGATGCCGCCGGTACGAATGCACCGAAAATCATCATCCACATTGATCGCGGGGGCGATTGGTCCACCACCCAGTGGTTCTTTGATAATGTCGTTTATCAAAATGTTCCCTTCGATGTCATTGGCGAAAGCTATTACCCCTGGTGGCACGGGAATCTCAGTGCGTTGAGCAATTGTTTGTCTAACGCCTCTGAGCGTTACAACAAGCCCGTGATCGTGGCCGAGACCGCCTTTCCTTGGAACAACACCGTACCCGCGTCATACAATCCCAATCTGGGCATTCCCCTCAGTCCCGCGGGTCAGATCGAATACACTATTGCGCTGGCCTCCATCGTAAAAGGTGTTCCGAATGGACAAGGCGTCGGCATTTTCTGGTGGGGCACCGAATACGTGCAACTGTCGGGCTACAACCTCGCCAGCTTTCAAAAAACTTCCTTCTTCGACTATGGAGGCAACGCACTGCCGGTGCTGGGCGCGTACGGCCAGTTAGCGGCACCCGTCCGAATTACCATCGGCGTGACCGGGAGCAATCTGTCGCTCAAGTGGCCGTACAGCGGGGCGGGAATGTCACTCCATATGACAACCAATTTTGCCCAACCCGTGTTCTGGTCACCCGTGACCAACGCCGTTCAAAGCACCGGTGAAATTTTCAGCACTACCCTGCCCCGTGGTATCGAGTCTCGATTTTACCGATTGCAATCAAACTGACCCTGGCGACATTTCATTTGCCCATTCTCTCCGCTCCGCTGCCGGCCCTTCAACTTTCAACTTTCAACTCCCAACACCCACGCCCTAACATCCCCGCGTGCCGGTTCTGGCTTATATCATCATCGCCGTGGGGGCGTATCTGCTCGGTTCGCTGCCGACGGGCTTTCTCGTCGCGCGCGCGCGCGGCGTGGACATCCGTACCGTGGGCAGCAAAAACATGGGCGCAACCAATGTCTTCCGCGTCCTCGGCAAAGGCCCGGGCACGCTGGTGCTGCTGGTGGATTTGTTGAAAGGCCTTGGCGCGGTGTTGCTCGGGCGCTATTTCGTGCAGCACATCATGGTCGTTGATGACTGTGCCTGGTATCATCAGGCGGGCGCGGGCATCATCGCGGGGGCTGGCGCCATTCTCGGCCACAATTACACCTGCTGGCTCGGCTTCAAAGGCGGCAAAGGCATCGCCACCTCGGGCGGTGTCATCGTTGCCCTGGTGCCATGGGCCTTCCTCGTTGCCCTGGTTACCTGGATTGTGCTCTTTATTGGATCCCGCTTCGTGTCTGTGGCCTCAATTGCCGCCGCCGCTGTGCTGCCCTTTGCCACCTGGTTCACCACCCACAACCTGATGCTCACCGTAGTGACCGGTGCCATGGGCGCGCTGGCGATCTACAAACACAAGGCTAACATCCAGCGGCTGCTCAACGGCACGGAGAACCGGTTCCATTTTAAAAAGAAAGAGACTGCACTATGAAGATCACTGTGCTAGGCGCCGGCGCTTGGGGAACGGCGCTGGCCCGCATCCTCGCCCTCCGCAAACATGACGTCGCGCTCTGGGATTACTTCCCGGAAACAGCCGACACCATCAACCGCACGCACGTCAATGAGCGCTACTTGCCGGGCATCTCTTTGCCAGAAAATCTGCGCGGCGAACCCGACGCGAACAAAGCTGTGGCCGGTGCGGAACTCGTTGTTGTGGCCAGCGTCTCCAAGGGCTTCCGCAATGCCACGAAATGTCTCGGCAACTTCTCCGGGGTCGTCGTCAGCGTGACCAAGGGCATCGAGTTCGAGACCGGCAAGACGATGACCGACATTCTTGCCGAAACCGCACCCAAGGCTCGCATCGTCGCGATGTCCGGTCCGACGCTGGCGGGAGAAGTGGCCAAAGGCGTGCCGACGGCCATCGTCGCCGCGAGCACGGATGCCAGCGCGGCACAGACGGTGCAGGAATTATTTCATGGCCCGGCCTTCCGCGTTTACACCAGCAATGATGTGCATGGCGTGGAACTGGGCGGCGCATTGAAGAACGTCATCGCCATTGGTGCCGGTGTTTGCGATGGACTCGGCTTTGGTGACAACTCAAAAGCCGCGCTGGTCACCCGCGCGGTGGCCGAGATGCGGCGGCTTGGCGTGGCCTGCGGCGCCCAGCCGGAAACTTTCACCGGTTTGAGCGGCCTCGGCGACCTGATGGTGACGTGTTTCTCGAAACTGAGCCGCAATCGCGGCTTTGGCGAGCGCCTTGGGAAGGGCGAAAAAGCCGAAGCCATCGTCGCCAGCATGACGGCCGTGGCCGAGGGTTATCCCAACGCACGCTCCGTCCGCGAACTGGCGCGACGTCACAACGTGGACACACCCATCATGGCCGAGGTCTATGCGATGTGCTACGAAGGCAAGGATGCGCGACAGGCGTTGCAGGATCTCACCACGCGGGAGTCGAAGGCGGAAGACTGACCCGGACAAACTCTTTCAACCAAGTCACGAAGCCGATTCGGACAACCTTTCGTTCTCGGAAACCAATCGTAGCATCAAGCTGATCAATCAATAATCCCATGTCGCATTTAGAGTGCGTTGAATAGAACCGCACTCGCCGCTGATCAGTAAGAACAAATGTAATTGTAACCAACCCTTTATCTTTGTCCTGAATCCCCGACACCTCGTAAGAGGTAATCAACTGAGGTCTGTAAATACCTGCCGGCTCCGAAATCTCAGAGTACACCTCGGTCGGTGAGATGGTGAGCTTCACGTTTCGCTCAGGGCCATTTTCGACCGATATGAGTTCGCCAACCTTATTCACAATGCCATCGCGCCTTTAATCAGCCTCATCAATTCCGTGTGAGACTCCACCGCCTTGAGTTGCGGGAAGTCACGCTTCACGTTGTCCGGGGCGTGGATGAGGAAGCCCACGTTGGCTTCCAGCAACATTGCGGTGTCGTTGTAGGAATCGCCCGCTGAGATGACGTGGTAGTTCAACGACTTGAGCGCCGCCACGGATTTCTTCTTCTGATCCGGCTGGCGCAACTGGTAATTGACGATGCGGTCGTTCTCCACCACGAGCCGGTGACAGAACAACGTCGGCCAGCCGAGCTGGCGCATGAGTGGTTGGGCGAATTGCTCGAAGGTGTCCGAGAGGATGATGACCTGCACGAACGAGCGCAGTTCATCCAGAAACTCCTTCCCGCCCGGCATCGGCTGGAGCGTGCCGATGACGTTCTGGATGTCCGACAGCTTGATGCCGTGCCGGTCGAGAATCTCGATGCGATAGCGCATGAGCTTGTCGTAATCCGGCTCGTCGCGCGTGGTACGGCGCAACTCCGGAATGCCGGTCTTCTCGGCGACAGCGATCCAGATTTCGGGAGTCAACACTCCCTCCATGTCCAAAGTGACAATTGATTGTTTCACGCGCGCGGAGTTTTCCAAAAGGAACACCGGGTGTCCATCAAATCGAGGTCAGGAAACAAACTGGCAATCGCCCGCAGCAGTTTGGAAGGAGCGCCGATCTCCTGATCGGCTCGTGGCAAGGCGAACTCGCACCGAGTGCTGCGGCTACTTCATCGCGGTTTCAGCTTGTCGCCGACGTAAATCCGGTAGTCCTTGATGCGCCCGCCGACATTGGCATCACCCTGACGCGGGGTGTAACGGAAGCCGCCGATGGTTTCAGATTTGCCGAGATCAACAATCAGACAGTGCGGATGATTGGGCGAGGCGCTGCCCCATTGTGTGTGCCAGTAATTCGCGGTCTGACCGTCAATGGCATTGCCCGCACTGCCGTCCTCGCGTTCGGTCTCTTCGCTGTCCACGCTCGAAATTGTCCAACCGGTGGCGCTCAATGGCTTGAGATCGGCGTCGAGCAGAACCAATTCCGCGATGGCAGCGTAGGGTTTGCCGTCTTGTGCGTTGAGGGATTCAATGGCGAAGTAACGGCCCGTAGCCATGCTGGCGAACTTCACTTCCTGCAACGCCGTGCCCGGCGGGAACGTGCCGGGGAGGACCAGTTCGGCCACGTCCAACGTATAGACCGGTTTGCGTTTGGCGGTACGCGCAAAATCCAGCTCCGGTCGCAGTTCGTTCAAGATGGGTGTGTCGAGCGCGGCCACGACCGGCTTCTCCGGGCCAAGCAGGTCGAGAATGATAATTTCATTCTCGCCTGACTTGAGCCAGGGACCTGGCACATACATGGTTTGTTGGGGGCCGATGTTCCAATAACGTCCGAGATTGTGGCCGTTCACCCAGGCGAAGCCTTTGCCCCATGGACGCAGGTCGAGAAAGCAGTCACCGGACTTTGCGACGTTCACCGTTGCGCGATAGAACGAAGGACCACCGGGCCTGGTCGCCGAGAAAATCAAGCCGGCCAACATCTTCTGATCCAGCGGCAGGTTGAAGATTTGCCAGCCGGACAGTTCCTTGCCCGCAAAGGTGACCGGCCCCTGGATGCCTTTGCGGTCGTGAACCTCCGGACCGAAATTCACGCGGCCCATGGCTTCGACGAGAATGTCGAGCGTCGCCTCGGCTTTTCGCTCGGGCAACGTGACCTTGAAGTTGCGACTGCGTCGGTCCGTGAAGCCAACGCGCTCACCGTTCAGAAATACCTGTCCGATGTCGTGAATCGCCTTGGCTTCCACAGTCGCGGCAGGGCCGGCGGGAATTTTCGTTCGATACACGATGCAACCGAAGTTCTGGTCGTAAGCTTCAAAGTTGCGTGGCTGCTCGTCAGCGCGCGGCGCGGGCAGGTTGGCGAAGATTGGCGCGAATTCCTTCACCTCGACGGGCGCAATCGTGATAAGCGAATTCTTCGCCGGTGGCTCGGGAATAGTTTCACCCGGCAGCAGGTATTTCGCGAACAACTCACGCGTTTTGAAAAACTTGTCGGTCGTCCACCCGGCCTCGCTGATGGGCGCGTCGTAATCGTAGCTCGACGTGTCCGGCTTGAAAGGACGATCTGCCCCGGTCCAGAAGCCAAACGTTGTTCCGCCATGCGCCATGTAGATGCTGAATGAGCCGCCCGCCTTCAGCATGTATTCGAGGTCCTTGAGGTATTGATCCATCTTGCCGAGGTGATGCGGCGCGCCCCACGTATCGAACCAACCGGGATAAAACTCGCCGCACATCAACGGGCCTTGCGGCAGGATTTCGCGCAATGCCTTGAAGCCTCCCGCCGGGTCCGAGCCGAAGTTCACCACGGGAAACAGGTCCGCACGCCAGCCGTCCTTGAGATGTTCCTTGGGGTTGCACGCGAACAACGGCACATCGAAACCGGAATCAAGCAACACTTGGCGCAGTTCGCCCATGTATTCGGCATCCTTGCCGTAGAAACCGTATTCGTTTTCGACCTGCACCATAAGAATTGGTCCACCCTTCGTGACTTGCAGTGAGCCGAGGACGCGCCCCACTTCGCGCATGTAACGCTTTACGGCGTCGAGATAACGCGGATCGCGCGTGCGCAATTTGATGTCATCGTGCTTCAAAAGCCACGATGGGAAACCGCCCATCTCCCACTCGGCGCACGCATACGGGCCGGGGCGCAGAATCACCCACAAACCTTCCGACTGCGCGATGCGGCAAAACTCGGCAGCGTCCGCTTGGTCGGACCAGTTGAACCCACCCGGGCGCGGCTCGTGCATGTTCCAGAAGAGATAGGCGCAGACGGTGTTCAAGCCCATCGCCTTCGCCATCTGCAACCGATGCCGCCAATACTCCCGCGGCACGCGCGGCGCGTGGATTTCGCCACAGCGAATCTGGAAGCGCTGGCCATCGAGCAGGAAATCATTCGTGCCGATGGTGAAGGTGTGTTTGGGTGCGGCATTCGGCTGGCTCGAGACACAAGCCGGAAGCAAGGCCACCAACGTAAAGGCGAGAGCAAGAGTTAATCGTTTCATCTTCGCGTGTCACCGAGTACAAAGCCGATTGCGCCGGTCTCTGCAAGGCAAATTCCATCTCGAATGGTCCCCCAGTCACATGTTCATGGGTGAAATTGTCTTTGGCTCGGCTGCAACCGGCCTGTTATATCTTCGCTAATGAAACGTATCGTGGTGACTTTGCTTTGTTTGGTGACGGGCTTGGTGGCCAACGCTGAAAACTACGACCTCATTGTTCGCCACGGTCGCGTGGTGGATGGGTCCGGCAATCCGGCGTTCTTCGCGGACGTGGCCGTCAAGGATGGTCGGATTGCCGCCATCGGTCAGGTCACCGGAACGGCGGGAAAGGAGATTAACGCCAAGGGCATGATCGTCGCGCCGGGGTTCATTGATGTCCATACTCATGCCGATGAAGTGGGTGAGGCGAAGGCAAAGCCTTTTGAAAAACGCGCCGAAAACTTCCTGCGCATGGGTGTCACGACCGTGGTTGTGGGCAATTGCGGCGGCTCGGCTCTGGACGTGGACAAGTTCTATCGCGAGGTGGAGAGCAACAAAGTTTCCATCAACGTCACCACGCTCATCGGTCACAACACGGTTCGCGAGAAAGCCATGGGCGGCGACTTTGACCGTCCGCCCACGCCGGAAGAATTGGAGAGGATGAAGTCGCTGGTGAACCAGGCAATGAAGGATGGCGCGGTGGGTTTGTCCACCGGGTTGATTTATTTACCGGGCGTCTTTTCCAAGCCGGACGAAATCGTCGAACTGGCAAAGGTCATTGCACCGTACGATGGAATTTACGCGAGTCACATGCGCCATGAGGATACGCGGATTTACGAGGCGCTCGACGAGGTGATTCGGGTTGCCCAGGAGGCGCACGTCCGGGCGGAGGTGTCGCACATCAAACTTTCTGGTGAGAAATCCTGGGGACAAGCGGACAAAGTGCTGGCGTATCTCGAAAAAGCCCGGAGCGAGGGACTGGACATCACGCAGGACCAATACGCTTACACGGCGTCCAGCACCACGATGCGCCAATTGATTCCGGACGAAGCTTTCGATGGCGGCAACAAGAAGTTTCTGGAACTCATCGCCAATCCGGGAGAAAAGGCGAAGCTCGTCGCCGAGATGAAGAAAAAAATCAAAGCGCGGGGCCGCGATGATTATGCTTACGCCGTCATCGCCTCCTACAAACACGACAAATCGCTCAACGGACTGAACATCGTCGAAGCGGCGAAGAAAGTGCGCGGCTCGGACTCCCTGGATAACCAGATTGAAATGATTCTCGAGTTGCAAAAGAACGGCAGCGCCTCCGGCGTGTTTCACGGCATGAGCGAAGAGGACTTGCAGAAGTTCATGCGACATCCGAACACGATGGTGGCCTGCGACAGCGGCCTGCGGGAGTTCGGCAAGGATGTCCCGCACCCGCGCGGCTACGGCAACAACGCCCGCGTGCTGGGTCGCTACGTCCGCGACCTGAAAGTGCTGCGGCTCGAAGACGCCATTCGGAAGATGACCAGCCTGCCGGCGAATTCATTTCGATTGAAACAGCGCGGGGAGTTGCGCGAGGGCAACTGGGCGGACATCGTGATTTTTGATCCGGAAAAAGTCAGCGACCCGGCGACCTACGGCGACCCCCATCATTACGCGCTGGGAATTCCCCAGGTGCTGGTCAACGGAGCTGTGGTCGTCAAGGACGGCGAACACACAGGCGCCAAGCCGGGCATGGGCCTGCGCCACGCCACAAACTGAGTTCCGGGTGGTTCGGAAAAGAATTGCCCGCGCGTGCGATTCGCGTCAGATTATCGGCCATTCGGCGGAGAGATGGCTGAGTGGTTTAAGGCACACGCCTGGAAAGCGTGCGTAGCTAAACACTACCGTGGGTTCAAATCCCACTCTCTCCGCCAGTTTTCCCCGCCCTACTCCAGATCAATCGAAACGTGTTTCGTTTCGAGAAAAGCCTCCAGCCCTTCGCTGCCGAGTTCGCGACCCCAGCCACTTTGTTTCATGCCGCCGAACGGACATTGGGACGTGGTGGGCAATCCGTCGTTGATGCCAATGACGCCCGCCTCCAAGGATTCAGCCAGGCGGAACGTCCGCCGGAGGTCACGGGTGAACGCATAAGCCGCCAGGCCGTGAATCGAGTTGTTCGCCAGTTCAACCGCTTCGCGCTCGTTGTCGAACATCGTCACCGGTGCGATCGGGGAGAACGTTTCCTCGAACATGCACAGGCTATTGCGGCTCACGTTGGCCAGCACGGTCGGCTCGAAGAAGAACCCGGCGCGGCGCAAAGCTTTTCCGCCGCAGACCAGGCGGGCGCCGCCATTCACGGCATCGTGAACGTGCTCCACCGCCCGGTCCACCGCCTCGCGGTTGATCAGCGGGCCAATCTGGGTTTGCGGATCCACACCGTCACCCACCACCAGCGCCTGCACACGCTCCACGAGCAGGCGCAGGAATTCCGGATAAACCGCGCGTTCGACGTAAATGCGGTTCGCCGCGATGCACGACTGCCCGCCGTTGCGAAACTTCGCCAGCATCACGCCGTTGACCGCCGCTTCGAGTTCGCAATCGGCGAAGACCAGCACCGGTGCATTGCCGCCGAGTTCAAGCGACAGCGGCTTCACAAACGGCGCGGCCCCGGCGATCAACTGCCGGCCCACTTCCGTCGAGCCCGTGAACGTGATTTTGCGACACAGCGGATTCTCCAGGAACTCGCGGCCCAGTTCGTGGGCATCGCCGACGACGAGTTGAAATATTCCGCGGGGTGGTTCGACGGTGGCCACGCACTCGGCGAATGCGATGGTGGCCAGCGGACATTGGCGCGCTGGTTTTAGAATCACGGGACAGCCAGCCGCCAACGCCGGCGCGACCTTGCGGACCGCGAGCAGCAACGGAAAATTCCACGGGCTGATCGCCGCCACGACGCCCACGGGGGATTTGATGACGAGATGCCGCTTGCTCTCCATCTGTTGCGGGACCAGCCGGCCATACGCCCGGCGCGCCTCCTCGGCGAACCAGCGCAAATGATCCGCGGCCAGCGCGACTTCGCCCTGGCTTTGCACCACGGGCTTGCCGTTCTCCAGCGTGATGAGCCGTGCGATTTCCTCGCGACGACGCTCCAGTTCATCGGCAACACGATTCAACAACTCTCCGCGCCCTCGGCCAGTCACGTGCCGCCAGCCGCCAAATGCCTTGTGGGCATGCTTGATCGCTTCGCTCAACCAGGCCCGATCCGCCACCGAGACGCGGGCAAACGTCTGACCGCTGGCGGGATTCACCACGGGCAACGCGGCATCACTCGTGTGCCACTGGCCATTCAGGTAGAGCGGATAAGTTTTCATCACGGCGTCGGGGCCAGACAGTAAAGCGTGCCAAGGAAAAGCTCAACAGGACGTTTGCCGTGAACTGGGGAACGCTCAACATTTAACATTCAACGCCGAACACCCACGGTCCGCGCTCGCAACCTCTCGGCCTTGGGTGTTGAATGTTGTGCGTTGAATGTTAGCCGACTTCCCCACATACTTTGGTCCATTCTGCTATGGCACTCGGCAACGACATTCTCACCAAACTCCGGGAACTGGTTGACGCCAAAAACGTCCTCACGGCCAAAGAAGACCTCACCGCGTATTCCTTCGATGGCACTGCGGCCATGCAGCAACTGCCCGGTTGTGTTGTGCTCGTTCAGACCACCGAGCAGGTCGCGGCGATCCTTAAGCTCGCGAACGAAATCAAAACGCCCGTGGTCACGCGCGGCTCCGGCACGGGCCTGAGCGGCGGCAGTCTCCCCTGCCCTGATTGCCTGGTCCTCTGTCTCGTGAAAATGGACCGCCTCCTCGAGCTGGATCGCGCGAATCTCACGATGCTCGTTGAACCAGGCCTCACGACCCTCGCCATCGCCGAGGCCGCGATGACCGCAGGCTTGTTTTATCCGCCCGATCCGGGTTCGATGAAGATTTCCACCATTGGCGGCAACGTAGCCGAGAACTCGGGCGGCTTGCGCGGTTTGAAATACGGCATCACGCGCAACTACGTCATGGGCCTGGAGGTGGTGCTGCCGAATGGCGAGGTCTGCTGGACGGGCAACAAGTGTGTGAAGGACGTGGCGGGTTATTCGTTGCGCGACTTGTTCATCGGCTCGGAAGGCACACTGGGTGTCATTACCAAAGTCTTGTTGCGGCTCATTCCCAAACCTGCCGCCAAGAAAACGATGGTCGCGACCTACGCCGACATGGGCCAGGCCGCGCAAACGGTTTCCGACATCATCGCGGCGCAAATCATTCCCTGCACCCTGGAGTTTCTCGATCGCACGACGATTCATTGCGTGGAAGACTTCGCGAAAGTCGGTCTGCCGCTGGACTGCGAGGCCTTGTTGCTGATGGAAACCGACGGTCATCCCGCCGCCGTCGCCGAGGAAGCCGCGAAGATGGAGGAACTCGCGCGGAAGAACGGCGCGCTCGAAGTCCGCGTGGCCAAGGATGAGGCAGAAGCCACAAAGCTCGCCACCGCCCGGCGCAGTGCATTCTCCGCGCTCGCTCGCGTCGCGCCGACGACGATTCTCGAAGACGCCACTGTGCCGCGCAGTGAACTGGCGAAGATGATCCGCTTCGTCGCCGAGATCGCAAAGAAATACAAACTGCGCGTCGGGACGTTCGGTCACATGGGCGACGGCAATCTGCATCCCACCTTCCTCACCGATGAGCGCAACAAAGACGAGATGCATCGTGTTGAAGAAGCCTTCAAGGAAATCTTCGACGAAGCCATCCGGCTCGGCGGCACCATCACCGGCGAACACGGAGTCGGTCTGGCCAAGAAGTCTATTCTTCCCAAGTTCGCCGGCGACACCCAAATGCGCGTCATGCGTGAACTCCGACGCGCGCTTGATCCCAATGGGATATTGAATCCGGGAAAGATGTTTGATTGACCATCCGGGCGACGGGATCACTCCGTCGCTGCCGCCGCGTCCGACTTCGCCTCCTGCCAGGCCCGCGCGATTTGACGATCCGACCAACTGGCCATCGCCAGGAAACCCCAGAGCGTCAGGGCCAACATCAAAATCGCCAGCACCAGCAGCAGCAGAAGGACAGTGTTCATGTTTTTCCGTTGTTTGGTGGGGACGGCTTGGTAGCCGGCGATTGGCGCGCCGGGGACACCTCTTTCACCAGGTTCTCCGATACCCACGCGTACTGACGACCGCACTCGCAGTTTGCCAACTGCCCTTCCTGGCAACCCAAATTCTCGCCACACTGACACACCCAACCCGTGGGGCGGGCGGGCGTGCCAATCACGAGCGCATAGTCCGGAACATTGCGAGTGACGACGGCCCCCGCACCGATCATGGCCCAGCGACCAATGGTCAAGCCCGGCAGGATGGTGGCGTTGGCGCCGAGCGAGCAGCCCTGCTTCAGGACGATCTCCGGGTATTCAGCCGGCCGCACCCGACTGCGGGGACGTTTGTCATTGGTGAAAACAACATTGGGTCCGATGAACACATCGTCCTCCACCACGACGCCATCCCAGAGGGAAACTCCACATTTGATCGTGACGCGATTGCCGATGCGCACCCGGCCCTCGATGAACGTGTGGTCGCAGACATTGCAGTCCTCGCCAAGGGTGACCCCTTTAAGCACATGGGCAAACGCCCAGATACGAGTGCGTCTCCCAATGGTGACTCCCTCTTCGATGACCGCCATGTGATGTCGAAAATGACTCATGATCTGTAAAACGGAAACAGTGTTCCCCAACCTCCCTCATCCGTCGCCGGCATCCTAGGCAAGCGACCATTAAGAGAGCATTAAGATGAGGTTACAACCGGCTGCTGGCGAGACTGAAATCCCGGATTCTGATTATTCCGCCACCCACGCCGGCCAGTTGCCCGCAGAGGACCATCCAGCATGGACCTTGCCTCCGCGACTGCACATTTTGCCCATCCACAATCGTTTCTTGCCGGGACAACCCGTGCGCTTTGATTCATCCCGGGTCGGTTGTGAGAAGCAGGCCGGTCATCGGCGAAATCTTCGTCCGATGACCGGCCCGTTGTCGCAGCAAGCCCCCTCGCCGCGAATCACCGGGGTCAGGGTGTACCGGTGTTGGCGACCGGCACCCGGAAGGCTACTTAATAGAAACCCTGCGCGGCCATTTTGTTGCAGAAAAAAAGAAATCATCGTTCAGGGCAGCAAATCTACTCATTTTGAATATGGCATCGTGGCCCGCCTACTGATTCGATGGGGCCGACCTGAATTCGTCACGTTCCTCGCCTTCCAAAAAACAGCTCGCAGTTGCGTTCGTCCAGTCAATTGCCAGGCATCCGTTGGAACCGGATGCGGCGCACGAAGCCGTAATCGCTTTCGCAGATGAGAAGGCTTCCGTCGTAGTCCATCGCGATACTCCGTCCTTCGCTGATCTTAAGTTCGGACAGGTCGTAAAAGAAATAGCCGTCGCCATTGTGCGTGGTACCGCTGGCGCCGTTGAGCATCAGATGCATCGTGTCAGCGGCGTCCATGTACCAAAGCTGACAGCCATCATGCAGGAGAAACAAATATCCGCCCGTGGGCACTGGCCAGACTCCGCGGGGACCGGACAGGCCCGTCTGCACGGCGGCAAAACCATCGCCGCCCCCACCCACAGTACCGTTGCCCGCCAGCACCGTTTTGACGCCTGCCGCAGTCACACGATAAACATAATTCCCACCGCGATCAGCCACGACGAGGCTGCCCGAAGGCTCGACGTAGAACGTGCCGAGTTCGGTGAAGCCGCTGACCAACGTTTGCAGGCCGCCGGATGGCGTCCACTTTCGGATGCGGTCGATGTTGCCAAAGTAGGCGAGTGTTTCGTCATCTCTCACCCAAAGACAGCGGCCTCCGCCCAAACCCGTGCTGACATCGTTCTTGGCATTGAAGAGCGTGGTCATGATCCCGTTGGCGGTCACGCGCCGCACGCGGGCATTTTCAGTGTCCAACACATAAACCGTCCCGTCGCTGCGAACCCAGAGCGCGTTGGGCAGGTTCAACTGAAGATTCGTCGCCGCCGCCGGACCTTCGCCATTAAATCCACCTTCATGCGTGCCGGCATGAGTGTGAATGGTGCCGTTGGTGGAAACGCGCAGCACCGAATGACTGTTCTTGTCGGCAATGTAGATATTGCCCGCGCGATCGGCCATCGCGAAGTGCGGACGCGACAACGCCGCCGCGCTCGCCGCTCCGCCTTCGTATGCCGGGTTCCAGAAACTCACTCCGTCCGCCTGCCCGGCACCGATGCCAGCCACGGTTTCCAGCAGCCCGTAGGCGTTGACCAAGTTGCTGAAACCTTCAGACGTGGCCGAGACATCCGCGCTGCGCAACCGGATGAATGCGTTTACGCCGTCCACCGTCACGACGGCGCTGCCATTGGCGTTCGTAGCGAAAATGTTCTGGCCCGGAGTCCAGTCGCCAGCCGGCGACCCGGCGGACTCAATCGTGCAAACGCCCGGCACGAGGGCATTGGTCCACGCCAATGCACCATTGCGACTGAAGGAAGTAATGCGCGGCCCAGACGCGGCAAAGGCGGCGGCGATTGAAAACCTGAGAACTAAAAGTACGACACCCTGTTGAAACAACCTTGGATTGATACTCAGATCACGCATTGCTGACAAAAATCATCGAAGCTTTGCGAAGCTCATGCCGCAAGGTAATCGGAGCGCCGTTGACGCCGAAATGCGCGACCGGAGATCAATATTGTCCCGCACGCGTTTCACTGGTTGGCTGCGCCGGGCGTGGGCGTCATGGTGGACCAAACATCCGCGTCGTTTGCCGTGCGACCGAAGGAAATGTCCGTGGACTGCGTGCCGAAGACGACACTGTCCAGCACCTGATTGAAATTTTCATCGGTGTCCGTCAGATAAATTTCGTCGCCCGAACCGGAGAGTTTGAAACTGGCGTGCAGACCATCGGTGATCGCAGTGTCCTCATCCGCCCAAACGAGCAGGTAACCGTTCGCCGGAATGGTCGTGCCCGCCGGGAATTGCCACTTGCGCGGGTTGTTCGGTTCGTCACTCAAGTAGCGGCCAGTCAGGCTCACCGCCGAATCCGTGACGTTGCGCAATTCAATCCAGTCGTCGTACTCGCCCTGGGGATCGGCGATCGTGCTGGTGTTGGAAGCCATGAACTCATTGATGACCAGCGGCGAATTGCTGGCAGAGGTGATCGCCACGCGATAACTGTAAGTCACATTCTCCGCACGCGCGGGCGAGAAGCGCGCCGCCTGGGCGGCATTGGATCCACGGGCTTCGATGTAATAACGCACTTTCGTCCCGGCTGGATAGCTTGCCACGACCGCCCCGAACACTCCATCGCTTGCCTTTCCGTCTCCGTGCGCGCCGTCATCGAACATCTGCACCTGCGTAAAGCGTCCATACGACTTGCCCCGATGATACAACCAAACCGAGCCGAGACCGCTCGTCCCGTTGGCGGTGACACTTGCCGTGACGAAAGGCGTATTCGTCGAGAGGACCGTGCCGCTCGGGCTGCTCACACTGTCAATCTTCGGCTGGAGCGGTGTGAGTTCCGCGTGCGTGGTCAAAAAGTTGTAGCGATTGGTGATGTAAGTTTTCAAGCCGACCAGATCATTCGTGTAGGTTTGCATGGTGATGCCCTTGCGCGGATCAGTGATGAGCGCGTTGATGCTGAGGGCGTGAAACTGGTTGATCAACGGCGTCATGGTGGTCGGGTTGAAATTCTCCGTGAGCACGGTGCGCATGTGGGCGAGATAGCGCTGGCGCAGTTCGTTGTTCGGCAGGAGGCGGTAGAGCAAGGGCCGGTTGTTCCCCGTTGCCCCTTCGACGGGCGACAGGTTGTAATTCAGGCTGCCAATCGCAGTGAACGCTTCATTGCCATCGTGCTCGACCGGATGAATCCGTCCGCTCTCAGGCTCGTAATAGAAACCGTAGTCCGCGCCCTTGTTCCAATAGCTGTCGTCGTCCACGAACAAGTTCTCGATGGCGAGGAGCCACAGCCAGTTGTCCACTGCGAACACGTCCTCAAGTTTGTCGCGCAACTGATTGGTGGGCGTCAACTGCAACACATAAATGGCATTGGTTAGACGCTGGTACGCCACCAAACGGTTGGTCAGGCTGGACTTGAGTTCGTAGTGGTTGGTGTAGGTCCAGACGTTGGCGTTCGTAAACACAATGAAAGCCGAATTGGAACTGGTGAAACCGCCCGCGCCTCCGCCACCCGTCGCGGCATTGGGCGCGCGCCAGCGGTCCCCGTCCGTACTGGGAAACCATTTCTTGATCAACTGACTGTTCTCCTGCTGGACGAGCGAATACACGCTCCACTGCGTGCCGTTGGCATAGACGTTGCACATCGCTCCTTCCGGACAGGGCGTGTATTGACTCATCACGGTGAAGTAAATCGGTTCGCGCATCACCGTTTCGTCGCCCGCCGCATTGTTGAGATTCACCGTGGTGAAGTGCATCAGATCGGCGTTGGTAATCACAACATCCATGTCCAGATTGATAGAGCGCCGCAGGCCGATGTAGGAACTGTTGCCCTTGAAACGGGCGCCGACGTGATTATTGGTCGCCCCGTTGTCCAGCCAGAGCATCGGCAGATACATGTTGTTGCCACTAGCCCGGGCCAGGTGCATTGCGTTGGAAAAGGCGGCCGCGTTCGCCTGCGTGTAGGTAAGGCTGACAGTACGAAACAGGGTCGGATCATAGAGACCCGCCGTTTGCAGCGCGCGATAGTAAGTGGGCGAAGTCGATTTCGTGCCCGCCGAGCGCCACGGCGCGTTGGTTTCATTTCCCGAAAGCAACGTGCCGAAATTCGCCAGGGTCGTCCACGTCGTCAAATCGGTTGAACTCTGCAGCCACCAATCGTCGTCCCGGTCGCCATCCACCTTCAGCCACACGGCGTTATTGGAAATCGCTAGCTTCACCGACCCGTCCCCTGCTTGCACCGTCAGTGTCAGCACCGCGATCACCAGTAGAATTCCCCCTGCGATTAGCCAACGACCTGAATGTTTCATACCCGTGACCTTAACTGCGCAGCCATTAAATTGAGATTAAGCGTACTCGAATAGCGCCGACCCGTCGCTCGTGGTTGCCGTACTGAACTTCACAAGTTCACTTCCTGGCCTGCTTAACTTCCGCATGATTGAGCAAATAGGCCCGCCGCTTTTCGGCAAAGGTCTTCAAGCTCGAGGAGGCTGGGCCACGACGTGAACCTGATTCAGCCTGGGAGTCGGCGGCGATGCTGTTCAAGAAAGCCTCGGTGGAATCCAGCTTGCGCGTATCGGCTTTGACATCCGCAGCAATGAGATCGTGGTACTGCTGGGCCAGCGGACCGAGTTTATTCCAGTCGAGCCACTTTTCGGCAATGTCGCGAACGTAGCCGAGATAACGCGTCCGCAACGCAGGCACAGCAAGGAGTTTTGAGAGCAACGGCTTGCTCGCGTCATTGATCGAGACCAGCGGATCAAGCTCGACACCGCCGCCGCCCGGGCCAGCACGACCGCGCCCGCCACCCGGACCGGCCATTCCGCCTGGGCCACCAAAGTTCGGTCGAGGTAAAACCGCGTTCAATCCCGTACGAAGGTTCTCTTCGCTTAACTCGCCACTCTTGGTCGTGTCCCATTCGCCAAACCATTTTGCGAATGAGGTTTTGAATTCATCGCTCGTGAGCGTCCCGTCCTTGCTGGTGTCCGTCGCCGTAAAAAGCGCCGGGCCAAGGAATCTGGCCGGGCCGAAACCGCCACGTCCGCCACCGTTTTGCGGTCCGCCATCAGGTTGACCGCCGCCGGGCGGGCCAAAGCCCTGTGGAGGCGGCAGAACGTCGTTGAGCTTCGCAATGAATTGCTCCTGTGACAGCTTGCCGGATTTGTCCGGGTCCAGTTTGGCAAACCACGTGTCCGCAACCGCGGTGAATTCTTCTTTCGACAGCTTGCCGTCGTTGTTCTTGTCGCCCTGATCGAGGAGTTGTTCGGCCACAATCATCCCCGGCCCGAACCCGCCCGGCCCGCCAGGTCCTCCCGGCCCACCGGGCCCGCCGCCGGAACTGAAAGTTTCGTTCGCATCGTACGGGACGAGGTGAAACTTACCTTTCGCGTCCTCATAGATTTCGTAGTCGCTGGCTCGCGTCCAAAAGCCATCCCCGTTGGCGAGGGCATTTTCCCACGCAAGAAATCGCAGCGCGCCGTCAATATCGAGCAAGGGCGCGAGCGCCTTTTCCAGTTGATCGGTCGGCGTTTCGTTCAGCACCTTGCAAAGCTTGATGAGGTCAGCCCACGATTGCGGGTCATCCTTGGATTTGATTTCGTAAATGCGTTTGTAGTCGGCGGAATTGTCGCCGAGATAGTTCAAACCGCCGCGACCGTTCGGGCTGCCAGGAACTTTCCACCGTGCGCCCTTTGAACCTCCGAACGCCTCCTTCACGAACTCCTTGCTGAAGTGCTGTTGATTGACATAGATGCCCCAAGACTCACCATTGATGACCACGCGCACAAAATTGGCCTGGGGTGCGGGTAGATAATCGCGCGCGACTTGCAGCGACAGCACCGTGTGTAGAAACGACGGATCCTCGTGCGAGTTAAGCAGGTTGAGTTTGCTGTAACCGCCAAGCTTCTGATCGGCGTGGATGAAATCCAAATCGAGCACCAGCGAACGCTTCTGTCCTTCGCCAACCATCATGAACGAGGACATGCCGTGAAAATGCACGCCGACATCGCGATAGGTTTTGCCATCCACGATGACTTTCGCCGGCACTTCAACATCGGTGTTCTTGAACTCGGCCAGTTCCTTTTCCCAATCGGTGTTCTCGAATTCCAGGAAAACCGTGCGCACCACATTGGAAGCGTAGAGCGGCGCATCCGGGAATGACTTCACCTCGGCGGGCGAAAGTTTTGCGCCAGGCTGGGGCGTTGTCTGGTTCTCGCCTCGCCCACCAAATCCACCACGCCGACCACCCGGGCCACCGGCGCGACGATTGTTGCCCTGTTGGGCCAGAAACTCCCGCGCGGCTTTGCGTTCCTCGGCATTGAGCCAGCCGTCGCCGTTCTGGTCGAACTGCTTGACCAACCTGGTTTCCTGCATCCCTCCACCGGGCCCGCCAGGTCCAAAACCTCCCGCACCAAACGGCGGTGGCCCGTCGAAATTCCCTTCTCCCCCCGGCGGAACACCATCCGGCTGCGCCAAGGCCGCCAGCGCAACCCCGCAACTCAGGGCCGTTACCACGTTTTGAAATAAACTCTTCATTGTCTTCATAGTCGTCGTTGTTCTCGTTCTCGTCCTCGTCCTCGTCCTCGAGCAAAATCAGTCTCCGTCAAAATCGCGCCGCCGGAATTCCACGCTCTGCACGCCTTCGATCCGATTCAACGCCTTGACCAGTTCATCCGCCGAACCGTTCGGCGACAGGCGCGTTTCATAGGTGACATCGAGCAGGACCCCTTGCTTGGCGGTGGCAACCGACATCAATTCGCGCTCCTGTAAATGACTGTCGAGCGTGCCCCCGAGCAGCTTGTCCAAGTCATGCCCCAGCCCCACCCGCACACTCAACAGATAGGCCGGCTGCGTGGCGCTAAACACTTTCGCGCGCGCCATCATCAAATACGCCGCGAACCCCACGACGCCGATGCCGATGAGCGCCACCCATAGATCACTCGCACCGACCGCCATGCCGACGACGACCGCGAAAATCACGTAAGCTGTGTCCTGCGTGTCGCGCACCACCGTGCGAAAGCGCACAATCGAAAGCGCACCGACCAGACTGAACGCGCGCGCCACGTTGTCGCCAATCACCTGTGTCACCATGGCGATCAAGATCGCGAGCAACACCAGCGTGATCGGGAACGAGGAGGAAATTTCCGCTCCCTTGCGCGTTTGTCGGTAAATCCACGCGACCACGCCCCCGAGCACGGCTGCCAAAACCAAGCGGATTATTACATCCGACACCTTGATGTTCGGGCCATCGAAGACAGTGGTCTTTAGAAAGTCAGGCATACTCAGGCAATAGGTTTGCTTGCGGATCCAAAACTGGTTTGCCCACCAGTCCCAAACGGGCGGCCGCGAGGCGATACTTTGAGAATGGCTTTGGCGTCAGGGCAAACTCCTCCACGAGGTATTTGAACAGCGCCGGCATGGCATAGCGGAACTTCATTTCGAGAATGATCTGATCCCTTAGAATCAACTGCCCCTCCACTTTGTTGAAATGCCAGTCCGTGGTCGGCACGGCGCACAGATTGTCATCCAAGGTCAGTCGAATCGGCCCATACTGGGTCATAGCCACGCGCGCCGTCCGCTGATACGAAATCTGGCAGACGGGATTCAGCCCGCGCGCCAGCAGGCGCCGAAGAAACCAATGCCCCGGCCAATCCCGTGCGACTTCGTCCCCGGCCAATTGCTCGAGCTCGTTCAACGGCACAATGGACCGCCGCTTCGTCAGCAACCCGCGCGTCTTGAGTTTGCGTTCCAGAAAAGCAATCTCGCCGTCACCGTAGCGACGGATGCGATACTTGCTGCGACCAAACGAACCACGACGGTGAAACACATCGAACTGATTTGTGTCAAAGTAGAGGCTGGTGATCCGGTAGCCATCGCCAGCTGCGCCACCCGCATGTGGATCGGCTGACAAGCGGGCCCGCGCCCAACTGCGAATCTGATCCGCGCGCGCACGACTGATCAGGAACTTTATCTCCGAAGCGAACTCGCGATTCTCACGGCTATCGGTGGAAGGTGACATGGCGTTAGCAACCCCTGATTGGTTTCGGAAGCGTCGTCATGTGGGTTACAGACAATCTTGGCCGAAGTTTTGTTACAGCCCGTTTCATGCGCACACCTTAAACCCGAGAGGATTAAGCTGGCGTTAAGCTGATCCAGCCGATGAAAACCTGATTCTTAATCGCGCCTTAATGCACTGGCTGGCAGATTGACCCGGGCCATGACCGCGAAGACAGAGTGGCCAAGGCAAACGGATTTAAGCATCCTGTCAGACAAGCATTGATTGCATGAGAATTCTGGTCGTTGAAGACGAACCGCGCCTCGTGCGCAACCTCGCGAAGGCGTTACGCGAGGCAGGCTACGCCGTGGACACCGCCGAAAATGGCGACGACGGTTTGTTCAAGGCCGAGACCTATGACTACGATGCCGTGGTCCTCGATGTGATGCTGCCGCAATTGGACGGCTGGGAAGTGCTCGACCGGCTGCGCAAACAAAAGCGAACGCCCGTCCTGATGCTCACCGCCCGCGACGGCCCCAAGGACCGTGTGCGCGGTCTTGACGGAGGTGCGGATGATTACCTCATCAAACCGTTTGACCTCGATGAACTGCTGGCGCGCTTACGGGCGTTGATCCGCCGCTCCGCCGGTCAGGTGCATCCCAAGCTGGAGCTGGGCGACGTGACCATTGATACCCGCGCCCGCTCCGTTACCCGCGCTGGCCAACCCGTCACGCTCACCGCGCGCGAATATGCGATCCTCGAATACCTCGGCTTGCACCGCGGCGAAGTCGTCAGCCGAACGGCCCTCTACGAACACCTCTTCGACGAAAGCGACGACACGCTCTCCAACCTCGTGGATGTGCATGTGTTCAGCATTCGCAAGAAACTTGGCCGCGACCTGATCGCCACGCGGCGGGGACAGGGATATTGCATCGAGTAAGCATGAAAACATTCAACAGCCAACATTCAACTCTCAACCTCGAACGCAACAGAACCCGACCCGTTGGTTGTTCAAGGTTGAATGTTGAATGTTGAATGTCCACCTGACCCATGTTCATCAAATCCAGTCGCTGGCGGTTGCAAATCTGGCTCGCATTCCTGCTGGTTTGCACCCTCAGCGGCTTTGGCATCGCCACTTTCGAGGCGCATCGCGTCAAGCAGTATCAACAGGTGGATGAGGAACTCAACCGGCGCTTTGAGATTCTCGCCCGGATCGCGCGCGGGCCGATGTTTCCGGGCAACCGACCGCCCTTCGAGGACCGTGGCCGCCGGGTGCCGTGGGAAATGCGCGGCGGCGGACCGCCTAACCGCTTGGATGATCTCCCTCCAGGCGAGCTACCGCCGGATCGCCCGGATGACCGTCGCAAATTCATACCGGCCAACGGAACCAACACCACTTCGGTTCCAGGTGGCTTTGAAGGCCGCACGCCGTCCGAGTTCTTCGAGCGGCTGCGACAGGAGGATGAACAGAAAGGGATTTATTTCATCATCTGGAATCGCGACGGCTCGCGCGCCGATGGTTCAACCAACACTCCGGCTGGTTTGACCTGTCCCGCGCAACTACAGCCGACGGACAGTGGCCCTCATTTCCGTATCCGTGGAACTTTTCGTGAGGGCTATGACTTCAATCGGGAAGGCCGCTGCGTTCTGGTTGGCCGCTCCATTGAGACTGAATTGGCTCAGACCAGGAGCTTCAAGATCATTCTGGTCGTCGCCGGTGTGGCCGTGCTGGCCCTTGGACTCGCCGGCGGTTGGTTGATTGCCAGTCGCGCCTTCCGGCCCGTGGAAGCCATCAGCTCCACCGCCAGTCGCATCTCCGCTGGTCAACTCTCCGAACGCATCAACGTCGCCGACACAGACAGCGAGCTTGGCCAGCTTGCCGGCACTTTGAATTCAACCTTTGCCCGGCTCGAAGCTTCGTTCGCTCAGCAAAAGCAATTCACCGCCGATGCCTCACACGAGTTGCGCACGCCCATCGCCGTGATCATCTCTGAAGCACAGACCACGCTCGCGCGCGAACGCTCTGCCCAGGAATATCGCGAAACGATTGAAGCCTGCCTCGACACCGCGCAACAGATGCGCCGCCTCACGGAGTCACTGCTCGAACTAGCCAATCTCGACGCCAGCCAGCAAAGCTTGAAGCGCGAGCCGCTTGATCTCGCCGAACTCGTCCGCCAGCGCGTCGAGTTTATTCATCCGCTCGCTGACCAGCGCGGGCTTCGTCTCAACGGCAAATTTTCGCCCGCACCAACTTCGGGCAACGCGGATCACCTCGGGCTCGTCATCAACAACCTGTTGAGCAATGCCATCTATTACAACAAGACCGGCGGCGAAATCACGGTGACCACCGGTGCGGAATCGGGCATCGCCTTTGTCACTGTGGCGGATACCGGCCAGGGTATCGCCGCGAATGATCTGCCGCTCATCTTTGACCGCTTCTATCGCGCTGACAAATCCCGTTCCCGCGCCGAAGGCCGCAGCGGACTCGGCCTCGCCATCTGCAAAGCCATCGTCGAAACCCAGGGCGGGAGCATCCAAGTTTCAAGTGAACCGGGTGTCGGGACCACTTTTACCGTCCGCCTGCCCGCTTAAGTCCGGAGTTCCGACCCACGGGAGCGGGGGTGTTTACGCTACATCAAACACCGCTGGACAAGCTCTGATTGCACGTCTAACGTCACCTCACATCAAGTAATCGAACGTCAAGCCAACACGACATGCTCCGCTCTCTTCGACGCTTCTTTCGTTCGAGCCATCCGCTCGCACCTGAGAACTTGGGCGATCGAGCGAGAGACATAACGTTCCAGGTGATGGAAGAGGAGGACATAGCGAATTGCCTTTCCTTTTACCGTGCCAACGAGACAATGCACTTCCCACCCGGGCGGTTGGACTATTACGAATCGAAGCTTCGGGGTCGTGAGTTTCTCACTCTGGTTGCTATGAGAGATGCCAAGCCAGTTGGTTGTTGTGGCATCCATTACATGACTTGGACTGGGGGCATGCCTATTGGCTTCTTTTGCTTTGGTATGGTCGATCCAGCCCACCAGCGGCGAGGTGTAGGTACAGCACAAGTGCTAGTTAGAATTGCACTTTTACCCGTGACAAACGACTTGGCCATAGCTGCGATGGCGGCGGTAGCTGGGTCAGTGCCGTTCTACAAACGGTTTGGTTTCGATTTCAGCCGCGAGATGCCTGGCGATGACGGCGGCAGATATCCATTTGGCTTGCTCAGAGTATCGCAAACCTTCCTTGATGATTGTCGGGCAGAACTTGCACGGCGTAACATTACGTACCCAGATGTGCGAGACAGGATTCCCCATCGAAAGGCGGCTAACCAGCCAAGATGAGGAGGCAGAGCGACGGGTCGGTCAACGCCTTGGTTAGGCTCTGCAACTTCCCGCACCAATAATTCTTCGCACCTCCGCACGGTTGTTGTGTAAGCTGCGGCAGCAATGCCAGACGCCGCCGCCACCATCCACCATCCGTCGCACCTCAAGGGGCTCGACTACTCCGTGGTGCAACAGTGCATGCATTGCGGCCTCTGCCTGCCCACCTGCCCCACGTACGACGCCACCAAACTGGAGCGCAACAGCCCGCGCGGTCGCATCGCCTTAATGCGCGCCATTGCTGATGATCGCCTCGAAGTCACCAAGACGTTCGGCGACGAAATGTATTTCTGCCTTGGCTGCCTCGCCTGCATGACCGCCTGTCCCGCTGGAGTCAATTACGCCGAACTGTTCGAGCACGCCCGCGCCGAGATCGAGGAACAGCGCGTTCTGGTCTCGCCCAAACGGGATTTCATCCGCTGGTTCACCGTTCGCTGGCTCTTCATGGATTTGCGCCGGCTGGAATTGGTTGGCAGAGCACTCCGCCTCTACCAGCAACTCGGCCTCCAAACCCTCATCCGTCGCACGGGTCTTCTGCGTCTTATGCCCCAAAGGCTGCGCGAGTTGGAAGCCATGACTCCCACCGTCTGCGACAAGTTCTCCGCCGAACTCATCGCTCCCATCACAGCCACAGCGGGCGTAAAGAAGTATCGTGTGGCGATGCTCACGGGCTGCGCGCAAGACCTGACCTTCAGCGACGTGAATCGTGACACCGTTGAGGTGTTAGCTCAGAACGGCTGCGAGGTCTTCACCCCGCCCGAGCAAAATTGCTGCGGCTCCCTGCACGCGCACAATGGCGAATGGACCCTGGCCCAACAACTCGCGCGACGGAACATTGACCAGTTCCCGCCCGAGCAATTCGACGCGATCATCACCAACGCCGGAGGTTGCGGTTCGCACCTGAAGCATTACGCGAAGTTGCTCGCTGATGATGCCCGTTATGCTGAGCGCGCCAAGCTTTGGGACGCGAAGGTGAAGGATATCCACGAATGGCTGGTGCAAATCGGAGTAAGACGCCCGCTCGCTTCTCCCTCTCCCCTCAACGGGGAGAGGGCCGGGGTGAGGGGTGAGAATGAGGAACAACATTCAACACTCAACATTCAACGCTCAACACTCAACGCCCTCAGCGACACTCCCCCCTCACCCTCAATCCGTCTCCCCGTTGAGGGGAGAGGGAGGCCAGCAGCGAAAGCGTCTGCTGAACTCGTGGTCACATATCACGAGTCCTGTCACCTCACGCACGGGCAAAAAGTGGTTTCCCAGCCACGCGAGTTGTTGCGCGCCATTCCGGGTTTGAAATTGGTTGAGCTACCGGAGGCCAATTGGTGCTGCGGCAGCGCCGGCATTTACAATCTGACCCAGCCGGAAATGGCCGGCCAGCTTCTCGATCGGAAAATCAAACACATCAAATCCACCGGCGCGACGACGGTCGCCACGGCGAATCCCGGTTGCCTGTTACAACTCATCAACGGCGCGGCGAAGGAAGGCCTGAGGCTGCGCGTGGTGCATCCGATCACCCTGCTGGCTGAGGCTTATCGTGCAGAAAATTCACAGTGAAGTTTACTGTGAAAGCCTAACTTCAACTGGCGAACTCACAGGGGATTCTTCATCATGCGACCATGCTGACCAAGCAACAGATCATCGACCGGCTCGTAAATCCGGGCGTCATCGCCGTCATCCGCGCCAAGCGCGCCGACCAGGCTTTACCCATCGCGGAAGCACTGATCGCCGGCGGCGTCATCGCGGTTGAAATCACCATGACCACGCCCGATGCCATCAACGCGATTCGCAATGCGAGCGCGAAGATTGGTGACCGCGGCTTGCTCGGCGTCGGCACCGTCCTGGATGCCAAGACCTGTCGCGCCGCCATTGATGCCGGTGCGCAATTCGTTGTGAGCCCGATCTGTCGGCCCGAGATTGCCAAAGTCGCAAACGAGGCGCAAAAACCGGTGATGCTCGGCGCTTACACGCCCACCGAAGCGCAACTCGCCTACGAAGCCGGCTCGGATTTCATCAAGATTTTTCCCGCCGACGGACTGGGGCCGAATTACATCAAAGCCCTGCGCGCGCCCCTGCCTCATTTGAAAATCGTGCCGACCGGCGGTGTGGATTTGAAAACGATTGGTGAGTTATTCAAGGCCGGTTGCGCAGCCGTCGGCGCCGGTTCATCGCTCGTCTCGAAGGACGTTCTGGAAAAGGATGACTGGGCCACTCTGGCGAAGGTGGCTGCGGAGTTTGCCAAGGCCGCCCGCGCCGCGCGTGTCTGATTTCTTCACAGGCGTGTAACAATTCCTGACTTTGACAATTAGCGGGTCGCGAAGCACATTCCGCCCCGTGAAATCTACAACTTGGCCGCGGCTCCTGGCGCTGATCATTCTGTCATCGTGGGCAACTTTTGCTCACGCCGCCGGGCCGTTGCAGCGGGTCGCTAACACAACGCTGCAGTTCCCGCCGGCTCCGCCGCAGTTTGGTTACACCATCAACAACGCCTTCCCCACCGTCAGCCTGAGCGGACCGGTTTGCATCACGTCACCGCCGGGTGAAACGAATCGCCTGTTCATTTTGGAAAAGGGCTTGGCCAATCCAAGCACCGGAAACATCGTCGTCATTACGAACCTGGCTAGCCCAAACCGCTCGGTGTTCATGAGTTTGACCGTCATGGGCGATAGCGAGTCAGGCCTCATCGGACTGGCGTTTCATCCCGGCTACGCGACGAATGGCTTTTTTTACGTGTTCTCGTCACGCAATTTGACCACCTCGCAGGGCAGCGGCCGGCATCAATGCATCTCGCGTTTTCAGGTGACGGCCACCAACGCCAACGTCGCTCTGCCGGCCTCGGAGTTGATGCTCATCGCTCAACGTGATGCCGCGGGCAATCACAATGGCGGCGATCTGCACTTCGGTCCGGACGGGTATCTGTATGCCTCGCTCGGCGACGAGGGCGCGCAATACAATGGCGATGGGAATGCCCAAAAGATCACGAACGATTTCTTTTCGGCAATCCTGCGAATCGACGTGGACAAGCGACCCGGCAATCTGCCGCCCAATTCTCACCTGGCCAGTTTTTCCACCAACTATTCGATCCCTGCTGACAATCCCTATGTGAGCTTGACGAATTTCAATGGCGTTGCGATTGATCCCACAAAGACTCGGACCGAGTTTTTTTCCATAGGTTATCGTAACCCATGGCGAATGTCGTTTGATCGCGGCACTGGTATTCTTTACGTCGGTGACGTCGGCCAAGACCAATATGAAGAGGTCAGCGTGATCACCAACGGCGCCAATGCCGGTTGGGCTTACTATGAAGGGTTGCATCTGGCCAAGACGCTTTACCCGAGTCAACCGAACATTCAAACCGGCCCGCCACCTGGGCTGGTTTTCCCCATCGCGGAATATCCGCACTCGAATCCCACCAACGCGAATTATCAGGGTAACGCCGTCATCGGCGGCGTGGTGTATCGTGGCAGCCGCATCTCACAACTCTACGGCGCGTATGTCTTCAGCGACAATGGCAGTGGCAAGCTCTGGATGTTGCGCTTCGACGGGACCAACGCCACGCCATTCCAATATCTCAATACCGATGCGGCCGGGCCGTCGGCCTTTGGCATTGATCCGCGCAATGGCGATATTCTTGTTGCTCAGTTGAACAACAATCAGATCGGACGACTGGATTACAACGCAACTCAAACGGGCACGCCACTGCCAGCCACGCTGGCGGCGACCGGCGCGTTCAGCGATCTGGTTTCGCTCACGCCGAACGCCGGGATTGTTTCATATGATCTCAATGTTCCGTTCTGGTCGGACAACGCGATCAAGTCGCGCTGGTTCTCCGTGCCGAACACCAATCTGGCCATCAATTTCAATGCCGCCAACAACTGGTTGTTCCCGACGGGCAGCGTGTGGGTCAAACATTTTGAGCTTGAATTGACCAACGGCGTGCCGGCTTCGCGCAAGCGGCTGGAGACTCGTTTCATTGTGCGGAATACCGCCGGCGTTTATGGCGTCACCTATCGTTGGACGACTCCGCCAACCAATGCATTGCTCGTGGCGGAGGCAGGTTTGGATGAAGTATTTACCAACTACACCGCAGGCGGCGCCATTCTCAACACGCAAGTGTGGCACTATCCCGGCCGGGCGGAGTGCCTTGCCTGTCACACCTTGCAAGGCGGCCACGCACTGGGATTCAATACGGCTCAACTCAATCGCGACGTCGATTACAGCGGGACAATCACCAATCAGATCGAAGCGCTGCGACTGGCGGGTTACTTCAGCAATGCCGTGCCGAATCGTTATCTGCTCCCGACGCTGGCTCACGCGACGAACGACGCGGTCAGCCTCGAATATCGCGCGCGCTCCTACTTCGCGGCCAATTGCGTTCAGTGTCATCAACCCGGCGGTATCGTCTCGGCGCCTTGGGATGCGCGCCTCAGCACGCCCGGTCCCCAGAACGGCATCATCAATGGCCCGGTGAATAATAATTTTGGTAACACCAACAGTCGCGTGATTGCGCCGGGCTCGCTCGCGAATTCAATCTTGTTCCAACGCGTCGCCAATCTCGGCCCCGGCCACATGCCGCCGCTCGCTACCTCCGTCGTCAACACGCAGGCCGTGACCCTGCTCGCCGCGTGGATTACGAACGGCCTGTCCAGCTATCAAAGTTACGCGGACTGGCAGTTGAATTATTTCGGTTCGACCAATGCCCCCAACGCTGCGCAACTCGCCGATCCCGACGCGGATGGCGCGAAGAATTACCTGGAATACCTCACCAGCACTGTGCCGACCAACGCGACTTCGGCCTGGGGCATTTCGATTGCGCGATCCAATGGCAATGCACGCATCGTCATTCCACAGTTGGCCAATCGCGGCTTTGAAATTCAAAGCTCCCTGGACTTGCTCAACAGTAACGCATGGTCGCCCTTGAATCTGCCGGCCAATGCACCGTTCTTTCCCAGCTCCAACCGCACCGCCGTCGTTGAGGAAGCCATCCAGTCCGGCACGCCGAGATATTACCGGGCCCGTGTTTTCGAACCGTAGCCCGCAAATTCCAATTTGAAATTGGCGGCGGGATTTCTATCCTGCGGCAAATGAGTTCGCACCTCCAGGCCCGGCGCGCCACCTTGGACGACATTGTGTCGCTCCGCAGTCACTGGGAAATGATGCGCTATGCGGTCGCCGACCTGGAGAAGCAGCTTACCGATTTCCAGGTCGTGGTGGATGCGGCGGGTGTGGTCGTCGGCTCCGTCGGGTTTCGGGTCGTGCAACGGCAGGGACAAATCCACAGCGAAGCTTTCAGTGATTTCAGCCTCGCTGATCGCGCCCGGCCTCTGCTCTGGGAACGTATTCAGTCGCTCTGCACCAATCACGGCGTGGTCCGGTTATGGACGAACGACCCCTCGCCATTCTGGACGCACAACGGCTTTCAAGCCGCCCCACCCGCCGCGTTGGAAAAACTTCCTGAACCATGGGACCGCACCAAACCCAGCTGGTTGACCCTGCAACTCAAGGACGAAAACGTGATGGCCTCACTGGACAAGGAATTCGCCATGTTTGTGGCCTCCGAGAAACAACGCTCGGATCAGGCCATCGGTCAGGCGAAGATTCTAAAGACCATCGTCACCGTGGTTGCTTTCCTGATCTCCTTCGGAATTCTCGTGGCTGCAGCGTACGTTTTTATGACCCATCGCAAGGCCGGGTTACCTCCGCCCTGAGGGCACCGTGAATTCGTCCGCATGATAGGAACTGCGCACCATCGGTCCGCTGGCTACGTGGACAAAGCCCATCGCTTCCGCACGTTCCTTGAATTCCGCGAACTTGGCCGGCGGGACAAACTCCACCACGGGCAAATGTTTCAACGACGGCTGCAAATACTGGCCGAGCGTAAGAATGTCGCAATTCGCGGCACGAAGATCCTGCATCGCCTCGATCACCTCAGCCTCTTGCTCGCCAAGGCCGAGCATCATGCCGGACTTGGTGTAAATCGAATCGCCTCTTAGCAACTTTACCTTCCGCAACACAGTGAGCGAACGGTCATAGGTGGCGCGATGACGAACCGATGGCGTGAGCCGCCGCACCGTTTCCAAATTGTGATTGAAGATGTGCGGGTTCGCGCTGAGCACCGAATCAATCGCCGCATCGTTGTCGAGAAAGTCTGGCGTCAACACCTCAATGGCGATGCCCGGGCTCAACCGGCGCACTTCCTCCACCGTGCGACGGAAATGGTCCGCGCCACCGTCCTTCAAATCATCGCGCGCCACCGCCGTGATGACGACGTGCTTCAACCCCATCCTCCTCGTCGCCTCGGCCACGCGCAACGGCTCATCCACTTCCAATGCCGGCGGCTTGGCCGTGCTCACCGCACAGAAGCCGCAGGCGCGCGTGCAGCGGTCGCCCGCAATCATGAATGTCGCCGTGCCTTTGGCCCAGCATTCCCAGTGGTTTGGGCACTTGGCGCTTTCGCAAACCGTGTGGAGCTTTAGTTCGTCCAGCAGATTGCGGGTGCGACCAAAGCTGTCCGAGGTCGGCAGTTTGATACGCAACCATTCCGGCAGACGCGGGCGCTTGGTTTCAGTAGCAGTCATTTTTGGTTTCCGCAGATTTCACAGATGTTCGCCGATTCAAACGCAAAATCATCTGCGTAAATCTGCGTCATTTGCGGATGAGATCTTCCTCCAGAATTTTTCCAACTCGTCCGGCCCGAAATCGGCCAGCACCTGGCCATCCACATCAATCACCGGTGCGAGAGTCTGGCCGGAAAGCTCCACCATTTCATCAAACGCCTCGCTATCGGAAATGACATCCAACACTTCGTATTTGATGCCGTGACTCTTAAGCCAGTCCTCCGCCCGGTGACACCACGGACAGTAGGGCTTGATGAACAGACGGATCTTCACGAACTGCGACTGCTCAGGCTGTGATCTGCGCCTTGTAACTGTCCGGCGTCAACAACCCGCTCAATTCACCCGCATTCGCCAGTTTGAGTTTGAAGAACCACCCGCCACTGAACGGCTCGCGATTTACCAGCGCCGGATCGTCCACCACGGTTTTATTGACCTCAACGACTTCACCGCTCACCGGCGAATAAATGTCACTGGCGGTCTTGACGGACTCGACGACGGCGCATGCCTCACCGGCCTTTACTTTGCGCCCGATGTCGGGCAGTTCAACAAAGACCACGTCGGTCAACTCATGCTGGGCATGATCGGTGATCCCCACCACGGCGGCATCCCCACTCACGCGCACCCACTCGTGTGACTTGGCGTATCTCAAATCGGCTGGAACATTGCTCATAGATTGTTTCCCCAAAAAGTTGCTGGCAGGTTAACGGGAATTCTAGGAATGAAAATAAATTTCTCCAGCACTCCGCAATGACCGGTCATGCTCCCACTCTCGAATTCCCTCCGGAAATTGTAATTGCCCGCCGTGGGGCTTTGCCCTAGTTGTCATGCGTCGTTAAACAACAACGAAAGAAACATTATGGGAGCACTGCTAATTGGATTGATAATTATCGCCGCGATCGCGCTGTTCGCCGTGATGTTGGTCGTCGGCAAATACAACGGGTTGGTCGCGTTGCGCAACCGCTTCAAGAACGCCTGGGCGCAAATTGACGTGCAACTCAAGCGCCGTTACGACCTGATCCCCAATCTCGTCGAAACGACCAAGGGCTATCTCAAGCACGAACGCGGCACGCTCGAAGCCGTCATCGCCGCGCGCAACTCGGCATTTTCCGCCAACGGAAAAGTCGCCGCCAATCCCGGCGATCCCGAAGCCATGAAGGCGTTGTCCAGCGCCGAAGGTTCACTCAGTGGCGCGCTCGGACGGCTCTTCGCCCTGAGCGAGGCGTATCCCGACCTCAAGGCGAACACCTCGATGAACCAGCTCATGGAGGAACTGACCTCGACCGAGAACAAAGTCTCCTTCGCGCGCCAGGCCTACAACGACAGCGTGATGGCTTACAACACCGGTCGCGAAGTCTTCCCGACCAACATCATCGCCGGTATGTTTAACTTTGGCCCGGCGGAACTGTTCGTCATCGAGAAAGCGGAAGAACGCGAAGCCCCCAAGGTTTCATTCTCGTAGCCCCTGTGTAGGTCTCATCCGTCCCATCGGTCCTGCCAACCGCATGGGACGGACCTAATCAGGGCGAGGCGCAAACTCATGGACTTCTTCGAGCGACAGGACAAAGCCCGCCGCAACACCAAGTGGCTGGTTGTTTACTTTGTCCTGGCCGTTGTCCTGATCGTCGCCAGTGTTTATCTGGCGCTCCTGTTCATACTGCACGGTGCGGGAAATTATCGTCAGCACGGCCAGCCGCCCGCGTTTGCGCTCTGGAATCCAAAGCTCTTTCTCTTCGCCGCTGGCGGCACACTAGCGGTCATCACCTGCGGCAGCCTGTTCAAGACCGCGCAACTTTCCAGTGGCGGCAGTGCCGTGGCCGAATCCCTCGGTGGCCGGCTCGTGGATTCCAACACCCGCGATCCTGACGAACGCAAATTGCTGAACGTCGTCGAAGAAATGGCCATCGCCTCGGGCGTGCCCGTGCCGCAGGTCTATGTGATGGACAATGAGCATGGCATCAACGCCTTTGCCGCCGGGCACAACCTCAACGACGCGGCCATCAGCGTCACCCGCGGTTGCATCACCAACTTGAAGCGCGATGAATTGCAGGGCGTCATCGGCCACGAGTTCAGCCACATCCTCAACGGCGACATGCGCCTCAACCTTCGGCTCATGGGCATCATCTTCGGCATCCTATGCCTGGCGGTCATCGGACGCATCTTGTTGAACTCGCGCGGCGGCAGTCGGGACAAGAATCCCCTGCCGCTGATCGGCATCGTGCTGCTGCTCTTTGGTTGGATTGGGGTGCTGTTTGGACAATTGATTCAAGCCGCTGTCAGCCGCCAGCGCGAATTTCTCGCGGACGCGTCCGCCGTCCAGTTCACGCGCAACCCCGCCGGTCTTTCCGGCGCGTTGCAAAAAATCGCCACGCTGGCCGAAGGCTCGCGGATCGAATCCGAGCACGCCGCCGAAGCCAGTCACATGTTTTTCGGCAGCGCACTCAAGAGTTCTTTCTTTAATGTCTTCGCCACCCATCCCCCGCTCGAAGAACGCATCCGCGCCATCGATCCAAATTGGGATGGCACGCTACCCGTTGTTTCGACCGACGAAACGGAAGGCCTCGAATCCATTCTCGGCGACAACAAGAAACCCAAACCCGCGTTCCCGCCAATTATTCCCGGTTTCCCGCCGGGTGCCGCGGGACTGGCTGGCGCTGCCGTCATCAGCACCGCCAGCGTTCTACCCAGTCTGGGCAAACCAACTCCGCTTCATCTGCGCTACGCCGTTGAACTGCGGGATTCCTTGCCGGAGAACATCCGCACCGCCGCCCGGCAGTCGCAAGGCGCCAGTGCCCTGTTGTTCGCCATGCTGCTCAGTGACGACGATTCCTTGCGCACCTCCCAACTGGAACAATTGGTGCAGCGCACCGACCCGGCAACTTACGAACAGACTTTCGCTCTCTGGCCGGACGTTGCTGCCATCAGCCAGCAGGTGCGACTGCCACTCGTGAACCTGGCGTTGCCAGCGCTGAAACAATTGAGCGCTGAGGAATTTCAGAGGTTCAACGACACGCTGTCGTGGTTGATTGAGAGCGACGATCAGATCGTGCTCTTTGAATTCGTCCTCCAGAAAATCATCCAACGCCAGGTCGCACCGCGCTTCACCGGCGAGCGACCCGCAACGACGCAGTTTTACACCATCCGCCCGCTCGTTCCCGATTGCGCGGTGCTGCTCTCAGCCCTCGCTCACACCGGCCAGACCAACCCACCTGAGATAGCGAAAGCGTTCCAAGCGGGTGCGCCCTACATTCGCGCCGGCGGCTTGCCGATCACACTGCTACCTTTAGAGCAATGCGGCCTAGTCGACATCAGCGAATCACTGGACCGCCTCGCGCTGGCCGTGCCGCAAATCAAAAAGAACGTCCTCGAAGCCTGCACGCAAGTCGTCAGCGCTGACGGCGTGATTCAGGAGAACGAAGCGGAACTCCTGCGCGGCATTGCCGAAACGCTGGATTGTCCGATGCCGCCATTCGTGGCGCCAGAATCCAGCTAAGACTGAGCGCATGCATTCAGGATGAAAGAGTAAACTGAGATGGGCGAGTTTAACCAACATAGCCACGATTTTCTCCCGAATGAGTGGCCGTTCAAAGCACCCAGCAACGCAATTGCTTTTAGCACGGTTCGGGTAACACAAGACCTGCAGCCAATATTGATGGTGTATCACGACCACGACGACAGCTGGCAGTTTCACTGCGGGTTTATTAAGATTGATGACAAGCCATCACTTTTTTGTCTTGGTTGCATTTATCGCCTCGACCCTACCGTTGGTTTGGTCGCAGATCTTCCTGTTGGGTGGATGGCCTCACGGGAAACAATTTGCGCACCGTGGAAGCGTGAGCCCTTCAAGAAGGATGAGAATGATTGCAGGCCAGTTTAGACATACAGCCATCAAACTCAGATCAAGAGCGTCTTCAGAACCTATGCCCAACACCGAATTGCAGATTGAACACCTCATCCACGGCAACGGATCGCTCCCGCAAAAAGGCCAGACTGTCATCGTCCATTACACCGGACGCTTCACCGACGGCCAGAAGTTCGACAGTTCCGTGGACCGAAACGAACCATTCCGCTTCGCGCTGGGACACGGCGAGGTCATCGCCGGCTGGGACCTTGGCGTCGCGCAGATGAAAGTCGGCGACAAGGTCCGGCTCACCATTCCGCCTGAATTGGCCTACGGTTCGCAAGGTTATCCCGGCGCCATTCCGCCCAATGCCACGCTGGTTTTTGAAGTCGAACTGCTCGGCATCGAGTAGGAATCAGCCGCAAGCGCATCATTAAATTTCGCGCAACCACACTCGCTGGCACACGGTTAGCTTTTCCCGTCAGCAATGCGAGCAACCAACCTCACTCAAATGGACGACCTCCTCGAGGCCTATTACCTGCCACTGTTTCAATTCGCCGTCCGCCTGTGCGGCAGTTCGATCAAGGCATTTGAAATGACCCACCGCGCGTTCAATCTGGCCAGGGAACGCAGCCGGGAACTGCCCGTTCCTGCCAACAGGCGCGGCTGGCTGTTCTCCATCCTCTTTCACGATTTCCTCGAGCATCGCCCGCGCGAACGCCACGCCTGAGCCCGCGCGCTGGCCGGTCACTTCAGCAACGCCTCGGCGTGCTTGCGCGCCGCGTCGCTCTGACCGCCGAGCATCCGCGCCAGTTCGGTGACGCGCGATTTCTTTTCGAGGAGCGTGATTTCGGAAATCGTCCGTCCGTCTTTGACCTGCTTGGTCACGACATAATGCGCGTCCGCCGGCGCCGCCACCTGTGGCAGATGCGTGATGCACAACACCTGTCGCTTGGCCGCAATTTGCTTCATCTTCTCACCCACCGCGTTCGCCGTCTCACCGCCCACATTCGCGTCCACCTCGTCAAAAACAAGGACAGGTATCTGGTCTTCCGCCGCCAGCACGGTCTTGAGGGCCAACATCACCCGCGCCATTTCACCGGACGAGGCAATCGCCCGCAGCGGCTTCAACGGCTCGCCAACGTTCGGGGAAAATTGGAATTCAATTTCATCCAACCCTGACTCGCGCATGGCTGACGTCAGGCTCGCTTCGCTCTTAATCTCCACATCGAACTTGCTCTGCTTGAATCCGAGATCAGCCAGTTGTTTGCCGGCGGCCCTGGCAAGCTGCGGGATGACCTTCTTGCGCTCGGAGGAAAGTTTCTTGCCCGCGCGCAGCAACTCTCCGTCGAGTTTTGTCAGGGCCGCATTGAGGCGCGCCAGTTCCGCGTCGCGCGATTCCAACGCCTGCAATTTCACCTTCGCCTCGACACCAAAAGCAATGACCTCGGCCAATGTCGCGCCGTATTTGCGCTTGAGCGTGTGCAGGAGACTCAACCGCTCCTCCAACTCGGCCAGTCGCGCCGGGTCCACGTCCACTTTGTCGGCGTAGCGCGAAAGCTCCGCTTGCAGGTCACGCAATGCGGACACGCCCTGTTCGTGAAGTTCCGTCAGTGCCGTCGCGCCCGCATCCACGCGCTGCAACTCCTGCAACGTCCGCCCAATCACGCCCGCCTGCGTCAGCAACGAAGTCTCGCTTTCACTCAGCACTTCCAAGGCGGCCTGGCTTAATTGCAGCAACTTCGCGGCGTTGCTGGCGCGATTGTGCTCCTGCGTGACCTGCTCTTCCTCATCCGGCTGCAAACGCGCCGCCTCGATCTCCTTCACCTGAAAGCGCAGGAGTTCGAGCTGTTGGGCGTAGGTTCGCTCATCCACGATCAGCGCGGACTTCTCGATTTCCAGCGCCGCCCGACGTCGAACCAGTTCCCCAAACGCCTCACGTTCCTGCTCCAAACCACCGAACGCGTCGAGGATGGCCAGCTGTTTCGCTGGATGCAGGAGCGATTGATGATCATGCGGACCGTGCATATCCACCAGCCATTCGCCAATCGCGGCCAGAACATTCAGTGTGGTGGCCGACCCGTTGACGAACTGCCGGTTGGTCCCGGCGCTGGTGAAAGTGCGCTTGAGAACGAGTTGATGATCCTCACACGGTTCGAGGCCGTTCGCATCGAGAAAGGACTTCAGCGGCGCGCGGAGTTTGGCTACGTCGAATACCGCCTCAACCGAACACGCGTCGCTGCCGCTGCGAATCAGCGTGCGGTCGGCCCGCTCGCCCAGCACGAGGTTCAACGCGCCGATGATGATGGACTTGCCCGCGCCGGTTTCGCCGGTGACGACATTGCAACCGGGCTGGAGTTCCAGCGTGAGATCGGCCACGAGGGCGAGGTTTTTGATGCGCAGCGTCGTCAGCATGATTAAGGCGCGGAAACTTTGCGGATGCGGAAGGCGTTGGGCAATCGGAAAAAGCACCCGAGTCCATCCGCATACATCCAGGCGACCAGCGGCGCGCGGGCGGTCCCTCGACCGCAGCCATGCAATCGAAGAAAACCCCATTAGATTCCACAACCCTCATCACCATCACATGCTGCGACCGGGGACCGGTCGCGCTCCGTCGCGTTCCGGAGAATCATTGCGGCACGAGCCGGTAGAAGCGGCGGGGAGCGGTGGGCGACGCGTCGATGAAGTAAGAGCGTGCTGCCGGCACGGTGAGCGGGGCGAGGAGATTCCAGTTCGTCAGCCGCAGATCGCCGGAGTATTGCAATTGAAACGCCGCGCCGGGGGCGCAATCAATCACGAGCAGCGGGAGCATCCCGTTGAAACTCGGGGTCAATTCCACGGCGAACAACGCCACGGGCGCGGCTGGACTGGTGGTGGTACCAAACGCATTGCTGGCGAGCACATCGTAAAGGCCGGCCTTGGCGGGGGTCAGGTTGTTCAGGGCGAGTTGGGTGCCGGTGGCGCCGGAGACATTCACGCCATTGAGCCGCCATTGATAACTGATGGTGCCGATGCCGGTGGCCAGCGCGGCCAAAGTCGTGTTATTGCCGAGACTCAAGCTGCGCCCGCCAGGCGGTACGGTGAACACCGGCAACTGACTCGTCGGCACGCCGGGGACATAGTTTGCGTAAATGAGTTTGCTGTTGTTCATCGTCACGGCGAGCGGATTGATCGTGCCGGTCGCATCGCCGCTCCAATACGAGAAGACGCGATTGGAAGTATTCCACGCCGTGAGCGTGACGAGTTCGCCGTTCGTATAGACGTTGCGGAAAGGACTGGCCTGCACGCCGCCGCCACCATTGACGGAAAGCGTCACGAGCGAAACTTGATCACCAGCCAAGGAAGCGAACAACGCCGTCAATCCGGTCGCGTTGGTGACTGTGAGCGTGACCGGATTGGCGAAGTTGGTCAGCAAACCGGCCCAACCAAAAAAGTAACTCCCCGGATCGGGCAACGCCGCCAGCGTGACGGTCGAACCAAACGGAAAGGGTCGGTTCGGCGGATCGGCGACGACCTGCCCTTGAGGATAATTCGTGGCGAGATTCAGCGTCGTGCCGAACACGGCCTGCACATTGTTGGATTGAGTCATCAACACGGTGGTCTCTGCATTCGTGCCGCTGGCGGCATTGGTCCAATACATGAAGACCCAGCCCGTATTGTTCGTGGCCGTGAGCGTGACCAGCGTGTTGCTCAGATAACTGTTGGCGCTGAGATCCGGTCCAGGCGACCGCACCACGCCTCCACCCGGCGAAGTGACGACGAGCGGATACGTGGGAAGAATCTGCACCGCGAGCGGGGCGGCTTCCGCTTTGTCGGTCACGAGCGGATTGTAGGCGACGGCCCGCACCATGGCGCTGTTCGAGATGACGAACGGCGCGGAGTATTGCGGCGAGGTGAAGTCCGGCTCAATGCCATTTAGCGTGTAATGAATGCGCGGATAGGCATTGGTCGTCGCGGTCAGGATGATTGTGGCCGAGTTGGTCCGCGTCACACTTCCGCCGCCTATGACCACACCGTTCACCAATATGTTCGGCGCGTTGCTCAACCGCAGAATGCTGGAGGCGGTCGTCGTGGCGACGAAGTTGGAGGCGAGGAGGGAATAGATTCCCGCCTTCGTCACATTGAAATCCGTCACGGCAAAGTCGGTGTTCGTCGCGTCGGGGATGGGCGTGCCCTTGAAAAACCATTGCACTGTGAATGCGCTTCCGGAAAGAGCCGCAGCACTCAAGGTATTACTTTGCCCCAACGGTAGCGTCACGGTGGCCGGCGGTTTGGAAACAAAGCGCGGGGCGAGATCGACGAGCAGATTGAGCGTGTTGCCCGCGGCGAAGGAAGTGAAGTTGGTCACTCCAGTGGGACTGGTGGTTTGGCCAGAGGTGGACAAGCCCCAGCCGAGGAATGTCCCATCCGCGCGCAGGGCCAGACTATGCAACCAACCCGCCGAAATGGCGACCGCATTGGTGAGTTGCAGCGGGACGGCGGCTTGACCGTAAGCGTTATCGCCCCAGGCAATCACCGTGCCGTTCGAGCGAAGCGCCAGACAGTGATTTAATCCGGCAGAGATCGCCACCACGTTGGTCAAACCCGCCGGCAGGTTGGTGAGGGAACTGGCCGAAGTGCCCCACGCCACCACTGTGCCGTTGGACCGCAACGCAAGGGTCACCGAAGAACCTGCGGCAATGGAGGCGATGTTCGTGAGCCCGGCCGGATAATTCGTCAACGCGAGCGAAACGCCCCAAGTCACAACGGAGCCATTCGTGAGCAAGACCACGCTGTGATCCGCTCCGGCGGCAACGGCCATCACGCCGTTCAAGCTGACCGGCACGTTGGTTTGCGAAGAGGTGTTCAAACCCCACGCCACCACCGTGCCGTTGCTTCGCAGACAGAGATTGTGCCGCGCGCCGGCGCTGATCGCCACGATGTTGCTGACGCCGGCAGGAATGTTGGTTTGCCCGGAAGTGTTGTCGCCCCAGGCCGCCACCGTACCATCCGCGCGCAAGGCCAGCGCATGATAGGCACCGGCGGCAATACGGGTGATCGGGCCGACCACGCTGACGGAATTGGTTGTGACCAGATTGGTGACGCCCCAGCCATAGAACAACCCGGGCACTTCCGCCCGGCCCGGCGCGCACGCAATCCAAAGCCCGAGCGCCGCCAGCGCCCCGCGCCGATTGATCCTGCCTCGCACGCTCATACCCGCAAGCATACCCATAAGTTGAAAGAAATGCGCCGATTATCGCAATTGAAAATGTGCGCGACGCCGCGGGCGGCGTTGTGTAACGTGCGCGGCACTGATTCGATCATGGCGTTCTCATTTACATTTCTCGGCAGCGGCACGTCGCAAGGCGTGCCCATCATCGGCAAGGATCATCCTCCCGAGTTCCTGGCGAATCCGAAGAACTGGCGCACCCGCCCCTCGATTTACGTCACGACCGGTAAAACCTCGGTCCTCGTGGACACCACGCCGGAATTGCGCCTGCAATGCCTCCGCGAAAACATCCGGAAGGTGGATGCCGTCATTTTCACCCACGCACACGCCGATCACATCATGGGACTGGACGATTGCCGACGGTTCTGTGATCTCAATGGCGGCACAACTTTGCCCATCTACGCCAACGCCGAAACGATGGATGACTTGCGGCGCGTGTTCAAATACGCCTTCCACGAAGGTCCCTGGCCGAAGGGCTATTTCATGCCGGAGCCACGCGTGGTCACCGGCCCGTTCACGTTTGGTGATTTGGAGATTATTCCGATGCCCCTGCCCCATGGCCGGTTCATCACGAACGGATACTTGTTCATCCAAAATGGAAAAAAGCGCCTGGCCTATCTCAACGATTGCAAGGAAGTGCCGGCCCCGGTGGTAGAACAGGTGCGCGGTGTGGAGGTCGCCGTGCTCGACGCGCTCCGGCACGCGCCGCATTACACGCACATGTGCCTCGACGAGGCGCTGACGGCTGCCCGGCGCATCGGGGCGGACCAGACCTATCTCACCCACCTCACCCACGATTATGACCACGACAAGTCGCAGGCGGAATTGCCGCCCGGCGTGTGGCTGTCGTATGATGGCTTGAAAATAACGTGTAACGAATGACGGAATTTGTGCAATGGCACGGACGCCAATAGACATGACACGGAAGTTACTTTTGCTCGCTCTGACTGGAGTGCTGGCGGGCGGTTCCTTGCTGACCTGTTTCGCCGGTGGCGACGAAGTCGTCGTCATCTACAACAGCGCCCTGGCCGAATCCGAGGCGCTGGCCAATTACTATGCCCGCCAGCGCAATGTTCCCAGAAGCCAGGTCTTTGGTTTCAAACTCACCACCGCGGAGGCCATGTCGCGCGGCGATTTTCGTGACGAGCTGCAGCGTCCGCTGGCGAAAAAGCTCGAGAGCCTGAAGTTATGGCGCATCGGCAGTGGCGAAATGCCGGGCACCAACGGCAAGCCCATCCGCATCGCGCGGAAAGTGATCGAGTCCAAGATTCGCTACGCGGTGCTGTGCTATGGCGTGCCCCTGAAGATTCTGCGGGATCAGGGTCTGCAGGAAGCTGCCGAGGAAACCATGCGTCCCGAATTGCGCCGCAATGAAGCCGCCGTGGACAGCGAACTCGCTTGTTTGCCCCTCAACTACAACGGCTACACCCTCACTGGCCCGCTGGCCAATCCATTTCTCTCGGTCACCAACGCCGCCTTGCTCAATCCCACGAATGGCCTATTGATGGTCGCCCGCCTCGACGCGCCAACGCCCGCACTCGCTCGTGGTCTGGTGGACAAGGCAATCCAGGCCGAAGCGGACGGTTTGTGGGGACGCGCCTATTTTGATCTGCGTAACATCAGTGACCCCGGCTACAAGCCGGGTGACGACTGGATTCGTGGGGCCGCCCAGGTCACCAAGCAACTGGGCTTTGACACGATCGTGGATGAAGGTTCCGATGTCTGGCCAGCCAGTTTCCCCATGAGCCACATCGCGATATACGAGGGTTGGTATCGTGAGAACGTGGCGGGGCCGTTCACGTTTCGGGAGGTTGAATTTATGCCCGGGGCGTTCGCCTATCATCTGCACTCGTTCAGCGCCGCCTCGCTGCGCAGCACCAACCACAACTGGGTCGGCCCGCTCCTGGCGAAGGGCGCGACCTGCACCATGGGTTGCGTGGATGAACCGTATCTCGGCGGCACGCCAGAGGTTGGCATCTTCACCGGCCGCTGGCTTTACTTCGGGTTCACCTTCGGCGAAGCGGCCTACGCCTCGCAGCCGCTGCTGTCGTGGCAAACCACTGTTGTCGGCGACCCGCTCTATCGTCCCTTTGGACGGAATCCGATTGAGCAGCACAACGAACTCGCCGAACGCAAAAGCAAATTGCTGGAATGGTCCACGCTACGCATCGTTAATCTCAGCCGGGTGCGCGGCATGGGCTTGACCCAACTGGCTGCGATTCTGGAAGACACCCCGACCACCAAGGAAAGCGCCGTGCTCACGGAGAAACTCGCCGACCTCTATTCCGAAATAGGCAAACCCTCATCCGCCATTGCCGCCTACGAACGTGCGCTCACGTTGAATCCCTCTCCACAGCAGCGCATTCGTCTGCGCCTGACCCTGGGAGAAAGACTCATCGCCGCCAAGCGCGACGACGACGCGCGGGCCAACTACCAGAAGCTGTTACAGGAATCTCCTGATTACCCGGACGCCGTCGGCATTGGGCAAAAGCTCGCCGGACTAGCGGCGGCCCCGGCCAAATAGAACCGGCCCGGGCGCGCCCCACCCGGTGCTACGCCCCCATGCCTTCTTCAAACGAGCCCGCCGCCAATGGGAAACACAGATTGTCACGCACGAACTGGATGCCGTTCGCACTGGTAGCATCGAGATCGCGATAGGCGCTCTCGGCTTCGACAACCAATGGCGCGGTCTTCGTGCCCATGACCTGACAGTAGCGCTGCGGGTAGCCGATGTTGATGAGCAGTTCGGCGTAGCGGCTCATGTTGAGGTCGCCGCTGGGGATGTCCACGAATTGCATCGCGCGATCCGGCCAGTTCGGCGCCATCATACGCAACGGTAGGCCACGGCGGATGACAAAGTTCTTCACGTGCGCGGCGTAAACGCGCGGGCCGACCTTGCGGAAACGCGTTTCAAAATCCTCGCCTTCCCAGCAGTGCGACGGATCAGCATTCACCGCCAGACATTTGTCACCGCCGCAGATCTGCACGAGCATGTTGAAATCGTCCGCCGTCATTGCCGCCGTGCCGCCGTGGATTTCGTGCGCGAGATAGAGTCCAAGCTTGCGCGCGTGGGTGCGGAGTTTGCCGGTTTTCTTCACGAAGCGGTCCTGACCTTCCTTGAGCAGGTCGTAATCGCCGCCCTTCCAAAATCCCCAGGGATAGCCGGTGGCCAGCTCCCAACCGAAGGCCACGCCCCAGAACATGGGAACGATCTTCACGCCGAGTTCGGCGCACAGGTCCATCAGGCGCAGGCAATAATCCTCCGCCCATTTCTCCACGTCGGCGGCAGATTTTTTTGCCACATCGGCCGGAATGAAGGGTCGCACCGTCGGGCTGCCAGTCCAAGCCGTGGTGTGAACCCAGAAGGGGCAGTGCGCGGAGACACCGTCCAGTTTCATCTTCGCCTTGGCAAACGTGTCCTTGACTTGCTTGGCGGTCAGGAAGCCGTCTCCGTCCTGCAACATGAAGTTGGATGGTTGCGCGCCGGCGGCGCCGGACTTCCTTGCATAGTCGAGAAACTGGGCCAATGTTTTCGCGCCATGTTGCGCGCCTTCGATGCTGGGGTGATAACAAGGTTGTGGCATGTGTCGAAACGGGTTGTATGTTTGCCAGCAGACTAGTCGGAGCAACGCACTATTCAATGCAAAATCTTGCGGCCAGAATATCTTGGCGAATTTTGAGCGGGGGCTTAATGTCCCACTATCAAGCCACGCTAAAGGCATGAATCAGTCGCACCAAAGTGGGCCGTCTTGTTTGTCCAACGTGAAGCGCGCCTTCACGTTGATTGAACTGTTGGTCGTCATTGCCATCATCGCGATTCTGGCGGCGCTGTTGTTGCCCAGCCTCTCGCGGGCCAAGGAAAAGGCGCAAACTGTCGCCTGCCTGAATCACCTCAAGCAACTGCAGGTCTGTTGGACGATGTACGCCACGGATCATCAGGATCGCCTGCCGCCTAACAACTCGGTCTATGACATCAACACCGGCCAGCCCATCCCGGGGCTCGACCTGAGCCAGACCTGGTGTCCCGGCAACGCCCGGGCCGATACGAATACCCTCAACATTGAGAGCGGTCACCTGTTCCCCTACAACCGCAACGCCGGAATCTACCGTTGCCCATCGGATCGGGCGCCGGTCGAACCCCTCGGGGGCGGCACGCTGCCGCTGCCCCGCACCCGGAGTTTCAACATGAGCCAGTCCATCAATGGACTTGGTGGCCCCAACTCAAGCCTGTATTGGATTCCCAGCTACCAACGCACCGCCGACATCAAGGAGCCGGTCAAAATTTTTGTCTTCGGTGAAGTCCATGAAGGGGGAATTCTTGACGCGCTCTTTGGGGTCCCCATGCGCGGCAGTCCCTGGGAAGGGATGTGGTTCGATCTGCCCGCGGGTCGCCACAATAAAGGATGTAACTTCTCATTCGCGGATGGCCACGCCGAACGCTGGAGTTGGAAAGTTCCCAAGATTTTTCGCACGCTCGGCCAGAGTGTTGACCCCGCTGAATATCCGGATTATCGCCGGGTACAGGACGCCATCCGCAACAACTGGGACTAAACGGATTTGATTCCGCTTGCCCGAAGGCCCTCGCTCGCGTCATGCTTATTGACGCGTTTATGAACTACAGGATTTCGCAAAGGGCTGCTTCACTCGCACCATCACTTACACTGGCCATTGATTCCAAGGCCAAGCAAATGAAGGCAGAGGGCTTGGACGTCGTCGGCTTTGGCGCCGGCGAACCGGACTTCGATACGCCGCAACACATCAAAGACGCCTGTGCCAAGGCGCTCGCGGATGGCTTCACCAAATACACACCCGCGGCCGGCATTCCAGAATTGCGCCAGGCCATCGCCGACAAACACAAACGCGAGAACGGTCTCTCCTACAAGCCGTCGCAGATCATCGTCTCCTGCGGCGGCAAGCACTCCTGCTACAACGTCATTTTTGCCACGTGCCAGGAAGGCGACGAAGTCATCATCCCCGCGCCGTATTGGCTGAGTTATCCCGAAATGGCCAAGCTCGCCGGCGCAAAACCCGTCATCATTGAGACCACCGACAAGACCGAGTTCAAGGTCACTCCCGCACAACTCCGTGCTGCGATCACGCCGCGCACGCGCTTGTTTGTTTTGAACTCACCGAGCAATCCGACCGGCTCGGTTTATACGCCGGACGAAGTCAAAGCCCTCGGTGATATCTGCGTCGAAAAGGGTGTGCTCATCATGAGCGACGAGATTTACGAGCACCTTCTCTACGACGGCGCCACCGTCAAGAGTGTGGCGAGTTTCTCGCCGGCACATTTTGAACACACCATCGTCGTCCATGGTTTCGCCAAGGCGTGGAGCATGACCGGTTGGCGACTCGGCTGGTGCGCGGCACCGGAGCCGATTGCCAAGGCGATTGACGCCGTTCAAAGCCACAGCACGAGCAACCCGACTTCGTTCGCTCAGAAAGGCGCCGTCGCTGCGCTAAATGGGCCGCAAGATCATTTGCCCAAGTGGCTCGCGGAATTTGCCAAGCGCCGCACCTACGCGTTCAATAAACTGAACAGCATCCCGGGCATCTCTTGCGTAAATGCCAAAGGCGCGTTCTACCTGTTCCCCAACATCTCCAAGACCGGTCTGAAGTCCTCCGAGTTTTGCGCGAAGTTGTTGGAGCAGGAAAAAGTCGCGGCCGTCCCGGGCATCGCCTTTGGCGCGGACGATTACATCCGCCTCAGCTACGCCACGAGCATGGCGAACATCGAGAAGGGCCTGGCCCGCATCGAGAACTTTTGCCGCCAATTGAAAGCCTGACAATTGAAAGCTCTCGCGAAAAAGCCCAAAGCCGTTTACGCGGGCAGCTTTGATCCGTTGACCGTCGGCCATCTCTGGATGATCGAGGAAGGCGTGCGCCTCTTCCATCATCTCACGGTAGCGATCGGCGTTAATCCCAATAAACATCCGCGCGGCGTGCATCTGGACACGTTTGGCAATCGCTTCCTGATTGATTACGCGAAAGAGATCGGCGCCACGCACATCCTGCGCGGGATTCGCTCGCCCGCGGATTACGAATTCGAGCGCGTGATGCGCAACATCAACGGCGATCTTGACGCCAAGATGACCACCGTTTTCCTCATGCCCCCGCGCGACATCGCGGAAGTCAGTTCGAGCATGGTGCGCGGGCTGATTGGACCGAAGGGATGGAAAGCCGTCGTTCGGAAGTATGTCCCGCCGCCCGTTTATTCCCGCTTGCTGAAAACCTTCAATGGCCGCGGCGAACGAAAATCAGTGGCGTGAGTTCTGGCAACGGCTCGGCGCCTGCGGTGACGCACGGCCGCCCTGGCAGAAGCTAAACACCGCCTACACGGAATCCTGGCGCGCCTATCACAACCTCGACCACATCGCCCACTGTCTCGACGAGTTCATCGTCGTTCGGCAACTCACCGACGATCCCATCGCCATCGAAGCCGCCATCTGGTTTCACGACGTGATCTACGACACGCGGCGGAAGGACAACGAGGAACGCAGCGCTGAGTTTGCGGTTGCTGTCCTTCGAGAGGCTGGCAAGTCCGCCAGTTTCTGCGAATCCGTCCACACCTTGATTCTGGCAACCAGACACCAATCAATGCCAACCGCCACCGACGCCCGTCTGCTCACTGATATTGATTTGTCCATTCTCGGCCAAAGCCCGGAGCGCTACGCCGAATTTGAGCGCCAGATTCGCTGCGAATACGCGTGGGTTACTGAGCCGGATTTTGCAACGGGACGGTCGGCCATACTTAGTGGTTTCCTGCACCGGAGTAACATTTTTGCGACTCCATTGTTCATTGAACGCTACGAGGATCAGGCACGGAAGAATCTGGCCCGGGCGATCAAGCAATTGACTCCTCCGGGCAGTGGAAGCTGATTTGCAGCGCTCTGAAATTCGCTCAAAGATTAAACCAAAGCCAGGCCCGGCTGAATATCTTCATCCAAACCCGGCACTCCTCCGCCCAACGCGAGCTTCCGTTCGGCCAGAATTCCAATCATCGCCGCGTTGTCGGTGCAAAGAACTTTTTCCGCCAGTCGCAGGGAAAATCCTCTTCGCTTGCAAGCACTGGACAATTCAGCCCGCAGCCCGCGATTGCACGTCACCCCGCCCGAAGCCGTCACGCACCGCACGCCCAACCGCTTGGCCGCGCGAATGGTTTTCGTCGCCAGCACTTCGACAATGGCCGCCTGCACGCTGGCGCAGACGTCGCGGATGGATTGTTCGTTGTCCATGTAGGCAGGATGATCGCGAAGGAAATAACGCACCGAGGTCTTCAATCCGCTGAAGCTGAAATCGTCATTCGTATCGTTCAACAGTGGACGCGGAAAGTCGTACGCCTTGGGATTCCCCTGCTCCGCCAACCGATCAATGATCGGCCCGGCGGGATACGCCAGCCCCATCAACTTGCCCGTCTTGTCAAAACACTCCCCGGCGGCGTCATCAATCGTGCCGCCGAGCACGCGATGCTTCAGTTCCGATTCCACGTGAACCAGCATTGTATGGCCGCCACTGACGATGAGAGACACGTTCGGCTCGAACGCGCCAAAGTCCGCACGCGCTGGCGAGCCCGAAATCCATGGCGAGTACAAATGCGCCTCGTGATGGTGAATGCCCACGAACGGCTTGCTCAACGAGAACGCCATCGCCTGGCCGGCCTTGAAACCCACCATCAACGCGGCCGGCAGTCCGGGTCCTTGCGTTGCCGCCACGGCATCGAGTTGGTCGGCTTGAACTCCGGCCTCGCGCAACGCGGCGTTCGTCACCGGAATCAGATTCTTCAGATGCTCACGAGCGGCGAGTTCGGGGACGACGCCACCGTATTCGGCGTGCAATTTGATTTGTGAAGCGACGGTGTTGGAGAGAATCGCGCCGTCACGGACCACTGCCGCACTGGTTTCGTCGCAAGACGTTTCGAGCGCGAGCAACGTCATTTGGCCGTGGCCACCTTGCCGCTGCGCGTCTTGGGCGCGTCCACTTCCGGTGACCGTTCCGCAAAGAGGATGATGCCTTTGAGCACATCCATCGCGCGATCCAGTTGCGGGTCGCGGGTGTTGAGCACGCGCTCGCGATCCTTGTCCGGCACGGATTCGATTCCGCCCGGAGTGACGCGCAACCGCGCGAAGCTCTCTTCCTCATCGGTCATCGGCACGACGATGTCCGGCATGATGCCGTGCTCATGAATGACCTTGTGACTCGGCGTGTAGTATTTGGAAGTGGTCAGGCGCAGGGCCGCCCCGCCTTCCAGCGGCATGATTTCCTGCACTGAACCTTTGCCAAAAGTTTTCTCGCCGATCACGACCACCTTGCATTTGCCCAGCGCCGCGCAATCCTGCAAACAGCCGGCCACGATCTCCGAAGCGCTCGCGCTGCCCAGGTTCACCAGCACCGCGATGGGCATGTTGCGAAACTCCCCGTTGCGCCCCGTCACGTTGCGGACGGTGCTCTTGCCAACATTGCGGCCTTCGGTAGTGACAACGAGTTGTCCCCGCGGCAGGAACTTTTCGCAGACCTCGACCGCCTGATCCAGCAATCCACCCGGGTTGCCACGCAGGTCGAGAATGAGTGCTTCCATGCCGCGGCCTTTCAGCCGCTTGAGCGCAACTTCGAGTTCGTCACTCGTCCGATCGCCGAATTGCGTGAGCCGCACGTAACCAATCTTGTTGTCGGAAAGCGGGAATTCCTTCTTCCCGTTGATGTCTTTGACCATGTCCACCTTGATGATGGCGCGGGTGAGCTTGTGCTCCTTGGTTTCGCCGGTTGATGGGCGTTGAATCGTCACGGTCACGTCCGTGCCGGGTTCACCGCGCAGCATCGTCACGGCGTCTTCCACCGAAGTCTTCTCCACGCCTTGACCGTCAATCTTCATCAAACGGTCCCCCGCCAGAATGCCCGCGCGAAATCCCGGCGTGTCCTCAATCGGCGTAACCACCGTGATGTAGCCATCGCGCAATTGAATGACGATGCCCAATCCGCCGAACTGCCCCTGGGTGTCACTCTGGAGTTCCTTGTATTTTTCCGGATCGAGAAACTCACTGTGCGGGTCGAGCGTGCCGACCATGCCCTTCAACGCGCCATAGACGAGGTCCTGATATGTCAGGTTCGTACCGTCCACGTAATCCTTGCGCACCTTCTCCATCACGTAGGAGAACAGTTCCAGATTCTGGTAGGGCGAATCTTTCTCGGCGGCCTCGGCCGTCGTGAAATACACCTTTGCGCCGAGCGCCAAGTTCAACGCCAGGACCATCATCACCAATCCGTAAATCAAACGTCGTTTCATATCAGCAAACCATCGGTTGCCCGCACAATAGAAGCAGGGCTGCCACTTGGCAAGTTGTGGCCCTTGCACCCGTCATTTCCGGCCCAATTCCAGCAATCTTCGCGCCTGCGGCACGGGCACTTCGGTCACCGAAATCCGGCCCAGCCTTACCATGGGCAAATCACGCAAGATCTTGTCTGCCTTTATCACCTCAAGGCTCACCGGCTTGGCCAAAGGCGCATCCGGGATCAAGTCCACGCAGCACCAATCCCCCGCCTTGGCCGTCGGATCGGGAGAGGCCTCCTTTGCTACAGTAGCGAGACCGACGACTTGTTTGTCCGTGACACTGTGGTAGAAGAACACGCCGTCGCCCTTTTTCATCGCGCGCAGATTGTTTCGCGCCTGGAAATTGCGGACGCCGGTCCAGGCCGTCTTGCCGTCCTTCACCAGTTGCGACCACGAGTAAGCCTCGGGTTCGGATTTCACCAGCCAGTAGTTCATGGAAAGAATTTACGATTATTGATCTTTAATTTACGATTGCCGCGTGAGTTTGACCGACAATCTGGCCGGGATTCAACAACGGATTCGTGCCGCGTGCGACCGCGCCGACCGGGAACCGAATTCCCTCACCCTGCTCGCCGTCACCAAAACTCATCCCCCCGAGACCATCAAGGCGGCGGTCGAAGCCGGACTGCTTTACTTTGGCGAGAACAAGGTTCAAGAGGCCAAGGCCAAAATTCCGTTGTGTCCCGGCAAAGCCCGCTGGCATTTCATCGGTCACCTGCAATCGAACAAATGCCGCGACGCCGTCGAACTTTTCGAGATGATCGAAAGCGTGGACAGCCTGGCCATCGCTCAGGAAATCAACAAACGCGCCGAGCAAATGTCGAAGACGATGCCCGTGTTATTGGAAGTCAACGTCGCCGGCGAGGCCAGCAAGTTCGGCTACAAGCCCGAGAAGATGCTCGCTGAACTCAAGGAGCTGAACCAGCTCCCGCGCCTCGAAATCCACGGACTGATGGCCGTGCCGCCGTGGTCACCCAGCGCCGAAAGCTCCCGCCCGCACTTCCAACGCTTGCGTGAACTAAAAGCCCAAGCCGAGGCCGAACTCGGCGCCCCCCTGCCGCACCTGAGCATGGGCATGAGCGGCGACTTCGAGGTCGCCATCGAGGAAGGCGCCACCATCATCCGCGTCGGCACGGCCCTCTTCGGGGAACGGCACAGCAGCGTCCGCCGCGACGCCGCGACCTGATTTCTTTTTGCTTCTAAACCCACGTTTTCGCGCTACGCTGAGGGCAGTGACAACCGAGACGTTTAAGAAAGAAATCGCCGCCTCCGTCAAGGCCTACGACAAATTCGTCATGTGCCTGGAAAAATCGCCGGAGGAATTCGAGCAGGCGATGAATTCCCTGATGCAGAAGGCGATCAACGCCTACGAGAACCGCAGCCCGGGGATGCGTCACGGGCTCGCGCTCGACAAACAGGTCACCATCATTCTCAGCCAGAGCGACGGCCCACGGCCACTGTGCGGGATTTATTTCAACCTCCATTCGCCCTACCAGAAGAACGCCCTGCCCAGCACGGTTAAGGCCATTGGCCAGAAGCCCTCAGCGGAAGCAGCGGAAGAAGACTGACCCGTAGGCACGGACGTAAGGACGTGGACTTCCGCCAAACACACCCAATCCGCCCCCTTGCGTCAGCGGCTGCAATTCACTGATCCCGCACCTCGTCGCCCTTTTGCGCCTCGCCGGAAACCAGGTCACCGACCGTATTCGTATCGCGTTCCGGCCCGGTGATTTTCACTTCGCCCACCTTCAATCCCTGTCGGTACACGAACAGCGCTTGATCCGTCGTCGGCATTTTCCCAACCGGAAAATCAAGCACCACGAACCGCCCGGTCACATTGTAGGTCAGCACCTTGCCCGTCAGTGAATGTTCCGGTGTAACCAACAAACCGCCCGGCTTCGGGTCTGGCGCGGTTTTAGGATGAGTCGCACAGCCACAACCGCAGTTAAGCCAGTGCGCGGCCCAAGGTCAATTCACGTTTCCACCACACCCTTCCCCCTCCATCTTAATCTTAATCCTAATCTTACTCTCCCTCCTACTCCGTTACGGTTTCGATTTGGATCGGACTGGAATTACGCGCCAGCGTCTTGGAGTGCGGCAGCCCCCTGCCGCTTTTGGGTCCGCTGGCACACTACGAAAGCGGCAGAGGACTGCCGCCGTCCACAACCTCGCGGAATCCGACACCGCCCGACATTCTGCACGATCCCATTCTCACACCGCCACACGCCCTAAAGCTCCGCCTGCTCCGGCATGGCCTTCTGGCGCGGTGCGGTCTGACCGAGCATAACGCCGGTCGCAATCAAAATCATCGCCAGCCAGAACGCCGGCGTGACCGCTTCGCCCAGACAAAAATACGCCCACGTCATCGTGCTGACCGGAATCAGATTGTTGAACAGCAGCACGCGGCTCGTCGGCCAATGTCGCAGTGCATTGTTCCACAGCGCGAACGCCATCACCCCACCCGCCACGATGCAATAAACCTGCACCCCGAGCAGCTTGAGTGTGATCGGCAGACTGCTCCTCGCCATCTCGATCAAGGCCAGTGGCAACAACCAGATTCCCGCCCGCCACATCGTATGCGCCGAAACTTCCGTCCCGCTCAACGTCGCCGACAGTTTCCGACTCTGCTGGCCATAGTTCATCCACAGCAAGCCCGCCGCCAGACCGAACAATTCCCCCGGCAAACTCACCGAACTCGCCGCCAGCGCCGGCCACAGCAAAACCACCACACCCGCCAGCGCAATCAACGCCGCCAGATAACGCCGCGGTTGTCGCGCCGCCGGATCGGTGATGGCCTCCCACAACAGCGCCCACACCGGCGACGCCCCCAGATACAACGCCACATGCGAAGCCGAGGTGAACCGGAGCGCGAAGTTGAACACCACGATGTAAGCCGCCAAGCTCAATCCGCCGCGCCACCACAACGCCCGATTCAACTCCAGCGACGGCACCACGTAATTCCCCAGCCAGGTCGTCCAACGCAGCACGCCCCACAGCAACAGGCCCGCGCACACGAACCGCGTGCTGCCCGTCCAGATCGGCGGCCACGACGCCACGAGCCACTTCGTGCCCACGTTGTTGCCGCCCCACAACGCCACGGCCAGGATCAAGCCGCCGGCGATGGTCGCGTTATTCCTCGAGCCAAACACGCCGGGAGTTAGCCAGCCCGACCGCGCGAAGGCCAGAAATCAATTGTGGTCTGTGTTCCGATTTGAAATGAACTTTTCCCAGCGCGGGTCCGCCGCCTTTGCTGGTTGCTGACACGAATTCATTTTGGCTCCAAATTACTCTCGACAAATAACTTTGCCGGGCAGAAAGTCGAATCCGTGAAACTTGCCAGTCTGCAACTCTGCTGCTCAATATAATTTTGGGCGTCACCACTAAGAATAAACGTCGTATGAAAACCACGAATTCCCTTTTACTATCCTTTCTATTCTGCACAATTACAATTCCCCCGCTAGCCGCAGAGGCTGCGACAGTGGTGGACCTGACGAATCTTGGGAACGCTGGAGGGGAAGCCGGGCCGAATGTTTACATTTACGGACAGACATTCACCGCGCCGTCGGATAATTACCTATCCCATCTCGACTTTCTCTTGAGTGGTGGCGCGCCGTTCAGGATTGTAATCGCTCCATGGATTCCACTTCCTCCTGCTCCAACCGCTCCGTATCGCGGACAACTCGGATCGGCTCTGTTTGTGAGCGAACAGTACAGCCTTCCGAATACTCCTGGTTATCTGGAGGTCGGTTTGGACTTGCCAAACCTAGAGTTAGTACCAGGCGCTCAGTATGCTGCGGTGATCGACATTGGTCCCTACGCGAACGTCAATTCCACGCTGCCAGCTTGGATCACTGTGGCTAAGGTTCCCCCCGAGGACGCCTACACCGGTGGTCTTCAGGTCTTCGGCGCACGGCTAAACGGCGAAATAGACGGCATGACACAGCTAGACCAAAACTTCGACGCTGCGTTTCGGGTAGAATTTCTTAATGCTTCGGAGATTCCAGAACCTGCTGCTTCGCTGCTTTTTCTCGCTGGTGCTTGGTGCATAGTGATCACCCGCTTTTTCTCTCGTGCTAAATGAATTCAAATCCGGCGCCCCAATCTAGTAATAGACTGCAAAGCTCTAGCCGCCGGTCAACCTGAAGCCTACCGGTGCCCGTCGCCCGAGAATTGTTCCGGCTCTATTGGATTTGAAACCCGTTCCGCGTTCACCTTCGTCAGAGCCACTGCCGGAGTTTGTCCTGATACTTGTTGTAGATGAACCCGAGCACCACCAGCACGATGCCCAGCGCCACAAAACTCAGCACGCGATAGAATTGCTCCAGCCGCCACACATCGAAGAGCACCACGCGCCCCAGCGCCGCCGCCAGAATCCCCAGCCCCAGCCAGCGATACATTTTCTCCCGCAACAGGACGCCACAGCCGAACAACAGAAACGCCAGCCCGGACCAGCTCGCCGTCAGATAAAATCCACCCGGCCCGCGCAGCACCCACTCGGACAACAATCGCCACAGCGTGAGTCCACCCATCACGATCACCGCGGTCTGCACGCCCTCGGGCAGTTGGTAGCGTTCGACAAACTTGCGCGCCACCTGCTGTTGCGCCAGCAACCCCAGCACCGCGAGCAAGGTCGGGAAATAAACCCAGTCCGCGCGCGGCAGGATCAGCCACAGCGTCGCCAGTCCCGTAGCCGTGAACGCCGCACTGGCCAGCACCGCTTCCCGATTGCGCCGCCAGCCCGCCAACAGAAACGCCCCCAATCCCATCAGCGCGAACACCCACACCCGCTCGCGTTCGTTGATGTATTGATTCACCCAACAGAGCGACATCGCAATCGCCACCCAGCGATACACCAGCGCCAGTTGCAACAGCGCGCTCTGCACTTGTTGATTGCTCCCCGGCTTGCGCTTGAACCATTGCCACGTCGCAAAGGAAAGGGCACTCAACGCCGCCACTGGCGCTAGCGGGAAATACCATTCCACTTTGCCGGAGATCAGCCGCAGCGCGAACGCTCCGCAACTCACGACCAAAAACAATTGCGCGCACGCCGCCAGCGGCCAGGCCCGGGCAACCACTCCGTAAGCCGTCACGCCCAGCGCCAGCAGACTCGTCGTCACCATCCAGTTCCCCGCCGAACTCTTCGGTTCGAGCCACACCAGGGTCATCACCACGATGGCCACGGCATACACCGTTTGCAGGACCGTGCTGGCCGCCGATTGCGCGGACACGGTTTTCTGTCGTTGCCACCAGTGACTCAGCGCCAGCGTCAGCCCGATCATCACCAACGGATTCCACCACGGCGGCAGATTGTTCGGATCCACAAAACGCGCCAGCCACGCAATCTGTCCGAGCACCAGCAATCCCTGCCCGAGGAAAGCGAACTCCCTCACACGCACCACATACACCGACGCCGTGAGCACGACGGCTTCCAAGGCCAATGCCAGCGGGAAATTCGCCGTCGTGGTGTTGAACCACGTCGTCGCCACCCACATCACCAGCGCCAGTCCGGTGAAATAGGTCGTTACCGGACGCAACTCGCGTTTGTCCGCCCACAACATCTTCCAGTGCGACCAGAACGCGTTCACCGCCATCAGCGCGCCCAGCGCAACGCCCAGCCAGAGGGTTTGTGAATTGTCACGCTCCAGCGCGTCAATACCCCAAGCCACGGCCATGGCGCCGGAAAGATACGCGCCCGTTTGTAGGAAAATGTTCCGCCGCAGCACGCCAAGGATGAACAGAATTACACTCTCCGCCGCGAGCACCAGCGCGAGTTGGTCATGCTTGTCAATGAACTTGGAGATCAGCCCGACGGTCACCAGCACCAATCCTTGGGTCAGATAGGTGTTCTTGGTTATGGGTTCGCTGGCAAGGAATCTCCGGCTCAACTCCGCCATCACCAGCAGCACCGAACCGAAGCCCAGTGAGAATTCCCAAAACTTGCCCTGGTGAACCTGCGCCATCGTCAAAAGAAACAAAGTGAACAGTGCACCGTTGTTGAACGTGAGAAACGCCGCCCGCTTTTCGCCGGCAATGGCCCAGTGCTTCGACAGAAACACCGCCACGGTAAAAATCACCCAGTAGCAGAACAGGAAAGAAGCGCCGAGCCATAATCCAGGGTTTTCATTTCCGTGATAGAGTCGCCACCATGCGTACGACGCGTAGGTCGCAATCAAGCTTGCCCACGAAAGCCCGGCCCAGCGATTGCGCACCAGGAAGAACACCGTTGCCAACGCCAGCACCAGATTCGAGTAAAGCGTGAATCCAGTGACTGGCGTGACTATCGAGGTGTAATACGCCAGCCCCGTTGCGAACAGTGCCAGCAGCTCCGACTTTCGTCGGTCCGCAATCCAAGCAATGAACGCCGCCCAACCGAGCAACAACGCTCCATCGAGCAGTTCGCTGCTAATCACCCTCAGTGTCGGCAGGTGATGCGCTGCGTAGGTTGTGAAGTACACCGCCGCCAACCCACCCGCGAACAGCACCTGCGCGTAATTGTGCAGCGCTTCACCCACCGACTTGCGCTGCCACCATGCGCCCGCACCGAGCAGGAGTCCGCTCGCCAGATACAGCAACGACACCTTCCCCACCGCCCCCATCTTCTGGTAGGCCAGGTTGCCGAAGAACACCAACCCCGTGAGAATCATCACCGCGCCAATCCGCACCAGCCAGTACGTGCCCAGCCGCATCTCGAATGACGCCTTCGGTTCTTCCGGCGACAATGGCTGCGACACCAATGGCGGAACGGAGCTAAGCAATTCACTTTGGGGTTGCGGTAGCGGGGTTTCTTTTCGAACAAATTCCGGCACGAACTCCGACACACCCGGCGCGGATTCCGGTTTGGGAGAGGAAGGAGCAGGTTCAACAGCCGCAGCTTTCACGAAGGGCGGTAGCGGCGGCGGCACGGCCAAGGGAACTGCTTTCACCGGCTCAACCACGGGCGGCGTGTCGGCGAGTGATTGCGCCATCTCGAGCCGGGACATCGAAGCATGCGCCGACCGGTCTTCCAGCCGGCGGATATCGGTCGCCAGCAGGCCCAGTTGCCGCTCCAGCAATTGTTGCCGTTGCTTCAGTTCATTCAGCTCACGCCTGTCTGATTCATTCATGGTCTTCAACCGGTTGACTCACGAAACGCTAACCTTCATGCGCATCCCTGCCCACAACTTCCATCCGACAGGGCGACTATACGCACGATGCCCCGGGAAATGTAAATTGATAAACATTCCCCGGGCATCGCCGGAACCGATGTTGCCCCGGGCTGGATTCCCACTGGACAGCATCACTAACCTCAACCAAAGTCAATCGCCATGACTGAAGTAAAGCACCTGACGTTCGCCGAAATGGAAGCCGGACTGGAAACCATCCGCCAGTCGCCCAAGGACGTCGGCGTGCTGAAACTCATTTCCCGCCGTCCAAACACGGACGAACGCGAAGTGCTGGCCGAAGCCCAACTCGACCCCGCGCACGGCCTGATCGGCGACAACTGGAAAGCCCGCGGCAGTCGCAGCACGCCTGACGGCTCGGCCAATCCCGAAATGCAATTGAACATCATGAACGCTCGCGTCATCGAGTTGCTCGCCGTGAGCCCAGACCGCTGGGCGCTGGCCGGTGATCAATTGTTTGTGGATTTCGATTTGAGCGACGCCAATGTTCCTCCGGGCACGCGCCTCGCCATTGGTTCGGCCGTCATCGAAATCACCGCCCCGCCGCACCTCGGTTGCAAAAAGTTCTCCGCCCGCTTCGGTCCGGACGCGATGAAATTCGTCAACTCCGACGAAGGCAAACAACTTCACCTGCGCGGCGTGAATGCCAAGGTTTTTGAAGCTGGTGTGGTTCGGTCGGGAGATTCAGTGCAAAAACTCTAACGCAGACCCGCAAATGAAGTGTGCAAAACCAAACGTTCAAATGGCGTTCTTGATCGTAAGTCTTTTCTGGGGAATGTATTGGTTGACGTTATGGCGCACTCAGGAGTTTGGCTTTTCCTTGCGCCAAATGCTCAACTTGATTTTGCTGGCTGTTGTTTCAGTGCTCCCCGTCACCGTAATTGCCATACTGGGTCTTCCTTGGCGCAAAGCAATACTCCGACTTGGTCTGGCAGTTTTGCTGATGGTTGGATTTGCCGAAACATTTGCCCGAGTGCAGGAATTTCTGGTCGTGCGGCAATATGGAAATGACCCGGGCCGGCAAATTTTCATCGCGCGCTGGCCGCCCTTTGCGAATCACCACATCGCCTACTCACCGGGTTACGGTTGGATCGGCGGGGACTAGTCCTCACGCCCCAACCTTCCTCTTCACTTCCTTCAACTGCTGAAATTCCGGCTTGGCCGAGTAATATTTGTCCAGCGGATAGCAGCCGGAAATCATCCCGTTGCGCGGCGCGGTGGTGCAATCGCTGAACGTGCGACAGATCTGTTTTGGTGTGATGCTCCCCTTCTCCACCGCTTCGGCCAGGATGTTTGGATAACTCAGCACCATGCGACCCAAGCCCACCATGTCCGTCCAGCCATTGCGCACGACGGATTGCGCCACGTGCGGCAGATATTCCTGCAAGTAGCTGTAGGCAGTGCCGATCAGGACTGGAGTCGAAGGTCGAGGGTCGAGGGTCGAAGGCGAATCAGGCTCTCGACCTTCGACTTTCGACCTTCGACATAAATGAGCTTTCACCTGTCTCACCACATTGATCTGCCGCGCCACGTCAATCAGCGGATCATGCGCCGGTTGATACCCGTCGCTCGGCGGATATGCCGCCGGACGCTGGATGTGTGGATTGTAGTAAGGCGAGCCCGCGCTGAGGTTCAGAATCTTCACGCCGAGTTGCGCGCAGAGTTCGGCGAACTTGAATGTCTCCGTCAGATCGTATTCCACCGGGTTGTTTACATTCACGCCGAAGCCGTAGTGATACGGCAGACAATGGGAAAAATCCTCCGGAATGCCCGGCCCAAGCTTGCCGGGCTGTGACAACGCAGGGTCTGGCTTGAACGGCACGAAATCAAACGCGCTCAACCGCACGCCGATCTCGATCTTGTTCCCGCTCGCCCGGATGCCCGCCACGATGTCGCGCAGAATGCGGGTGCGATTCTCAAAACTGCCACCGAACTTGCCGGGCCGCGTGTGTGCGCCAAGAAACTCATGCAGCAAGTAGCCATGACAATGCTTGATGTCCACGAAATCCGCGCCGACGTCCCACGCGATCTTCGCCGCGCGAATGTAGCATTGGATCAACTCCTCAATCTCCGCGTCGGTGAACATTTGCGCATCGCTTGTGACGTTGAACTTGCGGTCCAAAATCGGATGCCGGAACGCCACGCGCGGCTCCATGCGCTTCTTGTCATTCGGCTTGCAGAACCGCCCCGAGTGCGTGAGTTGAAAGCCAATGACGAGATCATCCGTCTTTCCGTAACGCTCCGCGTGCGCCTTGACCAACACCTTGCGCAATGATGCGATGCCCGCCTTGTTTTCCTCCGTAATGATGATCTGATTTGGATTCGCGCGACCATCCGGGCGCACCGCCATCGCTTCGCCGCCGTAAATCAACTTCGCCCCGCTCTCGCCAAACCGTTGCCAGCGCCGCAACATTTCTTCGCTGACACCACCGGTCGTGGTGCCGTCCCAACCTTCCATCGGATGAATCGCCCAACGATTGCCAATGCGCTTGCCGTTGATAACCACGCCCTCAATCGCCTGCGCCAGTGGTGACGCACCGCCAGCAGCGATTTGATCTTCACACGGCAGGTCCAGGCCGAGCGCCGCAACGTGTGCGCGAAAGTCACCAACAGTTTTAAGAGTCGGGATGCGGACTAGCTTGAAAGGTTCAGCCATGGCTCAAGTAATATGTGCTCCTTGTGTCTCGACATAGACAGCATAGAGAGACTGGCTCGCCGTCATAAACAATCTGTTCCGTTTCGCTCCGCCGAAGCAAATGTTCGAGCAAATTTCCGGCAATAGAATCACACCAATGCGTTTGCCGTCCGGCGCGAAGACGTGAACTCCATCGTAGCCTTCACCCGCCCAGCCGGCGCTCGCCCAGATGTTGCCATCCACGTCAGCGCGAATGCCATCCGCCCCGCCGGACTTGCCGTTGTAGTCCATTGTGCAGAATTGCTTTCCCTTGCTGAGCTTTCCTCCACCAAGCACGTCGAACACTTGAATTGGCTTCGGTGCAGCCGCTCCAGTGTCTGCGATGTATAGCTTTTTGTAGTCCGGCGAAAAACACAGGCCATTTGGCTTGCTGAGTTCGTCCGTCACCAAATCCATCTTTCCTGACTTGGGATCAATACGATACACCGCCTCCTTGATTTCCAGCGCGCCCTTGTTGCCCTCGTAATTCATCATGCTGCCATAGCCCGGATCGGTGAACCAAATCCCGCCATCGGGATGAACTACCACGTCGTTCGGCGCGTTGAGCGGCTTCCCATTCCATTTGTCAGCCAGCACCGTGATGCCGCCGTTGTGCTCGTAACGCACCACACGGCGGTTGCCGTGCTCACAGGAGATTTGCCGCCCCTCGAAGTCGAACGTATTCCCGTTGCTGTTGCCAGTTGGATTGCGAAACGTGCTTACATGACCGTCGTCGTCGAGGCGGCGCAATTGCACATTGTTCGGGATGTCGCTCCAGAGCAGGTAACGTCCCACCCCATTCCACGCCGGGCCTTCCGCCCACAACATTCCCGTGTGCAATCGCTGAATGGGTGTGTTGCCCAGCTTGTATTTGTCGAAGCGCGGATCGAGCGAAACGATGTCCGGGTCGGGATAGCGAGTTGGCTTCTGCCCGCTCCAATCGCGGTCGGCAGCGAGAAGCGGTCGCGCCAGCGTGCCGGCAACCAGAGTCGCAGCCGCGCCAAGGAAGCGCCGACGATCGATGTCCGCAGTATTGGGCGATAGTGTGGTCGGGCTCATGGAATTGCTGACGGCATGACTAACTCATTTCTCCCCTGCGGGCGAGCTTTTCTCCGGAGTGCGCCGGTTCAAATGCGCCGCGAGTTCGGGAACTTTGGCTGCAATCTCGGCAACCGCAAGATCGCAGACCCGGCTCGCGCCGTAGGCGTTGAAATGCGTGTCGTCCTCCAACCTTTTCGAGTCGGGGGCAAATTCACCGGCCGGAATCCAGTCAAACAACCGCTTGGAACTTTCCGGACCAAGTTGCTGCAACAGTTTCTCGGTCGCCGTGGTCAGTTCGAGCAACGGAACTTTTTCCGCCTGGGCCACCTGGCGCACCGCCTCGGGATAAACGCCATGTGAATTTGTCAACGTACCGGCTCCATCGAACTTCCGCCGCGCGGTCGGTGTTGCCAGAATCGGCGTCGCCTGATGCTCGCGCGCCTCGCGGACGAAGCGCACGAGGTTGGTCGTGTATTCGCCGAATGGCGCTGTGCCGCGGTTCACATCATTCGTCTTCTCATCGTTATGCCCGAATTGAACGATGACAAAATCGCCCGGCTTGAGTGCGGCCAGCACTTTACCCCATCGCCCCTCGGCGATGAAACTCTTCGAACTGCGTCCGTTCTGCGCGTAGTTCTCCACCTGCACAGTGTTCTTGAAATACATGTGCAACAGTTGTCCCCAACCGCGCTCGGGATTCGCCGGGATGACCGGTTTGTTCGCCATCGTCGAATCACCGATCATGTGAACGGTGATGCGATTCGATTGTGCGAGCGTTGTTAACGCACATGCACTGATCACCAACCAGACGAGAACTATCCGCTTCATTTCGTCGAATCGAAAAAGGTCAAGTAGTGCTCACCTCGGGCTTCCCGCAAAATGAGCAGCGCCAGTTCGCGCAAATGATAATCGCCCCACAGGGAGCTCTCGCCGTTCGGCACGCTCTGGCCGGGCGCGACGTAATCCCAGCCGTTCGGACGATGATAAACCGAGTGCAGCAACAAGCCTTGATGCTTCGGATCGGTGGAGAGATACGGCTCGCTGAACAGCGTGCGTGCCACAGACAAACCAGCTTGGCGATAATTCGCTCCCGCCTTTTTGTCGCCGGTCGCGTTGAGATAATTCCCCAAGCGAATCAAACCCTGCGCCGCGATCGCCGCCGCCGAACTGTCCACAGGCTCAAACTTGTTGTACGGATCGGACACTTTGTTCAGGCAGTTCGCAGGCAGGCGATGGAGGTTCGGCGCGTCGGTATCCCACATCGGAATGCCATCCGCGCAAGAGTTTGCGAGATAGAAATCAGCCGTCGCGGTGACTGCTTTAACAAGAAGAATCAGAGCTTCCTGTGCTGGCTTTTCTGCTAAGGAACGCGATTTGTCCTGAAGGTATCTCCACTTGCGTGGCAGTTTTCGCTTGGCAAAGAAAAATTGGTAGCGTTGTGCCCGCTTTGGGCTCGCTGCCAGTTGAAATTCTTCCGGCGACAGCAGTCGAACAAATTCCAATTGCTCGGCAAATCCACAGACAGCCCACGCCAATCCCCGCGTCCACGTGCTGAACGGCGAATAACCCTGCTGCGAGTTCGGACAACGGAACACGCCGCTTGTGGTGTTGAACACCGCCTCATGCGCTGTACGACCGCGGATGTCATAAGCATCGCGGCCTTCGCCGTAGTAAATGTTGTAACGCGCCGTGTTCAAGGCGTGCTCGACGACACGTTGCAGCAATGAAATCTTCGCGTCCTGCTCGCCCATCAGTACATGGCCGAGTTGATGCGCCACCGCCAATGCACGACACGAGCGGATCGTGTCCACAAACAGCGAGTGTGGACCGTTGAAGCTGTGGATGAACCCCGTGCCGTCCGCGAGCTTTGTCCAGCGTGAGGCCTGTACCGCGCCGCTGACTTTGAGCGCGATCTCGTAAAAATTCTTTTCCCCCTCGTTCTGCGGAATTTTCCCCTCGCGCATCAACCGCAGCAGATTGCCGTAGGTGGAAACGTTGTTGAACCCGTGGTCATGCACGCCGACATGGGACACATGCGACGCCATGTATTTGACCGTGCCGCGCTTGCCGATCTCCAGAAACTGCTCGTCGCCCATCGCGTCGAATTGCAGCAGCGCCGAGCCGTATTGAAATCCCTGCGTCCACTCGGTCCAGCCGCGCGAGGTGTATTTGCCCTTCACCGTGAACACCGGGGTCCCCTGCTCCGGCTTCCATGTTTTCTCGATGTTCAGAATTTTTTGCGCCGACAGTTCGAACATGCGTTCGATCGGTGGCACGAGTTTCTGGGGCGTTAATTTTGAATCGATCTTGATGGCCATGGGTAAATCAGTTGCCGGACATTTTCCGTGGACGCAGGCGCGAGTGCAAGACTTCCCATAATGCATTGGGCTTGCGGGGAAACTCCGGGTCCTGTCCCGTCTCAACCGCCTTCCAATAGGACCACGGAAGCTTATCCGTGCCGCACTCGTAATCCATCGCGTCCCATTCGTCCTCGCGATAGGCATAGAACGCCCAATGCCAGCGTTGCTTCTCAAAGACGGCCACCAAGTCGTTCAAATACTCCTTTGCGCCGGGCACCATGCGATTGCACCCAAACTCTCCAACCAGAATACGGTTTGCCGGGATTTGATGGCGTCGCGCCCAATCCGTGACCGGTTGCAGGAACTTCTCAAGCTCGGCGGCATTCCATTCGATGGGACGTCTGGCTTCGCCCACCTCGACTGGACCGGGATACTTGAATCGCCCCGCATTTTGTTTGAGATTCGTGAACTCATACGGCTCGTACATGTGAACGGAATACAAAACGCCAGCGTCATTCACCGGCTCCATAATCGCAAACGCCGGCGCCGCCGCGTAAATGGCCGCATCCAGGATGACGCGGGTGTTCGTATCCACTCGCCGGATCGCGGCGACCATGCGCCGGTTGAACTCATTCGGATCAAATGACGAACCGCGCCGTCGCGCCTGCCATTCGCCGATGTCCTGCGTCCAGAAATCATATAAACCATCGCCGCGTTCGGGGTGCGGCTCGTTCAATGGATTGTAACCGACGATGGCAGGATGCGCCTTCAACTCACCCGCCAGTTGCGTCCAGAATTGTTCGGCCTGCGCCATGAACTTCGCGTCGCGCCAGAGCCGGTCGTCATCCTTGCCACCGTTGAGTTGGCGCCAGCGCGCGCCCGGCAGGCTGATCATCGTAAGCACTACCTTCACACCTGCGGCGTGGGCGGCATCCAACACGACTTTCAATTGCTTCAAGTCTTCAGGCGCCAACCCTTCGAATTGATCCGCGTTACCGATCAGAAAATCACGATGCTGCGGCTTCCACTTGTCTGGAGCAAGACGGATGAATTCAATTCCCGCCGAGCGCGCGGATTGAAAATAGTTGGTGGTGATGGCCTTGTTAAAGCAGTTCGCACCGCGCCGCTGCTGATTCCAGAATGTTAGTCTGGAATCTTCCGCGCCGACGTCTGCGCCGTACCCCAGCGCCAAGCCAACAGCGATTTGCAGCAAGCGCTTGAGCATCACAGTCGGCGCAAATGAAATCCGCCGTCCACGTTGATGACTTCGCCGGTGGTAAACGGAAACGCATCGCTTGCGATGGCTGCCACGGCAAGGCCGACATCCCCGGGCGTGCCCCAGCGTTGGATGGGCGTCAAACCCTCCGCGATGAGCTTGTCGTATTTCGCCTTTACCGGCCCGGTCATGTCGGTGGCGATGACGCCGGGGCGGATTTCATAAACATTGATGCCAAATTCCGCGAGCCGCGCCGCGAACAACGGCGTGAGCATCGAGAGCGCTGCCTTGCTGACGCAATAGTCACCGCGATTGATCGAAGCCGTGTAGGCGGAAATCGAGGAGACGGTGACAATCTTGGGATGGTAGGGACGCGTTCCACCGCGTCCCTGACGATTGGCTGAAGTTTCGGACGCGGTGGAACGCGTCCCTACCAATTCAATCATCCACTTCGCGGCCAGTTGCGTCAGGAAGTAGGGGCCTTTGACGTTGATGGCGATGAGCCGGTCAAAGCTCTCCTCGCTGGCTTCGAGAATGTCCGCCCGCACGTTGGGGGCAATCCCCGCGTTGTTCACGAGCAAATCCAACCGTCCATATTTCTCCCGCGTGAACGCAATCAACCTGGCCCGGTCTGTCCCGACGGAGATATCCGCCTGACAAATCTCCGTGCGAATCGTTTTCCCGGCCTCGGCGGCCGAGTTGCAGCAATCAGCCGCGGTGCTTCGTGCCGCTTCGACATTCCCGGCGTAGTTGACCACCAAGTCGTGACCGAGCTTGGCCAACTCCAGCGCAATGCCGCGGCCAATGCCACGGGACGCGCCGGTGATCAGGGAAACTGGATTCATCTGGGCGCAGGATAGGTTTTCAGCCCGCGAGCAAAAGTCTAAACTGCGGTGAACAACCTGTCTTTGACAGCCCCGCCCAAGTCTTTATGCTACCGGCTGTGCGCACAGTCAGAGTTCCTCTCGGCAACCGTAGTTACGACATCAAAATCAGCCCCGGCTTAATTCCCAAGTTGGGTGCCGAGTGTGCTAAGCTCAAGCTCGGCAATCGCTGCGCCATCATCACGGACACCAATGTCGGCCGCGAATACGCCAAGCCGGCCTACAATTCCCTGCTCCGCGCCGGCTTCGAGCCATCGCTCGTCATTGTGCCCGCTGGCGAAACCGCCAAGAGCTTGAAGTCCGTTCAATCCTGTTACGACCGGCTCGCGTCGCATCGGCTGGAGCGCAAATCGTTCATCGTCGCCCTCGGCGGTGGCGTCGTGGGCGATCTCGCGGGCTTCGTCGCGGCGACTTACTTGCGTGGAATCCCGTTCGTGCAAGTGCCCACGACCTTGCTCGCCCACGTGGATAGTTCCGTCGGCGGCAAAACGGGCGTAAATCTGAAAGCCGGGAAAAATCTCGTCGGTGCGTTTTACCAACCCAGGCTGGTACTCTGCGACCTCGATACTTTGGCGACCCTGCCCACGCGCGAATTCCGCACCGGCCTCGCTGAAATTATCAAGTACGGGATCATCTACGACGCGGCGTTGTTCGCCCGCCTGGAGCGCGATCTGCCCAAACTCCTGCGTCGCGAAACCAAGCCGCTCGGCGAAATCATCGCCCGCTGCTGCGAGATCAAAGCGGATGTCGTCGGCCAGGACGAAACCGAAAGCGGACTGCGCGCCATCCTGAATTTCGGCCACACCATCGGTCATGGCCTGGAAGCCATTTCCAGCTATGGCAAATATCTCCACGGCGAGGCCATCTCCATTGGTCAGGTTGCCAGCGCGAGACTCTCCTGTGAACTGGCTGGCCTGTCGGCGAAGGATTCGGCGCGGATCACCGAGCTGTTCAAACGCGCCGGGCTGCCGACCGAAGTGAAGTTGAGCGTGCGCCAACGCCCAAAACTCTTCGCCGCCATGAAGCTCGACAAGAAGGTCAGCGACGGCGAAATCAAATTCGTCCTCGCCAAACGCATTGGCAAAGTCGTTTGGGGCCAGCGCGTGCCGACCGCAGCCATCGAACAAGTTTTAACCACGGATTAACACGGATGCACACGGATCATGAATCCTTGTTAATCGCGCGCCTCTCGGTTTTTCATCCGTGTTTATCCGTGTCTATCCGTGGTTGAATCAAAGCCATGAGTGCCGTCAGCGAAACCATCGTCCGCGAATACTTCGAGCTGCACGAGTTTCTCGTTCGGCAACACCGCAAATACATCGCCCAGACCCGGCGCGAGGACGACGATATTGATTTCTTCGTGCTCAATCCGCTGGCCACCAAACGCGAGGGCGAACAACCGTTCGTGTTGGCGTCTGAAGACCTGGCATTTGTCAGCCGGGCAATTGTCGTGGTGAAAGGCTGGCACACGGAGACGTTCAGCTCCGCCCGACTGGAAAGCACGCCGGAGATTTTCCGCTTCGTCGGAACGAAGGTCTTCCAGCAGGCGGCGAAGGTTTTTGGCGAGAATGGTGCCCCGCTGAAGATTCTGGTTGTCCCCGCCCTGCCCCACGACGCGAAGGCCCGCGATGAAAGCATCGCCCTGCTCCGCGCCAAGGGTGTGGACGCGGTGATTCCCTTCCGCACGATGCTGACCGACCTCGTCGCGCACACCGAAGCGAATCGCAATTACCAAAAGTCGGACCTGCTCCAAACCATCCGCATCCTGAAGAACTATGATTTTTTCAAGGAGCCGCAGATGGAGTTGTTCAAGCCCCGAAGAAAGAAATCGAGCTAGCCCTGAGTTCAACGGCCCGCCAAAGTTTCCCGCGGGATATGGCTGATTTGCATTCCGATCACAAGCAACGCAATCAAGCCAAAGTACATGATCGCCATTGTGGCGCGCTGGCCAGGGGTCACTTCAAAGTAGCGCCGTTCCGCCTCACTCTTGTGCCGGAACAATGAGAACAACCGCGGCGCAGAGAAGATCAGTATGAGGATCAGAATGAAATTTGGATGCGCGATAGTCAGCCCCAACACCACCGCAAAACCCACCACCCACAACCAGGGCGAGAGCGCCGTCACGATTCGGCCGCCGTCGAGAAAACCCACGGGGGCGAGGTTGAACAGATTGAGAAAGAAGCCGGTATAGGCCAGCGCCCGAAACAACTGATAACCGGTGGCGAGATGGATCATTTCGCAGACGGCCGCGCCCAGCGTTCCGAGCATCGGCCCGCCAATGCCGACCTGCGCTTCGATCCAGGCGTTACGCGGGGCTTCCTTGAGCGCGATGATCGCTCCCATGAACGGAATGAACACCGGCGCGCCGACTTTTAGTCCACATTTGCGCGCCGCGAGCAGGTGACCGAGTTCATGGATGAAGATGAGCAGCACAAACCCGACGGCAAACCACACGCCCCACATCATGGCATACGCACCGATGGACAGGATCATCGTCCCACCGGTCTTGAGAATCACCGGAAAGAATTTGATGGCGGGCGCGATGAGAAATTTGAGTTTCGCGCCGAATTTGAGCAGCAATAACCCGACGACACCAAGCGGCGCGAGGAACTTCTTGAACTTGTCCCAGCCGGAAGGCTCGGGCGGGCGTCCGAAATGCGGCGGCAACGGCGGCGGTGGGCATGAGTATTGATCCATGGCGAGATTGATTTTGCCCACCGGTGCCGAGGTCAATCGGAATTCGGGCGCTATGGTGAAACCGCGGCGGTGTGGCTCAACGTCGTCGTGAAATCACACGGGCGATGCAAAATCCGGCCAGCACGAAACTGGCGACGGAAGGCTCGGGCACAGCGACCGGACCAATGTTGAAGAACGCGGACTCGCCCACACCCAGTCGCGGAGCCCCGTTATTCCAGTCACCCGAGAGGAAAATTGTGGTGTGATACAATTGCGTGGCGGGATCAAGGGTGGTGAACTGTTCGCCTTCGTGCGGGGCGCGCCCCAGAATGTATTCGAAGACCGAAAGCGTGCTCGTCCCCGAGAGCGTTGCTGGAAACTTGCTGGATAAAAGGTACAAACCGTCCACACCGGAAAATGGTGGAGGTGGGTTGATGGCGTTGCCATCAAAGTACGAACCGTCCGGCGCCAGAACCGTTCCGATGAAGGTGTTGGTGAAGAGCGCAGGAGTGTGCAGCTTGGCGCCCATTCCGGGGTTGAGGGTAAAGTCAGTATCCCAAGCGCCCGAAGTGAATGTTGCAATGGGGCCGTAAGCATTCCCCGGCGGATTCCAGAGCGAAACGGTCGTTCCCTCCGGCGCCGTAGGAATGACGTAGCTCAGGGTATTCGTGGATTCAAGCGGATTACCGAACAGGTTGTCGCCCGCTTGAAATGCCTTGTTCACGTATCCAACAATGTGGATCGAATACACATTCGATTGAGCGAACGCACCGAGGCTGCCGCAAACAAACAGGATACCCAAAGCCGCTGAACGACAGAAGATTCTCATAGGATCGCGTACCCGTTGCCGTTTGCATCGCACTTCACCACCGCCCCGCTAGCGTGTCAAGGTCGGAATGGTCAGTTTACTTGTAGCTCAAATACCGCTCACGCCGCTGCTGGAAGTCCACCAGGTCCATCCGCCAGGTGGCGCGGATTTCGTCGAGCGGCTTGTCTTCCTTGATCGCGGCGAGCGTTGAAGCGTGCAGGAGCAGATTCTTCGGCTTGTCCACGGGAAAGTCTTTTGGGTAAAGGCGATAAACCGTCTTCGCGATCAACAGCCCCACATCCACGACATTACACTTCGCTCGATCATTGAGCATGATGTAAACGCCGCCACACACTTTGTCTTTGTGAACGCTGTAGGTCGGCGTGAAACGGATCGGAACGAAACTCACGCCCGGCAACGCGGCGCGATTGAGCTCCTCAGCCAACTTCACGTCGTCAATGTACGGCGCACCCACGACTTCGAAGGGCGTGTCCGTCCCGCGTCCCACTGACATGGCGCTCTCCAGCAACCCGATGCCAGGATACAGAATCGCCTGTTTCAAGTTCCGCATGTTCGGCGAGGGATTTGTCCATGGCAGGCCGGTGTCATCATAGTAATCCGTGCGCCGCCAGTTCTCGAGTTCGATGATGGTGAGTTTAGCGTTGGTTTTGCGCTCGACGTTATACATGCGCGCCAGTTCGCCCATCGTCATCGCGTAGCGCAAGGGTGTTGGGTGAAAGCCCACGAAGCTGGTCTTCTCGGTCAACACCGGCCCGTCAATCGTCACGCCGTCAATCGGATTCACGCGGTCGAGCACGATGAATTCAATGCCGGCCTCGGCGGCCGCTTCCATGCACAAGCCCATCGTGGCCGGATACGTGTAGAACCGACAGCCCACGTCCTGGATGTCGAAAACCAACGCGTCGAGACCCTTCAATTGTTCCAAAGTCGGTTTGCGCCGCTCGCCGTAGAGACTGTAAATCGGCAATCCAGTCTTAGCGTCCTTGCTGTCGCCAACCTTCTCGTCCACTTCACCGCGGATGCCGTGTTCCGGGCCAAACAACGCCACGAGGGTCACGCCCGGCGCATCCTTGAGCAGATCAATCGTGGCCCGCCGCGCCCGGTCTTGCCCGGTGTGATTCGTAATGAGGCCTATGCGTTTGCCTTTGAGCGGAGCAAAATTCTGCTTCACGAGAACGTCAATGCCGTTCAGGACGGGCGGCGATTTTGCCGGTGAGGCAGTCAAGCCTGCTGCGGGAGCGCGCTCCGCATCAGTTCGTGGCGGCAATGCGCCAGGCACGTTGGCGAAGTCGAAGTCGGTGATGGCCTGTGCCGCGAGCGTGCCCAACTTGCGTCGCAACGCTCCAACATTCCCCTTCTCGGTCGGATGATTGCGATTGGATAGGAAGATTACGAAGGTCTTGGAAAACGGATCAATCCAGACGGACGTGCCCGTCCAACCGGTGTGGCCGTACGAACCCAACGGGAACAGCTCGCCGCGCGGACCGCTGTAACCGGTATCAATGTCCCAGCCAATGCCACGACGACCGTTCACGCTTGGCAGCGTCTGCACGCTGGTCATCAGCTTCACCGTCTCGGGCTTGAAGATACGCACACCATCAAGTTCGCCACCGTTGAGCAACATCCGGGCATATCGCGCCAGGTCGCTGGCGGTGAAGAACAGTCCCGCGTGTCCGGCAACGCCGCCCATGCGGCGGGCGCGCGGGTCATGCACCACGCCACGCACCGGCGTATCGCCTTCCACTTCGGTCGGCGCGATGCGCGCAAGTTTTGATTTGGGCGGATTGAAACCCGTGTCCTTCATGCCCAACGGGCCGTAGAGTTCGGCTTGCAGGAATTGATCGAGTGGCTTGCCTGTGATTCGACGGACGACCTCGCCCAGCAGGATGGGGCCGGTGTCGCTGTAAACGATTTTCTCGCCGGGCTTGGTCGCGAGCTTTTCGACACACGCGAGTTTGATCGCTTCATCGTAGCCGGACCAATCCGGTTTCAAGCTGATGTCAGGTCGCAGACCGGAGACGTGCGTGATGAGTTGACGGATGGTGACCTCTTCCTTGCCGCCGCCGGTGAACTCCGGCAGGTATTTCGACACGGGATCGTCCAGGTCGAGCTTGCCGCGCTCGACCAATAACATCACCGCCGGAGTGCAGGCCACCACCTTGGTCAGAGACGCCGCATCAAACAGGGTGTCCTCGGTCATTACTTCTGTCACGGGCACGATGGCGCGATTCCCAAAGGCCTTGTGATACGGCGCAGCACCTGGCCGCTCCAACCACAGCACGCCGCCCGGACATTTGCCCTCGGCGATGGCGGCATTGATGGCGGCGTCCATCTCGGCCAGCTTGTCTTCCCGGAAGGGTTTGAGTGACCAGACATTTGATTGCGCATTCGCGACGAACGCGATCAAAACCGTGGTCGCAAAAACCAGGGCAGCGTTTCGCAGGGTCTTCATGGTTTTATCCAGTCGTTGTGCACAGCCTTCATGCCGTTGATCATGAATTGAATCGCCACCGCCGCCAACAGCAGTCCCATGATGCGCGTGGTGATCTTCATGGCGATGGGGTTAAGCCATTTCGCTCCATGGGCCGAAACGCGGAAGATCAGATAGCTGACGAAGGAAACCGCCACGATGCTGGCATAAAGCGCAACGTGCTGCGGCAAGTCCGCCGCGCGGGATTGCATGACAATAGCTGTGGAAATCGCACCCGGTCCCGCGAGCATCGGCACGGCCAGCGGAGTGATGGCGATGTCCGCCTTCTCCGCGCCCGCGGTGGTTTCCTCGCTGGTCTCCACCACCCGCGAGCGCTGGGCCCGCAACATGTCCAACGCCACGATCAGCAGCACAATGCTCGCGGCGATCTGAAATGCGGGCATGGTGATGCCGAGGAACTTGAAGATGATCTTGCCCGCCACGGCGAAGATCAACAACACCGCGGCCATGACAATGGATGCCAGACGCGCCATGCGAATGCGCTGCTCCGGGGTATCCCGCGGCGTCATGGCGATGAACGCCGGCACGGTGGCGATTGGGTCCACGATGACGAACAGCGAGCCGAAGGCCAGCAGCGTGTATTCGATCAAGGCGTGGACGTTCATGCCGAGCACGGGGCCATCACGGCCTCCGACATGCCGTGAACGATTTTCTTGTCGGCTGGGACAATGGTGGCCAGCACCCCGCCGAGTTGCGGACGCGCGGCATCGCCATCGCCGGCCACAAAGTAATACGGGCACAGCCGCGCCCGGCCTTTCATCGGCACGACCTCGTTCTTGTCGAAATCAAACCACTGCGTCTCGACGAGGGCTGGTTTATGGAAACGCTGAAGGACGCGGGGCGATTGCTCGAAATGCTGGAGGGCATCATCCACCGCTTTGCTCCAATCCTCGTGCGACAAATCGCTGCCCAGAAAAACCCCGCGTGCGCCCCAGGCATGCTCGGAGAAGCCCGAAATTTTCAGAATCAGCTCGCGCTCCTTTTGGGATAACGCCTTTAGTTGCTGCCAGTCCGTCAGGTTTAGCTCCGGGATCGCACCATGCGGCGGCAACGGCGAGGGATCAATGACCCAGGTGTACGGCACGAGCATCTTGAGTTTCGCAAGAAACCCTTCGCCCAGTTCCTGCCGCCAGAAACCTTGAAGATTTCGATTCCAGAGCAGCGCGAACAGCATCTTCTCCTCGAACATTGGTTTGGGTGGAGGCGTAAGGCGGATTTTTTTCTCCGCCGCCAGGTCGAAGATTTGCTTGGCGTTGGCGACGTTGGGCAAATCGAACAACTCGAAGAAACGATACGCAGCATCACCGTCGGCGAATCCAGTGTAGCTGGCATCGCGCACGGAAAAACGAGGACCGAGTTGTTCCGCGAGCCATTGCATTTCGGGACGGTAGGTGGCGGCTTCGTCGGACACAATCACATGAACGTGTGTCGCGTCGCCGAAGATGCTGCCGAAGCCGTGCAACATGCCGTCAGCGCCCCCCAATAAGTTGATGGTTGATGGTTGATGGTTGATAGCCGAATAGGTTTGATTCAGCCACGCCGTCAGGCCAATCCCACCGGGGACGGAGTCCAATTCCGTAACCGCCAAGCCAGACTCGGTCAGCAGCAGGTCGGGGCGGATGACGCGCGGCACTTCGCTTTTGAAAGCGGGCGAACGCTGGAGCGCGATGAGTTCCGCAGGTTTGCCGAGATCAAGCCAGTGCGCAACCCATGCGGGCATCTTGCCCTCGGCGCTCTTGCGATAGAGCAAGTTCACGGCTCGATAAAACTGAAGCAGCACGCGTCCGAGGGATTCGATTTCCTTCGCCAGCTGCGGGCCGAGTGCGAATGGGCCGGGCGCGATCCGCCAGGATTGTCCAGCGAACAAGCCGCTGGCCGGCAGGCTCGCACGGACGTGATGGGCCGACGCGGCGGCCTGGTCGTTGGTCAAGATGGGAGTCGCTTGCACGATTCGTTGGGACAGACCGTAGGGCAATCACAGCGGACCGTCAAAAATGAAACACTATTTGACCGGAGCGCCGGTCTGCAGTTGCTTCGAAATGTGCTCCACATCGCGCATCACCCGCAGGACATTCAACCCGGCAACTTTCTTGATGTCCTCCTTTGAGTAACCCCGCCGCAGCAACTCCGCCAGCAGGTCCGGGTACTTGGAAACGTCCTCCAATCCTTCCGGCGGACCGGAGAAGCCGTCGAAATCCGAGCCGATGCCGACGTGATCAATGCCCGCAACCTTGCGGATGTGGTCGATATGGTCGGCCACGTCATTCAAGGTCGCTTCGCGTACGGCTGGCTGGGCTTTCTTCCATTCGGCGATGCCGGCATTAATTTTCGACTGGTCGTCAGGGTAAAGTTTCTGCAATCGCGTGCGCTCCGCGTCGTAAGCTTTGAGACGCGAGCGGCCGGATTCCGTGAGGTAGCCAGGCAGAAAGCAGGCCATGACCACGCCGCCATTCGTCGCCGTCATGCGCAACACGTCATCGGGGACATTACGAACGTGGTCACACAGCGCGCGGGCCGACGAGTGTGAAAAGATGACCGGCGCTTTGGTCACACGCAGCGCGGCGCGCATCGTCTCGTCGGTGACATGGGATAAATCCACCAACATGCCGAGGCGATTCATCTCGCGCACGACCTCCTCGCCGAAAGGTGTCAACCCATGGCATTTTGGTTCGTCGCCCGCGGCGTCGGCCCAGTCGGTGTTCTTGGTGTGCGTCAAAGTTATGTAGCGCGCTCCAAGGCGATACATCATTCGCAGCGTGGCGAGGGAGTTGTTGATCGAATGCCCGCCTTCCATTCCGATGAGCGAAGCGATCTTCCCGCCGCGGTGGATTCGCACAATGTCGTCCGCGGTCAGCGCTAGCTCAAAAGTCTCCGGATAGCGGGCGCACATCCAATGCACGACGTCAATTTGCTCAATCGTCGCCTGCACCGCATCCGCCCCTTTCAAGCTGGTCGGCACGTACACCGACCAGAATTGCCCACCCACGCAACCGGCGCGCAGTCGCGGAATGTCCGTGGCCATGGCTGGCTGGAGGTGCGCGGTGTCGCCGGCAAGGTCGATCGCGCTGAAATCATTGCTGTGTTTGCGATACTGCCACGGCACGTCGTTGTGGCCGTCAATGAGCGGCACCTCGCGCAGGATCTGGCGC